>NZ_JAKZHV010000003.1 GCF_022568835.1 Arsenicicoccus piscis
GCAGGAACGCCGCCATCGGCCCGAAGCACAGCCCCATCACGAACAGCGCGCCGGCGAGCGCCAGCCACACCAGCGGGTAGGACCGGGTGTCCATCAGCGGGAACATCACCAGGCCCCACACGATCCCGAGCACGCACGCCATCGTGAGCACCCGCTTGCGGCCGATCCGGTCCGACAGCGGCGAGCTGATGACCGTGCCGAGCGCCAGAGCGAGCACCGCCAGCATCGTGATGGTGAGCATGGAGACCTGCGGGATCTTCAGGGCCTTGGTGCCGTAGGAGAGGCAGTACGTCGTCGCGGTGTAGAACAGGGTGTACTGCACCATCATCACGCCGGACCCGAGCAGCAGGTGGGCCCACTCGTGCCGGACCAGGTCCAGGAACGGCACCCGCGAGAGCGACTCCTGCTCGATGGCCTTCTTGAAGACGGGGGTCTCGGCGATGCTCAGCCGGATCCACAGACCGACGACGACCAGCACGATGCTCGCGATGAACGGCACCCGCCAGCCCCACGAGGCGAACGCTGCCGCGTCGATGTTGAGGCGCACGCCGAGGAAGATCGCGTTGGCGAGGATGAAGCCGAACGACGGCCCGAGCTGGGGGAACATCCCCCAGAGGCCGCGCTTGTCCGCGGGCGCGTGCTCGGTCGCGAGCAGTGCCGCGCCACCCCACTCGCCGCCGAGGCCGACGCCCTGGACGAAGCGCAGGATGACCAGCAGCGCTGCAGCCGCGATGCCGAGCGTCGAGTAGCCCGGGAGCAGACCGATGAGCACCGTCGAGATGCCCATCATGAGCAGCGACACGATCAGCACCGACTTGCGGCCGACCCGGTCGCCCCAGTGCCCGAAGATCACCGACCCGATCGGCCGGGCGAAGAACGCCACGGCGTAGGTCGAGAACGCGGCGAGCGTGCCGGCTGTCTCGGACAGCTCCGGGAAGAACGCCGTGTTGAGCACGAGCGCCGCCGCGATGCCGTAGGCATAGAAGTCGTAGAACTCGATGGTCGTCCCGACGAGGCTCGCCAGGGCGATCCGCCCCATGCTCGTCGAGCCCTGCCGCTGGTCGCCGTCGACCGTGGTCATCGCTACCGCCGCCCGCGCCGGCCACGGGACTTCAGCCGCACCCCCGGCAGCGGCGGCGCCGGGATGCGCGACACCTCGCCCTCGTAGCCATCGACCGTGCCGAACCGGTCGGATCCGGCCTCCCACTGCTCTCGTGCAGCGGCCACCTCGTCATGGCTTCGGCCGACGAAGTTCCACCACATGACGATCTCCTCCTCGAACGGCGTGCCGCCGAGCAGTACGACCCGGGCAGGATCGTCACCCACCTCGAGGACGAGCCGGTCGCGACCCTCGTCCACGCACCCCAGGTCGGCCGGCCCGAGCGGTCGGCCCTCGAAGGTCACCGACCCGGTGTCCACGAGCAGGCCGTGCTCGAAGCCGGGGTCGACGCTCAGCTCGAGCCGGGCGCCGGCAACCAGGTCGAGCTGCGCGCCGAGCAACGGCGTGTAGGTGTGCACGGGTGACGCCGCGATCCCCTCCAGCGACCCGAGGAAGACGAGCGCGGTCCCGGAGCCGGCCGGGAGGTCTACCGGATCGGGGGCGTAGTGCTCGAACTCGCGCTCGCCAGAACGGGACTCGTCGGGAAGGGCTACCCACAGCTGGACGCCGTGGAGCACCGACGGACCGGCGACCGAGACCTCGGAGTGCGCGATCCCGTCACCCGCGGTCATCAGGTTGACCTCGCCCGGGAGCACCTGGCCGAGCACACCCGCGGAGTCGCGGTGCTCGATGTGCCCGGCGAACAGCCACGACACGGTCTGCAGCCCGGTGTGCGGGTGGGGCGGGACGTCCATGCCGCCGGAGCCGTCCGGGTCGACGTCGACCGGACCGTAGTGGTCCACGAAGCACCACGCCCCCACGAACGACCGGTCGCGGTGCGGCAGCGTGCGCCGGACCGTGAGCGCCCGGATGCCACCGAGCGGCACCTCGCGGCCCCCCAGCACCTGCACCGACCCAGAGCTCGTCATCCGTGATCCCTCTCCTTCGTCCGGACCGACCACACGATCGTGGCCGGTCCGGGCGCTCGACGCCACCTGACGCCGGGACGGGGCGATGGTTCTACTTGATCTCGCGGCGGGAGATCAGGACGCACCCGACGACGAACGGCAGCAGCGTCCAGATCGCGGCCGCGGACGCGAGGTGGGCCCACGCCTCACCGTTCATGGTGCCCATGACGAGCGGCTCGGTGGAACGGGCCATGTCGATCCACGGGCCGGCGTCGCGCAGGGCGCTGATCATCCCGGTGAGGAACATCCACAGTGTCGGGACGATGTAGAACGCGGCGATGGCCGCGGCCGGAGCCGTCAGGAGCAGACCGAAGGCCACGCCCTGCAGCAGGTTGAGCAGCTGGGCGAGCACGCCGCCGAGGGCGCCCCAGCCGATGTGCCACGGGTCGACCGGGTCGTGGATCGCGACCGCGATCCCGGTGGAGACGACGCCGACCAGGAGGGCGACGGCCATCGAGGCGAGGCCGAGTGTCAGCGCCGCCAGAGTCTTGGCCAGCACGACGCGCAGGCGACGCGGCTCCTGGGTGAACGTCACCAGGCCGGTGCGCTGAGAGAACTCGCTGGTGGCGGCGAGGATGCCGAGGACGGGCAGCAGCAGCATCATGGCCTGCGACGAGCCGCCGACGAAGGTCGTCAGCCCGGTCGTGCTGTGGTCGCCCCAGATGAGGAAGCCGACGTTGATCGCGGCCACCAGCCCGAGGGTGATGATCAGCAGCCAGCGCCCGGAGCGGGTGTCGACGAGCTTGCGCAGCTCCAGGTGGAGCAGTCGGCCGAACGGGATGCCGGGCGATCCGGTCCCCGCGCTGCCACCGGTAGAACGGGTGGTCGGGTCCGCGGGCCCGGTCGCGTTGGCCGCGTTGGCCGCGTTGGCCGCGTTGGTCGCAGCCGGGTCGTGGGTGAGGGCGGACGTGCTCATGCTGCACTCTCCTGGGTGTCGGTGGCGTGCGTGTCGATGGCCTGCGTGTCGGAAGCCTGGTGGCCGCGGTCGGTGCTGCTGGTGAGGTCGAGGAACATCCGCTCGAGGTCGCGCTCCTGCTGGCGCAGCTCGAGCAGGACGACGCCGGCGGCGAGGGCGGCGCGGCCGACCTGCTCCGGCGTGCCGTCGACCACCAGGGCGTCGTTGGTGGACGTGACGACCAGGCCGTCGCGGCGCAGGGCGTCGGTGAGGGCAGCGTCGTCGAGGCTGCGGACGGTGATGCCGCCCTGGGCGACCAGCTCGTCGAGCCGGCCCTGGGCGAGGATCCGACCCCGGCCGATCATGACGATGTCGTCGGCGATCAGCTGCACCTCGTGCAGCAGGTGCGAGGACAGCAGCACGGTCCGGCCCTCACGCGCGAAGCCCCCCAGCAGCTCGCGCATCCAGGCAATCCCTTGCGGGTCAAGGCCGTTCGCCGGCTCGTCGAGGATCAGGACCTCGGGGTCACCGAGCAGCGCGTGGGCGATCCCGAGCCGCTGGCGCATGCCGAGCGAGTAGTCCCGCAGGCGCCGACGGGACTCGCCCTCGTCGAGCCCGACCAGCGTCAGCAGCTCGTCGACGCGGCTGCGCGGCACCCCGACGGCGATCGCGCCGAGGGTGAGGATCTCGCGGCCGGTGCGGCCCGCGTGCTGCGCCGACGCGTCGAGCAGGGTGCCCACCTGCGCGGCGGGGTTCGACAGCTGCGCGTAGGGGCGGCCGAGGATCGTGGCCGTCCCGGACGTGGCCGGGGTGAGCCCGGTGACGACTCGCATCGCGGTCGACTTGCCGGCACCGTTGGGCCCGAGGAAGCCGGTCACGACTCCCGGTCTCGCCGTGAACGTCACGTCGTCCAGGGCGGTGAAGGATCCGTAGCGCTTGGTGAGGTGCTCGAAGGTGATCATGGCTCCACCCTCGCCTGCCGCCGTGGGCGGGCACATCCGTCGAGGGGACGAAGGTCGATGGCCGAAGGTCTACGACCTAGGGATGATCGGTGCGACCTTCGGCTGACGCGCGCAGCCCCACCGGCTGGCTACGGTAGAGCCATGTCCTGGGCCCCGACCGAGCCGCCCCTCACGCGCGGGCAGCAGCTGTGGCGCATCGTCGTCACGGCGCTCATCGGGCTGCTGCTCATCGGGACGGTGCTCGTCGGGATGCCCGACGCCCCGGAGCAGCCATCCCGAGCGGGCGCCCTGCTCGCCCTCGATCTCTTCGCTGCCGGGCCGATCTCGTTGGTGCTGCTGTGGTTCCACCGGCGCTGGCCGTTGCCGATCGCCTACGCGACGCTGGCGCTGTCGACCGTCTCCGCCATCGCCGGGGTGGCGTCGATGGTCTGCCTGGTGTCCGTCTCGACCCGCCGGCGGACGGCCGAGATCGTCCCGCTGGCCGTCGGATCGATCGTGGCGGGTTATGTCTACGAGTTCGTCGTCATGCCGACCCCGGACTCCGGGCCGTGGTGGGTGCCGATGATCTTCGGCGTGGTGCTGACCGGTGCTCTCGTCGCCTGGGGTCTCTATCTCGGCACCCGTCGCCAGCTGGCCGAGACCGAGCGCCAGCGGATCGCCGACCTCGAGCGCGAGCACGCGCTGCGCATCGCCGGGGCCCGCACCGACGAGCGGGCCCGCATCGCGCGCGAGATGCACGACATCGTCGGCCACCGGATCTCCTTGATCGCCATGCACGCCGGCGCCCTGACCTATCGAGATGACTTGACCAGCAAGCAGATCCGCGAGGAGGCCGAGGTCATCCAGGAGTCGGCCGTCACGGCGCTGGCCGAGCTGCGCCAGGTGCTCGGCGTGCTGCGCGAGCAGGGAGCCGTGACAGAGCAGGACGCGTCGCCGCTGACCGTCGAGCCGCCACAACCGACCATCGACGACCTGGGCGACCTGGTCGAGCAGGCCCGCCGCAGCGGCCAGCTCGTGCAGCTGACCCTCGACCTCGGTGACGAGCGGCCCTCGCGCGAGGTCGGTCGCCACGTCTACCGCACCGTGCAGGAGTGCCTGACCAACGCCCGCAAGCACGCCCCCGGCGCCGCCGTCGCCATCCGGGTCACCGGTCGGCCGGGCGACGAGCTGGTGACGCAGGTCAGCAACGGCGCCGGCGAGGCGGTGCCGGCCACGGTGCCGGCGTCACCCCTGACTCCTGTCACGCCCGCCGGCTCCGGCCTCGGGCTGGTCGGCATCGCCGAGCGCGCCGCCATCGCCGGCGGCCGGCTGGAGCACGGCAGCACGCGCAGCGGTGGCTTCCAGGTGCGGCTCACGCTGCCGTGGGCGGCGTAGCCGGACGCCAGTCAGCCGCGGTGCGCGCCGGTGTAGAGCGACCGCGGCCACCAGAACCGGTCGCCCAGGATCAGCGCGAGCGAGGGGACGAGCACCGTGCGCACGACGAGGGTGTCGAGCAGCACGCCGATGAAGATGATGACGCCGAGCTGCGCCAGGACGACGAGCGGCAGCACGCCGAGGACCGCGAAGACGGCCGCGAGCAGGATGCCGGCGCTGGTGATCACGCCGCCGGTCGCGGTGAGCGACCGCAGCATGCCTGCACGCGAACCATGCTCTGCCGCTTCCTCTTTCGCTCGTGTCACGAGGAAGATGTTGTAGTCCACGCCCAGCGCCACGAGGAACACGAACGCGAGCAACGGCGCCCCCGCGTCCAGCCGCTCGAAGCCGAGCACCTGGGTGAAGACCAACCACGCGATGTCGAGGGCGGCCACATAGGTGAGTAGCACCGTCGCGACCAGCACCACCGGCGCGACCAGCGAGCGCAGCAGCAGGATGAGCGCGACGAAGACCAGCCCCAGCACGAGCGGGAAGATCACCGCCCGGTCGTGCGAGGTCGCGTCCCCCTCGTCGAGGCGTTGCGCCTCGCTGCCGCCAACGGACGTGTCTGGGTACTTCGCCACCGCACCACGCACGTCGTAGACCGTGTCGAGCGACTGCTCGGTGCCGGGCTGTGCGGTCGAGACGGCCTGCAGCTCGACCAGCGAGGCGGTCCTCGCGGCAGGACGCACCGACGAGATGCCTTGCACCGCCTTGATGCTCGCCGTCACGTCGGCCGCCTGCGCGGGGGTCGTCATCACGATCATCGGCTCGGCCGACCCGGCCGGGAAGGACGTGCTGAGTCGCTCCGCGGCAGCGATCGCCTCGGGCTTGCGCAGGAACTGGTCGGAGCTGGAGAGCCCGGTCTTGACCGCCAGGACGCCCAACCCTGCGGCGGCGAGCAGGATCGTGCTGACCAGCGCCACGGCCACCGGGCGACGCGACACGGCGTCGCCCACGCGTCGCCAGATCGACCGGGAGTCGACGGCCGAGGTGTCACCCACGTGCGGCACGCGCGGCCAGAAGATCCACCGGCCGAACGCCACCAGCGCACCCGGCAGCACCACCAGGGCGAAGAACGCGGCGACGAGCACGCCCACGGCACAAGCCAGTCCGAGTCCGCGCGTCGTCGGGAAGAGCGAGAGCAGGAGGGTGAGCAGGCCGACGAAGACCGTCGTCGCGCTGGCGACCACCGGTTCTACGGTCTGGCGTGCGGCGATCCGCATCGCGACGTGCCGGTCGGGGTGGCGACGCAGCTCGTCGCGATAGCGGGCGATGAGCAGCAGCGCATAGTCCGTGCCGGCGCCGAAGACCAGCACGGACAGGATGCCGGTGGTGCTCTCGTCCCACGCGACGTCGAACGCGGCGAGGACGTGCGTGGCGAGGACCGCGGCGAGCCGGTCGGCCACGCCGACGACGGTGAGCGGGATGATCCACAGGACCGGTGAGCGATAGGTGAAGACCAGCAGGACGGCGACCACCAGCGCGGTCGACGCGAGCAGCCGGATGTCGGCGCCCTCGAAGACCGCCGCCAGGTCGGCCTGCACCGCCGCCGGTCCGGTGACCTGGGCGCTGACGCCGGAGGGCAGGTCGGCCTTCGCCGCCGTGCGCAGCGCACCCACCTCGTCGGCGGCCACGGTCGCGGAGGTGCCCTTGAGAACGATGGGCACGATGGCCGCGGTGCCGTCCTCGCTCGGGATCAGCGGCACCTGGGCCGATCCGGCGAGCCTGCCCGCCCGCTCGCGCACGGTCGCCAGCTGGGCCGGCGTCATCCGGTCCGCGCTGCTGAACAGCACGATCGCGGTGCTGGTGTCCTTCGCGGGCAGCTGCTCCTGCAGCTCGGCGACCCGCGCCGACTGGGACCCCGCGGCCAGCGTGTCGGTCGCCGCGCGGGTGCGCTCGCCCTCACCGAGACCGGCCATCACGGCTACGCCCAATAGCAGGACGACCAGGGCCAGCACCGACCAGGCGTTGCGCTTCGTCCAGGAAACCATTTCAGCAGGTTACTAAGTTCGTGAAGGATATGGAAGTCCGGAGCGGCCTGCGCCATGATGGGGGCCATGTCCTCCGCCCCTGCCGAGCGCCCCGACCTCGCGGTCACCGGGGCCCACGCCGGTTGGCGGCCCTCGGAGGCCATCGAGGCCCTCGACACGTTGCTGCAGGTGTCGGACAGCACGCTGCCCACCCTGGCGCGCCGGGCCCACCTCAGCGAGAGCGAGATGCGGTCGCTGCGGCACTTCGTCACCGAGGACCTCGGCCCGGCCGAGCTGGCCCGCGTCCTCGGCATCTCGTCGGCGGCCGCCACCGGCATCGTCGACCGCCTCGAGGCCCGCGGTCACGTCGAGCGGCTCCCCCACGACACCGACCGGCGGCGCACCGTCGTCCGACTCACCGACTCGGGGATGCGCGAGACGCTCACCCTGCTGCAACCGATGTTCCAAGGCCTCGCGGACCTCGACGCCCGGCTCACCGACGAGGAGCGCGTGGTCGTCACCCGCTTCCTGCGCGATGCCACCAGCGCGTTGAAGGCCTTGCTGTAGCTCCGCAGGCTTCAGCTCAGAGGTAGGAACGCATCACGCGCAGCGCCGCGCCGCCGTAGCCCCCGCCGAAGAGGATCGCGTGCACCAGCAGCGGCGGCAGCTGGTTCCACGGGATCCGCTCGCGCCAGCCGGCGGCCAGCGGGAACGCCTCGTCGTAGGCCGCGAAGCACTCGTCCCCGAAGCCGCCGAAGAGGTTCATCATCGCGAGGTCGTACTCCCGGTGCGCCCAGTGCGCGGCCGGATCGATCAGCCAGCTGCGCCCGTCGGTGTCCACGACGCGGTTCCCCGCCCACAGGTCGCCGTGCACCAGCGCCGGCGGCTCGGGCGGGCCGCAGAGCTCGTCCGCCTTGGCGGCCAGCCGGTCTACGAGTTCGAGGGCTTGGGGGTCGAGCGCGCCTTCGTCGACGGCTCGGCGGGTGAGCGGACGAATCCGGTGCTCCACCAGGAACTCTCGCCACGTCTTCGTGGGTGTGAGGTCCACCTGCGCCGAGCCGAGGTAGCCCGCGAGCGCGGTGTCGATCGCGCCGAACGTCTCGTGCGTGGTGCGGTGCAGAGCGGCGAGCCCGCGGCCCAGCTCGGCCTCGGTGTCGCGCTTGGGCCGTCCCTGCGGGATCCATTGCAGCACAAGCCCGCTCGAGTCGGACCGGATCACCTCGGGGACGCCCAGCTCGGCCGGGGCGTGCTCCCGCAGGATCGTCAGACCGGCAGCCTCCCGCTCGAACAGGTCGGGTGTCGGCTGCTCCTTGGTCTTGAGGAACAGCGGTCCGTCCGGGGTCTCGAGCCGGTAGGCCAGCGCGATGTCGCCACCGCTCAGCGGCTCGACGGACCGGACGTCGAGGCCGTCGATCAGCGAGTCAGGCAGGGACTGGGGCAGGTTCGTGGATCCCATGGGTCGACCCTTTCACGCCCAGGGGCCGCGCCACACCGGCCCGTGCCCCGGCAGCAACGTCTCGGCGACCACGGCCGCCAGCACGTCCAGCGACCGGCGCGCGCCCGGGAGGTCGTGGGTGAAGAAGTCGGGGATGAGGTGCGGCCCGGTGCGGTCCTCCAACGGGTGGCCGGTGACGACCGCGTCTCCGGTCGCCAGCGCACCACGATCCGGGAACGAGTAGCCCGTGTGCCCGCTCGTGTGCCCGGGGCTGAGCACCGGCACGGGGCGCCCCGGCAGGTCGAGGGGTGTTGTGTCGTCGAAGGGCACGACGTGCTCCAGGTCGTCCTTCTGCAGCGCGCCCGCGCGGATGATGCGCACCGCCCACGACGCCACCCGCGGGCGCCAGGCGCGCACGAGCACGTCACGGGGGCTGGCCTGCTGACGCGTCGCCGCCTTCGCGTTGAGCAGCTCGAGCCGGTGCAGGTACGTCGGCACCCGGTGCTCGCGCCAGAGCCGGTTCACCCCACCGAAGTGATCGATGTGCCCGTGGGTCAGCAGCACGCCGCGCACGTCGCCGAGCTGGTGACCGATCGACTCGATGGACGCCTGCAGCCGCGGGTAGTCGCCCGGGTAGCCGGAATCCACCAGCGTGAGGTCACGCCCGTCCCGGACGACGAACCAGCTGGACGCCGTGCCGGCGCCGTGGAAGAGGTCGTCACCCACCTGGGTCAGCAGGGTGCTCATGCGTGGCTCCCCGCTTGCTCGAGCGCGACCTCGAGGGCGTAGCCCGGGCCGACCCGGGACGGCGTGGCGTAGGTCTTGGTGGTGTGCTCGGTCTGGTCCCAGCGGGGCCAGCTCACCGCGCCGGTGCGGACGAACTCGACCCAGTCCGAGTGCATCTCGTCGGCAAGGGCCTGGGGCGGGTCGTCACCGGTGGAGGCGGTGACCCGCTCGGCGTCGAGACAGTCCCACACGAACGGCAGGTCGACGCAGTGCGGTGCCAGCCCGTCGCCGGGTCGGGCGTACGCGAAGTCGTAGACCCACGTGGCACCCTCGTCCCGCGCGCCGGCCACGGCCACCACGGGCACCCGGAAGGTGAGCTCGGTAATGAGCTGCCCGAGCCCGTAGCCGGGTGCCTCCGGCAGATCGGCGAACGACTCCAGCAGCTGCGGCGCGGCCGCGTCGAGGCGCGAATCGGCCAGTGCGGCACCCAGATCCCCCGGCAGCTCGGCGAACATCGCTCCCACCTGGGTGAACTCGTGCGCCGTGGAGCCGATGAGCAACGGGATCGACTGGCTCGCGGGGTCGCTCAGTGCTGCCGCGAGGTCGGTCTCCGTGGTCAGCACCTCGCCGTCGAGGTAGGGCACGAACGCGATCAGGTCCAGCCCCGCGGCGACCGTGTCGGTCACGGCCTGGGCGACCGACTGCGGGTGGCGGGCCCGCTCGGCCTCGACCGTGTCCTGCAGGTCGAGCAGCTCGTCCTCGCTCAGCGCAGCGAGCCCGGCACGGGTGCACGGCACCCCGGCGAGCTCCGCGACCCGCTGCCCGAGGGCGCGAGCGTCCGCCTTCGAAGGAGGATCGAGCGCGCCGGA
This sequence comes from Arsenicicoccus piscis, assembly GCF_022568835.1. Classification (GTDB taxonomy): domain Bacteria; phylum Actinomycetota; class Actinomycetes; order Actinomycetales; family Dermatophilaceae; genus Arsenicicoccus; species Arsenicicoccus piscis. Next base: position 10,341 of record NZ_JAKZHV010000003.1, read on the forward strand.
CTGGCTTATGGCTCCGTGGAAGAGGCCTCGCGCCATCGGCGACGCGAGGAGGGCGAGCACCGAGCCGCCGCCGGCGGACTGACCGGCGATGGTCACCCGCGTGGGGTCACCGCCGAACGCCGCGATCTCGCGCTGCACCCACCGCAGCGCCTCGATCTGGTCGAGCAGCCCACGGTTGTGCGGCGCGTCCTCGACCCACCCGAACCCGTCGAATCCCAGCCGATACGAAAGGGTTACGGTGACGACACCGTCGCGGTTGAAGGCGGCCCCTTCGTACCACGGGCTCGCCGGCGACCCGGCCTTGTAGCCACCACCGTGGATCCAGACGAGGACCGGGAGGAGCTCGGTCGGCTCGGCCGGCTGGGGCGACGGCGTGAACACGTTGACGTTGAGGGTGGACTCACCCGGGATGGACGGCTCGGGGATCGCGGTCACCTCACCGAACGGTCGGCGCTGCGCCGTCGCCCCGTAGACCGTGGCGTCCCGCACGCCGTCCCACGGTCCGTGCGGCACGGGCGCACCGAACCGCAAGGCACCGACCGGCGCCTCGGCAAACGGGATGCCGAGGAAGGCGGCCGACCCGTCTCGCCAGCACCCTTGCACCGCACCGCGACTCGTGCGGACGACCGGCTGCGACGTCATCAGGAGAACCACTGGGTGGGCGGGCCGAGGCGCAGCAGCCCGGCGAAGATCAGCGAGACCACGACGACCGCACCGACGGCCGCGAGTGCCGGGCTGCCGAGCGCCCAGGCGACGGCACGGTCTACGGGACTGGTGGGGTGAGGGCCGTCGGACTGCAGGAGGCGCCACTCGCCCTCGACCAGCCCGCGGCGCTCGGCGGAGCGCTCGAACGGGACCGTGGCATACGGCACCACCGCGGAGGCGAGCCCGAGGAGCAGGTCACGCGCGCGCCAGCGATGGTCGACGGCGACGAGCACGGTGACGACGCAGTAGGAGAGGAACACGAAACCGTGGATGCCGCCGGCGATCCGGGTCGCCCAGTCGGCGCCGAGGGCGTACTTCGCGGCCATGCCGAGGAGCAGCAGGGTCCACGTCACCATCTCGGCGCGAGCGAGGGCTCCGTAGAGGCGGGCGGGGCGGGCGGTGAGCGAAGCCATGGTGCCTTCCGGTCGGGTGCGGTCCAGCCATCATCTCTCACCGGCCTGAGCGGCTACGGCCGGGGACCTGACCCCTGCACCATCTCGAGCACCTCGCGGCCGACCTCGGAGACCTCGCCGGTGCCCGTGGTCAGCTGATCCCAGCCGTGGCCGCCGTCCGGGACCCACCGAAATGCCTTGTGCTGCGTCGGAGCTGCCGCCACCATCGCCTCGAGGCGCTCACGCTGGGAGGAGTCCGGGGCTCCCAGCACGACCAGCAGGGGCATGGTCAGGGTAGGCGCCGCCGCGGCGGAGGTCGGGGCCTCGAACCACGCCGGCGGCCCCGAGAGGTCGACGACGGCGTCCGCCCCCACCGCCTTGGCGTAGCCCGCCGCCAGTGCTCCACCCATCGACGCACCCACCAGCGTGACCCGCTTGGCACCAGCCTTGCGGGCCGAGCTGACGAGCAGCGCGATCTGGGCTCGCCGGTCGACGGTCGCCTCGGTCGAGCAGGTCGAGTCGCCGAATCCGCACAGCCCGAACAGGTATCCGTGCAACGAGCCCGCCGGTAGCGCGCTCACGTACGGCCAGAACCCGCAGTAGCTCTGGTCGGACTGGTGCAGGAACACCGCCGCATTCGGTCCGCTGCCCACGACGGCTCCGGCGAGCGAGATCCCGGGCGCGGTGAGGGTGGTGGTCTTCTCCCCCCACACCTTCGCCCCGAAGCAGACCGCGCTCGTGGCCGTGGGTGCGGGAGACGTCGTCGTAGAGCTCGTGGTCGGATGGGTGCTCCCGCTCCCGCTCCCCGTTCCGTCTCCGCAGCCGGCAGCGAGCATCGACGCCAGGGCGGCCCCGGCCAGCAGAGTCGTGCCACGCCTTCGTGAGCGGCTCATCGACCCATCGTGACCCGCGCCCGACGCCGGCACAAGGCCGCGGGCCGCGCCCAAGCGTTCAGCGCCCGTGTTGCCGTCGCCGCTGGTAGGCCATCGTGTCCGGCGGTCGGCTGGTGTAGCGCTGCCCCGCAGGGGTCGTCACCTCCAGGAAGGTCGACCCATGGCCGTCCGGCTCGCGCCGGTGGCTCCAACCCGGCAGCTCCTTGACCAGGTTGCAGGCCTGGCACAGCCCCTGCGCGTTCGCGATCACGGTGGGCCCGCCGTCGGAGTACGGCATCGCATGGTCGATCTCGCGGATCACCGCGTCGCACCACGGCATCGCGCACACCCGATCCCGAGCCGTCACCAGAGCTCGCTCCCCGGCGCTGAACAACCGACGCCTCGGCTCCCGATCGACCACCGTCCCGGTGAATGGGTCGGCCAACAACCTGCGCACCCGCACCCGTGCCTCGTCCAACCATCGCACGGCCGAGCCGGGCGCAGCCTCAGCCGGCCGATCGGGTTCCGGGTCAGGTTCCGCGTCGCATCCCGGGTCGGCCGCTGGGACCAGCGGCGCGACGGGTGGTTGGACGGCACGCTCGTCCGCACCCACCACCCTCAGCCTCGGTCGGCCAGTCCCATCACCGGTCGCGGCCCCCGGTGCTCCCTGTGCTCCCGGTGCTCCCGGGGCCGATGAGGCGGCTCGGCTCGATGACGTGTTGGCGGCCAGGGCGGCACGCAGCACGGCGTCCAGGTTCCGCTGGCACGCCTGGTATCCCCTCAGCTCCTCCGCTGTCGGTCGACGCTCCAGGGGCACCGTCGGCAACACGCTCGATCGCACCCGAAGGGTCAGGAAGCCGTGCTCCTGCACCAGCCTGAACCCCTCCGGCACCGGCCTCGGCGCCAGTAGCGCCCGCACCGTCTCGGCCGGCACCGGGCCGTACCCGACCAGCCACCCAGCCCCACAGCCCCCACCCCCGCCCGAGCCGACGCGTTCAGCATCGGTCGGCGCCGTGTCGGTCTGCGCGGAACCGGCCTTCGCGGAACCGTCACCCTCGGCGGCAGCGAAGTCCTTGCTGTCGCAGGTCGGGCACCCGGCCGAGCCTGCGGTCGGGTCGGCGGGGCTGTCGCTCGGGGCGGGCCGGCTTGCTGCAGCGAGGTCGTCGCGGGTCAGGACCAGCTGCACCTCGACCGGGATGGGGTCGGCCGCGTCGCGACCGGTCAGCAACGCCACGAACCGGTCCGCCATCAGCTGACCACGGCCACGCTCGTCCCCCTGGGAACGGCGGGTCGATGCGTAGTCCTCCAACACCTTCCGGCACGCCACCCCGTCCGCAGCCGGCAAGAATCCGGACACCCACGACATCGCATCCGCCGCCGGCCGGAAGCTGACCCGACGATCCTTCACTGCGTGTCGGCCTCGGTCCACCACCGCCTGTGGATCGGCTCGGTAGGTCGCCGCGCGGTAGGCGGCGCGCACCTCCTCCACACTCATCTGGGACAGCCGCTCCCGCGCCTGCGGTGTGCCGGCGAGCTCGTCGTCCACGAGCAACCGATCATCGGGCTCCAGGCATGCCGTCTCCTGCGCCGCGACCGTCGCCGCCCATTCGCCCAACGCGCCCTCCCGCAGGGCATCCAGCGTGCCAGGCAGCTCCGCCACCAATGCCTTGGCCAGTCCCAGCAGCCGGGCGCCCTTCCATGGCGACTCCCGCCGCGCCAGCCCGACCATCGCGCCAACTCCACCGCCCTGCTTGGCCTTGCGCAGCCCAGCCGCGTCCTGCTCAGCGCGGACCACCTGGTCCAACCGGACCGCGGCCACCGCCTGGGCGGCAGCCGCCGCGGACTTCAGCACCTCGAGGGACGCGAGCAGCTCCACCAGCTCGGCACTCGACCTGCCGCCCCGGACCGCCGCACTGGAACCTTCCGCGCTCGATCCGTCCGCGGTGGGATCGGGCATGGAGGCAGTGGCGGCAGGCGCCGTGGACATGGACGGAGATGGCGACGTGGAAGTAGCGGACGAGGCAGGGGACGGCGCGGAGAGCGCGGCCACCGTCAGGGCAGCCAGCCGCTGCGTGAACGCAGCCACGTCGGCGACCTCCACCGAAGCCGCACGCGCGACGTTGGACGCGTCGGGGGCGATCGCGGCAGCGAAGGCACCGACAGCGGCTGTGTCGTTCGAGACGTCCGTGTCGCTCTGGGCATCACCCACCAGCGCAAGCCGGATCGCCGCTCGAGCGGTCGCATCCGTCTGGGCTGCAGGTGTTTTCATTTCCTTACCCTACTCTTCTCTTGATTCTCACATCAGGGTCAAATGGGTAAATCACTCTGAGCAACAATGGAATTGACGGGCAAGGCGCTACGTAGTCAGGCCCTTCTCAATGCATGAGGACAGGCGAGAACGCAACCTCGTGCCTTGATGCGCTCGACCCCAAAACGCTGAACTTCTCTGACTCCTCACTGAATTCGCGCCAACCAGTAGCCGGGGCTTGGCCGCCCCGGCAATGACAGTCAACGACCGAACCGTCAGCCCATCGATCTCTTCATCTCGTTGCCGCGACTCTAGCCCGGATGTTTCATCGGGCGACGGGGTCGGCGTAGCCGGCGTCGTTGCCGTTCGATGGGGCTGATTCTGGCAGGTGAGTACGCCACTGGCCCGCATGTCGCTGCGGGTGGGCGTCGTCTTCCACGAACGATGAGGGCGTGCTGGGGTCGTCGCGGCGGGTGGGGTTGCCGGTCAGGGCGGGGACAGCGCCCTCAGGTTGGTCCACGCGGTGGTGAACAGGGACGCCCACGGGGCGGTGTTCTTCACGTGCAGTAGCCGCTGTCGTCCGGTGCGCGCCAGGGTTGCGGCATTGGTGAACAAGCGGTGGCGTAGGGCTTTGGGTTCCCACCGCCGCGCGGGATGCCCGGCCAGCGCGAGCATGCTCATCCACGCGAGGAGGTCGTTCGCGACCTGCACGAGGAGCAGCCACAGGCGGTTCTGCGCGAAGCTCTGTAGCGGCAGGTTCGTCAGTCCGGTGTCTTTGGCGATGCGGATGCGGTCTTCGCACCGGGCCCGTCGGCGTTGTACGCCGGCTGCCACACGTCCTCGGGCACGAGCCGATACAGCTCGGGGGTGGTCGCGGGCAGGGTCCATCCGATCGAGTACGACACTGCGCGCCGGTGTAGGAAGGACAACAGTTCACGGGTGCCCCCGGCGCCATCGGTCCTGATCAGGACCCTCTTGCCCGGTCGTGAAGGGTTGATGCCGGGGGTGGCGGCCAGCGCTTGCTTGATGACCCTCTCGTGATCGGTCGCCGTGTTCGACCCGGCGTTCCCGGGCCGCAGCAGCATCGCCAGCGGCTCCCCGGTCCCGTCGGCGCCGTGGTCGAGGAAGGCGCACAACGGGTGGAACCCGTAGCCACGTTTGAACGTCGCCGCGGCGTGCTCCTTGTCCGAATGGGCCGTCACGAGGGTCGCGTCGAGGTCGATGACCAGCGGCTTGGCCGCTGACGCGTCATGGTTCGGGGCGTACCGCCCGGCCAGGTGCCACACGTGCGAGCGTGCCGCTGCTCGAGCCTGGGCGATGGCCTTCTCGACCCGCTCGATGTCGCCGGCCAGGGCCGCGATGGTGCGACTGATCGTCGCATCCGAGGCCACCGGCCCGAACAGGCTCGGCTCGTCCCGCAACAGCGCTGCGTCGCGGCAGGCGTCCCCACCCAACGCCAGCGAGACCGCGAGGTCGGTCACCACTTTCGCCGGATCGTGCCTGGCCAGGTTCTTGCGCCACGGCCGCAGGGCGTCGCTCAACGTCGTGCCCAGGCCCGAGACGCGCACCGTGCGGGTCAGCAGGGCCCCACCCGCGTGCGCCACCGCTGGCACGTCAGCGGCGTCGACTCGGACATGGGGGTACAGCCCGCTACGCTTACTCACCTGAGAAGTGCCCTTCGAATCCTGCGGTTATCGACTTCAGCAATCGACATCCTTGCAGGTCAAGGGCACTTCTCGCGTTCAGTGGTCACTCACCCCATGAAATCTCCGGGCTAGCCGTCACCTCTGACAGACCCCCCACCCCCATTCGCCGCAGAGGTGGAAGCAACGTCCATCCACCACTCCAGCGACGCGGGTCCGCGCAGAGGTCGACAGGCGCGCCCTGGTCGAGATCCGCCCACTGCGCCGAACATGCAGATGCCGGACACGACACGCCGTCCCGGCGTCCGACATCTGCCGTCCCGATGCACGACCGACCGATCAGCGAAGAGGCGCTGGCCGGCGCCTCGACGCCGGACGGGCCTGCGCTGGCGGAGCTGCGCCGGGTGAGCCAGGAGCACGACGTGGTGGTCGTCGTCGGGTTCGCCGAAAGTGCCGACCACACGGTCTACAACAGCGCGGTGGTGATCGACCGCGGAGCGACCGCCGGCACCTACCGCAAGGTGAACCTGTGGGGCGAGGAGCCCCGATGGTTCACGGCGTCCTCGGCCGGGCCGCTCGTGGTGCCCACCTCGGCGGGCACGCTCGGCGTCATGGTCTGCTACGACCTGGAGTTCCCGGAGTGGGTCCGCCAGGCCCGCCAGCTCGGTGTCGAGCTGGTCTGCGCTCCGGTGAACTGGCCTGCGCTGCAACGCCCCTCGAGCGAGCGACCGCTGGAGATCATCAAGGCTCAGGCCAGCGCCGGCTGCTACCGCGTGCCGATCGCGATCGCCGACCGGGTCGGCGTGGAGCGGGGCGTGGACTGGATCGGCGGGTCGACCATCATCGGCGCCGACGGCTACCTGCTGACGCCGCTCCAGCTCGGCGCCGAGGGCATCGTGGCGGCGGACGTCACCCTCGACGGCGCCACCTCGATCGGGCCGCACAACGACGCCCTGGCCGACCGGCGCCCCGAGCTCTACGGGGAGCGGTGACCCCTGCTACCTAGGCGGATCTGAGTAGGGGCGCCCTGTCGGCGCTCCGGGGCGCGGAGGAGACTCGTCTTGGGGAGCCCACCGTCCACCCCAGAGAGCCGGTCCGTCATGCCCACCACGTCCTCGGTCGACGCCCTGATCGCCGCCGGCCTGGTCGACCCGGCCCGCCGCGCCGAGGCCCTCGACATCCTCCGCACCACCGCCGCACCCGACACCACAACACCCGCCACCGCACGAGCCGCCACCAGCGTGGCGACCGAGATCGCCGGCTACGTCGGCGGCATCCTCGTGATCGCCGCAGCAGCGGTGTTCATCGGCACCGAGTGGAGCTCGATGGCGGCGCTCACCCGGGTCCTGGCCCTCGTGCTGAGCGGGCTGCTGCTCGTCGGCGCGGGCCTCGCAGCGACCCGGCTCGGGGTCGCCGGCTCGATCCGCGACGCGGGGCAGGACATCCGTCGCTACCTCGCGAGCGTGCTGCTCGTCGGAGGCGCAGCAGTCCTCGGCGGCGCCGTCGGGGTGTGGGCCGCGGAGCTCACCTCCTGGGACGACATCTGGGCGTCCCGCCTCGCACTGATCACCATCACCGTGCTCGCCGGCTTGTCCTACGTCGTGGTCCCGTCTGCGGTGGCGCAGCTCGTCACCGCCTGGAGTCTCGGACAGGCGCTCGCCGTGATCACGTTCGGCACCGGCGACCTCGAGCACAGCGCCCTGCTCTTCGCCGCGCTCCTGCTCGTGACCGCCGTCGCGTGGGGGTTGCTGACCGAGGCCGGCGCCTTCCGCGAGCGCCAGCTGGGGCGATTCATCTCCGGCGTGCTCGCCGTCGTGGGCGCCCAGTTCCTCTCATTCGAGTCGGGTGACCGGTGGTGGGCCTATCTGGCCCTCGCCGTCATCGGCACCCTCTGCTTCGCGCTCTACGTCCGTCGCGGCGCCTGGCCGCACCTGGCCGTCGGCGTCGTCGCCCTCACCATGGCCGTCACCGAGGCCGCTCTCGACCTGAGCGACGGCTCGGTCGGCGCTGCCGGTGCGCTGCTGATCGCCGGCACCGTCCTGCTCAGTGCCAGCGTGCTCGGGATGCGGCTGCGCTGCAGGGCCGCAAGCTAGAGCTCGCCCTGCTCGGCCGTGCCCGCCGGCAGCGGCGTCATGATCACCACGTCGACGGGCCCGGCCAGCAGTTCACCGGTGGCGGCCTGCAGAGCGGCCACGGCCTCGCCCCGCGAGTGCGCGTCCAGGTCCTCGCGGGTGGTCCACTTCTCGATCATCGTGACGGTGCCGTCCTCGGCATCGTGGATCGCGTAGAGCTCGCACCCGGGCTCGGCGTGCACGCCCGGCATCGTCTCGCGCAGGGCGGCGACGAGCTCGTCCTTGCGACCCTCCAACGGCGTGAACACGGCAGTGACGACGGCGGTCATGGCCGCAACACTCTCACGCCCCAGCGGGTCCCGCAGGGCGACGATCGGGCCTAGGGTGGCTGCATGGGTGATGTCGTGCGTCTTCCCGCCCGCTCCCGCCGGGTCGAGCCGCTGTGGCGCGAGTGCGTGGGTGAGGTGGTCCGAGAGGAGCGCCTGGACCGTGGCGAGCGGATCACCGATGTCGCCGGCCGGGCCGGGGTCGCCCCGCAGTACCTCTCGGAGATCGAGCGGGGCCGCAAGGACCCGTCCTCGGAGGTGCTCGGCGCCGTCGCCGGAGCCCTGGAGCTCACGGTCACCGAGATCGCGCGCCGCGCCGCCGGACGGCTGGAGCGCGGCCCGATCTGCCTGGCCGCCTAGCGCTCGCCGCGGGTCGTCATGATCGCGTCGATCACGCCGTAGTCCAAGGCGCGCTCTGCCGTGAGGATCAGGTCGCGCTCGGTGTCCTCGCGGATCTGCTCGCACGACCGTCCCGTGTGCCGGGCCAGGATCTCCTCCAGCAGGGTGCGCACCCGCTCGACCTCGTCGGCCTCGAGGATGAGGTCCGGGATGGCCCCACGCCCCTCCGCTGCCGGGGCATGGATCACGACCCGGCCGTGCGGCAGCATCGACCGGTGACCCGCCTCGCCCCCGGCGACCAGCACCGCGGCGGTCGATGCCGCCTCGCCGACGCACGTCGTGTGCACCTCGCACCGGACGAACTGCATCGCGTCGTAGATCGCGAGCATCGCCGGGATCGAGCCTCCGGGCGAGTTGACGTAGAGCGCGATCGGCTGGTCCGGGCTCTCGGACTCCAGGTGGATCAGCTGAGCGATCACGGTGTTGGCCACGCCATCGTCGATCCCGGTGCCCAGATAGATGATTCGCTCGGACAGCAGCCGTGAGTAGACGTCGACGGTGCGCTCCCCCTGGTTGGTCCGCGTCGTCACGTACGGGATCGGGTAGCTGCTCATCGCGGCCCTCCGGCGAAACCCGTGCCGGCGCCCTTGCGCGCGGACGCGAGGACAGGATCCATCGTCGTGACGATGTGGTCCACGAAGCCGTAGTGCCGGGCCGCCTCGGCGTCGAACCAGCGGTCGCGGCGCGAGTCACGCTCTACGGTCTCGACGTCCTGGCCGGTGTCCTCTGCGACGAGCGACAGGACGGTGTCGCGCGTGTGCCGTAGATCGTCCGCCTGGATCGCGATGTCCATCGCCGTGCCGCCGATCCCCGCGGAGCCCTGGTGGAGCAGCACCTTGGAGTGCGGCATCGCGTAGCGCTTGCCCTTCGTCCCGGACGACAGCAGGAACTGCCCTGCGCTGTAAGCCATCCCGAGATTCACCGTGACGACGTCGCAGGCGACGGCACGCATGCAGTCGCGGATCGCGAGCATCCCGGGCACCGACCCACCCGGCGAGTTGATGAGGAGCCGGATGTCGCTGTCAGCGTCCTGCGCCGCCAGCAGGAGCAGGCCGTTGCACAGCCGGTTGGAGTTCCAGTCCTCCAACGCCTCGCCGAGCAGCAGGGTGCGGCGCTGGAACAGCTCGCGATACAGGTCCTCGTCGAGCGTCCGGCCGGGTCTTGTCGTAGCGCCATCGTTCATGTCCTCAGCGTGCGCCTGCGCAGGAGCGTGGTCGGGCCGGTGCTGCTCTGAGCAGCGCGGCTCAGGGCAGCGCGCCCCGACAAGGACCCCACCTCTTGTCGACCCTCAGGCAGCCTGCTACCGTTGAACCGGAACCAACCACAGGATTGTGACTCGGCAACGAGGCAAGACCTGAGACCGCACGAGGGTGCGTCGTCTCGGGTCTTTTTTGTTGCCCGGGTCCCCGAGAAGTCAGGGACGACAATGGGGTCCGTCAACTATCAGCAGCTCGCCGCAGACATCGTGGACAAGGTCGGGGGCGAGGACAACATCGCCACGGCGACGCACTGCGCCACGCGGCTGCGGCTCAAGCTGCGCGACGAGAGCAAGGCCGACAAGGCTGCCGTGGAGCAGCTGCCCGGGGTCATCGCCGTCATGCCGGCCGGCGGCCAGTTTCAGGTCGTGATCGGCAACGACGTGCCGCAGGTCTACCAGGAGCTCGGCAAGATCACCCGGTTCGGCGGTGAGGCGGACTCCGACGCCGGTGGCGAGGAGGGGCCCAAGGGCAACCTGCTCAACCAGTTCATCGCGCTGATCTCGTCGATCTTCCTGCCCGTGCTCTGGCCGCTGTCCGGTGCGGGTCTGTTCAAGGCGTTCCTCGCGATGGCGGCGCAGTTCCACTGGCTCGCCGAGACCAGCCAGACCTACATCGTCCTGAACGCCGCGGCGGACGCGGTGTTCTACTTCCTGCCGATGTTCCTCGCCGTCACGGCGGCAAAGCGCTTCCGCACCAACCAGTTCACATCCATGGCGATCGCCGGTGCGCTGGTCTACCCGACCATCGTCGCGCTCAACACGGCCGGTGCCCCCGTGCACTTCTTCGGCATCCCGGTGACGATGATGAGCTACACCAGCTCGGTCATCCCGATCATCATCGGGGTCTGGCTGCAGGGCTATCTCGAGCGCTTCCTCAACCGCACGCTCCCCGGGGCGATCCGCAACTTCATGACGCCGCTGCTCGCGATCCTCATCATGGTGCCGCTCATCCTGATGACCGTCGGCCCGATCACCACCTACGCGGCGCGGGGCATCTCGAGCGGCGTCAACGCCCTGTTCGCCGTCGCCCCCTGGCTCGCCGGCGCGATCATGGGCGGTCTGTGGCAGGTGTTCGTGCTGTTCGGTCTGCACTGGGGCTTCGTGCCGATCATGGTCAACGACCTGACGACGCAGGGCTACACGCTGCTCGGCGGCCCGCTCGTCTCCGCCGTCCTCGCCCAAGCGGCCGCAGCGCTCGCCGTGTTCGTCCGCACCCGCAGCGCCAAGCGTCGGGAGATCGCGGGACCCGGTGCCCTCTCCGGCTTCCTCGCCGGCGTGACCGAGCCCGTGATCTACGGTGTGAACCTGCCGCTCAAGCTGCCGTTCTACTTCGGCATCGCGGGTGGCGCCGTGGGTGGTGCGATCGCGGCGGCCGGCGGCAGCGCCAACAACGCGTTCGTCTTCCCGTCCCTGCTCGGGCTCTCGGCCTACATGGCGCACGGCAGCTTCGCCATGCAGCTGCTCGGCACGGCCGTCGCCATCGCGATCGGCTTCACCCTCACCTTCCTGTTCGGCCCGCGCGAGGAGCCGGACAGCGCGAATGCCGCTGGTGCGGCAGCGATCCCGGACGACGGCTCGCTCGACACCGTGCCTGGACCCGGTGGTGTGGCCGGCGGGTCGGGCATGGCGACCGCCGTCAGGACGCTCGACGTGAGCGCCTCCGTGGCCGGCACCTTCGTGCCCCTCGAGGACGTCAACGACAAGGTCTTCGCGACCGGCGTGCTCGGCAGCGGGCTCGGCATCCTCCCCACGGACGGGACGGTCCGGGCGCCCGTGTCCGGCACGCTCATGACCGCGACCAGCACCGGTCACGCCTTCGGCGTCAAGACGGAGGAGGGCGTAGAGGTCCTCGTCCCCGTCGGCGTCGACACGGTCCAGCTCGAGGGCCGGCACTTCAGCACCAAGGTCACCCAGGGAGAGCATGTGGAACGGGGCGACGTCCTCGCTGTCGTCGACCTCGACGCGGTCCGCGCGGCAGGCTATGACACGACGACCATCATGGTGATCACCAACACCGCGGCCCTGACGTCGGTGACCCCCATCGCGCAGGGTCAGGTGGCGGTCGGCGACCCGGTGCTCGCGCTGGAGATCTGACATGTCAGCTGACCCGACCACGAGTCGGCCCACCACTGCGCAGCACACGTCCGACCACGACACGAGGAGAGACATGACCGACACCACCACGACGTTCCCCGAGGGCTTCCTCTGGGGCGGCGCCACCGCGGCCAACCAGCTCGAGGGCGCCTACGACGAGGACGGCAAGGGCCTGTCCATCCAGGACGTCATGCCGAAGGGGATCATGGCCCCGCCGGTGGAGGGCCCCACGCCGGACAACCTCAAGCAGGTGGGCATCGACTTCTACCACCGCTACGCCGAGGACATCGCGCTCTTCGCCGAGATGGGCTTCACGGTCTTCCGGTTCTCGATCGCGTGGAGCCGGATCTTCCCCAACGGGGACGAGGAGACGCCCAACGAGGAGGGCCTCGCGTTCTACGACCGGGTGCTCGACGAGCTCGAGAAGCACGGCATCGAGCCGCTCGTCACCATCTCCCACTACGAGACGCCGCTGCACCTGGCCCGCACCTACAACGGGTGGGCGAGCCGCGAGCTGATCGGGTTCTACGAGAGGTTCGCGCGAACCCTGTTCGAGCGCTACGGATCTCGCGTGAAGTACTGGCTGACGTTCAACGAGATCAACTCGGTGCTGCACGCGCCGTTCATGTCCGGCGCCATCGCCACGCCGCCGGAGCAGCTGAGCAAGCAGGACCTCTACCAGGCGATCCACCACGAGCTCGTCGCGTCGGCGCTCGTCACCAAGATGGCGCACGAGATGGTCCCCGGGGCCCAGGTCGGCTGCATGATCCTGGCGATGCCGACCTACCCGCTCACCCCCGACCCGGAGGACGTGCTCGCCGCCAAGGAGGCGGAGCATGCCAACTACGCGTTCGGCGACATCCACTGCCGCGGCGAGTACCCGGGCTACCTCCTGCGCACCCTGCGCGAGGCGGGCGTCGAGCTCGACATCACCGACGAGGATCACGAGATCCTGCGCAACACCGTCGATTTCGTGTCGTTCAGCTACTACTCGAGCCTGTGCGAGACCGCCGACCCGGCGAAGCGCACCGAGGGCGGCGGCAACATCTTCGGCGGGGTGCAGAACCCGGTGCTGAAGGCCTCCGAGTGGGGTTGGACGATCGACCCGGTCGGTCTGCGGATCGTGCTCAACGACTACTGGGAGCGTTGGCAGAAGCCGCTGTTCATCGTCGAGAACGGTCTTGGTGCGGTCGACGAGCTCGTCGAGGTCGACGGGATCGAGACGGTCGTCGACGACTACCGCATCGACTATCTCAACGACCACCTGGTCCAGGTGCGCGAGGCGATCGCAGACGGGGTAGACCTCCTCGGCTACACCTCGTGGGGCTGCATCGACCTGGTCAGCGCGTCGACCGCCGAGCTGAAGAAGCGCTACGGCTTCATCTACGTCGACCGGGACAACGACGGCAACGGGACGCTCGAGCGCTACCGCAAGAAGTCGTTCGACTGGTACAGGGACGTCATCGCCAGCAACGGCGCCAACCTCGCCTGACCCCGTGAAGGTCGTGCGCGTCTTCAACAACAACGTCGTGCTGGCGCAGGATGCCGGTGGCGGCGAGGTTGTGCTGACCGGGCGCGGGCTGGGCTTCCAGCCCGCCCCGGTCAGCAGGTCGACCCGGCCAAGATCGTGCAGACCTTCGCCCCGACGGACGGTCGCGAGCCCGGCGCGCTCGGTGCGCTGCTCGCCGAGATCCCGCCCGAGCACATCGCACTCGCGCAGGAGGCGCTCGCCGAGGTCGGGGACGCCGCCGGGTCCAGGACGCTCGTCGCGCTCGCCGACCACCTCAGCTTTGCGATCAAGCGGCACCGGCGGGGCCTGCAGCTGGAGTACCCGCTGCAGGCCGAGGTGGCGCACCTGTATCCCGACGAGCTGGCGCGGGCCCGACGCATCCTCGCGGTGGTCAACCGCCGGCTCGACGCCCAGCACACGCCGCAGCTGCCGAGCGCCGAGGCGGTGCCGATCGCCCTGCACCTGGTCAACGCCGGCTTCGCCACGGGCGACCTGTCGTTGACCTACACCATGACCGGCGTGCTGGGTCAGCTCTTCGAGGTCGTCGAGCAGACCTACGGCCGGTCGTTCGACACGTCCGACGTCAACGCGGCGCGGTTCATCACCCACCTGCGCTACTTCTTCGTCCGGGCGCGCACCGGACGCCAGCTGCACGACGGGCAGCTCGCGTTCGGCACCGCCATGCGCACGGCCTACCCGGAGGCGTGTGCGTGCGCGTTGCGCCTGCGCGCCGTCCTCGAGCTGCGCCTCGACCATCCCGTGAGCGAGGACGAGGTCACCTACCTGACGATGCACGTCGCCCGGCTCACCACGCCGGACCGCGACGGCTGATCCCCCCTCAGCTCCCCACCGCCCCGAGAGGAATCCCGTGCCCACGCCCCGCACCGGTCCGTACGCCCTGATGGCCTTCGACATCGACGGCACCCTGCTCACCCGCGAGGGGACGATCTCGCCGCGGACCCGGGCGGCGATCGACGCGGCCCGAGCGTCGGGCCTGGTGATGATGCTGGCGTCCGGCCGCCCGGAGGCCGGGCTGCGCCACCTCGCCGAGCGTCTGGAGCTGGACACCGACGGGCTGATCCTGGCTCCCTGCAACGGATCTCGGGTACTCCGGGCCGACACCGGCGAGGTGCTCGGCGAGGTGACGCTCGGCAAGGACGTTGCGGACGAGGTCTACCGGACGGTGAGCGACCTGCCGGTCGCGCTGATGATCGACGACGGCCCGGTGCTCTACGCGAACGACCCGGAGGGCGTCAACGTGCCCGGCGAGGCGAAGGCCAACGGCATGGAGCTGCGGATCGTCCCAGACCTCGCCGAGCTGGACCTCGATCCGCTGAAGATCCTGATGAGCACCTCCGCCGAGGCCATGGTCGAGGTCGAGCCGGTGGTCCGGCAGCGCCTCGACGGGCTCGGCGAGCTTGCGCGGTCGGCCCCGATCTACCTCGAGCTCACCGCGAAGGGCTCGCACAAGGGACGGGCCCTCGAGAGTGCCTGCGCCGCGCTGGGTGTCCCGCTGTCGGCGTCGATCGCGTTCGGGGACAACGAGAACGACCTCACCATGCTGGCCGCCGCCGGGCACGGGGTGGCGATGGGCAACGCGACTCCCAACGCCCTCGCCGCGGCCGACGAGGTCACCGCCTCGCACCAGGACGACGGCATCGCCCTGGTGCTGGAGCGCGTGCTGGCCTGATGGCCCGATAGGTCCACCAGGGTGACCCGACACGCATGGCCCATCCCTCTCGGTCTACGGTGGGCGTCCGCGCGATCGGGGGATCGCGCCTGACGCAAGGGGAAATCATGAAGCGACGCCTCATCTCGTCCGCCGCCGCCCTCGCCGCCGCGCTGGCCGTGCCGGTGATCACCGCACCAGCCGCGAGCGCGGACGGCAAGGCCAGCATCTACAACTGCTCGAGCCGCACGATGACCTCCGACCAGCGCAGCCTGTCCGTGGTGTGCAACCCGGCCGGCACGATCTACCGCTTCGAGGTGCAGTGCTCCTGGTACAGCGCCGGACAGGGCGGCTCCTACTGGGTGTCGTCGCCCTGGACCAAGGACGGGTCGCGCGCGACCGCCAGCTGCGGCAGCGCCTACGTGACCGGAGTCGGCGCCACCGTCTACTACCGTTAGCCTCGACTCGAGGAGGACGTCATGATCTTCATCTGCGTGAAGTGGCCCGTGAAGCCGGAGTTCGCCGACCGGTGGGTCGAGCTGACGCGGGACTTCACCGAGGCCACCCGGGCCGAGCCGGGCAACCTCTTCTTCCAGTGGTCCCGCAGCGTCGACGACCCGACCGAGTTCGTGCTGATCGAGGCGTTCAAGGACGACGCCGCGGAGGCGCACGTCACGTCGCCGCACTTCCGCGAGGCTCAGGACGAGCTGCCGCAGTACCTCACCAGCACGCCCAAGGTGCGCAACGTGCGGATGGACGGCGACCACTGGGACGAGCTGAGCGAGTTCGAGGTCTGAGACTCAGGCCGACTTGGCGAGGAACTCGTCGATCTGGTTGATGGCCAACGTCGCTCCCTCCTCCATGCCCATGTCGAGGACGGTCTGCAGCGCCTCCGCCGAGTCGTAGACCGTGCTGCTCGTCAGGCGGGTGCCACCGTCGACCGCCTCGAAGCGGTAGACGTTGTGCGAGACCGGAAGGTCCTCGTTGGGGGTGAAGTCGTCGTGGGCGAAGCCGTCGTCGAAGGTGAACGAGCGCGGCTCGTCGACCTCCTTGATCTGCCACCAGCCCGAGAAGCGCTCTCCCGCAGGGCCGGTCATGTAGTAGAGGCTGCGCGAGCCGGGTGCGAGGTCGTGCTCAGCGAAGGTCGCGGGGTGCGAGGGCGGGCCCCAGACCTGCTCGAGCTGGCGCGGGTCGGCGTAGAGCGCCCACACCCGCTCCACGGGCGCGGCGAACTCGGCCGTGATGGTGATCTCGCGGGCGTCCAGGTCCTTGGTGATGTCGATGACAGGCACGGTCATGATCCTTTCGGGGTGATCTCTGGGTCGTCTGGATTGTCTTGGGACAGAAGCAGATCGATGCGATCGATGCGACCGCGCCAGACGGCCTCGAGCTCGTCGAGCATCGACGCGACCGAGCGCACCGCCGCGACGTCGCCGCTGGCCAGCTGCTCGCGACCTTGACGTCGCTTGGTCAGCAGGCCGGCTCGCTCGAGCACGGCGACGTGCTTCTGGACCGCGGCGAAGCTCATGTCATAGCGCGCCGCGAGCGTGCTGACCGAGTGCTCCCCGGCGAGGACGCGGCGCAGGATGTCACGCCGGGTCCGGTCGGAGAGAGCGTGGAAGAGGGCGTCGGCCCGGTCCTCGCTGCTCTCGTTCATGAGTCGAACATACAACTACTTGGTTGTACGTTGTCAAGACCCTGCCGAGAATCCACCGAAAGGTGGAGGTCGGCCGGTGGGATCGATCGGCGTCCGCGAGGACCGTAGAACCATGCCCACCACCACGCTCTTCACCCGGCGGATCGCCGCCCTCGTGCTGCTGCTCTCCCTGCTCGTCGCGGGCGGGACCATGGCGGCGTTCTCGGACGCGACCCCGCCACCGCGCGGGTCGGGGGCGCCCGTGGCGTCCGAGTCCGCCCGCGCCGACGCGCTGGCCGCCCGGCTGCCGGGCCACGACGTGCAGACGTTGGTGCTCGTCGCCACCCGTGCGGACGGTGGTCCCCTGACCCCGACCGAGCTGTCCCAGCTGACCACGCTCGGTCGCGAGGTCGGTGCGGGGACCGGCCACGGCGCCTCGCCCGCGATCGGCTCGAAGGACGGCAAGGCGGCCACCGTCATGGTGCCCGTCGAGGTGAGCGGCGGCTCCAGCCAAGCCAGCTCGGTCGTCAAGAGCGTGCGTGCCGCCGTCGCGGCGGACGCGCCCGCGGGTGTCGACGTGCAGGTCACCGGCGGTCCGGCGTTCGGCGTAGACATCGCGTCGGCGTTCGACGGCGCGGACCTGCGGTTGCTGCTCGTCACGGTCGGGATCGTCGCGCTGCTGCTGCTCCTCACCTACCGCTCCCCGATCCTCTGGCTGGCGCCGCTGACCGTCGTCGGCATCGCCGACCAGGTGGCCGCGAAGGTCACCGCGGCGCTCGGCACCGCCTGGTCGCTGGAGTTCGACTCCGGCATCGTGAGCGTCCTCGTCTTCGGCGCCGGCACGAACTACGCGCTGCTGCTCGTCTCCCGCTACCGCGAGGAGCTGCACCGCCACCCCGACCACCGCACCGCGATGCGCATCGCCTGGCGCGAGTCGCTGCCCGCCATCGTCGCGAGCAACCTCACCGTGGTGCTGGCCCTGCTCACCCTGACGTTCGCCGTCATCCCGGGGACGCGCGGCCTCGGCGTGACGTCCGCGGTCGGTCTACTCATCGCGCTGGTGGCCGTGCTCGTCGCTCTCCCAGCGGTGCTCGTGCTCTGCGGCCGAGGGATCTTCTGGCCGTTCGTGCCACGCTTCGACGAATCCAGCCCAACGGCGTTGCGCACCAACCTCTTCGGCCGGGTAGCCCGCGGCGTGGTGCGTCGACCGGCCACGGTCCTCGGTGTTGCCCTCGCGGGACTGGCCCTCATGGTCACCGGCCTGGTCGGCACCAGCGTCGGACTGAGCCAGACCGAGAAGTTCCGGGTGCCGAGCGAGTCCGCGGCCGGGCTGGAGACGCTCGCCGCGCACTTCCCCGCGGGTGAGGCTGCGCCGCTCCAGGTGCTGACGCCCACCGCAAGCGCGACCGAGGTCGCCTCGGCTCTGCGCAGCACGCCCGGGGTGGCCTCCGTGCGCCCCGGCGCCGCGGGTGAGGTCGACGGACGGTCGTGGACGACGATCAGCGTCACGGGCACCCCAGCGCCGGGCACGGCAGCGGGCCGTGCGCTCGTCGCCGACGCGCGGACCGCGGCGCACGCGGCCTCATCCGGCCAGGCGCTCGTCGGCGGCAGCCAGGCGACCGACGTGGACAGCCGTGCGGGCGCCGACCACGACCTGCTGCTCGTCGCCCCGCTCGTGCTCGCCGTCAGCGGCCTGACCCTGGCCGTCCTGCTGCGTTCGCTCGTCGCGCCGGTGCTGCTGCTCACCATCAACTGCCTCAGCTCGCTCGCCGCTCTCGGGGCCGGCGCCTGGGTCGGCCGCACGTTCTTCGGGTTCGAGGCGCTGGACAAGCCCGTGCCGCTGCTCGCCTTCCTCTTCCTCGTGGCGCTCGGCATCGACTACACGATCTTCCTGGTGCATCGGGCTCGCTCCGAGGCTCGCGACCACGGCACGCGCGACGGCATGGTCCGCGCGGTCGCCGCGACCGGTGGGGTGATCACGTCGGCCGGGATCGTGCTGGCCGCGGTCTTCGCCGCTCTCGGTGTGCTGCCGCTCGTGACACTCGGCCAGCTCGGTCTGATCGTCGGGCTCGGCGTGCTGATCGACACCTTCGTCGTGCGCACGATCGTCGTGCCAGCGGTGTTCGCGGTGCTCGGCGACCGCATCTGGTGGCCCGGTGGCGCACCTCGCCTGTCCCGTCAGCCGCACCCGGCGCAGTAGCGTCGTGCTCGTGCATCCCGCTCGCGCCGGTCGTGTCGTCTCCTCGATGACTGCGGTCCAGCACGTCCTCTTCGCCCTGCTGCTCGTCATCGGTCTGGTGCGGGCGGTGCAGGACGGCGCTGCCACCGTGCCCCTCCTGCTCGCCACGCTCGCGCTGGTCGGCTGGTACGCCGCCGGCGCGCGGCTCGGGCGCCGCGCCCAGGACCAGCCGTCCGCGCCCCGCCCCGCCTTGGGCGCCTGGTTCCTCCTCGGACTCGCCCTCGTCTGGGTCGCCCTGGTGCTGATCTCGCACGAGCTCGTCTGGCTGGCCTTCAGCCTGTGGCTGCTCGCGGGTCACCTCATGACGACGCGGGTAGCCCTCCCCTTCAGTCTCGCGGTCCTCGGCGTCGTCGTCGCGGCGCCGTGGCACGCGCTCGGGGCGCCACCCGGTGCGGCCGGGATCATCGGGCCGGCGGTGGGTGCGGCATTCGCGCTGGCGCTCTCGCGCGGTCAGCAGCGCCTGGTCCGGGAGAACATCGAGCGCCGCCGGCTGGTCGAGTCGCTGGTCCGCGCGCAGGCCGAGTCCGAGCTGCTGCACGCCGAGCTCGCCTCTGCGCAAAGGGAGTCCGGCATCCTCGCGGAGCGCACGCGCCTCTCGCGGGACATCCACGACACGCTCGCGCAGGGCTTCTCGTCCATCCTGCTGCTGGCTCGCGCCGGTGCCGTCGCCGACGCCGATCGGCGGGCCGAGCTGCTCGCGCAGATTGAGGCCACGGCCTCCGACAACCTGGTCGAGGCCCGCCGCGTCGTGGGCGCGCTGGCGCCCCAGCAGCTCGAGGGCAGCGGGCTCGCCTCCGCGCTGCGCCGGATCCTGGACGCGCAGGCGGACGAGACCGGTGTGGCTACCGAGCTGCGGGTGGAGGGCGACCTCGCGTCCCTGCCCACGGTCGTCGAGGTAGCCCTCCTGCGCGCTGCCCAGGGCGCCCTCGCCAACGTGCGCGAGCACTCCGCCGCGCGGCACGTCGTCGTCACGCTCACCGAGTCCGACGACAGCGTCCGACTCGACGTGGTCGACGACGGCCGGGGGTTCGACGCCGCCGCGTGGGCGAGGGCGGCGCCGAGCGCACCGGAGCTCGGGGGCTACGGACTGCGCTCGTCGCGTGCACGGCTGCGCGAGCTCGGTGGTGGTCTCGAGATCGAGAGCCAGGCCGGGTCGGGCACGGCGCTCTCGGCGTATGTGCCTCTCACGCAAGCATTCTCGAGCCACCCCGTCGACCACGAGGAGGATCACCGATGACCGTTCGGGTCCTGATCGTGGACGACCACCCGGTGGTGCGCTCCGGCCTGGTGGCGCTGCTCGGCGCCCAGCCCGACCTGGAGATCGTCGGCGAGTCGGCCAGCGGCGAGGAGGCGGTGCAGCTGGCCGCACAGACCGCGCCCGAGGTGGTGCTCTGCGACCTGCGGCTCGGCGCGGGGATGGACGGGGTCGCCGTGACCCGCGCGCTCGCCGGCCTCGCGGCGTCCCCGGCGGTGGTCATCCTCACGACCTACGACCACGACGTCGACATCGTGCGCGCCGTCGAGGCGGGCGCCGCGGGCTACCTGCTCAAGGACGCGGCCCCCGCAGAGATCGCCGCAGCGGTGACCCAGGCCGCGGCCGGCGAGACGATCCTGTCGCCGGACCTGACCGAGCGGGTCATCCACACCATGCGCAACCGCACCGCCGGGCTCAGTGCGCGCGAGCTGGACGTGCTGCGGCTGGTCGCTCAGGGCCTGTCCAACCGGGACACCGCGGCGCGCCTGTTCGTCAGCGAGGCCACCGTGAAGTCGCACCTCATCCACGTCTTCAGCAAGCTCGGCGTCGACTCGCGCACCGCCGCCGTGGCCGCGGCCCGGGCGGCGGGGCTGATCGACTGAGCCGAGGAGTCTGGGGGTCGGCGGGAGTCAGCTCTTGGTGAGATCCTGGGCCAGCATCACCAGGATCCCGCTGGGCCCCCGCAGATAGGTGAGCTTGTAGACCTCCCCGTAGGTCGCGACGCCGCGCATGGGTTGGCAACCGTGCTGGGCGGCGATGGCGAGGGACTCGTCGATGTCGTCCACCGAGAACGCGACGCGGTGCATACCGATCTCGTGCGGCCGGGTCGGGCTCGTCTCGATCGCGTGGGGGTGGAGATACTCGAACAGCTCGAGGCAGGCGTTGCCGTCGGGGGTCTGCAGCACCGCGATCTTCGCGTGGTTGCCGTCGAGCCCGACCGCGGTGTCGGCCCACTCCCCGCTGATCGTGTCGCGGCCCACGACGCTCAGGCCGAGGTCGGTGAAGAAGGCGATGGCCTCCTCGAGATCACGGACGGCGATCCCGACGTTCTCGAAGGTGATGGGCATGCTCGCTCCTAGATCGCCGGCAACAGGTCGGTGTGGTTGAAGTCCTCGCCCACAAAGAGCAGCGGGCGCCCGGTGACCGCGGCCAGGGCGTAGGCGAAGCAGTCCCCCACGTTCAGTCGGGCCCCGCTGCCGCTGCCCGGCCCGAACTGCTGGTAGGCCAACCGACCCACCTCCGCCTGCTCGGCGGTGACCGGTTCCACGACCACGCCGAGCAGGTCGAGCAGCCGGGTCAGCCGCCGCCACTGCGCCGGCGGCAGTCGTCGCTGCAGGACGATGCTGCACTCGAGCAACGTCCCGGCCGACATCGCCAGGTCCTGCGCCTCGAAGAGCGCCGCCTCCACGCGCTCGCTCCCGGGCTCCTCCAGCAGGACGGCGACCAGCGCCGACGTGTCGACGATCATCGCGAAAGGCCCGCCTCGTCGTAGAGCCCCTCCGCGCCCTGACGGATCGCGGCGCGGTCCTCGTCGGTCAGCCGCGTCCGGAGCTCACCGAGCAGCACCCGGGCCTCACCCCGTCGCCGCCGTTCCGCCTCGTCCTCGTCGGGCGCGGCAGCGGCGCTGTCCAGCACCTCGAGGTACTGCTCCAGCGCCCTCTCCAGCACGCTCACCTGCGTGAGACCGGTGCGCTCGGCCGCCCGCCGCGCGAGCTCGCAGACGTGATCGTTCTTGATGTTGAGGGCCATGGGTAGACGTTACACCTCGATACGGTGCCATGGTGTAACGGACCATTGGCCGCCGGGCGCGCGGAGGCAGATCGTTGCACCCGGCCGAGGCTGTGCCGCCACCTGCCACTACAGTGGGGCCAACCTCATCGGGGAGGGTTCAACTGATGTCCGCACACACCGGAGGTAGATCCGCAGGGCCGCCGCTGACTCGTCGGCAGGCACTCCAGCTCGGCGCTGCCGTGGCCCTGGGCGGCGCGACCGCGTCGCTGGCCGGCTGCTCGGCGTCCTCGGACGCCATCACCTCACAGCTCATCCACGGCGCCACGGGCGGCGGACTGAAGGACACCCTGGACCCGCATTTCCCGGTGACCATGCCCGACATCGCGCGCGTCCGCAGCCTCTACGAGCCGCTGCTGCGGTTCACCCCGGACTACACGATCGAGCCGTCGCTGGCGACGGCGGTCGAGCACAACGCCGACGCGACCGAGTGGACGTTCCACCTGCGCGAGGGCGTGACCTTCCACGACGGCAGACCGCTCACCGCCGACGACGTGAAGGCGTCGATCGAGCGGATGGCCGACCCCAAGAACCCGGCCGCGCTGTTCTCCGACATCGCCCCGACCGTAGACCTCGCCGCGAGCAAGGCGCTCGACGACAAGACCTACCGGATCAAGCTCAAGGTGCCGCACAGCATCCTCGACCAGGTGCTCGCGTCCTACTCGCTCGGCGTCGTGCCGCGCGACTTCGACGTCAAGCATCCCATCGGCACCGGTCCGTTCCGCTACGAGAGCTTCCTGCCCGGCCAGCGCAGCCACTTCGTCCGGCACGACGGCTACTGGGACCACAAGGCCAAGGTCGACTCGCTGCTGATCCTCGACTTCGGCGACGACGCCGCCAAGGTGTCAGCGCTGCTCGCCGGGCAGGTGCACACGATCGACAACCTGCCGCCCTATCTCGCCTCGGCCATCGGGCAGCAGGGCGCCCACGCGCTCGTGTCCGAGACCGGCGGCTGGGTGCCGTTCACCATGCGCGTGGATCAAAAACCGTTCTCGGACAAGCGAGTCCGCCAGGCGATGCGGCTGATCGTCGACCGCCAGCAGCTCATCGACCAGGCGCTCTCGGGGTTCGGGCGCGTCGGCAACGACCTCTACGGGCCGTTCGACCCGGACTACCTCGGCACGGAGCTGCCGCAGCGTCATCAGGACATCGCCCAGGCCAAGCACCTACTCAAGGCCGCCGGCCACGAGGACCTCCAGGTCGAGCTGGTCACCTCGCCTGCGGTCGGCTCCGGCGGCGTCGAGTCGGCCAACCTGCTGGTGCAGCAGGCGGCCAAGGCCGGCGTGCAGGTGCGCGTCACGAAGGCCGACCCCAGCGTGTTCTACGGACCGCAGTACCTCCAGTGGCTCTTCGCCCAGGACTTCTGGTCCACCCGGCTCTACCTCCCGCAGGCGATCGCGTGTGCCCTGAAGACATCGCCCTACAACGAGACTCACTTCGACCACCCGCAGTTCACCGAGCTCATCACCTCGGCGCGGCGCGAGACCGACCCGGCCCGGCGGCGCACCCTGCTGCAGGACGCCCAGCGCATCGAGTACGACGAGGGCGGGCTGATCATCTGGGCGTTCGCCAACCAGGTCGACGGCTACTCCCGCCAGGTCAGCGGCGTCGTGCCGTGCCGCGAGCAACCCGTGTCGTCCTACCGCTTCCACCTGTTCACGGTGAAGGACCAGTGATGTCGACCGCAGCCAGCCACGCAGCCACACCGGCCCCCTCGCCCGAGCCGGACCGCCGCGACACCGCCCAGGGGCGATCGGCCGGACGGGCGTGGACTCGCTGGATCCTCAAGCGACTTGGTCTCGCCGTCCTCACCTTGTGGGTCGTCTCGCTCATCGTCTTCGTCGCCACCTCGGCGCTCGGCGACCCGGTCCGCGCGATCCTCGGCAAGGACTTCGCCGTCAGCCCCGAGCGGGTCGCGCAGATCCGCGCGGCGATGCACCTGGACGAGTCGCTGCCCCAGCGCTACTGGATCTGGCTGTCCGGGCTGCTGCGCGGGGACCTCGGCACCTCCATCGCCAACGGCGTCCCGGTCAGCGAGCTGATCGGTGCCAAGGTCGCCAACAGCGCCTTCCTCGTCCTGGTGGTCACGCTCATCATGGTGCCGCTGTCGCTCGGCCTCGCGATCCTCGCCGCACGGCACCGAGGAGGCCCGATCGACAACGCGATTCAGGTGGTCACCCTCGCCCTTGCCGGCGTCCCGGAGTTCGTCACCGGCATCCTGCTCGTGTCGCTGCTGTCGACCAGCGTCTTCCACATCCTGCCCGCGGTCACGGTGCTGCCGGCGGGTGCGATGGTCTGGCAACGCCCGCTCGGGCTGATCCTGCCGGTCGCCACCCTGGTGATCGCCGTGGTGCCTTATCTCGCGCGGATCCTGCGCTCCACCCTCGTCGAGACGATGGACTCGGACTACGTCGAGCTGGCGCGGCTCAAGGGCATCCCCGAGCGACTCGTGCTGCGCCGTCACGCGCTGCCCAACACCCTGGTCCCCACGGTCCAGGTGTCCGCGCTCCAGCTCGCCTGGCTCGTCGGCGGCGTCGTGCTGGTCGAGTACCTCTTCAACTTCCCCGGCATCGGCGCCGCGCTCGTCGACGCGGTCCGCAACGGCGACTTCCCGGTGGTCCAGGCGCTCGCCATGGTGATCGCCGCGGTCTACATCGTTGTCAACCTGGTCGCGGACGCGTTGTCGATCCTGCTCACCCCGCGCGCCCGGACGGAGATGGTGGCATGAACCGCCTCGCCGGCCTCGCGCGCGACCCCAAGATCGTCATCGGTAGCGCCATCACCCTCCTCGTCGTCCTGCTCGGTGTGCTCGGGCCGCTGCTCGCGCCGCACGGCGAGTTCGACATCGTCGGTAGACCGTTCACGCACGAGGGCTCGTTCCTCGGCACCGACTATCTGGGCCAGGACGTGCTCAGCCGGGTGCTCTACGGCGGGCGCTCGATCCTGCTCATGTCGATCCTCGCGACGGCGCTCGGCATGGTGGTGGGCGTGACCTACGGCGTGCTCGCGGCGTATGCCGGCGGCTGGGTCGACGAGCTCTTGATGCGCACCAACGACGTGCTCCTCGCGTTCCCGCAGATCCTCGTCGCGCTGCTCGTGCTGAGCGCGGTGCGCCAGCCGTCGTGGTGGGTGATCGTGCTGTTCGTCGGGCTGGCGCATGCCCCTCGCGTCGCACGGGTCGCCCGAGGCGTCGCCCTGACCTACGTGAGGCGCGACTTCGTGGCGGCCGCCCAGGCCGTCGGCGAGAAGCGCTGGCGGATCGTCGCCACCGAGCTCGGCCCCAACCTGGTCGTGCCGCTGCTGGCGGAAGCGGGGCTCCGACTCACCTACTCGATCGGGCTCATCGCCGGTATCGGCTTCCTCGGGTTCGCCGCCGACCCGGGCGCTGCGGACTGGGGCCAGATGACCAACGAGAACCGCCTCGGTCTGCTCGTGCAGCCCTGGGGCGTCCTCGCTCCCGTCCTCGTCATCGCGCTCTTCACGATCGGGACCAACCTCATCGCCGACGCCCTCGGCTCCCATGCGGCACAGGGGGACTCATGACTCAACAACCGAAGTGCGACGCCCGTCTGTCTGGTGCGCGGCCTGGAGGTGGGGCTGGTCGGCCGCGACGTCGACGTCATCGACGGCGTGGACCTCACCATCCGTCCCGGTGAGATCGTCGGGCTGGTCGGCGAGTCCGGGTCGGGCAAGACCACGGCGGGCACGGCTCTGCTCGGCTACGCGCGCGCCGGAGCAGCGATCGTCGGTGGCGAGCTCGACGTGGCCGGCCACGAGCTGCGCGAGCTCTCCCCCACGCAGGTGCGCAACATCCGCGGCGTCGACGTGGCCTACGTCCCGCAGGACCCCAGCTCGGCGCTCAACCCCTCGATCCGGGTCGGCCGACAGCTGCGCGAGCTGCTCGACCTGCACGACATCGGCACCCCCGAGGAGCGCGACCGGCGCATCCGCGAGATCCTGCCCGAGGTGGGGCTGCCCGGCACCGACGAGTTCCTCGCGCGCTACCCGCACCAGATGTCCGGCGGGCAGGTGCAGCGCGTGGCGCTCGCGATGGTGTTCCTGCCGCGCCCTCAGGTGCTGGTGCTCGACGAGCCGACCACCGGGCTCGACGTCACGACGCAGGGCCGGGTGCTCGCGACCCTGGCCGAGCTATGCGAACGCTTCTCTGTCGCAGCGCTCTATGTCACCCACGACCTCGCCGTGGTCGCCTCGATCGCCGACCGCGTGGCGGTCATGTACGCCGGCCGGGTCATCGAGCAAGGGGTGACGCGGGATGTGTTCTCCTCCCCCTCGCACCCCTACACGCGCGCGCTCCTCGCGGCGATCCCGCACCTGCACCGCGCCTTCGCGCTCAAGGGCATCCCGGGCAGCACGCCGGCGCCCGGTCGGCGACCCAGCGGCTGCCGCTTCCACGACCGGTGCCGCTTCGTGGCCGAGGAGTGCACGACGATCGATCCGCCGCCGGTAGACCTCGGCAACGGTCACGAGGCCCGGTGCCTGCGCATCGCCGAGCTGCCACCGTGGGACCCGGACGACCGCGTCGTCGCCGACACCGCCCCCGACCGCGTCCGCGAGCCGTTGCTGTCGGTGTCGGACCTCGAGGTGTCCTACGGGCGGTCCACCGTCGTGCGCGACGTCAGCCTCGACCTCGCACGCTCCGAGATCGTCGCCCTGGTGGGCGAGTCCGGCTCGGGCAAGACCACCATCTCGCGGTGCGTGGGTGGCCTGCACGGCGACTGGCGCGGGCGGATCAGCCTCGACGGGGTGGAGCTGGCGCCGACCGCCCGGGCGCGCACGGTCGAGCAGCGCAAGCGCATCCAGTACGTCTTCCAGAACCCCTACCAGTCGCTCAACCCGCGACGCACCATCGAGCAGATCCTGCTGCGGCCGCTGGCCCTGTTCGGCGTCGCGCGCGGGCGACAGGCGCGAGACCGCGCCGCCGCGCTGCTCGAGTCGGTGCAGCTGGGGCCGGGCGTGCTGTCCATGCGCGCCGGAGGTCTGTCCGGGGGTGAGCGCCAGCGAGTAGCCATCGCACGCGCCCTCGCCGCCGAGCCGGACCTCCTCGTCTGCGACGAGATCACCTCTGCCCTCGACGTATCCATCCAGGCGTCGATCATCGACCTGCTCGAGGGGATCAAGCGTGAGCGCGGCATCTCGATGCTGTTCGTCACGCACGACCTCGCCCTGGCCCGCTCGGTCGCCGACCGGATGCTGGTGCTGCAGCACGGCCGGCTCGTCGAGACGGGGCTCACCGCCCAGATCCTCGACCACCCGCAGGGGCCCTACACCCAAGAGCTCATCTCGCACACGCCTCAGCTGGCGGCGGCGTTCTCCGACGGGGGCTGAGTGGGCGTTTGCGCTGCCGCGTCCACCAGCCGCTGCAGCGCTTCGGCACCATGGGCGAGGTGCCGCGCGAAGGTGTCGACGTCCGCCGCCGGCATGGTGCTCTCGTCGGTGTTGAGGCTGATCTCGTAATCACGCCCCAGCTCGTCGTCGACCGGCACGTAGTAGACGCCGATGCCGCCAACACTGGTGGGGGCGAACGCTGCTCGCACGATGAAGTCCTGAGTGCCGAGCGACGTCGTCGACAGGAAGTCGGTCGTGAGCATCCGGTAGGCCGGGTCGTCGTGCAACGGGCTGGCGTAACCGTGCCGCTGCCGCATCAGTGCCAGGCCGAAGAGGTGCCGGTCGATCGCCTGCCCGGCCTTGCACCGCTTGACCTGCTCGCGGTGCCCCTGCAGCGCCGCGGCCAGCTCCGTCGGCGTCGCGGTCCCGTCGAGCATCGCGCGGACGAGCTCGACGGCCGCCGGGGTGTTGGGTCGCAGACACTCGGTGCGCCCGGACTGGAACTCGCGCATGTCAACGGACTCGTAGGTGCTGCGCAGCCGCCCGAACGTCGCGAGCTGCGCGTAGAGCAGGATGAATTGCTGGAAGGCGTCGTGACTCACCTTGAACGGCAACGCTGCTCGCGTCGTGATGGCCGGGACGCGGACGATCCGGTAGCGCAATCCCTGCGCCAGCTCGTCGTAGGCCGTTGCACCCGTAGCCAGCTCGGCGGACAGCTCGTCCGTCAGGCGCCAGGCGAGGGGTGGCGTCGCTGATGCCTGGGTGGCGTTGTCTCTGTCGTAGG
The DNA here is from genome assembly GCF_022568835.1 of Arsenicicoccus piscis. GTDB lineage: Bacteria > Actinomycetota > Actinomycetes > Actinomycetales > Dermatophilaceae > Arsenicicoccus > Arsenicicoccus piscis. The sequence goes on from NZ_JAKZHV010000003.1 coordinate 38,577, forward strand.
TGCTGGCCGGCAGCTGCTGCGCCCGCTGGATGATGGCACCGACGGTCGCCCCGTCGGCCATGCTGTGCTCGAAGTGGATCCCGACGAACCGGTCGTCGCTGAGCGACACCTGCAGGCTGAGCGGCTTGAACGGCCAGGCCTGGGAGCGCCCCCACGCGACGCTCTGCATGTGCTGCTCGATGGGTTGATCCTCGTCCGTGAGGTTGACGACGAAGAGCGCATCACGCAGTCGCGCGTAGGTAGCGGCGTTCTCTTCGTCAGCCAGCAGCTGCTCGAACACCGTTGCGGCAGAGCCGTTGTCGAGATATCCAGGGGTCGTGAAGTCGACCTGCTGGTCAGCCTGCTGAGCGACCTCCTGATCAACGACGGGCTCGTCGACGCTGGACGTGCCGGCGAAGGCGCCTTCCAGCGCAGCGTGCAAGGTTGCCACCGGGAGAGGTTGGCCGGCAGCGTCGCTCACCGGGAGGGCTACGGCTCGACCGTGGTGCAGCACCACCACCTCGCGGTGCTCGGGGCTGGGCGAGCCGGCCACGAACTCGTCCCGGTCCGGCCGCGGGTCGCGCAGGCCACCGCGGATCAGCTGCCACTGCTGGCCGCAGAGCTCCTCGCCGCGGGTGCTGGTCAGCGGCCGGGCCTCACCGCGCAGGTGCTCGAGGTGCACCTGCGCGAAGCGGTGGATGACGTCGGCAGCCCGCGCGAGGCCTACGCCGGGGCTCGGCATCGCGATCGCGAACCCGACGTTGCTGACGAGCGGCAGGGGGACGCGGGTGACGTGATAGGCCTCGAGCCAGGCGTCCCAGAGCCAGCTGCGGCCGGCCGCGTCCTCGGCCTTCGCGAAGTCGAGCAGCGCCTGCTGGCAACGGGGTCCGTCGCCCGTCGCGAACGCCTCGACGGCAGCCTCGGTGCGGGCCAGCTCCTCGGTGCCGAGCAGCGGCGACACCGCCTCGAGGTAGCGGTCGAGGGTCTGCGCCAGCGAGGGCACCGGGAGCGTCTTCATGGGCGTCGTCCTGGTCGGTTCGGGCACGGCGCGGTGATCGCCGTCGGTCTGCCTCGAGCATGCTGCAGGCGACGCGCCGCCGCAATCGGCACACGCCGCCTGGCACGGGTTCACCGCTTGTCCGGCGTCTGGCGGACTCCACGGTCACATCGTTGCCGCGCCGATCGTCAACCAGGTGCGCGACCATTGCGCGACAGACACACGACGGAGGTAGACATGGCTGGTTTCGACACGATCATCGTGCCCGTGACGGATGTGGCACGGGCGCGGGACTTCTATCGGGCGCTGCTCGGGGTGGAGCCCTTCGCCGACGCGCCGTACTACGTGGGCTTCATGGTCGAGGGCACCCAGCTCGGGCTCGCCCCCGGTGGTCCGACGGGTGGCGCGGGTGCGATCGCCTACTGGAGCTCCCCGGACATCCAGGCCGCAGTCAAGGCGGTCACCGCCAACGGCGGCACGATGACGGCCGACCCGCGCGACGTCGGTGGCGGCAAGCTGGTGGCCACGTTCACCGACCCCGACGGCAACACCCTCGGCCTGAGCCAGGACCCGGCCGCGTGATGCTCGATCGAGACGGCCGTTAGGCACGCAGGACGCGTCGAGATGGTGGTTAGCCACCGAAACGGCTGCTACAGCGCACATCTCGGTGCCGAAGTGCCGTGTCGACGCGGTGGGCGTGACGAAGTGCCCTCTCGGTGGCCTCGGGCCCGGCGCGCGGGTCGGCCGCCCAACCTGGTGACAGTTGTCATGCCCAGGTCATGACGGAGCATCTGATGCCGGCGCGGCGGGTGCGGGCAGGCTGAAGCCATGAACACGATCTCCAGCCCCGCCGCCCAGACCACCACCACCCAGACCGCCGCGGCCGACGCCCGGTGCCACCGCCGCTCGGTGCGAGCCGGCCTCTGGCTCATCGCCATCGGTGCCCTCATCATCGGAGACGCCCTGCGGGTCAACATCCCCCAGCAGCTCTGGGGCGTGCTGCTGTTCCTGCCCCTGGCGGGCGCGCTCGTCGCCACCTGGCGCGAGTACAGCCAGTCGCGCAGCATCGGCGGCCACCTGTGGTGGATCTTCGGGACGCTGTTCCCGGCCGCTGCGGGGGTCAGCATCCTCACGCACCGCGCGATCGACTACAGCTTCATCGTGGCCGCCGGGTTCATCGCGTTCGGCCTCGCAACGCTGCTCCGACGCCGCTGAATCTCCCCTCGTGCGACGGCTCCCCGGCACGTAGCCTCGAAGGGAGCCGATCCGCCCGAGCAACGGAGCCCGCCATGCGCAGACAGGTCGTCAACGATCCCGACCAGATGGTCGCCGAGGCCCTGGAGGGGCTGGCACTCAGCCACCCCGACCTCGTCCGCTACGACCCGCGGCGCCAGATCGTCACCCGCCGCCACCAGGCCACCGACAAGGTGGCGCTGCTCTCCGGAGGCGGGTCCGGGCACGAGCCGCTGCACGCCGGGTTCGTCGGGGTCGGCATGCTCGACGTGGCGGTCCCCGGCGCGATCTTCGCCAGCCCGACTGCGTTGCAGCTGCACGAGGGCACGCTCGCCGCGGACAACGGCCAGGGCGTCCTGCACATCGTCAAGAACTACACCGGCGACGTCCTCAACTTCACCATCGCGCGCGAGCTGGCCGACGACGACGGCGTCCGCACCGCCGAGGTGCTGGTCGACGACGACCTGGCCACTGACTCGAACAACGACGACACCGAGGACGACGAGGAGGACGACGGCGGCCCGGGCCGTCGCGGCACGGCAGCCGTGGTCGCCGTCGAAAAGCTATGTGGCGCAGCGGCGGAGGCCAGCGCGTCGCTCGACGAGCTCGCCCAGCTCGGCGCCGACGTCGTCAAGCGGTCGTCGACCCTGGCGTTCGCGCTGGAGGCGGGCACGCACCCCGGTCAGGACCGCGCCGGCTTCGACCTGGAGGCCGGCGAGGTGGAATTCGGCGTCGGCATCCACGGCGAGCGCGGTCGCTCGCGCATCGACTTCGCCGCCGCCGACGACCTCGTCGCCCACGTCGTAGACCCCCTGGTCGAGTCCCTGGGCCTGGCCCGCGGCGACGCGGTGCTCGCCATCGTGAACGACCTCGGCTCGGCCTACCCGCTCGAGACCTACGTGGCAGCCCGCGCCATGCACCGGCAGCTCGACGGCCGCGGTGTCACGGTGGCCCGCTCGCTCGTCGGGCCCTACGTCACCTCGCTCGACATGCACGGCCTGTCAATCACTTTGGTGCGCGTCGACGACGACCTGCTGCGACTCTGGGACGCACCTGTCCACACACCGGCACTCACCTGGGGAGGCGCGAGATGACTACTCTGCAAGCGGGATTCGGCGAACGTTGGGTGGCCACGCTGCAGGCGACGTTCGCCGACGCGGCCGCTGCTCTCGGCGACCTGGACCGGCAGTCCGGCGACGGCGACTTCGGCACCAACATCACCTCGGCGTTCGCCCGGGCGCGAGGCGAGGCAGAGGAGGCCCAGCCCTCGACCTACCCAGAGTGGTTGACCGCCGTCTCGCGCGGCTTCCTCGGGACCGGCGGGACGAGCGGACCGCTCTACGGGATGTTCTTCCGCGAGCTGGCCCGGTGCACCGACGGTGACGAGCCGAGCCTCGCCGAGCTGAGCGCCGGGTTCGCCGCAGGGCTCGCGACGGTGCAGAGGTACGGCAAGGCTAAGGTGGGCCACAAGACGATGGTCGACGCGCTGTCGCTGGCGGTCGATGCGCTGGAGGGCAGCTCCGACGAGAACGACCCGGCCGAGGCTCTGGGTGCCGCGGCCGACGCGGCGCAGGAGGGCGCTCGGTCGACGGCCGAGATCACCGCCCGCCGAGGCCGCGCGGCGTACGTGGGTGAGGTGTCGCGCGGCGTGCTCGACCCCGGAGCCGTCGCCATGGCGCTGGTGATCCGCGGCGCGGCGCAGGCCGCCGGCGGCTCGACCGATGCCGTCGACGCCAGCTGGATGCAGGCGTAGCCCGGCACCCCGAACCCACCTCTCCTGCTACGCAATTCAGGTCAGGCGTCGCCAATCCCAAAGTCCTCCAACCGGGTTGCCAGCAACACGTTCAGCGCGATCGACTCGCCGTCGCGAGCGCCCTTGCCCACCTGGAGAGGTGGTGGCGAGGGCTCTACGGGGACCGTGCGGAAGCGCCCGAACGTGACCGGCGGCACGACCAGCACGTAGTAGGCGCCGTCCTCGCCCAGACCGATGGAACGGTCGCGCTTGAGATACCAGCCGGTGATGCCGGTGCGATAGCGGCCGGACCCGCTCCAGGGACGCGAGGTGAGCTCCTCGGTCGGGACGCCGGCCGACTTCAGCTGCGCGACGAATCGGTCGATCAGCACCTGGGCCTCGGCGGACTCCTGCGCCTCGCGCCGATGCTGGACCTCGATCTGGTAGTTCGCGATCTCGGCCAGCTCGGCCCGTCGCTGCTCGGTCTCGTCGTCCATCGTCCTCGTCACCTCCCGCGACGCACGCCCGGCGTCGACCACACCAGTCTGCGCCGAAGGGAGCCCGGACGCGCTGCCGCACCACGGGTAGACCACCCCGGCGCACCCTTGCGCGGCGGAGGGCCGGCGTGCCTACGGTGGAGACGTCGGAACCACACCGAGGAGGTCGGACCATGCCGCAGGAGCAGTGGAGCGACAAGCGCGAGCGTCAGTACGAGCACATCAAGGAGAGCGCGCTCGAGCGCGGCGAGAGCGAGGACGTGGCCGAGGAGATCGCGGCGCGTACGGTCAACAAGGAGCGCGCCCGGGCCGGCGAGGCGAAGGAGGCGAGCAAGACCTCCCTCGATGACATCTCCTCGGGTCGGCGCGGCGGCCTACGCTCGCATCGCGGCGCCGGTGGCCGGACCCGTGACCAGCTCTACGAGGAGGCCAAGCGCAAGGGCGTCAAGGGTCGCTCCTCGATGACCAAGGCCGAGCTCGAGAAGGCCGTGGACGACTGACTCGATGACGTTCTCTCACCCCATATCGCCATCTCAGTAGATTCAGGTAGAGAGCGATAGGCCGGCGCCGAAGAGGTAGCGCAGTCTGGATGGCGCAAAGCACCAGTCAGACGCTAGGCTGTGAGCGGCTCATTCGACCGCTCAGGAGGCGGCATGCACACAGCTCCGCAGCCCTTCGTCGACTGGCGCGAGCTCGCGTCGGCCGCTGATCCGGTCCACCCGCCGACACGCGCTCGCTATCGGCGGCTGCTGAGCGACCTGCCCGCCCAGGGCGTTGCCACACCGGTCCGCGCAGATCACGGGGTCGCGGGGAGCCGGAAGCTCCACAGCGTGCTCTCGTTGCTGGCCATCCATGCGCACCAGGCGGGAGACGAAGACGGTGCGGCGACCCTGTCTGTGGGGGCGTCGGCGCTGGAGGCGGCCTTCGCCACACAGCTGGCCGATCTGGGTCGTGAGGGCCATGCCCAGGACTGGCTCGCCGACGCCCGCAGACGCACCGCGGAGGTGATCGACCACTGGCCCGGGCTGGACCGGGTCCTGCTCGCCGAGGGCCGGATTCGCGAGTCGCTCGACGCCTACGTCCTCGTCGCGTCGACCGCGAAAGGTCATCAGGGCGACGATCAGATCCTGGTCCCGGCCGAGCTTGCCGCGGAGCATAGCCTCGTCGCCGGCGATGACGTGTGGGTCCTCCAGCGCCGCCTCGGCAGAGCGGTCGTCATCGAGCTGCTGCCGGCGGCCCCGCTGGACGAAGACTGGGTGGATGTCGCCGACACCACCGGGCTCGAGTCGATGCCCACGTCCAGCGAGCTCGCGCAGATGTCCGTCGACGTCGCGCACAAGCCGCCGCGTCGGGTTCGTGTCGGCTGACCCGTCTTGCATGTCAGTTGATTATCAAAAACTATTGGACAAACGCGATACTTTTGTAGACCTTGCCATCCTCACCCTGCGCCCCCGACCACCGAACACGCGCCACCCGTAGCCTGCCGCCTTGGGCCCTTGAACGGTCCCGTCGACCGCCTGGATGGAGCAACTTCCCGAGGAACGGTCGCACGGCTCGTGACAGGAGCTCTACGTTCTGTATCCGTCAGGGTACGCAGGGTGCCCTGCCTGCCTCTGAGGCTCGCGCGCTTGTCACAAGTCGGTCGCGCTCAGCATGCAGAAGCGACTGATCGCGAAGGAGCCACCGTGACCGAGTCCGTGCAGAACCCGCACGTCCCCCAGCATCCGACCTCGCATGAACTCGCCCCAGCGCAGGTGCAGATGACGCCGTCAGCCCCAGTCCCGGTGCCACAGCAGATTGTGCCCTCGGGATGGCCTCAGGTTGCCCAGCAGAGCGCGGCGATGTCTTCGGGCATCGCCTTTCCGGGCACGGGAAGCAGCACCTACCGGGTTAACATCGCTGGCATCGAACAGGGTCCCTATCCCGTCGAGCACGTGCGCGCGCTGGCCCGCACCGGGCAGCTCGCGCCGACCGACGCCGTGAGCTACGCAGGGCAGGCGTGGGTGCCGGCGACAAGCGCGCCCGGGATCTTCTCGGACAAGTCCTACATCGCCGCCCTGCTTATCTCTTTCTTCCTTGGTGCGCTCGGCATCGACCGCTTCTATCTCGGTTACATCGGCCTCGGGGTCGCGAAACTCTTCCTCGGCTGGCTCACGTTCGGTATCTGGCCGTTGATCGACTTCATCCTGATCGCCGTCCGCCAGGTGCCGGACGCGCACGGCCGCCCCCTGCGCTGAATGCCCGGCAAGGGTCGACGCCCCGCGCCGAGACTGCAGATGTCGGACACGACACGCCGCACAGCTGTCCGACATCTGCCATCTCGGTGTCGCCCGCACAACCTTGATGCCTCGAGGCACCGAGATGGCGGTTGGCCACCACTCCCGCCTCGACACGGCACTTGGGCACCGAAACGGCTGTTACGCCAGCCATCTCAGTGGCTAGGTGCCATCTCGACGGGGTGAGCATCACCAACCGTCATCTCGGCACAGCGGGCTGAGGCCCGGGCGGGCTGCGCGCCCAGCGGCTCTCCAGGCAGGCCACCTAGGGTCGAACCCATGAGCGCCATCGTCGACTGGATCGTCGGGCTGATGGCGGTGATCGGCGCACCGGGGGTGGGTGTCGCCACAGCGCTGGAGACCGTCTTCCCGCCCATCCCCTCCGAGCTCGTCCTGCCACTCGCGGGATTCACGGCCCAACGCGGCGAGTACACGGTGCTGGCGGCGATCGTGTGGGCGACGATCGGCTCCGTGGTGGGGGCGCTCGTGCTCTACCAGCTCGGTCGCATCTGGGGTCTGGAGCGACTGCGCAGCACGGCCGAGCGCATCCCCCTGCTGCACGCCAGCGACGTGGACAAGGCCATGGACGCGTTCGCCAAACGCGGCCGCACCTCGGTGCTCGTCGGCCGACTCATCCCGGGCGTCCGCAGCTTCGTCTCCATCCCCGCGGGTATAGACCGGATGCCGCTGGCGACCTTCCTGATCTACACCACCATCGGTAGCGCCGCCTGGAACGCCCTGCTCGTCGGCCTCGGTCACGAGCTGGGGAACCGATGGACGCTGGTGGAGACGTACGTCGGCCGCTTCTCGACCGTCGTGTGGACCCTCATCGGCCTCGCCGTCGCCGTGTTCGTCACGCGCCGGCTGCGCCGGCGGTCGCGGGCTCTCGCGGAGGCCGAGTCGCGGTAGAGCCTTTAGCTGCCTTGCGCGGCCTGGGCTCGACGCCGTGCGGCGACGGCCTTGCGCGCAGCCTTGGCTTGCGCGAGGACAGTCTCTAGGTCCTCGTCGTCGAAGGGCGCTGCGACCTCAGCGAGCGCGCGACACTGCTCTTCCTTGCGGCGCTCGCGATACTCGAGGACATCCTGGAGCCGCACCTTGCGCCGGGTGCTGACTCGCTCGAAGGGCATGCGGCCTTCGTCGAGGAACTTCACGAGGGTGGGGCGCGTGACCCCCAGCAGATCGGCGGCTTGCTGGGTGGTCAGGACAGGGTCGTTCGGCGTAACGGTGATGGCTTTCCCCGCCTGCATCGCTGTGACGACTTGCTGAAGGATCTCGTAGACCGGCTCCGGCAGCGGCACATCACCACGGGGTCCCCGCAGTGCGAACTCTGCCTGGGGGTTGGGTGCGTCGGTCAGGGCCTGCTCGACAGGGGTCAGCTCCTGGTGGGTGGCCGGGAGATAGGTTCGCGCGGTGAGGGTCATCGCCGTGCCCTCTCTGGTTCAGAGAAGAAAGCATAAGTCACTTTCGTTTTTTTCGCTACGGGTCAACGCCCGCGGCGACCCGGCCCGCCAGATGGCGGGAGGTCTACGGGGCGGGCGCGCCCACGGCGACGAGGTGCCGCTGCGCGGCGCGGGCGGCGGGGTGCATGGCTGCTGCGGCCGCGACGGCGATGACCGCGATGACCGCCCAGCCGACGGTGCCCCACTGGAGCGCCAGGAAGGTGTAGAGCGCGGGGAAGATGATCGGTTCGATCTGGTAGCCAAGCCCCCAGATCCCTTGGTAGTCACCGAGCCTGCGGTGGTCGGACAGCTCGCTGGTGAAGCCCCAGTCCGCCGCGGACTGCCACAGCTCGGCACCGGTGATCGTCACGTGGCCCGCCCAGATGAGCAGGATCGACACCCAGCCGACCGTCTGGTGGGTGACGGCGATGATGGCGCACGAGATGACGAACGCCCAGCCCGACCAGCGCACGGCACGCAGGCACCCGTTGACGGAATCGGCCACCCGCGAGGCGCGAACCTGCAGCAGCACGGCCAGCACGGTGTTCGTGCCGAACAACCAGGCCAGCAAGGTGTGCGGCGCGTCCGTGCGGCTCACGAGCCACAGCGGGACGACCACGTTGAGCAGCACCTGGTTGGAGGCCAGCACGCCGTTGCCCATCGCCAGTGCGACGAAGCCCCGGTTGCGCCACGCCGCGGGCGCCGCTTCGAGGGCGTCCTCGATCGTCGCCGTGGGCACCGGGCGCTCGATCGCGGGCAGGCGCGTGATCACCTGAATCGCGTTGATCACCAACAAGGCTCCCGTCAGCAGCGGGATCAGCTTGACGGCCGACAGGCCGAGGCCGAGGGCTACGCCGCTGGCGCCGGCGCCGAGGGTGTAGCCGACGTTGCGCGCGGCTCGCTGGTAGGCCATCGACCGCACCCGCTGCTCGCGCGAGAACACGGCGAGCCGGTAGACGTTGCGGGCGTTGCGTCCTGCCGACTCGAAGACCGCCAGCACCGACAGCATCGCGATGTAGCCGACGAGACCGCCGATGAACGGCCACACGAAGTACAGCGCGGCTTCGACCGCAGCGGACAGCACCCAGAGCGGCTTGGCGCCCATCCGGTCGGCGAGCCGTCCCATGGGGATCTGCAGCACGAGCGCCACGAGCGCGGCCACCGACATGCCCAGACCGACCTGAGCACCGGTCAGCCCGACGACCTGCGTGAAGTAGACGGCCGTCCCGGTCAGGAACGTCCCCGTCGCGAACGCGGAGAGCACGCTCTGGTAGACCAGGTCGCGCTCGAGAACCGTCGGGGGCAGGATCCGTCGCCACCCTTGCATGCTCATGACACCTCCGCTATCTCGATGTCAAGATAGCCGAGGGCGGGGCCCGCGCGGCAAGTGATTTAGGCGACCGGGCGCGCCGCTCCCACCGTCACCGCGCGTGGGCGGCGGCGATGACCTCCTGGTAGAACCGGGCCGAGTCCTTCAGGGTGCGCTCGCCGGTGGGGTAGTCGACACGGATGATGCCGAAGCGCTTGCTGTAGCCGTAGGCCCACTCGAAGTTGTCCATCAGCGACCAGAGGAAGTAGCCGCCGACGGGGGTGCCGTGGTCGATGGCGTCGGCGACGGCGTTGAGGTGGCCGACGAGGTAGCCGACGCGGTCGGCGTCGTGGACCTGTCCGTCCTCGCTGACGACGTCGGGGTAGGCCGCGCCGTTCTCGGTGACCATCAACGGGATTCGCGGGAAGCGCGCGTGGGTGCGGTCGAGCAGGTCGGTGAGACCGGACGGGCGCACCAGCCAGCCCATCGCCGTGTGCTCCCCCTGCTGGGGGACGAGGTCTACGTCGTCGCAGCCGACGAACGGGGTGCGGTCGCTCGACTTATGCGCGTTGTCGTCGACGCGCGGCGACGTGCCGTCCCACTGCCGCGCGGTGCCGGTCGTGTAGTAGTTGATGCCGAGCACGTCGAGTGGCTGGTGGATGATCGCGAGGTCGCCGTCCTGCACGAACGACCAGTCCGTGATCGCCTTGGTGTCCTCGATCAGGTCAGTTGGGTACTCCCCCAACAACATCGGGTCGAGGAAGATGTCGTTGGCCACCGCGTCGATGCGGCGCACGGCGCGACGGTCGGCCTCCGACGACTCGTCCTCGGGATAGGTCACGTGCAGGTTGAGCGTCACCGAGCACCGGGCGTCCGGCAGCTCCTCGCGGATCGCCCGCACGGCGAGCCCGTGCGCCAGGTTGAGGTGGTGCGCGGCGGCGAGCGCGGCCGCCGGCTCCTGACGCCCGGGCGCGTGCACCCCCGCGGCGTAGCCCAGGAACGCCGAGCACCACGGCTCGTTGAGCGTGGTCCAGACGTCGACGCGGTCGCCGAGCTCGCGCGCGAGGTGCCGCGCGTAGTCCTCGAACCGCAGCGCCGTCTCGCGGTTCGCCCAGCCGCCCGCGTCCTCCAGGTCCTGCGGCAGGTCCCAGTGGTAGAGCGTGACGACCGGCTTGATCCCGGCCTCGATGAGTCCGTCGAGCAGGTCGCGGTAGAACGTGAGGCCGTCCTCATTGAACTCACCGGACCCCTTCGGCTGGATCCGCGGCCACGCGATCGAGAGCCGATACGCGTCGAGGCCCAGCTCCTGCATCAGCTCGATGTCCTCCGGCCACCGGTGGTAGTGGTCGCACGCCACCTCACCGGTGTCGCCGTCGAGGACCTTGCCGGGCGTACCGGAGAAGGTGTCCCAGATCGACGGACCGCGCCCGCCCTCCTTGGCGCCGCCCTCGATCTGGTAGGATGCGGTCGCCGAGCCCCAGACGAAGTCCTTCGGGAAGCTGTCGAGGCGCACCTGCTTGACGGCAGCGGCGATGTCCGCGGCGGTGTCGGCGGCAGTGTCAGGAGCCGAGGTGTCGGCGGCGGTGCTCGGGGTGGTGGTCATGCGATCTCCTTGGACGAGGTGCGAGACGACGGGCGGCCGTGGTGGTCGGCCACGAGCTGGTTGGCGGAGCGCAGGACCCGCGCCGAGACGAGCTCCGCCGGGTCCAGGTCGGTGGTGGAACGGACGACGAAGGTGTGCGACTCCCCGGGCGTCAGGGTGACGAGCCCGGAGTCGAACCGCGCGTCAGGGTCGAGCTTGTCGACGAGCAGCATCAGGTCGAGGGTGAGCGTCGGCGAGGTGACGGTCACCTCGTAACCGTCGGCGGTGCGGTCTACGGACGTGATGAGGGTGTCCTCCAGCGGCAGGTCGATCGGCTCTACCGGTGGCATCACGACGTGCCGGTCAGCGAGCTCGACGTCGGCGACGTGGCCGGGCCGGGGGTTGCCGAGCACGCGGTAGGCCACGCCCCGCGGCGGCACGTGCAGCGGCTCGAGCGCGTGCGTCTCGCCCTCGGTCGCGGGCAGCAGGTACTCGTGCCACACGCCCTCGACGACCCACTCCTCGTCGGTGTCGTTGGAGCAGACGAGCGCGAGGTTGCCGTCGCGCGGCTGCAGGGTCGCGAGCCGGTCGGCGTAGACCTCCCGCAGGGCAAACCAGAGCGGCTTGCGGATGCCGGCCGAGTCGACCGCCGCCCACGACGTCACCGGCCAGCAGTCGTTGAGCTGCCACACGATCGAGCCCATGCACAGCGGCTGCAGCGAGCGGAAGTGCTCGATCGCGAAGCGCACGGCACGCGCCTGCTGCAGCTGCGTCGCCCAGTGCCAGTCCTCGAATTCCGTTGGCAGCGGCAGGTGCCCACGAATCCCGTAGGTGAGCTTGTCGTCACCCCAGAGCGCCTTCTGGTGCACCAGCATCTGCGGCGACGTCGGTGTCGTCGGCTCGTCGTGGACCGCACCGACGAGGGTGCTCCACGCCGGCGGACCCTGATAGCCGAACTCGCTGACGAACCGCGGCTGGTAGCGCGCGTAGACGCTCTGGTCGGCGGCGTTCCACCCGTCCCAGATGTGCATGGTGCCGTGGTGCGGCGAGTTCGGGTGCTGATCCTCGTCGAACGACCACGGGCTGCCCGGCGAGTACGGCCGGCTCGGGTCGAGCTCGGCGAGCAGCTCCGGCAACAGCTGGAGGTAAAACCCGTAGCCCCAGGAGCGGTCCTCGAGCGTCTCGGCCCAGTGCCAGTCGACGAAGCCCCAGAGGTTCTCGTTGTTGCCGTTCCACACGGCGAGGCTCGGGTGCGCGGACAGACGCGGCACGGTGTCGCGCACCTCGGCGACGACCTCCTCGCGCAGCCGCTCCTCGTCGTAGGCCGCGCAGGCGAACAGGAAGTCCTGCCAGACCAGCACGCCGGCCTCGTCGCACGCGGCGTAGAACGCGTCGTCCTCGTAGATCCCCCCACCCCAGATGCGCAGCAGGTTCATCCCCGCGTCGGCGGCGTCCGCGACGGCCCGCGCGTACTGCTCGGGCGTGATCCGGGACGGGAAGCAGTCGTCCGGGATCCAGTTCGCGCCCTTGACAAAGAGCTCGACTCCGTTGACCGCCAACGCAAATCGCCGGCCGTGCCCGTCCTCGCTCGTGTCCAGCGTGACGGTCCGGAATCCGGTGCGAATGGTCCGGGAGTCGTACTGTTGGCCGCCGTCGCGCGCGTCGCTACCCGCCGGCGACCCATCACCGTCCAGCAGCTCCACCCCCACGTCGTAGAGCGGCTGGTCACCGTGCGCGAGCGGCCACCAGGGCTCCACTCCCGGGACGTCGAGCCGCCCGCGGGCTACCCCGTCGACGACGGGCAGCCGCACCTCGGCCTCGCCGCACGTGACCCGCAGCTCAAGCGGCCGGTCGTCGACCGCCTCGACGGCGACGTCGATGTCGAGCGAGCCCTGCCGGGCGGCGCCGTCCCACCCAGGCAGCAGCGTGGTCGCGCCGAGGCGTGCACCGGTCCAGCGGCGCACCTCGACCGGCCGCCAGAGCCCGGCGGTCACGAGGTCCGGGCCCCAGTCCCAGCCGAAGTTGCACGCCATCTTGCGCAGCGCGTTGAACGGGTGGTGGTTGACGTGGATGCGGTGCTGCTGCTCCTGCGCCGCGAGGTAGGCCGCGTGCAGCTGGGCGTCGAAGGTGACGACGAGCGGCAGCTCTCCGCGCCCGGCGAACCGGGTCACGTCGAGGACGTGCGTCCGGTGCTGGTTGCGCACCTCGGCCAGCAGCTCACCGCCCAGCTCGATCGTGGCGACCGTGTCGACTCCGTGGAGGACGAGCTCTACCCGCTCGTCGTCGGACGCCGCCGCCACGAGATCGAGCGCGGTCGCGAATTCCCAACGGGTCCAACCGATCCAGTGCAGGTCGTGCTCGTTGGCCCCGTCGTAGGGATCGGGGATGAGCCCGGCGGCGAGCAGGTCGGTGTGGACGCACCCGGGCACGGTGGCGGGGATGCTGTCGGGCAGCTCGGGCTTGGCCTGCCACAGCTGCGGGCAGTCGGCCGCGAGGTCGCCGGGGGTGCCTTGCGGCAGGTCGGCGAGCGGCTCCGGCTGATCGAGGGCACGCAGGGTCCAGCCCTGCACGGGCGTGACGTTCATGAGGATCCTTCGTCGAGGTCTACTTGACCGCGCCGGCGGTCATGCCGGCCACGAGGTGACGTTGCGCGAGCAGGAAACCGACGACCACGGGCACGCTGACGACCAAGGAGGCGGCCATGATCTCGTTCCAGTAGACGTTCGTCTGGGTGGCGTACTGGCGCAGGCCGACCGCGAGGGTGCGGTTCTCGTCGGTGGTCATGACGGAGGCGAAGAGGACCTCGCCCCAGGACGTCATGAACGAGTAGATCGCGACCGAGATGACACCGGGCAGCGCGGCGGGAAGCACGATCTGCCACAACGTCTTCCACCGGCTGGCGCCGTCCACGAGGGCGGCGTCGTCGAGGTCGCGCGGGATGCCGTCGAAGTAGCCGACCAGCATCCAGATCGAGAACGGCAGGCTGAACGTCAGGTAGGTGATGATCAGCCCGATGCGGGTGCCGACGAGCTTGATGCCGAGGCTGGTGTCGATGTTGACGAAGATGAGGAACAGCGGCAGCAGGAAGAGCACGCCGGGGAACATCTGCGTCGACAAGATGGTGGTCGTGAACGTCGAGCGCCCGTGGAAGTGGAAGCGCGAGACGGCGTAGGCCGCGAGGATCGCGATGAACACGCTGACGACCGTCGCGACGGTGGCGACGATGATGCTGTTGACGAAGTAGTGCGCCAGCGGCACGGTCGACCACATCGACACGAACGGCTGATAGGTGAGGTGCGACGGGAGCCAGGTGAACGCGCCCTGCACGTCGCCGAGCGGCTTCAGCGACGAGGTGGCCATGACGTAGAGCGGCACCGTCGTGAAGATGGTGAGGAAGGTCAGGACGACCCAGCGCAGGATCCTCGAGGCGGTGGTGTCACGCATTGGCGGACCTCCTGTTCGTCAGCGCGAGATAGAGGCCGGTCACGATCATCAGGAAGATCAGCAGCAGACAGCTCATCGCGGCACCGCTGCCGAAGTTCCAGGTGAGGAACGACGCGTTGTAGATGTGGAACGAGATGAGGTCACCGGCGGGTGGCTGCGCGGAGCCGAACAGGACGAACGGCGTGTTGAAGTCGCAGAAGGTCCACAGGAACAGCACGAAGATCAGCACGGTGTTGACCGGGCGCAGCATCGGCAGCGTGATCATCCGCCAGGCCTTGAGCGGTCTGGCGCCGTCGACCTCGGCCGCCTCGTAGACGTCCTGCGGGATGGATTGCAACCCAGCCATGATCGTGAGGAAGGCGAACGGCCACAGTCGCCAGATGGCTACCACCACCAGGGACACGAAGGCGTTGTTGCCGATCAGCCAGAACGGACGGGTGTCCGTCAGGTGCAGCTGGTCGACGAGGATGTGGTTCACCAGGCCGGTGTCGCGCTGCAGCATGAAGTTCCACGTGATGATGCCTGCGTAGGCCGGCAGCGCATAGGGCACGAGGAACAGGGTGCGGAAGAACGCGCGCCCCTTGAACTCCTTCTGCAGCACGACCGCGGCCAGCATCCCGAGCGCCCACGCGAAGAGCACGGCGAGGGCCGAGAACGCGCAGGTGACCAGGAAGGACTGCAGCAGTCGCTGCCCGACGATGCCGTTGAAGTCGACGGCGACGCGGTAGTTCTTCAACCCGACGAACGGCGCGGCCGACCAGTTGCGGATGAAGAACTTGGTCAGTTGGATGAACGACATCCAGACGCCCACCGCCATCGGGATGAGGTGGATGGCCAGCTCGAAGATGACCGCCGGGGCGATCAGCAGATAGGGCAGCCAGCCGCCCGTGGTCCTCGGCCGCTCACGCTTCTTCCGGCGGGTGGTCGAGGCGCCCGGGGCGGGGGCGATCTGTGGGACGGCGCTCATCGTCGAGCCTCCTTCCAGGTGGTGGCGCGGCGGGTCAGCTGGAGGCCGCGACCTGGTCCTGGGCGTCCTTCATGGCGGCCTTGACGTCGGCGGCGGAGACGGTGCCGCCGGACGCGATCTTGGCGAACATTGCGTTCATCGCCTTGCCGACCGTGGACTCGAACTGGTCCTCCGCGGGCACGAGCGGCAGCGGGGCCGAGCGCGTGTTGTAGATCTCCTGGAAGGTCTTGGCCTCCTCGGCGTTCTCGGTGAAGACGGGGGTCTCCCCCTTGAGCACCGGCAGCGAGGAGAACGGCTTGCCGAGCGTCTTCTGCGTCGAGGCGTCGGTCATGAACTTCACGAACTTCAGCGCCGCGTCCTGGTTCTTGGTGTTCTTGAAGACCGACAGGTTGATGCCCGCGACGTGCGAGGCCGTGTTGTTCTTGGCGTCCGCGGGGGCGGGGAAGGGCACGACGCCGTACTCGTCGGCCTTCATCCCGTTGGCGATGATCGAGGCGTCGGCGTTGTTCTGGTTGATGATCATCGCCGCCTTCTTGGCGGAGAAGTCGGCGACGGACTTGGTGCCGTTGTCGTACTGCGCGTTCGAGGGGTTGACGACCTTGTGGGTCTGCATGAGGTCGAGGTAGCGCACGATGCCTTGAACGTTGGCGTCGGTGTCGAAGGTCGGCTGCCCGGACGCGTCGAAGAAGTTGCCGCCGTTTTGCTGGCTGTTGATGAAGGCGAAGTGGTTGTTCTCGGTGTAGGAGCCGGCGGCCAGGCTCATGCCGTAGACGTTCGTGGACGGGTTGGTCAGCTTCTTGGCGTCCGCGACCATCTCCTCCCACGTGGTGGGCGGGGTGAGGCCGGCGGCCTTGAACATCGCCTTGTTGTAGTAGAGGCCATACGCGAGACCGTAGAGCGGCACGGACGTCGGGTCCTCGCCCTCCTTGCCGCCGGTCTTGAGGGCCGTCTCGACGAACTTGTCCTTGCCGCCGATCGCCTCCATGGCCTTGGCGTCGAACGGCAGGAAGGCGCCCGTGGCCTGCAGCGACGCCGCCCAGGTGTTGCCGATGTTGACCACGTCCGGGCCCTGGCCGGAGGTGACCGCGGTCTGGATGCGGGTCTGCAGGTCGTTCCACCCGATGACCTCGAGGTTGACCTTGATGCCGGTCTGCTTCTGGAAGGCGTCGAGCACCGGCGTCAGCTGCTTCTTGTCGTCGTCCAGGCTGGTGCCCTGGTTGCTGGCCCAGTAGGTCAGCGTGCTGCCACCGGCCGCGGCCCCCGGGCTGGCGGACGTCGTGTCGCCGCCACCGCCGCCACCGCAGGCGCTGAGCCCCAGGGTGAGCGCGGTCGCGGTGGTGAGCGCAAGAACGGTACGGATCTTCACAGCTGACTCCCTTGTCAACGGGCCCAGGTGAGTGAAGTCCAGCAGAGTGGTGTACGACGGACCCGAGTGAGCGCGTGCCTCCGACGTAGGCGCGGCCACCGGGTGGATCCTTCGAGTGATCTGCGAAAACCGACTCGAAGAAGGAACCACAACGATGACCGCTGTACCCAGTATCGACCCTGCCCGCTTCCTCGACGAGCAGCTGTCGGGCCTTACCCCCGGATCTTGGACACGGGGTGTGATTACGCGGCGGTTGGCAGCGTAGCGGCCCGGCGGGCCTCGTAGGTGGACGGGGAGAGGTAGCCGCACCAGCTGTGACGGCGGCGGGTGTTGTAGCGGACGAGCCATCTGAAGACCTGCCGGCGGCAGGTCAGCTCGTCGGGCCAGCAGGCGGTGTCTTGGAGGACCTCGCGCTTCATCGTGGCGTTGAACGACTCCGCGAGTGCGTTGTCGGCCGACGAGCCGACGGCGCCCATCGACTGGGTGACGCCGAACTTCTTGCAGAGCTGGGCGTAGGCCTTGGAGCAGTAGACCGACCCGTGGTCGCTGTGGAAGATCGCGCCCTTGAGGCTGTCTCGGGTCGCGGCCGCGACGTTCAACGCTTCCTCGACGAGTTCGGTGCGCATGTGGTCGGCGATCGCCCAGCCGGCGAGCCGTCGGGAGTAGCAGTCGATCACGGTCGCCAGGTACAGATTCGTCCCGTCCGCGAGCGGGAGGTAGGTGATGTCGCCGACGTAGCGCCGGTTGGGGCGCTCGGCGGTGAAGTCGCGCTGGAGCAGGTCGGGGTACTTCTGCCCCGACGGCTCGGGGATCGTGGTCCGCACCCGCCGCCTCTTCACATAGCCACGGATGCCCTCGGCCCGCATCACCCGCGCGACGCGCTTGTGGTTGACCCGCTCACCGGCAGGGGTGTTGTCGTTGAGCTCGGCGGTGACCCGCGGCGCACCGCAAGTGTTGTCCTCGGCGTGGACGGCCCTGATCCGCTCCGCGAGCTCGGCATCGGCCCGAGCTCGCTCTTCGCGTGCCGGGGCTGCCTTGAGCCAGGCGTAGTAGGAGGAGCGCTCGATCTCGACGAGCTCGCACAGTCGCTTCACCTCGAAGGTGGCGCGGAGTTGTCGGCGACGAACTGGAAGCGACTCACCAGCGCGTCTCCCCGGCGAAATACTTGGCCGCCCGCTGCAGGATCTCCCGCTCGGTGGTGAGCTTGGTGGTCTCGGCCCGCAGCGCCGCGTTCTCGGCCTCCAGTCGGTCGATCTTCTGCTCCGGCGTCTCACCTTCGGGCGCCGAGGAGTTCTTCCTCGACGGCCTGGACTGCAGTGGGCTGGAGGTCAACGTCCCGTCAGCAGCGGTCTTCTTGCCGGTCCCGTAGACCTCGAGCCAACCCCGCAGCGTGCCACGCACGATGCCGAGGTCCTCGGCGATGCCGCGGACCGTGGCACCCGGGGTGGACTCGTACAAGTCGACGGCCTGACGACGGAACTCCTCGGAATAGTTCTTCCTAGCCATGATTCTCGGATCATCTCGCTTCCCCAGCACCACGTGCTGGATTCAGCGTGTCCAAGAACCGGGGTCAGGCCCCGTCCCAGGCGAGCCCTGATCTGATGCGGCTGCTCACCACGTTCGTCAACGCACTGCTCTCCGCCCAGGCCGACGCGGTGTGCGGCGCCGGCTACAACGAGCGGAGCCCGGAGCGGGTCAACTCCCGCAACGGCTACCGCCACCGCGACCTCGACACCCGGGTCGGGACTCTCGACGTCGCAGTGCCCAAGCTCCGCCAGTCAAGCCTGTATCCGGAGTGGCTGCTCGAACGCAGGAAGCGTGCCGAACGAGCACTGACCAGTGTGGTGGCGACCTGCTACCTGCTCGGGGTCTCGACCCGGCGGATGGACAAGCTGGTGGCGACCCTCGGCATCACCGGGTTGTCGAAGTCCCAGGTCTCGGTGATGGCCAAGGAGCTCGACGAGCAGGTCGAGCAGTTCCGTACCCGTCGGCTCGAAGAGGCCGGGCCGTTCACGTTCGTCGCCGCCGACGCGCTCGTGCTCAAGGTCCGCGAAGGTGGGCGGGTGGTGCCGGTGCACGTGCTGGTAGCCACCGGCGTGAACGCTGGTGGGCACCGCGAGATCCTTGGCGTGCAGGTCACCACCAGCGAGGACGGCGCCGGCTGGCTCGCGTTCTTCCGCGACCTCACAGCCCGCGGCCTGGCCGGCGTCAAGCTCGTCACGTCCGACGCGCACGCCGGGCTCGTGAGCGCGATCGCCGCGACCATCCCGGGCGCTGCCTGGCAGCGCTGCCGCACCCACTACGCAGCGAACCTGATGTCCGCGACCCCAAAGTCGTCCTGGCCATGGGTCAAGGCGTTGCTGCACTCGATCTACGACCAGCCCGACGCCGACGCCGTCCACGCCCAGTTCGACCGTGTCGTCGACGCCCTGGCCGAGAAGCTTCCCGACGTCGCCGAACATCTCGAGGACGCTCGTGCCGACATCCTCGCGTTCACGCCGTTCCCAAAGGAGGTCTGGCGTCAGATCTGGTCGAACAACCCCAACGAACGGCTCAACCGCGAGATCCGCCGACGCACCGACGTGGTCGGGATCTTCCCCGACCGCGCATCCATCATCCGGCTCGTCGGCGCCGTCCTGGCCGAGCAGCACGACGAGTGGGCCGAAGGCCGCCGCTACCTCGGGCTCGACGTCCTCGCCCGCGCCCAAGCCATCGACACCGATCACGCCGAGGAGGTGAGCACCGACCTCGAACTTCAGGCCCTCACGGACTGACCGACACGCCCAACCGAGGGATCAACCTCGTACACCACCCCAGCGGACTTGACCCCCAGGTGGGCTGGTTTGACCTCACTGAACCGGTTCGGTCATCGCAAGCAAGAATGCACTGAACCGGTTCGGTTGGCAAGAGGTCCGGATCGGTTGCTGGCTCAGCCCACCGTCGTGGCGCGCGGGACGAGCACGCTCGGGGCGGTCCGGCGGTGCGGGAGCACCACGCCAGGCTGCGCGATCTGGTCGAGGATCGTCCGGGCCGCCAGGGCGCCCAGCGCGCCAGGTGCGCGGTCCAGGGCGGTGACCGGGGGGTCTACGAGCTGGCAGAGGAAGGAGTCGTCCCAGGCCGCGATCGCGAGGTCCCCCGGGGAGGTGAGCCGGCGGGCGCGCACGGCGTGCACGGCCCCTACCGCCATGAGGTCGTTGCCGGTGATGATCGCGGTCGGGGCGTCGGGTCGATCGAGCAGCTCGCCGACGGCGCGCTGGCCGTCCGCCTTGGAGTAGTCGGCGCCGACGTAGGTCAGCCGCAGGCCGCGACGACGCGCGGCAGCGGCCACGGTGTCGTGACGAATTCGCTCGTGGGAGAGCGCGATCGGCCCGCCGACGTGCCCGAGGTGGCGGTGGCCGAGGTCGGCCAGGTGGCCCACCAGCGTCTCGGAGTCCTCGGCCTCGGGCGAGAGGACGTGTGGCTGGGAGGGGTCCGTGGACGGGGCGCCGACGAACACCGCGGGGGCGCCGAGCGACGTCAGCAGCCGCGGCCGGGGGTCGTCGACGTGCTGGTCGAGGCAGATGAACCCCGCGACCCGGTCCGAGCGCCACCACTGCCGGTAGATCGCCCGCTCGCGCTCGGGGTCGTCGGTGATCCGCAGCAGCAGCGCTCCGTCGGCGCGCTCCAGCTCGGCCTCCATGCCGGCGAGGACCCGCACGAAAAACGGCTCGGTGGAAAGCATCTCGGGGTCGCGCCGCACCACGAGGCCGATCGTGTCGGACCGCTTGTTGGAGAGCGCGCGGGCCGAGCTGCTGGGGTGCCAGTCGAGCTCGTCGGCGAGGTCGAGCACGCGGCGGCGCGTCTCGTCGCTCACGCCGGGGCGGTCGTTGAGGGCGTAGGACACCGACGACTTCGACAGCCCCAGGCGGTCCGCGAGGTCGGCGATGGTCACGCGTTTCACGGTGGGTCTCTTCTGTTGCTGGCTGTAGTCATCGCAGGATACGCAGCGCGACCGTCGCTCTGGATCGGGTTCCGCACTTCACCGCGGCAGGCCGCAAAGGTCGGAGTCGAGGGCGGCGCGGGTGCTGCCCGGCCGGCTGCGGCCGCACCTCTGGTCGTTGGTCGACGGGTCCTCGAGCCCAGCTCGATCCGGGTGCACGATGAGACATGCGGCCGCCGGGCGCCTGAGGAATGGATGGCTCCCCTTCCACATGGACTGTTGAGCATCCATACGGCGACGTGGATCTCTCGCACTCCCTGAGCACGCACGCCCCACTCCAAGAACGTCCAGGGGTTCGACACCGAGTCCGCTCATGGCCGCGTGGACGGGAGTCGACGTACACCTACCGCCCACCCAGAGCAACGCGGGTGCCGCGACCCGGGTGGCGACCCGACAAGACCGACTACTCGACGGTGTGGCCGAAGCTTCGGCCGCACCGACAAAACAGAAGATCCGGACCAGATGGGATGTGGTGGCGATGCCGACGAGTGACGGTAGCGCCAACACTATTGACTCTCCGCATCGGGACCACCACAGTGTGTGCATGTCAGCGGAGACCACCTCGCCTGCCGTCCGCCTCCCGCAGAGCCTGCTCCCGGGCGGCGAGGAACGAGTGGAGTCCAGCAGAGTGGTGTACGACGGACCTGAGTGAGCGCGTGCCTCCAACGTAGGCGCGGCCACCAGGTGGATCCTTCGAGTGATCTCTCACAACCGACTCGAAGAAGGACACCTTGATGACCGCTGTGCCCAGTATCGACCCTGCCCAGTTCCTGAACGAGCAGCTGTCCCAGGCGAGCCCCGACCTGATGCGGGACTTGCTCACCACTTTCGTCAACGCGTTGCTGTCCGCGCAGGCCGACGCGGTGTGCGGCGCGGGCTTCAACCAGCGAAGCCCGGAGCGGGTCAACTCCCGCAACGGCTACCGCCACCGTGACCTCGACACCCGGGTCGGCACCCTCGACGTCGCTGTCCCGAAGCTGCGTCAGGGCAGCCTGTACCCGGAGTGGCTGCTCGAACGAAGGAAGCGGGCTGAGAGGGCCCTGACCTCGGTGGTGGCGACCTGCTACCTGCTCGGGGTCAGCACGCGCCGGATGGACAAGCTGGTCCAGACCCTCGGCATCACCGGACTGTCCAAGAGCCAGGTCTCGGTGATGGCCAAGGAACTCGACGAGCACGTCGAACAGTTCCGCACCCGGCGCCTGGAGGACGGCGGACCGTTCACATTCGTCGCTGCCGACGCGCTCGTGCTCAAGGTCCGCGAAGGCGGCCGGGTGGTGCCCGTGCATGCGCTGGTCGCGACCGGCGTCAACGCCGATGGGCACCGCGAGATCCTCGGCGTGCAGGTCACCACCAGCGAGGACGGCGCCGGCTGGCTCGCCTTCTTCCGCGACCTGACTGCCCGCGGCTTGTCCGGGGTCAAGCTGGTCACCAGCGATGCTCACGCTGGCCTAGTGAACGCGATCGCGGCCACCATCCCCGGCGCCGCGTGGCAGCGCTGCCGCACCCACTACGCGGCGAACCTCATGTCCGCGACACCGAAGTCGTCGTGGCCATGGGTCAAGGCGCTGCTGCACTCGATCTACGACCAGCCCGACGCCGAAGCGGTACACGCCCAGTTCGACAGGGTCATCCACGCCCTTCACGAGAAGCTCCCCGCCGTGGCCGAGCACCTCGAGATCGCTCGCGCCGACATCCTCGCGTTCACGCCGTTCCCGAAGGAGGTCTGGCGCCAGATCTGGTCGAACAACCCCAACGAGCGGCTCAACCGCGAGATCCGCAGGCGCACCGACGTTGTTGGGATCTTCCCCGACCGGGCCAGCATCATCCGGCTCGTCGGTGCCGTGCTGGCCGAGCAGCACGACGAGTGGGCCGAAGGCCGCCGCTACCTCGGACTCGACGTCCTCGCCCGAGCCCAGGCCGTCGACACCAACCACGTCGAGGAGGTGACCGACCTAGAACCCCAGGCCCTCACAGCCTGACCGACACACCCAACCGAGGGATCAACCTCGTACACCACCCCAGCGGACTTGACCGAGGAACGCGCCGTGAGGGTACTGCAGGCCTACTTCACCCCTCTGTCGGGACGTGACACCGGGTTCACGGGCGGAGCATGGGACACCTTCGACCCGTCGGGCACCCGGGCCACCAGCCGCGACGTGTTCACGGCCGACGATCTGCTGTCGTGCTCACTCCTATCGACCCCGATCCCCGGTCGGGCGGCGATGGAGCTCCTGGTCCGGCAGCCCGCCACGTTCACTCAGATGCTGAGCGCGATTCCGGACGACCGCGAATTCGCGGATGTCCCTGACACGCATGGTCCGGAGTTCCAGCCGGTCCGCGTGCTGTATGCAGCACTGAGAGAGCTGCCGAGGCTCGGTCCGACCCGGGCCACCAAGCTTCTCGCGCGCAAGCGCCCGCGACTCGTCCCGATCGTCGACAGCGTGGTGCGATCGGCCATGCCGCCACGCACTACTTCCCACTGGGCACTGCTGCATGCGGCGCTCACCAACGACGGTGGCGCACTCCAGGAGCGCCTCCTCGACCTGCGGAGCAAAGCCGGCCTCTCCGACGATGTCAGCGCCCTGCGCGTCTTCGATGTGCTGGTCTGGATGGATGGGTCAGGCAACGCCGACAGAGTGCTGCGGGGACAGGAGATCCGGTCAGTCGAGTCGAACACTGACGAGTAGCCCACCCCACTCCACAGAAGGGGGCGTCGACGTTGACCCGTGTCAGCGGTCGCTCATCGCCGATCCCGAGAGCCGATCTGGTGCTTGTCGGCGGCTCGGGTTAGTTTCGGTTCAGGCCGAACTGAAGTGATAGGAGCTTGTTCTTCCAGTAGGACTCGCTCTTCTCGATGGTTTCATCGGGCGTGTTTTGGTCGACCACTTCCAGGACCGAGACATGGTAGTTCCTATATCCGCTTCGAGCTGCAGCCTTGAGAGCGACATCCCCGCCGTCACCGCCGTTCGCGTAGTCGGCCCAGCGCCCGAAGAGGCCGCCAGCGCCCTTGGCTGAGCCCACGAGTTGCTTCCCCGAGTCGCGGTCGACCAGCAGGTATATACCCTTGACGCTGCGGAGCACTTGTTGCCACGAGTTGGGCAGGGTCGGGATTTCGTCAATCGGACGGAGGAAGGTGCGGAACCCTGGGAAGGGCGGTTCGTACTGCTGTGTGATCTCGATGACCGGCTTCGGCTGATTCGCTGCGAGCTGGACCCAAGTCCGCGTCCCGCGGCCCCAGTCGATCACGACCTTGTCCTGGTAGTTCGCCAACGCATCGAGCAGCCGCAGCTCGTATTTGTAATGACCAGAGACGTCCTCGTTCAACAGCAGGTCAGTGCTCCCCGGCGGGCAGGTTCCCAGCCCGTCGACCTGGTACATGCCTACGAACACCGTCTTGCGGTTCTCGGTGACGACGAAGCTGGCCAACAGGCCGCCGACCCCCGGGAAGGCTTCCCCGCGCTGAACACTCTGATACTACTCGAAAGCAGCGCGATCGTTGCGCCAGGCCTCATATAAACGTCCCGATCCAAGCCGGCCGTCCTGGTGCCGGACCAGTCGAACCTGAGCGGTGTCGATCCCCTCAATGGTCACCAGATCGTTGAACGTCAGCATCACTAGCTCCCAGACAGCGCGGTCGGATCGGTGGCAGCGAGGCTATCGACAGAAGAACACTTGGAGGGATCGGTTGACGAAACGCAACAATTATCCCAAATGTCGATGCGCTGCGAATCTGGGACGCGCAACCGCTCGCCGGACTTACACCAGTCAGCCACTCAGCGTGATGCGCTCCGCTACAGTGAGTGAATGGTCGAGCACGAGCAGCACCTGGAGACAGACCCCGAGGGGCATGTGGCACAAACGGCGAAGGCTGTGACGGACAAGATCCTCACCGCCGGCATCGGGGGTGCCGGTCCCTTCAAGGGCGCCATTCCTCTCGCCGAGGAGTACGCAGGACAGCACATCGACACCGAGAAGGCGATCGAGCGGCTCATCGCCGCACACGTCTACACCACGGCAGCGAGCGGCTTCGTGAGCGGTCTTGGCGGGCTGGCCACGTTGCCCATTGCGCTACCGGCGGACCTGACCACACTGTGGATTCAACAGGCGCGGCTGGTGGCGGCCATCGCGCATCTGCGCGGCTACAACGTCAGGTCGGACGAGGTGCGCAGCGTTGTCCTGCTGACTCTCCTCGGCTCCAGCGGTACGGAAGCCATGGCCAAGGCGGGCGTGACCGTCGGTCAGAAGGGCTTCGTGTCGGCGATCGGCAAGGTGTCGGGCAAGACCCTGCAGGCGATCAACAAGGCGGTCGGCTTCCGTCTCGTCACCAAGGCCGGCACCAAGGGCGTGGTCAACCTAACGAAGTTCGTGCCAGTCGCCGGCGGGCTGGTCGGTGGCGGCGTCAACGGAGTCAGCACCAAGACGGTGGGCGCTTGGGCGAAGAAGAACTTCCCAGTCGTCGAACTCACCATGCCCGCAGCCTCACCCAGCTGAGGCTGCGGCAAGCGCGACTGGGACGCCGCCCGGGGGCCTCAACAGATGTCTCGCCGGGCGCCACCACGTCCAAGACAGGGGGTAAGGTTCACGCTCGATTTCACAGCCATCGATTTCGAGACCGCGAACTCGTACAGGGGGTCGCCCTGCGCCGTCGGACTCGTCCGCGTACGTGACGGTGAGCCTGTCGATGAGCGTCTCTGGTTGATTCGACCGCCCGAAGCGGTTGACCATTTCGACCGCTTTAATACGAGGCTCCACGGTCTCGACTCCGCGGCCGTCGTAGACGCACCGAGGTGGCGTGAGGTTCTGCCCGCGATCCTGGACTACGTCGGCGAGGACGTAGTCGTGGCACACAATGCCGGTTTCGACATCGGGGTTGTGCGCTACGCATGTGCAGCGGACAACATCGCGTGGCCCGAGATGCACTTCCTGTGCACGATGGTGATGGCTCGACGCGCGCTCAGCCTCCCCTCCTACCGGCTGCCGTACGTCGTGGAGTCGCTTGGTGCCGAGATGGGAGCCCATCACGATCCGCTCTCCGACGCCCACGGTGTCGTAGCAGTTGTGAGGGCTCTAGCCGACAGAGCTGGGGTCTGCACCCTCGCCGACCTGGCGGCCAGCCAGGGCCTGTCCATCGGACACATGAGCAGCGACCACTACATCGGCACCGTTACCAACGGCTCGGGGGGCCGAAACTTCACACCCATCGAAGTCAACATGGACGCCGACCCCAGCGGGTATCTCTACGGAAGAGTCGTTGTTTTCACCGGCGCCCTGATGTCCATGACGCGGGACACTGCCCGGCAGGAGTGCGCACGTGTGGGTGCTACGCCGGACCCGAACACCACCCAGCGGACCAACGTGCTTGTGGTGGGGGACATCAACCCGGCAAGCCTGCGTCCCGGCAGCAAGGTGACCGGCAAGGCTCGCAAGGCATTCGCACTACAAGGCAAGGGCCAAGCCATCGAAGTTATGACTGAAGACGACTTCGTGCGTTGCCTGGCGGGCCAACGCCTCGATGCTTCGGTCGGTTACTGACCATGCTCCACCGGTTTACTCACCGTGCCTACATCTCCGCCACAACGCAAGGCCTCGTGGGATGTCGTCACTCGCGGCGGCGAGCAGGCCGGGGTCCACGCCCTCGTCGGCCAGGACGTCCACGAGTTGCTGAAGTGCCAGCGGCGGCGCTGGGCTGTTGGGCTGGCGTCATGCCCGGCTGGTGGAGCAGCTGATACGCGGTGATCTCCACCTGCGCTCCGCGCTCGGCCAGTGACTCGATCAGCGCGAGCGGCATGTCTGGGACCGTGTAGGACGGGTGAGTGAGCAGGAACCGGCCGATGCCCCTGGTCTGCGCCTCGTCGAGGAGCCAGCGGCACTCGTCCAGACTCACGTGACCGGTGCAGAGCAACGCGTCATAGTCGGCGATCAGGTCCAGCACCAGACGCGCTCGGTGCGTCGCGTCGAGAGTTCGGTCGACTGGGGGGACGGCGTAGGTCGTGCGGGGCAGTCGCGCGTCCTGGTCACTGAGCCGTGGCAGACAGGCCGCGGCCTGGGTGTGCGAGTCGGCAGTGGGGAACCACACGACTCGACCGCCGCTGGCCAGCGCGCTGCGAACGGTAGCCGGATTCACCCCGCCTGTGTGCTGATTGAGCGCGATGCCGCCGATGACGTCGAGGGGGGTCGCTCGACTGCCTGATCCTGGACGAGGCCCACCGCTTCGCGAGACGTCTGCCAACCGCTTCACCCGCAAGGAGAAGAGGACGGGACGTCCCCAGATCGACGAACTCCTGAGCACCGCACGGGTCCCCGTGTTCCTGCTGGACCAGGACCAAGTGGTGCGCCCTGGCGAGCTCGGCACCGTGGCAGACATCGAGGTCGCCGCTCGTGAGCGCGGGATCGACGTGATGAAGATCAACCTCGACGCTCAGTTTCGCTGCGGTAGGTCTCTCGCCTTCGTGCACTGGACACAAAGCCTGCTCGGTCTGACGGACGGCCCGGTAGAGCACTGGGGTGGCGACGACGACTTCGAGGTCAATGTCATGGCGTCCCCGACCGAGCTCGAGCAGTGGCTCGTGGCTCACCAGGAGGGCGGGTACACGGCACGCATGGCCGCGGGCTACTGCTGGTCGTGGAGCGACCCGCGTCCGGACGGCACGCTCGTCGACGACGTGCAGATCGGCTCGTGGTCGCGCCCCTGGAACCTCAAGGCTGACCGCGGCGTGGGCGGTGCGCCGCCGTCAGCGCTGTGAGCAACTGATCCCGCCGGCTGCAACCAGGTCGGGTGCGTCTACACGGCCCAAGGATTCGAGTACGACTACGCCGGCGTCATCATGGGGCCCGACCTCGTGTGGCGCACCGACCGCTGGGTGACCGACCGTGCGGGAAGCAAGGACCCGAAGCTCAAGTCTCGTCAGATCAGCGACGTCGGCTTCGACCGCCTGGTGCGCAACGTCTACAAGGTGCTGTTTACGCGCGGCATGCGGGGGCTCGGCATCTATTCCACAGACACCGAGACTCGCGAGTACTTGGCGGCGCTGGTCTGACACAGATCACCGGGACCAAACTCAACGATCGATGTCCTTGGGACGCAGGCGCTCGAAGCTGTCGGCTTAAAACGCCACCTACACCCTTGATTGCGAAGATCCACTACTTTCCACCTTGCTGTACACTCGCGAGAAAGGCGAGCACTGCCTGCGACGGTTCGTGTTGAAGATCGTTCAGCCCGAATCCAAGACTGCCAAGGCGGCTCAACTCGAGGCGATATATCTGACCATCGCGAACAACTGCTCCGCGTTCAATCAGCGCGGACAGGATTGCTTGCCTCCCCGTACGACCACGAACGATTAGAAGATCCATTTTATCTGCGTGGCAAGCCTGACCGCTGGCAACGCTTGAACGAAAGTTCCGCAAGATTGCGCGAAGGTCCATAAATGAATCAAAAGGTATGTGAGTCAGGCCGGGTTCTATGCGAACTACGTGTCTGTGCAAAATAGGAGAGTATGCTGCGGATATGATTTTAAGTCCGTCAGGATCGCCCGAGACCCTCTTGAGAGTATCTGCAGCAACTTGATTGGATAAGAGGATTACTGCAGTTCTTGCATTCGCCCGGACTTCTAATGTCGCACCACGCATATCGATGCTGTCCGCCGCAATCATGACACGTGGGCCGAAGCGCATATGGCCGGTCGCTGGTATCACCGCCTGGCCGTCGATGGACAGCATGCAGTCGCGAAGCTCAGACGGCAACGCGACTGGCTGATCTCCCGATCCAAACTGAACCCTGAGGTGGTCCCCGGTCTTCGAGTCAACTTCTAGGAATGAGCCATTCGAACCGATGTCCGCAAAAAGAAGATCGTCATAAGCCGAGAGCCAGTCACGCTCCAAGAGAAGTGAGTCCATGACATTCATAATGATCGACCGCGGGAGGTCTTCATCTGACCCATCTTCCTCTGATTCATTTGACTCACCTGAACGCGGAATAATGCTCAGGAATCTGCCAAAGAACGGACCGGGCCGCGCGGTTTTTTGCTGCACCTCACCTAACAACATGAGATCGTCAGGATCTAGAATAGCCAGCGATGCCTTTATATAATCCTCGAATACGAGGCTGGCGAACCCACCTTCTTGGTAAAAAGGATGGTCGTCGAAAAATTCTTGAACCTTACGCTCATATTCCTCCCGCACCGCACCGGGAAGTCCAGCGGGGAGCGCTTCGTACATCGGAGTATTTAATGACCGCTCCGCCAGGCGGAAAATCTGTTCTTGCGGGCTGTAGATCTGTTCCAATGAACCGAGGTCTAGCTGAGCAGGAACCTTCGCTTTCAATTGCGCTAGAAGCGAATCCCGGACCTTCCGTGCCTCTCGGTCGAGGATTGACGAGCAGATTGCGAGCAGGACGCCCGCGCGACCATTGGCGGTGAGTCGCCCTGCCGTAGACGGGTTTGGAACCGCCACAAGAGGTGCAAGTGCGCTCAAGACGGGCGGGTAGCCCAACATACCCTTGAGCTGTGCCCAATCCACGGACACATCCGCCTGCTCTCCGATGAGGCTCTGGGCCGCTTCAGCGAGCCGATGGTCTAGGAGTTCCTTGTAGGGGGAGGTGAAAGGGGTTGGAACCTTTGCATATCGTCGACCCTTTTTGTCGTGCTCCACTACCTTTTCGACGAATTCTCGAGCCTTGTCAAGAGAGAAGAAGTCTAAAGTCGCGCGCCCAAAGGGGACCCCTTCTCCCTCTAGGAAGTTGCATATGACTTCTGCGCAATCGCGTCTGGCGAGTGCGATCACCCTTACACCTTGGGGGCCAGAACTCTGGCGATAGATTTCTTTGAGATCGTTTAAGCATGACAGAAAGTTGTCCTGACCTGCCCGCAACTGAGCCTCGTCCAGCGCATCGATAATCAATCCGCTTACGCCGTCTACGACTGCTTTCATGGGGGCATTGTCAAAGCCAGCAGCAGAGGTTATCAACCCCTGGATCGAGTAGACGCCGACCTGCATGGTATGACCATTAACGAGTGGCCATTTGAGATCAGCCGCCAGCGCCCGCGCGAGCGCCGATTTTCCTGTAGCTGCTGAGGCCTCGATGACCAGCGTGCTGGCATCCTGCGGCCAAGAAGAGATCGTGAGTGTCGGCTCGACGTAACCCGGAGCCCGAGAGCAAACGGGAACCAAGTCATCTCTGTCGGCTCTGAGTGCGTGCATATACGACTTCGCATGGGTGAGATCATCCAGAAGGGCCGCATACTCCATCTGCTCCATGCTGACCAGCATGCCACAGAAGCACCTTCTTAGCTGACCGACGCGCTTGGGGCGAGGTGCTGGAGGGGCTTTCGCTCAGAGGTGGAGTTGAGTCCCCGATAGTGGTGTAGCGCGGTCGCCGTGATCGTCGCCGGCGTGTACGCCGGACGTAGACGCGGCCACCGCGTGATCCTTCGAGTTCACCTCCTACAGCTCACTCGAACGGAGTCATCACGATGACCGCACCACACATTGTCGACCCTGCACGCCTGCTCGGCGAAGCTCTCGCCGAAGCGTCGCCGGATCTGATGCGCCAGTTGTTGCAGACGATGATCAATGCCCTGCTGTCCGCGGATGCCGATGCTGTCGTGGGCGCTGAGTACGGCCGCCCCGCCCGGGCCGGACCGCGCAGCGCAACGGCTACCGCCACCGCGACCTGGACACCCGCGTCGGGACCCTCGAGGTGGCGATCCCCAAGCTGCGCAAGGGCACCTACTTCCCCGAGTGGCTCCTCGAGCGCCGCAAGCGTGCCGAGACCGCTCTCATCACCGTCGTGGCCGACTGCTACCTCGCCGGCGTGTCCACGCGGCGGATGGACAAGCTGGTCAAGACCCTCGGCATCGACTCACTGTCCAAGTCGCAGGTCTCAAGGATGGCCGCTGAGCTCGACGAGCACGTCGAGCAGTTCCGCCACCGGCCGTTGGACGCAGCTGGGCCGTTCACGTTCGTCGCCGCGGACGCGTTGACCATGAAGCTCCGCGAAGGCGGGCGGGTGATCAACGCCGTCGTGCTGCTGGCCACCGGCGTGAACGGCGACGGGCACCGCGAGGTCCTCGGTATGCGAGTGGCCACCGCTGAGACCGGCCCAGTCTGGAACGAGTTCTTCGCCGACCTGGTTGCCCGCGGCCTGACCGGGGTCCGTCTGGTCACCAGCGATGCGCACGCCGGCCTGGTCGAGGCGATCGCAGCCAACCTACCCGGAGCCTCGTGGCAGCGCTGCCGCACCCACTACGCCGCCAACCTCATGTCGGTGACCCCGAAGTCGATGTGGCCCGCGGTCAAGGCGATGCTGCACAGCGTGTACGACCAGCCCGACCGACCCGCGGTCCACGCCCAGTTCGACCGACTCCTGGACTACGTCGCCGACAAGCTGCCCGAGGTCCACGACCACCTCGACGGCGCCCGCGCCGACATCTTGGCCTTCACCGGCTTCCCCAAAGACGTGTGGACCCAGATCTGGTCCAACAACCCCGCTGAACGCCTCAACCGCGAGATCCGGCGCCGCACCGACGCCGTCGGGATCTTCCCGACCCGCCCAGCGATCGTGCGGCTCGTCGGAGCCGTCCTGGCCGAGCAGACCGACGAATGGGCCGAAGGCCGCCGCTACCTCGGACTTGAGGCACTCGCCCGCTGCCGCGTCAACATCGTTCCCACCACCCAACCCGAGATCGGAGCCGATGACCTACCAGCCTTGACCGCCTGACCAATCCAGAGGGAGAACGCAGCGCTACACCACTACCCGGGACTTGACCAGAGGTGGTCGTCCGGGATGAGGCCGTGGGACGCGGTCGAGTCTGGAAAGTTGGGGGTGCAACCGAGCGGCTGGCGACGCGGATCGTTCACGCCGCGGCGGTCTGAGCTGGGAGTAGATGAATGGAAATGCTGTCCGGCTACGAGACGCTTGGATCACCACCTCTCAAGTCCTCGGGCGGGAAGGCACTCCGTAGTCCGTAGGTCACTCATAGCGCGTGGTCGGCTGGCCTCGTGGTGCTGGGGTGGTCGTCTACGCGGGCGCGGTCTCCGCGCGCATGCTGGTGGACAAGGTCGGCTTAGCCGGGCACCTTTCGACAGCGCTGGTCCGACGGAACTTCGTCCCGGTCCACGACCGCGGGAAGGTCATCGTGGTTTTCGGGACGGTGCCTTCGATGGAGGTGAGACGATCGACGATGGCAACGTCCTGCGCCAACAGGACGGGGTGCTGCTGCCGGTAGCATCGGCGCCGACGGCGCGTCGGCGCCTGCATGCGGTCAGGGGTGGCCAGCTGGAAGATCGTCGCCTCCGAGCATCAACCTCAATGAGGTTTCGCCGGCAGACCGACTCATCTCCGCAGGGCTGCTGCTCTCCATGACGTTGTTGTTCACACTCTCGTCCGGATCGACGCATGGCACATTTTTGCAGACGACCCGAGCCGTGGCGGATCCACCTCGGCCAGACCGTTGGCGACCGACGGCACACAAGCACCCAGACTGGGAGTCGGGGCAAACGAAGCAGCGAGTTACCAGCTTCGCCATCGCCGCCCGCACAGCGCTGAACCCGGCCCGGGCTGCTTGGAAACGGCCACTGGACGGCGCCGCGGGCCATCGGCGCACGAAGTGCAAACACACTATCGGCAACGCTTGAAAGTGAGGCCGTTCCGACGCTCGAAAACGGGCTCTTCCGGGACTATCCGATTATCGGTGTAAGTGGCATTTTCGTTACTGGTGGGTGCTGGCCGCGGGCATGCGGTCAGCGAAGGTGACGGCGAACGCGTTCAACGCTGGCTTCCAGCGCATCCCCCAGCGGGTCTGGCCGGTGCCCTTGGGGTCCAACGATCTCACGGTCAGGTAGAGCGTCTTCAACGCGGCCTGCTCGTTCGGGAAGTGACCGCGGGCCCTCACCGCCCTGCGGAACCTGGCATTGAGACTCTCGATCGCGTTCGTGGAACAGAGGACTTTGCGGATCTCGACGTCGTAGTCCAGGAACGGGATGAACTCGGTCCAGGCGTTGCGCCAGAGCCTGATCATCGCGGGGTAGGCCTTGCCCCACTTCTCGGCGAACTGTTCGAACGCCCGCTCCGCATCGGCCGGGGTGGATGCTTCGTAAACGGGCCTGAGGTTGGCGGCGATCTCGGGCCAGTGCCGCTTCGAGGCATAGCTGAAGCTGTTGCGCAGCAGGTGGATGATGCAGGTCTGGACCTTCGCGGCGGGGAACACGGACCCGATGCTGTCGGGCAGGCCCTTCAACCCGTCGCAGACCATGAAGAACACGTCCTTGACGCCTCGGTTCTTCAACTCGGTCAGGCAGGCAAACCAGAACTTCGCCGACTCCCCATCGCCCTGCCCGGGCCAGATCCCCAGAATGTCCTTGTGCCCGTCGAGGTCGACACCGATCGCGGCGTAGTAGGGCTGGTTACGGACCTGCCCATCCCTGACCTTGACCACGATCGCGTCGATGAAGACCGCCGCGTAGATCGGCTCCAACGGGCGGGCCATCCACGTGTTCATCTCGTCGACGACGCGGTCGGTGATCCGGCTGATCGTGTCCTTCGACACCGAGGTCCCGTAGACCTCCGCGAAGTGGGCAGCGATCTCCCCAGTCGTCAGGCCCTTCGCGAACAGCGACAGCACCATGGCGTCCATGTCCGACAACCGGCGTTGGCGCTTGGTGACCAACTGTGGCTCGAACGTGCCATTGCGATCCCGCGGCACCCGGATGTTGACGGCACCGACGTTGTCGGTGATCACCGTCTTCGAGCGGGTGCCGTTGCGGGAGTTGCCCGACCCGCGACCGACGGGATCATGCTTGTCATAGCCCAGGTGCTCGTTGAGTTCTTCGTCGAGGGCTGCTTCGACGATCTGCGCCGTGAGGGTCTTGAGGAGGCCGTCGGGGCCGGTCAGGGCGATACCGGCGTCCTTGGCCTGGCGCACCATCTGCGCGACGGCTTCACGCTGAGCCTTGTCCAGCTCGGCCGGCTCATCCTGCGGTGGTGGTGGGTTTGGGGTCACAGTCTCCAGTCTGGCCGACTCCACGGCCTCCGCACTGCTGCTGGTGGTGGTTGTCTCGGTCATCATGACTCCTCCTGCCCTTGCGGGCGATGGAGCCACTTACACCGTTTCTCGGATACTCCCGCTCTTCCTACCTGAGCGTGGGTTGAGCAGGGCGGCGCGCTGATCGGGGCTGGTGGTTGGTAGGGGTCGAGGTCCACCTGTCCCAGGCGGGCACTCACCTACGGCGTGTCCGAAGCGACCGTGTCCAGTTGAGGCTCAGTCGACGACGTCGGGAAGTGCGGCCCTGGGAAGTCATCCACCCGCACGACGTGGTCGAGGATGTCCGGGACGGCGCCCGGGATGGTTGCCTCTACAACCGCAGCGTCTGCCTTGCGACGCTTGGCCCGCCAAGCGTCGTATTCAAAGTCGTCGAGCCGCTGAGACACCGACTTCCCCCTACGAGGGGCTGAGGGGACATGCGCCGATCCCGTGTTGTACGGAGAGACCTCGATGACCTCCCCGTACGCCTCGACCAGCGACCGAGTGTCGACCGTGAGCACCACCTGGGGTGTAGTTCGGTACATCCGCCCTCGCAGCAAGCGCCCGAGTCGCTCTGCGGTCGCCCAAAAGAAGACTCGACTATCGAGCAGGTGCAGGAACTCCTCGCGGGTGGTGCCTTCCTCCAGAACGTCATCGAGGAACTTCAACGGCTTCTGGTCGCGGATGACAACGACGTGACCGTCCGCCCCCTCCGTGGTCAGGACTTGCGAGCGGAGGCGTCGCTCTCCTGGCCCGGAGCCCGAACCGCCGACAGCGTCCACCAGCAGGTCCTTCGCTGGTAGAAGCCCGCGAGACTGGATCGATGCCCACGCCCGGGCATCCGCCGTGTGAAACACCTGTGGGTGGTAGGCGATCAGTTCATCGGCTTTCATAGGCAGGATCGTAGGCGTCAGGTGGCAGCACCGCCTGTGCGATGGCAGACCTGGCGCGTGCTGCCAGGACAGTCCAGCATCGACTCCCCAGAGGTGGACCCCGTCCTCTCGTTGGAACGCAGGCGGTCGACACCAGCCCCGACAACGGCGAAGCTCCCGGCCGGATCGCCTCAGGCCGGGAGTTTCGGGAAACCGAAACGGGTAGTTCAGGGAACTACCCCACGGTTGGTAGTTCCCGAAACCCGTTGACCTGCAGAGACACGTACGCGAGTCAGGGGCCAGGCACAGCAGGGTGCACCCAGCAGGCACACACCCAGCGCCATCGGGAGTGGGTGCCGACGAGCGTCATGGGCTTCCACCGTTGCCTATCGTCGGCCCGCTGCCTTCTTGGCTGCACGACGAGGGGCCCCCGCTCCAAGGACCTTTCTCGCCATAGATTCCCAGGCTGGCTGATCGACGCCGCTGCTGTCGTCGCTCCACATCAAGACACCACGATCACCCGGGGCCTCGGGATCGTCGTACGGCCGGTATCCCTGCGCTATGTACCAGACCTTCTTGGCTTCCCAGTCGGCCGCGTACTTGGGGTTGCTCATCATGCCCAGGTGCTCCCAGATCACCTCATCCCCTGAGGGAGTCTCAATCATGAAGTCGGGATACTTCGTCACCCCGTCGATCGACAGCGGGCGCTCATAGGACCATCGGTCAGGTGCCAGACTTTGCAGGATCGAAGCGACGATCACCTCGTTCTTGCTGCGTACGAGCACCCCTCCGGGAGCCACGTGGATGAGGTTCGCGTCGAACTTCCGCATCGCGTCACCGACCGTAAGTTCCCGGGGTGCGGGCTTGCGGAACAGATCAGTCATGCGGCGAGCCGTTTCGGACAGCGCCGGCGAGGCGAGCTCAAACAGCTGATCGACGGTGCCTTCGTGGAGGATGACCACCTTGCGTGTTTGACGCGTCAGTGCGGTGTAGAGGAGCTCCCGGCTCACTACGACTCCCGCGGGCAGGACCAGGAAGGTGACTCCAAACTCTGAGCCTTGGGACTTGTGGACTGTCACGGCCCAAGCCAGTTCCAGCGGCGGGTCATCGGACGTGGATGGCCGGTAGCCGTAAGTAGCGCCCACTTGGGATGAGAACTCGACGTTGGCAAAGTTTGGCGATTTGCTTGCACGTCCGACAACGACACCGATCTCGCCGTTCGCCACGTAGTTCATTCCAGCGCCGTCGGGGTACGCCTTGGCACGGCTGTCGTTGCGCGTCTGCATGACCTTGTCGCCCATCACGATGCGCTCTGGACCGATCGGCTTCGGCGGACGATAGTTCCAGCGGTTTTCAGCCCACTGAAGATCACTGGACCGGTACCGCTGCTTGATCATCCGGTTCAGCTCGACGGTCCCGAAAACCCTCGACCTGGTCGGCGAAAGGACCTGCCAGTCTTCGCAGCGGTCGCCAGCGCCGCCGTCTCCGGTGCTCCAGTTGACCCACTTTCCATCATCGGAAAGGTGAGCTCCGTAGGTCAGCTTGAAGGCTGGCTCCAGGTCGGCCGCATCCTCGAGTCCCAGTTCCGCCTCGATCGCCTGGATGAGCGTCGGCACGACACCCTCGTCCATCCACGTCCGATAGGCGAGGGTTTCCGACGGGGTTCCGAGTCGGAGCTTCTGCCAGATCTCGTCGGCGGCACTGGGGAGGTCCTCGCCGCCGAACCATCGCGCGAGCGCAAGGTCATCTCGCTCCCCCTCCTCGCCCTTCTGACGCCGGAACACCGTCAGCTCCACATACCCGGCGGCAACGCGCGCTGCGCCGGTGAACGCATCGGGTTTCAGCCATTCGACGAGGTCGACGAACGGCCGACCGGGGCCGATTGGCGGCAGTTGCCGATGGTCGCCGACCAGAATCAAGCGCTTCACACCTTCGAGTCCGCTGAGTGTCGCCGCGAGCATCTCCTCGGTCAGCATCGAGGCTTCGTCGATGACGACGAGTCCAACCTTGGAGCGCTTGGCGCGGTCGACCCTTTGATAGCGGCCAGTGTCGGGATCGTAGCCGCCCTTCTTCACCAAGAAGCTTGCGAGGGTCTGTGCCTCGAAGTTGACCTTCGATTGCAGTTGCACACGGGCCTTTCCGGTGGGCGCGAGCAGCAGCACTCCGTCCTGCTGGATGTCCGGCCGGGCCACAAGGGTCTGCAGCAGGGTTGTCTTACCCGTTCCGGCCGGCCCCACGAGGACAGACAGCCGCGAGGCAAACAATTCGCCGAGGCCGGCCGCCTTCTCGGTGCGCGCTAGTTCTTCTTCTGCGTCGCTGGGGTCCGCGGGCCCGAACGCAGCCTCGATGGCGGCACGGGGATCGAATGGAACGTTGAATCTGCGGGCATTGCGCCGCTCGTTCATGTGATCGGTGATATCGAGCCCGACCTCCCGCAGATGCGCGAGTTTGTACGCGGGCTCGCCACCGGCCAGCTCCGCGGCCGTGAGCGGTGTCCATCGCCCGTAGTCGTCCAGGTCATTTGCGTTCAACCGGTACGTGTTGAGCAGTGGTCGCGATATCGGGCACGGGCGGGTTGCGGTGATGCTCGACGCAGCGCTGAGGACATCGCTCTCGCCGGCGACGGTGTCGCCATCCTCCGCCATGCGCTCCAGAGCGTCGACCATGAAGGCTTCAAGCCGACGTGGGTCTCCCGGATCACTGAGCGCGCTGATTGGTTCGATCAGGTTCACCCACTGAACATGTGCGGCCGGGAAGCATGCCTGGTCAACGGTGGAGAGAGGAATCGGGTGGCGAGACCTGTAGGAGCAGGTGGCCGCGTAATACGGGTTGTCGACGAGTTCAGGCGGTGTCACCTCCCATGTCGTCCGACCACTCATCAGGGCAGTCACCTGCTCACGCTGGACATCCATCGCGGAGAGGACCTTGAGGGCGTGCTGCTCGTCCGCTCCGAGCCCCCTCCATGTGTGGCCGATGGACGGCGGCAGCGCGTGTACTAGCTCGTCGGCGAGGGGACTCTTCGGATCAAGCGCACATTCAACGACGTCCCAGGGCGCGCCCTGCCAGTCGGGCTCTGTGATGAACCGGCGCACCACGGCATGCGCGGACTCCACTCCGAGGTACCCGAGAACCGCACTGAGCCCGGGTGCCGGGCCACGCAACTGCCAGAGGCGCTCGATCTGATCGTCCCCCCAGTCTGTGGCCGACTTGGCGACCTCGACTCCGAGTAGTCGCAGCCCATCGGCTGCTGAACGGAGTGAGCTGAGGGCAGCGATCGCCGTGTCGTCGGAAACATGCTCCGTCACGTACGAGAACTCAACGTCCGCACCCTCGGGCGCCCAGGCAAGCGCACCTGTCAGGTCGGCGCCAGCTTCAAGCAGCGGAACAAGCTCCTGGTAGGGCAGCAGGATCCCTTGCTTCTGGTCCGGCCGCAGCGAGTGCCCCACGACGGTCTCCCACATGGACGAGTCGAACGGCTGGCCGCCCGACTGATTCCACATGGGTGGCGGAACCACAGCCGTTACGGCCGCGGCCCCAACCAGCAATCGCCGGGTCGATTCCTCTTGGAAGGGCGAGTGCTTGAGGTAAACCAGCACCAGGCTCTGCTCGGGAATGACATCAACAAAGAAGCGGTCCATCACCGCGCGTTGGTTGCGGCCGTCCATCAGCCAGCCCGGCTTGAACCCCAGCACTCTGTGGGCGTCGTCCTCACGCTCCGGCCTGTAATCGTCGACTTCGAGCCACAACTCCTGATCAACCGTCTCCCGACTCAGCCAGCGGAAGGGCACGGCTTCGAAGGCGTACGCGGGTACAGACACCGTCGTGGGACTAAGGTGCCCTTTCAACGCCTTGTTGAAGCGGTATGGGTGCTCCTTGACCAAGGCATAACCGTGCGGCGACATGAAGGCCCCACGTTCGGACAGGCATGGCAGCCGACCTAGATCGTTGAGCTCCGTGAACGATCGGCCGGCCACCTCGGCCTCCCATGCGTCGTCGCGCTTGTCGCCGATGTTCTTGAGTAGCAGGCATGAACTGTTGTCGAGCGGGCTCCCGCAGACCTTGTCGTTCCAGGGTTGGTCTCGCCATGGAACTCGCATGGAGATGTGCTGCACGACTGCCATGTGTCTATCCCGTCACTAGGTCCATCAGTTCGGAGTAGTTGGTCACCACGTCGTACTTGACGTCGCTCTTGCCTAGCGAGCTAAAGAACTTTCGGGCGCACTCGATCTTGGCGTTCTCGACCCCCTTGAGCTGCAGGGTCGACATCGAGCCCTTGGTCTCGGCGACGAAGTAGACGTGCTTGATCTTGGTGGTGTCGTCGCGGAAGGCAATGACCCAGTCGGGGTTGTAGTCGCCGACGGGAGTGGGGATGGAGAACCCGCGCGGTAGCTTCGAGTAGACGACGACCTCGTCGCTGACGTCGAGCTTCTCCACGAACTTCCGTTCCACCTTGGAGTCGGTCACGACATACTCGTAGACGCTCTTCTTCAGCTTCTCGCCAGCCTTCGACAGGTCCTGAGCGGTCTGGTTCTCGGTGAAGATCGAGGAGTCGTAGCGGTTGTCGAGTGGGTCGTATGTCAAGTGCTCGACGATGACTGTCGCCTTCTGTTCGTTGATGAGGCGGGCAGCCTCCGTGATGAACTGCTCGGGGTTCTGCTTGAACTTGGCGAACGTGCCCGGATTGATGCCGGTGAGGATCGCCGCACACGTCCGGCGCGTGAGTTGCGTCTTCTCCGCGATCTCGCCGAGCAGGTCGTACTTGACCGTCGAGCCTGCCGAGACGGCCGAGTGCTCGACCTTCGTTTCTGACACCTTGAAGCCGGTGCCGGCTTCGAGCTGTTGCACCTCCAGTCCGACGACCTGCTTGCCGGCTTCAACGAGGTACTGCATGACGGTCACGTTGAGCGACTTGTCGAGGGTGCGGATGCAGTTCTTGATCAGCTCTTCGGAGTCGAACTCGACCTGGTAGACGGCCTTGTGGTTGATGCGGCTCCAGAGCTCCTGGAACTCCCGCTTCTTGAAGTTCGCCTCGTTGAACGGGATCTTCTTCGGCTTGCGGCCATCGGTTGGCTTGGGCAGGTCGAGGTACAACGCATCGACCAACGGCCACACGAAGTCGATCACCGGTTTGAGCATCTCGGCTGTCGGGGCGGCGAGAGTCCCGTCTGCGCGGCCGTCCTTGTACGCCTGGGTCACCAGGCCGTCGTCGTCGATGTAGTCGTGACGGATCAGGTGGTTGTAAAGGGCCTGAGCGATCGACTTTTCCAGGACGCTCGTCGTGCCGTCCGCGAGCTTGATCTGCTTGCCGGTGAAATAGTCGACGCTGGCCTTGCGTGGACGGGCCGACAGGGACTCGATGATCTCCTTCTGCAGGGCTGTGACGAAGTCGGTGTACGACTCGTCGGTGACGACGGTCAGTTCGTTGATGTCATGGACCGTGACCGGGTTGTCCATTCGCTCCCCGTGCTGGTCGACCGACAGGCGCAGGCCGCGGCCGATCTCCTGCCGCCGGGTGGTGGTGTTGTCGCTCTTCTTGAGCATGCCCATCACGAACACGTTCGGGTTGTCCCACCCCTCACGCAGCGCCGAGTGCGACCAGATGAATCGCACGGGCTCCTCGAACGACAGCAGCCGCTCCTTGTCCTTCAGGATCAGGTCGTACGCGTCGACGTCATCCGACTGCCCCGCGAAGTCACCGCGCGCAGCGATCTTGCCGTCGACGGATCGGCCGGTCCTCTTGTCGATCGAGAAGTATCCCTCGTGCGTCGAGCGCACAGGAATGGCTTCGACATGCTTGCGATAGCGCTCGGCCGCGTCGTCGAGGTCCAACTGGCCGAGGAAGTCGGCGAGCACTGCCTCGTACTCCTCCTCAAATACGCGGGCGTACTCGCCGAGAGTGTCTTCGCGGTCGTAGTCGCGGTAATTGGCGACTTCGTCGATGAAGAAGAGCGACAGTGCCTTGATGCCCTGCGCGAACAGCTGGCGCTCCTTGTCGAGGTGGGCGCGGATGACCTCGCGGATCTGGATTCGGCGCTTCTGGTCCTCGGCAACGTCCTGGGTCACCTCGCCGGCGCCAATCATGTCGCCGTTGCTCAGCTCGACGATGTCGCGGTTCGCGTCGACATCGCGGATGAAGAGGCCCTTGTATGCCTCGATGCCGCCGGAGATGTCGTGCAGGTTCATCCCCTGGCTCAGCCGCTTCACCTGCCGCTTGATGCCCTGAGCGGTTTGCACCTCAAGTTCGACGCGTGCCTTCGGGAAGTCCGCACCCTTGCCTATCTCCAGTCCGTCGACATACAGGTACGCCGAGCTCCCGGCCAAGTGCTTCACGGTGATGCCGCGCACGGCGATCTTCTTGACGAGCTTCTGGTTGTAGGCATCGATCGCGTCGAGACGGTGCACCTTGGTGCGCTCGATCTTGTGGGTGGCCGAGTAGCGCAGCGCGAACAACGCGTTGAACCCCCCAAGGGCCTCCAGCGACTTGGACGGCT
Organism: Arsenicicoccus piscis; assembly: GCF_022568835.1. GTDB lineage: Bacteria > Actinomycetota > Actinomycetes > Actinomycetales > Dermatophilaceae > Arsenicicoccus > Arsenicicoccus piscis. The sequence goes on from NZ_JAKZHV010000003.1 coordinate 79,756, forward strand.
TCTTCGCGTCACCTTCGATCTTCTGCGGCTCGTCGATGATGAGGATCGGCCGGTTCGCGGCGATGACGTCGATGGGCTTCCGCGACTGGAAGTCGTCCAGAACCTGGCCGATGCGGCGGGCGTCCTTGCCGGTGGCGTTGAAGGCCTGAATGTTGATGATCATCACCTGCACGCCGGCGTCGGACGAGAAGCGCTCCACTTCGTGCAGACGCGATGAGTTGTAGATGAACGTCCGCGGCTTCGTGCCGTACAACTGCTGGAAGTGCTCCGCGGTAACGTCGAAGGACTTCTTCACGCCCTCGCGGATCGCGATGGACGGCACGACCACGATGTACTTCGACCAACCGTACCGCTTGTGCAGCTCCATGATCGTCTTGATGTAGACGTAGGTCTTCCCTGTGCCGGTCTCCATCTCGATGTCGAGGTTGATCGGCGCCGCCGATTTCTTGACGGGATCCTTGAGGTCCTTCACGGGCTTCAGTCCCCGCGTCCGCTGAACCGCGTGCACGTTCGTCAGGAGTTGCGCCGGCGTCAGCGCGATCTCGGCGTTGCGGAGACCAGCGTCATCCAACAACGTCGGAGCGGCGTTCTTGCCCGGGTCGATGCGGTACTTCACACCGTCCGCATAGGGCTGACCAGAGAAGGCCTCGACCACCGCATCGACCGCGTCGGTCTGATACGGCTGGACCTTGAACTGAAGCTTCATGGGTCAGATCGCCCTAACCTCGGTCTCGGGCGACTCCTCGCGGAAGATCTGCTCGGCATTGATTCGAGCGGCGTCGCTCGCGAAGCCCGCGTCGAGGAACACGGCGCGCAGTGGCTGTCGGCTCGCGATCTCCTTCACGACCGCTTCCGTGACCTCGCCAGAGAAGCACGCAACGAGCGAGCCGTCCGCAACCGAGAGTATTCGGCGGTCTGCAACCTCCTCGACCGCGAGTGGCTCTGCGAGATCCAATCCCCAGTCGAGCATCACCTGGAACAGCAAGTCTTCGTCGGTGCCGTCGGGCTTCACGCTGGCGACTGCGTCAGGGAGCGCGAGCTGCTCGAGATCATCAGCGGTCACTAGCGTATCGGCCATGTTGGTCGTGGCAACCTGCAGCGAACGGAAGCCAACGTCGAGCTCAGCGCTTAGCAGTCCGGCCGACTGTCGTGCTTGTACTCCGGCCCTCCGAAGCCGCTCTCGGGCCATGCTGGCAATGGTGTCGTATTGCGGATGATCAACTGGCTCGTCTAGCTGGATGAGGATGTAGCGGCGATGTCCGCCGTCTGTCGAGTTGAGATCCATGACGGCGTGAGCAGTCGAACCAGAACCCGCGAAGAAGTCGAGAATGATAGCGTCCTTCGCTGCCTCGGTGACCAGACGGATCCAACGCGCCAGGACGCGCCGGTCCTTCGGGCTTTCGAAGACGATCTCGCCCATGAGGTTGCGCATATCCGTGCTCGCGGCCTTGCGGTCCTGCTCGAAAACCGAGATCGCGACCTGCTCGCTGGTCTCGTCGAGAAACGAGATCCCGCGAGGAATCGCGGTCTCATATTGGCCGAACCAGATTTGGCCAGCCGTGATCCGGCGATCCATCTCGTCCTCTTGAAATCGCCAGCCGGTCTTCGGAAGCGTTACGGGTTTGCGCGTGACCGGATGGAGAACCTCGTACGTGGGCCCCCCTCGGCCGGGCCAGGTGATGTTGCCGTAGGTGTTCATCGGCCGCCCAGTTGCGGGCTGAAGCTGGTCATACCGCGCCACTGAGTCCGTGATTTCTCCCGCAGCCTTCATGCTCTTGAGCCAAGCCTTCCAGCGGGCGGACGCATCGTCGTCGCTCTGTCGGGTCGACCAAATCGACGCGGCCTTCGCCATCGCCGTTTCCAGGCCAACCTTCGGTTCTCGCCACCGCACACCGAGTTCACTCAGGCGCGTTTCGTTCTTCGCATAGATCAGCATGTAATCCGCCCCGTTGGAGACGTAGCGGGAGTCGTTCTTCCGACCGCCCTGCCAGACGACATCGGAGATGAAGTTCTCGGCGCCGAAGACCTGATCGAGTAGCCGGCGGATGTTGGCATGCTCATCGTCGCCGATCGCGACGATGATCACGCCGTCGTCGGTCAGTAGACCTCGCGCCAACTTGAGACGCGGGTACATCATGCTCAGCCAGTCGGAGTGGAAGCGGCCGTTCGCCTCGGTGTTGGCAACGAGACGGGCGCCGGTCTCCGAGTGCTGCCCTGAGCGGGTGAGATAGTCGGCAGCCGATTCGGCGAAGTCGTCTTCATAGACGAAGTCGTTACCCGTGTTGTAGGGCGGGTCGATGTAGATCAGCTTGACCTTGCCAAGGTAGGACTCCTGGAGCAGCTTGAGCGCGTCGAGGTTGTCGCCCTCGATGAAGAGGTTCTTGGTCGTGTCGAAGTCGACTGACTCCTCACGGACGGGTCGCAGCGTTTTGGCGATGGGTGCGTTCGCCGCGAAGGCTGCAGCGCGCTTCCCGGGCCAGTCAAGCTGATAGCGCTCTTGAGGGCCCTCGACGACGTGGTCGGACAACTCCTGGCGGAGGAGGTCGAAGTCCACGGCGCGCACCGGGTTCCCGTCGGCGTCTACCGACTCGGTGATCACAGTGGGGAACAGATCTGCAAGCTTCTCGACATTGGCTGCCGTCAGGTCGGGTGAGGTCATGCGCAACTTTTCCACTAGGAGTTCCTCAGCTCTTCGTCGTGGGTCGAGGCGTGTGCCGGGTTCGTCAGGTCAGCGAGGCTGGCCTGCTGTGTCTTGAGAGCCTGGCGCAACAGCACCTTGCGATTGAGTTGCGGCTCTGCCTTGAGCTTTCGGGTCAACGCGGAGATGTCGCGCTCGAGGCGCGACATCTCCGCAAGCCGAGCAGCTATGTCGGACACCTGCTCATCGGGACGTATCGCGTTGGGCAGCAGCGGGTCGAGCAGCGCGGCATACAGATTGGGGAGTGTGATGCTGGGAGGCAACGGTTGTCGACGGTCGCCTTGGCCCCACTCGGTGGAGTAGTACCGCCCACCGGGGACCCCCGCTTTGAGGGTCGCGGTCATGCGGGTCCCTTGAGTGGATACGACCTCGAAGATGACGGGCTGCTTGATGGCCTTGTCGATCGTCGTCAACACCGAGTTGTCAACGTCCGCCCCCTTGGCCTTGACGACGAACACCTGAATCTCCGGGACTTCTTCGCTCGGCGGCAGGTTGATAGTCGACTCCGCCAGCTTGTAGGCCCATGTGATGCCGTCGACCTCGGCGACGAACCGCGCACGAACGGCCGGAGTCACCACTACTCGTTCGTAGAACTTAGTCTTGGGGATGGACTTTCCGAACCTTGCAGCTTCAGGCCAGCGATAAAGGACGTCCGTCATGCCATGCCCCCCGCAGGGTCAACGACGGCGATGAAGGCCGTTAGTTCGAAGTCCTCGAGACCCGCGATCGACTGGGTCAGTGCCGTGGTGGGTCCATCGGTGAAGAGGCTGTCGACGTCCTGCTCGTCCGTGACGTCGATCATGGTGCGGATGGCGGTGGTGAGGAGGGCGGAGTATTTCCCCATCTTTGCGCCGTCCTTGGTGTCCGCGTTGAAGGTGCGCGCGACGTCGCTGACCGGCTCGTCGTAAGGGCGGCACCCGGCACGCAGCAGGTCGAGGAGTTGCTTGGCTTCCGTATGGTCAGCAACGAGATTGCCGGCGTCGTCGAGGTAGATGAGGTAGTGCGGGTGGAGCCGGTTGCCCCGGTTGATGTGCTCATCGGCGTTGACGTTCCGGAGGGCAAAGATGACGCCAGGAACGAGGCCCTTGGCCCGGTCGGCTGGGACGACTGCGTGGAGTCCCTTGGGCGATGCGGCGATGCCGTCGTTCACCTTCATGTAGCCGAGGAGGTCCATGCGGAAGTCGTTGAGGCCGAGGTCGGTGATGGAGACGCCAGTCCGCACGTCTTCCAGTTCGATGACCTCGTCCTGGAGCTTGCGGAGCTGCTCCTTGCGGAAGGCGGCCTCGCTTCCTTCGAGGGTGAGCACGTTGTCGTCGGCTGTGCCGGCAAGGTCGGCGATGACCATGCGGTTCTCGACGCGTTCCTTGAGGTTGATGTATTCGTCCAGGCTGATGTCGGGCCAAAAGTTGACCATCTGGATCTGTGCGTTGGTTGACCCGATGCGATCGATGCGCCCGAAGCGCTGGATGATGCGGACCGGGTTCCAGTGGATGTCGTAGTTGACGAGGAAGTCGCCGTCCTGGAGGTTCTGGCCCTCGCTGATGACGTCCGTGCCGATGAGGATGTCCAGCTCGGCGGTCTCCTTGGGCATGGTCAGATGTCGCTGCTTGGACTTCGGTGAGAACAGCGTCAGCACCTGTTGGAAGTCGTAGCCGGTTCCGAGCGTCGTCTTGGATGCATGGCTGCCGCCGGTGACAATCGCGCTGGCCAACCCTTTTCGCTCGAAGTCTGGGGCGAGCTCGCGGTAGAGGTAGTTGGCGGTGTCTGCGAACGCAGAGAAGATCAGAGACTTCTTATTGCCGGGGTTGATCGGCTGGGCCACCTTGGCGAGTACCAGGCGCTTCAGTTCCTGGAGCTTCTGGTCGTGCTCGGGGGTGATCTTGCGCATTTCGTCGAGCAGCTCGCGGAGCGTCTCGCGGTCGTGCCAGAGGTCGCGCTGCCAGGACTCGATGTCGACGTCCGCCAGGTCGACCTTGATCTTCGCACCGAAGGAGAGTGCCTCGACGTTGGCGTCTTCCGCGTCGTCGACGTCGAAGTCCATGTCAGTCAGGTAGACGTCGATCTCGGACAGGGCGCCGGAATGCATCTCGAGCCGCGTCAGCGTGTGGTTGACGGCCCCTTCGATCTTGTCGAGCGTGATCCGGAAGGCCTCGACTGAGCTCTCCAGTCGCTTGAGCAGGTTGACCGTCATCAGCTTCTTCAGGCCCTGCTCGCGTCCGAACTGGCCGAGGTTGTCCCGCGCGGTGCCGCCCTTGACGTTGTAGAGGTCTTCGTACTTCTCCCGGCGGCTCGGAAAGACGTAGGCCAGTGGCGTGTACACAGCAAGGGTGAGCACTTGGAGTTGCGCGAAAATCTCGTTAAAGCTCGGCACGCTCGGCAAGTCCGACAACGGCATACGCACCGACAGCGGGGCAAGCCGCTCGGGAAAGGCGCCGATCTCCGAAGTGTCGTAGAAGGCCTGGATGTGCTTGCGGGAGCGGGCGATAGTGACCGAGTCGAGCAGCTCGAAGAAGTCGAAGTCGAGCATCTTCAGGATGCGGTCGGTGGTGCGTTCCTCTGGGTCGAGCTTAGACCACTCGTTGAAGACCTTCTGCGCATCACGGAAGACCTGTTCGACAGTGCTCGAGATGTTTAGGTGCTGCGCAAGGTTCTCGGACTCGCCCTCGTAGGCGAGTTGCAGCTGGTTCTTCAGGTCGTTGAAGCGGTTGTTGACCGGTGTGGCCGAGAGCATCAGAACCTTGGTCTTGACCCCTTCCTTGATGACCTGGCGCATGAGTCGCTGGTAGCGCGACTCCTTCTCCTCGGCGTAGTCGGCGTTGCGGAAGTTGTGGGACTCGTCGATGACGACGAGGTCGTAGTTGCCCCAGTTGATGCGGTCGAGGCGAAGGCCCATTGACTCTCCTCGCGTGCGTGAGAGGTCGGTGTGGGCGAGGACGTCGTAGTTGAACCGGTCACTGGCGAAGATGTTCGTGGTCAGGTTGGCGTTGTAGTTCGTCCAGTTCTCCGCCAGCTTCTTCGGCGTGAGGACCAAGACCGCCTTGTTGCGCAGCTCGTAGTACTTGATCACGGCCAGTGCCGTAAAGGTCTTTCCGAGGCCGACGCTGTCGGCGAGGATGCAGCCGCTGTATGTCTCCAGCTTGTTGATGATGCCGACGGCGGCGTCGCGCTGGAAGTTGTACAGGCTCTGCCAGACCTTGGTCTCCTGGTAGCCCGTCCGGTCGTTGGGCAGCACGTCCTCGCTGATGTCCTCGAGGAACTCGCTGAACAGGTTATAGAGGATCAGGAAGTAGATGCGGGCCGGAGAGTTCTCCGCGTAGATGCTGGCGATGTGGTCGTGAACTGCCTGGGTCACGTCCTGGACCTGCGCAGAGTTATCCCATATCTGGTCGAACAGTACGAGGAACTGCGATGCCATGGGTGCGTCGATCTTCTGCACCACGTTGGAGACGGCATTCCCCGGCTCGTGGCCAAGGTCGGCCGTCGTGAAACCCTGCAGCGGAATGTACGCGGCGCGGTCGTCGACGACGGCGAACTGCTGCATCGGATTGCCGGTCGCATTGGATCGGAAGGTGACCTTGTCACGGATCCACGCAGCGCACTCCCTAGCGATGGCGCGCTGAGTGAGCTTGTTGCGGAGCCGGATCTCGAACTCCGAGCCGTACAGGCTCGACTCGGCGCGAGCACCAGCGGCAATGAAGAACTGTCGACGTTCCTTGCGGAGCCTATCCGTTGACTGCCCGTTGACGAAAGAGGGAGCCGTGAAGAGAAACTCTAATTCGTCTACCTGCTCCAACTCCCTGCGCAGGGCCTCGAAGGCGAAGATCGAGAAGGTGGACGCTGCGATGCGAACCTTGACGCCTGGGCTCAGCTCGTCCCTGATGTCGTCTCCGAGAGTGTCATTGACGTTGTCGATGATCTTCACGAGGCGCTGTCCCGCGTCGGCTTCGCCTCGTGCCCCCGCGGCAGGCGGCCAGAGAGGACGAACGCATCCTCTTCGGCGGTCAGCTGCGGGTGGGACATCAAAGGCTCCTGGCTCCTGGTTGCGGCCGAGCCTAACCCGGTAGTCCACAGCTGGCCTGTTAAGAGCGAAGCTCTGGGGTTGTGTCGCGCAGTCCGGGTCAGGTGGACAATCTGCAGATATCACGACACTGCAGCACCACACAGAAGGCCTCGGTCAGAGTTCTCTGACCGAGGCCTTTGTGGTGCAGGGCCCGAGACTCGGGACCGTCGCCATGGTGCGCAAGGGGGGACTTGAACCCCCACGTCCTTGCGGACACTGGCACCTGAAGCCAGCGCGTCTGCCGTTCCGCCACTTGCGCGTGGACTGCCTAGTGTGCCGCATCCGGCCACGAGACACCAAACCGAGACCTGAGCTGCCAGGCGGCCTCCACCAGGGGCCCAGGGTGCGCCGCTACCATCGGACTCGACCGAAGCCAGGAGGGAGGCCCCGTGGGACTGTTCGACCGTCTCGAGCGCAAGATCGAGACCGCCGTCAACGGCGCCTTCGCCAAGGCGTTCAAGTCCAGCGTGCAGCCGGTCGAGATCGCGAGCGCGATCCGGCGGGCCATGGACGACAAGGCCGCGGTGGCGAGCGCGGGGCGCACGCTCGTGCCCAACCTCTACACGGTCGAGCTCAGCACCACCGACTACGACTCCCTCACGCAGTACTCCGACGACCTCACCGACGAGATCATCGCGAGCGCGGAGGAGCACGCCGACTCTCAGCGCTACTCGCCGGCGGGTCCGCTGCGGGTCATCTTCTCCGAGAACACCGAGCTCGAGACGGGCGTCTTCGCCCTCCGTCCGGCCAGCGCCAAGGACCCCTACGCCGTCGGCCCCCGCGCTCGCGTAGACCGTGCTGCACGCCCGCGCGGCTCCGTCGAGTTCGCGCCCGCGGCCCACGCACCGCACGAGCTGCCCGTGCCGGGCAGCCGGCCACATCGCGGCGGAGGCCGCCAGCAGGACCAGGTCGAGGGCTACCGCGCACGCCGTGGCCTGGCGCCGGGCGAGGTCGAGCCGGGCCAGTACGACGAGCCTGACCACGACGACCGGCACGACGAGCTCGACGACCCGCGCCGCAGCGACGCGCGACCCCTGCCGGTCGCGGAGCGGGACGAGCCCCGCCACAACGGCAACGCCAACCAGCCAGCCGACGACCCGGACGCAGCCACGGCGGCCTACGTCCCGCCGCACGTCGACGAGCCCGTCGTCCGCACCAGCCCGATCCGCCGGCCCTGGCTGGACATCGACGGCGACCGGTATCCCTTGCTCGGGGCGATCACGACCATCGGCCGCGACGCGACGGCCGACATCGTGCTCGACGACCCGGGCATCAGCCGCACCCACGCCGAGATCCGGGTGACCAACGACGGCCCGCGCTACGTCGCGACGATCCGCGACCTCGGGTCGACCAACGGCACCTTCGTCAACGGCGACCGCGCCACCAGCAACCGCATCGACGACGGCGACCGCGTCACGATCGGTCGCACCTCCTTCCTCTTCCGGATCGGCAAGCGCTAGCGAGCAGCGCTGAAAGGGGATCTGCATGAGCGAGCTCACCCTCACGGTCCTTCGGCTCGGGCTGCTGGCCCTGCTGTGGTTCTTCGTCATCAGCGTCGTCGGCGTGCTCCGCGGCGACCTCTACGGCACCCGGCTGACCTCGCGCGCCTCCCGCAAGGAGCGCGGCCGCGGTCGCGCCTGGCGGTCGGCTGCCCCGGCCCCGGCCCCGGCAGCGGCCGGCAACGGCAACGGCGCGGGCGGCGTCGGCGGATCAGGAGCCGGCGCAGCAGCAGCGGGCGGTGCGGCGGCCGCGGGCGCCGCCGGGGGGTCTACCGGAAACACGCCGCCGCAGGGCATGCGACGCCTCGGCCGGGGCAACCGCAACGCCCCCACCAAGCTCGTGGTCACCGAGGGGTCGCTGCGCGGCACCAGCCTCAACCTGCGCCCCGGCACCCAGGTGCTGATCGGCCGCAACCCCGAGTGCACGCTGATCCTCGAGGACGACTTCGCGAGCGGCCGGCACGCGCGCATCGTCTACGACGACGGCCAGTGGACCATCGAGGACCTCGGCTCGACCAACGGCACCTACCTCGACGACTTCCGGCTCACCGCCCCCGCGCCGCTCGAGCCCGATTCCCGCCTGCGCATCGGTCGCACCGTCCTCGAGCCTCGAAAGTAGCCGATGCCCCTCGCGTTCCGCTTCGCCGCCCGGTCTCACGTAGGCCTGGTGCGCACCTCCAACCAGGACTCCGGCTACGCCGGTCCGCACCTGCTCGTGGTCGCCGACGGGATGGGCGGGCACGCGGGCGGTGACATCGCGAGCAGCCTCGCGATCGGCGCGATGGTGCACCTCGACGACGACACCGTCGGGTCGCGCGCGCTCGAGGGCCTCGAGGACGCCATCGCCGACGCCAACCTGCGGATCCGCCAGGCCGCCGAGGCCGACCCGGCGCTCGAAGGCATGGGCACGACGGTCACCGCGCTGCTGCGCACCGACCGGCGCCTCGCGCTCGCGCACATCGGCGACTCCCGCGCCTACCTGCTGCGCGGCGGCACCATGCAGCACCTCACGACCGACCACACCTTCGTGCAGAGCCTGGTCGACGAAGGCCGGATCACCCCCGACGAGGCCGAGTCGCACCCGCAGCGGCACATGGTCACCCGCGTCCTCACCGGCCAGCCCAGCGACGAGCCCGACCTCGCCTGGCGCGAGATCCAGCACGGCGACCGCTACCTGCTGTGCTCCGACGGCATCAGCGGCTTCGTCGCCCAGGACACCATCGCCGAGGTCCTCGCCGACGTCGACAGCCCCGGCCTCGCCGCCGACCGGCTCATCGACCTCGCCCTGCGCAGCGGCGGCCCCGACAACGCCACCGCGATCGTCGCCCACGCCGTGCGCCTCGGCGACGGGCCCGACCCCAACGTCGCCCCCCAGGTCGTCGGCGCCGCCGCAGTCCGTAGACCTCGTGGCGCGGTCCCCGAGCCCCGCACCCCCGCCGAGAAGGCGGCTGCCCTCACCCGCAGCGCCACCGGCCAGGGAGCCGGCGACGACGACCTGCAGCTGGCCGAGGAGGGCCCGCCGTCCCTGCTCGGCAAGGTCGGTCGCTGGGTCGGCGCGCTCGCCGTGCTGGCCGTGCTGCTCGCCGGACTGGGCTACGCGGGGTGGCAGTGGACCCAGCGCCAGTTCTACGTGGGCGTCGACGGGGCCAACGTCGCGATCTACCGCGGGATCCACCAGACCCTCGGGCCGGTCGTGCTCAACTCCGTCCTCGAGCCCACCGACGTGCCGATCGCCGACCTGCCCGACTTCTACCGCAGCAAGGTCGACTCCACCGTCACCACCCGCTCGCTCGGCGACGCTCGCTCGGTCGTCGCCGACCTGCGCACCCAGGCCGACGCGTGCAAGGCCGCCAAGGCCGCCGGGCGCACCTGCGGCACGCCCGCCACCGCGCCGACCCCGACGCCCACGGCCCCGACCACCAACCCCACGCTGACGCCGACCACGCCCGGCGCCACGCCGCCCGCAGCAACCACCAACCCCACGGGAGGCACAGCGTGACGACCGTGTCGAGCTACCGTCCGAACACCGGGCGCACCGTCGAGCTGCTGCTGCTCGTCCTCGTGACCGGCATCATCATGCTGGCCTACGCCAACGTCGGGCTCGCCCAGACGGGGGCGCTGCCGACCGACATGGTGACCTACGCGGCGGGGCTGCTCGGGATCGGTCTGGCGTTCCACATCGCGCTGCGCTGGCGGGCGAAGTACGCCGACCCGCTGCTGCTGCCCATCGCGCTGCTGCTCAACGGCCTCGGCCTGGTGATGATCCACCGGATCGACTTCGAGAACACCTACGAAGGCGTCCAGGCCCCCCGCCAGCTGGTGTGGTCGGCCCTGTCGGTCGTCTTCGCGATCGTCGTGCTGGTCGTGCTGCGCGACCACCGCCGGCTGCGGCGCTACACCTACACCTTCATGGTCGGCGGTGTGGTGCTCCTGCTGCTGCCCCTGCTGCCGTTCATCGGCGACCCGCACTACGGCTCGCGGATCTGGATCAAGCTCGGGCCGTTCAGCTTCCAGCCCGGTGAGATCGCCAAGATCCTGCTCGCCGTGTTCTTCGCCGGCTACCTCGTGCAGAAGCGCGACGTGCTCTCCCTCGTCGGCCGGCGCTTCCTCGGCTTCCCGCTGCCGCGGATGCGCGACCTCGGGCCGATCCTCGTGGCCTGGGCGTTCAGCCTCGCCGTCCTCGTCTTCGAGAAGGACCTCGGCTCCTCGCTGCTGTTCTTCGGCCTGTTCGTCGCGATGCTCTACGTCGCCACCGAGCGGGTCTCCTGGATCGCCATCGGCCTGCTGATGTTCGTCGGCGGCGCGTACGTCGCCTGGCTGCTCTTCCCCCACCTGCAGCAGCGCGTGCAGCTGTGGCTCGACCCGTTCGCCACGGGCATCAACCAGGTCAGCATGGGGCTGATGGGCATGGCGTCCGGCGGCCTGTTCGGCACCGGGCTGGGCTCTGGCCACCCCGAGATCACGCCGTTCGCGAAGTCCGACTACATCGTCGCCAGCCTCGCCGAGGAGCTCGGCCTGTTCGGCCTGTTCGCAATCCTGCTGATGTTCGTGCTGATCGTAGAGCGGGGGCTGCGGACCGCGATCGGCGTCCGGGACGGCTTCGGCAAGCTGCTCGCCGCGGGCCTCGCGTTCTCGGTGGCGCTGCAGGTCTTCGTCGTCGCCGGCGGCATCACCCGAGTCATCCCGCTCACCGGTCTGACCACGCCGTTCATGTCCGCCGGTGGGTCCAGCCTGATCGCCAACTGGACCGTCATCGCGCTGCTGCTGCGCATCTCCGACCAGGCCCGCCGCCCGCTCGCCGAGGTCGACGAGGAGGAGCAGGCCGCCGCCGGCGCGGCCGCCACCCAGGTGGTGAAGCTGCGATGAACAGCCCCATCCGTCGCCTCGGCCTGGTCGCCGCGCTGCTGTTCTTCAGCGTGTTCGCGTCGTCGACCTACATCATGTTCTTCCAGGCCAAGGAGCTCTACAACCACCAGGGCAACCGGCGCACGCTGCTCGCGTCCTACGACCGCGAGCGCGGCCAGATCCTCGTCGGTGGGGACGCGGTAGCCCGGTCCACGGCCACCAAGGACGACCTCAAGTGGGAGCGCACGTATCCCCAGGGCGAGCTCTACGCACCGCTGACGGGGTACTTCTCGTTCATCTACGGCGCCGGTGGGGGTCTGGAGTCCGCCGACGACGACCTGCTGTCGGGCACCTCGGACAAATTGTTCTACCGCAGGATCAGCGAGCTGATCAGCGGCCGGCAGCCCGCGGGCGCGAGCCTGGACCTGACCATCAACCCGGACGCGCAGAAGGCCGCCTACGACGCCCTCGGCGACCAGAAGGGCGCGGTCGTCGCGCTCGACCCGCGCACCGGCGCGATCCTCGCGATGGTGAGCAAGCCGAGCTACGACCCCAACACGCTGACCAGCCACAACCTCAACTCGGTCACCGCCGCCTGGAAGCAGCTCAACGCCGACGCCAACAAGCCGATGGTCAACCGCGCGATCGCGGGGAACCTGTATCCCCCCGGCTCCGTCTTCAAGATCGTGACCTCCGCCGCCGCCCTGGAGTCGGGCAAGTACACCGCCGACGGGCTCGTGGACGCACCCCGTGAGCTGCCGCTCCCGCTGTCGAGCAAGGCGCTCACCAACTGGCAGAACGGCGCCTGCGTCTCCGGCAAGACCCGGATCACGCTCACCCAGGCGCTCGAGACGTCGTGCAACTCGGCGTTCGGCGGCATCGGCATCGCGCTTGGCGGAGACGCGCTGAAGAGCCAGGCCGAGAAGTTCGGCTTCGGCGACACGCTGCGGATCCCGATGCGCGCCACCGCGTCCTCGGTGCCCGCCGGCATGGACAAGGCGCAGTCGGCGCAGGCCGCGATCGGTCAGTACGACGTGCGCGTCACCCCGCTGCAGGTGGCGATGACCAGCGCCGCGATCGCCAACAACGGCATCGTGATGCGGCCCTACCTGGTCAGCCGGGTCCTCGACGACTCGCTCGGCGTGCTCGACCAGACCCAGCCCGAGCAGCTGTCGAAGGCCACCTCGTCCGAGACCGCGAGCACCGTCGCGCGGATGATGCAGTCCGTCGTCGAGAACGGCACCGGCTCCAACGCGCGGATTTCCGGGGTCGCCGTCGCCGGCAAGACCGGCACCGCCCAGCAGGGCAACGGCCGGCCGCCGCACGCCTGGTTCACCGCGTTCGCGCCCGTCGGGGCGAGCGCCGACCAGAAGCAGGTCGCCGTCGCGGTCGTCGTCGAGGACGGCGGCTCCGCAGGTCAGGAGGCTGGCGGCAACAAGACCGCGGCGCCCATCGCGCGCAAGGTGATCCAGGCGGTGCTGGGCTGATGGGCCGGCTGATGGGTGGCCGGTACGAGATCGGCGAGGAGATCGGGCGGGGCGGCATGGCCCGCGTCCACCGCGGCTACGACAACCGGCTCGGGCGGCCGGTCGCCATCAAGGTGCTGCACTCGACCCGGGTCGGCGACCGCACCTTCCAGAGCCGATTCCGTAGAGAGGCCACGGCGGCTGCGTCGCTCACGCACCCCAACATCGTGGCCGTCTTCGACAGCGGCGAGGACATCGTCACCGCCGGGCTGGACCACCAGGAGTCCATCCCCTACATCGTCATGGAGCTGATCGAGGGCGACACCCTCAGCCAGCGGCTGCACGACAACGGGCCGTTCGAGATGCACACCGCCGCCAAGATCGCGGCCTGCGTGCTGTCGGCGCTGGAGTACAGCCACGAGCACGGCGTCGTCCACCGCGACATCAAGCCCGGCAACGTGATGATCACCGACGACGGCGACGTGAAGGTCATGGACTTCGGCATCGCCCGCGGCGGCGCCGGCGACTCGACCGCCACGATGACCCAGACCCAGGCCGTCGTCGGCACCGCGCAGTACCTCTCGCCCGAGCAGGCTCGCGGGCTCGAGGTCGACGGCCGGTCCGACATCTACTCCACCGGCTGTCTGCTGTTCGAGCTGGTCACCGGCCGGCCACCGTTCGTCGGCGACTCGCCCTTGGCGATCGCCTATCAGCACGTCGGTGAGGACCCGTCGACCCCCTCGACGTTCAACCCCGACGTGCCTGCTGACCTCGACGCCGTCGTCCTGCACGCGCTGATCAAGGACCGCGAGCGGCGGTATCAGCGGGCCGAGGACATGGCCGACGACCTGACGGCGCTGGTCGACGGCCGGGAGATCTCTGCCGCTGCTCGTGGCACCGCGGCTGCTGCTTTCGCGCCGACCGAGACGTTGCCGGTGCGTGGGGGCGTGACGGCTTCGGGAGCCGCTGCTGGGGCTGCCGGGCTGGTGGGGGCCGGCGTGGGCGGGCCTGGGGCTTCGGGTGGTGTCGCGTCCGGTGGCGCTGCCGATGGTGGCGCTGCAGGGCGTGGCGGTGCGGGTGGCGCATCGGGCGGGCCTTCTGCCGGAGCCACGGCTGGTGGTTCGGGCGCTGCGGGAGCTGTCGCCGCGGGAGGCGACGCGGGCCGCTCCGGTGGGGGTGGGTCTACGGGATCGCGGGGGACGACGACGCTGGAGGACGGGCCGGGGCGCGACGGCCACCACACGTCGAGCCTGCCGCCCGTCGGGGAGCGGGCGCGCGGGAGCCGGTGGTTCCGGGGCTTCGTGGTGCTGGCGATGCTGGTGCTGCTGGGGCTGGTGGGGTGGGGGACCTACAAGCTGACGCTGCCGCCGCCGCAGTCGACCGTGCCGCAGCTCGTCGGGATGAACGAAGCCACCGCGCGGGCCGCACTGGACTCGGCGCACCTGCAGGGTGACTTCCACAGCCAGAACAACGACAAGCCGGCCGGGACGGTGTTCGGGCAGTTCCCGCAGGCAGGGACGCTGCAGGACCGCGACACGTCGGTGACCGTGCAGGTGTCGCTCGGGCCGACGTCGGTGAAGGTGCCGCAGCTGGCGCGCTTCAGCCTGCTGACCGCCCAGGGCAAGCTGCGCAGCGGCTCGCTGGTGCCGGGCGACGTGCTGAACGTCGACACGACCGACGTGCCCAAGGGCAACGTCGTGCGCACCGACCCCGCCGCCGGCACGACGGTCGACGTGAACACGCGGGTCAACCTCTACGTCTCGACCGGCAAGGTGAAGGTGCCCGACCTGACCGGCCAGCAGAGCCGCGACGTCCAGGACCAGCTGACCGCGCTCGGGCTGGTGCCGGAGGTGACGTACGTGTACTCGTCGCAGCCGCGCGGCACGGTGCTCTCGATGGACCCGGTCAATGTCGCCGTCGACCCGGGCAGCAAGGTGACCCTGACGGTGGTGGCGCGGCGGCCCACACCGACCGCCACGTCGACCACTCCGCCGTCCACGACGACGCCGCAGTCGCCCAACACCAGCAGCCCGAGCCCGTCGACGCCGGCGCCCTCGGCTCCGCCGACCACCCCTGCCCCCGCGCCCAGCACGCCCGCCCCCGTTGCGCCGTCCACGCCTGCGCCCGCCACGCCAGCCGGGCCCTGACCTGACCTGGGCTGGGTGCCCTGGCCGGCCCCGACTGTCCACGCCAGGACAGGCCAGCCGTCAGTGCGCGGCGACCCGGGCCAGGCCGTCCTGGTCGCGGACGAGCGGCGACAGGCCTTCGCTGCGCTGGACGGCGCCCTCGAGGCCGCAGACCTCGAGCCAGTTGGCGAGGATGCGGTGGCCACCGACGGTGAGCACCGACTCGGGGTGGAACTGCACGCCGTAGAGCGGCTGGTCGCGGTGCTGCGCCGCCATGATCAGCCCCGACTCGGTCCGGCCGGTCGCCACGAGCTCGCTCGGCACGGTGTCGGGCTCGATGGTCAGCGAGTGGTAGCGGGTCGCCGTGAACGGCGACGGCACCCCGGCCAGCACACCGGTGCCGTCGTGGAAGACCTGCGAGGTCTTGCCGTGCAGCAGCTCGGGCGCTCGCGACACGGTGGCACCGACGACGACGCCGAGCGCCTGGTGGCCGAGGCACACGCCGAGCATCGGGCGACCCTGCTCGCCGCACGCCCGGATCATCTCGACCGAGACGCCGGCCTCCTCTGGCGTGCCGGGGCCGGGGCTGATCAGCACACCGTCGTAGCCCTCGGCGTCCGCCACGGTCACCTCGTCGTTGCGCACCACGTCGCACTCGGCGCCCAGCTGCTCGAGGTAGCCGACGATCGTGAACACGAAGCTGTCGTAGTTGTCCACGACGAGGATGCGCGTCGGGCGCGAGGTGGCTGGGGAGGTCATCGAACGACCCCTTTCGAGGCGAGGCGGAGCCTCAGCCTACTGAGCGCACCGAGCTGGGCGCCTCGACCGTCTGCTCGTTGAACGGCACGACGTCGGCCACCCATGGAAACAGCCACTGCACGCACACGGCCAGCACGAGCACCACCAGCACCAGCATGAGCAGCGCACGCACCCACGTCGGGCCAGGCAGGTGGCGCCACAAGGCGGCATACATCAGCGGCCCGCCTTGGTGGTCGGGGTCGTGGTCGGGGCGGTGGTCGCCTTGCCGGACGCTGTCGGACCGGCCGGCAGCCCGAGCTGACGGGCGAGGTCGGCGGGCAGCCCCTGCGAGCGCGGATACGTGTGCGCCAGGGTGCCGTGGACGATCATCCGGTAGGTCGAGGCGTACTTGGGGTGGCAGGCCGTGAGGGTGATGGAAGCCTTCGTCGGCGCGACGCCGGGCTGCTCGGGAGTCGGCTCGAGGGCTACGAAATGGTCTGGGCTGGTGATGTAGGACGGGCCCAGCCGATACACCGCGTAACCGGCCACCGTCTCGACGACGGCGAGGTCGCCGGCGCGCAGCTCCTCCATCATCCGGAACGGCCCGCCGTAGGTCATCCGGTGGCCCGCGACCGCGAAGTTGCCGATCTCGCCGGGGAGCGCCGTCCCGCGGTAGTGCCCGACCCCCTGGGTGAGCGTGCGCTTGTCCGTGCCCTCGTAGACCGGGGTGGCGTAGCCCGTGCCGAGCCGCGGCAGGCGCAGGACGGCGAACGCCTCACCCGGCTTCGGCGTGGGGATGCGCGCGAGCGGCTGATCGGCGGGCTGGTCGGCGAAGGTGCGCTCGAGCCCGGTCACCGCCTCGCGCTGGGACGCGTTGGCCGCGACGTCGGTCCACCAGAGCTGCCACGCCACGAAGGCGAGCACCAAGGCACCGAGGGTGAGCAGCAGCTCACCGAAGACGCCGACCAGGCGACTGAGTGGGGTCACTTCACCACTGTGGCATGACGGAGCGTGATCGACCCGGCGTACGCGGGGAACGTCGTCTGCGTCGCCTGCGCCACATCGAGGCCGAGCCCGACGGCGGCGACGTACTCACGGAAGACCGCGACCTGCGAGTCCGCGTCGAGGGCCGCCTGCAGCTTGGTCGGGTCGCCCATCGCGGTGATCGTGAACGGCGGCGAGTAGACCCGTCCCTGCAGGTAGAGCGTGTTGCCGACGCAGCGCACCGCGCTGGTGGAGATGACCCGCTGGTCCTGGATCATCATCGCCTCGGCACCCCCGGCCCACAACGCGTTGACGAAGGCCTGCACGTCCTGCTGGTGGATCACCAGGTCGTTGGCCGTGTAGGCGCCGTTGAACGAGCTGACCGGGCGATCGGAGTCGCGCAGCGTGACTTTCACGGCGGGGCCCTGGACCGCCTCGAGGCCGGCCGCCGGAGCCATGGCGTCGATCTTCGTCTGCAAGGCCTGGACCTGCGCACGGGCCGGACCCTGCTGCGGCGTGAGGGTGGCTACCTCGTTCTGCAGGCGCGTGAGCGCTGCCTCCCGCTCGGACAGGGTGCGCTCCTGCTCGCGCACCAGGCCGACGAGGTCGCCGCCGCTCGAGCGGATGTTGCGGCCCTGGGCCACGTTGGCGCTGGTCGCGAAGATCAGCCCCGCAAGCACGAAGGTCAGCGGCACCAGCACGTGCCACAGGGTCGGCCGGCCACCGAAGAGCAGGCGCATCCAGCGCGGACTCTCCTTGGGGGCGTCCTGGTCAACCACGGGGTGTCCGCCTTCTCGAGGGTGCTGGCCTACGCTGGGGTCAACTCGAACGTTTCCCCGACAGCGAGCATAGAGGAGTCTCCAGTGCCCGAGTCCAAGGGCCGGGCCAAGCCCGCCTACACCCCGCCCGCCAAGACCGGCACGACCAAGGTCACGCCGAGCCCCAGCTGGTGGGCGCCCACGATGGTCACCCTGATGGTCATCGGGCTGGTGTGGGTCGTCGTCTACTACCTGTCGCAGGCGGCCTACCCGATCCCGGGCATCACCTGGTGGAACCTCGTCATCGGCTTCGCGGTCATGCTGGCCGGCTTCTTGATGACCACCCGCTGGCGGTAGGCCTCTCTGGGGTCGTGGCTGTGGGTGGTCGCGCGGCCGGCTGACGTCCCCCACCCCCACCGCCGAGACGGCAGTTGCCGACCGACACGGCGGTTGCGCACACCTAGACCGCCGACACGGCACTTCGCCACCGAGACGGCTGGTACAGCGGACATCCCAGTGCCTCACCGCCATCTCGACGCGCCGGGCGAGCCTAACTGCCGTCTCGGCGCTCGTCGTCCACAACAGGGGCGCGGCGATCCACCGCCCGTCCACGCGTTCTCCACATGTCGAGGGCCAGTTGTCCACATTTTCTGTGGATAACTAGGTCGATCTGGGTCTTACACGGATGTAATTCATCCCCAGCTGGGGACATCCCTGTGGATAACTGACGGGGCTGGTGGGGACGGCCTCCAGGGGTGCCGAACGCAGCAGACCCCGCGCGCCGGGGTGGGCGAGCGGGGTCTTGGGGCGGCAGATCCATGTGCCGGATGGGCGACGCGGGTCGAGGCTCAGGCCCCGAGCACCGGCACCGAGGAGACGGATGCGTACTTCACGACGGTGGCGGCCACGAGCAGCGCCGCAATGGCGGCCAGGCCGAGCCATTGCAGGCTTCGACCACGGGCGGCGCCGCGGTCGGCGAGCAGGACGACACCGGCACAGGCGGCACCGGTGATCAGGCCACCGAGATGGGCCTGCCAGGCGACGTTGGGCAGGATGAAGCCGAGCGCGCCGTTGAGGGCGAGAAACACCAGCAGCCCGCGGATGTCGGAGCCCGCCTTGAGGGCCAGCACGATCATCGCACCGAACAACCCGAAAACCGCGCCGGAGGCACCGACGACGGGGGTGTACCAGCTCGACGTGGGTTGCGAGGCCGTCACCACGGGCGACGACAGCAGCAGGTAGCCGACCGAGCCGCCCAGCGCACTGATGAGGTAGACCGTGAGGTAGCGCCAGTGACCGAGGGCACGTTCGAGCGCATCACCGAACTGGTAGAGGCACAGCATGTTGAAGCCGATGTGCACCAACGAGCCGTGCGCGAAGGCGGCGGTGATGAACCGCCACGGCTGCGACTCGCCGATCACCGGGGCGAAGAGCACCTGGCGGTCCAGCCCTGGCACCAGCATCTGCCCGAGGTAGACCACCACACAGGTGGCGATGAGCGCGTAGGTGACGGTGGGGCGCTCTACGACCGCACCGCCGTAGGGCGACTGCGGCCGGCGGACGTTCTTGGCGCTCTCGCGCACGCAGTCGACGCACTGGATGCCTACTGGCGCCTGGCGCTGGCAGGTGGGGCAGGTGGGTCGTCCGCAACGGGCGCAGCGGACGTAGGAGATGACGTCGGGGTGCCGCGGACAGGTGGGGACGACCTGGTCGTCCCCACCTGGCGCGGTGAGATCACTCATGCAAACGGGTCCGGCAACGTCACTTGGTGACGGTGACCGACTCGATCGTGACGGGCTCTACGGGCTTGTCGTTGGCGCCGGTGCGGACCGCGGCGATCTTGTCGACGACCTCGCGCGAGGGCTGGTCGGAGACCTCGCCGAAGATGGTGTGCTTGCCCTGCAGCCAGGTGGTCGGGCCCACCGTGATGAAGAACTGCGAACCGTTGGTGCCGCGACCCATCCGCTTGCCGGCGTTGGCCATGGCGAGCATGTAGGGCTTGGTGAAGTCCTTGTCAGGGCTGATCTCGTCGTCGAACGCGAACCCGGGGCCGCCCATGCCGACGCCCAGCGGGCAGCCGCCCTGGATCATGAAGCCCGGGATGATGCGGTGGAAGCTCAGGCCGTCGTAGAACGGGGTGGGGTTCGTGCGACCGGCATCGTCCTTGTAGTCCTTGGTGCCCTCGGCCAGGCCGACGAAGTTGTCGACGGTCTTGGGAGCGGCGTTGGGGAACAGCTCGAGGTTGATGTCTCCGTAGTTGGTGTGCAGCGTGACGTTCATGGGCGACAGTCTGGCACGGGGCACTGACAGACACCTGCGCGAGCGCCGTGCAGCCTGGGCGTGGGCCGGTCGCAGGCTGAGAATCATCGTGGCATTCGTCCCACCCTGGGGGAAGGCGTGCATGGGCACCGCGTTTAAGGGCAAGATGAGGGGGAAAGCAGCGCATGAGCGTCGTCTGTGCCCCCCACACCTTGGGCCGCACGGACGGACCCGCCCCAGGCTTGGCCCGCAGGTCCTGGCGACGCAAGACGGCGCCCAGATGCTCTCTACGAGGAGGACGCGTGATCCGCACGAAGTACAAGATCGTCAAGAAGAGCCCAGTCGAGCTCGCCACGGAGGACGCGTCGGCCAAGGTCAGCGCATTCGCTGACGACGCCAAGACCAAGGCTGCCGGGTTCGTCGCCTCGGCCCAGGAGGCTGTCGCGTCGGCGCAGGAGCAGGCCGGCCCGCGCCTCGAGGCCGCTCGCGAGGAGGCCTCGCACCGGGTCGAGGCTGCCAAGGACGCCGCGGCGCCCAAGGTCGAGTCCGCCCGCCAGACCATCAGCGACGAGGTCCTGCCCCGCGTGCTGCAGGCCATCTCCGGAGTTGCTGCCGCCGGTGCCGCGGCCAAGGCCACCGCCTCGGCCAACGCCGAGGACCGGACCGCCGAGCTGCAGGGTCAGGCCGCGAAGTTCGCCGACCAGTTCGAGGACGCCTCGAAGGACTACCGCAAGAAGGCCAAGAAGGTCTCCAAGAAGGCGGCCAAGAAGGCCGACGCGCGCAAGCACCAGCTGCTGGTCAAGGCCGGCGTCGAGCAGGAGAAGAAGGGCGGCAAGGGTCTGATCTTCCTCGGGCTCGTGGCCGCCGCTGCGGCTGTCGCGCTCACGGTCTACAAGCGGACGGCGCCGAAGGACGACCCGTGGGCGACCCCGCTGGCCGACCCCTACGTCGGCACCACCGGCACCACGGGTGCGGCCTACGTCGAGACCCCCGTGGAGGCTGCCGAGGGTGGCACCACGCCGGTCGTGATGGAGCCGGTCGACAACACCTACGCCGCGTCGACGCCGACCACGTCGGACAAGGACGGCTACGACGAGGTCGGTGACGGCCAGGGCGCGCTGCTCGAGGACGAGACCGACCCCTCGCGCGACCACCGCACGATCACCCCGGACACCAAGAACGACCCCATCAACTGATGGCTCATCTCTGAGTCCACCGAGGGCGCCCCTGGCCGGTTGGTCAGGGGCGCCCTCGTGTCTCGGGCGTTGGGGATGCGCCCAGGCGGGTGTGCCAGGGTGGGAGCACCGACCTCGACCGAAAGGGCACACATGCTCACCCGGCTCTACTGGATGGCCGTCGCCTACACCACGCTCGGGCTGCTCGCCGGCCTCGGCTACCGCGAGCTCACCAAGGCCCACGACTTCACCGGCAAGACCCAGCTGTCGGTGCTGCACACGCACCTCCTGGCGCTCGGCCTGCTCATGGCGCTGATCCTGCTCGCGCTCGAGCACACGCTGCGGCTGAGCCGGGACAACCGGTTCTGGACCGCCGTGGTGGTCTACAACGTCGGGGTGCTGCTGTCGTCGATCATGATGACGATCATCGGCACCCAGCAGGTCCTGCACGCCGGGTGGCAGACCCCCGCGTCGATCGCCGGCATCGCGGGGCTCGGGCACATCACCCTCACGCTCGGCCTGGTCCTGCTGCTGATGTCGTTGAAGAAGGCGGTCAACCGAGCCGAGGCTGATCGGGCCGAGACCGGGGAGCTCACGGCGCAGGGTACGTGACCTGGCCATCGCGCACCGACGCGCCAGGCGTCAGTGTCGCGGGCACGATCGTCTCCATGATGTGCTCTACCGGATCGCCTTGTGCGAGAAGGTGATCCGCGATGATCCGACGGTGGCACCGCCACCAGACGGCTTCGGAGCACAGGAGGGCCGGGGCCGCGGCGGCGGCTTCGCGGACCCGGGCGAGCCCCGCCGCGAACTCGTCCGACAGCGCATAGTCCGCGTAGTTGTGGAAGCTCTGGTTGCGCCACAACGCGTTGACCTCCGCCGGCACGTCGGGCTGGCGGGGGCGCCGGCCGGTGAGGGCGACCTCGTGGACGTAGTCGATCCCCACCTCCCGCAGCGCCGGCGCCAGCTGCTCCTGGTCGAACCACGGGCACGCGCGCGACCCCGGCAGCCGCCGCACGTCGACCACCAGCCCGACCCCCGCGTCCCCCAGCATCGTGAGGAACTCCTCGAGGGGGCGGTTCGAGTGCCCCACGGTGTAGAACGTCACGCGGCCTCCTCGTGTCATGTCTCCCAGCAGGCGCTCGTGGCGATCCTCCCGGTCTCTGGCGAGACTGGCCACCGGAGCGGCCCTGGGTCAAATGCCGCGCACCGAGCTCCCGCCGGCTTGCTAGGCGTACCGTTCGGACTGACTCACGGGCGTTTGAACGATCCATTGCCGGTCGATCGGGTATGAATCAGTCCGAACGGTACGCCGTGGGGTGCCCAGAGGGCGGGACGGCGCGAGAGCTCTACTGGCACAGGCACCAGGGACGAGACCAGCCCCTCTCCGCACGGGGAGATGGGCTGGACGAAGCGGTGGTGGAGCCTAGGGGACTCGAACCCCTAACCCCCTGCTTGCAAAGCAGGTGCGCTACCAATTGCGCCAAGGCCCCGTGCAGGTTGCCCTGCTGGGAGTGTCGTGCCCGGTCAGCGAGTGACCTGGTCGGTGGCCTCTGCCCACAGGTCCTGCTCGGCCTGCTTGGCTCGGATCCGCTGGGCGGCCGCGACGAGGGCGGCAGCGAGGACTCCGGAGACAATCGCGCGCTTGATCATGGGATCTCCCTCGAGCGATGGGGGTGCGGATGGTGGGCCTAGGAGGACTTGAACCTCCGACCTCTTCCTTATCAGGGAAGCGCTCTAACCGCCTGAGCTATAGGCCCGCTGCCCTGCCGGGCGCGAGGCACAACGTTACCGTAGACCCCGGCCCGCGACCAAAATGGCCGCGGGCCGGGATCGGGTCGGCTGGGCCGACGCCCTGACAACCGCCGTCAGTCGTCGGTCAGCGTCGTGTGCATCCCGCCCACCAGGCTGGCGCAGACGTTGTAGAGGAATGCGGCGAGCGTGGCGAGGGCGGTGAGGAACAGGGTGTTGAGGATGGCCAGCATGACGCCCATCGAGATGACCCGGGTGAAGCCGACGTAGTCCATCAGGTTGAACTTCTTGCCGGCGTCGCCGAGCAGGTCCGGGATGGTGTCCTGGATGGTCGAGAAGACGCCCATGCCGTTGAGGATCATCCAGAGCACTGCGACCATGACCACCCAGGCGATGCCGAGGGCTACCGAGACGAGGAACGACAGCTTCAGCACCGACAGCGGGTCGACGCGCTGCACCCGCAGCTTGACCCGACGCACCGGCGCGGTCGAGGCGGCCGACGAGGCGGCAGCGGCCCTCGAGGACGTGGCGGACGTGCTCCTGTCGCTCGCCACCGCACCGGACGAGCCCTGGCCACGGTTGTCGGTCGTGGCCACGGGTGAGGTGCTGTCCGCGCTACTCACTGTCGGTCTCCTCGGAAGGCTGGTCGGTGCTCTCGGCGGTGTCGTCGCCATCGGAGTCCACGCTAACGCCATCGGGCTCGGAGGGGTCGCTAGCAGCGCCGGAGACCTCGCGTGCCGCGTCGTCAACCGTCTGCTCAGCCGCGCCGTTCTCAGCCGCGCCTTCCTCGACCCCGCCCTCAGCCGCGCCCTCCACCGCCTCGTCCTCGATCTCGCGCTCGACGTTGCGGGCGACGGCGACGATCGTGTCGTTCTTGCCCGGGTTGGCGAACAGGACGCCCTGGGTGTTGCGCCCGCTGTAGCGGACCTCGTCGACGCGGCTGCGCACGATCCGGCCCTTCTCCATGACGATCATGACCTCGTCGTCGGGGCTCACCACGAGCGCACCGGCGAGGTCGCCACCGCGCTCGGACTGCTTGGCGACCAGGACGCCGAGGGTCGCGCGCCCCTTGACGGGGTACTCCGAGGCGAGCGTGCGCTTGGCCAGGCCGTTCTCGAACACCACGAACACGTCGGGGTCGGTCTCGTCCTGGACGACGTTCATCGCGAGGAGCCGGTCGTCGCCGCGGAACTTCATGCCTGTCACGCCACTCGTAGACCGTCCGGTCGGCCGCAGCACGTCGTCGCCGGCCGTGAACCGCACCGACTGGCCGTGCAGCGACACGAGCAGCAGGTCGTCGGCCGACGAGGCGAGCGAGGCGCCGACGAGCTCGTCACCGTCGCGCAGGTTGATCGCGATCAGACCACCGGACCGGTTGGAGTCGTACTCGTCCAGCCGTGTCTTCTTGACCAGCCCGTTGCGGGTCGCGAGCACGAGGTAGGGCACGTGGATGTAGTCGCGGATCGCCAGCACCTGCGCGATCTGCTCCCCGGGCTGGAAGGCCATCAGGTTCGCTACGTGCTGGCCCTTGCTGTCGCGGCTGCCCTCGGGCAGCTCGTAGGCCTTCGCGCGGTAGACCCTGCCGAGGTTGGTGAAGAAGAGCAGCCAGTGGTGGGTCGTGGTCGTGAAGAAGTGCTCGACGATGTCGTCGCCGCGCAGCTGGGCGCCCTTGACGCCCTTGCCGCCGCGGTGCTGGCTGCGGTAGGCGTCGGTGCGGGTGCGCTTGGCGTAGCCCCCGCGCGTGATCGTGACGACCACGTCCTCCTCGGGGATCAGGTCCTCCATCGACATGTCGCCGTCGAACGCCACGATGTCGGTGCGGCGGTCGTCACCGAACCGGTCCACCAGCTCGGCCAGCTCGGTCGAGATGATGTCCCGCTGCCGCTCGGGGCGGGCCAGGATGTCGTTGTAGTCATCGATCTTGGCCTGCAGCTCGTCGTGCTCGTCGATGAGCTTCTGCCGCTCCAGGGCGGCGAGCCGGCGCAGCTGCATGTCGAGGATCGCGCGGGCCTGGATCTCGTCGATCTGGAGCAGCTCGATCAGCCCGTCGCGCGCGACCTCCACGGTGGCGCTGCGGCGGATCAGGGCGATGACCTCGTCGAGCGCGTCGAGGGCCTTCAGCAGACCGCGCAGGATGTGGATGCGCTCCTCGGCCTGACGCAGGCGGAACTTCGTGCGCCGCACGATGACGTCGATCTGGTGCTCGACCCAGTAGCGGATGAACGCGCTCACCGGCAGCGTGCGCGGCACCCCATCGACCAGGGCGAGCATGTTGGCGCCGAAGCTCTGCTGCAGCTGGGTGTGCTTGTAGAGGTTGTTGAGCACGACCTTCGCGACAGCGTCGCGCTTGAGCACGATGACCAGGCGCTGACCGGTGCGACCCGAGGTCTCGTCGCGGATGTCCGCGATCCCCTGGATCCGGCCCTCCTTGACCAGCTCGGCGATCTTCTGCGCGAGCGAGTCGGGGTTGACCTGGTAGGGCAGCTCGGTCACGACCAGGCACTGCCGGCCGAGGATCTCCTCGACCTCGACGACCGCGCGCATGACGATCGAGCCGCGCCCGGTGCGGTAGGCGTCCTCAATGCCCTTGCGGCCCATGATGAGCGCACCGGTGGGGAAGTCCGGGCCCTTGATGATGCCGAGGCACGCCTCGAGCAGCTGGTCCTTGTCGGCCTCGGGGTGCGCGAGCAACCACTGCACCGCCTCGGAGACCTCGCGCAGGTTGTGCGGCGGGATCTGAGTGGCCATGCCGACGGCGATGCCGGCGGAGCCGTTGACGAGCAGGTTCGGGAAGCGAGCCGGCAGCACCTCGGGCTCGAGGTTCTTGCCGTCGTAGTTGGGCCGGAAGTCCACGGTCTCCTCGTGGATGTCGCGGACCATCTCCATCGCGAGCGGCGCCATCCGGCACTCGGTGTATCGCGGTGCGGCGGCGGGGTCGTCACCCGGGGAGCCGAAGTTGCCCTGGCCCTGCACCAGCGGGTAGCGAAGCGACCAGTCCTGCACCAGGCGCACCAGGGCGTCGTAGATCGCCGAGTCACCGTGCGGGTGGTACTGACCCATGACGTCACCGACGACGCGCGAGCACTTGTTGAAGCCGCGATCGGGCCGGTAGCCCCCGTCGTACATCGCGTAGAGGATGCGCCGGTGCACCGGCTTCAGGCCGTCGCGCACGTCGGGCAGCGCGCGGCTCACGATGACGCTCATGGCGTACTCGATGTAGCTGCGCTGCATCTCGGTGTTGAGGTCGACGGCCTCGACTCGGTCGGTCTGCGCCAGCAGACCCTCGGGGTCGGTAGACCCGATGGTCAGCTCGACGTCGTTGCCGTCGGTGGCGTCACCGCCATCGGTGGCTTCGGTGCCGTCGGTGGCTTCGGTGCCGTCGGTGGCCGGCGTCTCGGGGTCGAGGCCTTCGGGGTCGACGCCCTCGGGGTTCTGGCCGTCATTGGTGGGTGGCTGCTCGCTCACGAATATCCCTAACTAGTCGAGCACTTCACGCTGGTGGTGCACTGTGGAAGCGGCCGGTCTACGCAATCGTGCGCGGAGCCAACCGAACTCGCGGATCAGATGTCGAGGAACCGCACGTCGCGGGCGTTGCGCTGGATGAATCCCCTTCGGGACTCGACGTCTTCGCCCATCAGGATCGCGAAGATCTGGTCCGCGGCGGCCGCGTCGGCGAGCGTGACCTGCAGCAGGGTGCGCTGGTCGGGATCCATCGTGGTCTCCCACAGCTCGCTGTAGTCCATCTCGCCCAGACCCTTGTAGCGCTGGATCGGGTTGTCCTTGGGCAGCCGCTTGCCGTGGGCCTGCCCGTCGGCGATCATCGCGTCGCGCTCGCGGTCACTGAACGAGAACTCGTGGGTCGCGTTCGACCACTTCAACCGGTAGAGCGGGGGCTGGGCGAGGTAGACGTAGCCCGCCTCGATCAGCGGCCGCATGAACCGGAAGAGCAGGGTCAGCAGCAGGGTGCGGATGTGCATGCCGTCGACGTCGGCGTCGGCCATCAGCACGATCTTGTGGTAGCGCGCCTTGCTGATATCGAACTCCTCGCCGACGCCCGTGCCGAACGCGGAGATGAGCGCCTGGACCTCGGTGTTGGCGAGGACCTTGTCGATGCGGGCCTTCTCGACGTTGAGGATCTTGCCGCGGATCGGCAGGATCGCCTGGGTCTGCGGGTTGCGACCGCGCACGGCCGAGCCGCCCGCCGAGTCGCCCTCGACGATGAAGACCTCGCTCAGCTCGGGGTTGCGGGACTGGCAGTCGCGCAGCTTGCCGGGCAGCGAGCCGGAGTCGAGCAGGCCCTTGCGGCGGGTGGCCTCGCGAGCCTTGCGGGCCGCCATGCGCGCGGCCGCGGCCTGGATCGACTTGCGGACGATCTCCTTGCCCGAGGAGGGGTTGCGGTCGAGCCAGTCGTTGAGCTCCTCGGTCATCGCGCGCTGCACGAAGCCCTTGACCTCGGAGTTGCCGAGCTTGGTCTTGGTCTGACCCTCGAACTGCGGGTCGGCGAGCTTGACCGAGATGACGGCGGTGAGACCCTCACGGACGTCGTCGCCGGTGAGGTTCTCGTCCTTGTCCTTGAGCAGGTTCTGCCGGCGCGCGAAGTCGTTGATCAGCTTGGTGAGCGCCGCGCGGAAGCCCTCCTCGTGGGTGCCGCCCTCGTGGGTGTTGATGGTGTTGGCGTAGGTGTGCACCGACTCGGAGTAGGCGGTGGTCCACTGCATCGCCACCTCGAGCGAGAGCCCCTTGCCCTCGTCCTCCAGCTCGAAGCTGATGATGTCGTCGTTGACCTTCTCGGCGCGCTTGGTCGCGTTGAGGTGGTTGACGTAGTCGACCAGGCCGCCGTCGTAGCGGTAGGTGATGGTCTTGCCCTTGACCTTGCCGGCGGCGTCCTTAGCGACCGACTCCTTGCCGTCGGTCGTCTCGCCTGGGGTGCTGGCGTCGGCGTCGGTGTCGGTGCTCGCGTCGTCGCGAGCCTGGCCCGGCTCGTCGACCGCGCCGGCCTCCTCGGCCTCGACGTCGGCGTCGGCCTGCGCCTGCGGGCGCTCGTCGGTCAGCGAGATGGTCAGGCCCTTGTTGAGGAAGGCCATCTGCTGGAACCGGGCGCGGATCGTCTCGAAGTCGTAGACCGTGGTCTCGAAGATCTCGGGGCTGGCCCAGAACGTGATGGTCGTGCCGGTGTCGTCGGCCGCCTCCTCCTGGCGCAGCGGCCCGGTCGGCACACCGTGCTCGAACTCCATCCGGAAGACGTGGCCCTTCTGGTGGACCTCGGCCTCGAGGCGCGTGGACAGCGCGTTGACCACCGAGGAGCCCACGCCGTGCAGGCCGCCGGACACCTTGTAGCCCCCGCCGCCGAACTTGCCGCCGGCGTGCAGCTGGGTGAGCACGAGCTCTACGGCAGAGACCTGCTCGATCGGGTGGATGTCGGTGGGGATGCCGCGACCGTTGTCGGTGACCCGGACGCCGCCGTCGGCGAGGAGGGTGACCTGGACGTGGTCGGCGTAGCCCGCGAGCGCCTCGTCGACCGAGTTGTCCACGATCTCCCAGACCAGGTGGTGCAGGCCGCGCTCACCCGTCGAGCCGATGTACATACCCGGGCGCTTGCGGACCGCCTCGAGACCCTCGAGCACCGTGATCGCTGCGGCGTCGTACTCCGGCAGGTCGGGACGGGGTGCTGCAGGGGGCTGAGCTGCCGGCTGAGCCGGCGTGGTCGCGTCGGGCGGGGTGGGCTGGTCGACGTCGGACACAGGTCTCCTCAAGAGGTCGCGCGCGCGTGGTCGACGACGCCGCTCCGCGAAGGGGCACGTGCTGTCCGCTCCGGTAGGCCGATGGGCCTCGCCGCCACGATCCCGGACAAGCGCCGGAACCCTCCTAGTCTACCGGTCCGCGAGGGGTGAGCTCGGCCATTGAGGGCCCCGAACGGCCCGTTTCGCGGTTTCCAGCGGCCGCTCTGGTGTCCCCCCATGCACCTCGGTCTGAAAGTGGCGCAGACGGGCGCCGCCGGGTCCCCCGGGACGAACGCCTCGACGGGTGACAAGAAGGGGGACAAAACGACGCAACCGCCCCCGGTAGGCAGTCGTCCAGGAGGGTCGCATACTAAGGAAACCTGTCAATCAACCTCCGCCCCACCGTCTCGCCCCCTGAGGAGTGTCATGACCAGCAACGCCGCTCGCCGCCTGACCACCCAGCTCACGATGACCGCGCTCGCCCTGCCCCTCGGCGTGGCGTCGCTGGCCGGGGTCGCCTCCGCCGCACCCGCGCCGGCGCAGTCCATCTCGGCACCCGCCACGTCCACGTCCGCCCGCACCTTCGCGGCCACCACCAGCACGAACCCCGTAGACCGTCACCTCACCGGCACGCTGCCGGACGGCTCGACCTGGCAGATCGACGTGCCCGCCGGCTGGAACGGCAAGCTCGTGCTGTTCAGCCACGGGTTCCGCACCGGCACCGACAACCCCTCGTTCGACGCGGGCTGGGCGCCGACCTCGGCGGCGCTGCAGGAGCGAGGCTGGGCGGTCGCGCAGTCGTCCTACGCACGGACCGGATGGGCTCTCGGCTCCGCGGTCGACGACCAGATCGGCACGCTGAGCGAGTTCAAGCGCCTGGTGGGGGAGCCGACCCGCACCGTCGCGGTGGGCCGGTCGATGGGTGGTCTGGTCTCGAGCCTGCTGGCCGAGCGACCCGACGCGGACATCGACGGCGCCGTCTCGACCTGCGGCCTGCTCGGCGGCGGTCTGAACCTCAACAACTACCAGCTCGACGGCGCCCAGGCGATCGCCTCGCTGCTGCTGCCGGGCGAGCCGATCAAGCTCACCAAGTTCAGCTCCGTGAGCGAGGCCGCGGCGAGCGCCCAGCGTCTCGGCGACGCCGTCACGGCCGCCATGGCGACCCCCGCCGGCCGAGCCCGGGTCTCGCTGGCGGCGACCTTGATGAACATGGCGCGCTGGGCCACCGGTGACATGCCGCCGGCGCCGCGGGACGCCGAGGCCATCCTCAAGGCGCAGGTCAGCTACCTGCCCGGGACGCTCATAATGGCCATGACCCGCCGGGTCGACATCCAGCAGGTGTCGGGCGGGGACAGCGGGTGGACCAAGGGCGTCGACTACGCCCGGTTGCTGGCGCGGTCCGGGCAGCGCGCGAACGTCGCCACGCTCTACCGTGCTGCGGGGCTGGACCTGCGCAAGGACCTGGACACGATCACCGCGACGGCCGACGTGACCGCCGACCGGGCGGCGATCCGCTGGATGCTGCGCACGTCCGTCCCGACCGGCAAGCTGCGGGTCCCCGTGCTGACCACGCACACGCTGGCGGACCCGGCCGCGCCGGTGGAGTACCAGTCGGAGTACGCCGCGAAGGTCAAGCGCGCGGGACGGTCGTCGCTGCTCAAGCAGGCCTACGTCCAGCGCGTCGGGCACTGCACGTTCACCGTCGCCGAGAACCTCGCTGCCGTGGGCGCCATGGATGCCCGCCTGACGACCGGTCGGTGGGGCCGCGTGGCCACCACCCGGGGCCTGCAGGAAGCCGCGCTCGCGACCGGCACGACCACCGCGGCCTTCGTGGACGACCGGCCCGAGCCCTTCGTCAACGACCGGGCCGACCGGATGACCCGCTGGGGTGGCCGGCACGGGCACTGATCGCCCTCGTCACCGGTCCCGCGCCCGCCACCAGCTGATCACCGACCGGATCGCCAGCACGTCCGCGGTGATCTCCCCGGCCGGGCGCGGGGAGGTGACGGGGGTGGCCGTGATGCGGCGCAGCGGCACCTGGGCCTGCTCGAACAGCTCGCGCGAGGCCCGCGCGGTCGGGTGCCAGCAGGCGCCGAGGACGAGGTACCCGAGGGTCATCACCTCCTGCTCCATCGCCTGGTAGGGGGTGACGGCCCTCGGCTCGTCGGCGGCCGCGCGACGGGTGACCTGGTCGGCCTCGAGCAGCTCGTAGTAGAGGTGGCGGCGGTTCGCCCGGGCGGCCGCGGTGAACACCCGGCCGCTGGCGAGGTCCTGCAGCACCGCACCGATGCCCTCGATCACGCGCCGCCCGTGCGAGCGCACGTGCAGCACCGAGCGACCCCAGCCGGTCGCCCAGAGCACCGCGAGGGACACGACGACCGCGACCACGGTGTCTACGGCACGGTCGGTGACGTTGTGCCACGGGTCGAGACCGGGCGCGGCGGCCGAGGCGATGCTGAGCGCGAGCGGCGTGATGAACAGGACGGCGGCGGCGTAGTTGCGCACGACCAGCAGCTCGATCAGCAGCTGCAGCACCACCAGGATGACGACCACGGCCCAGCCGGTCGGGTGGACCTGGACGAGCACGGCGAAGAGCAGCAGACCACCGAGCGTGCCGACCAGGCGCTGCAGGCCGCGGGTCGTCTGCGCGGCGCGGGTCCCGCCCTGGTGCAGCACGAGGGCGCTGAACGCCACGGCCCAGTAGCCATGCCCGAGCCCGAGTGCCACGCTCAGCGCTCCGGCGATCGCCGTCGCCAGGCCGACGCGGAGCACCGACAGCAGGATCTCGCTCGGGCGCCGGGCAGCGGCCCGCAGCAGGTAGCCCGCGTCCGGGCGGCCGAGGGAGGACTCGCGCAGCTGCTCGAGGTCCACCTCGTCCTCGCGCCGCTCCGAGAGCTGGCGAGCCTGGGCGACGCTGGTGAGCTCGAGCCGGCGCGCGTCGGTGGTCTGCACCGACCCCCACGGCTCGGGGTCGATCCCGAGGGCGTGGGCGGACACCCGCGCCGACACGGCGGCGTAGCGCTCGGCCACCTCGCCCAGCCGGCGGGTCAGCAGCTGCAGCTCCGGGCCGCCGCCACCGCGTCCGCCGCCGTCGCGCAGGGCGGTCCAGGCGGCGTGGAGCGCGGTCGACGCCGCACCCCGCGCGGCGACGGCCTGCTGGGGTCCGCGGGTCGCCTCGAAGGTGTCGACCGCACGTTCGGCCTGGTCCACGGCTCGTCGCTCCGGTCCGTGCCGGTCGAGCGTCAGGTCGCTGAGCCCCACCACGAAGGCGATCGCGGCACCGGCCGCGACGAGCGCCATGATCTTTGCGACGGGGGCGCCGTGCTGGGCCATGAGGTTGGCCACGCCGACCACCAGGATGAAGAAGAAGGCCCCCGGCGGCCCGATCTTGAGCGCCTGGCACGCGAACGTCGCCACCATCGCCACCAGCACCATGGCGGCGATCCCCAGCACGGGCTGCCCCGCGGTGAGGGCGCCGAGGGTGGCGGCGGCGACCAGACCGACGCCCACGACGGCCATCAGTCGCGCCCGGAAGCGGCCTGGGCTGCTCGGCGCGTAGAGCGCGGTGAACGCACCCAGGGTCGAGATCAGCCCGAGCGACTGCTCACCGAGCGCGGTGGCGACCGACAGCGGGATCGCCAGGCTGATCGCGGCCTTCAGCGCGACCGGCCAGCGTCGGACTCCTCGGTTGACCGCAAAGACGTCTCGCACCACACCCACGGGTCCTACTGTGCCGCAGTGTCCCCGGCACTGTTCGGACTGTCCGGGTGTGGGTCAGGCGGTGCGGGTGCGGGTCAGGCGGAGCGGCCGGTCCGCGCGAGCACCCGCGCCTGTCGACCGGCCTCGGCCGGGACCTCGACGGGTCGCGCGAAGATGCCCGGGGCGTACGCGTGCTCGCCGAAACCGTCCACCGCGTGGTCGATCTCGTCGATCTCGGCGTCGGTGAGGACCTCGTCCCGACCCTGCGAGCGCGCCAGGTCCCAGCGGTGCACCAGCAGGTCGAACCCGTAGAACCGGGCGAGGGTCGCGCCGATCGTCGTGCGTCCGAAGGCCCCGTCGTACTCCCGGGCCCCGACGCTCGGGTCGGCCAGCGCCGCTCGGACGGTCGCCTCGTGGGAGCGCCACCGCTCGGCCGGGTCGGACCCGGTGGCGTCGTCGCGCAGCTCGACGTCCTGCCCGGCGAGGAAGTCCCGCTCGGTCGAGATGACGTGCTCGACGACGTCCGCGGCGGTCCACCCCGCGCAGGGGCTGGCGGCGCTCCAGTCGCCGACCTGGTCGACGACGGCGGTGAACGGGTCCGCGTGCCGGCCCCAGGACTCCAGGTCGGTGCTGATCTCGGACTGGGAGCTGGGCTGAGCGGTGTCGTGGGCGGTGTCGTGGGCGGTGTCGTGGGTCGCCATGGTTCCTCCTCGGGTGGGGGTGCGCCGACCGGTCGACGGCCGGCGCCGGGTGAGGATCTCGACACTAGGCTCGGCCAGGTGGCGGGTCTTGAGGATTCCCGACAGGTCCGGCCGAGCACGGCTCGCGCCCGGGACGACATCGAGCGCGCCCACCTGCGCGACCCCGCGGACCGCACGTTCGAGATCTACCGCTATGCGCCGCCGGAGGAGCTGAGCTGCTGGATCCGGCGCTACTGGATCCCCGTGTGGGACGTGCCGGAGCCGGCAGGCCGCGAGCAGAAGGTGCTGCAGTATCCCGTGACGCTCGCGGTGGTGTCCTCGACGTACGCGCACTTCATCGGGCCGCAGCGGGGCCTGTCGACGAACGTGCTGGCGGGCCGCGGCTGGGCGTTCGGCGTCATGCTCGCGCCCGCCGCCGGTGCGCTGCTGCTCGGGACGTCGGTGTCCGAGCTGACCGATCGGCGGGTGCCGCTCGAGACGATCGCGGCGCTGGCCGAGCTGCCGGATCGACTCCGGCAGATCATGAGCGAGGACCCATCCGCGGTGGCCGCGCACGAGGCCGGCCGCCGGCTCGTCGAGGAGCGGCTGCGCACGCTGGGGGACCCCGATCAGGAGTCGCGGCTGGTCAACGCGCTGGTCACGGCCGTCGAGGACGACCCGGGGCTGACGTCGGTGGGTCAGCTGTGCGAGCGGTTCGGCCTGACCGAGCGGACGGTGCAGCGGCTGACCGCTCGCCGGCTGGGGCTCAGCCCGCTGTGGTTGATCCGGCGTCGACGGCTGCACGAGGCGGCCGAGCGCCTGCGCGAGCGACCCCGCAACCTCGCCGACGTCGCCGCCGAGCTGGGATATGCCGACCAGGCGCACTTCTCCCGCGACTTCCGGACGGCGACGGGGATGACGCCGGGGGAGTTCGCCCGGCTGCAGGCCGCAGGGTCAGCGACCTGACCCGACGGTGCGGTCCAGGAAGGCGAGGATCTCGGCCGTCACCTCGTCGCGGTTGGTCTCGTTGAGCAGCTCGTGCCGGGCCTCGGGGTAGATCGTCACGGTCACGTCGGTGAGCCCCGCCTCGCGGTAGCGCTCGCCGACGACCTCGATCGCGCGCCCGCCGTCCGCCAGCGGGTCGGCGTCGCCCGAGACGAGCAGGATCGGCAGGTCGGGGCGCAGCTCGCGCAGCCGCTCGGGGTCGGCCGCGGCCGCCAGCGTCCCCATCCCGCGGAAGGCCTCCGACTCGAAGCCGCACCCCTCGTCGGCGACGTAGCGGTCGACCTCGGCCTCGTCCCGGCTCAGCCACTCGAAACCGGTGCGCTGCTCGAACCCGGCGTTGAAGGCGCTGAGGTCGGCGGGCTCGGGCGAGTCCAGCATGCCCGAGATGGACCCGGCCTCGGCCGTGCCGGAGAGCACCACGGCGTCGACGTCGGCGCTGTGGTCGAGCAGGTACTGCTGGGTCGCGAACGACCCCAGGCTGTGCCCGAACAGCGCCAGCGGCAGATCCGGCTCGTCCTCGCGGATGCGCTGCCGCACCCGGTCCACGTCGTCGATCCACCCCAGCCACGAGTCCGGCCCCCACTGTCCGTAGCGCCCCTGCGCGGTGCGGCCCGAGCCGCGCGCATCGGGCGCGTAGACCAGGTAGCCGGCACCGGCCAGCGCTCCGGCGAAGCGCCGGTAGCGCCCCGCGTGCTCGCCGAGACCGTGCTGCACCTGCACGACCGCTCGCGGCCGGCCCTGCGGGGCGAAGCGATAGACCTGCAGCTCGATGCCGTCGGCGGTGGGGACAGTGATGGTCGACTCGTCCATGACCACACCTTCGCAGCAGCGCGTCGTTGCTGCACCCCGAGAGGGCCGGTGAACTGGTGGTCGTGTTGGCTGGCTGGTCGTGTGTGGGCTGGTCGTCGTGGGTGGAGGGAAAGCCCGGCGGCTGGTCTAGCCGTAGGTGTCGCGCGGCCCCCGACCCTGGGCGGCCCGTCGGCCGTAGCGCCAGGTCGGGGTCGCCGGTCCTACGACGCGCAGCTCGACCACCGTGTCGGCACCGAGCTCGGCATTCATCCGGCCGAGGACCTGGCTGGTGAGGTAGCGGATCTGGGTGGCCCACGCGGTCGAGCTGGCGCGCACGGTGAGCACCCCGTCGATGAACGACACCGGCTCGCTGTGCTGCGCGACGTCCCCACCCACGATCTGGTCCCAGCGTCCGAGCACCGAGCCGACCGCCACCTCGGTCTGCCAGCCCCGCTCACCGAGCAGGTGGTCCAGCGAGTCGGCGATGGCGAGCGGGTCGCGGTCGTCCTTGCCCGCGCCGGTGCGGCGCACCTCGTTGACCTCGTTGCGGAGACGCGGCTTGGGCTTCATCCCGGGACGAAGTCCCTTGGCCTTGGCCGCTGCTCGCGCCCGCGCGAGGGCGGCCGCAGCCGCGGTCGCCGCGTTGTCGGGGTCGGCCCGCGGGTCGGGCTTGGCCGCCAGCCGGTCGCGCTCGAGGTCGGCCACGGGCACGTCGCTGGGCGCAGGGTCCGTAAGGTCGGTGCCGTCAGGCGGATTCGTCGCCGGGCTCATGGCTCACCTCCCCACGTTTCACGTGGAACGTCGTAGCCCCCGGGCCTCGCAGCGCCGCTGGCACGTCCTCGCCGACGGCCGCGGTGACGATCACCTGCTCGGCATCACCGATCCGGGCGGCGAGCCGCTCCCGCCGAACGGAGTCGAGCTCGGCGAACACGTCGTCGAGGATGAGCACGGGGTCGTCACGCAGGTCGACACGCAGCAGCGCGAAGGCGGCGAGGCGCAGCCCGAGCGCGAACGACCAGGACTCGCCGTGCGACGCGTAGCCCTTGGCGGGCAGCTCGCCGAGCCCCAGCACCACGTCGTCGCGATGCGGTCCGACGAGGGTGAGCCCGCGCTCTACCTCCTGCTGGCGCACGAGCGCGAGCGAGCTGCGCATCGCCTCGGCGAGCTCCGCGATCTCGGGGACCTCGCCGTCGGCGAGCGCGGTGGCTACCTCCTCGCGCAGCGACGAGCGGTAGGTGAGCCGCGCGTCCGACTGCGAGTCGCTGACCGCGTCGTAGGCCTCCGCGAGGTGCGGACCGAGGTCGCGCAGCAGCCGCAGCCGGGCGTAGAGCAGGTGCGAGCCGACCTCGGACAGGTGGCTGTCCCACACGTCGAGGGTGTGCAGGGCGGCGTCGCGCTGCTCCTCCAGCGACGGCCCGCCCGCAGCACCGGCCGACGCCGACGAGCGACCACGGCGGGCGCCTGCGGGCCGCAGGATCGCCGCACCCTGTTTGAGCAGGGCGTTGCGCTGCTTGAGGATCCGGTCGTAGTCGGCCCGCACCCCGGCCCAGCGCGGCTGCCGGGCGACGAGCAGGTCGTCGACGAACCGGCGCCGCTCGCTCGGGTCACCCTTGACCAGCGCCAGGTCCTCGGGGGCGAACAGCACGGTGCGCAGCGTGCCCAGGATCTCGCGCGGTCGGGGGACCGGCGTGCGGTTGAGCTGGGCCCGGTTGGAGCGCCCGGGGATGATCTCGAGCTCGACCAGGGTCTCGCGGCCGTCGCGCACGACGACCCCGCGCACGACCGCGCTCTCGGCGCCGAAGCGCACGAGCGGGGCGTCCTGGGCGACGCGGTGCGAGCCCAGGGTGGCGAGGTAGCCGATCGCCTCGACGAGGTTGGTCTTGCCCTGGCCGTTCAGCCCGACGAGCGTCGTCACCCCAGGCCCGAGCGGCAGCTCCGCGGTCTCATAGCTGCGGAAGTTGCCGACCGAGAGGTGACGGACGTGCACCTGGCTCGGTCAGGCCTGGCCGGACGACTTCGCGTCGGCCTTGGCCGCCGACTCCTTGGCACCGGTCGTGTCCTCCTTGGGCTCGGCGCCCTGGTGGACGTCGGCCATGGGGGTGCCCTCGAGCATCTTGACGGCGTGCCCGCCGAACTGGCCGCGCAGCGCGGCGACCGCCTGCATCGCGGGCGAGTTCTCCTGGCGGGAGGCGAACCGGGCGAAGAGCGAGGCGGCGAGGACGGGCATCGGCACGGCGTTCTCGATGCCCTCCTCGAGGGTCCAACGGCCCTCGCCGGAGTCGGTGGTGAACTCGCTGATGCCCTCGAGGTCGGGGTGCTCGTCGAGCGCCTTCACCATCAGGTCGAGCAGCCAGGAGCGCACGACGGTGCCCCGGGTCCAGGCCTTGAAGCAGCCGTGCACGTCCTCGACGATGTCCTTGGCGAGCAGCAGCTCGAAGCCCTCGGCGTAGGCGTGCATCAGGCCGTACTCGATGCCGTTGTGCACCATCTTGGCGTAGTGGCCCGCACCGAGCTTGCCCGCGTGGACGAAGCCCTCGTCGCGGGGACCCTCGGGCCGCAGCGCGTCGAAGATCGGCATCGCCCGCTCGACGTCGGCTTCCTGCCCGCCGCACATCAGGCCGTAGCCGTACTCCTTGCCCCAGATGCCCCCGGACACGCCCACGTCCATGTAGTGCACACCCTTGGGCTCCAGCAGCGCGCCGTTGACGATGTCGTCGGTCCACTTGCTGTTGCCGCCGTCGATGACCAGGTCACCCTCCTCGAGGAGGTCGCCGAGGGCCGTGACGGTCTCGCGGGTCGGGTCGCCGGCGGGGACCATCACCCACACGACGCGGGGTGCCGACAGCTTGCCGACGAGGTCCTCGAGCGAGCTGGCGTCGCTCAGGTCGGGGTTGCGGTCGTAACCGACGACGTCGTGACCGGCCGCGCGCAACCGGTCCCGCATGTTGCCGCCCATCTTGCCGAGGCCGATGAGTCCGAGCTGCATGGTGGGTGCCTTTCGGTGGGGTGATGGTGCGTCAGGCCGGGAAACGCACCGGCATGAGGACGTAGCGGTAACGCAGGTCAGGCGCAGCGCCGGGCTCCGACTGCCCACAGAGTACGGCGGGACGGCTCGGCTGGGTGAACTGCAGCCGGGTCAGTGGCGTGCCGACCGCGCCGAGACCGTCCAGCAGGAAGTGCGGGTTGAAGCCGATCTCGATCTCCGGACCGGTGAGCGTGCACTCGACGGCCTCGCTGGCCTGGGCGTCGTCACCGGCGCCGGCCTCGATGGAGACCTGGCCGTCGGTGAAGCGCAGCCGGACCGGGGTGTTGCGCTCGGCGACCAGGGAGACGCGCTTGACCGCCTCGACCAGCGCCGCGGTGTCGACCACGGCTTCGGTCTCGACCGACGTCGGGAAGATGGAGGTGACCTTGGGGTACTCGCCGTCGAGCAGGCGGGTGGTCGTGCGCCGCGAGCCGGCCTCGAAGCCGACCAGACCGTCACCGCCGGCCGCCGAGCCGAGGGCGATCTCGACCGAGCCGGAGGCACCGAGCGACTTGGCGGTGTCGGAGAGCAGTCGGGCGGGGACCAGCGCGACGTGGTTGGCGTCGGTGGCCTGCGGCGACCAGGTCAGCTCGCGCATCGCCAGCCGGTAGCGGTCGGTGGCCAGCAGCGTCATGGTGTCGCCCTCGATCTCGACCCGGACGCCGGTGAGGATCGGCAGGGTGTCACCGCGGTCCGCAGCCACCGCCACCTGGGCGACGGCCTGGGTGAACGTCGTGCCGTCGATGGTGCCGCTGCCCTCGGGCGAGATCGGCAGCGTGGGGTAGTCGTCGGCGGGCATCTGCAGCAGCGCGAACCGGCTCGACCCGCAGGTGACCTGGACCTTGTGCCCGTCGGCCGCCAGCTCGATCGGGCGGTTGGGCAGGTTGCGGCAGATGTCGGCGAGCAGCCGGCCGAGGACGAGCACGGTGCCGGCCTCGCTCACCTCGGCGGCGATGGTCAGCCGGGCCGAGATCTCGTAGTCATAGGCCGACAAGGTCACGGTGTCGTCGTCACCGGCCTCGATGAGCAGTCCGGCAAGGACCGGGACCGGAGCCCTGTTGGGCAGCGCACGCGCCACCCACGTCACGGCCTCGGCGAGGACCTCACGCTCGACACGGAACTTCACCGTTGCCCACCTTTCGTGCTTGCTCGTGGCTCGACAGTAGTGCACCACGAGCGGGTGTCGTAGCCCAGTCCGGTAGTTCGTGCAGCCGTCATCCCCAGCCCTCGTCCCCAAGTTCGTGGGGCGGATCAGATCCAGGTGGTGGAACTCATCGTTGTCATAGGTCCTGTGCATCCTGTGGAGGACCATCATCGCCGCTGGTGAGGTCGGCGTGGCCGGTGTTGACGGGGTGTGGACGGCGCTGGGGTCGCGCTACCCCTCCTTGTGGACGACGAGGAGTTGTCCACAGGCCGAAGCATTCATCCCCACCCCATCCCCAGCATTGAACGGTCAAATTGTCCGCTAGTCCACGAGTTGCCCACATGCGTGCGGCGGGCTGGAAGCAGGAAAAGGGGCCCAAAACGCCCCGTCGGTCGAGGTGGAGCGCTGTCCACACGGTTATCCACAACTGGGGACACACCCAGGCAGGTGAAACTCTCCGTAGTTAGTATTGACTGAAAGTAGCCACCTGTGGGAATGGCGTCACGGCGACGAGAGCGGTGGAGATGGGATCAGTCTCGTGACGCTCTGGAGCCGGCGCCCGCAGGTGCTGGAGCGAGTCAGGCGGGGTTGGACTTGATCCGGTTGGTCAGCTCGGTGACCTGGTTGTAGATCGCCCGGCGCTCGCCCATCAGCTCGCGGATCTTGCGGTCGGCGTGCATCACGGTGGTGTGGTCCCGACCGCCGAACTGCTGACCGATCTTCGGCAGCGACAGGTCGGTCAGCTCGCGGCACAGGTACATCGCGATCTGGCGGGCCTGGACGAGCACCCGCGAGCGCGACGAGCCGCACAGGTCGTCGATGGTCAGCCCGAAGTACGCAGCGGTCTGGCCCATGATCGTGGCGGCCGTGATCTGGGTGGGCTGGTCGGCCGGGATCAGGTCCTTGAGGACGATCTCGGTCAGCCCCATGTCGACGCCCTGGTGGTTGAGGCTGGCGAAGGCCGTGACGCGGATCAGCGCGCCCTCGAGCTCGCGGATGTTGGTCGAGATCTTGCTGGCGATGAACTCCAGCACGTCGTCGGGCGCGGTCATCCGCTCCTGGACGGCCTTCTTGCGCAGGATCGCGATGCGGGTCTCGAGGTCGGGCGGCTGCACATCGGTGAGCAGGCCCCACTCGAACCGGCTGCGCATCCGCTCCTCGAAGCCGGACAGCGCCTTCGGCGGCACGTCGCTCGTGATGACGACCTGCTTGTTGGCGTTGTGCAAGGTGTTGAAGGTGTGGAAGAACTCCTCCTGCGTCTGCACCTTGCCCTGCAGGAACTGGATGTCGTCGATGAGCAGGAAGTCGACGTCGCGATACCGGCGCTGGAAGTTCGTCGCCTGGTCGTCGCGGATCGAGTTGATGAAGTCGTTGGTGAACTCCTCGGAGTTCACGTACTTCACCCGGGTGTTCGGGTAGATCTGCCGGGCATAGTGCCCGATGGCGTGCAGCAGGTGGGTCTTGCCCAGCCCGGACCCGCCGTAGATGAACAGCGGGTTGTAGGCCTTCGCCGGCGCCTCGGCCACGGCGACCGCCGCCGCGTGGGCGAACCGGTTGCTCGAGCCGATGACGAACGTGTCGAAGGTGTACTTCGGGTTGAGCGCGCTGTCCGTGGACTCCTGCGGCACCGACCTGCGGTAGCCCCCGACCCCGGACCCGGTGCCCAGCTCGGTCGGACCCGACACGGGGACGCCGGCGCGGATGCCTGCCTCGCCCCCGAGGTCGAGGCGGTGGTCGGGATGGTGGTCAGGACGATGATCGGCGCGGTGGTCGGGGATGCGGTCTGCGAGGTGCGTGCTGGGCTCGGCGGGAGCGGGCGACTCGGCGCCGTCGATCGGCTCGGCCGCACTCTCCTCGAGGCTCGGGTCGACGGTGACCGCCAGGCGGATGTCGCGACCCAGCTGCTCGGTGAGGGAGTCGATCAGCTCGGCTCGGACGCGCT
Organism: Arsenicicoccus piscis; assembly: GCF_022568835.1. Classification (GTDB taxonomy): domain Bacteria; phylum Actinomycetota; class Actinomycetes; order Actinomycetales; family Dermatophilaceae; genus Arsenicicoccus; species Arsenicicoccus piscis. The sequence goes on from NZ_JAKZHV010000003.1 coordinate 120,620, forward strand.
TCTCGACGATGTCCCGGGTGTAGTCGTTGGGGACGGCGATCAAGGCGGTGCCCTCGAGGACGCCCATCAGCCGGGCGAGCCGCAGGAAGCCTCGCGTGCCGGGGGCGACCCCGCGCTGCTCGAGGGAGCGCAACGTGTCGCGCCACACCCGCGCCACATCTACCTGGGCGTCCATCACGTGCTCTCCCGATCGCATCGTCGACCCTGCGGGGTCCTTGCTCTGTCGTCGCTGTCGTCGTCCGGGGTCCAGGCGGCCTCCGGCCCCACGGTTCGTAGCCCACCGCACGCGGCCGGATGAGCCATCCTGGTGAAGAGTTCTACGAAACGTGGTCAAGTGTGACCCGAAATGCCCTCAATGCACACCATTATCCACAGGCTGTGGAGGATGAGGGTCCATTCGCAACCATCGGCCGGTCCGAAAACGATCCAGCGTCGACCGGCGTGTCGGTGGGCACCCGGCTCCAGGGTCAGCGAATATACGCTGCGCGTCGGGCGCGTGGTCAATTGGGCTGCCCAGGTTTGACCCGTGCGAGCGGGTGCCAGTACCGTGGAGGGTGGTCGGTTCGCGCCGACCCGTTTTGCGTGCCTGCTGATCAACGCGCGTGCGTCGCCGGCCCCTCCCGAGTCCCGCTGCTCGACTGGCCCTGCGTGCGCGGTGCGGTGTTCTGCAGGTGCAGCAGCACCGCCGCCCGCCCGGACACCGCTCGGTGTCCACGATGTCCCCGGAGAATGCCGTGAGCAAGCGCACCTTCCAGCCCAACAACCGTCGCCGTGCCAAGGTGCACGGGTTCCGCGCCCGCATGCGCACCCGCGCCGGCCGCGCGATCCTCGCCGCCCGTCGCACCAAGGGCCGCACCGAGCTGTCGGCCTGAGGCCACGCCGTGCTGCCGGCCCGGCACCGTCTGCGTGAGAGCGCGGACTTTGCTGCGGCTGTGCGCGGCAGCGGCCGAGCCCGCAGCGGCTCCGGCCTGCTGGTGGTCCACGCCCGCCGAGCCGACGCGAGGTCGGAGCACCCGACCCGCGTCGGCTTCGTCGTGTCCAAGGCCGTGGGCAACGCGGTGATCCGCAACCGCACCAAGCGGCGGCTGCGCCACCTGATGGCCGACCGCCTGCCCGCTCTGCAGCCCGGGACCGACGTGGTCGTGCGCGCCAACCCGGCGGCGGCGACGGCCACCTACGCAGCCCTCGGCGCCGAGCTCGACCGGTTGCTTGCCCGGGTGAAGGCCCTCGCATGAGCGAGACCGGCCGCACCTGGCGCACCGAGCTGCGACGACGCCCGCTGGCGGGGATCGCGATGGCCCTCATCCGGTTCTACCAGATGTGGATCTCGCCGGCGTTCCCGCCCAGCTGCCGGTTCTATCCCAGCTGTTCGGCCTACGCGATGACCGCGGTGCAGCGCTTCGGACCGCTCAAGGGGATCCGGCTCGCGGCCTGGCGGCTGCTGCGCTGCAACCCGTGGAACCCTGGCGGTGTCGACCACGTTCCTGCCGTGGTGGGCTCTCGCTCTCCCCAGACTCTGTAGAACCCCGCACCGCCCGGTCTGCTCCGACCCGGCGATGACCCGAAGGACGAGATGGACTTCCTCAACACGCTGCTCAGCCCGATCGAGTTCGTGGTCGCCTGGATCATGTACGGCTGGCACCAGGCGTTCACCGCGATCGGCATGGACCCCGAGGGAGGTCTCACCTGGGGCCTGTCCGTCGTCGGCCTCGTGTGCGTCATCCGCGCGCTGATCACGCCGCTGTTCATCCGTCAGCTGCACGCCTCGCGCAAGATGCAGATGCTGCAGCCCGAGCTGCAGAAGATCCAGGCCAAGTACAAGGGCAAGACCGACCCGGACTCCCGTCAGGCGATGACGCAGGAGACGATGGAGCTCTACAAGGCCCACGGGACGAACCCGCTGTCGTCGTGCATGCCGATCCTGCTCCAGATGCCGATCTTCTTCGCGCTGTTCAACGTGCTCAACGGCGTGGGCAACATCGCGAACGCCAGACGCGGTGCGGTGGGCCCGATCACCCAGTCCGTGGCCCAGCAGATCGAGGCGTCCACCCTGTTCGGCGTGCGGATGTCCGACACCTTCATGAACGCGTGGCGCACGGGACACGCGGCGCCGATCGTCGTGACCCTCGCCCTGATCGTGATCATGTCCATCTCGACGTTCACGTCGCAGCACATGGCGATGACCAAGAACATGCCGGCGTCCGCGCTGGACAACCCGATGTTCAAGCAGCAGCGGATCCTGCTCTACATCACGCCGTTCTTCTTCTTCATCTCCGGGCCTAACTTCCCCATCGGTGTGCTGATCTACTGGGTTGTCTCGAACATCTGGTCGATGCTGCAGCAGTTCTACACGATTCGTCAGATGCCGACCCCGGGGTCGCCGGCCTACGCCGAGTACGAGAAGCGTCAGCGGGCCAAGGGCAAGGCGGTCGTCGACCCGCGCGGCACCGTGGTGGGCGAGCTCGCTGGTGACGGGGCTCCGGCCGTGCGTCAGTCCGGTCAGCGCCAGCAGCCCAAGCGCAAGGGACGTAAGGGCAGCGGTAGCCCGTCCGCAGGCTCGGGCGGTGCGTCCAGCTCACGTCCTGCATCCTCGGACGACGACGTAGACCACTCCGGCGGGGGCAGCAGCACCCGTTCGTGATCTTTCGGTCGCCGGACTCCCGTCCGGCGACCGACCCCTATCCCGGCGCCTGCGGGAACGACTCGAGATCCCAGCGCCCCCACCCCAGGAAGGATGCACATGAGCGAGCAGCACACGACCGAGGCCGACGCGGGCCAGGCCGGCGCCGGCGAGGTCACGACCGTCGAGGTCACCACCGAGCCGGGCGTCGACGGGCTCGTCGACGCGGTCCACAGCACGAACGGTGAGGTCAACGAGAGCGACCTGGCCGGCCAGGGCGAGCACGATCACGGCGCCGCTGCCGAGGGCGAGGTCGACGGTGCCGTCGATGGCTCGCTGGACGGTGCCGGTGCCGGCGACGACGATGGCGATGGCGATGGCGACCCTGAGGGCGACGACGACGCGGACGGCGTCGAGTCCGAGGAGGACGACGACGACACCGCCGACGGTGCGGCCCAGGCCAAGCCAGCCGGCCGCAGCGCCCGGATGGACCTGCTCGAGCGCGAGGGTGAGGTCGCCGCGGACTTCCTCGAGACGCTGCTGGACATCGCCGACCTCGACGGTGACCTGGACGTGGACGTCGACGGCGACCGGGCGTCGGTGTCGCTGGTGGACTCCGACGAGGGTCGCGTGCCGCGTCGGCTCGTCGGCCCCGGCGGCAAGGTGCTCGACGCGCTCCAGGAGCTGACCCGGCTGGCCGTGCAGGCCGAGACCGGTGAGCGCAGCCGGCTGATGCTGGACATCGCGGGCCACCGCGCCGAGCGGCGTGCCGCGCTCGTGGCGGAGGCGCGCACCGTCATCGCCTCCGTGAAGCAGAGCGGCCAGTCGCAGGCGATGGACCCGATGACCGCCTTCGAGCGCAAGGTCGTCCACGACGAGGTGCTGGCCGCCGGGCTGGCCTCGGAGTCCGAGGGCGCCGACCCGCACCGCCACGTCGTGGTGCTGCCGGGCGCCAACGCGTAGTGAACGCACCAGAGCACGACCCACGCGAGGACGTTCAGGTGCCCGCCGCCCCGGAGGCGGCGGGCACCGTCTTTGGTGACCGCCTGCCGTTGGCCGTGGCCTTCTGCGAGCAGCTCGCCACGACGGGTGTGTCGCACGGCTTGATCGGCCCCCGCGAGGTGCCGCGACTGTGGGAGCGGCACATCCTCAACTGCGCGGTCGTGGCCGAGCTCATCCCTGCTGCCACCGGCGACGGTGGGGTGGGCGCCGGGGCGAGCTCCGGCGAGACGCGTCTCTCGGTGATCGACGTGGGTTCCGGCGCCGGGCTTCCCGGCCTCGCGCTGGCCATCGCGCGGCCCGACCTGCACCTGCACCTGGTGGAGCCGATGCTGCGGCGCACCACCTGGCTGCAGAGCGTCGTCGACGAGCTGGCGCTGGACAACGTCACCGTCCACCGCGGACGCGCCGAGGAATTCGCGGGACGGCTGAGTGCGCCCGTCGTCACCGCGCGCGCGGTAGCCCGGATCGATCGGCTGGCTGCCTGGTGCCTGCCGCTGCTGGACCCGGCGGGGGTCCTGCTCGCGCTGAAGGGATCGAGCGCCCAGGAGGAGCTCGACGAGGAAGCCGGTGCGCTTGCTCGCCTCGGCGCCACCTCGTTCGACGTGGTGGGGTGTGGCGACGGCCTGGTCGAGCCTGCGACGGTCGTGGCGCGCGTTGCCGTGAGTCCCGAGCATCGACCTGGAGTCGTTTCTGGAGGCGCAGGGGCGGGTTCGGCTGGTGGCCGCGCGCGCGACGCGCGCAAGGCTCGGTCCGGGAAGTCTGCGAAGTCCGGACGTGCTGAGCGACCTGGGCAGGGACGCCGACGTTCCACGTGAAACACGCAGTTCTGCTGCGGGGGCTCGAGCGGCATGATGGGTCTACCCGAGCAGGAGGACGTCATGAGGCTGACGCTTGAGCTGGACCTGTCCACGGCCGCCGAAGATCCCGCCGGTGAACCTGGCCGCATTCTGCGCTACTGGGCCGGTACCCTGCGGCAGATCGACCTCACCGCGCCGGCGGAGTTTCCCGTGATGGACTCGTCCTACAGCACCCGGGTGGGGACGTTGCGGGTGGAGTCGGCGGACGACTGAGGGGCCCCCGAGGGCCCTCGGCGGGGTTTGCGGTGATCTGTTCCCACGTTTCACGTGAAACGCGCTCTCACAGTCGTGGAGAGGGCCGCGTGCTGCGCTGGGAAGTTGCCCATCGTCGCGTCCACGCTGAGCCGGGCAGCGGCGAGGTGCTCGACGGACTGTTCGGTGACGGCGCTAGGTGGCGAGCCAAGGGCGACGACCACGTCAGACGGGCTCATCATGGACAGACCCTTGTCGGCCTGGCGGGTCCGCCACCACTCGCCCAGCGGGAAGGCTTCGACGGGCTGCCATCCCGATCGTTGTGTGGCGAGGGCCGGCCCGGACCACAGCTGAATGGCGATCGCTTGGTGGGTGACAGGCAGCGTGGGTGTGACGACATCCTGAATTCGTCGCAGGTTCTCGGCTCCGCAATCGTGACCGATCGTCAGGTGGGGGTGGATGTCTTCGAACTGGCCACCGTAGATGGGGTATTCGGGAAGGCCGCTTCCACCTGTCGGGTCAGGTCGATGATCGGTGCCGAGTCCTCCGGCACGAGGAAGAGCACGTCGTCGCCGAACCAGCCCGTGGTGCGCAGCTCGACGGTGAAGCGGATAGCTGAGCGGAACACCGTGCGCAGTCGGCCTAGGTCATCGGCGCTGAGAGCGTCGACCGGCTCGATGGGGTAGATCACGGTGAGGTGGGCTGGGACACCGACACGGGCAGCACGCTCGAACTGGGCCCGGTGCTCGTGAACGATTGGCTCAGCCTCGGGTACGACCAGCAGCAGCGCTGACTCCATCGGGGTCGCAGTATCGATGGCCCGACTAGACCGGAGCAGACGGGTGGGGTCAAGCCCGGGTGCGACGTGTTTCACGTGAAACACGTCGCTCACCCCAGGTTTCACGTGAAACGGCGCTGTGCCTGCGCCGGTGTGTCAGTGCCGACCTCTAGGGTGGCGGTGAGATTCTTGGAGGTACGGAAATGAGAACCAGCGGCCTTGGATGGCCTGCCTACCCAGGCACCGGCGCATCGGTCGGCACCGGCCTGGGGTGGCCCAGTGACGGGCGTTCCGGCGCGGTGGCGATGGCGGAGCGAGTCGGCCCGGCCGATGTGTCGATCACGGACGCGCTTGCGACCGATGGGAACGTCGCCACCGACGGAATGGCCACTGGGGCCGCCGAGGTGGCGACCCCCACGGAGGTCGACTCGGTGTCACCGGCCCGCATCGGCGATGACTCGCGGCAACAGCTCGAGCCCAGCCCAGCGCACCCTGCGGGGAGGGCTGACGAGGATTCTGCCCCAGCTCCACGTGTCGCGGGGAGTCCCGCCGGCGACACCATCGAGCGCGCGCCGGGTGCGCCGGTGGACGTCGACGGCGAAGCCCACACCGAATCCGTGACGGCAGGTCACCCCGAGGCTGAGAGCCACGACCACGACGGGTCCGGCTCCCCGGTAGAACCGCGAGACGAGCTGCGTGTTTCACGTGAAACGCTGCTGGCCCAGTCCGGCGTGCCCGGACCGGTACTTGAGATCACCCTTCCCCGAGCCGATGGGCCCGAGGTGACCGAACGACCCACCACACCGCCCCGGTCGGATGACGGCCGCGCTCACGAGGCGGCTCCGCCGAGCGTCCAGTCGCCACCGACGACGAGCGGGGCAGCTCCCCAGGCCCAGGCTGTTGCTTCACCCCAGCCGAGCGTCACGGGCGCCCCGATCGGAGTCCTGGAGCGGGGGAGCCTGACCGAGCCGGCGTCGGCAGGACAGGTCGACACCGACGATCAGGCCCTCGACGGGCGGGGTATCGACGAGCAGCGCACCGGCGGGCAGGACCCGGACGAAACGCCACTGGCCGACCAGGATGACCCGACACCGGTGGCTGCCGGCGCCAAGGCCGGGGCGTCACCGCTGCCAGCCCCGGTCCGCACCCGCGTGCTGACGGTGGCCAATCAGAAGGGTGGCGTCGGCAAGACCACCACGGCCGTCAACATCGCGGCCGCGCTGGCCCAGTCCGGTCTACGGGTGCTGGTGCTCGACCTCGACCCTCAGGGGAACGCGTCGACGGCGCTCGGAATCCCGCACCACGCCGAGGTGCCCAGCATCTACGACGTGCTGGTGGACGGGAAGCCACTGGGCGAGGTCGTCCAGGAGTGCCCGGACCTGCCTGGACTGCTTTGCGCGCCGGCCACCATCGACCTTGCCGGTGCGGAGATCGAGCTGGTCTCCCTTGTCGCACGGGAGATGCGTCTCGGCCGGGCGGTGACGAGCTACCTGCGTGAGCGGGAGGACGCGGGCGAGCGGATCGACTACGTGCTGATCGACTGCCCGCCCAGCCTGGGCCTGCTCACGATCAATGCGTTCGTCGCAGCCGACGAGGTGTTCATCCCGATCCAGTGCGAGTACTACGCGCTCGAGGGACTGTCGCAGCTTCTCAAGAACATCGAGCTGATCAAGGCGCACCTCAACCCGGCGCTGCACGTCTCGACCATCTTGCTCACCATGTACGACGGGCGGACCCGCCTGTCGGCACAGGTCGCCGACGAGGTGCGGCGCCACTTCGGCCAGCAGGTCATCCGCTCGATGGTCCCGCGCTCGGTCCGCATCTCCGAGGCGCCGAGCCACGGCCAGACCGTCATCACCTACGACCCGAACAGCAGCGGGGCGCTGTCCTACACGGCCGCCGCCGCAGAGATCGCCCACGCGGGCAGTGTGCAAGGAGGCACCCGATGAGTGACAAGCGCCGAGGACTGGGTCGAGGACTGGGAGCACTCATCCCGACCGGGCCGAGCCCGGCCACTTCTCGTCCGGTTGACGTCTTCTTCCCGGGGGGTGGTACGGCGACCGCGGTCGTCGACGACGTCCCCAGTGCGTTCCGCGCGGCCCCCGGTCCCGACGAGGAGCGCGCCGACCACGGCCACCGCTCCTCGACGCACAAGACGGACGAGCGCCAGAGCTTCGATGAGACGGCGAATCTCATGGATCGTGTTTCGGAGGGACGTGAGGTCGCGCCCGGGGACACCGGTTCCGAGGACCTCGATGCCGCAGACGTCGCCTCGCGAGAAGGCGCTTCCACCGACATCGGGTCCGACGGCACCGGGTCGCACGACGTGGGGTCGAGCGGTGTCGGGTCGGGCGTCGCGCAGCCCGTCGACGCCGTGCCGCAAGATGCCCAGCCCGGTTCAACGGGGCCGGCTCAGGGTCAGGACGTCGACGGTCTACGGGTCGTGCCCGGCGCGAGCTATGCAGAGCTCCCGGTCGCCGAGATCGCCCCTAATGCCCGGCAGCCGCGGTCGGTGTTCGACGACGACGACATGGCCGAGCTGGTCGGAAGCATCAGCGCGCTCGGTGTCCTGCAGCCGATCGTCGTGCGCCCTATCGCCCCCAGCTCCGGCCACACGGACGCGCAGGACGGCGTGCGTTACGAGCTCATCATGGGCGAGCGGCGCTGGCGGGCGACCCAACAGGCGGGTCTAACGGTCATCCCGGCAATCATCCGTGAGACCGACGACGACGACATGTTGCGTCAGGCCCTGATGGAGAATCTGCACCGCAGCCAGCTCAACCCCCTCGAGGAGGCGGCGGCCTACCAGCAGCTGCTCGACGACTTCGGCTGCACGCATGACGAGCTCGCCACGCGTTTGAGCCGCTCGCGCCCGCAGATCTCCAACACCCTTCGGCTACTGCGCCTGCCCCCGCTCGTCGGGCGTCGCGTCGCCGCCGGTGTGCTCTCCGCCGGTCACGCCCGCGCCCTGCTCGGTCTCTCGGACGCGGCAGCGATGGAGCGGCTGGCCCAGCGGATCGTGGCCGAGGGATTGTCGGTGCGCTCGGTCGAGGAGATCGTGGCCCTCGGCGAGGACGAGCGTCCCGGCCGCACCCGTGCGACGCGACGGGGAGCCACCGCAGTGGGATTCGAGGACGTCGCCGCGTCGCTGGCGGACCGGCTCGACACACGCGTCCAGATCACGATGGGCGCGCGCAAGGGCAAGATGACGGTGGAGTTCGCAACGCCCGAGGACCTCCAGCGGATCCTTGGCCTGCTCGGTCAGCAGTAGCGCGGGTGCGCCTTCGGCTGGCCTCAACCGGCCCACAGTCGTCGGACCTCTGAGCGCGTAGCATCCGAGCATGGGCCGATCGGTGGAGCTGCTCGACGTCGAAAACCTCGTCGAGCTGCCCCTGCCGTGCGGTCGCTGCGTCCAGTGGCTGATGGACCCGGTCGAGGCGGTTCTGCCCGGCTCGGACCCGTGCGGTCACACCGCTGCGGCCCAGGAACGCAAGGCCGACTGGGTCCGCGACGTCACCCGCGAGTGGGGACCACCAGGAGTCGTGCTCCGGGAGGACGGTGTGGTGGTCGGGCACCTGGGCTACGCCCCGCCTGCCCACGTAGAGCGTGCCGCAGCGTTCCCGACCGCGCCCATCTCTCGCGACGCGGTGCTCCTGCTCGGCACGGTGGCGCCTGAGGCGCCTCAGGCGCGGAGACTGATCCAGGGCGCCGCGGCCGATCTGGTGAGACGCCGCGTGCCGGCCATCGAGGCGTTCGGCGGTCCCGACGGGGTGCCTGGCTGTCGCACCCAGCCTGGTGAGCACCTGGACGCTGCCTGCCGACTGCCCACCCACTGGCTCGAGGAGCTCGGTTTCCGCGTGGTTCGGACTCACCAGACCACGCCGCGGCTGCGGCTGGACCTGAGCACCGCGCTCCGCCTGCACCAACGCGTCCTGCTAGGGGTGCTGGGTCAGGTCCGACGCAAGGTCCGGGTGGTCGAGCCGGCCCCGGCTCCCGGACTGGGCTCTCGCCTCGGGACTGTCGTGGACCAACCGCCGCGAAAGCGGTAGATCCCATCGGCGAGGACGCCTGCGCAGCCTGTCCGTGTCGTGGCGCGATCGGTGGGTGGCCGCCCACATCAGGGTTCACTGGCCCCATGTCAGCCAACCTCGAGGTCCCCCGAGCGCCCGAGGACGCCGTGTGGCGGTTCCGGTCCCTGACCATCCACGACGGCCCTGCTCTCGCCGAGGTTCGTGCGGCCGCGATGCGTCCGTCGCTGGAGCGGCTGGGGCGGTACGACGATACCCGGGTCCGGCAGCGATTCCTCGATGCCTTCGACCCCACCTGCGCCTGGGGTATGGAGCGGGATGGCCGGCTCATCGGCTGCGTGGCGCTGCGGCCCGAGGGTGACGAGTACTGGCTGGAGCACTTTCTGCTGCTCCCGGAGCACCAAGGGCAGGGGATCGGTAGCCAGGTGTTGGCCATCATGCTGCAGCGGGCCGGGGGTGCGACCGTGCGCCTCGACGTCCTGCAGCGCAGTGAGGCTCGGGCGCTCTACGACCGCTTCGGTTTCGAGGTCGATCACGAGGACCCGGTCGACGTCTTCATGGTCCGAGCTGCAGCCGTAGGTGGAGGTCACCCAACCCCTCGCAGACGATGTCGGCATCCATAGCACCGCCGACGGCGGCGACGATCGTGTCTGCAGCTCACGCGGCCTGAAGGCCGGGGCGGGCGAGGGCGCCCCCGGCGGAAACGCGGCCGGGCCGGGGCCGCAGCAGTCGAGACCGGGCCGAGGCCGGGGCTCCGCGCAGCAGAACGCCGGGCCGCAGCGTGATGCTGCGACCCGGCGTTCGTTGAGCTGAGCGAAAACCCTTGATGAGTCGAGTGATTCAGCCGATGTAGTCGGCCAGCTCCTTGAGCAGGCGCGGCTTGGGCTGGGCGCCCACGATGGTCTTGACGACCTCGCCGTTGACGTAGACGTTGAGCGTCGGCAGACCGGTCACGCCGTAGCGCGCGGTGACAGCCGGGTTCTCGTCCGCGTTCAGCTTCACGACATCGATCTTGTCGGCGTACTTGCCGGCGATCTCGTCGAGGACCGGGGCGATCTGGCGGCACGGACCGCACCAGGAGGCCCAGAAGTCCACGATGACCGGCTTGTCGGCCTCGAGCACGTCCTGCTGGAACGTCGCGTCGGTGGTGTCCTTGGTGTTCGCGCCCATGAGGGCTCCTTTCGATCGGTGCGGTGCCGTCGGGGTGACGGCCGGTGCGCCAGGGGGTAGGTGGGATGGAGGGTCAGTGGCCAATCGTGTCGGCCAGGTAGCGCTCGGCGTCCAGCGAGGCCGCACAGCCGGAGCCGGCCGCGGTGATCGCCTGCCGGTAGGTGTGGTCGACCAGGTCGCCGCAGGCAAAGACGCCCGGCACGTTGGTGCGCGTAGACCGACCCTGGACCAGGACGTAACCCTCGGCGTCCAGCTCGACCTGGTCCCCGTCGGCGGTGCGCAGCAGCTCGTTGCGCGGCTCGTGGCCGATGGCGACGAAGACGGCGGACGTCTCGAGCAGTCGCTCCTCGCCGGTCTGGGTGTCGCGCAGGGTGACCGACTCGACCTTGTCGGTGCCGTTGATGGCGACGACCTGGCTGTTCCACGCGAAGTCGATCTTGTCGTTGGCGAACGCGCGCTCGGCCATGATCTTGGAGGCGCGCAGCTCGTCGCGGCGGTGCACGATGGTGACGCGGTCGCCGAACCGGGTGAGGAAGGTCGCCTCCTCGACGGCCGAGTCACCGCCGCCGACGACCACGATCGGCTTGTTGCGGAAGAACGCGCCGTCGCAGGTGGCGCACCAGGAGACGCCGCGGCCGGACAGCCGCTTCTCGTCGGGCAGCCCGATCTCGCGGTAGGCCGACCCCATCGCGAGGATGACGGCGTGGGCGCGGTGCTCGTTGCCCTCGCCATCCGTGACCACCTTGAGGTCGCCCGACAGGTCGAGGGCGGTGACGTCGTCGTAGAGCAGCTCGGCCCCGAAGCGCTCGGCCTGCTCCCGCATCTGGTCCATCAGCTCGGGGCCCATGATGCCGTCGCGGAAGCCGGGGAAGTTCTCGACCTCGGTCGTGTTCATCAGCGCGCCGCCGGCCGTGACCGATCCCATGAACACCATCGGCGACAGGTTGGCTCGGGCGGCATAGATCGCCGCGGTGTAGCCGGCGGGGCCGGAGCCGATGATGATGACGTTGCGCACGTCGGCGGTCATGAAGGGTCCTTCGCAGCTGGTGACGGCTAGGTCGCGAGCTCCACTGTCCCAGATCGCGACGGATCAGCGTCAACGGCGTCCGCGGCGTGTTTGTTCCGGCCGTCCGAGGCCCGGGTGGGGGGTCCCGACCGGGACCCCAGCAGGGAGGGCTACGGGGTGAGGACGGCGACGGGCGCGAGCAGCCGGTAGGAGTCGGCGGTGCACGCGCGATCCAGGGCGAAGACCCGCTTGGTGCCGTCGGTGTAACCCACGGCAGCGACCAGCGCGGGCTTGCTGTCGTAGCGCGCCAGCTCGGCCGCGACCTTGGTGACCGTCGGTGCGTCCTGGACCTCCTTGGCGCTGACCGCGCGCAGGCAGTCGGTCAGCCCGCGCACCGTGGCGAGCGGACCGGCGGCAGCAGCCTCGGCGTTGTGCGGGAGCGGTGGCGTCCAGGTCGCGGCCAGGTTGGCGGAGCCGCGCGACCCGAGCGTGGCGGCGCTGTAGTCGGCGTCGGAGAGATGGATCTGGACGCTGGAGTCCGCGGGCCCGGCGAAGGCCAGGGCGGAGGGCTTGAACTGGGCGGCGATGCTCGAGTTGCCACCGTCGGTGCGGTGCAGGGCGGTGTCGGCGATGACGGCGAACGCACTCACCGCGGCCGCAGCGCCGACGACCAGGCCGAAGACCGCTCGACCGCGCGGTTTGGGGCGCACCGCGCGGGAGATGGGGATCACCAGACCCCCTTGCTGGGCACCGGTCCGGGCCTGTTGCTCGGCGGCGAGGCTGGCCTGGATGCGAGCGACCAGGTCGTCGGGCATGGGGCCCGGCTCCGGGAGGCCACCAAGCAGGGCCCGCATGCCCGTGGGGTCGTCGCCGTCCCGTGGTGGGTCGGTCAGCCACGACGGCTTGGTCATCGTGCGGTCACCTCATCGGTCGAGCGAGCAGGGCAGTGCGGTACAGCGGTGGCGAGTGGTCGGCCCTGCAGCAGATCCTCCGAGAGGAGATCCTGCAGGCGGTGCGAGACCCGGGAGGTGGTCGGCACACCGGCCGCTGCCATCACGCTTAGGACGAGCGCGGTGGCGAGTTGGTTCCCTCGGTGTCACCGCCGAGGATGGCGGCGAGGGCGCTACGACCTCGGGCGCAGCGGGACTTGATGGTGCCTTCAGCGCAGTCCAGGATCTGCGCCGCCTCGGCCACGCTCACGCCGTGCATGTCGACGAGCACGAGCGCGAGTCGCTGGCCCTCGGGCAGCTGTTGCAGCGCCGCGTGGACCGCCATCCGGGTGACCACGTCGGAGTGCTCGTCGCGGCCGTCGGCGAGGTCGAGCTCAGGCAGCTCCGCCGTCGGCCGCGTGCGGCGCAGCCGGTCCAGGCAGGCGTTGACGACGATCCGGTGCAGCCAGGTCGTCACGGCGGACTCGCCGCGGAACGATCCCGCCCGGCGGAACGCCGCGATGAACGCCTCCTGCACCGCGTCCGCGGCCATCTCGCGGTCGCCGCAGGTGCGCATCGCCACCGCCCACAGCCGGTCGCGGTGACGGCGGTAGATCTCGCCGAACGCGTCCGGGTCACCGGCCAGGTGAGCGGCCAGCAGCTCGGCGTCGGACGCGGACGGGTGACCGCTCTCGTCGACGGCGAGCGGCCCGCGCTCCTTGGACATCATGGGTCGATGGTGTCAGACGCACCGGCGCGGGTGGCGTCCAGCGAGGTCACGAGAGCGAGACCTCGTTGAGGCCGACCCGGTAGGCACCGTCGAACTGGGCGAGCGAGGTGAACCACACGATGACGTACTGGTGCGCCCCCTTGCCGGCCGGCACGGTCACGCTGACCGGTCCGGAGCCTCCCTTGACCGTGCCGAGGACCGTCGCCCCGTCGATCGAGGCCGAGTCCGCACCGTAGACCGTGAGGTCGATCCCGCTGGACTGCGGCAGCACCAGGTCGACCTTGTGGACCTCGGTGGCCGAGCCGAGGTCGAGCAGGATGCCGACCCCCTGCTTGTTGTAGGCCGCGAAGGTGGGGTTCTTGTACTGCACCGAGCGCCAGTAGGTGGCCGGGTCCTTGTCGAACGCCTTGCTGGCCTCGCCGTCGTTCTCGTTGCCGTTGCCCTGCGGGTCCAGGGCCTGACCGCCGACGATCGGGATCGGGGCGGCGGAGGTGGGGGCAGCGGCGGCGGGGGTGCTGGCGGTCGGCGAGGGCGTGGCTCCCGAGGTGACGGTGACCGGCGGTGCGGTGACCGTCACGGTGTTGGCGACGGCCGGGGAGTTCACGGTGTCCTGGATGTTGTTGATCATCGACAGCACGCCCAGGACGCCCGCGACCAGCGCGATCGTCATGAAGGCCACCATGAAGGAGAGCACGAAGCGCACCTGGGCGGGCCCGGGCGTCCCGGTGGGCACGTCCTTGGCGAGGATCGGCACGACCGGCTCGTCGGGCTCGTCCTCCTGACGGCGCGCGACCTCGGGCAGGGAGGTGCGCGACCGCTGCTCGGCCTCCTTGCGGGCGGCCTGCTGCTCGCGCAGGTCGGCAGCCACGACGCTGGCACGCTCGGCGGCTCGACCCGCCGCGGTGCGTGCGGCTCCTGCAGCGGCGGCGCCGAGGGCGGTGGCCTTGCTGGCCGCGGCGGCTGCGGCAGCGCCGGTGGCGCCCACAGCTCCGGCAGCGCCGGCGGCAACCCCCGCCGCGACAGCCCCGGCGGTGGCTCCGGTGGCCCCGGTGGAGCGGGACCCCTTGGCCGGCTTCCGAGCCGCACCCCGGTCCTGCTCGGCGGTCGGGTCCACCGTCGGCTCGATCGGGTCGGCGGTCGGGTCGGCGTGCTCGACGACCGGCTCCGAGACGGGCTCGACCGGCTCAGGCACCGGCTCAGGCTCGGGCGGCGCGACCAGGTCCGCCGGCACGACGTTGGCGCCTGCCCCTGCGCCTGCCCCGGCACCCGCACCGGTGCCCACCCCGGTGCCCACCCCGGCGGCTGCGCCGGCGCTGAACGGACGCGGCTCCCACGGCGCCAGCCGCTCGGCGACGGCACCGGGGGTGCGCGGGCCGGAGGCCTGGTCGAGGCTGCGGGTCAGCTGGTCGAGGTCGGTGGGGACGGCCGGCACCAGCTCGGAGGGTGGCGCGAAGCCGTGGCCGATCCGGGGCGCCCGCGCGAGTCCGGAGGCGCTGCCCAGCGGCCAGAGCCCGGTGAGCCCGGCGTACAGCAGGGCGGTGAGGGCGTTGGCGTCGGCCTTGGAGGCGGCCTTGGACGGGGTGTGGTCGAGGCCGGCGAGGGCGGCGGCGACGGCGAGCCCGCGGACCTTGACGGTGCCGTCGGGCGCCCGCACGACCGAGCTCGGCGTGAGCGCCTGGTGGTGCAGCCCGCGCTGGCGGGCCCGCTCGAGCGCGGTGGCCGTCTCACCCACGAGGCGGCGGGCCTCGGCGGCGCGGAGCGGCCCGTCGTCGAGGAGCTGCTCGAGGGTCTGGCCACCCTCGACCTGCTCCTCGACGACGTACGACTGACCGTCCTGGGTGCCGACGTCGACGACCCGCACCAGGCGGGGGTCCTCGATGACGCTGGCCTGACGGGCGGCGTCGAGCAGGGCCTTGGCCTGCGGGTCGGTCGAGGGCAGCAACGTGACGAGCACCCGCCGCCCGAGCGAACGGTCTTCGGCCTCCCACCACTCGCTGCGGTCCGTGTGCCCGCCCCTGGTGCGCAGGACGTACCGTCCGCCCAGGGAGGTGCCGGGTCCTACCCGCGGCAGCCAGTCTCCTCATCGTCGGTCCGGGACCATCCAGGGCAGCCTCGCCACCCGAGGTCCCGTCCGCATCCTAGGCGTCCGGGGCGGCCGGAGACCGGCGACGCAGCCGACGAACGAGCGGAGAAAGCAGGTCGTCGACCTCGGTGATGCGGAACACCCGCGCTAGGGCAACGAAGCACAGCAGGAACGCCGTGCCCGCGACCGCGAGCACCAGCACGTGCACGATCCAGCGCGGCGCGAGGAACCCGTAGAGCACGTGGGCGAGGATCCCGGCCACGACCGCGCCGCCGACGGAGGCGATCGCGAGGCGGACGTAGAGCCGGGTGACGTGATAGAGCGAGAGGCCACCGACGCGCCGGTGCGCGTTCGCGACGAAGGCGAGCGCCGCGACGGTGTTGGCGAGGGTCTGGGCGAAGGCCACGATGGCTACCGCGTAGTGCGGGGTCCCCACGAGGGCTACCAGACAGACGACGATCTGCACCCCGGTGAGCAGGACCTGCAGCTTCAGGTTGGTGCGACCGTCCTCGACCGCGAAGTAGAACCGCTGCTGCAAGGTGGTGATGCCGAAGGCCAGGAGACCGATCGACATGATGGCCGTGACCAGCGCGATGTCCCGCACGACCCCGAGCGGCTGGCCCGGGAACATGGCCCCGACCGTCGGCACCGCCAGCACGACCAGCGCGAAGGTGGCCGGGATGATCGCGACGGCGGGCAGGGTGAGGCCCTGCACGAGGTTGCGGCGCAGCTCGGGGACGTCGTGGTCGTTGGCGGCCCGGGCCATCCGCGGGAACAGCGCGGTGATGATCGAGGTCGTGATCAGGCCGTGCGGCAGCATGAAGATCATGAACGCCAGCTGCTGGGTCGTGAGGCCGGGGACGTCCGGGTGGTTCGCACGCACCGCGAACATCACCTGCGTCGCGGCGATGCCGCCGATCTGGGAGACGACCAGGGCGGCGAACGCCCAGCCCGCCATCTTGGAGGCGGCGCGCAGGCCGTAGCCGCGCAGACCCAGCTTGGGGCGGTAGTGGAAGCCGCCGCGCAGCAGCGGGATGAACAGCACCAGCCCCTGCGCCGCCACGCCGAGGGTGTAGGCCCCGCCGAACAGCCAGACCATCGGCTGGGTCCACGAGGCTGGGTCGGGCTGGCGGTGGTAGACCAGCACGAAGACGCCCATGCCGATGATCTGCACGACGTTGGCGAGCACCGGGCTCCACATGAACGCGGCGAACTGGTCCCGCGCGTTCAGCACCTGGCCGAGCACGGCGTTGATGCCGTAGAAGAACAGCTGCGGCACGCAGACGTAGGCGAACAGCAGCGCCAGGTCGTAGCTGCGGCCCGACAGGCTGGCGGCGAAGACCCGCAGCAGCAGGGGCGAGGCGATGGTCGCGACGGCGGTCGCGAGCGCCAGCATGCCGAAGCAGGCGGTGAGCAGCCGGTCGACGAACTCCTGGCCGCCGTCGGCGTGCTGCTTCATCGCCTTGGTGATCTGCGGGACGAGGATCGCGTTGAGCAACCCCGCGGACAGCAGCAGGTAGATGTAGTTGGGCACGGTGTTGGCGACGTTGAACGCGTCGGCGGCCAGGGCGGTGCCGATGACGTAGGCCATCAGCATGTTGCGGACCAGGCCGAGGACGCGGGACACCATGGACCCGGACGCCATGAGCAGGCTCGAGCGGGCCAGGCTGGGAGCCTGCCGCGGAGCGGGGGTGGTGCTAGACATGCGGGTCCTTCGCGGCGGCGTCGGTGCTGGGGTCTGGTCTGGGGCCAGTGCTGGGGGCTGGGCTGGGAGGTGCGCTGGTAGCCGGGCCGGGCTCGGTGGCGGGGTGGTAGCCCAGGTCGCGCTCGGCGCGGGTGGGCTGGCGTCGGACCGAGCGGATCAGGCCGAGGACGACGACCAGGGCGAGGACCGCGGCGATGCCGACGAACACCCCCACGCCGGTGGGGCGGACGTTCATTGACACGGTGGCCGGTTGTCCGAGGGGGGCGCCCGACGGGGTCGCGAGCCGGGCGACGACGGGCACGGTACCCGACCCGTAGGCCTCGACGTTGACCGTGACGGTGGCCTGGCTGTTGCCGGCGACGGTCACCGAGGGCGGGTCCTCGACGCGGAGCTTGGCGCTGGACGTCTCGAGCAGCACGTCGATCCCGCTGAGCGTGTAGGGCAGCCGGTTGACGATGGTCAGCTGGATGGCACCCCGGTCGGTGAGGAAGTTGATGGTGCTCGGGGCGACCTGCACCCCGTCGCGCAGAGCGGTGAGAGACCTGCTGAGCGCGCTCCGGGTGGCGTCCCAGGCGCCGGGGTGACCCCGCCACCGGGTCGAGGCCAGCTGGGTGACCACGCTGGTCCAGGTGGGGGCGTAGGCCGGGTTGCTGCGGCTCAGCACCTCGGCCATGCCGTGCACGGTCTGCTGCGCGCGGTCGAGGTCGGCGACCGCGTCCCCGGTCAGCAGGGCCGGGTCGGAGCCGGCCGGCGGGGTGCTGGCGAGCGGGGTCTGCGGGGCGTTCGCGGTGAGCAGCGGCTGCGTGGATCCCACGGTCAACCACGGGGTGGTGGACACGGCGGTGAGCAGCTGGCCGAGGGTCGCAGGGTCCGTGCGCATCGCTCGGTCGAACGCCACCAGCACGGTGCGCCGCGTGCCCTCGCGCTGCCCGAGCAGCACCAGGGACTCGCCGAGGAACTCCTGCACGAGCGCCTGGCCGCTGCGCCCCCGGCTGCCGCTGGCGATGGCGCTGAGGTTGGCGTCGTAGGCGAGCAGCCGGTTGCCCGCCGTCGAGGCCACGGCCTGGGCGGTCAACCCGTTGGCGGGGGCGAGCGAGTCGGTCGACACGAGGGCGTCGTGGCTCGGGTAGCCCCCTGAGGCGGCGCGCAGGTCCTCGGCCCGCTCGGCGCTCCACCGGCCGTCGGCCGGCCAGGTGACCCCACGGTCTACGGAGGTGCCGAGGGCGGAGTCGAGCGGCGAGGGGTCCGTGGCGAACAGCTGGGTGGCGAGGGCCATGCTCGGGCGGTGCGTCGCGAGCGCCGCGACGTCGGGGTCCGCCGTCGGCAGCGCCCACACGGGGTGCTGGGAGCCACGGTTCTTCAGCCGCTCGGCGAGGGAGTCGGTGAGCCCTTGGATCTCGGTGAGGTTGGGGTCCGGCGCAGCGTTCGTCGGTGCCGGCGCCGGCGGGCTGGCCGTGGCGGCACCGGTGCCAGGGCTCGTTGCCGGGTTGGGGGTGGCTGCCGGCGAGGCGGCGGCCCCGGGCGTCGTCGTGCCGGTGGGAGTCGGCAGGGTGGGGGTGGTGGTCGGCGAGCTGGAGGCGTCCTGGCGGGCCCGGTTGCCGGCCGTCTGCGGACCGCCGAGGACCGCGGGATCCACCATCCAGGTGACCGGGTGGCCGGTGGTGGCGCCCAGGCGTTGGACCAGCTCGGAATCGGGGCCGATGGCGCTGGTCCAGGCCTTCGCCTGCTCCGCCGTCGTGCCCGTGAAGAGGGTCGGTGTGGCCGGCAGGGTGACCGGCAGCACCATCGAGAGGTCGAGCTTTTCGTACTGCTGGTCCCGCGCGACCCAGGGCAGGATCGTGCGCTGCCCGGCACGGGGGGTGCCTGCGACGAGGGTCTCGATCGTGAGCGGCAGCGCGGCGAACGGCCGTCCGCTGTCGAGCTGCCCGTGCGGGATGGTCAGGCTGAGGGTGGTCGAGGCCTTGGGGGCGATGGTCAGTCCGGTCGCCGCCGGCGTGGCCCCTGGGGTAGACCCTGGGCTGGACGCAGGGGTAGACCCTGGAGCCGGTTGCGTGGCCGGCTGCGGGGCGGTGGCCACGACCCGTCCGGCGGCGGGGACGGTGGGTGACGCGCCGAGCCACTGGGAGATGGCGCCGCGCTCGCTGAACCGCTTGGTCCCGAGGACCGCCTGGACCGTCACGCCGGTGATCGGGGTGCTGGCGGCGGAGGTGATGGTGACGGACACGGTGGTGTCAGCGGCCGGGGAGGCGACGGCGGGGGCTACCGACTGGAGCGAGACCACGAGCTGCACGGGAGCCGCGCCCGGGGCACTCCCAGTGCTCACCCCGGCCGCTGCGGCGGCAGGCACGCGCGGCCCAGCCGCCGCGACGGTCGGGGCCAGCCCGGGAGCGAGGAGCGCCGTCAGCAGCACCAGGGCGGCCGAGCAGGCGCGCGCGAGCTCGATCACGGGTCCCCCGCCAGGCGTTGCCAGGCCGCCTGGGCGATGCGTCTCTCGTTGGGGAAGGTGAGCTCGGACGTGTGCGCGCACAGCGGCACCCAGGCGACGTCGATGGCCTCGTGGTCGGGGTCGTTCTCGATGGTGAGCTCGCCCCCCGTCGCCTCGAGCAGGTAGTGGTGCACGACCTTGTGCACGCGGGCGCTGGACGTAGTGAACCAGTAGTCGATCGAGCCCAGCCGGGTGAGCACCCGGCCCTCGATGCCGGTCTCCTCGGCGACCTCGCGCACGGCGGTCTGCTCCAAGGTCTCGGTGCCCTCGATGTGACCCTTGGGCAGGCACCACTCGACCCGGCCGGCCCGGTTGTGGCGGGCGATGATGGCCAGCTCGGCCCGGCCCTGCTCGACCCGGATGATGACACCCCCGGCCGACACCTCCTCCACCGCAGGCAGCCGACGCGCGGAGCGCGGCGGCGGCATGGAGGGCAGGGGCATGGTCATTGCGTCACTCTAACGATCACGGCTGGAAGCTGCCGCCCGCCACTCCCGCACCACCGGTCCCCTACCCGTCCCCTACCCTGGAGGATCGAGCGACCGCACCCGCAGACCCGAAGGAACTCCCGCGTGACCACCGCACCCGACCAGGCCGAGCTCCTCGCGACCGCGGCCCGCCAGCTCGCGCCGGTGATCCCTCTGCTCACCGAGCTCGGCGAGCGGTTCGCCGCCGCCGGCCACGAGCTGGCCCTCGTCGGCGGCCCGGTCCGCGACGCCTTCCTCGCCCGCACGTCGCCGGATCTCGACCTCACCACCGACGCTCGGCCTGAGCAGACCGAAGCGCTGCTGCGCGGTTGGGCCGACGGCATCTGGGACGTGGGTCGGGCGTTCGGCACCATCGGTGCCCGCAAGGGCGAGCTGACGCTGGAGCTCACGACCTACCGCACCGACGCCTACGACCGCACCAGCCGCAAGCCCGAGGTCGCGTTCGGCGAGACGCTCGAGGACGACCTGGTGCGCCGCGACTTCACCATCAACGCGATCGCCCTGCGCCTCCCGGTGCTCGAGCTCGTCGACCCGCACCACGGCGTCGAGGATCTCGCCGCTCGGCTGCTGCGGACCCCGTCCACGCCCGAGGAGTCCTTCGCGGACGACCCGTTGCGGATGATGCGGGCGGCCCGGTTCGTCGCCCAGCTCGGCGTCGACCTCGCCCCAGAGGTAGAGCACGCCATGACCGAGCGCGCGGCCTCCATCACGATGGTCTCGGCCGAGCGGGTGCGCGACGAGCTGATCAAGATGCTGCTCGCGCCCGACCCCCGAGCCGGCCTGTCCGTGCTGGTGCGCACCGGGCTGGCGGAGCACGTGCTGCCCGAGCTGCCCGCTCTACGGCTGGAGCGCGACGAGCACCACCACCACAAGGACGTCTACGAGCACACCCTGACGGTGCTGGAGCAGGCGATCGACCTGGAGACCGACGGGCCGGACCTGGTGCTGCGCCTCGCGGCGCTGCTGCACGACATCGGCAAGCCGGCGACCCGCCGCTTCGAGGACGGCGGCGGCGTGTCGTTCCACCACCACGAGCTCGTCGGTGCGCGGCTCGCCGCGAAGCGGCTCAAGGCGCTGCGCTTCGACAACGACACCGTCAAGGCGGTCTCCCGGCTCACCGAGCTGCACCTGCGCTTCCACGGCTACGGCGACGGGGAGTGGACCGACTCGGCGGTGCGGCGCTACGTCACCGACGCCGGCCCGCTGCTCACCCGGCTGCACCGGCTGACCCGGGCCGACTGCACGACCCGCAACCGCAAGAAGGCCGCCCGGCTGTCCCGCGCCTACGACTCGCTCGAGGAGCGGATCGCGCGGCTGCAGGAGCAGGAGGAGCTCGACGCGGTGCGCCCCGAGCTCGACGGCAACGAGATCGGCGCGGTCCTCGGCATCAAGCCCGGGCCGGTCCTCGGCCGCGCCTACAAGCACCTGCTCGCCGTGCGCCTCGACGAGGGCCCGGTCGGCAAGGAGCGGGCCGCCGATCTGCTCCGGGCGTGGTGGGCCGAGCAGCCCGAGTCGGCCGACGACTAGCCTGCCCTTCAACGCCCGACACCAGCCGACCTCCGGAAGGATCACCCATGGCCGACGCCACGAAGCCGAGCAGCACACAGACCACGATGGACGCCGACGCGAAGGCCGAGGTCAAGAAGGCGCTGCTCGCCGCGGCGCGGGCCCAGCTGCGCGCGTCCGAGGGTGGTGCGGACGCCGAGGAGTCGGCCGCCGAGCTCGACCAGGACTCGTCGTTCTCGGTCGACGAACAGTCGCAGGCCGACGAGGCCGGAGCGGTGACGCGCCTGTTCGAGGCCGTGAGCGACCGGCAGCAGGACGACGTCGTCGCCATCGAGACCCTGGACGTGGCGCCGACCGACGTCGTGCGGCCGGGTGCCATCGTGGGCTTCGGCGGGGCGCGCTACGTCGTCGGCGTGGTCTCGACCGCGGTCCGGTGCGGCGGCGAGAGCTACGAGGGATTGTCGACCGACTCCCCGATCTACGCCGAGATCGAGGGCCTGCACCTGGGCGACTCGTTCACCTTCCGGGACACGAAGCAGACCATCGACTTCCTCGCCTGAGCTGCCGTCCGGCCGTCGTGCTCAGCGGGTGACCAGGGTGTCGACCGCGGCGAGCACAGCCCCGCACGGACCGTCCGGGTCGGTGAGGGCACGGACCTCGCGGGCCCGTGCCAGCACCGTGTCCTCGGCGGCGGTGTGCTCGGACGCTGCGTCGGACCCAGAGTCGGGCACCACCTCGGGCATCGCGACGAACAGCGTCCGGGTCGCCTCCAGCAGGCCGATCAGGTGCCGCGCGCGGTCGTCGGGCGCCGCGCCGTGCAGCAGCACGTCGGCGATGTGCGAGCGCACGGCCTTCTCGTGGCTGGCGTCGACGGTCTTCCAGGTGGTCTGGGGGAACATCGAGCTCTGCGGGGCCGGCGCGTCCCGCGTGACGACGCCGGCCGACTGCAGGGTGCGGTGCAGCGTCGGGTAGAGCGCCCGCCCCATGATCGGGAGCACGTTCGTCAGCTTGCGGCCCTGCATGCCGCGGAAGACCTCGAGGGTCTGGTCCAGCACCGCGCTCTTGGGCGGGGTCACGTCGGGATCGATGGCCAGCCGTCCTGGCGCGACCGGCTCCCCGAAGGAGCCCGGGATGGTCTCGCCGTCCTTGACCACCCGCACGACCTCGTAGGCGCCGAGCTCGCTGAGCGCTCCACCGGCGACCGCGATGTCGAGCAGCCGCTCGGGCACGCTCATCCGGCCCGTCTGGTCGTCGGTGAGCAGGAGCAGGAGTTCCTCGGCGAGCTGCATGGCTCTACGGTAGGGCCCCGCCGGTCAGCGTGAGAAGGCGCGGTCCCCCGAGCGGACCGCGGTCGCCGTCAGCGCGGCTCGTCGCCCGCGATGAAGGCCTCCAGCCTGGCGCGGCCGATGTCGTCGGGGCGCTGCTCGGGCGGGGACTTCATCAGGTAGGCGGCGGGCGACAGCAGCGGGCCGCCGATGCCCCGGTCGAGGGCGATCTTGGCCGCGCGGATGGCGTCGATGATGATGCCGGCGGAGTTGGGGGAGTCCCAGACCTCGAGCTTGTACTCCAGGTTCAGCGGCACGTCACCGAACGCGCGACCCTCGAGGCGCACGTAGGCCCACTTGCGGTCGTCGAGCCACTGCACGTAGTCCGACGGGCCGATGTGAACGTTGCGGTCGGAGATCTTGCCGGCCAGCTCGCCTTGAAGGTTGGAGGTGACGGCCTGGGTCTTCGACACCTTCTTGGACTCGAGGCGATCGCGCTCGAGCATGTTCTTGAAGTCCATGTTGCCGCCGACGTTGAGCTGGTAGGTGCGGTCCAGCGCGACGCCGCGGTCCTCGAACAGCTTGGCCATCACGCGGTGCGTGATCGTGGCGCCCACCTGGGACTTGATGTCGTCACCGATGATCGGCACGCCCGCGGCCTCGAACTTCGCGGCCCACTCGGGGTCGGAGGCGATGAAGACCGGCAGTGCGTTGACGAAGGCCACGCCCGCGTCGATCGCGCACTGCGCGTAGAACGTGGCGGCCTCCTCCGAGCCCACCGGCAGGTAGCAGACCAGCACGTCGGCCTGTGCCTCCCGCAGCGCGGCCACCACGTCGACCGGCTCCTTGGCCGACTCGTGGATCGTCTCGCGGTAGTAGCGGCCGAGGCCGTCAAGGGTGTGCCCGCGCTGCACCTCGACGCCGAGGGTGGGCACCTCGCAGATCGTGATGGTGTTGTTCTCGGAGGCGTTGATGGCCTCCGACAGGTCCTTGCCGACCTTCACGTCGTCGACGTCGAACGCCGCCACGAACTCCACGTCGTCCACGTGGTAGGGCCCGAGCTCGACGTGCATCAGGCCGGGCACGGTCGTCGTCGGGTCGGCGTCGGCGTAGTAGTGCACGCCCTGCACGAGCGAGCTGGCGCAGTTGCCGACGCCGACGATCGCCACGCGGATCGGGTGGGTGCCGCGCTGGTCGCTCCGGCGCCCCTGCGGGCGTGAGGTGGTGGTCGTCATCGCGGGTCTCCTGTGGGTGGGGGCGCACGAGCGAGCGATGCCGTGCCTGACAAAATCCGTCTTTGTTCTACAGGACAAAGGCGGGTCTTGTCACCTCACCCCGGGGCGTGAGGGGCCCGAGCAGGGGGATCGAACGGGAGTACTCAGGCGACGATGAGCGACAGGGCCAGAACGAGCTGGTGATCGAACAGCGCCGCACCGACCAGCTGAGGGCCCTGCTGCTCGAACACCTCGGAGCTGACCGCCCCGACCAGCAGGGTCCAGGCCGCGAGGCCGGCGAGCACCAGGGCGGGCGGCAGTTGCTGCTCGTCGAGGCCCAGCTGGCCCAGCACGGTCCGCGCCAGCTGCTCCGCCTCGTCGGCGGGCTCGGCCCGGTGTGGGGTCGCCGCGCGGCCGGACCCGGCGATGTCCACGAGCAGACCGATCAGCAGCGAGGTGACGCGGGTCCCCGCGGGGCCGGTCTTCTCCGCCGGTGCGTCGTAGCCCGGCACCGGCGTCCCGTAGAGCAGGGCCCAGTCGTGCGGGTGGGCCAGCGCCCAGCGGCGCAGGGTCGTCCCGACCGCGTGCCACCGACCCGCGAGGTCGCTGCGGTCGACCACGGCCTCGGCCTCCTCGACGGCCTGCCCGAGCGAGTCGTAGGACTCGACGATCAGCCGGGTGAGCAGGGCGTCCCGGCTCGGCACGTAGCGGTAGACCGCACTCGAGGCCATGCCGAGCTCGCGGGCGACCGCGCGCAGCGACAGGGCGGCGGGGCCCACCTCGGCCAGCTGGGCCCGCCCGAGCCGGACGATCTCGGCCTCCAGGCGCTCACGGTTCTCGGCGCGGACGCCGCGCGTGGTCGACATGGCGTGATCGTTACACAACCCGATCGTCGACTCATCAGCCCGATGTCAGACGGCACCGTCATAATCAGCAGGGGATCATCACGATGGGCACGACCGGAGCGGACAAGAGGATCGACGAGTGAGCGCAGCGAGCAGCGGGCGGGGCGGTGTCTCGGCAGCACGAGGGCGAGGAGCAACCGGTCGAGGGGTCGGCACACCACCGCGACGGCGTCGCCGCTGGTGGCTGATCATCCTGCTCACCCTGCTGGGTCTGCTCGTCCTGCTGGCAGCGGCGATCGGGATCGCCTACGCGCGCACCGAGATCCCGGACCCCAAGGCGGCCGCCGAGGCGCAGGTCTCGATCGTCTACTTCAGTGACGGCAAGACCGAGATGGGTCGCATCAACAGCGCGTCCAACCGCGAGTCGGTGCCGCTCTCGAAGGTCCCCAAGAAGGTCCAGCAGGCCTTCCTCGCGGCCGAGGACCGCACGTTCTACACCAACAACGGGGTGTCGGTCAGCGGCATCGCGCGCGCCATCAAGGTCTCCCTCGAGGGCGGTGAGACCCAGGGCGGCTCGACGATCACCCAGCAGTACGTCAAGAACACCTTCCTCACCTCCGACCAGACGATGACCCGCAAGATCAAGGAGATCCTCATCTCCATCAAGCTGGACCAGCAGGAGAGCAAGGACCAGATCCTCGAGAACTACCTCAACACGATCTACTTCGGGCGCGGCGCGTTCGGCATCCAGACGGCGGCGCACGCCTACTTCGACAAGGACGTCTCCGCCCTCACGCCCTCCGAGGGCGCGGTCCTCGCGTCGGTCATCCGCGGGCCGAGCATCTACGATCCGGCCGAGGGCAAGAACAACGCCGCGCGGCTGACCCAGCGCATCGACTACATCCGCGACGGGATGGTCAAGATGGGCTGGCTCACCACGGCCGAGGCCGCCCAGATCAAGCTGCCGACCTTCACGACCAAGAAGCTCCAGTCCACCGTCGGCGGCACCAACGGCTATCTCGTAGCCATGGCCAAGGCCGAGATCTCGTCCTCCCTCGGGCTCGACGAGGGTCAGCTCGCCGTCGGCGGCCTGCGGGTCACCACGACGATCGACCAGAGCGACCAGGCGGCCATGGTCCGAGCGGTGCAGCGCTATCTGCCCGACGTCAGCGGCGTGCAGGTCGGTCTCGCGGCCGTCGAGCCCGGCACCGGTGCGATCAAGGCGATCTACGGCGGCGAGGACTACCTCAAGCGGCAGCTCAACAACGCCTCGCAGGCCACCATGCAGGGCGGCTCGACGTTCAAGGCGTTCACGCTCGCGGCCGCCGTCGAGCAGGGGATCAGCACCAAGAGCTACATCAGCGGGGCGTCCCCCGTCGAGGCCGGCGGGGCGACGATCCCCAACGAGTTCGACCAGCAGTTCGGCATGATCCCGCTGCGCTACGCGCTCGCGAAGTCGGTCAACACCGCCTTCGTCCGGCTCAACGAGCGGATCGGTCCGGAGGCCACCAAGAAGGCTGCGATCGCCGCGGGCATCCCCGACACCAAGGCGGTCAACCTCGAGGACAACGTCGCCAACACGCTGGGCACCGCGACCCCACACGTGCTGGACGAGGCCAACGCCTACGCCACCTTCGCCGCGGAGGGCAAGCGCGCGACGCCGCACATCGTCGCCAAGGCCACCAGCGTCGACGGCGCCGTCGACTACATCGCCAGCACCAAGACCACGCAGGCGTTCTCCGCCGACGTCGCGGCCGACGTGACCGAGGCGCTCACCCACGTCGTGACCGAGGGCACCGGCACCCGGGCGCAGCGGCTCGGTCGGCCGGTCGCGGGCAAGACGGGCACCACCGACGAGAACAAGTCGGTGTGGTTCACCGGCTTCGTCCCGCAGCTGGCGACGTCCTGCGGCATGTACCGCGAGGACGACAAGGGCAACCCGATCCAGATCGCCTCGGGCGCCGCGGGCAGCACCTACTGCCTGCCCATCTGGACGAACTTCATGATCAACGCCCTGGAGAACGTCGAGGTCAAGGACTTCCCGCAGCGCGCAGGCATCGGTGACAACTCGGTCTACGTCCCCCGCAGCGCGCGCACGCAGACCGCGGCGCCCACCGGCGGCGGGACCGCAGGCACCGGCAGCACGTCGAGTCCGACGAGCGGGGGCGGCACCCCGACCGGCGGCGCCACGACCACCACCTCGGCCCCGGCGCCGACGACCCCGCCCGCCCAGACCCAGCAGCCCACGCCGACCCAGCAGGGCAACGGGGGCGGCGCCGGCAACGGGGGCACGTCCAACGCTCTCGCCCCGGCCGCGAAGGCCACCGATCAGGCCAAGGCCGCCGCCCAGGGCAACACTCAGCCCACCGGCAACGGCACCGGCTGATGAGCTCGTCGACCCGTGCACCCCGGCGCGTCGTCGACCCGACCCGCCCCCGGGTGCCCTCGCGCGAGGACGGCGTGGTCGCCTGGATGTCCGAGGTCGCCGGTGGCCGGGTGGGGGACTACGCCGCGATCGGCCGGGCCTCGCTGCCGACGATCCTGTGGTTCCTCAGCACCGCGGTCACCGCCATGGTCGCCGGCTCGGTGCTGCTTCGCGGCCACTGCGTCAACCAGGGGTGGACCTCGCCGGACCAGTTCTGGCACGCCTGCTACTCCGACGTCCCGGTCGTCTACCAGTCGTCCGGGCTGGCCGCCGGGGGCTGGCCCTACGGCGCGGACGTCTCGCTGAACCAGCCCGTGGTCACCGGTCTCGCGGCCTGGGCGGTGGGGCAGCTGGTGCCGCCCACGTCGCCGGCGACCGCGGCGACCGCCTACTTCGGCCTCTGGTCGGGGCTGACCGTCGTGCTGCTCGTCGTCCTGGTCTGCGCGCTCGCGACCACCCGCCCCCGCACCCCGTGGGTCACGGCCCACCTCGCCCTGTCGCCGGTCCTGCTGCCGGCGGCGCTCGCGTCCTTCGAGATCGTCGCGGTGGCGCTGGCCGGCTTCGGTCTGGTCGCGTGGGCCCGGCGCCGGCCCATGCTCGCGGGGGTGCTCTTCGGGCTCGCGACGCTGGGGCGGCTCTACGCGCTGTTCCTGGTGCTCGCCATCATCGCGACGTCGCTGCGCACCGGCCGCACCCAGGCGCTCACGCGGATGCTGCTCGCCCTCACGCTCACTGCGGTCGTGGTGCTGGGCGCCTCGATGCTGCTCGCCGGCGGTAGCCCCCTCCAGGCCTACGCGTCCTGGCTCGACAGCGGCGCGGGCTACGGCTCGCTGTGGCAGCTGCTGTCGATCATCGGGGTGAACCCGCCCGCGCTGGTCTGGACCGTGGTGGCCGTCATCGGCTGGCTCGCCGCCGTCGTCGTCGGCACCCTGTTCGCGCTGTCGACCGACCGGCGGCCCGCGATCGCCGAGGTCGCCCTCGTGATGCTGGTCGTCTCGAGCCTGCTCGCCAAGGCGCTGCCCATCCAGACCTCGCTGTGGCTGTGCCTGCTGCTCGGACTGGTCGGTGTGCGGTGGCGCTACCACCTGATCTGGGCGGCCACCGAGCTGGCCTACTACGTGGGCGTGTGGCTCTACATCGGTCTGCAGTCCGACGCCAACCGCGGGCTGCCCGGGCCGTGGTACGCCGTGCTCGTGCTCGCCCGGCTCGCCGCCTGGGCCATGCTCGCCGTCGTCGTGGTCCGCACCGCCCGCGCTCGGCCCCCCGTGCGGGCCGTCGCACCCGACCCGATCGTCGCCCTCACGACCGTGGGGGCGCGGCCGGCGCCGGGTCTCGACGCCTCGACGGTCGACCCCGACGAGCTCGCCGGTCCGCTGCGCGGGGCCCCCGACCACGTGGTCGTGCGCCTCGTCTGAGGCGTCCGCAGGGCTGTGGACACGGCCGGTCGGCCCGGCCCCGGCTGGTAGACTCGACGGGTTCGTGCCCACTCGCCCCGGCCCTCGAGCCGACCAACGATCGGGCACGCGACGTCTGCAACCCTCCTGTCACGGAGAGACCGTGACCGCCAAGACCGAAGGAGGTGGGTTATCGCATGCGTCAGTACGAACTGATGATCATCCTCGACCCCGAGCTCGAGGAGCGCACGATCGTCCCGTCGCTCGAGAAGTTCCTCACCGTCGTCACCAAGGACGGCGGCAGCGTGGACAACCTCGACTTCTGGGGCCGTCGTCGCCTGGCCTACGACATCAAGAAGAAGTCCGAGGGCTACTACGCCGTCGTGACCCTGAACGCCGAGCCGGCCACCGCCGCCGAGCTCGACCGTCAGCTGGGCCTCAACGAGTCCATCCTGCGGACCAAGCTCCTGCGCCCCGGCGCCTGAGCCAGCACGGCACCTAACGAGATCGAGGAGCAGTCATGGCCGGCGAGACCGTCATCACCGTCATCGGCAACCTGACCCAGGACCCCGAGCTTCGCTTCACCCCCTCCGGTGCGGCCGTCGCCAACTTCACGGTGGCGAGCACCCCGCGCACCTTCGACCGTCAGTCCAACGAGTGGAAGGACGGCGAGACGCTGTTCCTGCGCTGCTCGGTGTGGCGCGAGGCGGCCGAGAACGTCGCGGAGTCGCTCACGCGCGGCACCCGGGTCATCGTGTCCGGGCGACTGAAGTCGCGCAGCTACGAGACAAAGGAGGGCGAAAAGCGCACCGTCATCGAGATGGACGTCGATGAGGTGGGTCCCTCGCTCCGCTACGCCACGGCCAAGGTCACCCGCACCCAGCGTGGGGGCGGCGGCGGTTTCGGTGGTCAGCAGGGCGGCCAGGGTGGCAACTCCGGCTTCGGCTCCGGCGGCAACTCGGGCGGCTTCGGCGGCCAGGGCGGCTCCGGCCAGAACCAGGACGACCCGTGGGCCACGCCCGCCGGTGGTCAGGGCGGCAACGCCGGCGGTGGCAACACCGGTGGCGGCCAGGGTGGCTGGGGCGGCGGCGCGCCGTCCTACGACGAGCCCCCCTTCTGACCGACCTCGATCCCACACCGCGGTCACCGTGCCGCTCGGTCGCTCGCGACCGGCAGCCGGTGAGCCGCATCCCTCGAAAGCAAGACCCCGCTATCCCGGCCACCCGGCCGGGCTCTCAACCCAAAGGAGAGCACCACGATGGCCAAGCCCGTTGTGCGCAAGCCCAAGAAGAAGGCGAACCCGCTCAAGGTCGCCAAGATCGAGAACATCGACTACAAGGACACCGCGCTGCTGCGCAAGTTCATCTCCGACCGCGGCAAGATCCGCGCCCGCCGCGTGACCGGCGTCTCCGTCCAGGAGCAGCGCCTCATCGCCAAGGCCGTCAAGAACGCCCGTGAGATGGCGCTGCTGCCCTACTCCAGCTCGGCTCGCTGAGCCGCTGGCGTCACGAGAAGGAGATAGTCCATGAAGTCCATGAAGCTCATCCTCACGCACGAGGTCACCGGTCTCGGTGAGCCCGGCGACGTCGTCGAGGTCAAGCCCGGCTACGGCCGCAACTACCTCGTCCCCCGCGACCTGGCCACCCCCTGGAGCAAGGGCGGCGAGAAGCAGGTCGAGGCGATCAAGAAGGCCCGTGAGGCCCGCGCGGTGAAGTCTCTCGACGAGGCCAAGAACATCAAGGCCCAGCTCGAGAACAAGCCGGTCAAGGTCAAGGTCAAGTCCGGTGCGGGCGGCCGCCTGTTCGGCTCGGTCAGCACCACCACGATCGTCGACGCGTTCGACAAGGCGGGTCTGCCGTCGGTCGACCGTCGCCGCATCGAGGTCACCAGCCCGATCAAGGCGCTCGGCGCCCACTCGGTCGTCGTGCGCGTGCACCCCGAGGTGGCCGCCACGGTCCGCCTCGACGTCATCGCCGACTGACGACTCCTCGGTCGAGACGCGTCTCGCACCACACCGCAGGGCCGGTTCACGTTCTCGTGGGCCGGCCCTGTCGTCGTGCGGGGGCCAGGGTCAGACCGTGACCGAGAAGGTGTACTGGTCGCCGCGGTAGCAGTGCTCGCCGTACTCCACTGGGGTGCCGGCGGCGTCCACGGTGTGCCGCAGCATCAGCAGGACCGCGTCGGCGCGGGTGATGTGCAGCAGGCGCCGCTGCTCACCGGTGGGGATCCGGGCGCGGATCAGCTGGCGGCCGCGGACCGGCTCGTGGCCGCGGGCCCGCAGGCTGTCGTAGAGCCCCCGCTCGCCGAGCTCGGTGTCCGTCAGGTCCGCGAACTGCGGCGGCAGCCAGTTGACCAGGTGCGCGAGGGGGTCACCGTCGGCGTAGCGGATCCGCTCGAGGTAGACCAGCCTGGTGGTCGCCGGGAGGCCGAGCGTCTCCGCGGCCCGAGGGTGGGTCACGCCGGTCTCGTGCCGCAGGACGGCCGTCCGCGGTGAACGGCCGGCGCGCGCCAGGTCGTCCCAGAGACTCGTCACCTCGTCACCGGGCTGCATCACCTGGTTGGCGACCCGGGTGCCGACACCGCGACGACGCACGAGGAGCCCCTGCGCGGTGAGGTCGCCGATGGCTCGACGCACTGTCGGGCGGGAGACGCGCAGCCGGGTGGCGAGGGCCAGCTCGTTCTCGACCGGGTCACCCGGACGCAGCGCACCGGTGGTGATCGCCTCGCGCAGCTGGTCGGCCAGCTGCTGGTAGAGCGGCCGGTCGTCGGTGCGGTCGAGGACCACGGGCAGGGGTGCGGCAACCGGCATGGGCTCAGCCTACGATGCCGACGGCCGGGCCTCATGGCAAAATGTTAGGACAATACGTTGACAGGGCTTCCGCGGTCCCCCAAGAATGGGAGGAGAAGCCCGATCCACCCCTTGACGCGGAGGCCAGCATGACGACCACGACCACCCCGACGCCGCTGTCCACCATGACGGCTCTCGGCACGACGGCGCTGTGGAACGACTCGGCCGACCCCAAGGAGCTCACCCAGTCGATCGCCTGGGGCGCCGTCGGTGCGACCTGCAACCCGGTGATCGCGGTGACCTGCATCAAGGCCGACCTGCCGCGCTGGACCGCGCGGATCCGGGAGCTTGCCGAGGAGATGCCCGACGCGAGTGAGTCCGAGATCGGCTGGAAGGTCGTCGAGGAGCTCAGCCTCGAGGCCGCGGAGCTGCTCAAGCCCGCGTTCGAGGCTCATCACGGCCGCAACGGCCGGCTGTCGATGCAGACCGACCCCCGCCTCGCGCGCAGCGCCAAGGCGCTCGCCGACCAGGCCGAGCACTTCGCCGGTCTCGCGGACAACATCATCGTCAAGATCCCGGCCACCAAGAAGGGGATCCAGGCGATCGAGGAGGCGACCTACCGCGGCGTCACCATGAACGTCACCGTGTCGTTCACCGTCTCGCAGGCCGTCGCCGCCGGCGAGGCGATCGAGCGCGGCCTCAAGCGCCGCGAGGCCGAGGGCAAGGACGTCTCGGACATGGGTCCGGTGGTCACCCTCATGTGCGGCCGGCTCGACGACTGGCTCAAGGAGACGGTGCAGCGCGACGACATCGACATCGACCCGGAGTACCTCGAGTGGGCCGGCATCGCGGCCTTCAAGAAGGCCTACGCCATCTTCCGCGAGCGCGGGCTGCGCTCGCGGATGTTGTCCGCGGCGTTCCGCAACACCAAGCAGGCGACCGAGCTCATTGGCGGTGACGTCGTCATCTCCCCGCCGTTCGCGTGGCAGGAGAAGATCCAGGCGCTCGCCGCCGAGCTGACCCCGCGCATGGATGCGCCGGTCGACCCCGCGATCGTCGACGAGCTCTACGCGAAGCTGCCGGACTTCCGTCGCGCCTACGACGTGGACGGCATGACCCCTGACGAGTTCGACAGCTTCGGTGCGACCCGCAAGACGTTGCGTCAGTTCCTCGCGGCCGACGAGGAGCTCGACCAGATGGTCCGTGACATCCTCGTCCCAGCCCCGTAGAACCACCCACACCTGACCGCACCGCAGCCCGATCGAGCGAGGAGAGACGATGACGTCGACGTACCCCTATGGCAACGCCGAGACCGTGCGGCTGACCGTGGGACAGGCGGTGGTGCGGTTCCTGGCCAACCAGTGGTCCGAGCGCGACGGTGTCGAGCAGCGGCTGATCGCAGGCTGTTTCGGCATCTTCGGGCACGGCAACGTCGCCGGCATCGGTCAGGCGCTGCTGCAGAACGACGTCGACGTGGATGCCGACCCCTCGACGCCGGACCTGCCCTACTTCCTCGCGCGCAACGAGCAGGGCGCGGTGCACGCCGCGGCCGGTTACGCCAAGACGACCAACCGGCTGCAGACCCTCGCGGTCACCACGTCGATCGGCCCGGGCGCCCTCAACATGGTGACCGGCGCTGCGCTCGCGACGACGAATCGCCTTCCGGTGCTGCTGTTTCCGTCCGACCAGTTCGCCACGCGCTACCCCGACCCGGTGCTGCAGCAGCTCGAGGACCCACGCAGCCTGGACGTGTCGGTCAACGACGCGTTCAAGCCGGTCTCACGTTTCTGGGACCGGATCAACCGGCCCGAGCAGCTGATCCCCAGCCTGATCGCCGCGATGCGGGTGCTGACCGACCCCGCCGAGACCGGTGCGGTCACGATCTGCCTGCCGCAGGACGTGCAGGCCGAGGCGTTCGACTGGCCGGTCGAGCTCTTCGCCAAGCGGGTCTGGCATGTAGCCCGTCCGGTGCCGGAGCCCGTCGCCCTGCGTCGTGTGGTGGACGCCATCAAGGCGGCGAAGCGCCCGCTCATCGTCGCCGGTGGCGGTGTGATCTACTCCGGCGCCTCGGCGGCGCTGCGTGAGTTCGCCACGGCCACAGGCATTCCCGTCGCGGACACGCAGGCAGGCAAGGGCGCGATCAACTGGGACCACCCGCTCGCCGTCGGCGGCGTGGGCTCGACCGGCAACTCGGCGGCCAACACGCTGGCCGCGGAGGCCGACCTGGTGATCGGCATCGGCACCCGCTACTCGGACTTCACCACGGCCTCGCACACGGTGTTCGCCGCGCCGGACGTCGCCTTCGCCAACATCAACGTCCTGGCGTTCGACGCCGCCAAGCACTCCGCGACCATGCTCGTGGCAGACGCCCGGGAGGCCCTCGAGGCGCTGCGCGGTGAGCTGGCCGGCTGGAGCACCGACGAGGGCTACCAGCAGCGCGCCGGGCAGCTGTGGGACGAGTGGAACGCCGTCATCGACGAGTGCTTCCACCGCGACAACCAGCCGCTGCCGGCCCAGACCGAGGTCTTCGGCGCGCTCAACGAGCTCATGGGTGACCAGGACGTCGTCATCAACGCCGCCGGCTCCATGCCCGGTGACCTCCAGGCCCTCTGGCGCGCCCGCACCCCGGAGCAGTACCACCTCGAGTACGCCTTCTCCTGCATGGGATACGAGATCCCGGCCGCCATGGGCGTGCGGATGGCGCTCGACGCGGAGGGTCACGCTGACCGTCAGGTGGTCGCCATCGTCGGTGACGGCACCTACCAGATGCTCCCGATGGAGCTCGCCACGATCGTGTCCGAGGGGCTCAAGGTCATCATCGTGCTGCTGCAGAACCACGGCTACGCCTCGATCGGCGCGCTGTCGGAGTCGCGCGGCTCCCAGCGCTTCGGCACCCGCTACCGCATGCGCGACGCGGAGTCCGGGCGGCTCGACGGCGAGCTGGTCCCGTTCGACCTCGCCGCCAACGCTGCGAGCTGGGGCGCAGACGTGCTGCGCTGCAACGGGATCGAGGAGTTCCGCGACAACTACGCGAAGGCCGCCGCCTCGCCCCGGGCCACCGTGCTCTACATCGAGACCAACCTCTACGGCCCCAACCCGCCCGGCTGCGCCTGGTGGGACGTGCCGGTCAGCGAGGCCTCGACGCTCGAGTCGACCCAGCAGGCCTTCGAGGAGTACGCCACCGAGAAGCGCGGCCAGCGCCACTACCTCTGAGGTGGGCGACAGCATCGGGGCCTGGCTCCTGCTCGCGCTCGGCGGCGTCTGCGCGGGATTCTCCAAGACGGCCGTCGCCGGCGCCGCGACGCTGGCCGTCGCGATCTTCGCGCTGATCCTGCCCGCGCGCGAGTCGACCGGGGTGCTGCTCCTGCTGCTGATCGTCGGCGACCTGGTGTCCATCAGCATCTATCGCCGCGACGCCCGGTGGGACATCATCGTCCGGCTCATCGGGCCGGTGCTCGTCGGCATCGGCCTGGGGGCTGTCTTCCTGTCGCGCGTCGACGGTGTCGTCATGCGGCGCACCATCGGGTGGATCCTGCTGGCACTCACCGGGTTCCAGCTCTACCTCGGGTGGCGGCAACGTCGGTCGTTGCGCCGGCGTCGTGACGTGCCGACCGAGCCCGAGGGGTCCGACGGGTCTGATGTGCGCGACGTCTCCGGCGCAACCGCACACTCGGGCCGCGTCTTCGGGTTCCTCGCCGGGTTCACCACCATGGTCGCCAACGCGGGCGGCCCGCCGATGAGCCTCTACCTGCTGCGCAGCAACCTGTCGGTCATCAACTTCGTCGGCACCCTGTCCTGGTTCTTCTTCGCGGTCAACCTCACCAAGCTGCCCATCAGCGTCGGCCTCGGCCTCGTCCGGCCGGCGCGAATCACGTTGTGCCTCACGCTGATCCCCGCCGTGCTGCTGGGGGCCTATCTCGGCCACCAGCTCGAGCGGCGCATCGACCGCGTCGCCTTCGACCGCCTGGTCATCGGGTTCGTGGTGGTCTCCAGCGCCTACCTGGCGTTGCGTTGAGGCGCCCCGGGCTCGACGGCCCGGGGCGACCCGTGCCGGTGCCTGAGCTCTGGTGGCCTCCAGTCAGCCGTCCGTGCCGTCGACGCGTGCCGCGGCCGCGAGCAGCGTCTGGGCCGCGAGGGTCAGGCCCTCCATCGTGGACATGGCCGCGTCCTCGTGCTCGATGTTGATCGCGCAGTCGGGGTTGACCTCCTGGAGCGCGGTGAGCACCTCGACCCAGTAGTCCACGTCGTGGCCGACCCCCACCGCGACGAAGCGCCACGCCGGGTCGTCCGGCCACTGCGCGCACCAGTGCTGGTAGCCGACCGGCACCTTGCCCGCGGCATCGGCGGGGACGGGCACGAAGTCGACGTCGAGCACGCCCTTGGTCCTGACCCCGTCGAACAGCGCGACGTCCTTCGCCGCGGCGATGTAGACCCGGTCGCCCAGGGCCCGGATCACGGTCGGGACGTCCATCTGCTGCCACATCAGGTGCGAGGTGTCCATCTCCACACCGATGTTCGTCGCTCCGGTCTCCTCGATCAGGCGCTGGAAGGTGGTGGTGTTGAAGACCAGGTTGCGGGGGTGCAGCTCGAGCGCGACGCGCACGTCGTTGTCCCGGGCCACCCGGTCGATCTCCTTCCAGAACCGCACGGCGACCGGCCACTGGTAGGCGAGAATCTCCTGGTCCTGGCCGTGCCAGGCGTTGACGACCCACGTCGGGAGGGTCGCGGCCGCGTCCGCCCCCGGGAGGCCGGACATCGTGATGACGTTCTTGACGCCGAGCAGGCCGGCGAGCTCGATGCTCGTGCGCACGTCGTGCGCATGCTTGGGTCCGTCGGAGGCGTTGGGGGACAACGGGTTCCCGTTGCAGTTGAGGGCGGTGAGCGTCATCCCGCGGTCCTCGTAGAGCGCGAGGTAGTCCGCGCGGGCGGCCTCGCTCGCGAGCAGCGAGTCCACCGGCAGGTGCGGCGCCGGGATGAAGCCACCGGAGTTCACCTCCACGGAGGTGAGGCCGAGCCCCTTGAGCGTGTCGAGCATCTGGGGGATGGACCGGTCGCTGAGGCACGCCGTGTAGGCGCCGTACTGGAGAGCCATGGTGTTCCTTTCGGGGAGTGCGGGATTCGCAGGCTCAGGCCTGCGCCGGAGCGGGGATCTCGACGGCCGCGCCGCCCTGGGCTTCGGAGCGCACCACGGCGTCCATGACGAGCATCACGCGGTAGGCGTCGGTGAAGGTCGCGTTGGGCGGGATCTTGCCCTTGACACCGCAGACCTGGTCGAGGAAGGCGCGACACTGGTAGGCGAACATCTCGGCGTTCCCGCCACCGTTGCCGGGCGCCTGCATCGGGTAGCCGCCGGTGAGGTAGGGCAGGTTCGGGCCGGCGATGATCCGGCGCTCGCCGCGGGTGATCGCGGGGCGAGCGCGTCGTCGTAGAGGTACTCGGCCGGCCGGTGCCAGTCGACCGACGCGCGACCCTGCAACCCGTAGACGTCGAACGCCAGGCCGTTGGGCATGCCGAACGCCGTGCGGGAGACGGCGAAGGTGCCGCTGGAGCCGTTGGCGAAGCGGACCGTCCACGCCGCGGTGTCCTCGTTGGTCACCTCTCCGGTCTCGTCGCTGACCGGGGCCGCGCCGTGCCCGACGACGAAGCCGAGCGGCTTGGGCCGCTGCGCGATCGAGATGGTGAGCTGACCGCCGGCGACGGAGGCGATCGGGCCGTTGACGAACTCGGCCAGGTCGATCAGGTGCGCCCCGATGTCGGCGAGGGCTCCGCTGCCCTTGGGGCCGGTGTAGCGCCATGCCAGCGCGCCGCCCGGGTCGCACGCGTAGTCGCAGTTGTAGCGCCCCTGGAACAGCGTGACCGGGCCGAGGTCGCCGGCGGTGACGTGCTGGGACACGGCCGCCATGGCGGGGTTGCGCCGGTAGGTGAAGCCGACGCCGGTCACGACCGACGCGTCCTGCTCGAGGTCGGCCATCGCCTTGCCGTCCTCGAGCGTGCCGGCCAGCGGCTTCTCGCACAGGACGTGCTTGCCGGCCTTGACCAGCGCCTCGGCGATCGGGCGGTGCAGGTCGTTGCCGACGACGATGCTGACGACGTGGATGTCGGGGTCGTCGACGATCTCCTCCCAGGACGTCACGGCCTTGTCGTAGCCGTAGCGCTTCGCGGCGTCATCGGCGAGCGGTCCGTTGGCATCGGCGACAGCCGCGAGCCGGACCGGCGGGAGATCCTCGACGTCGAACATGGTGGTGGCCATCCGCCACCCGTTGGCGTGGCTGCGACCGGCCATGCCGGCTCCGATGACCGCGACGGACAGGGGTGTCGTCATGACGGATGCCTCTCTGCATCGTGGGGTGGGGACGGATCTACCGGAACGTTCCGGTATTATCAAACCTAGAACGTTCCGGTTAGGGTGTCAATGGCCCATCGACAGTGCAGCGACAGGTATCGACCCAGACAGGAGCACCGTGGCGGACGGACGCGTGACCATCGTCGACCTAGCCCGCGAGACGGGGGTGTCGGTGTCGTCGGTGTCGGTGGCGCTGCGCGGTGACCCGGGTGTCTCGGAGGCGACCCGCAGCAGGGTGCTCGCGGCGGCCGAGCGGCTGGGCTACCGGGCGGACCGGCGCGCCCGGGGGTTGCGCGAGCAGCGGCCGCGAGTGATCGGCGTGACCTTCTGGCTGCACCAGACGTTCCACGCGGCGCTCGTCGACGAGCTCTACGCCGCGGCGCGGCCCAGTGGCTACGATTTGGTGCTGAGCGGCACGACGGCGGACCGCCCGGTGGCCGAGGCCGTCGAGAGCCTGCAGCACGAGCGCTGCGGCGCAATGATCCTCATCAGCCCTGACATCACGCGAAACCGCTTGGCGCGGCTAAGAGGTCACCTGCCCACCGTGGTCGTCGGTTCCGACGTCAAGGCCCGAGGCGTCGACCTGGTCCGCGCCGACGACGACCTCGGCATGGACCTGCTGGTGCGCCACCTGGTCGAGCTGGGCCACGAGCGCATCGCGTTCGTCGACGGCGGGGACGCCGTGATGAGCGGGTCCCGGCGGACGGGCTACGAGCGCGCGATGGCGGCGCACGGGCTCACCGACGGCATCGACCTGGTCGGGGGCTACCCGACCGAGGACGCCGGGGTGCGCGCCGCGCACGAGCTGGTCGCCCGCCCGAGGCGCCGCCGACCCACCGCAGTCCTGATGCACAACGACATGGCCGCGGTCGGCATGCTGCTCACCCTGCGTGGGCTGGGGGTGGACGTGCCGGGCGAGATGTCCGTGGCGGGCTACGACGACACGCGCATCGCGGGCCTCGCCACCATCGCCCTCACGACCGTGTCGCAGGACCCAAGGACGCTCGCCACCGAGTCGCTGGGCCGGGCCGTCGCCCGGATCGAGGGATCGGCCGCGGACCCGCGCCCGCTGGTCGTCGCGCCACGGCTCGTGGTGCGATCGACGACGGGTCCTAGCCCTCGTGGACGGTGATGTCGAAGGCGTACTGGTCGGCGCGGTAGCAGTGGTCGCCGAACTCGACCGGCGTGCCGGCCGAGTCGAACGCGCGGCGGGTCATCGTGAGCAGCGGGTCGCCGGTCGCCATGCCGAGCAGCTTGCGCTCCTGCGCCGTCGGCCGGCGTGCGCCGATCGTCTGGTGCGCCACGACCGGGTGCAGGCCGCGCGCCCGCAGCAGCGCGTAGAGCCCCTCCTCGGCGAGGTCGTCGGTCGTCAGGTCGGCGAAGGTCGGGGACAGCCAGTTGTGCAGGATCGCCATGGGCGCGGCGTCGGCGAGCCGCAGCCGGCGGATCGAGACGAGCGGGGTGTCCGAGGGCACGCCGAAGAACTCGGCCGCGCGGTCGTCGTAGGCCTCGGTGTCGAGCCCCAGCACCTCGGTGCGCGGCGTGCGCCCGCTCCGCTCGAGATCCTCGTAGAGGCTGGTCAGCTCGTCGCGCCGGTGGATGACCTCGTTGGCCACCGTGGTGCCGATGCCGCGGCGCCGCACCAGCAGGCCGCGCTGCACCAGCTCGGCGATCGCGCGGCGCACGGTGGGGCGGGAGAGGTCAAGCCGCTCGGCGAGGGCCAGCTCGTTCTCGAACGGGTCACCCGGCTTGAGCGTGCCGTCCTTGATGGCGGCGGTGAGCTGCTCGGACAGCTGGTGGTAGAGCGGCACGGGGGAGTTCCGGTCGATCACCACAGGGAGCGTCACAGCCATGGACCGACTATAGGCCCACTTTGACTCATTGTGGCGAAGATCAAATGTACTTACAAAGTCTTGACACCCGACTCGCGCTGGGGCAGGCTGGACAGGTCGGTGACCCGCCGAGCTGATGAGTGAGGAGCGCAGTGGCCCAGCACAACCCGGACCCGCAGACCGGCCCCCCGGTCGACGTGGTGAGCATCGGTCGCGTCGGCGTCGACATCTACCCCATGCAGTCCGGGGTCGGCCTCGAGGACGTCGAGACGTTCGGCAAGTTCCTCGGCGGCAGCGCCGGCAACGTGGCGGTGGCCTGCGCGCGCTACGGGCACTCCGTCGCGATGGTGTCGCGGACCGGTGACGACCCGTTCGGTCGGTTCGTGCGTCGCAGCCTCGGCGAGTTCGGGGTGGACGCCACCCACGTGACGACGACCGACGAGCTGCCCACCCCGGTCACCTTCTGCGAGATCTTCCCGCCCGACGACTTCCCGCTCTACTTCTACCGGTTCCCGCAGGCGCCGGACCTCACGCTCGACGTCGAGCAGCTGCCGCTGGACCTGATCCGCGACGCCCGGGTCTACTGGTCCACCGTCACGGGGCTCTCCCACGAGCCCAGCCGAGTCGCGCACCAGGCGGCGTGGCAGGCGCGCGGTCGGCGGCGGCACACCATCCTCGACCTCGACTACCGCCCCATGTTCTGGGACTCGCCGCAGGAGGCCACCGAGCAGGTCGGCGCAGCGCTGGAGCACGTCACGGTCGCCGTCGGCAACCGTGAGGAGTGCGAGATCGCCGTGGGCGAGACCGAGCCGCAGCGCGCGGCCGACGCGCTGCTCGACCGGGGTGTCGAGCTGGCCATCGTGAAGCAGGGTCCGCGTGGGGTCCTCGCGGTCACCCGCGACGAGCGCGTCGAGGTGCCACCGGTTTTCGTTGACGTGGTCAACGGCCTCGGTGCCGGCGACGCCTTCGGCGGGGCTCTCGTGCACGGTCTGCTCGAGGGATGGCCGCTCGAGCGGGTGGTCCGCTTCGCCAACGGTGCCGGCGCGTATGTCGCTGCGCGACTGGAGTGCTCGAGCGCCATGCCCGACCAGGCCGCCGTCGAGGCCCTGCTCGCCGAGAAGGGGCAGGCATGAGTGCCATCGGCGTTCGTGACCTCACCCGGGTGCGGCGCGAGTCCCCCGAGTCCGTAGACCGTGCCTGGGCGGAGCGGGGCCGCCGCACCCTTGGCACGGGGCAGCTGCTCGTCGTCGCGGCCGACCACCCGGCCCGGGGCGCGCTCGGGGTGCGCCAGGACGCGATGGCGATGGCGTCGCGGAGCGACCTGCTCGAGCGGATGGCCGTCGCCCTCTCGCGGCCCGGCGTGGACGGCGTGCTCGGCACGGCCGACATCCTCGAGGACCTGCTCCTGATGGGGCTGCTGGAGGACAAGCTCGTCTTCGGCTCGATGAATCGTGGTGGCCTGCAAGGCGCTTCGTTCGAGCTGGACGACCGCTTCACGGGCTACGACCCCGACCAGATCGTCGCCAAGGGGCTCGACGGGGGCAAGATGCTCACCCGCATCGGGCTCGACGACGACGGCACCGCCGAGACGCTGGAGGCGTCGGCGCAGGCGATCAGCGCGCTCAACGACGCCCGGCTGGTCGCGATGTGCGAGCCGTTCTGGTCGGTGCGGTCAGGGTCGGGCCGGGTCGCGAACCTGCTCGACCCGGACTCGGTGATCAAGTCGATCCACGTGGCCGCCGGGCTCGGCAGCTCGAGCGCCTACACCTGGCTGAAGCTGCCCGTCGTCGAGGAGATGGAGCGCGTCCTCGACGCCACCACCTTGCCGTGCCTGCTCCTCGGCGGTGACCCCCGGGTCAGCCCCGAGGAGACCTACGCCTCGTGGGGTGCGGCGCTGGCCGCCCCCGCAGCCGCCGGGCTCGTCGTCGGGCGCGCCCTGCTCTACCCGCAGGACGGGGACGTCGCCGCAGCGGTCGACGTCGCCGCCGACCTCGTGCGAAGGAGTCGCTGATGAACGACTGGATCAAGCCCGCCGGGTCCACCGGTGACGACGACTACGACGTCCGCATCACGCCGGGCGAGACGGCCGGCTGGGCGCACACCGGGCTGCTCGTGACCGACCTCGACGCGGGGGAGAGCCGCACCGTCGCCACGGGTGACTGCGAGTGGATCGTGCTGCCGCTCAGCGGTGCAGACCTCACGGTCCGCTCCGGCGACGACGAGGTCACCCTCGGCGGCCGGGCCAGCGTCTTCGACGGGGCCACCGACATCGCCTACGTCGGGCGGGACAGCGAGTTCACCATCACGGCGACCTCCCCGGTGCGCGTCGCGCTGCCGTCGGCCAAGGCCGCGACCGCGAAGCCGTTCGCGGTAGTGCGGGCCGCCGACGTGCCGGTCGAGATGCGCGGCGCCGGCTCCTGCTCGCGCCAGGTGCAGAACTTCGGCACCCCCGACACGCTCGACGCCGACTCGATCATCGCGTGCGAGGTCATCACCCCCGCCGGCAACTGGTCGTCCTACCCGCCGCACAAGCACGACGTCGACCGGCCGGGCGAGGAGACCAGCCTCGAGGAGATCTACTACTTCGAGGTGCGCACCCAGCCGGGCGGCGCCGGCACCGACCCGG
Organism: Arsenicicoccus piscis; assembly: GCF_022568835.1. Classification (GTDB taxonomy): domain Bacteria; phylum Actinomycetota; class Actinomycetes; order Actinomycetales; family Dermatophilaceae; genus Arsenicicoccus; species Arsenicicoccus piscis. The sequence goes on from NZ_JAKZHV010000003.1 coordinate 162,931, forward strand.
TCGCGTGGCAGGCCGCCTACGGCACCGAGGACCGACCGCTGGAGATCAACACCGCCGTCCGCCCTGGCGACACGGTGCTGATCCCGCACGGTTGGCACGGACCGTCGATGGCCGCCCCGGGCTACGACCTGTACTACCTCAACGTCATGGCCGGTCCGGGCGACGAGCGGATCTGGCTGATCTGCGACGACCCCGCCCACACCTGGGTGCGCAGCACCTGGGAGGACCAGCCCGTCGACGCTCGACTTCCCTTCCCCGCCAAGTGATCTCGCCCGTCCCACCTTCGACCCACCTCGCCCACCTCTGAAAGGCACACCGACGTGAGCACACCCACCCGCATCACCCACCTGATCGGCCACACCTCGTGGGACGGCACCGCCGAGCGCACGAGCGAGGTCTACAACCCTGCGACCGGTGAGGTCACCGGCACCCTCGACCTCGCGAGCAAGGAGCTCGTCGACGAGGTCGTCGCGAAAGCCGCTGCCGCGCAGAAGGAGTGGGGCCAGACCTCCATCGCCAAGCGCACCCGCATCCTGTTCGCGTTCCGTGAGCTGCTCGAGGCGCGCAAGGGCGAGATCGCCAAGACCATCGTCGCCGAGCACGGCAAGACCTACCCCGACGCGGTCGGCGAGATCAACCGCGGTCTCGAGGTCGCCGAATTCGCTTGCGGCATCGGCACTCTCCTCAAGGGCGGCTTCTCCGAGAACGTCTCGACCAACATCGACGCGTACTCCATCCTGCAGCCGCTCGGCGTCGTCGGCGTCATCAGCCCCTTCAACTTCCCCGCGATGGTGCCGCTGTGGTTCGTGCCCGTCGCCATCGCGACCGGCAACGCCGTCGTCATCAAGCCGTCCGAGAAGGACCCGACCGCCGTCAACCTGATCGCCGACCTGTGGCGCGAGGCGGGCCTGCCCGACCACGTCATGAACGTCGTGCACGGCGACAAGGAGGCCGTCGACGCCCTCCTCGACAACCCCGAGGTCAAGTCGATCTCGTTCGTCGGCTCCACCCCGATCGCCCGCTACGTCTACGAGCGCGGCGTCACCGCCGGCAAGCGGGTGCAGGCCCTCGGTGGCGCGAAGAACCACATGCTCGTCCTCCCCGACGCCGACCTCGACCTCGCCGCCGACGCGGCCGTCAACGCCGGCTTCGGCGCGGCCGGCGAGCGCTGCATGGCCATCTCCGCCCTGCTCGTGGTCGACTCCGTCGCCGACGAGCTGGTCGCCAAGATCAAGGAGCGGATGGCCACGCTCACCACTGGCGAGGGCAACGTCGACGGGGTGGACATGGGCCCCCTCGTCACGAAGGCCCACCTGGAGAAGGTGACCGGCTACGTCGACGCCGGCGAGTCCGAGGGCGCCGACCTGGTCGTCGACGGCCGCGGCCAGGAGTGGGTCGGTGGCACCAAGGACGGCTTCTTCCTGCTGCCCACCCTGTTCGACAAGGTCGACCCGCAGATGTCGATCTACCGCGACGAGATCTTCGGCCCGGTGCTGTCGGTCGTCCGCGTCAAGACCTACGACGAGGGCCTGCAGCTGATCAACGACAACCCGTTCGGCAACGGCACCACGATCTTCACCAACGACGGCGGCGCCGCCCGGCGCTTCCAGAACGAGGTGCAGGTCGGCATGGTCGGCATCAACGTCCCGATCCCGACCCCCATGGCCTACTACTCGTTCGGCGGCTGGAAGAACTCGCTCTTCGGCGACACCCACGCCCATGGCATGGAGGGCGTGCACTTCTTCACCAAGACCAAGGCCGTCACCGCCCGCTGGCTCGACCCCTCGCACGGCGGCCTCAACCTGGGCTTCCCCCAGAACGACTGACCCGTAGAGCCACTCGGCCGGGCCGCTCCCTCTGGGCGGGGGACTGTCGCAGGAACGGTGTAAGCGGCCCGTTGCCCGGTAGGGCAGGAAGGGGCCGATGATGGCCGAGACACTGGTGGGCGTGAGCCCGACCGAACCGCAGATGCAGGACCCGCAGGAGCCGGGACTGGACGCCGTCGCCGACAGCGAGGACGCGACTTCGCCTGACGAGCCGGCGCAGCCGGTGGCGCCGGTGTCGGGGCGTGCTGCGTCGAAGCAGGACCTGGCCGCGTTGCAGCGTCTGGTCCGTCAGGCCCAGGAGGACGGCGTCGCGTTGACCGGCCCGGACGGGCTGTTGAAGATGCTGACCAAGACGGTGATCGAGGTCGCCTTGGATGAGGAGATGTCCTCCCACCTGGGGTACGACAAGCACGCCGTCGAAGGACGCGGGAGCGGGAACTCGCGCAACGGGGTCCGCTCGAAGACCGTGATCACCGACAACGCGGGCCCGGTCGAGATCGACGTGCCGCGAGACCGGGCGGGCACGTTCGAGCCGCAGCTGGTGAAGAAGCGTCAGCGCCGGTTGACGGACCTGGACGCGATGGTGCTGTCGTTGTACGCCAAGGGCCTGACGACCGGGGAGATCTCTGCTCACCTGGGCGAGGTATACGGGGCGTCGGTGTCCAAGGACACGATCAGCCGGATCACCGACCGGGTGGTCGAGGAGATGCAGGCCTGGTGGGCGCGGCCGTTGGAGAAGGTCTACGCCGCGATCTTCATCGATGCGATCGTCGTGAAGGTCCGTGACGGACAGGTCCGTAACCGGCCGTTCTACGCCGCGATCGGCGTGGACCTGGACGGGCACAAGGACGTGCTGGGGATGTGGGCCGGGGACGGTGACGGGGAGTCCGCGAAGTACTGGCTCGCGGTGCTGACCGAGCTGCGCAACCGGGGCGTCAAGGACGTGTTCTTCGTCGTGTGCGACGGGCTCAAGGGCCTGCCGGACAGCGTGAGCGCGGCGTTCCCGCAGGCCATCGTGCAGACGTGCATCATCCACCTGATCCGTAACACCTTCCGGTACGCGAGCAGGAAGTACTGGGACCAGATCGCCAAGGACCTCAAGCCGATCTACACCGCACCGACCCCCGCGGCGGCGCGGGAGCGGTACGAGGAGTTCGCCGCGAAGTGGGGCAAGGCCTACCCGGCGATCACGACGCTGTGGGACAACGCCTGGGAGGACTTCATCCCGTTCCTGGACTACGACGTCGAGATCCGCCGGGTGATCTGCTCGACGAACGCGATCGAGAGCCTGAACGCCCGCTACCGGCGCGCCGTCCGCGCGCGTGGGCACTTCCCGAACGAGCAGGCCGCGCTGAAGGTGCTGTACCTCGTCACGAGGAGCCTGGACCCCAAGGGCACCGGTCAGACACGATGGGTCACACGCTGGAAGCCCGCGCTGAACGCGTTCGCCATCACCTTCGCCGACCGCATGCCGGCCGCCGAGGACCGCTGAAAATGAAACCGCCGCTTACACCGTTCATCGGACAGTCCCCTGGGCGGCCCGGCCGAGTGGTTGTCCTCGCCTGGCGAGGGCGGCGGGGCGATGGGTGCCGGTTTCTACGGGCGTGGCTGCCCTGGTGCTGTGGTGGGTGGGGCTGGTGGTGTTGGAGGGGTCTACGGGGTGGCGCTTGGGGTGTGAGTACGCGCAGGAACTCGGGTGGCGCCTAGGAAGCCGTGGTTTGCCGGGGCCCGGACCCTGCGCGTGACACGGGTTCGGCGGCGGATTACGGGTTCGTGCGCGGCGCCGCGGGGGTCAGCGCTGCTCGTCGGAGCGGGCGGTGAGGAACAGCGTGGTGAAGGTGATGACGCCCAGGGCCCAGACCGGCTGGTTCAGGTTGGCGGCGACGTCGCCGCCCTGGACGAACGTGGTGGCCACCGAGGCGACGAGGGCGATGGCCCAGGTGAGCAGGACGGCCCAGGCGAGGCGGGTCTTGGCGTCGGCGGTCAGGGAGAGGGTGGCGGTGCGGGTGGTGGCCTTGGCGGACATCTGCGTCTCCTTCGTTCTTCCGAATTCTCCCGGACCTTCCGCCGGCCCTGGTGGCCGGCTCGTTGAGACCACTCTGCTCCCGCGCCGTCTCATCGCAGATCAGTCGTGCGACGGATCTTTGCGGCTCCCCCGCCAGGAGGAGGTCGGCGGCACGTGACGGCGAGGCTCGATCGACCGGAGAGCGCGGACCCCGGCCCGAAGGGGCCGTGGGGGGCCTGGCGGGAGGCGCGAGCGTGCGAGTGCCGGATGGTAGGCCCCGCAGGGCCGGGGCCCGCGCGACGCGACCGGCTCGCAACGCACCCGGCCGACACCACGGGCTTTGACCTATTGACAGGACATATTCGACTTACTAGCGTTGAGCGCGGCGCCTCGGCGCCTCCTGTCACCGCAGACATCGGGCCGCCCCCGGAGAGGAATCCCCATGGCCGACAACGCCGCCGCCACCTTGACCGTCGACAAGTCGCGCAACACCGACGACGAGCGCTACAGCAAGCTGACCATCGGCGTGTGTCCGGACCAGTGGGGGGTGTGGTTCCCGGGGGACCCGGTGCAGGTGCCGTGGCGGACGGCGCTGAGGGAGATGCAGCAGGCGGGGTTCTCGGTGATGGAGACCGGCCCGTTCGGCTACTTCCCGACCGACCCGAAGCAGCTCAAGGACGTGATGGACGAGCACGGTTTCCGGGTCGTGGCCGGCACCGGCTGGGGCATCCTGCACAAGGCGGAGGCGTGGGCCGAGACCGAGGCGTTCTTCCGTCGGATCGGTGAGACGCACGCGGCTGTCGGCGCCGAGTACGTCGTGCACCTGCCCCCGATGTTCCGCGACGAGAAGTCCGGCGAGTACACCGACGACCGGGTGCTGTCGACGGAGGCGTGGAATCTCTACATCAAGAACGCCGACAAGCTCGGCCGGATCATGAAGCAGGACTACGGCCTGACGATGGTCCTGCACCCGCACGGCGACTCGCACATCGAGACCCCGCAGGACATCGACCGGATCTTCCAGGCGACCGACCCCGACTACGTCGGCTTCTGTCTCGACACCGGCCACATCGTCTACGGCGACGGCGACCCGATGGAGCTATGTCGCAAGTACCCCGAGCGGATCTCCTACGTGCACATCAAGGCGATGGACCCGGGGCTGGTCAAGCAGGCGCACGACGAGGACTGGCCGTTCGTGAAGGCGGTCAAGGCCGGCTGCTCCGTAGCCCCGCCGGCCGGCCTTCCCGACATGCACGACCTCATCGAGGCGCTCGCGGACCTCGACAAGGAGCTCTACGTGGTGTGCGAGCAGGACATGTACGGCTGCCCGAAGGACGCGCCGCTGCCCATCGCCATCCAGACTCGAGAGTTCCTGGCGAGCCAGGGTCTCGGCCTCGCCTGACGTCGCCTGAACGCGTTCTACCGCAAAGGAACTCACCATGACTGTACGCATCGGCATGATCGGCCCCGGCGGCATGGGCCAGGCGCACCTCGACCGGATCCGCACCGTGATCGCCGGCGGCGAGCTCGTCGGCGTCAGCGACATCGACCCGGGCAACGCGAAGAGGGTCGCCGAGAAGTACGGCGTCACGGCCTTCGACTCCTCGGCCGACCTGATCAACGATCCCGACGTCGACGCCGTGATGATCTGCAGCTACGGCCCGGCGCACGAGGCGGACGTGATCGCCAGCATCAAGGCGGGCAAGCGCGTCTTCTGCGAGAAGCCGCTCGCGCCGACGGCGGACGCGTGCGAGCGGATCATGGCCGCCGAGCAGGAGGCCGGACGCAAGTTGGTGACGGTCGGCTTCATGCGCCGCTTCGACGAGTCCTACCGGCAGATGAAGGCCATCCTCGACAGCGGCGAGATCGGTGAGGCCCTGATGGTCCACTGCGCCCACCGCAACCCGACCGTGCCCGAGCACTACACCTGGGACGCGGCGATCAACGACACCGCGATCCACGAGATCGACACGATGCGCTGGCTGCTCGGCGAAGAGTTCGTGTCGGCGCGAGTCGACAAGCCCAAAAAGACGTCTCAGCGGTTCGAGCACCTGCAGGACCCGCTCGTCCTGGTCCTCACGACGCAGTCCGGCACGCGGGTGGACGACGAGGTGTTCGTCAACTGCCAGTACGGCTACGACATCCGGTGCGAGCTCGTGGGGGAGACGGGTGTCGTGTCGCTCGGCGACCAGAACCAGGTGGTCCGGCGTGACTCGGTCGGGCAGCACAACAAGATCACGATGGACCACAACGAGCGCTTCTGGGGCGCGTTCGTCGCCGAGGTCCAGCAGTGGCTTGACGCCGTCGCGCGCGACGAGCACACCGGGCCGTCGGCGTGGGACGGCTACGCCGCCGCGTGCGTCTGCGACGCCGGCGTCAGGGCGCTGAGTGCCGACGGTGTCGTGGCCGTCGAGATGATGGACAAGCCCGCGCTCTACGCCTGAGCGAGGCCGCCTGATCCCACCCGACACCGTCCGACCGCACGGAAGAAGCAGCCCATGGTGAAGATCCTGCTCGACCCCTCCATGTACCACCCCCACCTCAGCGTGGCCAAGGAGTGCCGCAAGGCCGCCGACCTGGGCTACGAATACATCGAGCTGTCACCGCGATTCGACTTCCACGAGTGGCACCACTACCCGAAGGTCGACGACGCCGAGATCGCCACGGTCAAGAAGGCCATGGCCGAGACCGGCGTGAAGATCTGGACCTTCAACCCGGTGTTCAACTGGGCCTCGCCGGACGAGCAGGAGCGGCAGGCGCAGGTCCGCAACTTCCGCCGGCTGCTGCAGATCGCCGAGGAGCTGGAGGTGCCGCTGATCGCGACCGAGCTCTCCGGGGACCCGAACGAGCCGCTCAAGAGCGAGCACCAGTTCTACCGCTCGATCGAGGAGCTGACCCCGGACTTCGAGAAGCGGGGGATCGAGTGCACCATCGAGGCGCACCCCTACGACTTCGTCGAGACGAACGAGCGCGCGGTCGGCATCGTGCGAGGCGTCAACAAGGCGTGGTTCAACTACGAGTTCTGCCTCCCGCACATGTTCCACCTGTCCGAGGGCAAGGGTGACCCTCGGGCGATGATGGAGTACGCCGGGCCGCGCCTCAAGCACCTGCACCTCGCCGACGTCTACAACCACCTCGCCAACGTGGGGAACCGCTACATCATCAACCCCCCTGGGGTCGACGCGCGGATCCACCAGCACAACGAGATCGGCAACGGTGAGGTCCCCTGGGACGACGTGTTCGGCTACCTTCGGGAGATCGACTACGACGGGCCGGTGTCGGTCTGCGTGTTCGGCTGGGAGGAAGACATGGACGCCATCCACGTGCGGATGCGGGAGCGGATCGAGCGGGAGCTCGGCGCGTGAGCAACGGTGCAGCACAACGGAAGTCGCTCGGAGTCGGCGTCATCAGCCTCGGCTGGATGGGTCGGCTCCACACGCGGTCCTACAAGTCGTTGGCGGAGCGCTACCCGGACCTTGCCGCCGATCTGCGTCTGGTGGCCGCCGCTGATCCTGTAGACAGTGCGCGCGAGTTCGCCACGACGGCAGCCGGTTTCGAGCGGGCCTACGCGGACTATCGCGACCTGCTTGCCGATCCGGACGTCGACATCGTCTCGATCTGCTCGCCGAACTTCCTGCACCGTGAGATCGCGCTCGCCGCGGTCGAGGCGGGCAAGCCGTTCTGGATCGAGAAGCCCATGGGCGTCGGCGCCCACGAGTCTCGCGAGATCGCCGAGGCCGCTGAGCGAGCCGGTCTGGTGACGGGGGTGGGCTTCAACTACCGGCACGCGCCGGCCGTCGCGCACCTGCGTCAGCTCGCGCGCTCCGGTGCGCTCGGGCGGGTGACGAACGTGCGCGTCTGGCTCATCGCGGACTACGCCTCGTCGCCGCAGGGTCCGCTCACCTGGCGCTACGACCGCGCCCGCGCTGGTGCCGGCGTGGTCGGGGACCTCATGTCGCACGGGGTTGACCTCGCGCAGTACGTCGTGGGTCGGATCAGCGAGGTCACGGCACTGACCAGCACGTTCATCGCTGACCGGCCCTACCCGCTCGGTCAGGGCGTGGGCCACGCAGCCGTCGCGGTGTCCGACGAGCGCGGTCCGGTGGAGAACGAGGACTACGTCAGCGTGCTCGCTCGGTTCGACTCCGGTGTCGTCGGGACGCTGGAGTCCTCGCGCGTCAGCGTCGGCCCGCGCTCGGAGTACGTCATCGAGGTCTACGGGACCTTGGGGTCGGCCCGCTGGAACTTCGAGGACCTGTCCCGGCTCGAGGTGTGCCTCGGCGACGGAGGTCTCAACCATGGCTACACGACCGTGCTGGCGGGGCCTGGGCACGGTGAGTTCTCGCGTTTCCAGCCCGGGCCCGGGATCCCGATGAGCTTCGACGACCTCAAGGCGGTCGAGGCCAAGCTCTTCGTCGAGTCTGTTCTCACGGGCGAGCAGCTCGCCCCGTCCGCCGCGGACGGGTGGTGCGCGGCCGAGATCGACGAGGCGATCGTCGCCTCCGCCGAGGATGGCCGCTGGCACACCGTAGAGCCGGTGGCCGGTCGCACGACGTTCGACGCCTGAGCGACGGGGTCCGTCCGCACGAACGACGGCTATCACGGTTGTGCAAATGTTCTGACAATCCATTGACACGCGGCTGTCTGGTCGGGCAGGCTCTCCCCAGAGATCCCAGTGCCGGGGTCCACCTTTGTGAGGAAGGGGCTGACATGACACATACTCACCCTTTGTCACCATCCACCGCCGCTCAACGTCGAGAGCGGGATCGAAAGGGAAACACCATGAACCGCACCCGCACCCTCTCTGGGGCCGCGGCCCTGGCCGCCGTCGCCGTCGTCGGACTGAGCGCTTGCAGCTCCTCCGGTGGCAAGCCGACCGAGACCGCTGCCGGGGGTGGTGGCGGTGCCGTCGCCAACACCCCGAAGATGACCGTCGCGATGATCACCCACGCGGCTCCGGGCGACACCTTCTGGGACCAGGTCCGCAAGGGCGCTGAGGACGCGGCGGCCAAGGACAACGTCACGCTGCAGTACACCGCCGACCCCGACGGGGCCAAGCAGGCCACCCTGGTGAAGCAGGCCGTCGACAAGAAGGTGGACGGCATCGCGGTCACGCTGGCCAAGCCCGACGCGATGAAGTCCGACGTCGAGGCGGCCCTGAAGGCCGGCGTCCCGGTGGTGGCCCTCAACGGCGGCCTCGAGGACTGGAAGGCCATGGGCGTCCTCGCCTACTTCGGGCAGGACGAGAAGATCGCCGGAGAGGCGGCCGGTGAGCAGCTCACCAAGGACGGTGCCAAGAAGACGCTGTGCGTGATCCAGGAGCAGGGTCACGTCGGGCTCGAGGCGCGCTGTGCGGGCACCGCCGAGAAGTTCCCCGCCACCGAGAAGATCTACGTCAAGGGCACGGACATGACCAACGTGCAGTCGACGATCACGGCAAAGCTCCAGCAGGACAAGACGATCGACCGCGTGCTCACGCTCGGTGCCCCCTTCGCCATGACCGCGCTCAAGTCCGTCTCCGAGGCGGGGAGCGCCGCCAAGGTGGTCACCTTCGACCTCAACACCGAGGCCAAGGCCGCTATCAAGGACGGGAAGATCGAGTGGGCTGTCGACCAGCAGCCCTACGTGCAGGGCTACATGGCGGTCGATTCGCTGTGGCTCAACGTCCAGAAGGGCGCCTCCATCGGTGGCGGTCAGGCGGTGCTGACCGGGCCCGCGTTCGTGACCAAGGCCAACGTCGACAAGCTGAAGTGACGTCATGAGCTTCGTAGACACCTCGGCCGCACCACCCGCGACCCCGCCGGCTCAGGCCAAGGACGACCGGGTCCAGCAACGATCGTTCACCGGGCTGCTGTTCAGCCGCCCGGAAATCGGTGCCCTCGTGGGTGCGATCGTCGTCGCCGCGCTGTTCTTGGCGGTGGCCCCGGCGTTCCGCAGCGTCAACAACGTCGGCACGATCCTCTACTCCTCGGCAGCGATCGGCATCGTCGCCGTTGCCGTGTCGATGCTCATGATCGGTGGAGAGTTCGACCTCTCGGCGGGTGTGGCGGCGACGACGTCAGGCATCACGGCTGCGCTGTCCGCGTGGAACCTGGGCCTCAACGTCTGGGTGGGCGTGCTGATCGCGCTGATCGTCTCGCTCGCCATCGGTGCCTTCAACGGGTGGTTGCTGATGCGCACCGGGCTGCCGAGCTTCCTCGTCACCCTGGGCACCTTCTTCGTGCTGCAGGGCGTCAACCTCGGCGTGACCCGGCTCATCACCGGCACCGTCGCCACCGCGAGGATCAACGACATGGACGGGTTCAACTCTGCGGCAGCCGTCTTCGGGTCGGAGTTCACCATCGACTTCCGCATGTTGTCGCTCCACATCGGTCCGATCCAGGTCAAGTCGCTGGTCATCTTCTGGATCGTCCTGACGATCATCACGGCCTACGTGCTGCAGCGGACCAAGATCGGCAACTGGGTCTACGCGGTCGGTGGCGACGCCGACGCGGCCCGCGCCGTCGGTGTCCCCGTCAAGGCGACGAAGATCGGCCTGTTCATGTTCGTCGGGTTCTGCTGCTGGGTGCTCGGCATGCACCTGCTGTTCGAGTACTCCGTCGTGCAGTCCGGCGAGGGCGTCGGCAAGGAGTTCATCTTCATCATCGCGGCCGTCGTCGGTGGCTGCCTGATGACGGGTGGTTACGGCTCGGTGATCGGTGCCGCACTCGGTGCGCTGATCTTCGGCATGACTCAGCTCGGCATCAACTACGCCGGCTGGAACGTCGACTGGTTCTACAGCTTCCTCGGCGTGATGCTGATCGGCGCCGTCCTGGTCAACATGTACGTCAAGAAGAAGGCGGATGCGCGATGAGTACCGCAGTGGCACACGAGCACGGTCAGGCCGCCGGCGACCAGCCCGCCCTGCTCCAGCTCGTTGACGTCGGCAAGTCCTACGGCAACGTCCACGCCCTGCGCGGGGTGAGCCTGCACGTCCGTCAGGGCGAGGTCACCTGCGTCCTCGGGGACAACGGCGCGGGCAAGTCCACCCTGATCAAGATCATGGCGGGCCTGCATAAGCACACCGACGGAGTCATGACGATCGGCGGCCAGGAGACCGTGTTCGGCTCTCCCCGCGAGGCGCAGGCGGCGGGCATCGCGACGGTCTATCAGCACCTGGCCCTCGCTCCGCTCATGTCGGTGTGGCGAAACTTCTTCCTGGGCAACGAGATCACCCGAGGCTTCGGCACGATGGACATCGCCTCGATGAAGCGCATCGCCGACGAGGAGCTGCGCAAGATGGGCATCGAGATCGGCGATCTCGACCGCCCGGTCGGAGGCCTGTCGGGTGGCCAGCGTCAGTGCATCGCGATCGCCCGCGCGATCTACTTCGGTGCGAAGGTGATCATCCTCGACGAGCCGACAGCAGCCCTCGGCGTCAAGCAGTCCGGTGTCGTGCTGAAGTACATCATCAAGGCCCGCGACGCCGGCCTCGGCGTCATCTTCATCACGCACAACCCGCACCACGCGTTCCTCGTCGGCAACCACTTCGTCATCCTCAAGCTCGGTCGAGTCGTCCTCGACGCGCACCGGGACGAGCTGACGCTGGACGAGCTGACCGGGCAGATGGCTGGTGGGCAGGAGCTCGAGGAGCTGTCGCACGAGCTGCGCTCCGCCGACCCCGGCAAGGTCGTCGACGCCCACACCGTCGAGCACGGCGAGATCGAGGCGCCGACGCTCGACCATCCGGCCGTGAAGCCGTAGCTCGTGCCGTCACCCGAGCTGTCACACGAGTTGTCTCACAACCGATCTCGATGAGGTAGGGCGAGGACGCCATGCAGACGCGCACGCTGGGCCGCACCGGCCTCGATGTCACCACGGTGTCGTTCGGCACCGCACCGATCGGCGGCCTGTTCGGCGACGTGAGCGAGGCCGACGCCATCCGGGTCGTGCACGAGGCCATCGACGCCGGCGTCACCTTCATCGACACCTCGCCGTACTACGGGTCCGCCGAGGAGCGCCTCGGGAAGGCGCTCACCGGCGGACTCCGCGACCGGATCGTGCTGGGCACCAAGGCCGGTCGTTATGGCGTGGACAGCTTCGACTTCTCCGCGAAGGGGATTCGGGCCAGCGTAGAGCGCAGCTTGCGTCTGCTCGGCACCGATCACGTCGACATCCTGCAGCTCCACGACATCGAGTTCGTCGACCTGCAGCCGGTGATCGACGAGGGCTACCCCGAGCTGCTGCGGCTGCGCGACGAAGGCAAGTGCCGCTTCATCGGCATGACGGGCTATCCGATCTCGGTGTTCGAGCGGGTCGTGCGCGAGTGCGACCTGGACGTGGTGCTGACCTACGCCCACGGCACCCTGCTCGACGACTCGATCGCCACCCGCCTCGGGCCGATCGCGGACGAGCGCGGGACGGGTCTGATCAACGCGGCCGCCGTAGCGCTCGGGCTGCTGACACCGCGTGGCCCCGCCGCCGGCGACGGCCACCCCGCCACGCCGGTCATCCGGGAGGCGGCGGATCGGATGCGGGCCGTCTGCGCCGAGGCGGGAGTCGACATCGCCTTCCTCGCCAACCAGTACGCCATCCAGCGCGCCGGCTGCCCGACCACCCTTGTGGGCACCGCCAAGTCGGCTCACCTGCGCTCCGCCCTCGAGGCGGCGGACGCGCCCATCGACGAGGATCTGCTCGCTGCGGTGCTCGCCTGCCGCCCCGACCCCGCCGAGGCGTCCTGGCCGTCGGGCCTGGTCGACTGATCGTCAGCGGCCTGCCAGCGGATAGGCCTCAGCGGACCCGTGATCAGCGGGTCTGCTGACGGTCCTCCAGGCCGGCGAGCGTCTTGCCGAGCTGCTCGGAGGTCATCCGCTGGGCAAGCGCGTCGCGCACGAGATCGGCCTGGGTAGGCGGAGCCATCCCGTCGACCGGCTGGTCGCGGTCCAGGTTGGTCGGGAAGGCGTAGCCCTCCGCGCTCGCGGCGACCACCCGGTCTACGCGCTCCTGGGTGAGGCCGGACTCGAGCCGGTCCAGCAGCGTGGGGTAGAGCGCCTCGGACATGCGCCGACGGTCTACGGTCTCCATCGCGCGACCGAAGGGTGAGGACACCTGCAGCAGGTTCGCCATGCGACGAATGTCGTTGGTGCGGTTGGTGCCCGCCGCGTGGAAGAGCGCGGGGTTGAAGAAGACGGCGTCGCCCTTGGCCAGCGGCAGCTGGATGTGGTGGGCGACGAAGTAGTCCTGGAACTCCGGCCGCCAGTAGGCGAGGTAACCCAGCTCGTACTTCTGCGAGTGCGGGAGGTAGAGCGTGGGGCCGGACTCCACGGGCATGTCGACGTGCGCGACCGCTCCCTGCAGCGTGAGCATGGCGCTCATCTTGTGGATCGGCGACGCGAACTGCGAGGACACATCAGGGGATTGGAAGCCCAGGTGGTAGTCGCGGTGCACGGTCTGGCCGGCGCCCCCGGGGTTGACGACGTTGAGCTGGCTGGTGACCTGGTAACCGGGGCCGAGCCAGGACGTGGCGGCCAGCGCAAGCATGTCGTTGTCGTAGTAGTCGACGAACACGTCGGGGTGCTCGACAGCGAGCTTCTCGAGCGCGTTCCACACGCGGTCGTTGGCGCCCGGCTTGGCGAAGTGGTCGCCGCTCTTGATGCCGTCCTCGCGCTGCTGGAGGATCAGGTCGTTGAACGCATCCGTCGCGCGATCGACCACGTCGTCCTCGAATGCACCGGTGAGCACGACGATCCCGGGGCCGTCCGCCAAGGCGCGGTAGATCTCCTCCTGGATCTCGCCCCCACGGCCGGCCGCGAGTGCCTCACGGACAGAGCCGGAGTCGTAGACCACGACCTCCTGCTCGATGCGCGCGGCGGTCGGGTAGTCGGAGGGATCGGTGTGATCGTCCAGCACCCGGAGCAGGTCGTCCAGGTTGCAGTCCTCAGTCTTCAGCCAGTGCTGACGGGTCATCGCACACCTCTCGCCACATCGCGGAATTTGTGCTGTCATTCTGTCATGACCTTTCCCACGACGCTACCCCCGGCGCGCACCCCGGATCGACGGTCGGCTCCCGCTCTGCGGTGGGGTCTGCTGGGCACCGGGTGGATCGCCGACAAGTTCGCCACCGCCCTGCACGAGCACACCGATCAGGTGGTGCAGGCCGTGGGTTCGCGCTCGCAGGGCAGCGCCGACCGGTTCGCGAGCGGCTATGGCGTGACCACGGCGCATGGCAGCTACGAGGCGCTGGTCGACGACCCGGACGTGGACGTCGTCTATGTCGCGACACCGCACCCGCAGCACGTCGAGCACGCGCTGCTGGCCATCGAGGCGGGCAAGCCCGTGCTGGTCGAGAAGCCGATGGCGATCAACGCGGCGGGAGCCGAGCAGATTGCGGCCGCCGCGCGCGCCCAGGGCGTCTTCGCGATGGAGGCCATGTGGACCTTGGCCCTGCCCAAGATGGACGTCGTGCGTCAGCTCCTCGACGACGGCGCCCTGGGTGAGCTCTACCTCGCCACAGCGGATCTCGGGGAGTACTTCGACCCGTCCCATCGGATCTACGACCCTCAGCTGGCGGGCGGGGCGATGCTCGATCTCGCGACCTACCCGATCACCTTCGCCACCTGGGCGCTGGGCGAGGTGACCGACGTCAGCGCGTCGGGGATGCGGGCCCCCACCGGAGTCATGGGTCAGGTGGGCGTGACCCTGACGCACCGCGTTGGCGGGCCGGGCGGGCAGAGCGGCCAGGGCGCATACGGCGGACACCCGGCCCAGTCCGTGCTCTACGCCAGCATGCTCGCGCAGACGCCCACCACGGCCACGGTCGCCGGCGCAGATGGCTACCTGGCGATCGACGGATTCTTCTTCAAGCCAGGGGGATTCACGCTGACCTCCCGCGGGGGACAAGTCCTGCGCTACGACGAGCCGACGATCGGCAACGGTGGGCTCTCGTTCGAGGGGTGCGACGCCTCTCGCTGCATCGGGGAGGGGCTGCTCGAGTCGCCGCGGCGACCGCTGGACGCCACCATCGACACGCTACGCGTGATGGACCGGGTGCGCGCAGCCACCGGAGACCGCTTCGTCATGGAGGCCTAGCCGACCGGCTGGGCAGCGCACGTCCTAGGTGCGGGGAGCACTCGCTTCATCGAAGCAGGCGAGGGCCGTGTCCCGGGCGCGAATCAGCGCGTCGCGCAACGGGAGAGCGCGGTGCTCGATCGAGAGGATCTCGACCCCCCACGGTCCGCCGAAGCCGACCTCGCGCATGGTGCGGATGAAGCCGGCCACGTCCTGATCGCCCTCGCCGCAGTACCGCCGGTGGTCGCGGGTGTCAGGGAAGAGCTCGGTGCCCTGCATCTCGCGGTCTGCGTCGCACAGCTCGACCGCGACGACGATCTCCGGGCTCAGACACGCGGCGAGCTCGGTCAGAGAGGTGTTGGCGCGAAACACGTGCCAGTAGTCGACCGCCAGCCCGCAGGCCGGGTGATCGACCGCCCGCACCAGCTCGGCACCCTGCGGCATCGAGGCGATGTGCGCAAACGGCAACGGCTCCAAGGCAACTCGCGTGCCCACCGCCGCGGCCCGCTCGGCCAGCCGTCGCAGGGGCGCGACGAGGGGGCCGATGTCGTCGACAGCCGGACCGATGCCCGGACCCACCTTGATGAACGGCGCACCCAGCGCGGCGGTCGCCTCGAGCAGCAGCTCGGCGCGGCGACCCGCGTCGGTCTGGCCGTCCTCGAAGCCGGGCAGCCACCAGTCCTGCACGAGCTCTACCTCGATGTGGTGAAGGCCGTTGTCCTGCAGCAGGGCTCGCAGACCGTCGAAGCCAATGGTGTCGCGGCCCGCGACCAGGTCGTCCGCTACGAGACCCATGCCGACCCATCCGGTCTGCGCCACCTCGCGCACCCGGTCCTCGAGCGTGAACGTGCTGCGCTGGTCCGCTGCACCCGGGACGGCCCCGCCCGCGCTCGTCCAGCACGTGGCGACGAGCTCCGGCATCAGACCGACAGGTCGACGTCGATGACCCGCCGCTCCTTGGCGGACCGGGCGGCGGCATCGGCGAGCACCAGTGCGGCCCAGCCGTCGTGGAAGGTCGGGCTCGTGGACGGCTCGCCGCGCACGGCGTGCAGGAAGGCGACGAGCTCGAGCTGATACGCCACGGCGTAGCGCTCGAGGAAGGAGTTCTGGTAGGGCTCGCGAGCCTCCACCTGGTCGGCGCCCCACCGTCGGACCAGGGTGTCGGTCACGTTGCTGACCTCCAGCAGACCCTCGGAGCCGAACGCCTCGGCGCGCTGGTCGTAGCCGTAGGCGGCGTGCCGCGAGTTGGTGACGACGACCTGCTGCCCCGAGCTCGAGGTCATGGTCACGATCACGGAGTCGTAGTCGTCGATGCTCTTGATCTCGTCGCTGAACTGGGCCACGCCGCAGGCGGATACGGAGACGATGTCGGGGACGAAGTTCCGCGCCATGTCGAAGTCGTGGATCGTCATGTCGCGGAAGATGCCGCCGGACGACGCGAGGTACTCGATGGGCGCCGGCGCGGGGTCGCGGCTGACGATGCTCAGCTGCTCGAGGGTGCCGATCTCTCCCGCCTGCACCCGACGGTGCAGCTCGGCGAAGTGCGGGTCGAAGCGGCGGTTGAAGCCGAGGACGATCGGGATGGACGCTGCGGTTGCCTTGGGACGCAACGACTCCACTCGCTCGATGTCCAGATCGATGGGCTTCTCGCAGAGCACCGGCTTGTCCGCGTCGATGCAGGCGTCGATGAGGTCGACGTGCGTGGGGGTGGGGGAGGCGATGATCACCGCGTCGACCTGGTCGGAGGTGATCAGCTCCTCCGGCGTCCCGTAGACCGTGCTGCCGAACCGCGCGGCAGTCGCCTCCGCGGCGGTCGGGACGGCGTCGACGACGCCGGCGAGCTCGGCACCGGGCGTCGCGACGATGCTGAGGGCGTGGACCTGGCCGATGCGGCCGCAGCCGATCAGGCCGATGCGGACCGGGGCGGGGGACATGGCGACTCCTTCGTGCGCTGGCTGTGGGGTGCTGACCTCTCATTTGTCAGAACGATCTGACAATAGCGGTCGCGGTCCCGACCCGCCAGAGGCGACACCCCGCCAGAGCCGAGCCGTAGGCTGGGCCCATGCGGCACCACGACCTGGTCATCATCGGCACGGGCTCCGGCAACTCCGTCATCACTCCTGAGCTGGCCCACCTCGACATCGCGATCATCGAGCGGGGACGCTTCGGGGGTACCTGCCTCAACGTCGGATGCATCCCGACCAAGATGTTCGTCTACCCCGCCGACGTCATCGTCTCGGCGCTGGCGCTGGACCGGCTCGGGGCGCACTTCGAGAGCCCGAGCGCTCGCTGGCGCGAGGCGCGGGACCGCGTGTTCGCGCGCGTCGACGCGATCGCCGACGGGGGCGAGGCCTACCGTCGCAGCGATCCCAACGTCACGGTCTACGACGAGACGGCGCGGTTCGTGGGGGAGCGCACCCTGGACACGGGGACCGGAGAGATCGTGACCGGCGACCAGGTCGTCGTCGCCGCCGGCGGGCGACCGCGGATGCCCGACGTGGACGGGCTCCGCGAGGCCGACCCGGGGCGCGGCGTGCACACGTCCGACACGATCATGCGCATCGACGAGGTGCCGGCGCGGATCGCGATCGTGGGTGGCGGGTTCATCGCCAGCGAGTTCGCCCACGTGCTGGGCGCATTCGGGTCCGACGTCACGTGGATCCAGCGCAGCCCGACGCTGCTCACCAAGGACGACGAGGACATCCAGATCGCCTTCACCCGCGAGCAGGCCAAGCGGTTCGACCTGCGGCTGTCGACGATCGTCACCGGCGCCACGCGGGAGGGCGGCGTCTGGTCGCTGGATCTGCAAGGGCCGCAAGGCCACTCACGAGTCGAGGTCGACGCGGTGCTGGTGGCGTTGGGCCGCATCCCCAACACCGACATCCTGGACGTGGCGGCCGGCGGGCTCGCGACGCACCACGACGGACGACTGGTGGTCGACGACTACCAGCGGGCGACGGTCGAGGGCGTCTGGGGGCTTGGCGACATCAGCAGCCCCTACCAGCTCAAGCACGTCGCCAACCACGAAGCCCGTGTCGTGGCACACAATCTCGCGTTCCCCGACGACCTGATCAAGAGCGACCACCGGTTCGTCCCCGCGGCGACGTTCGGCTACCCGCAGGTCGCCTCGTTCGGTCCGACCGAGCGGCAGCTGAAGGTCGAGGGCCGTGACTACGTTGTGAAGGTGCAGCAGTACGGCGACACCGCGTACGGCTGGGCGATGGAGGACACCGTCGGGTTCGTCAAGGTGCTCGCCGACCCGCACTCCAAGCGCCTGATCGCCGCGCACCTCATGGGCTACCAGGCCTCGAACCTGATCCAGCCGCTGATCCAGATGGCCTCGCTCGGCAACACCGTCCCGGAGGTCGCCCGCGGTCAGTACTGGATCCACCCGGCGTCGATGGAGGTCGTCGAGAACGCGCTCCTGGGGCTGGAGCTGACATGAGCGATCCCCTCGAGACCCGTGAGCCGCGCGGTCCGTGGCTGGGCCTGTCGCCGTGGGCGTGGCTCGGTCGCGTCGGCGTCGCCATCCTGTTCCTGGTGCTGGCTTCTCGGCTGAATCGCAGCGGTCTCAGCCTGCTGCTGGCGGTGCTGCTCGTGCTGTCCGCGGCGATCCTCGTCGTGCAACCGGTGGTGGACCACATCACCCGGACACAGGGTCTACGCCTGCGCCGGTGACCATCCAGCGTGACGTGTGCGAGCGCAGCCAGAGCAGCGCACCGCGCCCGATCATGAACGTGGAGAACGCGATCCACAGCCACACCGCACCGTGCACCGCGGCTTCGACGGGGCTCGCCCCGACCCAGGACGGTGGCCCCAGCCACCGCACGAGCGCGATGACCGGCAGATAGCCGACGAGCACCGCGAGCTGCGCGCGGGCGAGCCAGGGTCCGTCCCCCGCGCCGATCAGCACGCCGTCGAGGACGAAGACGATCCCGGCGACCGGCTGGATGATCGCCACGACGACCAACGCGCCCGAGATCGCGGCGCGCGTCGCCTCGTCCCCGGTGAAAAGCGTTGGCAGCACGGTGTGCACGGCCAGCACCAGCACCCCCACGACAAATCCGTAGACCGCACCCCACCGCACCATGAGGCTGGTCGTGGCGCGCGTGGCGGCTCGGTCGCCGGCACCGAGGGAGCGACCGGTGAGTGCCTGCGCGGCGATAGCGAGGGCGTCGAGGGAGAACGCGAGGAAGGTCCAGACGGTCGAAGTCACTTGGTATGCAGCGAGAGTCGCGTCGCCGAAGCCGGCCGCCGTCCACGTGGTGAGGAGCAGCACGGCGCGCAGCGCCAGGGTGCGCACCAGCAGCGGCACCCCCTCGCGACCGGCCGCGAGCACGCGCGTGGGGTGCGGGTGCAGCGAGGCGTTCTTGCGCCGGGCCTCACCCACCACGACGACCAGGAGGGCTACCGCCATCAGCCACTGGGCGATGACGGTGCCGAGCGCGGAGCCGGCGACGCCGAGGTGCACGCCGTAGACCAGGACGTAGTTGAGCGCGACGTTGAGGGTGAAGCCGGCCACCGAGACGACGAGCGGGGTGCGCGTGTCGAGCATGCCGCGCAGGATGCCGGTCGCGGCCAGCACCACGAGCATGGCCGGTAGACCGATGGCCGAGAACCGCAGGTAGCTCACCGCGTGCGGCAGCGCGTCCGCGCTCGCCCCGAGGGCGCGACAGATGTCGGTGGCGCCCACCGCGACCACGACCGCGGTGAGCGCGCCGAGGACGACCGAGAGCCAGACGCCATCGATGCCGACGGCCAACGCCTGGTCCTCGCGGCCCGCGCCGAGGCGTCGGGCGACCGCGCTGGTCGTGCCGTATGCGAGGAAGACGAAGACGTTCGCGGCCGTCAGCAGGGCCGCGCTGGCCACGCCGAGGCCGGCGAGCTGGGCGACGCCGAGGTGACCGACGATGGCGGAGTCGGCGAGCAGGAAGAGAGGCTCGGCCACGAGGGCCAGGAAGGCCGGGACGGCGAGGCGCAGGACCTCGCGCGCGGGGTTCTCCGGGAGTGTTGCGCTGGTGCGGGGAGACGTGTCGGGCACCCGGCCACCCTAGGCCCGAGCGCGTTCGTGCAGGCGAGGGGCGTAGATCGGTCCATCGACCTGCGTCGATCACGGTGCGTGATATTCACCCTCCTTCGGCCGAACGGCCGCGTAGCACGGATCCGTCGCGGAGAGAGACTCATGGTCCATCTTTTCCACACCGCCGCAGACTTGACCCGAATGGGCTAATGAGGACAACTTTCTTGCCGTACACATGGCGTTCACCTCGTTCGCGCAGGTCAGCGGCCTGGGGAAGCGTAGATCACGGGAAAGTCACACCCTGTCCCCAGGGTTATCCACAGGTTCCACCGGCGACGCGCCGCCGTTGTCCCCACGTTATCCACAGGGGGATAATTCGGACGTTTGATGGGGCCGGGCTGGCGACTTAGCGTGTCCGTGTTGCCTCCGTCGGAGTGCGCGGCCCGGCCCCTCACCAGGGCGGGGAGCCGAGCGCTGACCTGGGCGGCGGGCTCGTCGATCTCGTGCACGCGCGCCCGCGCCCTGGCCAACGCCCGGAGCCGTCCGGCCTCTCGGCCCGACACCCGGTCCCCCTTGGGGGGGTCTGTCAGTGGTCGGTGCTGTAGTGGTCGGAGCAGTTGATGAACGTGTTCCGGAAGGGGGCCTGCGGTGACGATCTCCGAGCTCAGTGGTCGGCGAGGTCGCTCTGGCGGCGACAGCTACGACGACGGCTATGGCGAGGAGTCGCAGCTCGACCGCACCCCACCCCAGGACGTCGACGCCGAGCGTTCGGTCCTCGGGTCGATGATGCTCAGCAAGGACGCCATCGCCGACTGTGTCGAGGCGCTGCGCGGCAAGGACTTCTACCGCCCCGCCCACGAGTCGATCTTCGAGGCGATCCTCGACCTCTACGGCCGCGGCGAGCCCGCCGACGCGATCACCGTGGCCGACGAGCTCACCAAGCGTGGCGACATCCAGCGCATCGGCGGTCAGGCCTACCTCCACCAGCTGATCCAGGCGGTCCCCACGGCCGCCAACGCGGGCTACTACGCCGAGATCGTCCAGGAGCGCGCCGTCCTGCGTCGCCTGGTCGAGGCCGGCACGCGTATCGTGCAGATGGGCTACGGCCATGCCGGCGACGTCGAGGACATCGTCAACCAGGCCCAGGCCGAGGTCTACGGTGTCGCCGACAAGCGAGCCGCCGAGGACTACGTCATCATCGGCGACATCCTTGAGGCTACCGTCGACGAGATCGAGCACGCTGCCGGCTCCACCGGCGAGATGCTCGGCGTCCCCACCGGCTTCACCGAGCTGGATTCTTTGACCAACGGTCTGCACCCCGGACAGATGATTGTCATTGCGGCGCGGCCGGCAATGGGCAAATCGACCCTGGCACTTGATATTGCCCGTTCTGCGGCTATTCATCACAACAAGGCGACCGTCTTCTTCAGCCTCGAGATGAGCAAGAACGAGATCACCACCCGCCTGCTCTCGGCCGAGGCGTCGCTGCAGCTGCAGAAGCTCCGCAAGGGCCAGGTGGACGACCAGGACTGGACTAAGATCGCGCGCACCGTCGGCCGGCTCTCGGACGCGCCGCTGTTCATCGACGACAGCCCCAACATGTCGCTCATGGAGATCCGGGCGAAGTGTCGGCGCCTCAAGATGAGCCACAACCTCAAGCTCGTCGTCATCGACTACCTGCAGCTGATGAGCTCCGGCAAGCGCGTCGAGTCGCGCCAGCAGGAGGTCTCGGAGTTCTCCCGAGCCCTCAAGCTCTTGGCCAAGGAGATCGAGGTCCCGGTCATCGCGCTCTCTCAGCTGAACCGTGGTCCTGAGCAGCGAACGGACAAGAAGCCCCAGGTCAGCGACCTTCGTGAGTCTGGCTGCCTGACAGCCGACTCGCGGGTGCTGCGCGCCGACACGGGTGCCGAGACCACGATGGGCGAGCTCTTCGAGTCCGGCGCTCGCGACGTCCCGGTGTGGTCGCTCGACGAGTCGCTGCGGTACGTGACGCGTCACCTGACCCACGTCTTCTCCACCGGGATCAAGCCCGTGTTCCGGCTGACTCTCGCCTCGGGCAAGACGATCCGAGCGACCGAGAACCACCCATTCCTCACCTATGGCGGCTGGCGGGCCCTGGGCGACATTCATGCGGGGGACGCGGTCGCTGTGCCTCAGCACGTGCCGGCCCCTCGTGAGTGCCAGCCTGTGACTCAGGACGCGATCGACAACTGGATCGCGGCGGCGTCCCGGGGAGTTGAACTGCCTGACGAGGTCTTCTACGCACCAAAGCAGACGATCCGTGATGTGGTAGCGACGCTCTGGACTACTCACCACAGAGTGGAGTTGGACGAGGACGGATGTCGTGCGGTGCTGCGGACGGCGCTGACGGGGGACGCCGTTGCGCAGCAGGTCAGCCGCCTGCTTCTGCGGTTTGGCATCTCGGTCAGGTCGGTCGCCGGGGACGGTCGCCTGGTCATCGCAGACCCGGACAGCCAGCGTCGTTTCCTGCAGGAGGTGTGGTGTGAGGGTGAAGCCGCCGCCAATCTCCTAGCCATGGTGCGCAACCGCTCGACGCCCGAGATACCGACGGCATCGTCTGAGGCCTGGGGCGCTGTGTCGGAGGTGCTCGCAGAATCTGACAGCGAGGAGGGAAGCCTCGGCACGCTGACTCACGTCCTTGACGAGATCGACCTCGAGCTGATGGCCGTCAACGATGTGCTCTGGGACGAGGTGAGTGAGATCGAGTTGGTCGGAATGGAAGAGGTCTTCGACGCCACCGTGCTCGGCGGTCACAACTTCATCGCCAATGGCATCGCCGTCCACAACAGCATCGAGCAGGACGCGGATATGGTGATGCTTTTGCATCGCGAATCGGTCTACGAGAAAGAATCGCCCCGCGAAGGTGAGGCCGACATCATCGTTGCCAAGCACCGTAACGGACCAACTGGCACGATCGTGGTTGCCTTCCAGGGGCACTACAGCCGCTTCACGAACATGGCGAACAACTTCTAGGCACCTGTCGAGAGGCGGCGAACCCTCCACGAAGGGCTGTCGAGATGCAGCTGTCGAGATGCAGTGAGTCTTGTAAGAACGGCCCTTCATTCTAAGAATTAGCTGACGTTATGCATCTCGGGCGCGTCTCGCGCTCTGGGTTATGGGGCTGGCTCGGAGTGAGCGCGCCGAGACGAGCGGTCAACGGCTTGCGCGAGCGGCCTCCCACTCGCGGCGTAGCAGGCCGAACGTCCAGTCGTGGGATACCTCCCCGTCGACGATGACATTCTCCCGCAGGGTGCCTTCAAGGGTGAACCCAAGCTTCTCAAGGACCCGCCCGGACGCGCGGTTGCGCGTGTCCGCCTGCGCCGAGACGCGATTGAGGTTCATGGCCGGGAAGGCCCAGTCGAGCAGCGCCTGGCCGGCCTCGGTGGCATACCCGTGCCCCCACGCGTCCTCGGCTAGTACGTAGCCCAAGTTGGCCTTGCGGCTGACTGGGTCCCACCGCTGCAAGCCAATCCACCCGAGAAAGGCGGCATCCTCTCGACGGTCCACGGCAACGCGGGCGCCGGAGGCTTCTTCGGCGAGGGCACGGCACCGAGCGAGGAAGCGATCGGCCTGGGCCATCTCGGTCCACGGGCTCGAGTCCCAGTACTGCATCACCGGCGCACTCGCGTGCAAGAGGTAAACCGCGTTACGGTCGTCATCCCTGAAGGGGCGCAGGACGAGGCGGGCTGTCGTCAGGGTCGGGGTTGGAAGCACCACGAACGTCATCATGGTGGCATTAGGCGGGTGCCGCCACAGCAATAGGCGCCACTAGGGGATCGACGCCGTCCAAGCCAGGTGCGAGTGGACTTCGAACGGCCCAAGCCGGAGGCCGCGATCCGTTGGCGGATCGTCCAGCGTGCCCTCACGTATCTTGCGCGACTCCTCGCTATCCGGCCGACCGCGCAAGATGCAACGCCTGCGGTCGCGCAGTCTTGGCTGCATCTCGACAAACGGCTGGCGATTCTAAGAATTAGCCGATGTTATGCATCTCGGGCGTGTCCGCCGGCCCGTGTTATGGACGGGTCTGCAAGCGGTTAACGCGGGTCTTGCCCGTTCCGCGGGCTGGGCTTCTCAACGTGTGTGTCGATAAGGAACCCCGCCACGGCGAAGCCCGAGTTCACGGCAAGCTTGGCGTGGCGTGGAGCCGGTCGAACGGCTCCTTTCCCCCGGCCGTGTGCGTCGCTGAGTGAGTTCCGCAGGGACCCGATGCCGGCGACGACCGTCGTGACTCCAGACAAGATCTGTTTGATCACTTGTTCACTGTGCTGATCGGGGGCGATCTCCATGGCAGCGGCAGCGGCCTTATAGAGCCGACTCAGATCCCAGCCATTCTCGTAGGGCACTCCACGCTCGTCGCAGATGTGCTTGCAGGTGCTCTCCAGAAGAGTCCGGGTCGCCGTGATCGCGCCCTCAGGATCGGAGTGGATCTTGTCGAGAGCCTGGCGCCAGGAGTCCTGAACCGCTTTCCAGTCGGGAAGCGCCGCAAGTCGAATGGCAGCGGCATCCGCTCCAGGTGCACTCTGGCCCAGAAGGAGTCCGCGCAGCTTCGCGATGTCCTCGTCCGCCGGTCGGCCATGCTTGATGTAGCCGTCGTACTCACAGAGGTCGAGGAGGAAGCGCACCTGCTGGTCGCGAGTGAGGAGCCGAAGACCACGCTGGAATGTCTGCCAGCGTGACTCGGCTCCTCCTCCCCACCCGGTGTACTCGCCAAGATCGTCGGTGTACTCGGCGTATAGACGGTGAAGCTCGGGTCCGGAGAATCCCGTTTCCCGGGCGAACATGGTGGTCGCTAGCTCGACCACCCGGACGGGTAATTGGTCTCTAGCTTTGGGGGGGCACTGCCGCCGCCCTTTCTCGGGCCGTTTGAGAACAGGCCCGAGTTGGCGGCGGCAAACCACTCGAAGAGAACCTCCTGCCTTTCCACTTCTGAGGCTCTGGGCGCCTCGTTGGAACAGGCGATCGAGCGATATGTCCGAACCGGAGAACTGCGGACCTTCTTCAACCAGATCGACGACATCGAGCCATACGGACCCTCCGACCGCACCGGACCTGGCGTTGCCGACCTCGACGGCAGCACCAGCGGCCAGCACACGGTCGACGTCCTCATCTGGCCGAGCGGCACGTACGGCGAAGCTCAACGGCGAACCAGCATCGTCGAGCAGATCGTGGGCCAAAATGGCGGCCGGGTGCTACTTCGATCAGTCTCGGCCAGGCGTAGCTATTTGAGGGTAAGCGTCTCTTCCGCCGGGCTCGACGACCTTCTGAACAACTCAGTGGTCGAGTTGGCGCGGACGCCACCGGTCCCGTTCTTGGACTTCCGAGACTGGAGGGATCTCGACATTTCGACGATCTCTCGGTCGGAGGTCGCGAGCGAGGTAGTTGGAGTGCTTGACGACTCGCCCGAGTCAGCACATCCGCTGCTCCGCGGACTGGTTGTGTCGGACGAGTCACTAGGGCCGCCTACCTACCCATGGCAGCAGCGCGGAACCCACGGCACGGAAGTCGTCGGACGCGTCCTCTTCCCAGCACTCCACGAAGAGCTTCGGGACGCCCTGCCGATTTCGGCAATCGGGAGTGTCCGGGTCGTTCGGATCCTTGAGCCCGACCCCGCGCGCCCAGACGGCGCGCCACGGTTCGCGACCTACGCTCCTCCGCACGTTCTGGTCGAGGAAGCCATCCGTCACCTCCACGGCACTCATGGGGTGAGGATCTTCAACCTGTCCATCGGCTACGCAGAGCCGTTCAACGACCTCCACCTCGGGCCACTCACGGAGACTATCGACGACCTGGTTCGTGAGCTAGGCCTCGTCGTCGTTCTGCCGACGGGGAACGCTCCTGCCGACCTCTCGGCCCGAACTCCAAGCGGGCACCACATCATCGCTGACAAGCCGGACTTCTTCTTCGCCCACGAGCATCGACTGTCGGAACCCGGTCCGGCTGCTCTGGCCGTGACCGTCGGAGCGCTCGCTCTGAGCGGCGCACCCGCCGAACTTCCTGGCCGTGTCGGTTGGCAGGCGGCTGCCGACGCCGACGAGGCTGCACCTTTTAGCAGAACTGGGCCTGGCCTAGGGACCAATTCGAGACGCGCCAACAAGCCCGACGTTACGCACTATGGCGGCAACCTCGTGGTATCCGACACCGGAAACGTCGTGCATAACGATCTAGGTGCCTCGCTCATCAGCACATCTACACGCGGTTCCGGTGGCCAGATTTTCGCGACGGTGAACGGGACCAGCTATGCCGCCCCAGCCGTGGCCAGAGTGGCGGCCGACATCGCGTACGCCTATCCCGACGCCTCAGGAAACCTCGTCAGGGCTCTCTTGGCTGCGGGTTCAGCGCCGACCCCTCCCGCGGCCGCCCTGGCCGAACTGCACCGCCGAAACCGCGTCTACGGCTTGGGCCTCCCCGACGTCGACAGGGCGACGACAAGCGATGCCAGACGAGTGACCATGACTTACGACGGCGAAATGCCAGTCGACACCGTCCAGATTCACCCCCTGCCGATCCCCGAAGCCTTCCGTCAAGGGAGCCGACGTGATCGCGTTGTCAGCATCGCCCTCGCGTTCGACCCACCTGTTCGGCGCCAGCGACGGGAGTACCTCGCCGGGACCATGAAGTTCAACGTGTATCGGGACATCGATCCTGACGAACTTGCCGAGATTCTGAAGCGACAAGACCCCGACGATCCGGCTGATCTGATCAACGACCGGCGGAAGCTCAAGCTGCAGCCGGGCGTCAACACTTACACGCACAGCACATTGCAACTTCGCAGTTGGGTCGGGCGGGACTCGTTCGTGAACGATGACGAGACCTTCCTCATCGCCGTCACTCACAAGGCGCAGACATGGGCCCGGAATGACCCGACCTATGAGCATCAGGGCTATGCCCTCGCAGCAACGCTGGAAGACCGTGAACTGGCGACTGCTGATCTGCACCAGACCTTGCGGCAACAGCTACGTTTGCCGAGCCGCGTGCGCCTCCGCGCATAATCCGGTGCTCGCCAGGAAGGCCGGTCTCGCGCTGGGTCGCGAGACCCAGCCGTGCCATCGTCGCGGCGTCTGGACAACATGCTGATCACCCATGCCCACGACGACCGCGACCCACAGCAGAGCCACGGGATCATGCATCGGCCCCAGAACAACGAGGACCTCGTCGACACGGATAGCTCAGGAGCCCGGCGCTTCCTCCTCGAGAGTGCCACAATCGCGTATGCCATCCCTGCCTCCCGGAGCCTTCCGTGCTGTGCCCGCTGCTCTGTTCGGCGTCGGCACTGTGGCCGGCGCGGTGGGCTCAGGTCTGGGAGCCATGGGTGCGCGGGACCTCGTTGCTGCACATGAGCGGCAGGCCGCGGCGAAGCAACAGTATGAGTCCCGGGCTGCCGTGTCTGAGGATCTGCGCGAGGTCGCCAACCAGCGCCTGATCGACTTTTCGGCTCTGCAGCGAGAAGCGTTCACTGGAGTCGTGCAGCGCATGGTTGTTTGGCTTCGCTCCCACGCCAAGCAAGTGCGGGAGAGCGACAGGCTCCTCGTCGACGGACTCGAGGTTTCACTTTCCCTGATGCCCCCCACTGTCGGCCGCGAAGAGGCCGTCGCCGGCTGGCTGACGGGAGCCTCGAACACGGCACTCGCTGGCTTGGGCACTGCCGGTGCCGTCACCACGGCAGTGGAGAAGTACGGCGTGGCTGGGACTGGGTCAAAGGTCTCCGATCTTGCGGGCGCCGCGAAACAGAAGGCTGCAGCGGCCTTTCGTGGCGGCGGACCGCTCAAGAACGGCGGCGGTGGGATCGCCTTGGGCAACCTGGCAACCAAGACTGCTGTCGGTGGGATCACCTTGCTTGCAGCCGGCTCTACCTGCAAGGTCCAAGGCATCAAGGCACTGACCCGTGCCGAGGAGTTCGCGACCCACATCCAGGTTGCGTGCGCTGAAATGGACCTTCAGGACGCGAAACTGCGCGCGGTTGTCCAGCGCGCCGACGAGCTCACGGACGTGCTGACGCGACTCGAACGACAGGCCACAGTCGCCATGGACAGGCTAGAAGCCCTCACGTTCGACCCGACCGAGCATATGGCTGCCCTCAGCGAGACGATCGAGTTGGTGAGGGGCGTGCAGGGCGTCGCACAAGCTCGGCTGATCAACGAGCGGGGGGACTTGTCCGAGCAATCTGAGATCCTCAGGGTCCGGTACCGAGAGATGAACGAGGACAACAGCGATGGCTGACGAGATGCCGATCCAGGGGAAGGTGATGGACATGAAGACTGTCGTCGCCGCTCCTGAGGCGTTCGATGCGCTCACGCGCCTGGTGGACACGGCGGGAAAGTACGTCGCGATCCACGCGGAGGAGTCGCGCAAGCGTGAGGCGCTCCGCACCTATCGTGATACCGAGATCGCCACCATTAGAGCCGCGGAGGTGACACTGCAGCGCTACTTCGACGAGGCGTTCCTTGAGCGTCGTGAGGTCTTCCAGAGCCTCTTTCGGGCGATGGATCATGCCCTGGAGACCGGAGACACTCAAGGGCTGAACACCGTCGTGAGCGGGATAGTCGATGTAGCGAAGGACTCGCCGCTAGCCGCTGCAGGGGATCTGGCAAAGTTGCGGGCCGCCTTCGATGACCCCAATCAAGTCTGGTCGTTCTAGGGAGTCGTCCGAGGTGAACTGAAGTTTTCAGTCGGTCCACCTGGAGGGTCATTCGTGCAATCTCCGGCGCACGTCGTCGTGCAGTCTTGAATGCATCTCGACATCATTGCAGCAATAACGCAGGTTGAGGGTGGAGGTACTGATCCCAACGCGCAGTTATGTGAAGTACGGCGGTGTGGGGCAGTGCGTCGCCTGCGGCCCAGGCCTCGGTAAGGGCGACTTCCTCGGCCTCGCTTCCGCTGCCGGACCACCGGTGATCGGCAGAGGGTCACTCGCCGAGGTGTGTCAGCTCGGGGGTGCTGGTCGCGTCGCCAGGCTATGCGTGGCGTCGGGGCAGGGTGACCACGAAGCTCGAC
Source organism: Arsenicicoccus piscis (assembly GCF_022568835.1). Classification (GTDB taxonomy): domain Bacteria; phylum Actinomycetota; class Actinomycetes; order Actinomycetales; family Dermatophilaceae; genus Arsenicicoccus; species Arsenicicoccus piscis. The sequence goes on from NZ_JAKZHV010000003.1 coordinate 191,840, forward strand.
CCTTGTCCGGGGCCGGGGCTCGCCGCCTTGATGGTCCCTTGGTGGGCGTCGATGATGGCTTTGCTGATGGTCAGTCCGATGCCGGATCCGGAGTTGTCGCGGCTTCGCGCGGCGTCGCCGCGATAGAACCGTTCGAAGACGTGGGGTAGGTGCTCTGGCGCGATGCCTTCCCCCGTGTCGGTGACGGTGATGTCGATCTCGTCGTCCACCTGACGGGCGGAGACGGTGACGATGCCACCGGCGGGCGTGTGCCGCAGCGCGTTGGTGAGGAGGTTGCTCAGGACCTGCCCGAGGCGTTGCCGGTCGACGGTGACAGTGAGTCCCGCTGCGCCGTCGGTGTCGACGGCGAGGTTGACGCCGGCGTCGCGGTAGCGGTCCCTGACGGCTTCGCCAGCGTTCCACAACAGGTCCGAGACCGCGACCGCTTCGGGCAGCAGGCTGAGGCGTCCTTCTTCGGCGGTGGAGACCTCGTCGATGTCCTCGGCGAGGCGGGCGAGGCGGTCGGTCTGTTCGGTGAGGGCGGCCTGGGAGTCGGCACCGAGCTGGACGACCCCGTCATGCAGACCGTCGTGGTACGCGGTCAGGGTGGTGATGGGGGTGCGCAGCTCGTGGGCGAGGTCAGCGAGCATGCGACGCCGGGTGTCTTCGATCCCTTCGAGGCGGGCGGCCATGACGTTGAAGGCGCCGGCGAGGGTCTCGAGCTCGGTCCCTGTCCCGACATCTGGGACCCTGGCGGCGTAGTGGCCGCGGGAGAGCTCGCGGGCGGCGATCGTGAGCTCTCCCAGCGGTCGGCGCAGGCGGCGGGAGAGGAACCAGGTGACCCCGAGGGCCGAGAGGAGGGCGATGAGAAGGCCCAGCCCGAGGGATATCAGCGAGGCGTCCCGGTAGGCCATCTCGATGTGGACCATCTCGGGGGAGTTCTCGCTGTGCCCGGCCTCGAGCAGGTGCTGGTGGAAGATCGACGGACCGAGCAGGGTTGCCACCAACGCAGCCGTCAGGGCGCCGGCGAGCAGGACGATGCTCTGCCCGGCGAGCAACCGCGTCGCCAGCCCGCGAGGTCGCCCGAGCCCGGCCGTCTGCGCGTTCATCCCTTGCCCATCCGGTAGCCGACGCCCCGCACGGTGGTGACGTAGCGGGCGGTGTCGGGGTCGTCGCCGAGCTTGCGACGCAGGTGCGCGACGTGGACATCGACGAGGTGCTCGTCACCGACCCAGCCGCCCCCCCACACCTCGTCGATGAGCTGGCGGCGGCTGAAGGCCATCGCGGGCCGGGCCGCGAGGGTGATGAGCAGGTCCCGCTCGGTCGGCGTCAAGGCGACCGGCTCGCCGTCGAGGTGGACCTCGTGGCCGACGGGGTCCACCCGCAGGCTCCCGAAACTCCACGTGGCCGTCTCTTGGTGGGCGCGGGCCCGGTCCCCCGTGCGCGGCCGACGGAGCACCGCCTGAACTCGGGCGGTGAGCTCGCGGACGCTGAACGGTTTGGTCAGGTAGTCATCGGCGCCCACCGAGAGCCCGATGAGGGTGTCGACCTCCTCCTTGCGGGCGGTGGTGATGATGACGTAGCAGTCGGAGAAGGTGCGGACCTGGCGGCATACCTCGATGCCGTCCATCCCGGGAAGGCCCAGGTCGAGGATGACGACGTCGGGATGGCCTTCCCGGACGGCGGCGACGGCGGCGGTGCCGGTGTGGACCACGTCGGTCTCGAACCCGGCCCGGGACAGGTATGCCGCGACCATGCCGGCCAGGGTGCGCTCGTCCTCCACGACGAGGACCCGGCCCAACGGTCCAGTTGCCTCAGCTGTGCTCACCGGCCCAGTGTCCCTGCCAGGACGGTGCGAGGCGCCATGTCCCCGGCCTTCCGGGCCCGATCTTCGTCAAACCTCAACGTGACCATGACGACATGCACAGCCACCGCGACGAGCGTGGAAGGTGCCGGGCCGTCCTGGCCCGGCCAGAGGTCTGCGAGAGAAGGAGTTCACGATGATGGGAAACGGCTACGGCATGGGTTGGGCGATGTGGCTGCTCATGGGTGGCGCGGCGCTGGCGTTCTGGATCGTGGTGGTCCTCCAGTGGAGTCCAGCAGAGTGGTGTACGACGGACCTGAGTGAGCGCGTGCCTCCAACGTAGGCGCGGCCACCAGGTGGATCCTTCGAGTGATCTCTCACAACCGACTCGAAGAAGGACACCTTGATGACCGCTGTGCCCAGTATCGACCCTGCCCAGTTCCTGAACGAGCAGCTGTCCCAGGCGAGCCCCGACCTGATGCGGGACTTGCTCACCACTTTCGTCAACGCGTTGCTGTCCGCGCAGGCCGACGCGGTGTGCGGCGCGGGCTTCAACCAGCGAAGCCCGGAGCGGGTCAACTCCCGCAACGGCTACCGCCACCGTGACCTCGACACCCGGGTCGGCACCCTCGACGTCGCTGTCCCGAAGCTGCGTCAGGGCAGCCTGTACCCGGAGTGGCTGCTCGAACGAAGGAAGCGGGCTGAGAGGGCCCTGACCTCGGTGGTGGCGACCTGCTACCTGCTCGGGGTCAGCACGCGCCGGATGGACAAGCTGGTCCAGACCCTCGGCATCACCGGACTGTCCAAGAGCCAGGTCTCGGTGATGGCCAAGGAACTCGACGAGCACGTCGAACAGTTCCGCACCCGGCGCCTGGAGGACGGCGGACCGTTCACATTCGTCGCTGCCGACGCGCTCGTGCTCAAGGTCCGCGAAGGCGGCCGGGTGGTGCCCGTGCATGCGCTGGTCGCGACCGGCGTCAACGCCGATGGGCACCGCGAGATCCTCGGCGTGCAGGTCACCACCAGCGAGGACGGCGCCGGCTGGCTCGCCTTCTTCCGCGACCTGACTGCCCGCGGCTTGTCCGGGGTCAAGCTGGTCACCAGCGATGCTCACGCTGGCCTAGTGAACGCGATCGCGGCCACCATCCCCGGCGCCGCGTGGCAGCGCTGCCGCACCCACTACGCGGCGAACCTCATGTCCGCGACACCGAAGTCGTCGTGGCCATGGGTCAAGGCGCTGCTGCACTCGATCTACGACCAGCCCGACGCCGAAGCGGTACACGCCCAGTTCGACAGGGTCATCCACGCCCTTCACGAGAAGCTCCCCGCCGTGGCCGAGCACCTCGAGATCGCTCGCGCCGACATCCTCGCGTTCACGCCGTTCCCGAAGGAGGTCTGGCGCCAGATCTGGTCGAACAACCCCAACGAGCGGCTCAACCGCGAGATCCGCAGGCGCACCGACGTTGTTGGGATCTTCCCCGACCGGGCCAGCATCATCCGGCTCGTCGGTGCCGTGCTGGCCGAGCAGCACGACGAGTGGGCCGAAGGCCGCCGCTACCTCGGACTCGACGTCCTCGCCCGAGCCCAGGCCGTCGACACCAACCACGTCGAGGAGGTGACCGACCTAGAACCCCAGGCCCTCACAGCCTGACCGACACACCCAACCGAGGGATCAACCTCGTACACCACCCCAGCGGACTTGACCGGTCCTCCTGGTCCGCTCCCTACTGCCGAGTCGCCGCACTCAGGGACCCATCGACTCCCGGCCGGACCCGTTGACGTTGCTCAAGGAGGGCTTGGCCCGCGGTGAGCTCTCCCTCGAGGAGTTCGAGCAGCGCCGTCGCCTCATCGCCGAAACCCATTGACCCCGATCGATCCACAGGGAGACCCTCTCGTGACCGACTCTGCCCTGACCCGCCGGACCCTGCTGCTCGGGGGCCTTGGCGTGGCCTCCGTCGCCACCCTCGCCGCGTGCAGCGGCGCCTCTGGCACGACAGGCGGGCGTATGCCGTCCCGCACCTTCGGTGCGCCCGTCCCGGTCTCGCCGTCGCCGGGTCAGAAGACCGTGACAGCGACGTTGACCGCCAAGCCGGCCACCCTCGACCTGGGCGGCCGCACCGTGAGCACATGGGCCTACGGCGACACCGCGCCCGGGCCCGTCGTGCGTGCCACGGCCGGTGACTTCCTGCGCCTCACCCTGGACAACCAGCTGCCCGCGGACACCACGGTCCACTGGCACGGCATCCGGCTGCGCAACGCAGCCGACGGCGTCCCCGGCATGACGCAGGACCCGGTCAAGCCCGGCACGAGGTTCGTCTACGAGTTCACCGCCCCCGACCCCGGCACCTACTTCTTCCACCCGCACGTCGGTGTCCAGCTCGACCGCGGCCTGTACGCACCGCTGGTCATCCAGGACCCCGACGAGCCGGGAGGCTACGACGCCGAGTGGATCGTCGTCCTCGATGACTGGGTCGACGGCACCGGCACCACCCCCGACGACGTGCTCAAGAAGCTCATCGCCGACGGCGGTCCCGCCAGCTCCGGTGGCATGGGCGGCATGGGTGGCATGGGCGGCATGGACCACGGCTCGATGGGCGGCATGGGCGGGATGTCGATGGGCAGCCCCCCGTGGGGCGACGCCGGCGACGTCACCTACCCCTTCTTCCTCATCAACGGAAAACCCCCGACCGACCCCGACGTCCTGACCGCCAAACCCGGCCAGAAGGTGCGGCTGCGGGTCATCAACGCCGCCTCCGACACCATCTTCACCCTCGCCCTCGGCGGACACCGGATGACGATCACCCACACGGACGGGCACGCCGTGCAACCCACCGAGGTCGACGCCTTCTACATCGGCATGGGCGAACGCTACGACGCCGTGGTCACCCTCGCCGATGGCGTCTTCCCCCTCGTCGCCCGCCCGTTCGGTAAGACCAGCGGAGGTCAGGCCATGGCGCTGATCCGCACCGGGCCGGGTGCCGCACCCACGGCCGGGGTCAACCCCGCCGAGCTGTCCGGGCAGGTGCTCATCGGCTCCCAACTGCAGCCCGCCGCGTCCGCCCGCCTGCCGGACAGGAAGCCCGACGCCACTGCACGCCTTGATCTTCAAGGCTCGATGAAGCCCTACCAGTGGGGCATCAACGGCGCCCCCTTCGGCAGCAACGAGCCGCTGACCGTCAAGGCCGGGCAGCGGCTGCGGATCACCGCGACGAACATGACGATGATGACCCACCCCCTCCACCTGCACGGGCACACCTTCGCGCTGCCCTCCGGGCTGCGCAAGGACACCGTCCTGATGGCCCCGATGGAATCCCTCTCGATCGACCTGGACGCCGACAATGCCGGCGACTGGATGATCCACTGCCACAACATCTACCACGCGGAGGCCGGCATGATGATCGCCCTCAACTACGTCGCATGAGCACGCCACGACGCAAGGTGCTCCTCGCCAGCACCGCCCTCGCTGCAAGCGCGGTCCTGGCAGCCTGTGGGACAGCGGCGACCCCCGCCGGCTCCGCCTCCCCGGCCGGCCAAGCTGCCTCGTCGTCCACCGTGACACCGCCCAGCACGTCGGCGACTGCCGCGCCGAGCGACAGCCCGGCACCCGTGGCCATCACCCACATCCACGCCATCGCCCGCGACCCCAGCGACAGGACGCTGCTCCTGGCCACCCACGAAGGGCTCTACGCCAAGGAAGCCGGCGGCCTGACCCTGCGCGGACCCGTCATGGACCTCATGGGGTTCACCGTCAGCCGCGACGGGACCTTCTACGCCTCCGGGCACCCGGGCGTCGCGGTCCGCGACCTTCCGCAGCCGCTCGGGCTGATCCGCTCGACTGACCGGGGCCGGACCTGGCAGGTCATCTCCCGCGGCGGACAATCGGACTTCCACGCCCTGACTGCCGGCCCCCAGCTGGTCGTCGGCTTCGACGGCGCCCTGCGCACCACGAGCGACGCCACGCAATGGGCTGATCGCGGCATACCCGCTCCACCTCGGTCCCTGGCCGCCTCACCCACCACCGGCACCCTGGTCGCCACCACCGAGAAGGGACTGCTCCGCAGCACCGACCACGGCGCCACTTGGCAGACCCTGGACACTCCGGCTCTGTCCGTCCTGGCGGCGTGGGCCGACGAGTCCACCCTCGTCGTCGCCACGACCGACGGAAGGCTCGCCACCAGCACCGACCGGGGAGCCACCTGGACCCTCGGCACTCGCGTCGTGGGACCCGTCGAAGCACTCTGGGCCGGGCGCACCAGCAGTGGCGAGGTCGAGGTGGTCATCGCGCTGCACGACCAGGTCCTGCGCACCACCGACAACGGCGCGACCACCAGCGACGCCCTTGCCTGACCGGGAGTCTTGACCAGATCGACACGGGACCAAACCGTCACCGCCACACCCGCGCTCAACGCTGAAGACACGGAAACGAACCCGCGTCTCCGCCACCCACCCAAGGAGCCGACGATGACCCAGCACCCCACCAACCACGACTACGCGGACTTCACAAACCAGGAGCCCTCGGCACCAACAGCGCACCCCGCAGCCCACGACCACGGACGTGGCCACGGCTGGCTCATGTGGCTGATGTGCCTACCCATGCTCATCCTCGTCGGCGTCCTGATCGCCACCGGCACCCTCAGGACTGGCGCCGTCCTGTATGCCGTGGGCTGCCTGGCCATGATGGCCGCCATGATGGCCTGGATGAACCACGCCGACCGCTCCCGCTGATCGACCTTGACCAAACCTCAACACAAGGACAGTCTCGCGACAACCCGGGGACCGAAGGCTGCGTAGGAGGTGTCCGCCGACACCTCGACGCACGCCACATCCCAGGAGCCTGTTATGCGCCAGCCCGTCCGACGCACCCTCGCCGTGGTCGCCGCCGCACTGACCGCCGCCACCCTTGCCGCCTGCTCGAGCACTTCGAACGACTCAGGCATGACCGGCATGGACCACAGCGCGAGTCCGATGCCCAGCGGGAGTTCGCCCACGGTCGCGGGTAGTTCCGACGCGCGCACGGGCGACGTCATGTTCGCGCAAATGATGATCCCGCACCACCAGCAGGCCATCGAGATGGCCGACCTGGCCCTGAAGAACTCCACGACCTCTGCCGAGGTCCGCACGCTGGCCACCGACATCAAGAACGCCCAAGACCCTGAGATCGCGACCATGCGCGGCTGGCTGTCCAGCTGGGGCACGGCCCCGAGCGCAAGCGGCCACATGGACCACGGCACCGGCATGATGAGCGACGCGGACATGAACAAACTCGAGACCGCCCAAGGGGCCGAGTTCGACCGGATGTGGCTGACCATGATGGTCGAGCACCACCGAGGCGCCGTCACCATGGCCCAGCAGGTCCTCACCACGACCAAGGACCCCGAGGTGAAACAACTCGCCGAGGCGATCATCAAGGCCCAGAACGCCGAGATCACCACCATGCAGGGACTGCTCTGACCCGCTCTGCCCCCTGAGCATCCCTCGCCACCGCCGAGACCTCCGACACCGGAAGGCTGCCATGTCGACCCACGAACACCCACCAACATCTGCCCCCACCGCGGCCGTGACCGACCCCGTCTGCGGGATGACCGTCGACCCGTTCACGGCACTCACCCTCAAGCAGGATGGGCATCAGGTCCACTTCTGCTCCGAGCATTGCCGCGACCGGTTCATCGCCGACCCGGCGAAGTTCCTCCACAGCGATGCCAAGGGCGACTCCCACGTGGTCGACGAGGGCACCCATGACGAGGGCACCCATGATGAGTCGATCGCCAGTGAGTGGACCTGCCCGATGCATCCGGAGATCCGCCGGCCGGGCCCCGGATCGTGCCCCATCTGTGGCATGGCCCTCGAACCGGTGGACGTCAGCGCACAGACCGGTCCCAGCCCCGAGCTGACCGACATGACGCGGCGCTTCTGGGTCGGCGTCGCGCTCACCATCCCCATCGTCATCCTCGAGATGGGCCGTCACTTCATCCCGTGGCTGCACGACGCCATCCCTGGCCCGGTCGCCATCTGGGCCCAGCTCGTGCTTGCCACGCCGGTGGTGTTGTGGGCAGGCTGGCCCTTCTTCGTCCGCGGCTGGGAGTCGGTCCGCAGCCGCAACCTCAACATGTTCACCCTCATCGCGATGGGCACCGGCGTCGCCTGGCTCTTCAGCGTCGTCGCCACCCTCGCCCCCGGCATCTTCCCCGACTCGTTCCGGGCCGCCGACGGCACGGTGGACGTCTACTTTGAAGCAGCCGCCGTCATCACCACGCTCGTCCTGCTCGGCCAGGTCCTCGAGCTCCGTGCCCGCGAGCAAACCTCCGGCGCCATCAAGGCACTCCTCGACCTCAGCCCCAAGACCGCACGACGGCTGGCCGCGGACGGGACCGAAGAGGGTCCCGCTCGAGGACGTCCACCTGGGAGACCGGCTCCGGGTCCGGCCCGGCGAAGCCGTCCCCGTTGACGGCACCGTGGAGGAAGGACGCTCCGCCGTCGACGAGTCACTGGTCACCGGCGAGTCCATGCCCGTAACCAAGACGACCGGCGACCCCGTCATCGGCGGCACCATCAACGGCAGCGGCGGGCTGGTCATGCGCGCCGAGAAGGTCGGCCGCGACACGATGCTGGCGCGCATCGTCGCCATGGTCGCCGACGCTCAACGCTCCCGCGCACCCATCCAGCGCATGGCCGACAAGGTCTCGGGCATCTTCGTCCCGATCGTCATCGTCGTGGCCATCGTCGCGTTCATCGTCTGGGCCCTGGTCGGACCCGACCCCAAGCTTGCTCACGCACTCGTCGTCGCGGTCGCCGTCCTCATCATCGCCTGCCCCTGCGCCCTCGGACTCGCCACGCCCATGTCGATCATGGTCGGCGTCGGCCGCGGCGCCGGCCTCGGCGTCCTGATCAAGAACGCCGAAGCCCTCGAACGGATGGAGAAGGTCGACACCATCGTCCTCGACAAGACCGGCACCCTCACCGAAGGCCGACCCACCGTCACCGCCACCGAACCGGTCGGCAACCGCACCCCCGACGAGCTGCTCCGTATCGCGGCCGCAGTCGAACGGGCCTCCGAGCATCCCCTGGCGCATGCCATTGTCGAGGCCGCCACGGACAAGGGCCTGGAGATCCCCCCGGTCGCCGATTTCGACTCCCCGGTCGGCAAGGGCGTCACCGGCACGGTGGACGGGCACCCGGTCACCCTCGGCAGCGCCGACTTCCTCACCTCCCAAGGCATCGACACCACCGCCTCCCACGCTCGCGCCGACGAGTTGCGCGGCGACGGAGCGACCGTCATCCACATCGGCATCGACGGCCAGGCCGCCGGCCTGTTCGCCATCGCCGACCCGATCAAGGAATCCACCCCAGCCGCGCTGAAGGCGCTGCGCGAGGACGGCATACGAGTCGTCATGCTCACCGGGGACAACCGCGTCACCGCCCAGGCCGTCGCCCGCACCCTCGGCATCGACCAGGTCGAGGCCGAGGTCCTGCCCGACCACAAGGCCGACGTCGTCACCCGACTGCGCAGCCAGGGATGCGTCGTGGCCATGGCCGGCGACGGCATCAACGACGCACCGGCACTCGCCGCTGCCGACGTCGGCATCGCCATGGGCTCCGGCACGGACGTCGCCATGGAAAGCGCCGGCATTACTCTCGTCAAGGGCGACCTCACCGGCATCGTGCGCGCCCGCCGCCTGTCCGAGAAGACGATGCGCAACATCCGCCAGAACTTGGTCTTCGCCTTCATGTACAACGCCGCCGGTATCCCCATCGCCGCGGGCGTCCTCTACCCCTTCTTTGGGTTGCTTCTCTCGCCGATCATCGCCGCCGCCGCCATGGCCCTCTCCAGCGTCAGCGTCATCGGCAACGCACTACGCCTCCGCACCCAAGACATCGCGTGACTGTTGGGGCGCTGCATGTCCGCCGGGTTCGACGTCCGACTGTGAAGGCAGACTCGCGGGTGATGGATGTAGGCGCCGAACCTCTGCAAGTCAGTGATCGGGTGCCAGGAGGGCGCGCACGACCTCGGGGGCGTGGAAGCGACGGTCGTAGCTGCGGTGCCCGTACTCAGTGAGGACGCCCAGCTCTAATAGGTTGTCGACGAGCTTCTTTGCGCCCGCGCGTTGCATGCCGAGGGATTCGGCGACTTGGCGGACGGTGAAGGTGGGGTGGGCAACGGCCAGGTCGACCAGGAGCGGGGCGTTCGTTGTGCGTAGACGAGACGCGCGGACCTGTTCCTTGAGGGTGTCCTGGATCTCGGTGAGCCTCAGCATCAGCGCCCGGGCGTTTGTCGCGGACGTGGCCAACCCCTCGGCAAACATCGCCACCCAGGTCGACCAGTCCCCGGTCGTGGAGACGCCCAGCAGCGCGTCGTAGTAGCGCTGCCTCCGCGTCTCGAACCAGGGGGACACGGTGATGGAGGGCTCGGTGAGCAGGCCGAGCCGGTGAAGCTGCATCACGAGCTGCGCGTCGGGCTGCCCGCGCCCCGATCGGTGGCCGAATCGCAGGAGCGGCACGTGCGCATGATGCGGCTCATCGGCTCCACGGAGTCCCGTTCGACGAGGTCGCCGAGCGCGCGTGGGCCGAGCGTGCCTGGGAGCGTGGCGGCGGGCGCTCGCGGTTCGCCGGGGTCTCCCGGCAGATCGACGCCATCGCGCGGTCGGGGGACCGGACCGCGTCGTTGTCCCGAATCACCGCACCGACGCTCGTCGTCCATGGCGATGTAGACCTCATGGTCCACCCCTCCGGTGGGCGAGCCACGGTCGACGCCATCCCGGGGGCGCACCAGGTGACCATCGACGGCATGCGGCACCACCTCGCGCCCGGCCTGACCGAACGGCTCGTGAGCCTGATCGCCGAGAATGCCCTGAAAACCACTGACAGCAAAGGACTTTCCCGATGACTACTCGTCAACCCATCGTAGCGGCGATCACCGGTGCGGGCTCCGGCATCGGCCGGGCCGTGGCTCTCGAGCTCGCCGGCAAGGGCGTGCGGCTCGCCCTCAGTGACGTGGACGAGGCGTCCCTCGACACGACCCGGGTGCGCGCCGAGGCCCGTGGCGCCGAGACTCGCACCCGCGTCGTCGACGTCGCCGACCGCGCGTCGGTCGCTGCCTGGGCGCAGGACACCGTCGGTCACTTCGGGGTGGTGAATCAGCTCTACAACATCGCGGGCGTCGCGGGTGGCGGACGCCGGCTCGTCGACGTCACCTACGAGGACATTGAGCGGGTCCTCGACATCAACCTGTGGGGAGTCATCCACGGCACGAAGGAGTTCCTGCCGCACCTCATCGCGTCGTGCAAGGGCACGCTCGTCAACGTCAGCAGCCTCAACGGCTTCCTCGCCCAGCCGAGTCTCGCGCCCTACTGCGCCTCGAAGTTCGCGGTGCGGACGAGGTTCTACAACGAGAAGCTGTTTCGCACGACGGCCGAGCAGGCGGCGCGGACGATCGTCGACGGGGTGGCGGCGGGCCAGGCCCGCATCCTCGTCGGCTCCGACGCTAAGCAGGTCGACGCCATCGTGCGGCTTGCACCCGCCCGCGCGATCCGACGGGCCGTCTCGTTCGAGCGGTTGATGACCCAACGACGAGGGTGACGTCATCTGGTTGACCCGGGTCACTTAGGGTCCTAAGGTTTTGTCGTGGCTGACCTGGCTGCCCTGCTCCACCGTGTCGTCCACGAGCTCGACCGCGCGGCCGACGTGGCCCTGCGACGGGAGCTCGGCCTGTCGAACCGCCGGGCTGTCCTGCTGCAGGTCCTCGCGGAGAACCCGGGGGTCGCCCAGCGCCAGCTGGCGACACTGCTGGGCCACACGGAAGCGTCGGTCAGCGCGCTCGTCCGCTCGCTGGCCGACGACGGTCTGGTCGAGATCGGCTCCGCGGACGGCCGGACCAAGTCGCTGCGCGTCAGCGGTGAGGGCGCCCGCCTCCTGAGGCGGGCCCGCGCCCTGATGGACCCCAGGTTCGCTCGCCTCCTCGAGCAGGCGGACGTCGACGGCGACGAGCTCGAGCAGGCGTTGACTCGCCTGCTCGCCCACCTCGAGGCGCGGGCATGACCTCGCCGCTCGTCGCGCTGGCCCAGCGGCTGGTCCGACGCCGACGCAACGCCAAGGTTCTCGCGGCGCCCTACCCCCACGGCGTCAACGAGTCTCGCTGGGTCACGCTCGGCGGGCAGGAGCAGTGGGTGACCGTGCGCGGGGCCGACGTCGCCACCCGGTCCTCGTCGTCGTTCACGGCGGTCCGGCCTCCTCGTCCATCCCCTTCAACCCCCAGCTGCGGGACTGGGAGGCTCACTTCATCGTCGTCCAGTGGGACCAGCGCGGTGCCGGGGTGACCTACTTGCGTCATGGGGCCGACGACCGGCTGACCGTAGACCGGTTGGTCGCCGACGGGCAGGACCTGCTCGCCTGGACAGCCTCGCGATTCTCCCAGTGCCCGGTCGTCCTGCTCGGCAGCTCGGTCGGCTCGGTCGTCGCGACCCGGATGGCCGATCGGTCTCCGGACCTCGTCGACGGGCTCGTCCTGGCCAACGCCCTCGGGCCCGGGGCCCGGGCCGAGAGCTGGCGGCTGACCCGCGACGCTCTCCTCGCGCGCGGACGGACCAAGGACGTCGCCACCCTCGACGGCGTCGGCCCCGACCCCGCCGGGTGGTTCCCCGAGCAGGCCGAGACCGTCAGCAAGCTGGCGATCGAGGCGAATCCCGCTGTGCCACACATGATCTACGACCTGATGCTGCCGGCGCTGATGTACTGCCCGGACTACTCGCTGTCGGACCTGCGGGCCTTGGAGGCGAGCATGGCGCTGGCCCGCGACCGGCTCTACCCCGAGCTGTGTGATCCCGACCTGTGCGACGCCGCGCTCGTCATGCCGGTCCTCGTCGTCCAGGGGGAGGGTGACCTGGTCAACCCCGTCCCGAGCGCACGTCGGCTCGCCGAGAGTCTCGACGCCCAGCTCGTGACCGTCCCCGACGTCGGCCACCTCGTGGAGCTCGCCCAGCCCCGGGCCGTACTCGACGCGTTGCTCGCCTTCCGGAGCAGCAGCCCCAACCGCGGCTGAACGGGCGGCGGGGGCTGGGACGGACCGGGACCGTCCCAGCCTTGGCATACTCGGCGACGTGATCGGGGACAACTGGGGCACCAGTGCCGAGGAGCGATCGCTGGTGTATGCCTGCGACACCTTCGTGGCAAACCCGCGCCTCGAGGCGTGGCGCGCCGCGACCGTGGCGGCGCCCCTGGCAGCCACCTGGGCGTGGGTCGGGCAGATCCGCGCCGCCCCGTACTCCTACGACCGGATCGACAACGCGGGGAAGCGATCCCCGCGTCAGCTGCTCGAGTGGCCCGAACCCGTCGTGGGGGAGCCGTTCACCAGGGTGGGTGGACGCCCCTGCGGCCGCATCGTCGACGTGCGGCCGCTGAGCTCTCTCACCGGCACGATCATGGGTGGCTACCTGACCTATGCGCTGACCGCGGAGTCGCCCACGACGGCTCGTCTGGTCCTGAAGGTCGTCGCCGATCCGCCCCCGCTGGTGGCTGGGCTCCACTGCCTGGGAGACCCCGTCATGGCCCGCCGTCAGCTGCTGAATCTGCAGGCTCACGCGGAGGGCTCCTCATCAGCGCAGGACTGACGCTGGGCCTCCCCGGCTTTGGGCTGTCGGGCAGAGGATGGGTGACATGAACGCGAGCTATGAGACGCAGATCGTGCTGCCGATGGGCGGCAACAACACGGGCATCGAGGTGCCCGCCGAGGTCCTCGCTGAGCTGGGGCCGAGCAAGAAGCCCCGGGTGCGGGTCACGCTGAACGGGGACTACTCGTTCGAGACGACGGTCGCGAGCCGGGGAGAGAAGTACCTCATCGCCTTCTCCAAGGCGCGACGCGACGAGACCGGCCTGCAGGCTGGTGTGACGTGAGCGTGCAGCTCGACGTCACGTAGCCGCCGCGCGCGATGGCACGTAGGGCCACAGGGCAGGCCAGTCGGCTCACCCGGTGGACGCGGAGGTGCCGTCGACGGTGAGGTCACCACCCTGGGCGACCCGGGCCAGCGGGCCGGAGCAGAGCGTGACGACGGCGACCGTCACGAGGGCGCCGAGGAGGAGGGCCGTGTCCTCACCGCCACCGAGCACGCCCAGCTGGGTGCCCATCGTCGCGGCGGCCACGGGCACGCCGAGCTGCGCACTCGTGGCGACCGCCACCGGCCACGGCTGGCGGGTCAGGGTGCCGAGCGCGTGCAACGCGACCGCGCAGACGCCGAGGGCGAGCCCCAGACCGATCGCGGACGGGTGGGCGAGCAGGTCGCGCAGGTCGAGCGACGAGCCGAGCCACACGAAGAAGATCGGCCCGAAGAAGCCTTCGGTCAGCGCGAACACCTGGCGCGCCAGTCGCCGTGGCTCGCCTACCGCGGCGTAGGCGAGCCCCATCGTGAAGCCGGCCAGCATGATCGAGACGTGCGTGGCGACCGCGAGCGCGGCGAGTCCGAAGAGGATCGAGAGCGAGACGCGCAGCTCGATCGCGAGGTCACGGTCCTCCGACACGTGATGCACCCGTTTGCGCCACCCGCTGGACTCCGCCCAGCGCAACGCCAGGAAGACGACGAACGCGGCCGCGATCACGGCGAGGGCGCCGAGCGCGGTCCTCGTGACCCTGGACGGGTCGATGGCCAGCGGCAGCAGCACGATGCAGGCCGCGTCCGCAACCGCGAGCTGCGGCAGCATGGCGACGATCGAGGGCGCGGTGAGAGGTAGACCGGCCAGCGCGGGCATCACGAGCGACGCCGACGACGAGGCCAGCAGCACCGCGTAGAGCACACCGTGGCCAGTCCCGAAGACGTGCGCGATGCCGAGCCCAGCCGGCACGGCGAGCACGCCGATGGCTACGGCTCGGGCCAGTCCGACCGGCGCCCTCGACCGCAGCGCGGGCTCACGCATCGGCACGTGGCTGCCGGCCACGAACATGATGAGCCCGAACCCGATCTGGGCCAGGAAGGCGAACGTCGGGTCGCCGGGGTGGAACAGTCGCGCGCCGGTGTCACCGAGGACCAGACCGACCAGCAGCTCGCCGATGATGACCGGCACGTGCACCCCGCGCGGCAGCGACAGCAGCGGGCCGCTGATGGCGACGAGGCAGATGAGCGCGAGGGCGCCGAACCCCACCACTCACCGCCTGTCCGCTGGGACGGCGCTCGCCGGCACGACGCCCGCCGACAGCGCCACGATCCGCACCGGCACGTCGGTGTTCTCGTCGGTGTGATAGCTCGCGCACACCCGGTGGTAGCCGTCGGCGATCAGCGCTGGGCGTCCCGCCGCGGCGTCGCCGCGCACCAGCAGGACCGGTGACAGGGCGACGCCGCGGTGGACCTTGCGCAGGCCCGAGGCGACGTGCGGGTTGTCGATCGGCAGCAGGGCCAGTCCCGCCGCCCGCAGGATGTCCTTGGCCTTGAAGTGGGCCGACTGGGCCACCCGGAAGGCGGCCACGGTCGCCTCGACGACGCCGTCGTCCGCCAGCAGGGACAGATACGACGCCGCCGCCGGGTAGTCGTGCTCCTCCGGGGTGTCCTGCCAGTCGACGCGGGCCGCGTCGGCGTCGTCCGGCGTCGCGTCGGACGACGCCTTCTTGTCGGGATCGGGATTCTTCTTCGGGCTCATGGCTCGCCCCTCTCGGTGCTCGGACCGGCTCGATGAGCCGGGCACCGGCGCATCATAGGTCCCGGGCGCTGAGCGCGCCCGGGACCCGAAGCCGTCCCGTCTCCCGTCACCCGGCCAGCGACGTGAGCGGGTGGTTCTGGCGAGCCCCGAGAGCGGCCTCGGCACCGAAGTTGAAGGTCACGCCGGCGTCGGGGTCCCGGCGGTAGCCGAACGGCGTCGGGTCGTAGCCCGCCACCGCGTCGTTCAGCAGGTCGATGACGCGGGCGAAGTCGTCCTCGTTGCCGAACGGCTGGGTGACGAAGTGCGCCGAGGTCTGCGCGGGGAGCTCGACGAGCTCGTAGCCGTCCGGGACCGGACCGGACCAGCCGGCGGGGAGCTCTACCCCGGCCGCGGTCGCGGACGTCCCGGGGCGGCGCAGGGCCGGCGGCAAGGTGACCAGGGCCGGGTCGCTGAGCCGCTCGGGGATGCTGGCCAGCAGCCCCTCCCAGTCGCAGCCCTTCTCCTCGCAGTAGCTCCAGTACTCCGTGGCGTGCTGGGAGCGCTGCACGAGCAGGCGTCCGGCCGGGTGGTCGACGATGGTGACGGTGCAGGTGATGGTGGACATGGTCGTCTCCTGGTTCTGGTCGAGATAGCTGTAGTAGTGCCGCACCGGGCTGGCGACGAACCACGCGATCGGGGTCCGCTCCCGCCGGTACCGGGAGGGGTTGATGCCGAACTGCCGAGCGAAGGCGCGGGTGAACCCGTCGGGGGTGTCGTAGCCCGCGCCGATGGCGGCGTCGAGCACCGAACCCTCGCGCTCGGCGAGCGCCTGCGCCGCGCTGGTCAGCCGCAGCCGCCGCAGGTAGTCACTCGGCGTGACTCCCACGAGCGCCAGGAACAGCCGGCGCCCGTGCCGCTCGGAGTAGCCCAGTGCGGCGCACATGGTGGTGGCGTCGTACTCGGGCTCGTCGCGGTGAGCGTGCAGGTGGTCCTGCATCCGTTGCACCGCATTGATCTGGTCCCAGCTCGGCATCTCGTCCTCCTGAGATCCACGATGGCGTAGACCCCTTGCCCCGCTCTCGACCTTTCCGGACAGGTTCCACAGGGGTTGCGTGTGGCGACGGCGAGGCGCCGCGCGGGTACCGCACCCCGCCTCGAGGGAATGAAGTGAACGCCGTCAACATTGTCCAGGGTGTCGCCGTGATCGCGATCAGCGGTCAACCGCGGCAGCAGGACTCACGCCACTGACCACCTCTTGGGTCTTGGAGAACCCCATGCAGACCATCCTCGGCGCCAACGGCCCCATCGGTGAGGAGCTCGCGCGAGAGCTCTACCGGCACTTCACGCACGACATCCGCATCGTCAGCCGCGCGCCGGCGAAGGTGAACGACACGGACGAGCTCGTCGCTGCGGACCTGACCGATCCGGAGGCGACCGACCGCGCGGTTGCGGGCAGCGACATCGCCTACCTCACGGTGGGTCTGCCGATGGACTCCGACCTGTGGGAGCGCCAGTTCCCGACGATGATGCGCAACGTCATCGACGCCTGCGCCACGCACGGCACCCGGCTGGTGTTCTTCGACAACACCTACATGTATCCCGGCACCACCGCCCCGCAGACCGAGGCGACCCGGTTCGCCCCGAACGGCCGCAAGGGGCGGGTGCGGGCGCAGCTCGCGACGATGCTGCAGGAGGCGATGGACCAGGGTCGGGTCGAGGCGATGATCTGCCGCGCGCCGGAGTTCTACGGCCCGGGCAAGACCAAGAGCCTGACGAACTCGCTGGTCTTCGACCGCATCAAGGCCGGCAAGCGGCCGCTGGTGCCGATCAGCGACCGCGTCGTGCGCTCGCTGATCTGGACGCCGGACGCGAGCCGGGCGATGGCGCTGCTCGGCAACACGCCGGACGCCTACGGCCGCACCTGGCACCTGCCGATCGACCCTCAGCGGTTCCCCGACTTCCCGATCACGTCCTACCGCGATGGCATCGCCGAGATCCTGCGCGGCTGAACCACTTTGACCAACAAGCTGCGCGAGACCGGCGTTGACGTCATCGACGTCATCAGACGTCCTCATCTGCCGATGGGGTCATCGCGAGGATGTGGGCAGCCGCTTCGGTGGACAGCGGCGCCGACCAGACCACTTGGCCAAGTCCAGGCTGGAGGTCCGCGATCCCGCCGGGCTCTGGCGCCCAGTCCCCAGGGTCTACGCCGGGTAGCGAAGCCATCATGACGGCGAGGACCTTGGGGTCGTAGACGCCCTCGGCTATGAAGGCGACGAACTGCTCGGGACCGTCCGCTCGGATGACGACGCCCATTGAGAACCGTGAAAACTGGGCGGTCGCAACCTTCCCGCACCTAAGACTTCGGGCGGCGGCCTCCACCATCACGTTCTCGAAGATTCTTACCTGCGCGAATGTCTGTTCCGCCTGGAGCCGGCGATGGTCCCAGGTCTGGGGGAGCAGGCGGCGACTGTCTATCCGATCAGGGGTGGCCGGAGACCATGTGGAGGTGCAGATCGTCACGAGATTCGCATAGAAGTCGTCGCCGCTGCCGTCCTCACGCCTGCCCACCGCGCCGAGCCACCACCGGTTCGCGGCCAGAAGGGTCAGGTGTGCCTGTGAGTCGGCGCGGGGTTCGCAACTACAGGGCTGCTCGGCCAAGTCCCGATCTGTGAGGCGGGTGACCGCTCCGCGCCAACGCCCCGTTTTCAACTTGAACCAAACACGGTCCTTGATGCTGACGATGCGAGACAGTCCCCCGGCGTCGTACACCTCCGGGAACGATTGAGCCGCCGGGATGGGGTCCGCCTCCAGTCGATGCAGAGGTTCATCCAACGCAGGTGGTGAAATGCCGAGATCGTCCAGGCACCTCTTCGTTGGCCGTACCCCCTGGGTCCCTGTCATGCGCGTGATCGTAGACACCGGCACCGACAGACCCCTGTGCACCGGAGATCGTTAGGAGGGAAGTCCTCCGAGGTCGTCCAGCTCGGCTGGCGTCATCCCGGTGAGGGCGGCCACGGCTGTCGCGGTCGACCCGTCGAGGGTCGCCAGAGCCTGGCGGACGCCGGCGTTGATCTCATCGCGGTGCCGGTCGATGTACTCGAGCACGGCGAGCTCCACCACGTCCTTCTTGGACGACCCGGTGAAGTGCGCAACATGGGAGATGAGTTCGTCTGTCGCTGCGGAAACCTTGATGGGTGCGACGGTGGTAGCCATTGCGTTCAGCCTCCGTGGTCGGGGTCGGCGGTCACCGATCGAGGTCGTGGTTGCCCTCGTGCGAGAGTGACCAACTCTACCAGCAAAGGATAGAAGTACCAAAGGATACCAGCGGCCGCTCTCCGGGCCGCCTGAGGGTCAGGCCGTGGGAGACAGTGCCTCGACGATGGTCGTCGCCAGCTCGCAGGCCGACTGCGGGTTCTGGCCGGTGTGGAGGTTGCCGTCGACGACGACGTGCGAGCGCAAGGGGATGAGCGCCTTGTCGTAGTCGACGCCGACCTCCTCCATCTCGTCCTGCAGCAGCCACTTCGCCTTGCGGGCGAATGTGTTGAGGTGCTCCTCGACGTTCGACAGGCCGGTCATCGTGCGACCCGCGAAGGGGTTGCTGCCGTCGGGCTCGCGGGGTGCCAGGATCGCGGCGGGCGCGTGGCAGAGCAGGGCGAGCGGCCGGTCGGCGTGCACACGCCGGGTCAGCAGCGCCCCGGACACCTCGTCGACGGCGAGGTCCTCCATCGGGCCGTGGCCGCCGGGGTAGAACACCAGGTCGTAGTCGTCCTCGTCGACCTCGTCCAGCCGCAGCGGGTGGTTCAACCGGTCGGCAATCGAGTCCAGGTAGGCGCGAATCTTCTTGCGGGTGCTGGGCATTCCACCCATCACGCCCAGGCTCAGCTCGTCGACCGTCGGGGTGACGCCGCCCGGGGTGGCGATGTCGATGTCCCACCCGGCCTCGCTGAAGATCCGGTGCGGCTCGGCCAGCTCCTCGGCCCAGTAGCCCGTCGGGTGGACCGTGCCGTCGTCGAGCGTCCATCCCTTCGCCGCCGAGACCACGAACAGCACCCGCGTCATGTCAGACCTCCTGGAATCGCTTGGTATCGCTTGGTTTAACTGGTAGCCCGCGATGTCGAGGACGTCATGCCCCGTCCGGTCGTGCGCCAGTGGGGTCGTGCACAGTCGACTCAGCGCGGCCTGGCCGCCAGCGTGGTCAGGGTGATCGTCCGGACCTGTTCCTCGAGGCCCTCGGGGTCCTCCGGCTCCCACGCGAGCTTGCCGTCGAGGTAGAGGAACGCCAGGCCGTGGACCAGCGCCCACAGGCCGGTCGCGGTCGTCGCGAGGTCGTCGGTCGCCAAGGTCCGCTCCACCGCGGCGCCGAGGTAGTCGTGGATGGCCGCCACCGCGTCGACCCGCTCCGGGCTCGCGCGGTCGCACCCCTCGACGAACATCACCCGGAACAGGCCCGGTCTACGCACCGCGAACTGGACGTAGCCCACGGCCACGTCCGCGAGGTCTACGGCGGTCGACGGCTCGGGCTGGCGGGCGACCAGATCGTTCAGCAGCTCGCGATAGCCCACGGCGGCGATCGCCGACATCAGCGAGGCCCGGTTGGGGAAGTGCCGGTAGGGCGCGGCGGGGGAGACGCCCGTGGCCCGGGCGATGGCGCGCAGGGACAGGTCGGCGTCGGGGTCGTCCTGGAGCAGGTCCACGGCCGACCGCACCAGCGCTGCCGGGAGGTCTCCGTGGTGGTAGCTCGGCTCGCTCACGGTCCATCTCTCTCTTGTGGCCATCGCCCTCGGGTGCTGCGGCCGTGGTGAGCCCAGTGTGCCCCTGCGGCGCCGCCGGCCACGAACAAGAGCGCTGCTCTTGGCAAAGCGAGAGCAGCGCTCTATCTTTGAGTGAAGCGAGAGCGCCGCTCTCACATCTCGATGGAAGGACTGTCATGCGCACGCTCAACCGGCACCTCGACTCGACCTCCACCTCTCCCATCTCTCCCACCGCTGTGGTGGCACCGCTGGTCGCGACCGGGGTGCTGATGGCGGCCTACCTCGTGCTGCGGCCCTACGGCGACGTGAACGGCGGCGCCACGCCGGTGGCAGCGCAGGCCTTCGCCTCGTGGCAGTGGATCGCCGCGCACCTGTGCGGGGCGGCGTCGCTGGCGTCCTTCGGCCGGTTCACACTGCGCCTGAAAGAGCTGCTGCCTGGCCTGCGCACCCGCATCGCGCGGACCACGGGCTTGCTGGGCTCCGTGGCCGTGTTGCCGTACTACGGGGCAGAGATGTTCGGTCTGCACGCGTTGGGCCGTGCCGCGCTCAAGGGCGACCCGGGCGTGCTGCGGCTGGTCGAGCAGATCCGCAACCAGCCCGTCGCGCTCGCCACCTTCGGGGCCGGGCTGATCCTGCTGGCCATCAGCGGCATCGCTGCTGCTCTCGCGTGGTCAGCCGAGCGCGGGTCGGCGGCGGCCTGGCCCCTCGGCGTCCTGGTCGCGCTGGTGCTGCCGCAGTACTACCTGCCTCCGGTCGGTCGTATGGCCTTCGGCGTGGCCTACGCGCTGGCCGCGTTCTACCTCGCCTGGGACGTGCTGCGGTCGCGGCGCTGAGCGGCCTGTCCGTAGATCGTGGGTCGGGTCTTCCGTGGGCGGACCGGATGGCGTGGGCGGACCAGATGGGGTGCGATAGGTCCATGGCACCGCCGCGACCACCCCGACCGATCGCCACGACACTCGTGCTGGCGGCCTGTCTGGCCGTCGCCGGGTGTGCGGAGTCCGGCGCCCCGGGGGGCGATCGGTCCACCGGGCATCCGCGCCGACCGGGGGGTCTACGACATCCGACGCGGCTGCAACAACGACGCCGGCCACGACGACAACCGCCACGACAACGCCGCCCTCGGCCGCACCAGGAGCCTCGATGCCCACCCTCCAGCTGACCGTCGCGGGCCAAGACCTGCGGGCCGAGCTCACGGCCAGCGCGCCCGCGCGGGACCTGGTCCAGCAGCCGCTGACGTTGTCGTTCCGGGACTTCGGCGGCCAGGAGAAGGTGGCGCCGCTGCCCCAGCCGCTCTCCATGACGGGTGTGCCCGCTCGATCGGGTGCCCAGGCTGGTGACCTCGGGTACTACCAACCCGACAACGTGCGCTCTCGCGACGCTCGGGACTACTCATTCGTCGACTGGATCTTCGGCCCCACGGCACTGACCCCCGACGAGGAGCGGGCGATGTTCCAGCCGATCCCGCTCGAGCAGGTCCCTACCCCGGCCTAGACCCACACGAGAGGCGCTCCGCCGCAACACTGTTGCGGTCGGAGCGCCTCTCGCTGTCTGGATGGTCAGTGGTTAGTTCGCCACGGTGAACCGGACGCCGCGGTGAGCAGGCTTCTCCAGCTCGTCCACCAGGGCCACGGCGAAGTCCTCGGCGCTGATCGAGTCGCCGGCGGGGGTGTCCAGCTCGACCTGGTACTTCCCGGTGCGCTCGCCGGGGGCGATGACCGGGGCCGGAGCCAGCATCGTCCAGTCCAGCCCGTCGGCGGCCCGGTAGAGCTCGAGCACGTCAGCGAACGTGTCGGACTCGGCCTTGTACTCGGCGGGGAACCCCGGCGTGTTGCGCAGCTGGGTGTCCCCGGCCTGGAGTGCGCCCGCGCCGCCGACGACGAGGAGGCGGCCCTCGGGCTGGGCCGCGATGAGGGCGCGGTGCGCGGCCAGCGTCGGCTCGTGACTGCTGCCGTCGCGGGCCGGGGGCACCGAGAGGACGGTCGCGTCGCTGCTCGCCATCTGGTCGGCGACCGCGGCGGTGTCGGCCAGGTCGATGGCGAGGGACTGAGCGCCCTCGACGGGGGTGCCGCGACGGGAGCCGGCGACGACCTCGTGGCCGCGCGAGAGGGCCTCGGCCACGACGCGCTGTCCGACCATGCCCGTGGCACCGATGACGGTGATCTTCATGTCTGCCTCCTGTGATGTGGTCCGGTATCTCCGATAGTATGCATTGGAAACCGAGTACCTCAAGGTAACCGAAAGAGAGGATGAGCCGGTGGACGGCATGCAGCCTTTCGACGTCCTGAACCCAGCCTGCCCGTCGCGCACCGTGCTGCGGCACCTGACCGATCGGTGGACCCCGCTCGTGGTCGGGGTGCTCGCCGCCGGACCAGCGCGGTTCGGCGAGCTGCGCGACCAGGTGGGCGGCGTGACCGCGAAGGTGCTGACCCAGACGCTCCGCTCGATGGAGCGCGACGGTCTCGTCGTCCGCCGGGCCCTGGCCACCATGCCGCCGCGGGTGGACTACGAGCTCACTGCGCTCGGGCGCACGCTGGTCGAGCCGCTCGACGCGTTGCGCGGCTGGGCCGAGCAGCACGCCGGTGAGGTGCTGGAGGCGCGCTCGTCCTACGACGAGGCAACGCTGTGACGCCAGCTGGGCGGCAGGTTTGCCGGGGTCTCGCGTGTCGGCGTGGCAAGCTCGCGTCATGTCGAGGGGACTGCCGGAGGGCATCTACGAGCACCTGATCACGGGTGACGTGCAGGAGCGCATCGAGCAGGCCGTCGCGACTGGCCTGCTGGCCGAGACGGGGGATCTCGACGCGGCCGAGCTGCCTGACGTCCTGTCCTGGCACGTGCGCGAGCGGCTCCGACCGGTGCTGGGGAGCCTGAAGCCGGCAGATCAGCTGAGTCTCGTGAGCGCCCTTCTCGCCCGCGCCGACGACGCCTCCGGCGAGGTCGTAGACCCACCCCGCCAGCTCCGATCCATCTCGTCCCCGTCGGAGCGTGGCGCACCGCCTTCCTGGACCCGGCCGAGCTCGCCGCTCAGCGCCGCGGACCTGATGACCAATGCTCCAGGGGAGCCGTCGCTCGGGGCGGAGATCAGGGCGGAGGTCGCGTCGGCCGATCGGATCGACCTGCTGTGCGCGTTCGTGAAGTGGCACGGCTTGCGCTTCCTGGACGAGTCGTTGGGCCTGGCCGCCGCACGCGGTGTGCCCATCCGCGTGATCACCACGACCTATGTGGGGGCGACCGAGCGCAAGGCCCTCGACATCCTGGTCCGCAAGTTCGGAGCCGACGTGCGCGTCCACTACGACACGCTGCGCACCCGTCTCCACGCGAAAGCGTGGATGTTTCACCGCGCCAGTGGATTCCACACGGGCTACGTCGGCTCGTCGAACCTGTCGGTGGCCGCCCTGCTCGACGGCGTCGAGTGGAACGTGCGGCTGTCGCAGGTCGCGACGCCGGCCCTGCTGGAGAAGTTCCGAGCCACGTTCGACGCCTACTGGAGCGACCCGTCGTACGAACCGTACGACCCCGCTCGAGACGCAGACCGGTTGGACGACGCACTGATCGCAGCGCGCGGCGGTGTCCGTGATCGGGTCACGCTCACGCTGTCCGGGCTCGAGGTCCGACCCTATCCCTACCAGCAGGCGATGCTGGAGGACCTGCAGGTCGCCCGTGAGGTGCATGGGCGCCACCGCAATCTCGTGGTGGCGGCGACGGGGACGGGCAAGACGGTCCTCGCCGCACTCGACTACCGCAGCCTTGTCACGGACGGCGTCCGGCCCCGTCTGCTCTTCGTGGCTCATCGCCAGGAGATCCTCGAGCAGTCTCTGCGCACGTACCGAGAGGTGCTGGCGGACGGCAACTTTGGCGAGCTCTACGTCGGCGGGGCGAGGCCCGAGCGCTGGGAGCACGTCTTCGCCTCGGTCCAGTCGCTCACGAGCTACGGCATCGACCGGATCCCGGCGGAGCACTTCGACATCGTTGTGGTGGACGAGTTTCACCACGCGGAGGCCTCGTCCTACATCAAGCTCCTCACCCACCTGCGACCGACGGAGCTCCTCGGGCTGACCGCCACTCCTGAGCGCTCCGACGGCTTCGACGTGCGGCGTCACTTCGGCGACCGCGCCGCGACCGAGCTGCGTCTGTGGCACGCGCTGGAGGCCGAGCTGCTGACACCATTCCACTACTTCGGAATCGCGGACAACACCGATCTCGCGAGCCTGACCTGGAAGCGCGGGCAGTACGACACCGCCGAGCTCGAGAATGTCTACACCGGCAACGACGCACGAGTCCTGCTGATCCTCAAGGAGCTTCGGGCCAGAGTCCTCGACCTCGGCGCCATCCGGGCGCTGGGCTTCTGTGTCTCGGTGAAGCACGCGGAATACATGGCTGACGCGTTCAACCGCGCGGGGATCCCAGCCCGCGCGGTGACCGGCCGGACGCCGGACGCAGCCCGCAGGCAGGCCGTGGCCGACCTCAGGTCGAGGCAGATCAACGTCCTCTTCACCGTCGACCTGTTCAATGAGGGGGTCGACATCCCCGAGGTCGACACCGTGCTCTTCCTGCGTCCGACGGAGAGTGCCACCGTGTTCCTCCAGCAGCTCGGGCGTGGCCTGCGGCGGATCC
Organism: Arsenicicoccus piscis; assembly: GCF_022568835.1. Classification (GTDB taxonomy): domain Bacteria; phylum Actinomycetota; class Actinomycetes; order Actinomycetales; family Dermatophilaceae; genus Arsenicicoccus; species Arsenicicoccus piscis. The sequence continues at coordinate 216,581 of NZ_JAKZHV010000003.1, forward strand.
AGGACAAGGCCGTGCTCACGGTGCTGGACCTCGTCGGGCACCAGCACAGCGAGTTCCGCTTCGACGCCAAGTACCGCGCGTTGACGGGTGCCACGCGCAAGGGGCTGCTCAAGGCGATCGCGGACGGTTTCCCCTTCCTGCCCTCCGGGTGCCAGATCGACCTGGACCGGGTGACCCAGCAGACGGTGACCAGCAGCATCCGGGCACAGCTCAACCGGCTCCAGTGGAAGAACCTCGTGGCCGACCTGCGGGCCCACCCCACCGACGACCTCGCGACCTTCCTCGACGAGAGCGGCGCTGACCTCGGCGCCGTGTATGCCGTCTCGCACCGAGGGTGGACGGTGCTTCGCCGCGAGGCGGGGCTACCCACGCTCACCGGTGGCGCGCACGAGGCGGCGCTCCTCAAGCGAGCCCGCGCCTTCGCGCACGTCGACGACCCCGACCGGTTCCAGGCCTACCGCGAGCTGCTCGCAGGCTCGGTCGACTACGACCGGCTCCCACCCAGAGCAGCATCGTTTGCCCGCATGCTCTTCTTCACGTTGTGGCCCGACGGCGGTGGATTCCGCTCCTATCAAGAGGGATTCGACGCACTGGCGCAGGAAGCAGCCGTGCGCGACGAGCTGGACCAGGTCATCGCCTGGGCGTTCGAGCACGCCCCGCAGGTGACCCATCGGCTGGAGGGCAACCTCGACTGGTGCCCACTGCGCACGCACGCGCGCTACTCGCGCGAAGAGCTCTTGGCCGCAACGGACTACGCCAACCTGTCGCGCACACCGCGCTCGGTGATGCAGGGCGTCGCCTTCGCCGCGGACCGAGGGGTCGACAACCTCATGGTGACGCTGCACAAGTCGGAGCGGGACTACTCCCCGACGACGATGTACCAGGACTACGCCCTGAGCCCCACGCTCTTCCACTGGGAGACCCAGTCGAGCACCACGACCGAGTCTCCGACCGGTCGGCGCTATCTCGGGCACGAGGCGGCCGGCGGGCACCTGCTTCTCTACGCGCGCGAGCGCAAGGCCTCGGACCTGGGCGCGGCGCCCTACGTCTTCCTCGGCCCCGCGCACTACGTGAGCCACCGCGGTGAGCGGCCGGTCAGGATCACCATGCGCCTCGACCACCCCATGCCGTCTGACACGTTCACCGCCGCTCGCGCGGTGGCCGGCTGAGCGATCGCCGGAGTCAGCGGCGAAGCGCGACGCCCGTGTGCGCGGCCAGCTGGTCGATCAGCTCGTCCTGGAACGGCGCGTCCTCGACGGCCGGAGCGGGGCGCTGCACCCGCTGGTGGTGCCAGTAGCGACCGCTGACCTGGGCCTGCGGATCGTCGCTCGTGGTGAGCCAGCACTGCGTGACGTGCGCCAGCGCGAGGTCGTCGCTCGCGCCCGGGCCGCCCATCCTCGTCGGCACCCAGCCCGGGTCCACCGCGTTGGCCAGCACGTCCGGCCACCTGCGTGCCACCGCGGCCATGAGCGCGGTGACGTAGAGCTTGCTGTCGGAGTACGACCGCGAGCCGCCGCTCCAGTCGATGCCGGAGAGATCGGCCGACCCGCCGCGGTGCATGCCGCTGCTCAGGTAGACCACCCGCGCGGCCGGGATGCCTGCGGTGAGCACGTAGGGAGCGACCACGTTGACGGGCAGCACGGCGCTGCCGTCCATCGTCCCCGCGTTGTGGATGACCGCGTCGAACGGTCCGAGGGCGTTGGCCTGCTCGACCAGGTCATGGACCTCGTCGAGGATCCCGAGATCTCCGACGACCGCTTCAGCACCACCGTCGAGCAGCTCCTGCACGGCAGCGAGCCGCGACTGCGTGCGAGCGTGCACCACGACGTGATGACCGGAGTCGAGCAGCTCCCGTGCGGTCGCCAGCCCGACACCGTCCGTCGAGCCAGTGACCAGGATCTTCCCCGTGTCCGCGTTCTTCGCCATGTTCGTGTTCCTCCTAGCGTGTGGGCACCGAGCCGACCGCGTCGACGACGGCCGCGGTGAAGTCGGCGGTGCCGAGCGTGCCGCCGAGGTCGCGGGTGCGCGTGGCGGGGTCGTCGAGCACCCGCTCGACGGCACGGTCTACGAGATCTGCTGCGGTGGTGAGGGTTTCGTCGGCTCGACGCTCGCCGAGCCAGCGCAGCAGCATCGCGGTCGACAGGATCAGCGAGGTGGGGTTGGCGATGCCTTGGCCCGCGATGTCCGGCGCCGAGCCGTGCTGCGCCTGGGCGACCGCGACGTCGTCACCGGCGTTGAGCGAGCCGCCGAGACCGAGGCTGCCGGAGAGCTCGGCCGCCTCGTCGGAGAGGATGTCACCAAACATGTTGGTCGTGACGATGACGTCGAACGAGTCCGGCCGGCGCACCAGGGCAGCGGCGGCCGCGTCCACGATGAGCTCCTCCAGCTCGACGTCGGGGTAGTCGGCGGCGACCTCGCGGACGCACCGCAGGAAGAGGCCCTCGGACACCTTCACGACGTTGGCCTTGTGCACCGCCGTGACCTTCTGGCGCCGCCCCTGCGCCAGCGCGAACGCCGTGCGCGCGACCCGGCGCGACGCCCTCGCGGTGATCTTGCGCAGGCTGATCGCGGTCTCGGGGTCCGGCATGAACTCGCCCGGACCGAGGAACATGTTGCGGTCCGAGTAGAACCCCTCGGTGTTCTCCCGGACGATGACGAGGTCCATGTCCGTGCGCAGGATGGACAGGTCGCGACGCGAGCGGCACGGGCGGATGTTGGACCCCAGCTCGAACTGCACGCGCAGCTCGGCTGACGGGTTCAGCCCGCCCTCGGCCCGCGGTGGGTAGTCGTAGTGCGACACCGGCCCGAGGATCACCCCGTCGACCTCGGGGACCCGGCGCAGGACCGCGTCGGGCAGCGTGGTGCCCTGCGTGGCGAGGCTCGCGAGACCGATGTCGGCGATCTCGACCTCGATCGGCTCGAGGCCGAGCCGCTCCTCGACGGCCCGCAGCACCTCCAGCGTCGCCGGGGTGATCTCGGGGCCGATGCCGTCACCGGGCAGGACGAGCAGGGTGAGGGTCATAGCAGGTCCTCTCTCGCTCCGACCACAGTAGCAACGCGGCGGTCAGGGGGTCGGTGGGCCGGGCGGCGGCCGCGTCAGTACTCGCCCTTGATGACGAAGTACGACCCCCGGATCGTGCCCGCCAGCTTGGACCTCTGCCGGGCGAACTTGAACGCGCCGAGCTCCTCGGGGACCTCCATCCCGTCCGACAGCTTGAACCCCACCGCGCGCTTGCCGCCCGCCTCGAGCGTGTAGAGCACGTTGATCGCCAGCCCCGACTCGTAGAACACGTGCACCCAGTGGATGCCCTCGACGTCGCAGACGGCGACCTCGAGCGGGCGGGAGCCGATGACGATCCCACGCTCCTCGCGCAGGATCCGGGCCACCCACTCCACCGTCTCGATGGCCTGCTCGGCGGGCTCCACCGTGAAGACGTGGTCGTACTTGTTCTTGAAGTAGCGAGCCTCGTTGGCCCGCAGCCCCGCGAGCGCGTCCGCGACCGGTGAGCTCTCGACCCCCTCGGTGGAGACGTTGACGAAATCGACAACCTGACCCATGAGACCTCCCGGCTGGGCTGCACGACGGCACGCCCGCGAACGACAGCGTTGGTCCGCACGCTACCGGTCGAGCCGAGCCCCGTGTCTGACCTTGCTCAACCTTGCTTGACCTTGACCCCGGGTGAAGGCTGCACGCTCGTGCCATGACCAGCACAGAAGCCATCCGCGTCGCGGGGCTGACCAGGTCCTACGGCGATCATCGCGTGCTCACCGGCGTCGACCTGAGCGTGCCAGCAGGGGCTCTCGTGGCGCTGCTCGGCTCCAACGGTGCGGGGAAGACCACGGTCGTCCGCATCCTCGCCACCCTCCTCAAGCCCGACGGCGGCACGGCCACCGTCAACGGTTACGACGTGGTGTCGCAGCCCGGCGAGGTGCGCGAATCCATCAGCCTGACAAGACAGTTCGCCGCCGTCGACGAGATCCTCACCGGTCGCGAGAACCTGGTGCTGGTGGCCCGGCTGCGTCGCCTGAAGCGCCCCGGTGACGTCGCCGACGAGCTGCTCGCGCGGTTCGACCTCACCGACGCGGGCGGCCGTCGCGCCGCGACCTACTCGGGCGGCATGCGGCGTCGTCTCGACATCGCCATGAGCCTGATCGGCGACCCGCCGGTGCTCTTCCTCGACGAGCCCACGACGGGACTGGACCCGCAGTCTCGACGCGAGGTGTGGTCTACGGTCCGAGAGCTCGCGGGTCGGGGCACCACCGTGCTGCTGACAACGCAGTACCTCGAGGAGGCCGAGCACCTCGCCGACCGGATCGCGATCCTGCACGAGGGGCGAATCCTGGTCGACGGCACCCTCGCCGAGCTCACCCAGCTCTTCCCACCCACCACCCGCGAGCTCGTAGAGCGCCAGCCGAGTCTCGAGGAGATCTTCCTCGCGCTCGTGAGCCCGGCTCGCACCACCGCCTGAGGACCCACCATGCGCACCCACGTCCTGGACGACACATCCACCCTCTTCGCCCGGTCGATGCGCCACATCCTGCGCAGCCCCGACACCATCATCACGACGGCGGTCACGCCGATCGCGATGCTGCTGCTGTTCGTCTACGTCTTCGGCGGGGCGATCAGCGCGGGCGGGGGCAGCTACGTCAACCATCTGCTGCCGGGGATTCTGCTCATCACCGTGGCGTCGGGCATCGCCTACACAGCGTTCCGGCTGTTCACCGATGTCTCGACGGGCATCTTCGAGCGCTTCCAGTCGATGCCGATCGCCCGCTCCGCGCTGCTGTGGAGCCACGTGCTCACCTCGCTCGTCGCGAACCTCGCCGTCGTCGGACTCGTGGTCCTCGTAGCCTTCGCGATGGGATTCCGCTCGGGCGCAGGGCTGCTCGCGTGGCTGGCCGTGCTCGGGATCCTCGTGCTGTTCACCCTCGCGCGACCTGGCTCGCGGTGATCCCGGGTCTCACGGCCAAGACCGTCGACGGCGTCTCGGGGTTCTCCTACCCGCTGATCTTCCTGCCCTTCATCAGCTCGGCGTTCGTCCCCACCGCCGGGATGCCAGCCCCGGTGCGGTGGTTCGCCGAGCACCAGCCGGTCACCTCGATCGTGGACGTCATCCGCCGGCTCTACGCCCAGGAGCCCGTGGGCAGCGCCGGGTGGGTGTCCGTGACCTGGTGCGTCGGGTTGCTGCTCGTCGCCTACGCCCTCGCGATGCGGACGTACCGCGCCAAGATGGGCTGACCGGGCGGGGGCCACAATGGGGAGCATGCTGACGATCAGCCAGCTCGCGGCCTACGCGGGGGTGACCGTGCGGGCGGTGCGTCACTACCACCGCGTCGGGCTGCTGGCCGAGCCGGAGCGCGACCACTCGGGCTACCGGGTCTACGGAGCGGGGGACGTGGTGCGGCTCATCCGGATCCGCACCCTCGCCGAGGCCGGCGTGCCGCTGGCGCGGGTCCGCGAGCTGCTGGATGCCGACCCGGAGACGTTCGCCACGGCGTTGGACGAGATCGACCGGCGGCTGCGGGTGCAGATCCGAGCGCTGCAGCAGCACCGGCGGCAGATCCGGTTGCTCGAGTCCAGCGAGACGCTGGTGGACGCGTTCGCCGAGGACGCGCACCCGGTCGTCGGCCGGTTGCGCGACAGGTTGGCCGAGCGGGGCTGGAGCGGGTGGACCCGCGTCAAGAAGCGTTCTCCCCGAACCCTGGTCAGGGAGGCGGATCAGCCGACGGTGGTCAGCTGTCCGACTCGATGTCCACGTCGTGCTTGCGTGCGGCGGCCTTGATGCGGTCGCGGATCCGCTCGACCTCCGTAGCGGTGTACTTCGCCGCGTTCGCCTTCTTGCTGATGTAGCTCCAGGCGGCCCGAACGTGCTCCGCGGTGTCGATGGGGTACTTGTTGTTGACCGGGTCGGCGAACTCGACGTCGCCGTACTTGCGTTCGCCCTCGTCGGGGTTGACGTCGTCACGGTGGTGGATCGGCTTGCTCATGGCTCATCCTCACACGGGCTCGCCGGCTGCGGTAGAGCTCGCGCGTCCCGCGTGGCAACCGGCGGCAATTGCCAGGAACCGGGTCTAGCGTCGATCAGGTGGAGACCACGCAGGTCAGGGCGCAGGGCACGCCAAGCGGTCGGCTCGAGCCGGCCGGACTGGGTGCGGTCGTCGGCCTGGCGACCGGGGCCGTCACGGTGGGAGCAGCTGAGCTCCTCGCCGGGCTGGGGCAGCGAGCCGGCTGGGCGAGTGGCACGCCGTCGCCGATCGACGCCGTTGGTGCTGCGTTCATCGATCGAGCTCCACCGTGGCTCAAGGACTTTGCGGTCTCTACGTTCGGGACGAACGACAAGATGGCTCTCTACGTCGGCATCACTCTGGTCCTCGTCCTGCTGAGCTGTGCCATGGGCGTAACTGCCGTCCGCTCGAGGCGTGCCGGCGTGGCCGTCCTGCTGCTGCTCGGGACTGTTGCGGCCGCCGCCGTGCTGTCGCGGCCGCACGCGTCATCGACCGACCTGGTGCCGCTGCTCATCGGTGTGGTCGCCGGATGGTGGCTGCTGACTCGCTGGACCGGCCGGTTCGTCCAGCGGCCTGCGCGGACTGGCTCCTCCGGATCGACCGTTGCGAGCAGAGAGGTTGCGGCACAAGGCCGTTCGCCGCGGGAGGCTCGCTCCGTGTCGTCGGTGTCGTCGGTGTCGCGTCGCGTGGTGCTGGGCTCCGGCCTGGCCGCGGTGGCGGCCGGCGCGGTCGGCGTCCTCGTCGGTCGGGTGGTCGCCGGGAGCGTGCGCGCCGCGTCGGTGGCCCGCGACGCGTTCCGCGTGCCGCCGGTGGCCAGGCGCGTCACGGTGCCCGCGGGGGCCGACCTCGGGATCCGCGGGGTGACGCCGTTCATCGTGCCCAACGCCGAGTTCTACCGCATCGACACCGCTCTCGTGGTGCCGCAGGTCGACCCCGCGACCTGGTCGCTGCGGGTGACCGGGATGGTCGAGCGGGAGATCACTCTCGACTGGGCAACCCTGCTGAGCAAGCCGATGCAGGAGGCGATGGTCACCCTGATGTGCGTCTCGAACGAGGTCGGCGGGACGCTCAACGGCAACGCGGTGTGGACCGGGTGGCCGGTACGAGAGCTGTTGAAGGAAGCGGGAGTTCGCCCGGGTGCGGACATGGTGCTGTCGACCAGCGTGGACGGCTTCACCGCCGGGACGCCGCTCGAGGCGATGACCGACGACCGCAGCACGCTGCTCGTGGTGGCGCAGAACGGTGAGGCGTTGTTGCCCGAGCACGGCTTCCCGGTGCGGCTGGTCGTGCCCGGCCTGTACGGCTACGTGAGCGCCACCAAGTGGGTGAGCGAGCTGAAGGTGACGACGTTCGCCGACGACATGGGCTACTGGACCCCGCGCGGCTGGTCGGCGCTCGGGCCGGTCAAGACCCAGTCGCGCATCGACGTGCCGCGCGACGGTGACACCGTGGCCGCGGGCACCGTCGCGGTGGCCGGGGTCGCCTGGGCGCAGCACCGTGGCATCAGCGGCGTGCAGGTGCGCGTCGACTCCGGGCCGTGGGAGCAGGCCCGACTGGGCACGGACGCGACGATCGACGCCTGGCGCCAATGGGTCTACGAGTGGCCGGCGACGAGCGGACGGCACACCCTCACCATCCGCGCGATCGACGCCGACGGCCGACCCGAGACCGACAAGGTCGCGCCGCCCGCCCCCGACGGGGCCAGCGGCTACCACTCGATCCAGGTGACGGTCTCGTAGCGTCGGGATCTGGCGGCTCCAGATCGTGTGGCTTCGGCGCCGTTTGGGCGCCGGAGAGGGGTGTCGTACGCGTCCGTTCATGTCCGGATGGCGGTGAGATGCGGGCGAACCGAGGCAACTCTGAGACAACTGCCCCAGAACCCGCCGGCCAACAGGTTCGCGCGGCACTGGTGACGCCATCAGCGGTCACCCTCTCTCGGAACCTCACGAAAGGTGGACATCATCTTGGGCTGGGGCATTCTCGGTTGGATCATCTTCGGCGGCATCGCCGGATGGATCGCCAGCAAGATCATGAGCACGGACGCGCAGCAGGGCATCGGCCTGAACATCGTGGTCGGCATCATCGGCGGTCTGCTCGGCGGCTGGGTGCTGTCGTTGCTCGGCGTCGACGTGGCCGGCGGCGGGCTCATCTTCAGCATGCTGACCGCCATCCTGGGCGCATGCATCCTGCTCTTCGCCGTCAAGGCGATCAGCGGCCGCCGCTGACCCGGCGCGCCACTCCCAGGAAGGGGAGGTCACCGTTGCGGTGACCTCCCCTTCCTGCGTCTGAGCCTGGTGGGAGGGGGTTGCGGCCGGGTCGAGACGGGGGTTGGCGACTGAGACGGCGGTTGGTGACGTCGGCGGGGTGGGGGTGACTAACTGCCGTCTCGGTGTCGGGACGCCGTCTCGCCATCGGTGGTCGGGCGGTCGGTGAGCTCACGTGACTCGGCGGGGTCACGGTCTACGGAGTGCTGGTCCTTGGCGGCCGGAGCGCCCTCGACCTCGGCGCCCGCAGCATCGGCGGGCTCGGACGCGTCCTCGTCATCCGCACCCTCGACCGCAGCGGCGTCACCCGCACCGGCGTGCCAGCCCTTGACGGCTGCGGTGACGATCCCGGCGAGCGGCACGGCGAGGAACAGGCCGACGATGCCGTAGGCCGTGCCACCGACGGCGGCGAGCAGCAGGGTGACGATCGGGTTGAACTCCATCGCCCGCGACAGCAGCAGCGGCGACAGGACGTTGCCCTCGATCTGCTGCACGGCCAGCACGATCAGCAGGGCCCAGAGGGCGGTGATCGGGCCGCCGAAGAAGAGCGCCACGATCACGGCGACCGCCCCGGCGAGGGTGGCGCCGACCATGGGGACGTACCCGAGGACGAAGGTCAGCGCACCGATCGGCAGGGCGAGCGGGACGCCGAGGATCCACAGGCCGAGGCCGATGAACAGGCCGTCGACCAGGCCGGTCACGGTCGAGGCGAACATCCAGCCCCGGGCCGTGCGGACGGTCCCGCGGAAGGCCGAGTCGGTCTGGCTGCGGCGCTGGACAGGCACGACCGAGCGGATCGAGTTCCACAGCTTGTCGCCGGAGGTCAGCCCGAAGATCGTGAGGAAGATCGCGAGCACCACCACCGTCAGCAGCGTCCCGAGGCTGGTCAGGGTCGTGACCGCGGCCGTGCCCACGCCGGAGGCGATGCCACCGATCCGCTCACGCAGATGCGTCTCGAGCGAGTCGAGCAGCCCGGACGGCAGCTCGATGCCGCTGCGGGTCGCCCAGTCGCCGGCGGCCTGGATGCCGCCGAGGGCGGCGGAGGCGAGCTCGTCCCAGTCGCCCAGGACCCGCACGCCGATGAACCAGAACAGGGCGAGGAACGCTCCGAGGTAGACCGTGACGCACAGCAGCGCGGCCACGACGCTCGGCATCACCCGTCGCAGGCGCCGCGCGACCGGCCACAGCAGCGCGGTCTGGGTGAAACCCAGGAAGGCGCCGACGAAGACGGTCGTCACCTGCATCAGCAGGTAGATCGCGCCAAGCCCGACCAGCGTCAGCACGGCGAGCCGGCCGGCGATGGCTGCTTCCTTGGCGAGCCACTCGTCGCGGTCCTGCCGGGGAGGGTCGGGGACGGGTGCGGTGCGGCTCACAAGATGACCTCTCGAGGGGCTGGACCGGCGGGCTACCGGGGCAGTGTCGCTGCGGGGGACGTGATCGTGCAGTCACTCTGTCACCTGGCCGGTCGGCGGCCGGGGGACGTGACCGACTGATGGTCCCGCCAGGCGCCACGCCGACCCGGTGTCTCTGCGTCCAGCGTCGTGTGCGAGGGTCGAGGGACCACCCGAACGAAGGAGACAGTGCCATGACCCCCTTGCGGCTCCGCAGCTCGATGCTGGTCGCCACCGCTCTCGTGGTGGGCGGCCTCACCGCCTGCGCGAGCGACTCCGACAGCTCGCACGACGGGGCGCACGGCTCCGCCCATGCCACGACCTCGCCGAGCACCACCTCGTCGCCGGCAACCACGAACACCATGGGATCCACAAGCACCCCGAGCGCGGCCGGCAGCGCCGACGCCTCCCGGGAGGGTGACATCAGCTTCGCGCAGATGATGATCCCGCACCACGAGCAGGCCGTGGAGATGTCCGACCTCGCCCTGGCCAAGCCCGGCGCGTCCGCTCAGGTGCGCGACCTCGCTACCCAGATCAAGAAGGCGCAGGACCCAGAGATCGCCACGATGCGTGGGTGGCTCGCGAGCTGGGGAGCGCCGAGCGCCGCGCCGACCGGGATGGGTCACGACCACGGGGACGGGATGATGAGCGCGAGGGAGATGGCCCAGCTCGAGGCCGCCACCGGCGCCGACTTCGACCGACGCTGGTTGAGCATGATGATCGCCCATCACGAGGGTGCCGTCACCATGTCGGAGCAGGTGCTCGGCACCACGAAGGATCCGGCCGTCCGCACGCTCGCCGAGTCGATCATCTCGGGTCAGAAGGCGGAGATCTCCACGATGCGTGGTCTGCTCTGACGCGTCACAGACCGACGGCGCTCATCCCGGCGTCGTTGTAGCGGTTGCCCTGCACGCCGATCCGCGCGGCGAGGGCGTCCAGGTCCGACATCTCGTCCGCCGACAGAGCCACGGTCGTCGACCCGGCGTTCTCGTCCAGGCGCTCGCGGCGCCGGGTGCCGGGGATCGGGACGATCCACGGCTGCTGGGCGAGCAGCCACGCAAGGACGACCTGGCCCGGGCTGCACCCCTCACGAGCTCACCGACGGTCCCGGCGACCTCCTCGATCGGCACGTCGGGGTCGACGCGGTGCTGGTAGAAGAGGTCGATCACGTCGATGCCCAACCGCTTGACCGACTCGTCGGCGACCCGGCGGATCTGCTCGGGGCGCGAGTTGGTGCCGACGGAGCGGTTGTCCTGGATGTGTCGAAGAAGGTGATGCCGGCCTCCTCGACGGCGTACCGCAGGACGGCGATCATGTCGTCGCGATCGCCCGGGTTCGGGCCGTAGCTCTGCGACATCCCCATGCAGCCGAGGCCGATCGCGGAGACCTCGAGTCCCTGTCCAAGCGTGCGAGTGTGCATGTGAGTCCGCCTGTGGTCGAACGGATTTCGTGGGTGCGGGTGATCAGGGGTGCGCGTGATCAGGGCCTCAGCGGCCCGTAGAACCAGGACGCGGTGACGCCGCCGTCCATGAGGATGTCGGACCCGGTGATGAAGGCGCCCGCCGGGCTCATGAGCAGCTCGCCGACCGTCGCCACCTCGTCAGGAGTTCCGGCGCGACCCACGGGGCAGCCCTCGAGCATGGCGCGGTAGCCCTCACCGCGTGGGCCGGTCAGCTCGTCGCGGGCGAGCGGCGTGATGATGATCCCCGGGCTGATGCAGTTGTTCCGCGCACCCCGCTCACCCCAGGTGACGGCAGCAGCCTTGACCCGCAACGCATTTGCGCGCTTCGACACCTGATAAGCGTGCAGGGGGTCGCTCACGTCGGCGAGCAGTGGCAGGTCGAGCAGCTCGTCGGTCGGCGTCATCGCGAGGGCCTCGTCCTCCTCGGTGGTGAGTGCCGGGAGGCGGTGCCCCGACTGCGACGCGATGACGACACCGGAGCCACCGGGGGCGATCAGCTCACCGAAGACCTCCAGCACCAACGCCGTCCCGTAGAGGTCTACGCGCAGGATGGTGTCCGGGCTCGCCTGCGAGGGCGACACGCCCGCGGCGTGGATGACCCCGACGATCGGACCGTGCGCGGCCGCTCGCTGGGCCAGATCGGTCACCGACTCGCGCGACGAGACGTCGACGACCGCAGTCGACACGTCGAAGCCGGCGTCCAGCAGGGGTCTGCGCGGCCGCCTCGGCGTTCGCCTCGACCAGGTCAGCGACGATCACGTGCCGGCCGGCACTCACCCGCCGGGTGATGGCCTGACCGATCGAGCCGCTGCCGATCACCACGACGACGTCGGTCTGGTCGTCCGCGCTGGTAGGGGCCGCGCTGGTGGGGGGCGACGGGGTGGTCATGGGGCGGTCCCTCCAGGTCTCGGGGTTGGCGGGGTTGACGGGGGTGGCCAGCGCGGTGGCCGGCCGGGGTCCACACCCACCACGCTACGAGCCCGGTGGAGAGCGAGGGAGGGTCTGGCATTGCCACCCGACGCGATCGACGGTCGCCGTCGTCCGGGTGGATTGCCACCCGAGGTCTGGACCGCACCTGCCTGCGGTGCGAGCCTGGACCCCATGCAGGAGCGGCGGCTGCACCCGGGACTGGCCGGGCTGGTCCACCGCGTCGTGGGTTACGACTACCGGGTCGATCCACGGGCGGTGCACCACGGCGTGCCGGGGCCGGGCGTGACGGTCATCATCAGCTTCGACGAGCCGCTGGACCTCCAGTGGCACGGTGAGCCGTCGACCCGCGAGCAGCACTGGTTGCTGGCCAGCGGGCTGCACACGCGACCGGTCCTGATCTACACCCATGGTGTGCAGCGCGGGGTGCAGCTGGACCTCACCCCAGCCGGCTGCCGAGCGCTGCTCGGGGTGCCCGCTGCCGCCATCGCCCGCGGGTTGGCTCCGCACGCCGAGCTGCCCCGCGGCGTCACCCCCGAGCTGCACGAGCGGCTCTGGGCCTCGACGTGGCACGAGCGGTTCCGGCTGCTGGAGGAGCACCTCCTCGCCCTGCGGGCCGACGCCGGCGACGCCGGCGGCGAGGTCCCAGCCGACCTGGCGCGCGCCTGGCGGCTGCTGGAGCGCCACCACGGTCGGCTGGGCGTGGCCGAGCTCGCGCGCGAGGTGGGGTGGTCGCGGCGGCACCTGTCGACCCGTTTCGCGGCGGAGTTCGGCATGACCCCGCAGGACGTGCGGCGGCTGCACCGCTTCGGCGCCGCCATAGCGCTCGCGCGGACCGGCCGGGCCTGGGCCGACGTGGCGAGCGCGGCGGGCTACGCGGACCAGGCGCACCTGAGCCGCGACTTCCACGAGCTGTCCGGGCAGACGCCGACCCAGTGGCGGCGCGAGGTGTTCCCCATCCTTCAAGACGAACCCGCTTGAGGCGCAGGAGGCTTGAGCCATGACTACACCAACTCTGTTTCACAGCATCCACTTCGACGACGCGGACGCCGGGCTCGCCTTCCTGCGCGCGATCGGCTTCGAGGAGCGGGGGGTTCATCGGGACCCGGCGGACCCCAGCGTCGTCGTGCACGCCCAGCTCTCCTGGGGTGGCGCCGGTGGGGTGATGTGCGGCTCGGCGCAGCGCTCTGCTCCGGCCGCCGCCGGCAGCTACCAGCGGCGCGTCGGCGTCGGCTCGTGCTACCTGGTCGTCCCCTCGGACGAGGCCGTCGACGAGGTCTACGAGAAGGCGCTGGCCGCGGGCGGCAGCTCGGTGATGGAGCCGGAGGACCAGGACTACGGCGGACGCTCTGCGACGGTGCGCGACGCTGAGGGCAACCAGTACTCGATCGGTTCCTACGCGGGGGAGTAGCCCCTCGCTCGACCCGCCGGGTCCCGCCGAGACGGCAGATCCCGGACAGGTCTGCGGCGTGTCGTGTCCGACATCTGCAGGTTCGGTGGCTCGGACGCGTTGTCAGGGGCTGTGGAGGCTGGCCGGATAGCCTGCCGGCATGAGCCAAGACCGGATCCGCCAGCTCGTCGTGACCGTCAGCGGGGTGGTCTGTGTCTTCGGCACGCTGCTCGGGACGGGGGTGATCGGGACCCGGGTCGCCGAGTCGTCCGGAGGGACGCTGGCCGCCGACGCCACCTTGATCGCGCCGGCGAGCACGGCGTTCTCGATCTGGTCGGTGATCTATCTCGGGCTGCTCGCCTACGTGATCTGGCAGTGGCTGCCGGCGCATCGCCGTGACGATCGGCTGCGCGCCACCGGCTATCTCGGGGCGGCGAGCATGGTCCTCAACGCCGCCTGGTTGATGGTGACCCAGGTGGGCTGGCTCTGGGTCAGCGTCGCCGTGATGATCGCGCTGCTGGTCACGCTGGGTCGGCTGGTGGATCACCTGGCCCGGCGGCCGGCCACGTCGACCGTAGAGCGAGTGGCCGTGGACGGGACGTTCGGGCTCTACCTCGGGTGGGTCTGCGTCGCCACCTGCGCCAACATCGCCGCGACCTTGGTGGCCTCGGGGGTGCCCGCCACCGGTGGGCCGTCCGAGGGGGCGACGGTGGTCGTGATCGCGGTGGTCGTCGGCCTCGCCGCGTTCCTCGCGCGCCGGCTGCCGGCTCAGTACGCCGTCGGCGTCGGCATCACCTGGGGGCTCGTGTGGGTGGCGGTCGCCCGGTTCACCGACCAGCCGCAGTCGACCGCCGTGGGGGTCGTTGCCGCCGCGGCTGCGCTCGCCACGGTTGCGCTCTATCTCCGATCCCGCGCCGCCACCACCGCCACCTCTGCCACCGCCCGGGAGCTCCCGGCACGCTGACCGATCACCCGCTCGACCATCCATCAGGCACGACCGATCGAAGGAGAATCCGATGTCCACGATCTACACCGCCGAAGCCATCTCCACCGGCGCCGGCCGCAACGGCCGCACCCGCACGGACGACGGGCGCATCGACCTGCAGCTCGCCATGCCCAAGGAGATGGGTGGGTCCGGCGACGGCACCAACCCCGAGCAGCTGTTCGCCGCGGGCTACGCCGCCTGCTTCCACTCGGCGCTGCAGGCCGTCGCGCGGGCCGCGAAGGCGGACCTCGGTGACTCCAGCGTGGGCGCCCGGGTGGGCATCGGCCCCAACGACTCCGGTGGCTTCGCGCTCGAGGTGGCCCTCGAGGTCGTCATCCCCAACCTGCCGCACGACGAGGCGCAGCAGCTCGCCGACAAGGCTCACCAGATGTGCCCCTACAGCAACGCCACCCGCGGCAACATCCCCGTCACCGTCACGGTCACCGACGACTGACGGCGATCGCCTGATCTCCTCCGCTGCCGGCGGCTCGGGCCCAGGCTCTCGCCGGGGTCTGCTTGACCGAGGTCTACTTGTCCGAGGACTTGGCCCACAGGTTGATGCCGGAGTCGACGGCGTGCTCGTCGATGCGGGCCAGCTCGGCGTCGGTGAAGTCGAGGTTGCGCACCGCGCCGACGTTGTCCTCGAGCTGCTTGACCGAGGAGGCTCCGGCGACCACGGAGGTGACCCGCTTGTCCCGCAGCACCCAGGCGAGCGCCATCTGCGCGAGCGACTGACCGCGCTCCTCGGCGATCTCGTTGAGCGCGCGGATGTGGCTCAGCGCCTCGTCGGTGATCAGGTCCTTGTCCAGCGACTTGCCTTGTGCCGCACGGGAGTCGGCAGGCACGCCTTTGAGGTACTTGTTGGTCAGCATCCCCTGCGCGAGCGGTGAGAACGCGATGCAGCCGATGCCCTCCTCGCCAAGCACGTCGAGCAGACCCTCGTTCTCGACCCAGCGGTTGAGCATGGAGTAGGACGGCTGGTGGATCACCAGCGGGGTGCCCATCGAGCGCAGGATGTCGTGGGCCTCCTTGGTGCGCTCTGCGGAGTACGACGACACCCCCACGTAGAGCGCGCGGCCGGATCGCACGGCCGTGTCCAGCGCGCCCATGGTCTCCTCGAGCGGTGTCGTCTCGTCGAAGCGGTGCGAGTAGAAGATGTCGACGTAGTCGAGACCCATCCGCTCCAGCGACTGGTCCAGCGAGGCGAGGACGTACTTGCGCGAGCCCCCACCCTGGCCGTAGGGACCCGGCCACATGTCGTAGCCCGCCTTGGACGAGATGATCAGCTCGTCCCGGTAGCGCCCGAGGTCGCGCTTGAGGTGGCGGCCGAAGTTGCGCTCGGCGGAGCCGTACTCCGGGCCGTAGTTGTTGGCCAGGTCGAAGTGCGTGACCCCGAGATCGAAGGCGCGGCAGAGGATCTCGCGCTGGCGCTCGAGCGGGGTGTCGTCGCCGAAGTTGTGCCACAGGCCGAGCGAGACGGCGGGCAGGTCGAGCCCGCTGCGCCCCGAGCGGCGGTAGGGCATCGACTCGTAGCGGTCGCTCGCGGCCTGGTAGTGGTCTACCTCGAAGGTCATGGCTGGGTCCTCTCGCGACGGGGCTGGGTCGGTGTCGGTATGCCACCGACGATAGCGAGCACCGGCCGGGCGAGCGCAAGCAGAGGACCGGCCGATGCAACCACGTCTGCGGGCGCGGAGTACGGGTAGGGGGTGAGAAGGACACTCACCGCTTCCTCAACCGCTAAGGAGAGTCATGTCCTCCCAGGACAAGAAGCAGAACGGCGCGACGCAGAACGCCGACCAGACCACGACCGACCAGCTCGTCTTCCAGGACCCCACCAAGCGCTACCCGGTCATCAGCCCGCCGGCGAAGGCGTTGCCGGGCACCGGGCTCGACTCCGAGATGACTCCGAAGGCCGACCTCGGCGAGAAGTCCTACCGCGGCACGGGCCGGCTCGAGGGCCGCAAGGCGCTCATCACCGGCGGTGACTCCGGCATCGGTGCCGCCACGGCGATCGCCTTCTCGCGCGAGGGCGCCGACGTCGTGATCACCTACCTCCCCGAGGAGGAGAGCGACGCCCAGGAGGTGGCCGAGGTCATCCGCGCCGACGGCCGCACCGTCGAGACGATCGCTGGTGACCTGCGCGACAAGGCGTTCGCCAAGAGTCTGGTCGAGCAGGCCGTGAAGGCGCTCGGCGGCCTCGACATCCTCGTCAACAACGGTGGCAAGCAGGTGGCGACCGAGTCGTTCGACGACATCGACGACGAGCAGCTGGAAGCCACCTACGACATCAACATCCTGGCGATGTTCCGCCTGGTGCGCGCCGCCCTGCCGCACCTGAAGCCCGGCTCGACGATCATCAACACCACGTCGATCCAGGCCTACTCGCCGTCCCCGACCCTCATCGACTACGCGTCGACGAAGGCGGCCATCAACAACTTCACCAAGGGCCTGTCGGAGGCGCTCGCGGAGAAGGGCATCCGCGTGAATGCCGTTGCGCCGGGACCGATCTGGACGCCGCTGCAGCCGTCGGGCGGGCAGCTGCCGGAGGCCCTTCCCGAGTTCGGGCAGAGCACGGCGCTCGGTCGTGCGGGGCAGCCGACCGAGCTGGCACCCGCCTACGTGTTCCTCGCGTCGCCCGAGTCCAGCTACGTCGTCGGCGAGACGCTCAACGTCAACGGCGGCATGCCGACCCCGTAGACCGTCCCCTGCTGGGAGG
This sequence comes from Arsenicicoccus piscis, assembly GCF_022568835.1. GTDB lineage: Bacteria > Actinomycetota > Actinomycetes > Actinomycetales > Dermatophilaceae > Arsenicicoccus > Arsenicicoccus piscis. Next base: position 233,722 of record NZ_JAKZHV010000003.1, read on the forward strand.
TCTACGCTCGGACGATGGGCGGTGGCTCCCCACGCGGGAGCCAGCAGCGGGTCCGGTTCTGTCGGTCCATCGACGGCACCACGATCGCCTATGCCGTGCACGGCGCCGGTCCGCCGCTGGTGCTGGACAGCTGTTGGCTCAGCCACCTGGAATTCGACTGGCAGTCACCGGTGTGGCGGCACTACCTCGTCGAGCTCGGGCGCGACCACACGGTCGTGCGGTTCGACGAGCGCGGCCACGGTCTGTCCCAGCGGGACGTGACGGACTTCAGCCTCGAGCGACGCATCGATGACCTGACGCAGGTGGTCGACGACCTCGGGCTCGGCCGGTTCGCCCTGATGGCCATGGCGCAGGGCGGGCCGGTCGCGCTTCACTACACGGTGCGGCACCCCGAGCGGGTGTCGCACCTGGTGTGTGCCAGCACCTACGCGGGGGTGGGCAACCACGTCACCGACGACGACCGGGAGCTCGAAGCGGCCTTCGAGGCGATGATCCGGGCGGGCTGGGACCGCAAGGACCCGCTGTTCCGACGCGTCTTCACCACCATGATGATTCCCGGAGCGACCGAGCAGCAGATGCGCTGGGTCGACGACCTGCAGCAGCGTGCGGTCTCGGCGCGCACGGCCTACGCGGCCCGGCGCCAGCGCGGCGAGGCAGACGCCCTCGACGTGCTGGCGCAGGTCACCGCGCCGACACTGATCCTGCACTCGCGCCACGAGCGGATGAATGCGTTCGAGCACTCTCTCCTGCTCGCGCACGGCATCCCGGGCGCCCGGCTGGTCGTCCTCGACAGCGCCAACCACATCCTGCTGGCGGACGAGCCCGCGTGGCAGGTCTTCATCACCGAGGTTCGTGCCTTCCTTGCCACGCCCGACGTCGACGGGCGACCGGCCACCGAGGGTGGCCAGGACGGGGGGCGGCCGCTGGACGAGGTGCTGAGCCGGCGCGAGGCGGAGGTGCTGGGCCTCGCCGCGCAAGGTCTCACCAACGGCGCCATCGCGACGGCCCTCACCCTGAGCGTGCGCACCGTGGAGCGGCACCTGCAGAACGTCTACACCAAGCTCGGTGTCGGCGGGCCGACCGCTCGGGCCGTCGCCGTCGTGCGGTGGGTCCGCGACCGCTGAGTCGGCTCGTCCCTTGCTCGTCGGGTGGGTGGCGGCGACTACGTAGCCGGTCCAACGGTGGGTCGAACGTTGGGTGGCCACGCGGATGTGGTCGCAGACCCGACTTCGTAGCGTCGAGGTGTCGGGTCGCCCGGACCCGTCAGTGCGAGGGGAGTCGCCATGAGCAAGGCCGCCATCAGTCTCACCACCGGTCTGGAGGACCCGGAGAAGGTCACCGTCGCGTTCCTGGTTGCCGTCGCCGCAGCCGAGGCCGGCCGGGAGACGACGATGTTTCTCACCAAGGAGGCCGTCCGCCTCGCCGTCTCCGGCGTAGCCCGTGGGGTCGCTTGTGAGGGCTGCCCACCGTTGCCGACCCTGCTGTCCCGCTACGCAGCGGCTGGTGGCTCGATGCTCGTCTGCGGCATCTGCGTGGACGCCAAGGGCCTCGATCCGTCGACCTTCGTCGACAACGCCACCAAGGGCGGGACCGTCCAGCTGTGGCAGTGGATCGGTGACGACAGCTGCACGACCTTTAGCTACTGAGGGCGCCCGAAGGATGGTGGCAGTCTGCTGGTCAGATCTGACGTGCAGACTGCCACTGTGTTGGGCGGGGGCGCTGAGGGCGCGGGCCCTACGCCCCGACGTAGGCGGCCAGGTGCTGGCCGGTGAGCGTGGAGCGGTCGGCGACCAGGTCGGCGGGGGTGCCCTCGAAGACGACCGTGCCGCCGTCGTGGCCCGCGCCCGGGCCGAGGTCGATGATCCAGTCGGCGTGTGCCATGACCGCCTGGTGGTGCTCGATGACGATGACCGACGTGCCGGAGTCGACGAGCCGGTCCAGCAGGGCGAGGAGCTGCTCGACGTCGGCGAGGTGCAGGCCGGTGGTCGGCTCGTCGAGGATGTAGATCCCACCCTTCTCGGCCATGCGCGTGGCCAGCTTCAGCCGCTGCCGCTCGCCGCCGGACAGCGTGGTGAGGGGCTGACCGAGGCTGAGGTAGCCCAGCCCGACGTCGGAGAGCCGGCGCAGGATCTTGTGCGCCGCCGGAACTCGTGACTCGCCGGCCTCGAAGAACGCCGTCGCCTCGTCGACCGACATCGCGAGCACCTCGCTGATGTCCTTGCCGCCGAGGGTGTAGTCGAGCACGGCCGCCTGGAACCGCTTGCCCTGGCACTCCTCGCACACGGTGGTCACCGTGTCCATGAACCCCAGCTCGGTGTAGATCACGCCGGCACCGTTGCAGGTGGGGCAGGCGCCCTCCGAGTTGGCGCTGAACAGAGCGGGTTTGACGCCGTTGGCCTTCGCGAACGCCTTGCGGATCGGCTCGAGCAGACCGGTATAGGTGGCCGGGTTGCTGCGCCGCGACCCCTTGATGGCGCCCTGGTCGATCGCCACGACGCCCTCGCGCTTGGCGACCGAGCCGTGGATGAGCGAGCTCTTGCCCGACCCTGCGACCCCGGTGACGACGACGAGGACCCCGAGCGGGAGGTCTACGTCGACGTCCTGGAGGTTGTTCTCGTCCGCCCCGCGGATCTCCAGCGCCTCGGTCGAGGTGCGCACCTCGTCCTTGAGCCGGGCGCGGTCGTCCAGGTGCCGCCCGGTGAGGGTGCCGCTCGCCCGCAGGCCGTCGACCGTCCCCTCGAAGACGATCTCGCCGCCGGCCGTGCCGGCGCCCGGGCCGAGGTCGACGACGTGGTCGGCGATCGCGATGGCTTCCGGCTTGTGCTCGACGACGAGGACGGTGTTGCCCTTGTCGCGCAGCCGCAGCAGCAGCTCGTTCATCCGCTGGATGTCGTGCGGGTGTAGCCCGATCGTCGGCTCGTCGAAGACGTAGGTGACGTCGGTCAGCGAGGACCCCAGGTGGCGAATCATCTTGACCCGCTGGGACTCTCCACCGGACAGCGTGCCGGAGGGTCGCTCGAGCGACAGGTAGCCGAGGCCGATCTCGACGAACGAGTCGAGCAGGTGCTGCAGCCCGACGAGCAGCGGTGCGACCGAGGGCTCCTCGAGCCCGCGCACCCACTCGGCGAGGTCGCTGATCTGCATGGCGCAGGCGTCGGCGATGCTCACGCCGTCGATCTTCGACGAGCGCGCCTCGGCGGTGAGCCGGGTGCCGTCGCACTCGGGGCAGGTCGTGAAGGTGATCGCCCGCTCGACGAAGGCGCGGATGTGCGGCTGCAGCGCCTCGACGTCCTTGGACAGCATGGACTTCGAGATCTTGGGGATCAGCCCCTCGTAGGTGAGGTTGATGCCCTCGACCTTGATCTTGGTGGGCTCCTTGTAGAGCAGGTCGTGCAGCTGCCGCTTGGTGAACTTCTTGATCGGCTTGTCCGGGTCGAAAAAGCCTGAGCCAGGGTAGATCCGGCCGTACCACCCGTCCATCGAGTAGCCCGGGATCGTCAGCGCTCCCTCGTTGAGCGAGAGGTCCTCGTCGTAGAGCGCGGTGAGGTCGAAGTCGCTGACCGAGCCCCGGCCCTCGCAGCGCGGGCACATGCCGCCGAGCTGGTGGTAGGTGGCCTTCTGGGCGATCGTCTTGTCGCCGCGCTGCACGGTGAACGCGCCACCGCCCGACACGGTGGGGACGTTGAAGGAGTACGCGTTCGGCGAGCCGACGTGCGGGTCGCCGAGCCGGCTGAACAGCATGCGCAGCATCGCGTTGGCGTCGGTGACCGTGCCGACCGTCGAGCGCGGGTTGGCGCCCATCCGCTCCTGGCCGACGATGATCGCCGTGGTCAGCCCGTCGAGCAGGTCCACGTCCGGTCGCGACAGGCTGGGCATGAACCCTTGGAGGAAGGTGCTGTAGGTCTCGTTGATCATCCGCCGCGACTCGGCGGCGATGGTCGCGAACACCAGCGAGCTCTTGCCCGACCCGGACACGCCGGTGAACGCCGTCAGCCGGCGCTTGGGCAGGTCCAGGCTGACGTCCTTGAGGTTGTTCTCCCGGGCCCCCTGCACCCGGATCAGGTCGTGCGTGTCGGCGACGTGCGCGTCTCCGCGGTCGGTCGCGGCGGCTGGGGCAGCTGGTGCGGCTGGTGCGGCGGCCTTCGGTCGCGTCGCCATCAGGGTCTCCCGTGCTGTCCGGACGATGGGGTCGTGCCTACCGTAGACCCCCCGCGGCCGGATCAGACCGCGTCCAGCAACCGCTCGCGAGCCAGTGCGACGGCTCGCGCCCGTGCGCCGAGGAACGGCGCGTCCCGCCGCACGACGGCGGACTCGAGGCGCACCGGGTAGGGGGCGAGCGGGTCGAGGGCCTCGGTCAGTGCGTCGACCAGCCCGGGTGCGTCGGACCACGGCCCGCCGAGCACCACCAGGCCGGGGTCGAGCAGGCTGACGCAGGACGCGAGGGCGCCCCCGACGGCCTCGCCCACGCGCCGTCGGGTGGCCTCGTCGACCAGGCGCTCGCGCAGCAGCACGGGGTCGAGGCTCGTCGTGCCGGGCAGCGCGACGTCGAGTTCACAAAGGGCGTCGAGCAGTCGGGTCGCCCGACCGTCGGCGCCCTGGGTGAGGACGTAGGCGATCTCGCCCCCCAGCCCACGCCGGCCGGTCACGAGCCGCCCCTCGTCGACGACTGCCGCCCCCAGCCCCGCACCGAGGTAGACGTAGAGGAAGTTGTCCACCGGATCGCCCGCGTCGGCTCGAGCTGCCCTCTCCGCCAACGCAGCCCAGTGCACGTCGTTGTCGAGGACGCCGGCGTCACCGATCACGTCACGCAGCGATCCCTCGTCCAGGACGAAGGGCGAGCCCTCGAGCAGGACGAGGCGCCCGTGCGCGGAGTCCACCGGGTCCGCGACGCTGAGCACCCGGTCTACGGGGAGGGGGCCGTGGGCGGCCTCGACCTCGCCGAGCAGCGTGTGCAGGGCCGTCGTCAGCTCGGCCACGGTGGTCGTGGACCCGATCGGGTGCCGGTGCACCCGGTCCGCGGCGGGGCTCTCGTCGGGTCCCGCGGCCGCGTCGACGACCTCGGCCACGACCTCGCCGGGGCCCGCGTGCGCGACGAGGGCCCGACCGGCACCGGGCACCACCCGGCAGTAGGTCCCGGACCGGCCACGGGCTCCCTGCTGACGTCCCGCCTCCTCGACCAGGCCGGCGTCGGCGAGCCGCCGCACGCTCTCCGACGCGGTCGGCCGGGAGATCCCGACCCGCTGGGCGAGCTCGGCGCGGGTCAGCTGCCCGGCGTCGAGCAGGGCCGCGAGCACCAGGCGATCGGTCGTGCGGCGGAGCAGATCGGCGTCCATGAGGTTCTTTCGTTAAGCCTCTTTACAAAAACGCGAGAGGCGAGGCACCATTGGTTAGGAGAACTTACCAAACCAGCCCGGCCCGCGACCGAAGGAGCTCGTCATGACCACCAGCACCACGACGGCCAGCACCACCACGGCCACCACCACGGCCACCACCACGGCCACCAGCGCGACCACCAGCGCGACCACCACGACGACCCCGCCGCTCCCGCACTGGGAGGAGGCACCGGAGGACCTCGGCACCGCCATCCGCGAGATCAAGGCAGCCATCCGCACCCGCATCGAGGCGTCCGGGTCGACCGTCGAGGAGGTCTTCGCGAAGGTGGAGGCCAAGGTCCGTGCCGAGGTCGAGGACATCAAGGCCGCCAAGGCGCGGGGCGAGTCCGTCTGGCCCGAGGTCGATTTCGCCGACGTCGAGGCGGGCACGGTCTCCTACGAGACGCTCGCCCTGCTGCGCCGACGGGGCTGCGTCGTCATCCGCGGGCACTTCCCCCGGGAGCAGGCGCAGGGGTGGGACCGCGACATCCTCGACTACGTCGAGCGCAACCACTTCTTCGAGAGCTACCGGGGGCCCGGTGACGACTTCTTCGGGACGGTCGGCTCCAAGCCCGAGATCTACCCGGTCTACTGGTCGCCGACGCAGATGGAGGCGCGTCAGCACCCGCGGATGGCCAGGGCGCAGGCGTTCCTCAACGGGCTGTGGAAGAGCGAGTCCGAGGGTGTCCGGTGGTTCGACCCCGAGCGCGACTCGCTCTACCCCGACCGGATCCGGCGGCGCCCGCCGGGCGCGACCTCCGCCGGGCTCGGCTCGCACCTGGACCCCGGCACGCTGGACCTGTGGATGACCCAGGGCTACCAGCAGCACTTCCGGCACCTGTTCGACGGCAACGTCGACGCGTACGACCCCTGGGACGCGGCCTACCGCACCGACGCTGCGCAGTACCCCGGCTCCACGATGTGCTCGGTCTTCCGCACCTTCCAAGGCTGGACGGCGCTGTCGGAGATGGACCACGACCAGGGCGTGCTCTACACCGTGCCGATCCCGCACGCCATGGCCTACCTGATGCTGCGCCCGCTCCTGCCGGACGTGCCCGAGGACGAGATGTGCGGGGTGACCGTCAACCAGGTCTTCCCGGCCAACGAGCAGTGGCACCCGTTGCTCCTCGAGGCGACCGCAGGCATCCCCGACGTCCAGCCGGGGGACTCGGTGTGGTGGCACTGCGACATGATCCACGGCGTGGAACCCGTTGAGGATCAGAAGGGTTGGGGCAACGTGATGTACATCCCGGCCGCCCCCTGGTGCGCCAAGAACGCCGCCTACGCCGAGCTGGTCCTCAAGGCCTTCCGCGCCGGTGAGAGCCCGGCGGACTTCCCCGAGGAGCACTACGAGGTCGAGTGGGCCGACCGCTACCGCGAGGACCAGCTGAACGACACCGGTCGCCGCGGTCTCGGGCTCACCGGCTGAGGCTCGCGTCGATCACGGCGTCGGTCACCGCCACGATCACAGCCTCGATGAGCGACGATGACCTGACGACGCCCGCGACGACGACAGGAGGGGCGCATGGCGCCGAGGTCTGGACCCAAGCTGCCGATGAGTGCCGCCAACCGGTTCACCGTGGCCGTGCTGGTGGGCCTCATCGCGGGGGCCATCAGCGTCCCGTTGTCCGACCTGCCGCTCGGCGCGCTCATCGGGATCACGGCGCTGCACGCGGTGTTCGTCGCGTCCGGCTGGATCAGCCTGTGGCCGCTGGACGCGACGCTCACCAGTGACAACGCTCGACGCGAGGACTTCAACCCTGCGGTCGAGGAGCTGTTGGTCGTCGCCATCTCGCTGTGCGGGCTGTTCGGCATCGGCATCCTCGTGGTGCTGGGCGGCTCGGCGGAGGGCAAGACCGCGGCGGCGCTGGCGCTGCTCGCCGTGTTCCTCGCCTGGGGCAGCGTCCACCTGATGTACGCCGGCCGCTACGCCTACCTCTACTACCACGAGGGCACCGGTGGCGGGATCGACTTCAACTCCAAGCAGCCGCCCGCCTATCGCGACTTCTTCTACTTCAGCTACAACCTCGGCATGACCTATCAGGTCTCGGACACCTCGGTGTCCAGCACCGAGATCCGCTCGGTCGCGCTGCGGCACTGCCTGCTCGCCTACGTCTTCGGCGTCGTCGTGCTGGCCAGCACGATCAACCTCGTCACCAGCATCGCGACCGGTTGAGCTGGGTGCGATGAGCGACGGTGCGATGGGCGAGGGCGCGATGAGCGACGCGGACCACCGGGCGCGGCTGCTCGCCGACCGGGCCGAGGCGGTCGAGCGGATGCGCGACCTCGGCACCAGCTTCGACGACATCGTCGACGCCGCGCGGGACAGCAACCTGGACGACGAGCACGATCCCGAGGGCAGCACGATCGCGGCCGAGCGCTCGCTGGTCAGCTCGCTCGCGCGCGGCACGGCCCGCCAGGTCGCGCAGATCGACGCGGCGCTCGCGCGCCTCGACGCCGGCACCTACGGCGTCTGCACGAGCTGCGGTAGACCCATCGGGGCCGCCCGGCTCGAGGCCCGTGCCGCTGCGGCCCGGTGCATCGACTGCGCCTGACCCGCCGGTGCGCCCCGCGTCGGCCGCGTCGGCCGCGTCGGGAAGGATGGGGTGGGCGTGCTGATCTGGGCCGAGCTGATCGGCCCCAGTCGACCAGAGAGGGTGAACGATGCCGGAGCTCGTGGCACTGGTGCAGTCGTTGGTGGACGGCCACACCGCCGAGGGCGAGGAGCGCGAGCTCCTCGCGCTGCTGGAGGCGGCGAGCCCCGAGGAGCTGAACGACGCGCTGACCGGCGGCGTCGCACGCCCGCTCATGACCAGCGTCGACAACCGCGTCTTCGGCCCAGACCTGCGCAGCGAGCTGATCGACCTGCTCGCCCGGCGGCGGCGTGCGGACCTGTCGATCGAGGCCCAGGCCGCCCTGATCCACGCCATGCAGGAGGGCCACACCACCGCAGAGATGGAGCGGGCGATCCTCGACCTCTTCCTGGCGCTGCGCGGGGACGAGCTGACGGCGCTGAAGAACCAGGTCAACCAGCGCACGGACCACCACGACCTCGAGGGCCTGGTGTTCGTCGACATCGACGACGACGAGGTGCGCACCCGGCTGGTCGAGCACTTCCAGTCGCAGGCCGGTGCGGCGACGGTGCGCGAGGCCAAGGTGCTCTCGGACATCGACGACACGGCGTTCTCCCGGATCCACGAGACGCGGTATCCCAAGGGCACGCTCATCCCGGGGGTACTCGCGCTCTACGAGGCGCTGGACCAGGGACCCGACGACGCGCCTCGGTCCACGGGTGACCTGACGTTCGTGACCGCGCGACCGATGGACGCGCTCGGGCTGATCGAGAACCACACGCGAGACTCGTTGCGCAAGGCCGGGATCGGCACCTCGTCGGTGCTCTCCGGGGGCTTCCTCAGCCTGCACGCCAAGGATGCGATGGCCGGCAAGAAGCTGCAGAACATCGAGCACTACAACGCGATCTACCCGGAGTACGACCTGGTCTTCATCGGCGACTCCGGGCAGGGTGACGTGCTCGTCGGCGAGCGGATGTACGAGGCGCACGGGCGGGTCGTCAAGGCCGTCTTCATCCACGACGTCGTCGCCACACCTCCCGAGGAGCGCGCCCGGCACACCGAGGGCGGCATCCACTTCGTCGACACCTACGTGGGCGCGGGCGTGATCGCGCGCCGCCTCGGCCTGATCTCTGCCGCCGGACTCGAGCGGATCGTCGCGGAGTCGCGCTCGGGGTTCGACCAGGTGCCGTGGGACTCACCCGAGCAGGAGGCCGCCATGCGGGAGCTGCTGGACCGGGACGTCGCGCTCGCCGAGGGACAGCCGGTGTCGCCCAAATCCCGGTGAGCGGTCACGCTCTGTAGCACACTGGACCCCGGGGACAGGGGGAGTGCCATGGGGTGTGGTCGAGGACGGGTCGTGACAGGGCTGCTGGCCCTGGCGGTCGGGGTGAGCGCCTGCGGGCCGCAGAGCGAGGCGTTGGCGCCGCAGCCGCCGACCTCGTCTCGGTCGATCGTGGCGGAGGCGGGGACCGAGGGCACCCCGTGTCGCGGCTACGTCGCGCTGACCTTCGACGACGGTCCGAGCGTGGACACCCCGCGACTGCTCAGGACGCTGGACGAGCTCCACCTCAGGGCGACGTTCTTCACCATGGGCTACATGGTGAAGACGTTCCCGGACCACGTGCGGCAGATGGTGGCGGACGGGCACGAGGTCGGCAACCACACGGCCAACCACCCGCACCTGACGACGAAGTCCGAGGCGGAGGTGCGCAGCGAGATCGTCGGCCAGCGGGACATCGAGCGGTCGCTGGGCATCACCGACGTGCGCCTCTTCCGGCCGCCGCACGGTGAGACCAACCCGACCGTGGGCCGGGTCGCCAAGGAGCTCGGGCTGCTCGAGGTGCTCTGGTCCACGGACACCAAGGACTGGACCAAGAACAGCGCCCACGAGATCACGGACCTGGCCCTGCAGGTGCAGGCGGGCGGGATCATCGACCTGCACGACCAGGGTGGGCTGCATGCGATCGAGGCGCTCCCGGCCATCGCTGCCGGGTTGAAGGCGCGGGGACTGTGTGCCGGCCGAGTGGTCGCCACGAGCCAGGTGCAGACCTCGCAGTATCTCCGGCTCCCCTACCGCGCGGTCGCCGGTCCCTGGTGAGTCGAGGCGGCCAGGCGCGCTAGTCGCCCGACCCCGGCGAGGGCGGTGTCGCGGGCGCGCTGACCGCGAGCAGCGAGTGCCAGAGCCATGACTCGCCCCGCCAGGACCCGGGCGCCCTGGGTGAGCGGGAGCCGCCGAGCCTGCCAGGCGAGCAGCGAGCCGCCGGCGTTGAGGGTCTCGCCGAGCGTCACCGCGTCGAGGATCGCGTCGCACGCGCCGCGACCGAGGTTGGGCAGGGACGCATGCGCGGCGTCACCCATCACCACGTACCGGCCGTGCACGTAGCGGCGCATCGGCGGCGCCACCCACAGCCGGGTCGCGAGCGTGCCGGCCGCGCTCCCCGCAGACTGCAGGGTGGTGCGGGCGATGGGCGCCGCGTCCGCGAACACCGCCTGCGCCTCGGCCACGACGGCGTCCACGTCCAGCGGCTCCGGGCCGAGGGCGCTGCGATGCGTCGCGAACCAGTAGCACCGTTCGCCCGCCAGCGGCACCAGGCCGAAAAGCCTTCCCGGGCCCCAGTACTCGCCGAACGGCAGCGTGTCGAACGGCTGCGTGTCGGAGGGCATCGTGTCGAACGGCTGCGTGTCGAGCGGCCCGAGGCGCGCGGCGGGCACGATGCCACGCAACGCGACGTAGGGCGTCTCCACCCGGTCTACGGCGTGGGGGGCGACGAGACCGCGCACCCGACTGCGCACGCCGTCGGCGCCGACCACGAGGTCCCCCGGGAGCGCAGCGGCGTCGACGACCTCACGGGTCTCCAGCGCGACCGAGTCGGGCACGGCTGCGCGCAGCGCCGCCATCAGCCGACCGCGCTCCACGAGCTGCAGGTCGGGTCCCGGGGCGGCGACGAGCTCGCGCCCCGCACTGTCGTAGAGCGATCCCACCGCAGGGGTCGGCGGCGCAGCGTCGTCGAGCATCTCGGCAACCCCGATGCGCCGCAACGCCTTTCGCGCTGCGGGCCACATGCCGAGAGCACTGCCGGAGGCGTGCCGACCCGGCTGGCCCTCGAGCAGCGAGACGTCGAAGCGGCGCGGGTCCAGCGTGGCGGCCAGCGCCAGCCCGGCAATGCCGCCCCCGACGATGGTGACCTCTCGACCCATGACCTCTCGGCGCGTGTCCACAGGCCCGAGTCTAGGATCGGCGCAGGAGCGCCGCAGGCGACGGCGGGGGAGGCGGAGACAGTCATGAGCACGGGGACGACGGGCCGGCCGCCGCGCAAGGTGATCGCGCCGGGCCACCGACACCTGCTGCGGCTGAGCGTCGTCGAGAACGCGTTCTTCGTCGCGGCCACGGCGTTCGCGTTCTACTTCGCCTACGTCATCGTGCGGTCCGGCGGCAACCTCCTCCAGCACGTCCTGGCGCTGCTGCTCTTCTGGGCCGTGCTCGCCTATCTGGCGCTGCCTCGGCTCAACCAGATCCTCAGCGCGATCTACGTGCCCGACTACTTCATGGGGCGCACGCGAGCCGGGGACGGGGTGCTGGGCGACGCGGTCAACGTCGCGCTGCGCGGCACCGAGGACCAGGTGCACACCACGATGCGGCAGGCCGGGTGGTCGATGGCCGACCCGGTGACGCTGCGCTCCAGCTGGGACATCATCGTGAGCGCGGTGGCCAAGCGCAGCTATCCCACGGCACCGGTCAGCCCGCTGTTCCTCTTCGGCGCGATGGAGACCTTCGCCTACGAGCAACAGGTCGGTGGCAACGCCTCGCAGCGCCACCACGTGCGCTTCTGGCGCACGCCGACCGGGTGGCTGCTGCCCGGCGGGCACCAGGTCGACTGGCTGGCGGCCGCGAGCTTTGATCGCGCTGTAGGACTTTCGTTGTTCACCCTGCAGGTCACGCACAAGATCGACGGCGACATCGACGTCGAGCGCGACCACGTCGTCGACACCGTCACCACGGCGGAGCCGGCCGTCTCCGTCCACGTCATCGAGGACTTCTCCACCGGCTACCACTCGCGCAACGGCGGCGGCGACGTCATCCACACCGACGGCAACCTGCCCGTGCTCGACCTCGCCGCCGTGACCGCCACCGCTCCCGTAGACCCCTCGCAGCCAGACGTCTCGGGTCCGGATCGCTCGCGGACAGACGGCTCACGGCCGGGCTCCTCCAGTCGTCGAGGCGGCGACGTCGCGTCTCGGCCCCCGACGGTCCTGCTCGCCGCCGTCCTGGCGCTCGTGTCCACGCTCGCTGGGAGCGGCCGACGGCTCTACGACCTGCTGACGCTGGACCCCCGCGTGTCGACGGGCCTCGCGGACGCGGCGCAGGCGGCGACTGCCCGCACGGTCTCCGCGACGCTGCTCACCGCGCTCGGCGTCGGCATGCTGGTCCTCGCGTTCGAGACCTACCGCGGCCGCTCCTGGGCGCGCGTCGGGCTGCTCGGCGTCGCCGCCGCCACCCTCGCGAGCCACGTCGGCATCGGCTCGCAGGGCATCGGCACGCTCGCCGACTTCGCCGTCGACCTGGCCATCATGTACACCCTCACCACCACCACGGCCCGCAGCTGGACCGGGGACGTGCGCCGGCGGCCGGTGTCGTAGCCGCTCAGTCGTCGAGCGAGCGGGTGACCTCGGCGGTGGTGACCCGGAGCATCCGCAGCACCGCCGCATCGAGGTCGGCCAGCGCCTCCCACGCGGCGTCCTCGCCGGCGACCGGCGGCGTGACCGCGTCGGCCCGGTCGGCCAGGACCGTCTCCACGTCCTGCGCCCCCTCACCGCGGTAGTAGGCGTCCAGGCGGTGCGCCCGCTCCAACGCCTCCTCGAGCCAGGCCACCGTCTCGTCGAGGCGGGTGGTGTCGGCCTCGACCTGCTCCAGCAGGGCCTGGGCCTCGGCCAGGGACTTCTGCGCTTGCTCGACGCTCGTCATGGTTCGGAGCCTAGCCGGGGGTGCTGCGTGCCGGCTGGGCCGGCTGACACCTCCCGCCAGCCGTTCTACGGGCTGCTCGACGACCGCTCCCGGACCCTTCGACGACCGAGCATGGCGCCGCAGCGGGTAGAATTGGTGCCGGAGCCTGCTTCGTTCTGCCTCTGGCTCCCTTTTCTCTTGTCGACGCCGTTGCGCCGCGAACACGGGGAACTCAGATCCCGTCGCGCCGGGCAGAACCGACAGCACCCCTTCCTTACGGAGCCTCTCATCTCTGTGTCCACCGACACCTTCGGCACGCTCGGCGTGCCCGCCAACCTCGTGAATCTCCTTGCTGCGCAGGGCATCACGACCCCTACTCCCATCCAGGCCGCCACGTTGCCGGACTCCCTCGCCGGGCGCGACGTGCTCGGCCGCGGCCGCACCGGCTCGGGCAAGACCTACGCGTTCCTGCTGCCCATGGTGGCGCGCCTCGCGCAGCGCAAGGCACCCCGCCGCGCCGGTCACCCGCGTGCCCTGATCCTCGCGCCGACGCGTGAGCTGGTCACCCAGATCGACACCGCGCTCGCCCCGCTCGCGCAGGCGGCCGGCCTGACCTCGCGCACCGTCTTCGGTGGCGTGGGTCAGGGCCCGCAGGTCACCGCGCTGCGCCATGGCGTAGACATCGTGGTCGCCTGCCCCGGACGTCTCGAGGACCTCATCGGGCAGGGGCACGTGAGCCTGGCCGACATCGAGATCACCATCCTCGACGAGGCCGACCACATGGCCGACCTCGGCTTCCTGCCCGGCGTGAAGCGGCTGCTCGACAAGACCCCGCGGGGCGGTCAGCGGATGCTCTTCAGCGCCACCCTCGACTCCGGCATCGACCAGCTGGTCCGTCGCTACCTCGTGAAGCCCGTGAAGCACGAAGCGGACTCGCCCCAGTCGCCCGTCGCGACGATGAGCCACCACGTGCTCCACGTCACCGACGACGCGTACCTCCCGGTGCTGCTGGATCTCGCCGCGGCCCCTGGGCGCACGGTGATCTTCACCCGCACCAAGCACCGCGCGAAGAAGCTGGCCCGCCAGCTGACGGCCTCGCACGTGCCGGCCGTGGAGCTGCACGGCAACCTCAGCCAGAGCGCGCGCACCCGCACGATGGAGGCGTTCCACTCCGGCGAGGTGGAGACCCTGGTCGCCACCGACATCGCCGCGCGTGGCATCCACGTCGACGACGTGGGCCTGGTCATCCACGCCGACCCGCCGGTCGAGCACAAGGCATACCTGCACCGCTCGGGTCGCACGGCCCGCGCCGGCGCGTCGGGCACCGTCGTCACGATGATGACCGACGACCAGGTGCGCGACGTGCGCGACCTCACCCGCAAGGCCGGCATCCGGCCGACCACGACGCGCGTCACCGCCGAGCACCCGCTGCTGCGCGAGCTCGCCCCCGGTGAGCGCGAGTTCCGCGCGCCCGCGCCGGTCTCGGCCCAGGTGGCCTCGGGTGGCAACGGTCGCTCCGGTGGGCAGGGTCGCTCTGGCGGCAGCGGCCGCTCGGGCGGTCAGGGTCGCTCCGGTGGTCAGGGTCGCTCCGGCGGCAACGGCCGCTCGGGTGGTCAGGCCGGCGGTCGGTCCGGCGGTCAGGCCGGCGCCCGCTCGGGTGGCAGCGGTCGCTCGGGTGGCCAGCCCGGCGGTCGCTCCAGATCGCCTCGCCGCACCGAGGGCGGTCGTCCCCGCAGTGGCGGCGCCGCCGCGTTCTCGGCCGGCACCCGCGCCGGCCGGCGCGGCTGACCGTCCCCGAACGGAGCGGCTGACCGAACCGCCGCGGACGGTCTACGACCGTCTGCAGGAAATCTCCACCGCGGACGCATTCTTCGGCCCCGGAACGTGCAAGCATCAGGTGCAAGCATGAGGTGACGGCGGTGGGCTCTACCAGCCCGCCGCCCTCACCTCAGCAACCCACCGACGAAGGAGACCCAGCGTGGACATCTGCGAGATCATCCAGCACCAGCACGACGAGCAGCGGCGCCAGTTCGCCGAGCTGGAGCAGTGGCCGCGCGACGACACCGAGGGCCTGAGCGCGGTCTGGGACCGGCTGGCCATCCTGCTGGAGACGCACGCAGAGGCCGAGGAGCGCTTCTTCTACCCGCCGCTGCTGGCGCTCGGCACGGGCGCCGCGGACGCCCCGAGCGCCGACGAAGAGGTCGAGGACGCCGTGGGCGACCACAACAAGATTCGCGACGCCGTGCGCCGCGCGGGCGAGGAGAAGGTCGGCACCGACGCGTGGTGGACCGCCGTCGTCGACGCCAACGTCGCCAACAGCAAGCACATGGGCGAGGAGGAGCGCCAGGACCTGGCCGACTTCAGGCAGCAGGCCTCGCTCGAGCTGCGCCACGAGGTGGCGATCGACTTCCAGCGGTTCATGGCGCAGAAGGCCGCCGAGGGGATCACCCCGCGCAACAAGAACCCCGAGAAGTACGTCGACCGTGAGTCCGGTGAGAAGGTCACGGCCGCCGACCGCTCCGCCGGTCCCAAGGAGCCCTCGCACACTGCTTCCGAGCAGGAATGACCCAGGGGCGCGCATGACCCAGGGGCAGGAATGACCTTGGGGCGCAACGAGTCCCGGGCCGGCGTCGGTCCCGATCCCGAGCGCGACGCCGGCCCCGTGGGCGAGCACCGGCTGCCACCCGTCATCGCGACGCTGGTGGCAGTCGTGCTCTATGCCCTGCTGCCCGATTCGTTGCTGCTCGGTCCGCGGGTGGTCATCCCCGTCATCGAGGTAGCCCTCCTGGTCGCCCTGGTCGCGACGAACCCCTGGCGGATGGCCCGGCAGAGCCGCTGGTCCCGGATCGCAGCCCTCGCGCTCGCCGTGCTCGTCATCGTCAGCAACCTCGTGTCCCTCGGCCTGCTGGTCACCCAGCTGGGCAGCGACGCCGACGGCATGGCGATGCTGCGTGGGGCGATGCAGGTGTGGGGCACCAACGTGATCGGCTTCGCCCTGGTCTACTGGGAGCTCGACCGCGGTGGGCCTGTGGCGCGAAGGATGTTGCCGCGCAACAAGATTCCGCGGGCCGATTGGCGCTTCTCGCAGGACGAGAACCACGGCGCCGTGGACGAGGTGCGCGCCAGCTCGAGCGAGGACTCCGACTGGAGGCCGGTGTTCGCCGACTACCTCTATCTGTCGGTGACCAACTCCAGCGCGTTCAGCCCCACCGACACCATGCCGCTCAGCTCGCGCGCGAAGCTCCTGATGGCGACCCAGGCCACCGCAGCCCTGCTCACCTCGCTGCTCGTGGTGGCGCGGGCCGTGGGCTCGCTCACGGGCGGGTGACGTGGGGCAGACTGGCGCCATGGACGCCGAGAACGCTGCTGCCGAGTCCGCCACCACCGAGTCCGTCACCACCGAGTCCGACACCACCGTTGACGTCGTCGTCATCGGTGGTGGTCCCGCGGGGGAGAACGCCGCGCAGTACGCCATCGAGGGCAGCGACCGGACGGCCCTGATCGTGGAGGGCGAGCTGCTCGGCGGCGAGTGCTCCTACTACGCCTGTATGCCGAGCAAGGCGCTGCTGCGGCCGCTCGAGGTGGCCGACGTCGCCGCGCACCTGCCGGGGCTGGCTCGTCCCACGCTCGACCGCGACGCGCTCCTCGCACGGCGGGACACCTGGGTGTCGCACTACGACGACGCCGGCCAGGTGAGCTGGGCGCAGTCGGCGGGCATCGAGGTGATGCGCGGGCACGGCCGGCTGGTGGGTGAGCGCCGCGTCACCGTGAGCGGGCCCGAGGGCGAGCACACGGTCTACGCGCGCGAGGCGGTGGTGCTGGCGGGAGGCAGCAGCGCGACCGTGCCCGAGGTCTACGCGAATGCCTGTCCGTGGGGCTCGCGCGACGCCACCGGGGTGGTCGACGTGCCGGGCCGGCTGGCCATCGTCGGCGGTGGCGTGGTCGCGTGCGAGGCAGCGACATGGATGGCCGGGCTCGGCTCTGCGGTGACCCTGATCGTGCGCGGGAAGCGGCTGCTGCCGAAGCTCGAGGCGTTCGCCGCCGACCTGGTCCTGGACTCGCTGAGGGACGCCGGCGTCACGGTGCTGCTCGAGACGACCGTCACCGAGGTGGTCCGTCCCGACGCCGAGGACACCGGGCTCGGCCGCGTGCACGGCGGTCCCGTAGAGCTCACCACCTCCGGCGGCACGATCCGGGCCGACGAGGTCCTGGTGGCCGTCGGCCGGCATCCCCGCCTAGGCGACGTGGGCCTCGACGCCGTGGGCTTGACCGAGGATGACGTGCTCCAGCGTCCCGATGCGCTGCCGGTCTGGCTGCACGCCGTCGGCGACGCGAGCGGGGAGGCGCCGCTGACGCACTGGGGGAAGTACCGCGCCCGCGTCGTCGGCGAGGCCATCGCCGCCCGCGCCGAGGGGCGTGAGCCGCTGCCCAGCCCGCCCGTGGTGCCGGTGCCGCAGGCCGTCTTCACCAACCCGCAGATCGGCAGCGTCGGCCAGACCGAGCAGCAGGCGCGCGACGCCGGTGTCGAGGTCGTCGTCGCGAGCGTGCCCTTCTCGGCCGCGGCCGGCGCGGGCCTGCTGCGCGACGACCTGGTGGGCGAGGCCCGGCTGGTCGTGGATCGGCGTGCCGGGACGCTGGTGGGGGCGACCTTCGTCGGGCCCGAGGCCGGGGAGCTCGTCCACGCCGCCACCATCGCCATCGTCGGCCAGGTGCCGGTGTCGGTGCTGCGCCACGCCGTGCCCAGCTATCCGACCGCCAGCGAGCTGTGGCTACGGCTGCTCGAGTCGCTCCCGCGCGAGCTGCGCTGAGTTTTTGCGCACGAACCCGGGAGAACTCACCGAACCCGAGATCCGCGCAGGGTCGGGAGGGCGGCGCCTCACGGGTTCGTGTGCGCCTCACGCGTTCCTGCGCGGATTCGGGCCGTCGGCGGCCTCAGTCGGCGCTCGGGTGGGTCATGTCCATCGGGACCACCCACCGGTCGAAGTCCTCGGCGGTCACGTCGCCCGAGGCCACCGCGGCCTCCTTGAGGGTCGAGCCGCTGTGGTGTGCCGCCTTGGCGATCTTGGCCGCCTTGTCGTAGCCGATGTGCCGGTTGAGCGCCGTGACGAGCATCAGGTTGCTGGCCAGGTTCGCCTCGATCCGCTCGTGGTTGGGCTCGATGCCCTCGGCGCAGTGGTGGGTGAAGGACAGGCAGCCGTCGTGCAGCAGCCGGATGCTCTCGAGCACCGCGTGCGCCATCACCGGCTTGTAGACGTTGAGCTCGAAGTTGCCCTGGCTGCCGGCGAACCCGACGGTGACGTCGTTGCCGTAGACCCGGGTGACGACCATCGTCAGCGCCTCGCACTGGGTCGGGTTGACCTTGCCCGGCATGATGCTCGAACCCGGCTCGTTCTCCGGGATGGTGATCTCGCCGATGCCGTTGCGGGGGCCCGAGGCGAGCCACCGCACGTCGTTGGCGATCTTCATCAGCGCGGCGGCGAGGGTGCGCAGCGACCCGCTCAGCGCGACCAGCGCGTCGTGGGCGGCCAGCGCGGCGAAGGTGTTGTCAGCCGGGCGGAACGCCAGCCCGGTCTCCTTCGCGATGTGCTCCGCGGCCTTGGCGCCGAAGTCGGGGTGGGCGTTGAGGCCGGTACCGACGGCGGTGCCGCCGATGGCGAGCTGCAGGACGCCCTGCTGCGCGTGCTCCACGTCGGCGAGGGCGAAGTCGAGCTGGGCGACCCAGCCACCGATCTCCTGCCCGAGGGTGATGGGGGTGGCGTCCTGCAGGTGGGTGCGCCCGACCTTGACGACGTCCGCGAACGCCTCGGCCTTGGCGTGCAGCGCGTCGCGCAGGGTCGTGACGGCGGGCACCAGCTGCTCGGACACCTCGAGGCCGACGGCGATGTGCATGGCGGTCGGGAAGGTGTCGTTGCTCGACTGGCCGCGGTTGACGTGGTCGTTGGGGTGGATCGGCTTCTTGGTGCCCATCGTGCCGCCGAGGATCTCGATGGCGCGGTTGGCGATGACCTCGTTGGCGTTCATGTTGGACTGCGTGCCGCTACCGGTCTGGAAGACGACCAGCGGGAAGTGCTCGTCGAGAGCGCCGGACTCGACCTCGTCGGCGGCCTGCACGATCGCCTTGACCTGGTCGTCGTCGAGCGCCAGCTGACCGAGGTCGGCGTTGGCGAGCGCGGCCGACTTCTTCAAGATGCCGAGGGCCCGGATGATCGGCCGTCCCCACACGAAGGTGTCGCGCCCGATGTCGAAGTGCTCGATGCTGCGGGCGGTCTGCGCGCCCCAGTAGCGGTCGGCGGGCACCTCCATGGTGCCCATGCTGTCGGTCTCGGTGCGTGTCGTCGGCGTCATGCCTGTCACGCTAGGCCGATCCGGTGGGGTGGACAAGGCCACCCGCCTCCCCACCCGGCTCACCTCCGGCCTCGGGCAGCGGGACCGTGCCGGTGCCCATGGCGTGACGGTGCCGCTTGCGGCGATACATCCGCTGGTCGGCAGTCGAGATCGCGGCGACCAGCTCCTCGTCGACCGGGCGCCAGTGCGCGGTCCCGACGCTCGCACCGGCGTGCGCGATGCGAGTGTCGCTGCAGCCGGCGAGCGCCTGGTCCAGGCTCTCGCCGATGGTGATGGTGCGGTCCATCGCGGTGGTGCCGTCGGCGGGGGCGATGACGACGAACTCGTCGCCGGAAACGCGTCCCAGCGACCAGTCCGTGGCGGCCAGCGCCTGCAGCCCGCGGGCCACGGCGTCCAGCAGCGCGTCCCCGGCCGGGTGGCCGAAGGAGTCGTTGACCCCCTTGAGGCCGTCGACGTCGAGCACCGTCACGAGCCAGTCCTCGTCGGCGCGGGCGCCGGTGGCGACCCGGTCGGCGACCTCGAACAGCCCACGGCGGTTCATCAGGCCCGTCAGCGAGTCCTGCCGGGCCGAGGCGCTCAGCGCCTGAATCGCCTCGTGCTCGTGCGTCCAGTCCTCGATGACGACCATCACCAGCCGGTCACCGTCGAGGTCTACGGCAGCCTTGCGGACGCGCGCGTGGATGAGGGAGCCGTCGCGGTGCACGAGCCGACGCTCGACGCTGAGCGCGGACGTCTGGCCGGAGACCAGTCGCGCCGCGTCACGGTCCCGCTCGGCCTGGTCAGCAGGGTGGATGACGTCCGTCGAGCTGAGCCCGCGGGTCTCGGCGAGGTCGTATCCCAGCATGTCCGCGAACTGCTGGTTGGCCTCGACGACGTAGCCGTCGGCACCGTGGACGACGATCCCGAGCGGCAGGGTGTCGAGGAGCAGTCGGTAGGTCGCAGCGTCGTAGACCGGGGTCGCCTTCTGCGTCGCCCCGTGGTCCGGCGTCCCTGCTACCTGCTCCATCACGCCTAGGAGTATGCGCCAGCGATCGGTCTGCGGAAGCGTTACGGTCCGGCATTCACTCTCGCTCACCTGCTCGATCATCCGCGGGCCACACCGGGGAGCGCCCGGATCGCCACGCGCGGGTAGAACCCGCCGGAGCCGTTCCCGGGGTAGATCCAGGTGCGGCCCGTGCGCGCCTCCCGGGCCCCGAGGTCTACCTTGCCGTCGCCGTCGCAGACGCCCTGGACGACGTTCATGACGTTCCAGCCCGCGCCGATGCGTACGCTGCCGGTCCAGCCTCCCGCGCCGTTGCCGCGGTAGAGCCAGAGGGAGCCGTCCGGGCGTCGACCCACCAGGTCCTGGCGTCCGTCGCGGTCGAAGTCACCGACCGCCGTCACGGCCGTCATGCCGTGCCAGCCGGAGCCGGTGCGCACGGGGCGAGCAGTCCGCCCACGCCGTTGCTGCGGTAGTACCACGAGCTGCCGTCCTTCTTGGTCACCATCAGGTCGGTGACCCCGTCGCTGCCGAAGTCGTTGGTGCCGATCAGCCGGGTGACATCGCGCATCGTCGTGACCGTGCGCTCGTCGTAGACCGTCGACCTCCACCGCAGCGTCCCGCCCGCGTCGAGCGTCCAGAACTGGGGGTGGCTGAAGTCGGTGGTCGTGACCGCGTTGCCGGCCGAGGTCGAGAGGCCGGGCGCGGTCCGGAGCGCCGACACCGTGAGGCCCCAGCCCTGGCCCGGCCAGCAGTTGCCGTTCAGGCAGCTCTTCCCGCCGGGCCCGTAGACGATCGAGGTGGCGCCCCGCCAGGTGATGAAACCTCCGATGCGCTGCCACAGCTGGGGGTAGTACGGCTGCGCGCGCACCGCCGCCATGGTCCCCGCGGTGGTGCGACAGCGCGGTGCCGAGGCCGTGACCTTGAGGGAGATGTCGTGTATCAGGTCGTCCAGACCGATCCGGTAGGGCGTGCCGGTCGCGCCGGCGACCGGTCGCCCGTCACGCAACCACTGGCGGGTCGTGGTCGGGCTGGTGCCGGCCTCGCAGGAGACGTAGACCGTGGGGCTGAGGACCGCACCGAGCGGTATCCCGCCGCCGTAGCCTCCGGCCGGGGCGTTGCTGTAGATCGAGATCGGCATCGCCCCGAGCGGGACGGCGTAGGACGCTGGTGAGGTCGGCACGTCGACGACGAACCGCAGACCCCCCGTCCGCGGTGATCGCACGCTACGCCGCGGTGTGCGGCCGTCACCGTCGGTCGAGGTCCCGGTCACCCGCTTGGTCCTGGCGACACCCGGACGGCATGCTGGGGCGATGGTCGCCGACGAGCTGGTCAACGCGCCGGCGCAGCACCGGCCTGTCGTCCTCATCCACGGCACCAACGACCGGCCGAGCACCCTGGTGCCGCTCGCCGAGGCGTTGCGCGCGACCGGTCGGCCGGTGCACCTGCTGCACTACGGGCGCGACCGGGTGAGCGTGCGCGGGCGGCTGCTCGGCACCGGTGGGCTGGGTGATCTCGCGGCCTCGACCGCCGAGATCCTCGCCGCGGTCGACGACCTGTGCGCCGCCACCCCCCTGCGGGTAGACCTCGTGGGCCACTCCCAGGGCGGCCTCCACGCGCTGGCGGTCGCCCGAGCCCGACCCGAACGGGTCGCTCACGTGGTGCTGCTCGGCGCCCCGGTGCTCGGGGTCGCTCCGCTCGGTGCTGCGTCGGTGGTTGCGCACGGCCGAGGGGTGCGCACGGCGCTCGACCTGATCCTCGGCGCGGCCGCCCGGGGGCAGGTGGTGGGCAGCGGGCAGCTGCCCGACCTCGGTGCCGGCGGGGCGCTCGCGGAGGGGGTGCGCTACCTGCTCGTGGCCAGCCGCGGTGACCGGATGATCCGGCCGGCCGACCTCGCGCGGGCGCCGCTGCCGCCGGGTCTGCAGGTGACCTGGGTGCAGACCCACGAACCGCGGGCCCGGGTCACCCACGCGGGCCTGCCGGCGAGCCCTGTGGTGCAGCGGCTGGTGCTCGCGGAGCTGGCGACCGAGCCCGAGGATCGCTGACAACCGGTGCCGCGCACCGGGTCTACCGGATGCTCTGCTACTTGCGCCCGACGGCGTCGATGATCTTGTCGAGCTGGGCGGGGGTGCGGTCGGTGATGTCGAGGACCGCCGCCCAGGTCGGCACCATCTCGGCGCCGTAGTACCGGTGCCCGAACCCGCCGGGCACGTTGTTGGACACCAGCATGTCGGCGGTCACCTGCCAGAAGGTCACGAGCGGGGTCCAGCTCATCTGCGCCATCGGGGTGCCCTCGCGCGACTCGTTGAGCCACTTCGGCGAGGAGAAGAGCAGGTCGGGTGACCAGAACGAGACCGGGTCCGACGGGTGTTGCAGGTAGACGATCCGCGGGAACGCCCAGGTGCCGAGCGGCCGGTCGTACTCGTCGGCCGTGAGCTCGGCCGGGTTGCCGGCGAAGCGCACGTGCTGGCCGCGGTCGATGACCGGGACGATCGTGGTGGACCCCGGATCGCGGCCGGCGGTCAGCTCGGCCCGGTTGGTGGCGAAGGTCGGGGTGCCGCTCCAGACGGCGCCGTCGACCTCGCGCAGCGCGTCGGCGATCGAGGCGAACCCGCTGTCGCTGCCGTAGGCACCGAGCGACTCACCCGAGACGTAGAGCCCCGCGCGCTGGGCCGCGGGGATGGTGTCGAGCCGAGCCCGCACCGCGTCGAGCAGCGCCCGCGCTGCCTTCGGCGGGTCCTCGCGGGCGGTGAGCAGGCCGAAGGCGGACGGCAGGTCCGAGTACGCCATCGAGGCGATCGCGGTGTCGCCGTCGAGGAGATACTCGAACGACGCTGCGCCCCAACGGTTCAGGTAGCCCGTGCTGGTGGCCGTGTCGACCATGATCGCCTTGCGCTCGAAGGCCTTGGTGCGCTCCAGCTCGCCCATGACCTTCGTGACCGTCGTGGCGATGGGATCGCCCACACCGACGAAGACGCGGATCGGCTCCTGGGCCGGGCGGCCGGTCGCGGCCGTGATCGCCTGTGCGTCCGGGCCGCTCGCGACGAAGGTGGCTCCGTCCTGGCCGAGGCTCTTCCACGAGTAGGGCGAGCCGGGGCCACCGCTGCGCAGCGGGGACGTCGGCGCGTCCCGACCCGACGGCGTGGTGCGGTTGACCCGGTCGGCGCTGCGGTCGACGGCGGCGAGCACCGCCGGACGGACGGCGTAGCTGATGACCAGCACGACGACGAGGACGGTGAGGACGGAGGCGACCAGCCGGGCTACCGTCTCGCGGACGATGCGCGAGCTGACCTTCGCGAGGATCCAGTCCGCGAGGTCGGCGACCAGGCGCCACAACGTGATCCAGGCAGCGAAGACGACGACCGCGACCGCCGAGGACCCGAGCGGATAACCCAGGCCCGGGGGCTCCTGACCGACGTAGGTGGAGATCCAGCGCTGCCAGTCGATGGTCATGAAGGGGAACGCCAGCGCCAGCAGCACGATCGCCGCGATCAGTAGACCCTGCAGCAGTCGGGCCCGGCTGTGGTCGACGGTCACCCGCAGCCCGAGCCAGCGGCGCACGAGGTTGCCGATCCCACCGAGGGTGAGGCCGACGACGTAGCCGCAGATGGCGCAGATCGCCGCGATCAGGCCCTGCAGCCACCACGGCCGGGGGAGCAGCGAGGGCGTGTTGGCGGCGATGAGCCACAGCGATGCCACGAACAGGCCCGTCCGCGACAGGCCACCCAGCCGGTCGCGCCAGGTCAGGACCCGATCGAGCACACGGGGGGTCATCGGCGCAGCGCCGGGATCAGCCCCATCAGGCCCGCCAGGACCATCTGGACGGCGATGGCGGCGAGGATCATGCCCATCAGCCGCGTCATCATGACCCGCAACGTCTCCGACAGGTGCCGGCCGATTTTGGGGGCGAACCACAGCACGAGCAGCAGCAGCGCGATGACGACGAGCAGGCTGAGGACGACGGCCAGGTTGCCGCTCACACCCTGGGCCTGCCCGGCGAAGACGATGATGGTGGTGATCGTCCCCGGCCCGAGGATCATCGGGAAGGTCAGCGGATAGAACGACACGTCGGACTCGGCGGCCTGCTTGCTCTGCTGGGCCTGCTCGCTCTTGGTGCCGGTGTGGGACGAGCTGCCGCCGTGCAGCATCCCGAGCGCGATGGACATGAGCACGATGCCGCCCGCGACCCGGAAGTCGTTGACCCCGACGCCGAAGAAGGTCAGGATCGCCGTCCCGCTCACCATGATCACCAGCCCCATCACGGTGCTGTAGAGCGCCACCCGCAGGGCCGTGGTCCGCTGCCGCTTCAGGTCGTAGCCCGCCGTGAGGGTGAGGAACATCGGGAGGGCGACGAACGGGTTCATGATGGCGAAGAAGCCGCCGAACGCCTTGACGAGCAGCGCGGTGTCCATGCGTCGATTATCTCTATCGTCGAGGGCGACCGCGAAGGCGCTAGATCCGTTGAGGAGGGCTCATGGCCGTCACGGTCAGCAAAGCACGCAAGAACCTGTTCCGGCTGATCCAGCAGGTCAATGAGGACCGCGCACCCGTCGATATCACGTCCCGCAACGGCGACGCGGTCCTCATGTCCCGCGCCGACTATGACGCTCTGGAGGAGACCGCACACCTGCTGCGGGTCCCCGCGAACGCACGGCACCTGCTCGAGAGCCTGCAGCAGGCCCGAGCCGGGAAGCGCGCCGAGCACGACCTGATGCAATGAGGCTCGCCTTCACCCCGATCGGGTGGGCGGACTACACCTACTGGCTGGCCGCAGACCGGCAGAACCTCAAGCGCATCAACCGGCTCATCGACGATTCCCTACGCGATCCCACGCTGGGGATTGGGAAGCCCGAACCGTTGCCCGTCAGCGACTTGCGCCTGGGGACCCACTGGTGAGCCGTCTCCGGGGTCGTGACACCGGAGTCTCCGGCCATCCCGGGGCTGTTCAGGAAGTCTCAGGGCCGCTGATGTGGAACAGTGTCAAGATGCCCATGGCCGTGAGTCGTCGATGCGAGATCCCTGGGTCCGGCACCTGGAATCGGCGACGCGTGTGAGGGTAGTCCTGGTCGCGGTCGGCAGCCGCGGCGACGCGGTCCCGTTCAGGGCGTTGGCGAGGCGTCTCGTCCGCGATGGCCACGAGGCCGTCCTGGTCACCCACGCACGGTTCATCGGTGAGGTCTCGGACGGCGTCGTCGAGGTTCCCGTCCACAGTGACCCGGACGAGCTTCTGCAGGGCCCCGCTGCGCAGGCTCTGCGTCGCGGTGACTTGCGAGGGCTCAACCGCAGCCGCGACCTCTTCGCGGCCTTCCTCGAGGCGTGCGCCGCACCGGCGACGGCCGTACTGCCCGGGGCGGACGTGCTGGTGGCATCAACGTTCGCGATGGCGGCTGCCGACGAGGCGTTGAGACGGTCGGTGCCAGTGGTGCGCGCACACTTGTGGCCGGAAGGCTCAGGTGCCACCGGGACGCTGCCACTGCTGCCCTACAGTTGGGTACTCCCTGGGGCGGGGCGTCGGGTCGGACGGCGCGCCCAGTCGTTCATCGAGCCTCTGCTGGCCGGAATGGACGGGTGGTGGGAGCGGGGCCGGCTTCACGTGGTGCCGCGTCGCCGGGTCGGCTTCACGACTAACACGGCCGGCACGATGCTTGCCGTTAGTCCCACCGTAGTGGCGTGGCAGGGGAGCGATGCGGCTGTCACCGGCTGGTGGGTCGATGCGGATCGCCGGACGGTCACCGCCCCCGTGGCGGCAACGATGGCAGATGGGCACGACTGGCTGTACGTCGGTTTCGGGTCGATGCCCCAAGCCAGCCAGGAGCGCTTGGCAGAGATGGTGGACTGGGTGTGCTCACGGCTCGGGGTCAAAGCGGTGCTGCAGATCCCCGGTGCCAGGTTGTCGAGCTCTGAGTCGGTGATGCTGATCGGACATGAGCCGCACCAAGATCTGTTCCCGCGGGTCCGCGCTGCCGTGCATCACGGCGGTTCCGGCACGACGGCTGCGGTCGTACGGGCCGGCGTGCCGTCGGTGGTCGTGCCGCATGTCGCTGACCAATTCTACTGGGGTCATCGTCTGCACGTGCTTGGGGCGGCGCCGCGGCCACTCCCGCGGCCGGTGCTGACGAGACTATCCCTGTTGCGGGCGCTACAGCAGGCGCTGACGTCCCAGATGGCAACCTGCGCTGGCCGGCTCGGGGCCCAGGTCCGCGACGAGGACGGCACGGGTGCGGCGGTCTCCTTCGTCGAGCGGGCGGTTCGTGGATGACGGGGTGCCCGCGAGCAGGGGAGGCCCGCGGCCTCCTGCGAGTTTCCTGGTTGCCCGCGGCGATGGTGCTCGTCGTGCTGTTGCTCGCCTCCCCCTGGTGGGGACCTCACGGCGACGAGCTGTATTTCCGGATGCTGCCGGCGCAGTGGTGGTATGAGGATCAGCCGCCGCTGACTGTGTGGCTATCCGGGCTGGCGGCCCACGCCAGCGATCAGTTGTGGGTGCAACGCATCCCGGCCGCCGTGTCGGCGTCGCTCGGGGCGGTCGTTGGCGCGTGGGGTGCGCAGACGTTGGGAGGCTCGTCGCGAAGTCAGCGACTGGCAGCCTGGTCCAGTGCCTTCACAGTATATCCGCTTCTGATCGGCCACGTTTTCGTGACGGCCACCCTCGACCTGTTGGCCTGGCAGGTGGTCATCGTCCTGTCTTTGCGGGCGCTACGGGAGAGTCCGACCTGGTGGGTCGCGGTCGGTGCTGTGGCGGGTGTCTCGTGCTGGAACAAGCTCTTGGTCCTGGTCCTGCTCGCCGCCGTCGCCATCGCTGCGGTCCTGATCAGCCCGCGGGCCCTCATGAACAGGTGGGCGTTGTCCGGGGCGGCGGTGGTGGGCCTCATTGGGGGCCCGCAACTGCTGGCCCAGGCGGTTCATGGGTTCCCGATGTCCGTGGTCGCCAGGACTTTGGCCGGCGAACATGCGGCATCGGTCCGGCTTTTGGTGCTACCCATGCTGGTGGTGCTGGTCGGGCCCGGGTTGTTCGCCGTCTGGCGCACGGGATTGGTGCAACCGTGGTCGCGTCCAGGTAATGAGGAGATGCGTCTGGTCAGTCTCGTCGTGATCGTGATGCTCGTGTGGACCGTCGTCATTCCCTCCCAGCTGTACTACCCAGCCGGAGCAGCACTGCCGGGCCTATGGGTGGGGTGGGTGCTCCTGGATCGTGCGTGGCAGCAGGGCGCGAAGCCGTGGCGTCCCCGTCGTACCCGGGCCCGGGTGGTGGCCAACGGCGTTGCCTCGGTCATGATCTGTCTCCCCGTGCTCCCGACATCGGCGGTGGTGACGCGATTGGTTTCCCGGGTCAACCCGATGGTGTCCGACCAGCTCGGGTGGGCCGATACCGCGCAGATTGTCGACCTTGCTCGGGGATCGGAGACGACGGTGGTCACCGACTCCTACCCGGTCGCCGGAGCCGTCGACTACTACCTGCGTGGCAAAGGGGTCCGCGTCTATTCAGGGCACAACGCGTTGTGGTCCCTCGGTCCGCCGGCCTCGCAGCGCGTGGTGCTGGTGGGGCCGATTGCGCGAACGATGACGGATTGGTTCGTCAGTTGCCAGCCGGTCTCGGCGCCGCCTGCGATGTCCGGGCGATCGCCGGTGATGATGGCCATCTGCGACACCCCACGCCGAGGCTGGGCCCGAACATGGCCACAGTTTCGCCGCTTGGGGTGATCAGCCGGCGCGGTCGCGGCCCGTGGACCGGGGCAGTGTGGCCGTGACCATGGCGTGCAAGACGGCGATGTCGCAGGCTAGGGCGAGCAGCAGCAGGAGCACGGCCATCATCTCGGCGGGACCGTAGGCGATGACCTCACCGCCTGGGACAAGATGTTCGGCGCATAGCACGAGGCACCCGCTGGTCAGGATGACGCGGGGCCATCGGCCACGTTGTTCGGCGTGCGTCCGCGGGCGGATGCCGGTGATCAGCAGCCCCAGCGCTGGGACGGGCAGCGCGACGACAGCGGCCATCATGTGCAGCGGGTGGTTGAGGTTGTTCGGGGTGACGCCGAGAAGGATCAGTCCGAGTCCGAGGACGGCCACCCCCCCGGCCAAACGGCGTCCCCAGCCATCACGGAGGGTCCAGGCGGCGGTGATGGTGGCCGACCCGGCCACGATGCATCCCATGTTGAAGACGAGCCATCCCGGTGAGCAAACCCATCGCTCGTTCCAGGTGCGGCAGGACCCATCCCCTAGGTCGCTGATCATGTTGGTGCCCCACACGAAGGTTGCGCCGGGTTGCCGGATGCCGTAGACGAAAGAACCGATCAGCGCGAGGAGCGCGACGAGCAGCAGGGCGGATCCGGTGTTGACGGCGGCTCGAGCCGGCTGTGCCGACCTTGCTGCGGGGTCGTCGATCACGGCGTCCGGTAGGCCGACAAGGCCTGGGCTTGGTGTTGCAAGGCCGGGCCGAGGTGGCCGGTGACGGATCGTTCGATGGCCCCAGCGAGGATCGGCACGTCCGCGACGACGGTGATGGTGTAGCTCAGCGTGCTCGTCCGTGGACCGGTCGGTGTCAAAGCGGCGTCGCCCCAGGCGCGACCCGGGGCGAGGTGCAGCTGCACCGATTGGGTGCCGGCGGCCTTGTCAAGATCCCAGGTTTCGACGCGGTCGATGCGCACCGGCGAGCTGATGAGTGCGGACTGGACGACCGCCGGCAGCCATGCCGCCGGTAGGACGCTGCGGTTGCGGATGATGAGGGTGGACCGGTCCAGGCAGTGGGAGATCAGTCGTTCGCTCAGACCGGGCGTGAATTGCCCTCGCCACCGAATGAATTCAGGGTCGGCCAGGAGCGCCAGGGCCTGCGGGACGCCCACGGCGACGTCCAGGTCAACGGCGAGGCGAGCGGTCACGACGTCGAGCCTGCGCGGGCCGGAGGCGACGGACCGCCGCCAGGATGTTGTGTCCGAGCCGGGTCGCCCCGGCGGGGGCCCGGTCCTGGTAGTGACCGCCGACACCGATGGGCGTGTCGGGTACCGCCAGTTGGAGCTCGGCGACAGTGGTGGCCACGGGGTCTATGTCGGCTTCGGTCGGCATGGCGATGATGACCCACATCGGGCGCCGTGACAGGGCGGCATCGACGTAGGACGCCGGCGGGGTGTCGGCGCCCAGATAAGTCGTCGTAAACCCCGCGCGGCGCGCGAGTACCGCGAACGACAGCAGGCCCATCTCGTGGAAACAGCCTGAAGGCAGGCCGAGCACGAGCTCACCGATGGGGTCAATCGGAGAAGCGTCGATGTAGGCCGCTGCCAGGCGTTGCCGCACCCCGGTCGAGACGAGATTCGCTGCGGCGACCCCGATCGTGCCGTCCTTGCATTCGTCCCCGATGCGAAGCACCGCAGGCATCAGCCAGGAGTCGATGCTGTCCTCCAGACTGCTGGGGCGCAGCGCGTGGTCAAGGCAGCGTTCGACGGTCATCACGTCCATCCCACGGGCCGCCTCGAGCAGGTCCTCGACCGACGGGCGGTCCGTGCCTCGGTGGTGCAATGCCAGGATCTCCGATTCGAGGGACGCGGCCGCGTTCGACGGGCTCCAGCCCGTGTCGAGCAGATGCGCCATGCGACGCAGGATGTCGATCGCGGCGGGGCTGTAGAGCCGGTAGCCCTTGGGGGTCCGGGTCGTCAGGATCATGCCGTACCGCTTCTCCCAGGCGCGCAGAGTAGCTGCCGGGATGCCGGTCATCTGAGCGGCTTTGCTGATCGTGAACATGTCTGACCCCTGACCGAGCTGGCGTCTCACGCCAAGGCTTCGCGGCGTCTCTTGACCGTTGTCGCACGCCAGTCTAGGGTTTAGACAATCCTTCGACAAGGGTAGCGCGCGATTGCTTGTGCGCCTTGCAGCGGATCGACGTCATTCCGATGACCCGCTTGAGTGAGTGTCGCTGGGTGCTGAATGTGCTGACCGACAACGGTATTGAGGACGTGCTGTCCATGTGCAGCAGAGACGAGTCGCCGACCATGACGCAGGGATCCGTACAGCACGACGGGAGTGCCATCATCTGCGATACGGCGGACGTCGTGGTCCTGGTCGACGACTTCGCGCAACCCGTCGGGACCGCCCCGCGCGCCGGCGTGCACACCACGACAACACCGCTGCACCTGGCGTTCTCGGTCTATTTGATCGACGGCGACGGGCGCGTACTGCTGACGCGTCGAGCCCTGTCGAAGGCGACCTGGCCTGGGGTGTGGACGAATTCGTGTTGTGGGCACCTTCGCCCCGGGGAATCGGCGGTCGAGGCCATTCATCGTCGAGTCCCTGAAGAGCTCGGCGTCGACGTGACCGGGCTGCGTCCCCTGCTGCCGGACTTCCGGTATCGCGCCATCGACGCCAGTGGGGTCGTCGAGAACGAGATCTGTCCGGTCTTCATCGGGCAGATCAATGGGACCGTGACGGTGGACCCCGACGAGGTGATGGAGACGACGTGGGTCACCTGGGAGGAGTTGGCGACGATCGCTGCCTCCACACCCAGGCTGCTCAGCCCGTGGTGTGCCGCCCAGGTGGCCTCCTTGGGGGACCTCCGGTCGGTGACGGCATCGTGGGATCCCAAGGTGGGCGTGCCGATGCTGGCTGACACCTTGAGCGCGGTCGACGACCAGTTGCGTGAGGCTTGCGCGCAGGTCGAGCAGACCTGGAGCGCGGTCCTGGCCGGGCACAGCGACCCGATCTTGCAGGGGGAGGACCTGCCGTCCTGGCTGGGTCGTCTGGTGATCGGTCACGGCAAGCGGATCCGTCCCAGCATGTGCCACTGGGGGTTTGTGGCCGGCGGCGGTCGTGCAGGCACCCGGGGCGCCGGCGACATGGTGTCAGCGGCGGCCGCGTTGGAGACGTTGCACTGCTTCGCGCTGATCCATGACGACATCATGGATGAGTCGGATCTGCGCCGCGGTGAGCCCAGCGTCCACGCTCTGGCCGGTCGCCGGCACCGACAGAACTCAGGAGTCGGTTCGTCGGATCAATACGGTCTGAGCATCGCCATCCTGCTCGGCGACCTCGCCCACCATGTCAGCGAGCACCTTGCGGCCACGCTGCCGCCGGCGCTGCGCGCCGTCTGGCAGGACCTGACCATCGAGCTGATCGCCGGTCAGCGCGAGGATATCTGCGCATCTGCCAGCACCGATCTGGACGCCCGACGGGCCGCCCGGATCGCGGCCATCAAATCCGGGGCGTACACGATCGCCCGGCCCCTGCAGCTTGGCGCAACCGCCGCCGGCGCGTCCGAGGAGGTCCACCGCGCGCTGGCTTCGTACGGCCATCAACTGGGGCTGGCGTTCGCCCTGCGAGACGATGTCCTGGGGCTGTGGGGTGACCCTATGCTGACCGGTAAGCCGGTCGGCATCGACTTGGCGCAACGCAAGCCGACGGTGCTGTGGGAGTACGCCACCGAGAACCTGACCGGCACCCCGGCTGATCTGCTTCGTCTCGTCGGTTCCCCTGAGTCCACCCAGGCCGACCGTGACGAATTGCTGGTCAGATTCGACGACATCGGGGTTCGTGCGTGGGCGGAGAACCAGATCGCCGAGCACGTCGATCAGGCGTTGGCCAAGCTGGACGCCGTCCCGTTGCCGGGTGACGCCCATCGGGGTCTGGTCGACATGGCGGGTGTCATCGCGTGGCGGCAGGCATGAGTCGGGTCATCGTCATCGGGGCCGGGCTGTCCGGGTTAGCAGCTGCCTGCCATCTGACCAAGGCCGGACACCAGGTCACAGTGATCGAACGGGAGGCCCATCCTGGGGGCAGGTGCGCCCACGCCCGCATCGACGGCTTCAGCTTCGACACCGGCGCCACCGTCCTGACGATGCCGGATCTGATCGACGAGCCGCTGCGCGCCGTGGGCAGCAGCGTCGCTGAGGCGCTGACGCTGACCCGGCTTGACCCGGCCTACCGTGCCGTCTTCGCGGACGGGTCGCAGCTGATGGTCCGCCACGGTCGCGACGCCATGCGCGAGGAGATCGCGCGCGAGTGCGGCCCCGCAGACGCGGCGTCCTTCGACGACTTCGTCGACTGGCTCGCTGCGTTGTACCGCACCGAGATGCCGAACTTCGTCGATGTGAACTACGACTCGGTGATCGGGTTGGCCCGGCACCCGGCCGCCATGGCGAATCTTGTTCGTCTGCGAGGGTTCTCACGGTTGGGTACCCAGGTCAGGCGGTGGTTCTCCGACGACCGGCTGCACCGGTTGTTCTCTTTCCAGGCCATGTACGCCGGGTTGGCCCCCTCCGATGCGCTGGCCATCTACGCCGTCATCACCTACATGGACAGCATCGAGGGCGTCTGGGCGCCGGCGGGCGGGATGACGGCCGTCCCGGCAGCACTCGCCGACGCCGCGGCTGCGGCGGGCGCATCGTTCCATTACGGACAGACCGTCACCGGGTTGGTGCGCCGCAGCGACGGCCGGGTGGCTGGTGTCCGGATCGACGACGACCGCCAGCTCATGGCCGATGCCGTGGTGTGCACGATGGACCTACCTGAGGCCTACCGCATCCTTCTGCCAGACGCCCAGCCGCCACGGGCGTTGACGCACGGACTGTTCTCCCCGTCGGCGGTGGTCTGGCACGTCGGGGTGCGCGGAGTCCCGCGGCAGGCGCACCATCACAACATCCACTTCGGTCAGGCCTGGGATGAGTCGTTCGACGACCTGCTGCGGCACGGCACGCTGATGCGTGACCCGTCGCGACTGGTCAGCGTCCCGTCACTGACCGATCCCTCGGTCGCCCCGCAAGGGTCATCGAGCCTGTACGTTCTGGAGCCGGTGCCGAACCTGCAGGTCGGCACCATCGATTGGGAGCGACACACTGACGTCATGCGCGAGGGGCTCTTGGCCTTCCTCGACCAGGCCGGGTATCCGACCGACATCGTCACCGAGTCCCTGGACACGCCGGAGACGTGGCGAGACCTCGGCCTCGAATACGGCACCCCTTTCGCGCTGGCCCACACCTTCACCCAGTCGGGTCCGTTCCGGCCCGCCAACCACACCCCGTCGGCCCCCGGGCTGTTCTTCGCCGGCTCCTCAACGGTCCCTGGCGTCGGGGTGCCGATGGTGCTCATCAGCGGCAAGCTCGCCGCCCAACGCGTCGGAGGCTACCTGTCATGACCGCTGAAACCGCGTCGAATGATGTTCTGGCCCAAGGTTATCGGCGGGCTCGAGCGATCACACGTCAGCATGCCACCACCTACTTCTGGGGTACGCAGCTACTGGACAGTGCCAAGCGTCCTCACGTCTACGCCGTCTACGCCTTGTGTCGTCTGGCCGACGACATCGTGGACAACCCGCCGACGCCGGGCATCGACGCCGCCACGGCTTTACGTGACTTCCACGAACGGTTCATGGAGCATGTGCGGGGGCAGGACGCCACCGACCCGGTCCTGGCGGCCGCCGCGAACACGGTTGATGTGACCGGCATTCCGCTGGCCTGCTTTGATCGCTTCTTCGCGGCGATGACGCTGGACCTGACTCAGACGACGTGGGACTCCTGGGAGCATCTGCGCGATGAGTACATGGAGGGATCGGCCGCGGTCATCGGGGAGATGATGCTGCCCGTCCTGCGGCCGCTGACACCGCAGGCGCTGCACCCGGCGCGCAACCTCGGGCTTGCTTTCCAGCTGACCAATTTCCTGCGGGACGTCGGTGAGGACCTCGACCGCGGCCGGTTGTACCTGCCGGCTGACGAGCTCGCCGCGTTCGGCGTTGACCCCTGGGCTCGGTCCGTTACGCCGCAATGGAAAGCCTTCCTCGCCAAACAGATTCAGCGCAACCGCGCCCTCTACGCCGACGCCGAGACCGGAGTGGCGATGCTGCCGCCGGACGCCGCCCGCTGCGTCGGTGCCGCGATCGCCATGTATCGACGGATCCTCGTGGAGATCGAAGACGCCGACTACGACGTGTTCACCCGCCGCGTTCGAGTCCCCGGTGCCCGAAAGACCGCGCTGGTCACGACGAGGCTGGCCCGCAGCGCCCTACCCGACATCGACTCCCCGCTACGAGTCAGTCACCAGCCCCCGCCACAGCAACTGGAGTCGACGTGGCGTGAGGCGATGATCCCCCGGATCGAGGAGGCGCTGCGCCGAAGCCAGCAACGCGATCCCGGCGGCTGGCACGTCATCGGCGCCAGCACCGACATCGGCCGAGCTCGTAGTGAGCTGCGCGTCATCTCCGGGCGGGAGATCACCGTGTGGCGCGACGGCGCCGGCGCGCTGCGCGCGGGCCCGGGCGCCTGTCCGCACATGGGTGCCGCGCTGCAGCACTGCCCGGTCGCCGGGGATCAGATCCTGTGCCGCTGGCACGGGCTCGCGCTGCCCCATCGGGGGTTGGGCTGGCAACCGATCCCGGCCTACGACGACGGGGTGCTGGTCTGGGTGAACCTGCCGACGCCCGGCGAGGTGACGACCTCGGCCCCGGTGGTGGCGGCACGGCCGCCCCTGGACAGGTCGGTGATCGCTGTGGTGGCTCGGCCCGCCGTGTGCGAGCCCCAGGACATCGTGGCCAACCGGCTCGACCCCTGGCACGGGTCCTGGCTGCACCCGCAGGCCTTCAGCCACCTGCGGGTCGACGAAGCGGCCAGCACCCCCGACCGGCTGGTGACCGAGGTAACCTTCCGGCTCGGGCATCGCTTCGGTGTGCCGGTCGTCGCGGAGTTCTCCTGCCCCGACGCGCGGACGATCGCCATGCATATCACCGACGGCGAAGGCACCGGCAGCGTCGTCGAGACCCACGCCACGGCGCTGGGAACGGCCCACGACGGGCTGCCGCGGACCATGATGACCGAGGCGACGATCGCGTATTCGCCGCGCCGCGGATTCCAGGCGTCCCGGCCGGCAGCGCCGCTCATCGCCGCTGGGATGCGGCAGGTGGCGCGTCGTCTGTGGGACGA
Organism: Arsenicicoccus piscis; assembly: GCF_022568835.1. Taxonomy (GTDB): domain Bacteria; phylum Actinomycetota; class Actinomycetes; order Actinomycetales; family Dermatophilaceae; genus Arsenicicoccus; species Arsenicicoccus piscis. Next base: position 268,821 of record NZ_JAKZHV010000003.1, read on the forward strand.
CGACCTGGCCTACGCGCAGCGCCGGTATCTCATCCGACGCTCAGCCGATTTCTGAGGCGGGGCAGGACGCCCGTCAGCGGCACCGTCCACAGGTCGTGACCGGCCAGCCCCCACTGGCTCAACAGTTCGTTCGCAGCCATGAAGCCGGTCGTCGCGGCCCGCTCCATGAGGGCGACCGGCAGCTCACAGCGCACCCAATCCCCGGCCAGGACGATCCGTCGGTCGGGGGTGCGGACACCGGGCCGGTCCCGCCACGGCGACGGGTCGATCAACGGGCAGTCGGCTGCGATGATGAGCTCGCGGTCGAGCACCGTCATCGACGACGTCTCGGGAAAAACCTGTTCGAGATCGCGACGCAGCAGCGCCGCCACGTTGTCGGGGTCGCCCGCCTCGGGGCGGCGCGCGCTGTCCAAGGCGTAGGCGTGAAGCTCAAGCACCGACCCGCCGTGGTCGGCGGCCCACCTGGCCGCCCCGGCTTCGAACCGCTCGAGGACGGTGACGTTGTCCAGGACCTGGAAACCGCCGGTCCCGGTGAAGGCGGGCCGGTCGGGGTGAACCGGCTGATCGCACCACAGCCGGAGCACGGCGAACGGTGGGGAGGTGCGCAAACGGTCGACGCGCTGTGCCCACGGGGTGTCGGCGGCCGGGGTGGTGGTGACCAATCGGCGGGTCGTGGCCGGGTCGGCAGCCAGGACCACGGCGTCACCGACGAGGTCCTGCCCGTGATCGAGGTGGATGGTGACCGGTCCCTCGACGTCGATCCCGGTCACTGACTCACCGGTCCTGATCGTGACGCCCAACCCGCTCAGGTAGGACCCCAGCGGCGCCCACAGGGTCCTGTCGTAGTCGTCGATCGGCACGTCGAACAGCAGGCCTTCGGCGGACCCGGTGAAGTACGTGTGGAACATCGCCACCAGTTCACCGGCGGCGAAGTCGTCGGGGTGGGCGAAGAACGACCGAGAGAACACCTCCAGAGCCAGGTGCCTGGCGCCGGGCGGGAAATTGAGCCGGTCAAGGTAGCCGGCGGCGCTCTGCCCGTCATACCGGGACCAGGTCTGCGGAAAGTCACAATCAACGAGATCCAACGCGGCACGCAGGTCGACCGCCGTCAACGCGGTGAGGGGGAAGGACGGGCTGCGCCGGACGAAGTCGATGATGCTCCACGGCGGAGTCGCCGCAATCTTGGAGAAGGAGTCCACGGTGCCGTCCGCGTGCACGAGGGGGTAGTCGGCGACAGCCCGGAGCCGGTGCAGCCCGGGGTCGGTCCGTCGCAGCAAGGACCTGAGGTTGTAGTACTGGCGGAAGAACGCGTGGAAGCCGCGGCTCATCGTCCGCGCGCCGTCGATGGGCCAGGACCGGACACGACCGCCGAGCTGGTGCTCACGCTCGACAATGGTGACCTGCACCCCGCGCTCGGCGAGTCCGCACGCGGCGGCCAAGCCCGCGATGCCGCCACCGACCACGATCACACGCCGGGGCGCCTCATCACTCCAGTGACCCGGGCTGCCGGGCAGGCGGCGGGCGGCGTGATCCCGGCCGGGCCGCCACGGCCGACTCATCGAGGCCGCCGGGCGACGACGGTGTGCAGCACCCCGCGGGTCCACCCCCGCGTCGGGTAGATCTGCACCTCGACGAAGCGGGCCTGGTGCAGCCGCCAGGTAACGGTGTCCAGGGTGTCGAAGTCCAGCACGCTGCGCCAGAGGTAGCGGTACAACCCGAAACCGCCTCCGGTCAGAGTCCCCAACGGGATGACGACCAGCCAACACACGATGCCCCAGATCGCGATCGCGGCGGGACGACCGGCCACCGAGTACTCATGCAGCACGCACCACCCGCCCGGGCGCAGCTGATCGAACACACTGCGCAGCAGCGAATCCCGCTCACTGTCAGGCACATTTCGCAGCAGGTAGGCCATGAACACTCCGTCGACCTCCTGGGTGGCACCGGTCAGCGCAGGCAGGTCCTGTGCTCGCCCCTGCCGGAACCGCACCCCCGCCGGCCAGGTCTTGGACACCGCCCGATCGAGCATGCCCTGGGAGGCGTCAATGCCGGTGATCGTGCCGATCCCCGGCCCCAAAGCCTGCACCAGCGCCTTGGTCGACGCGCCGGTCCCGCATCCGAGGTCGATGACGTCGGGGCCGGCGCCCAGGCCGCGCAGCCGGTTGGCCAGCTGCCGCGCGGCCGCGGCCAGGCTCGCGTGATAGCCGGGGTTCGAGGCGACCAGGACGTCGTAGCGGCCCGCCCCCGCATCGAAAGCGCGTGTCACATCGATGTGGTCAGCCACGGTCCGACGTCCTTTCGTCCTGCCGAGGGTCAGCGGGTGCCGTCAGGTGCACCCAGAGCACAATCGTGGCGGTCACCATGGAAAATCCGAAGGCGAAGTCCTCCACCGGGATGTCCCATGGTGCTCGAAGGCCGAGCATGTGGGACGGGGAGTATTCGACGATCGGGGCGGTCAGCTTCGTCAACCAGCCGTCGACGAGGCATTGGAAGAACGCGACGATCGCCATGGCCGACCAGAACTGTCGTCGGGAGGTGACTCGGGTCCGCAGGATCCGCCGGTCCAGCACCAGCACGACGCCGACGCTGAGGATTGACAGCACGGTGTATTCAGGCATGTGGGCGTCGCTCCCGGCGTCGGGCGAGCCGGCGACCGACCGAGCCCACAGCCTCGTAGGTCAGCAGACCGCAGATCGGGATGACGATGAAGAAGACCAGCTCCTCCACCGGCATCAGGCCGATCCGCCATCCGGTCACGAATTGCGGGTTGTACGACCAGTGCTGGCGGATGATGCCGACGACGTCCCAGACAACGAAGACGATGACGACCGGTGTTAGGGCGGCGAGCAGCGCCACCGGACGTCGGTAGACCCGGGCGCCGAGCACCCACTCCAGGGGCAACGTGATCAGGACGCAACCGCCCATGAGCAGCAGGTATTGGAAACGGTCATCCATAGGACAGTCTCCGCACGTCCGGGGTCCTCTGACAATCGCAGGCCCAGGGCACAAGCTCCGCAACGACTCGCACGGACCCGACCACGCGCCTCCCGACAGAGCCAGAGCAGGGCGCCCAGACACCTAACGTGACGGTATGCCAGTGCGAGTCATGTGGTTCTGGCGAGATCTTCGGCTGCGCGATCTCCCGGCATTGATACGTGCCGGCGAAAACGCTGACGTGGTGCCGTTGTTCGTGCTCGACCCTCGGCTGCTGCGCAACGGCGAACCGACAAGCGTGGTGGCCGAGCTCGTGCGCGAGGTTCGTGCCGACGAGGTGCACATCAGCACGGAGACGACCCCGTACGGACGCCGACGTGACGACGCCGTCGCCGCGTCGTTGTCGGCGGCCGGGGCGCGCCTCATCGCCACCGGATCTCCGTACGCCATCGGCCCGGGCACCTTGTCGACCAAGGCCGGCCCCTATCGGGTCTTCACCCCGTTCTCCCGGTCCTGGCGAGACCACGGGTGGCCGGCCCCGGCGCACGGGGCACAGCCGACATGGTTCACCGGCCCACGCAGCGACGCCCTGCCGACGCCGCCGGCGACCGAGGTCCCCGTGCCGGAGTGCTCGGAGTCGGCTGCACTGCACCGCTGGGCCGGCTTCCTCGAGGGCGGACCACGTTTGATGCTGGCCTCCTACGGCACCGCGCGGAATCGTCCGGACCGGCCGGGCGCCTCCCATATGTCGACGGGCCTGAAGTACGGGACAATCCATCCGCGCACGATGCTGTTCGACATCGCACGCCACGAGGCCGCCCACAGTGCCGGCGCCGAGCGCTACATCACAGAGTTGTGCTGGCGGGAGTTCTACGCCGATGTCCAGTGGCACCACCCGGCGTCCGCGGGGAGCGACTACCGGCCGTTGCCGGGGATGCAGTACGACGACCTGACCGGTGACACCGCGGTCCTGGTCGAGGCGTGGTGGGCGGGCCGCACCCGGTTCCCCCTCGTGGACGCGGGCATGCGACAGCTGCTGACCGAAGGGTGGATGCACTACCGAGTCCGCATGGTCACCGCGTCCTTCCTGGTCAAAGACCTGCACGTATGGTGGCCCGCCGGGGCACGCCACTTCCTGGCTCACCTGCGTGACGGCGACATCGCTTCGAACAACCACGGGTGGCAGTGGTGCGCCGGCACCGGCACGGACGCCGCGCCGTACTTCCGCTTCTTCAACCCGGTCGCCCAGGGCAAACGCTTTGACCCGAACGGGGATTACGTGCGCCGGTACATCCCCGAACTGAGGCACGTGCCCGGTGCCGCGGTGCACGAACCGTGGGCGATCCTCGACGGCTGCCCGCACGTTTACCCCGAACCAATCGTCGACCGCGCCAAACAACGACGCGAAACCCTGGCCCGCTTTGAGGAGGGCGGCGGCCGGTGACACCGGGGCACCGTCACCGGCGCCCGGCATTACGCCGCCAGACCTCGGCGCTCAATGCGGTGGAGAAGACGCACCACGCGGCGTACGGCGTCAACGCGCGACGGTGGCTGGGGCCCGCTTTCCCCGCCGCTCGGGCCAGGTCGATCGAGCTACCGGCGAGGGCAGTGGCCCAGCCGGTCGCGGCAGGCAGGCTCTTGGCCCGGAAGAACACCCAACTCCACCCGGTGTTCAACGCCAGATTGACCCCCAACCGGGTCCAGTAGTCCGTCGCACGGTGTGAGTCCTCCGGCGTGTCGCGATCGATAAAGGTGGTCACCGCCGAGGCGGACGTCCCAGCGATCGAGGCGTACAACCCGGTCCACACGACCGGAAACACCACGCCCGGCGGTTGCCACGACGGCAGGTCCAACGACCGATACCAGCGCGATGTCGGGTCTGAAGCGATCGACCCCGCGACGGCAGCGGCCGCAACCGCGGCACCGGCGACGGCAAGGTTTCCCGGCCCGGTGGACGGCTCGGCCGTCGCCATGGCCCGGTGGACGGCATCGTCGAAACCGGTTGGCCCGCCCGGCAGTTCAGGGACAAACCGATCGATGTCGTGTTCCTTGCACACCACCTCATGGACCAGGCTCCCGACCAGCGGGCGGGCCACACCCGCCGACACCGGCGTGACCAGGCCGATCCAGAGCCCGGCCAGCCCGGGCGTCAGAACCGGCACGGTAACCACGACACGGGGTCGCATCTCCATGACCGTCGCGAAGCGCTTGATCATCTGGGCGTAGGTCAGTACGTCCGGGCCGCCGATGTCGAAGGTGCGATTCACCTCGCGGGGCAGCGTGGCCGCCCCGACCAGGTAGTGAAGGGCGTCGTCGATCGCGATCGGCTGGATGCGGTTGTTCAACCACGCCGGGGCGATCATCGCCGGGAGCCGCTCGGTGAGGAAGCGCAGCATCCGGAAGGACACCGATCCCTCGCCGAGGACGACTGCCGCCTGCAGCACCGCGGACGGCACCTCCGACGCCAAGAAGATCTCGCCGACCTCCACACGTGAGGCCAGGTGCTCGGACAGTTCACCGGAGGGGTGCAGGCCGGACAGGTAGACCAGTCGGGACGCGTCGGCCCGCTCAGCGGCGCTGGCGAAACGGGCGGCCAAATCACGATCGCGGGCCCGGAAGTCCCCCTTGCCGTCCATCGAGTGCAGCAGGTAGTAGGCGACATCCACACCGTCCAGGGCGCGGTAGAGGTCGTCGTCCTCACCGGCGTCGCCCGTGACGATGTCGACAGCGTCGTGCCAGGGCCGGTTCTCCAGTTTGCTGGCGTCGCGGGTGAGCACCCGCACCCGCCAGCCCGCGTCGAGCAACGGCTGCACCAGCAGGCCCCCGATGTAACCGGTGACCCCGGTCACGAGAGCCAGCCCGTGCTCGGGCATAGAAGACGGATCGGTCATGCGACTCACCTCAGTGCGTCAAGGATGGCGGGCAGAAGGAACAACATGGACCCCGACCAGCCGATGTGCAGCACGATCGGGCCGAGGATGCCGCCGGTGACGCGGCGCTGCAGGCCGGTCAGCAGTCCGAGCACGGCAGCGGCGAGCACCAGCAGCGGGACACCCGCCCCGATGGTGGTCAGGGTGTAGATGATCGTCGACAGGATGACGGCGTAGCGGCGCCCCAAGGCGGCGAACAGCGCCCCTCGAAAGTACAACTCTTCACCGATCCCGTTGACGACGACGATCAGGAAGACGACCAGCAGCGAACCGTAGCGCGCATGGTTGAGCAAGCTATCAACCGGCTCACGCAGGGCCGGGATTCGTGAGATCGCGACAGCGCCCGCGCAGAACACGACGACCAGTAGGGTCGCCAGGGCCAACGCCTGAACGACGGGTCGGGCATTGGAGCGACCCGACCGGGTCCAGGCGCTGCCTAGGTGCAGCGGCCCTGAGATAAGAGCCCCGCAGATCCACACCCCGGCCAGCCCGAACGTTGCCCAGTAGAACAATGGATCACCGGCGGGAATGGGGCCTTACCCCCGGATCTTGGACACGGGGTGTGATTACGCGGCGGTTGGCAGCGTAGCGGCCCGGCGGGCCTCGTAGGTGGACGGGGAGAGGTAGCCGCACCAGCTGTGACGGCGGCGGGTGTTGTAGCGGACGAGCCATCTGAAGACCTGCCGGCGGCAGGTCAGCTCGTCGGGCCAGCAGGCGGTGTCTTGGAGGACCTCGCGCTTCATCGTGGCGTTGAACGACTCCGCGAGTGCGTTGTCGGCCGACGAGCCGACGGCGCCCATCGACTGGGTGACGCCGAACTTCTTGCAGAGCTGGGCGTAGGCCTTGGAGCAGTAGACCGACCCGTGGTCGCTGTGGAAGATCGCGCCCTTGAGGCTGTCTCGGGTCGCGGCCGCGACGTTCAACGCTTCCTCGACGAGTTCGGTGCGCATGTGGTCGGCGATCGCCCAGCCGGCGAGCCGTCGGGAGTAGCAGTCGATCACGGTCGCCAGGTACAGATTCGTCCCGTCCGCGAGCGGGAGGTAGGTGATGTCGCCGACGTAGCGCCGGTTGGGGCGCTCGGCGGTGAAGTCGCGCTGGAGCAGGTCGGGGTACTTCTGCCCCGACGGCTCGGGGATCGTGGTCCGCACCCGCCGCCTCTTCACATAGCCACGGATGCCCTCGGCCCGCATCACCCGCGCGACGCGCTTGTGGTTGACCCGCTCACCGGCAGGGGTGTTGTCGTTGAGCTCGGCGGTGACCCGCGGCGCACCGCAAGTGTTGTCCTCGGCGTGGACGGCCCTGATCCGCTCCGCGAGCTCGGCATCGGCCCGAGCTCGCTCTTCGCGTGCCGGGGCTGCCTTGAGCCAGGCGTAGTAGGAGGAGCGCTCGATCTCGACGAGCTCGCACAGTCGCTTCACCTCGAAGGTGGCGGAGTTGTCGGCGACGAACTGGAAGCGACTCACCAGCGCGTCTCCCCGGCGAAATACTTGGCCGCCCGCTGCAGGATCTCCCGCTCGGTGGTGAGCTTGGTGGTCTCGGCCCGCAGCGCCGCGTTCTCGGCCTCCAGTCGGTCGATCTTCTGCTCCGGCGTCTCACCTTCGGGCGCCGAGGAGTTCTTCCTCGACGGCCTGGACTGCAGTGGGCTGGAGGTCAACGTCCCGTCAGCAGCGGTCTTCTTGCCGGTCCCGTAGACCTCGAGCCAACCCCGCAGCGTGCCACGCACGATGCCGAGGTCCTCGGCGATGCCGCGGACCGTGGCACCCGGGGTGGACTCGTACAAGTCGACGGCCTGACGACGGAACTCCTCGGAATAGTTCTTCCTAGCCATGATTCTCGGATCATCTCGCTTCCCCAGCACCACGTGCTGGATTCAGCGTGTCCAAGAACCGGGGTCAGGCCCCGTCGCCGTCCTCGGCATCGGCGACCGGCTCGGTCACCGCCCGAGCGAGCTCTCCGGCGGCCAGCAGCAGCGGGTCGCCGTGGCGCGGGCACTGGTGACCCGGCCGGACGTGATCTTCGCGGACGAGCCGACGGGTGCGCTCGACTCGGTCTCGGGCCAAGAGCTGCTCTCCTTCTTGCGGCGGTGCGTGGACGAGCTCGGTCAGACCGTCGTCATGGTCACCCACGACCCGGCCGCCGCGGCGCACGCCGACCGGGTGGTCCTGCTGGCGGACGGCCAGGTGGCGGGCGAGCTGGCCGACCCCACCGTCGACTCGGTGCTCGAAGCCCTGCGCGGACTGGGAGCCTGACCATGGGTTCTACTGTGCAGCTTGCTGTTTCGTCCGTCCGCGGGCAGGGCCGGCGGCTCGTGAGCGCGCTCGTGGCCGTCGTCCTCGCCGTGGCCTTCGTGGCTGTCACCCTGCTGACCGGGGCCACGCTGGAGCACAGCCTCACCCGGGTGGTCACCGACGAGGTGGGTGACGCGTCCGTCGTGGTCACTGCCGCTGACGGATCCCGAGGCGCCGGTGCGCGGGTCCCGCTGTCCTCCGTAGACCGCATCGACGCACTGCCCGGGGTCGAGACCGTCTCGGGGGCGGTCGCGTCGCTCGTGCAGGCGCGCCTGTCGGGGCAGGACGTCGTGATCATGGCGCGCACCCCGCGCCCCGACGACGGAGCGCTGACCTCCGGTCGTCGTCCCGCGGCCACCGGTGAGGTCGCCGTCTCGAGCCGGCTGGCCGAGGAGGGCAAGCTCTCGGTCGGCAGCACCCTGACCCTCGTGCCACCCGCGCCGGACCAGCCCGCACCCACCGCCCGCGTGGTCGGCGTGATCGAGCCGTCGGGTCTGGTAGCGATGCCGCAGACGGTGTACGCCGGTGCGGTGGACATCGGTCGGTGGACGGGGCAGCCGGGCTACAGCGAGCTCCTGGTCAAGGGGACCGGCGACCCGGGGGCGCTGCGCGAGCAGGTCAGGGCGCTGCCCGGGCTCATCGGCAACGGCACCACCGTGCGCACCGGGTCCGACGAGATCGCTTCGCGCATCAGCGATCTCGGGGCGAGTACCCGCGTCCTCACGCTGCTGCTGCTGGGCTTCGCGGGGATCGCGGTGCTCGTGTCGAGCATGGTCATCGCCAACACGTTCGGCATCCTGCTCGCCCAGCGCACCCGTGAGCTGGCCCTGCTGCGCTGCGTCGGCGCGCGTCGACGCCAGGTGTTCGGCTCCGTCGTCGTCGAGGCGCTGTTGCTCGGGCTGCTCGGATCGCTCGTGGGGCTGGCCGCCGGCCTGGGACTGGCCCAGGTGCTGATCCGGTCGACGCGCGGGACGGCCGTCGAGCTGGGCTCGCTGCACGTCACCCCCACCGCGCTGCTCGTCCCCGTGCTCGTGGGCGTGGTGGTGACCGTGCTGGCCTCGGTCGTCCCGGCTCGTCGGGCCACCCGGGTGGCACCGCTGGCTGCGTTGCGGCCCACGGGTGCGGTCGCTGCCCGGCGGCTCGGGCGGGTGCGGCTCGGCGTCGGGCTGGTCCTGGCGGCGGTCGGGGGAGCCCTGCTGGTGCTCGGCGCGTCGGGCCCCTCGCTCCCGCTCGGCCTGGCCGGAGGCGTGCTCAGCTTCGTCGGCGTGCTGCTGCTGTCGGTGGTGCTCGTGCCCGCGCTGGCCCGTGCGGTCGGCGGGGTGGCCGGCCGGTTGACCGGGGTGCCGGGCGAGCTCGCGGCGGACAACACGGCGCGCAACCCGCAGCGGGCCGCGACCACGGCGTCGGCCCTGCTCGTGGGCGTCGCCCTGATCACGATGATGAGCGTGGGCGCGGCCACGGCCCAGCGCGGGGTCGACGACGAGATCGACCGCCGGTCCCCGGTCGACGTCGCGCTGCACCTCGACACGGCGTCCGTGCCGCCGGCCCTCACGAGCGCGCTCGCCGCCGACCGGGACGTGCGCGCCTCCGGCACCGTCTGGTCGCCCCGGGCGGAGGTGCCCCTCACCCTCGCGGGCTCGGCGGGTGGCTCGACTGGTGGCTCGGCCGCTGGTTCGTCGGACGGCTCGGCCGCCGACGCCGGTCGCCCCCTGTCGATGTCGGTGCAGGCGGTGAGCCCGGAGGCGGCGCGCGCGAGCCGCTACCCGGCCTACTTCGTCGGCCTGGCGCCGGGGACCGTGCTGCTGCCGGCGTCGCTGGACGTCGCGGACGGTGCGTCGGTCGTCGTCGGGCAGGGCGCGAAGGCCGTGACCCTGCGGGCCTCGGTGTCGCCGGACCGGATGGACGCCGCCGTCGTCACGCCGGAGACGCTGCGCCGCCTCGACCCCGCTGCCACCAGCGCGGTCTGGGTGCGCCTCGCCGACGGCGTCGACACCTCCGCCGCGGTCGGCCGGGTCGGCGAGACGGCCCAGCGGGTCGTCCCCGGCGTCCAGGTCGACCCCCTCGCCCTGTCCCGCCAGGAGGTGCAGGACCAGGTGCAGATCGTGCTGCTCGTCGTCACCGGGCTGCTCGCCGTCGCCGTGCTCATCTCGCTGGTGGGCATCGGCAACACCGTCAGCCTGTCCGTGCTCGAGCGCAACCAGGAGTCCGGCCTGCTGCGCGCCCTCGGGCTCACGCGGCGTCAGCTGCGGCGGACGTTCGGCCTCGAGGCGATCCTGCTCGCGCTGGTGGGGGTGCTGCTCGGGCTCGGTCTTGGGTTGGTCTACGGGTGGGCGGGGGCGCACGCGCTGCTGAGCGGCGAGGTGACCCACGTCGGTCTCGTCGTCCCCTGGGAGCGGCTGGCGCTGGTCGCGGTGATCGCCGTCGGTGCCGGCTGGCTCGCGTCGGTGCTGCCCGCCCGACGGGCCGCACGGGTCAGCCCGGCAGCAGCGCTGGCAGCGGAGTAGCCCACGGCTCGTGGCAGTGCTCCGTAGTCCCGCAGCACGGCCGAGACGGCGGTCGCGGACCGAGGTGGCTGGTCTACCAGCCGGTTTCGGTCACCGACCGCCGTCTCGGCGAGTGGTGCTGCTGTGGTGGTGCTGTGTGAGGTGGGGTGGTGCTGCTCAGTCGGCCTTGTTCGACATGGCGTCGAGCTTCTGGTCGAAGTGGTCGGTCACGTGCTCGTCACGCTCGAGGGCGTGCATGTAGTAGCCCGCGGCCTTGCGCTGGGTGAGCAGCTTGGCGATGCCGACGACGAGCCCGGAGAGCGCGGCGAAGGCGATCGCCTCCTTCCAGTCGACCTCGGGGTTTGTCGGGTCGGAGGGGGCCTCCTTGCCGGTGGCCTTCTGCCAGCCCTGCGTGACGACCTTGTTGGCCACCGTTCCGACGAGCACCGCCGCGGCGGTGCCGATGATCTTCCACACTTGCGGTCCCATGACTGGAGTCTCACACGATTTCCGGTGTAGCGTCACGTTTTGCACGACAGGGGAGCGCAGCGAGCGCTGAGAGTGTGGCAGGACGCCACAGACCCTCGAACCTGATCCGGTTAGTACCGGCGAAGGGAGTCGGGATCTTCTGCATCCATCCGGATGCCCCCTCTGTGAACGGGTCGGCACCGTGCCGCCCCGCATGGAGACAGGACACGCATCATGAATCCTCGGACGGACACCAGCACGCGCTCCGGGCGCACTGCCTCCGGGCGCTCGCTCTTCGCCTGGCGCGGCATCGACTTCGTGGTCGGTGCGATGCTCGCCGTAGGCCTCGGGGTCGCGTTCTGGGGCTTCGACACCTTTCTCTACCCCGTGCTCAACGGCGCCACGGCGGGCTACCCCCCGATCGGGGGCCTGATGCTCGGCATCTGGCTGCTCCCCGCCGTCGCGGGAGCCCTGCTGATCCGCCGCCCCGGTGCCGCGATCTACGTCGAGATCATCGCCGCCGTGGTGGAGGCGCTGCTCGGAAACCGTTGGGGCGCAGCGGTCCTCGTGTCCGGCTTCCTGCAGGGGCTGGGCGTGTCGGTGGCCTTCGGGCTGCTGCGGTGGCGCCGCTTCGACGTGTCCGCCGCGATGCTCGGTGGTGTGCTGGCCGCGGTCTTCGAGATCGCGGCGTACGAGTGGTGGTCCTACTACCCCGACTTCAGCTGGACGCAGAAGCTCGTCTACCTCGGCTGCGGCATGCTCTCCGGCGCCGTGATCGCCGGCCTCGGCGGGTTCGCGCTGGTGCGTGCCCTCGCCCGCGCCGGTGCCGTCAACGCCTTCCCGGTCGCCCAGGAGGCCCGCGAGAACGCGCTGCGGTGAGTCTCGACCGCACGCAGGGGGCTGCTGCTGGTGGCGTGGGAGTGGGCGTGGGCGTTGGTGTGGGCCTGACGGCGGGCGCGGGTGTGTCGGCTGGCGCGCGCTCCTCGGGGGCCCTGGAGGGCGACCACGAGCTCGTCGTCCGTGACCTCACCTGGCGCCCGTTCGGCCGGCGCGACCCGATCCTGGACCACCTCGACCTGGACCTCGCGCCGGGGGAGCGGGTGCTCCTCGCGGGACCGTCGGGATCGGGCAAGTCGACCCTGCTGCGCGCGCTCGCGGGGGTGCTGACGAGCACCGACTCGGGCGAGCTGAGCGGCTCGGTCGCCCTGGGTGGCCACCCGGTGCTGGACCACCCGACCGGTGAGGTCGGTCTGCTGCTGCAGGACCCTGCCGACGCCATGGTGGCCGGCACGGTCGGGCGCGAGGTCGCGTTCGGCCCCGAGAACGCCGGACTGGCGCGCGAGCAGATCTGGGAGCGGGTCGAGGAGTCGCTGCGGCTCGTCGGGTTCCCCTACGGCATCGACCACGAGGTGCGCGCGCTCTCCGGCGGGGAGGCGCAACGGCTCGCGCTGGCCGGGGTGCTCGCGCTGCGTCCGGCCGTCCTGCTGCTGGACGAGCCGTGCTCGATGCTCGACCCGGCCTCGGCCGCCACCGTGCGCGACGCGGTCGCCGGCGCCGTGGCCCAGAGCGGTGCCACCCTCGTCGTCGTCGAGCACCAGCTCTCGCACTGGACCGACCTCGTCGACCGCCTCGTCGTGCTGGACTATCAGGGCCACGTCGTCGCCGACGGTCCGGTCGCCGACGTGCTCACCGCCGAGCGTGACCGCCTGCTCGAGCTCGGTGTCTGGGTCCCGGGCGCCGAGGCGCCCGCCCCGCTCCCGGTAGACCCCTCCCTCGCCGAGCCTGCCCCCGGAGCCGGTGGCGTCTTGGTCCGCGCCGAGGACGTCGGCGTGGTGCGCACGGTGCCGCCGGGCCTGTCCTCGTGGCAGGTCGTGCACGACCCCGTCGTCGCGCTGGCCGGCGCTGACGCCGAGGTCAGGGCCGGGTCCGTGCTCGCGCTGCGCGGCGCGAGCGGTGCCGGCAAGTCGACCCTCGCCGCCGTGCTCGCGGGCCTGCTCGAGCCGACGTCGGGGATGGTGACCCGCATGCGCGTGGGTGACGCTGGTGCTGGTGCTGGTGCTGGTGCTGGTGCTGGTGGGGGTTCTGGCGGCGCGGCAGGTGCTGGCGGCGCCTCGGGCGACTCGGCGGGACTGGCTGCGGGGACCGGGTGGTGCCCGCAGAATCCCGAGATCGGGATGGTCGGGCGCACGGTCCGCGACGACGTATGCACCACCGGGCGAGCGCTCGGCCTGGACGAGGCCTGGCTCGAACGCCGCGCGCAGGGGTTGCTCGGGGCGCTCGGGCTGGGCCCGGAGCTGTGGGAGCGCGACCCGCACACCCTCTCGGGGGGCGAGCAGCGCCGCCTCGCCCTGGCGTCCTCGATCGCCCACGGCCCCGGCCTGCTGGCCCTCGACGAGCCCACCGTCGGGCAGGACCGATCGACCTGGAGCGCGGTGCGCGGGGTCATCACGGCCGCGCGGGACGGTGGCACGGCGGTCGTGCTGGCCACCCACGACGCGCAGCTCGCGGAGGTCGCCGACGACCAGGTGGTGCTGGAGCGGCAGCCGGCCGGTGGGTCTACGCGAGCCGGGGGGGCTACCGACGCAGAGGGACGTGCCCCGCGGGAGCCGGCCGGGGGGTCTACCCGGCCAGGGAGGCGCGTGACCTCGGGGCTCGCAGCGCGCAGCGGACCGCTCGCCGTCCTGCTGGCGAGCGTGATCCCGATGGCCGGGGCGCCGTTCCTGCGCGACTGGCGGACGGCGGCGTTCGGGCTGGTGGCGTTCCTGGTCGTGTCGCCACTCGTCCTGGGGCGCCGCTGGCCGCAGCCGCTCCACCGCCTCACGCCCGTGCTGATCGGGGTGCTGTCGCTGCTGTTCTCCAACTGTTGGCTCTCGCCCGACCGTGATCTCGCGTCGGCGGCGCTGCCGGCGTTGCGGCTGGGCTTCTTCGCGGCACCCGCGGTGCTGCTGATGGCGTATCTCGAGCCGTTTCCGCTCGGCGACCACCTGGGGCAACGGCTGCGGGTGCCCGGACGTCCGCTGCTCGCGGGGGTAGCGGCCCTGCAGCGGTTCGACTCGCTGGTGGCGACCTACGCCGAGCTGCGGGTGGTGCGACGGGTGCGCGGCATCGCACCGCCGCGCCGATCAGTGGTCGGTCAGGTCCGCGAAGCCGCGTCGCTGACCTTTGCGCTCCTGGTCCACGGGTTGCGGCAGGCCGCACGGATGGCGGTGGCGATGGAGGCGCGGGGATTCTCGATGCCGGTCGCCACCGGCCGCCGCCGCACGTGGGCCCAGCCGGCACCTTGGCGCGGCACTGACACCGCCCTCGTCGGCGTGATTCTCCTGGTCACCGCCCTCACGATCGGTGTCGGAGTGGCACCATGGTGATCGTCGCCGAGGTGGGCGACCGGGGCCGCAGGAGGGGGCATGACCAGCGAGTTGCAGGGCGGATCGGCGACCTCTCAGGACGCCCGGCGCCCGCTTCTCGCCTCGTCGATGCGGCGCCGCATCCTCGACGCCCTGCTTGCCGTGCAGGACGAGAGCGACGCCCTCACGGACCTGCGCCGCGGGGTCGGCCCCGCGGGACGGCACGGGCTGTCGGCGCCTGAGCTGGCGGAGACCTTCGACCTGCACGTCACCACCGTGCGCCACCACCTGGACGCGCTCGAGGCGGCAGGGGTGGTGGTCGGATTCGCCGAGCAGCGGCGTTCGGTCGGGCGTCCGCGCAAGCTCTACGCCGTCCAGCGCCGGGCCATCCCACCCGGCCGCGACACCGCGTCGTTCCAATCCCTCTCAGAGCTCGTCAGCGGATTGTGGCGGGCCGAGTCCCCCGACGTGCTCGCCGCCGAGTCGGCAGCCCAGGCCTGGGCCCGTGCGGAGCTCGCCCGGGAGGGTGTCGCGCCGCTCGTCACCGGGCTGCCGGTCACGGTGGGCGCCTTCCTCGACACGGTCGTGCGGCTGGAGAGCCAGCTGGAGGCGTGGGGCTTCGTCGGCCGGATCCACCTGGTCGACGGCGGCCGCCAGATCGACCTGGACGCCGTCGAGTGCCCGTTCCGAGCGATCGCCCGCAGCCACCCCGACCTGGTCGCCGCGGTCTACCGAGGTCTGGTCGCCGGCACCCTCGCCACCCTCGGTCTGCACGAGGCCATGATCGACGCCGCCCCGCCCCTCGAGGACCGCCCCGGTTCCATGCGCATCACCGCAGCCCTCGACCCCGACGTCTGGATCGGCGTGCGCTCCCTGCGGTAGATCCGTCTGGTTCAGCGCCGGGTCGGTGGCGAGGTGCCGTGTCGGCCGGCGCCGGGTGTGGGCGAGCGCCGTCTCGGTGGGTAACCCGCGTCTCGGCACCGACGCGATGCCCCCAGCCGGCTTGGGGACTCCGTGCGGCGGGCGGGAAGGCTTCGGCTGCAGGGTTTGCGGGGTCCGGCGCGTTGAGTCTGCAGATGTCGGACACGACACGCCGTGATCGTGTCCGACATCTGCAGGTTCGATGGGTCTGGGGTCGCTGGGTGACGTCGGCGATGGGGTCCGGGGTGTGGTGCTGGCCGCCGAGATGGCGGTTGGTGACCGAGACGGTGGTTGGAGACGCCAGGCGTGTCGAGATGGCTGTCGGGCACCGAGATGTCTGTTGTGCCAGCCGTTTCGGTGGCTAGGTGCCGTGTCGACGGTGGGGGCGTGGCTAGGTGCCGTCTCGGTGGCCAACAGCCGTCTGGGCGGTAGAGCCGTCTGGTTCAGCGCCGGGTCGGCGGCCAACTGCCGTGTCGACGGTGGGGGCGTGGGGGGTGTGGCTAGCTGCCGTCTCGGTGGCTGACTGCCGTGTCGCCGGCGGTCGACGGGGGAGCCGGAGGGGTGGTCTCCGCCGCGGCTACGCCAGTCTCGACGGCAGACCCAGTGCCCACCGCGGGCCCGGTCGAGGCCCCGGTGTCTACAGCAGGCCCACCGTCTACAGCAGGCACAGTGTCTACAGCGTCCCCAGTCTCGACAGCAGTCTCAGCCTCGGCCTCGTCGTCGGCAGGGCGCTCGAGGCCGACCACGATCTGGGCGACCTGCCAGACGGCGAGGCAGACGAGCGGGCCGGCGAGGACCCACAGGGCCAGCGCCAGCTTCTGCGGCGTCAGGCCAAGACTCAAGCCATCACCCAAGCCACCCAGCCCACGACCCAGCAGGACCGAGGCGACAGGGAGGGCAGGCGAGCCAGGCACGGGTGCTTCCTTCACGGGGCGCAGAGGGGTGTCGCGACCGGTGCCGGCGGCCGGTCGTCCGGGAGGCGGACGGGCCGACGACGGCTACGCGGTGCGACGTGCTGACACCATGTGTAACGAAGGCCCGGGTCGCTGGTTACGGGAACCAGTCGACCCGGGCCTGTTGTCACCCGGATGGTCTGCTCAGCTGGGCTTGGGGGCTCCGGGGCGGGCGTAGCGCATCCAGACGATGACCGCGCACATGACGGCCCAGGCGACGCCGACCCAGTAGAACAGGGTCGCGCCGAGCATGCCGACACCGAGGCTGAAGAAGAACGGACCGAAGGCCGCGATGGCCGCCGTCCACCCGATCACGCCGCCGGCCTGGCGCCGCTCGAAGATCATCGGCATCTGCTTGAAGGTCGAGGCGTTGCCGATGCCGGAGAACAAGAAGATCGCGAGCATGCCCCAGAGGAACCGGGTGAAGCCGCCCTGGAGCGCCGCGGCCGAGGAGGTGTCCGGCGTCAGCGCCGGGATCGTGTAGATGATCGAGGCGATCAGTCCCAGCGCCGAGACGAGCGACCACCTGGCGCCACCCATCCGGTCGGTGAGCGGCGAGAACAGCACGCGCGCACCGGCGCCGACGAGCGGGCCGAGGAAGACGAAGGCCGCCGGGTCGGGGATGGAATAGCCGCTGACCAGGATCCGCGCGGAGGCGCCGGACCCGGCGACGATGTCGGTGTTGCCGGACCCGTAGAGGTTGCCCATCAGCAGGCCGAACTGGGCGGACAGGCCCGAGAAGGTGCCGAAGGTCATGATGTAGATGAGCGTCATCCACCAGGTGTCCTGGTTGGAGAAGATGTCGAACTGCTGGCGGATGTTGGCCTTGACCGGCACCGACTTCAGCGCGAACCACGCCCAGGCGGCGCCGATGAGGATCAGCGGGATCCAGACGAACGCGGCGTTCTGGTACCACACCTCCTTGGGGGCCTTGCCGGCGATCTTCATCGACTGGCTGTGCCCGAGGAAGCCGAGCATCGAGAAGCCGATCAGCCACGGCGTGAGCAGCTGCACCAGCGAGACGCCGAAGTTGCCGATGCCGGCCTGCAGGCCGAGCGCAGTGCCCTGCATCTTGCGCGGGAAGAAGTAGGACGTCGACGGCATGAAGCCCGAGAACGCGCCACCACCGATGCCGGCGAGGAACGCGAGGACCATGAGCTCCCAGTAGGGCGCGGTCGGGTTGATGACCCGCACGCCCCAGCCGAGGACGGGGAAGACGAGCAGCAGCGTGGTGAGGGACACCATCTTGCGGGTCCCCATGATGGGCGGCAGCACCATCCACACGATGCGCAGCAGGCCGGCGGCGAGGCCGGGCATCGCCGCCATCCAGTAGAGCTGGTCCTTGGTGAACGTGTAGCCCAGGGCGTTGAGCTTGGGGATGATCGCGCTCGGCAGGAACCATGCGACGAAGCACATGGTGAGCGTGAACGTGGTGATCCACAGGGTCTTCCAGGCCAAGGCCTTGTCCCAGGTCTCCTCGTTCTCGGGGTCCCAGGACTGGAGCCACTCCCCGCCGGAGCGGGGTGTCGTAGTGGTGCTCATGCGGTTGCCTCCACGGCGGGTTCGGTGCGGGTGGGGATCGAGGCGTTCGGCGCCTCGAAGTGGTCGGACAGCTCCGGGGAGCTGCGGTGCAGCATGTGGACGACGGTCCAGTGCATCCAGGCGAAGCAGACGAGGGTGAGCAGGAACAGGACGAAGAACGTGCTGGACGGGAAGCCCGACCAGACCTTCGTGTAGGCGAACAGCGGCGGCAGGAAGAAGCCGCCGAGGCCGCCGAGCATCCCGACGAGACCGCCGACGGAGCCGACGTTGTCGGGGAAGTACTCCGGGATGTGCTTGTAGACCGCGGCCTTGCCGACGCCCATCGCGCACCCGAGCAGGAACAGCACGATGGTGAACGGCACGACGCCCATCGAGTAGGCGAGGTGCTCGCTCTGCGACCCGTCGGGCTGGTGGATGACGACGTGCCCGTTGGGCATCATCAGGATGCCGGAGGTGACGGCCATGACGACGAACGTGCCGTACATCGCCTTGCGCGCGCCGAAGCGGTCGGAGAACCAGCCGCCCACCGGCCGCAGCAGCGACGCCGGGAAGATGAACAGGGCGGTGAGCAGCCCGGCCTCGGTGAGCGAGACGCCGAAGTTGTCCTGGTAGTACGTGGGCAGGGTGCCGGACAGCGCGACGTAGGCGCCGAACACGGCGACGTAGTAGAGGCTGAAGCGCCAGACCCGCAGCTCGCGCAGCGGGGCGAGCATCTCGCTCATCGGCTTGCTCGAGCCGGGCTTGCGGTCGTGGCGCGGGGTGATCAGCAGGGTGAGGACGGCGAGCAGCACGAGCAGCGCGGCGTAGATCACGGGGACCAGTCGCCAGCCGCCCTGCAGGAAACCGAAGTAGGACGCCCCGGTGGTGCCGACGATCAGCGGCGGCCCGATGAACTTGGTGACCGAGGCGCCGACGTTGCCGGCGCCGAACACGCCGAGGGCGAAGCCCTGCTGGCGGCGGGCGGTCCAGGCGGCGTTCCACGCGATGCCCACGCTGAACGAGTTGCCGGCGAAGCCGACGAGGAATGCGAGGACCAGGAGGGCTGCGTAGGAGTGGGCCACCGACACGAGGTAGGCCGGGACGGCGGTCGCCGCCAGCATCACCACCATGACCTTGCGGCCACCGATCCGGTCGGTGAGCATGCCGGCCGGCAGCCGCCACATCGATCCGTTGAGGATCGCGGCGGCGAGGATCCAGCTGTACTCGGCCTCCGACAGGTGCAGCTCGGCACGGATCGGCTTGGCGAGGATCCCGAACATCGTCCACACCGCGAACATCACGGTGAAGGCGATCGTCGAGACCGTGAGGACGCGCCCGGCACCAGGGGGTGACTGGTCGGACGCGGTGGCCTGGTGGGCCATGAGGTCTCCTCGGAGGTTTTAAAGGACGAATGTTGAGATTGGCAGTGTAGAACCCACCATCCGACCACGCAGCAGCGGGTCGGGTAAAACGACCCTCGGCGTGTCGGATCCGCATCCATGCAGGTCCAAGCCTTGGCAAAGATCGTAGAGCGCGACCCGGCCACCCCTTCGTGGCGCGCCGGGCGACTGCATGGTTAGATGGGCCAAGTCCTCTAAATAGGGGATCGAGACCTCTTCCGCCAGGGGGTCCGGACCGTTGTGCCGAGTCGAGTCGAGGTGAGTCCCGTGAGCGTCGCTGCTGTGGGCGGCCCGCTGCTCGCGTCGTCGATGCGGCGCCAGATCCTGGAGGTCCTGCTCGACCGTGGCACGCCGCTGTCGGCCGCCGAGGTCGGCGACCTGGTGGACCTGCACGTCACCACGGCGCGCTTCCACCTGGACACGCTGGTCGCCGCAGGGGTGGTGGAGGCGAGCCGCGAGGACCGCCACCGCGTCGGGCGCCCGCGCAAGCTCTACGGCGTGGTGCCGCAGGCCGTGCTGGGACAGGCGGGCCGCCGACCGCGAGCCGCCCACGCCCTCGACGACCTCCCCGGGCGGGTCTGGCGCCACCGGGCCGCCCTGGACCCGCGCACCAAGGTGACCCGGCTCAACGCGTTCGACCGCACCGACGAGCCAGACAGCACAGACCCGCCAGACCGCACAGACCGCACCGTCCCGTCCGCACCCCACGAGGAGCACCCATGAGCACCGCTGCCGGTCATACGCACCGCCGATCCGGGCTCGACGGCCCGTTGAGCGAGGCCCTCGTGGGCACCCGGCGCTTCTTCACCAAGGGCACGGTGTCACCCGACCGGCGCACGCTCACCGAGGTGGGTGGCCGCTCGGGCGACGCGTTCTACCGTGACCGTTGGGCGCACGACAAGGTGGTGCGCTCGACGCACGGCGTCAACTGCACCGGGTCCTGCTCGTGGAAGGTCTACGTCAAGGACGGGATCATCACCTGGGAGGCGCAGCAGACCGACTACCCGAGCCCGGGGGCGGACCGGCCGGACTACGAGCCCCGCGGCTGCCCGCGCGGCGCGGCCTTCTCGTGGTACACCTACTCGCCCACGCGCGTGCGCTACCCCTACATCCGCGGGGTGCTGCTCGAGATGTTCCGCGAGGCCAAGCGGCGCTACGGCGGCGACCCCGTGCTCGCCTGGGCGTCGATCGTGCAGGATCCCGAGCTGCGCGAGCGCTACCAGTCCGCGCGCGGCAAGGGCGGTCTCGTGCGCGCGTCGTGGGGCGAGGCGTGCGAGATCGTCGCTGCCGCAAACGTCTACACCATCAAGCGCTGGGGCCCGGACCGGATCGCGGGCTTCTCGCCGATCCCCGCGATGTCGATGGTGTCGTACGCGTCCGGCGCGCGCTTCACCGAGCTCATCGGCGGGGCCATGCTCTCGTTCTACGACTGGTACGCCGACCTGCCCGTCGCGTCGCCGCAGATGTTCGGCGACCAGACCGACGTGCCGGAGTCCGGCGACTGGTGGGACGCGGCCTACCTGATGATGTGGGGCTCCAACGTCCCGCTGACGCGCACCCCCGACGCGCACTGGATGACCGAGGCCCGCTACCGCGGCCAGAAGGTCGTCGTCGTGTCGCCCGACTACGCCGAGAACGTCAAGTTCGCCGACGAGTGGCTCGCGGCCGCGCCCGGCACCGACGCGGCGCTCGCGATGGCGATGGGTCACGTCATCCTCAAGGAGTTCTTCGTAGACCGTGAGGTCGAGTTCTTCCGCGACTACGTCACCACGTTCACGGACCTTCCGTACCTCATCACGCTGGACCGTCAGGACGACGGGACCTACACCCCTGGCAAGAACCTCGTGGCCGGCGACTTCGACTGTGCCGAGAAGGAATCCGAGAACGCCATGTGGAAGCCCGCGCTCGTCGACGACGTGACCGGGGAGGTGGTCATCCCGCGCGGCTCGCTCGGCCACCGCTTCGGCGAGGAGGGCGTCGGGCAGTGGAACCTCGACCTCGGCGACGTCCGTCCGCGGCTGTCCCTGCACGGCGACGGGGTGGCGTCGGTCGAGGTGCGGCTGCCGCGCTTCGACGCGCTCGACGGCAAGGCGGTCATGACGCCGCGCGGCGTGCCCGTCGCGCAGATCGGGGACCAGCTCGTGACCACGGTCTTCGACCTGCTGCTCGCGCAGTACGGCGTGGCGCGACCGGGCCTTCCGGGCCAGTGGCCGACCGGCTACGACGATGTCGACGCGCCCTACACGCCGGCGTGGCAGGAGGACATCACGTCCGTGCCGGCCGAGGCGGTGGCCCGCATCGCGCGCGAGTTCGCGCAGAACGCCGCTGACACGCAAGGGCGTTCGATGATCCTGATGGGTGCCGGCACCAACCACTGGTACCACTCGGACCTCATCTACCGCGCCATGCTGATGCTGACGACGATCACCGGGTGCCAGGGCCGCAACGGCGGCGGCTGGGCGCACTACGTCGGCCAGGAGAAGATCCGGCCGCTGACCGGCTTCCAGCACACGGCGTTCGCGCTCGACTGGCAGCGGCCGCCGCGGCACATGGCGCAGACGGCCTACTGGTACCTCAACACCAGCCAGTACCGCTACGACACCTACGACACCGACGACATCGGTGCCGGGCTCGGTGCGTTCGAGGGGCGCGCGGTCGCCGACCTCGTCGCGCAGTCCGCCCGGCTCGGCTGGCTGCCGTCCTACCCGACCTTCAACCGCAGCTCGATCGCGCTGCCGGACGAGGCCGCGCAGGCCGGCATGGAGGTGCCCGCCTACGTCGTCGACCAGCTCAAGAAGGGCGAGCTGCGTTTTGCTGCAGAGGATCCCGAGGCCGAGGAGAACTGGCCGCGCATCCTGATGATGTGGCGCGCCAACCTGTTCGGGTCGTCCGCCAAGGGTGACGAGTACTTCCTCAAGCACCTGCTCGGCACCGACAACGCCGTGCACGCCGAGCAGGCGCCCGAGAGCAAGCGCCCCCGCGACGTCGTCTGGCGCGAGCAGATCCCCGAGGGCAAGCTCGACCTGCTGATGACGATCGACTTCCGGATGACGAGCTCCACGATCCTGTCCGACGTCGTGCTGCCGGCCGCCACCTGGTACGAGAAGCACGACATCAACACGACCGACATGCACCCGTTCATCCACTCGTTCAACCCGGCGATCTCCCCGCCGTGGCAGTCCAAGACCGACTGGGACGCGTTCAAGGAGATCGCCAAGGTCTTCAGCCGGCTGGCCGAGGACCACCTCGGGACGCGCACGGACGTCGTCGCCAAGCCGCTGTGGCACGACACCCCCGAGGCGATGGCCACGGTGCACGGGCGGGTCCTGGACTGGAAGGCCGGCGAGTGCGAGCCGGTGCCGGGCAAGACCTTGCCGGTGCTGGCGGTCGTCCAGCGCGACTACACCGCGGTCTACGACAAGATGACGGCGATCGGGCCGCTGTTCGACACCCTCGGCACGACGACCAAGGGCATCACCTGCGATGTCAAGCGCGAGATCGACTACCTCAAGACGCGCAACGGCGTCGTCCACGGCGGGGTCGCCGACGGCCGGCCCAAGCTCGAGACCGACATCCAGGTCGCCGAGACGATCATGACGCTGTCCGGCACGACCAACGGGCACCTGGCGACCCAGGGGTTCAAGGTCCTCGAGAAGCGCACGGGCACCGAGCTGCACGACCTGTCCGCCGAGCACGAGGGCAAGCTGGTCACCTTCCCCGACACCCAGGCGGCGCCCGTCCCGGTCATCACCTCGCCGGAGTGGTCCGGCTCGGAGACCGGGGGCCGGCGCTACAGCCCGTTCACGATCAACATCGAGCGGCTCAAGCCCTTCCACACGCTGACCGGGCGCCAGCACCTCTACCTCGACCACGACTGGATGCAGAAGATGGGCGAGTCGCTGCCCACCTACCGGCCGCCGCTCAACATGACCCGCCTGTTCGGCGAGAAGCCGCTCGGCGAGACCGGCGAGCTGGGCGTGTCCGTGCGGTATCTCACGCCGCACAACAAGTGGTCGATCCACTCGGAGTACCAGGACAACCTGTTCATGCTGTCGCTGTCCCGCGGTGGTCAGGGCATCTGGATGAGCGACCAGGACGCCGCGAAGATCGGTGTGCGAGACAACGACTGGGTCGAGGCGGTCAACCGCAACGGCGTCGTCGTCGCGCGCGCGGTGGTGAGCCACCGGATGCCGGAGGGCACGGTCTACATGCACCACGCGCAGGACCGGCTCATCGACGTGCCCCTCACCGAGACCGACGGCAAGCGCGGCGGGATCCACAACTCGATGACGCGCATCATGGTCAAGCCGAGCCACGTCATCGGGGGCTACGCCCAGCTCGCCTACTTCTTCAACTACATCGGCCCGACGGGCAACAACCGCGACGAGGTGACGATGATCCGCAAGCGTTCCCAGACCGTCGAGTACTGAACAAGCCGAGAGAGGAAGGAGATTCGCTATGCGTGTCATGGCTCAGATGGCGATGGTCATGAACCTCGACAAGTGC
The DNA here is from genome assembly GCF_022568835.1 of Arsenicicoccus piscis. GTDB lineage: Bacteria > Actinomycetota > Actinomycetes > Actinomycetales > Dermatophilaceae > Arsenicicoccus > Arsenicicoccus piscis. The sequence goes on from NZ_JAKZHV010000003.1 coordinate 292,569, forward strand.
ATCGGGTGCCACACCTGCTCGGTCACCTGCAAGCAGGCGTGGACCAACCGTCCCGGCACGGAGTACGTCTGGTTCAACAACGTGGAGACCCGGCCCGGCCTCGGCTACCCGCGCCGCTACGAGGACCAGGACGAGTGGGAGGGCGGCTGGGTGCTCAACCGGCGCGGCAACCTCACGCTGCGCGCCGGCGGCCGGCTGAAGAAGCTCGCCAACATCTTCGTCAACCCCAAGATGCCGTCGATCCAGGACTACTACGAGCCCTGGACCTACGACTACGAGACGCTGCTGAACGCCCCTGCGCAGCAACACTTCCCGGTCGCCCGGCCCTTCTCGCTCATCAGCGGCAAGCAGATGAACGTCTCCTGGTCGGCCAACTGGGACGACGACCTCGGCGGCTCCAAGGAGACCGCTCACCAGGACGTCATGCTCAAGGGGATCTCGGACAAGGTGAAGTTCGAGTTCGAGCAGACCTTCATGTTCTACCTGCCGCGCATCTGCGAGCACTGCCTCAACCCGTCGTGCGCCGCGTCCTGCCCGTCGGGGGCGATCTACAAGCGCAGCGAGGACGGCATCGTCCTGGTCGACCAGGACAAGTGCCGGGGCTGGCGGATGTGCATCAGCGGCTGCCCCTACAAGAAGGTCTACTTCAACCACAAGACCGGCAAGGCCGAGAAGTGCACCTTCTGCTTCCCGCGCATCGAGGTCGGCATCCCCACGGTCTGCTCCGAGACCTGCGTCGGCCGGCTGCGCTACATCGGGCTCATGCTCTACGACGCAGACCGGGTGCTCGAGGCCGCGTCGACGCCGGACGACGAGGACCTCTACGAGGCCCAGCGGTCGGTCTTCCTCGACCCGCACGACCCGGCGGTCGTCCGCGAGGCCGAGCGGGCCGGCATCCCCGGTGACTGGATCACGGCCGCGCAGCGCTCCCCGGTCTACAAGCTCATCAACGACTACCGCGTCGCGCTGCCGCTGCACCCGGAGTACCGCACCATGCCGATGGTCTGGTACATCCCGCCGCTCTCGCCGGTGGTCGACATCATCAAGGACACCGGTCACGACGGCGAGGACCGCGACAACCTGTTCGCGGCCATCGACACGCTCCGGATCCCGGTCGAGTACCTCGCGAACCTGTTCACCGCAGGCGACCCGAAGCCGGTCACCGGGGTGCTGCGCAAGCTCGCCGCGATGCGGTCCTACATGCGCGACATCAACCTCGGCCGCGACCCCGACGAGTCGATCCCCGAGGGCGTCGGCATGGACCCGGAGGCGATGTACGAGATGTATCGCCTGCTGGCGCTCGCGAAGTACGCCGAGCGCTATGTCATCCCGACCGCGCACAGCGAGGACGCGCACCGGCTCGAGGAGCTCGCCACCGACTGCGCGGTCGGCGACTACTCCGACGACATGGGCGCGTTCGGCGAAGGCTCCGGGGTGCTGCCGACAGTGGCGCAGGAGAACTTCGCGATGCTGAAGGCCCGCCAGACCGCCGACACCCTCGTCGGTGGCGGCTCGAAGTCCGGCCGGGTCAACCTGCTGAACTGGGACGGCAAGGGCATGCCCGAGGGCATGTTCCCCGGCGCCGGCTCCGCCGACGTGTCGCCCACGGACGAGGCGGCCCAGATCCGCGACCCGCAGCCCGGGGCCGACCTCGGTGACCCGCGATGATCTCGCTCCCGCTGCTGCGGCGGCACAGGTCGGCGGCCCTGCCGCTCACGACCGACCAGACCCAGGCCGCGTGGCAGTGCGTGTCGCTGCTGCTCGGCTATCCGGACGACGAGCTGCATGGTCGGCTGCCGGCGATCCGGTCGGTCGCCGAGCAGCTGCCCGAGGCCGTGGGGGCACCCATCCTGCGGCTCGTGGGGGCGCTCGAGGAGGAGGACCCGGAGCGGCTGCGGGTGGTCTACGTGGAGACGTTCGACTACACCCGCCGGTGCGCGCCCTACCTGACCTACTTCGCGCACGGCGACACCCGCAAGCGCGGGCTGGCGCTGGTGCAGATCAAGCAGGCCTACCGGCGCGCAGGGGTAGAGCTCGCGGACGGTGAGCTGCCCGACCACCTCAGCGTCGTGCTCGAGTTCGGCGCCACCGCCAGCCTCGAGGGCGGGATGCGCCTCCTCCTCGACCACCGAGCCGGGGTCGAGGTGCTGCGGATGGCCCTGCAGGACAAGGGTTCTCGCTGGGCTGACGCCTTGGTCGCCCTGTCAGCCACGCTGCCCCCGCTCGACGGTGACGAGAAGGAAGCAGTCGCCCGACTGATCGCCGCCGGGCCGCCGGAGGAAGAGGTCGGTCTCGACCCCTACTCCATCGACCCGACGCTCGACGCCCACCTCAACCCCCGGCCCTCGGCCGACGCCGACCTCGACGAGCTCCTCTCGAGACAAGGAAACCGCTCATGAACATGTTGCTGTGGGTCGTCTTCCCCTACATCTGCCTCACGATCTTCGTCGTCGGCCACTACTGGCGCTACAAGTACGACAAGTTCGGCTGGACCACCCGCTCGTCCCAGCTCTACGAGGACCGGCTGCTGCGGTGGGGGAGCCCGATGTTCCACTTCGGCATCCTGTTCGTCGTGCTCGGGCACGTCATGGGTCTGCTGGTGCCGAAGTCGTGGACCGACGCCGTAGGGATCAGCCAGGAGGCCTACCACTTCATGGCGATCTCGGTCGGTCTGCTGGCCGGCTTCCTCACCCTCGCCGGCATCGCGATCCTGATCTACCGCCGGCGCACCACGGGCCCGGTCTTCTCGGCGACCACGCCGATGGACAAGGTGATGTATGCCCTGCTCGTCGTCGTCATCCTGCTCGGGCTGGCCAACACCCTCGGGTGGCACGCCGCCGGCATCGGCAACACCGGGCCGGTCCCCGAGCACTACAACTACCGCGAGGGCGTGTCGATCTGGTTCCGCCAGTTCCTCACCTTCCACCCCGACGCCGACCTGATGGCGCAGGCGCCGCTCGGCTTCCAGCTGCACCTGCTGTCGGCCTGCGTGCTGTTCGCGCTGTGGCCGTTCACCCGGCTGGTGCACGTCTTCAGCGCGCCGGTCGGCTACGTCACCCGGCCGTACGTGGTCTACCGCAGCCGCGACGAGCGCCCCGGAGCCGGCGTCGGCAGCCGGGCCCCGCAGCGCGGCTGGGAGCGCTGACCCGGGCGGTCAGTCGCCGGAGAGCCGGGCGAGCAGCCAGGCCACGCCACCGACGAAGAACAGGCAGAACCCGACGGTCGCGATGCCCTGCCAGTGCAGCAGGGTGCCGACCAGGCAGATCAGCGCGCCACCGAGGATCAGGATGAGGTGGTCACGGGTCGTGCCGAGGTGCTTCTTCACCGGGCCACCGTATCCCGCTCGGCTGCACGCGCTTTGTCGGTCGGCTCGGTCCGCTCGTCCGCCGTGCACTGCGCGCAGGTTCCGAACACCTCGAGCGTGTGCGTCACCTGGCTGAAGCCGTGCTCCGCGGCCACCCGGTCGGCCCACGTCTCGACGGTCGGACCCTCGATCTCGAGGGTGCGTCCGCAGCTGCGGCACACCAGGTGGTGGTGATGGCCGCTCGACGCGCACAGCCGGTAGCGCGCCTCACCGTCGTCGGTGCGCAGCACGTCCACGACACCGTCGTCGGCCATCGCGTTGAGATTCCGGTAGACCGTGGCCAGCCCGATGCTGTCCCCGTCGGCCCGCAGCCGGGCGTGCAGGGTTTGCGCCGACGTGAAGTCGTCGGTCTCGGCGAGCAGCTCGTGCACCGCCCGACGCTGCCGCGTCGTCCTGCGCTCGACCTCAGCCACCCTGGCCCCCCGTGCTCGTTGCCGTCGTCGCCGAGCTCTGCTCGTCGTGCTCGTCAAAACCGTCCTTGTCGGGCTCGGCTCCTTGGTCCTCCGGGCCTCCCTCGCCAGGGCTCGGTCGTGTCCTCGGACGCATCGTCGCCGAGCCGTGCTCGTGGTAGTGACCCCCATGCGCCGCATGCCGGTGCCCGTCGTGCAGGTAGTCCACGTGGTCGCCGTGGGGGAGGGCGGGGTGGCCGCAGTCGCGACCGTGCTCGTGCTCGTGCGCCTCGGTGAGGCGACTGCGGCGCGCGGTGGCGCGGTGGCAGACGGCGACCAGGATGGCTACCAGGATGAAGACCGCGATCGCGAGCAGCACGATCGTGCCGCCGGACGGGGTGTCCAGCCAGAAGCTGGTGGTGACGCCGCCCACGCTGCAGAGGATCCCGATGGCGACGGCCAGTCCCATCGCGGCCTTGAAGCTGCGGCAGACGAGCTGGCTGGTGGCGTTGGGCACGATCATGAGCGCGCTGATCAGCAGCAGGCCGACGACCCGCATCGACACGACCACGGTGGTGGCCGTGAGGACGGCGAGGGTGATGTTGAGCGCCATCACGGGCAGGCCCGCCGCGCGGGCGTACTCCTCGTCGTTGGCGACCGCGAACAGGCGCGGCCGCAGCACCAGCGTCGTCGCCATGACGATGCCGGCGAGCACCGCGAACGCGACGATGTCCTGAGAGGTCGTCGTGGTGATCGACCCGAACAGGTAGGAGTTGAGGGAGCGTCCGCCCGACGTCGACCGGGACATCAGGACCACGCCGAGCGCGATCCCGCCGTAGAACATGACGGCGAGGGCTACGTCCGCGCTGGTGCGCCCCCGGGCGCGGACCACCTCGATGACGACCGCGGCGATCACGGCGAGGACGAGCGCGGTGAGCACCGGGGCCTGACCGGTGAGGACGCCGATCGCCACACCGGCGAGGGCCATGTGCCCCATGCCGTCACCGATCAGCGCGAGCCGGCGCTGCACGAGGAAGACGCCGACCATGGGCGCAGCGGCCCCGACGAGCAGGGCGGCCAGCAGGGCCCGTTGCATGAAGTCGTAGCTCAGCAGGTCAAGCACGGTGGCCTCCTCGACCGAGCGGCTCGTCGAGCCCGAGGTGCCGGTGCCCCAGGGCGTGGGCATGGGGGTCGGGGTCGTCGTCGTGGTGGTGGTCGTGGCCGGTCAGCAGCGCGACGGCGCGGGCGTCGTAGGCGGCGAGCGACCCGTCGAAGGTCACCGTGCCGCCACTCATCGCGACGACCCGGGTGAGGGCGGGGCGCAGCGCGTCGATCTCGTGGGTGACGATCAGCTGGGCGACGCCCTGGTCGCGCAACCCGATGATCACGTCGGTGAGCAACCGCTGGTTGGTCAGGTCCACCCCGGCGGTCGGCTCGTCCATGACCAGGACCCGCGGCTCGGCGGCGAGGGCCCGCGCGACGAGGACGCGTCGCTGCTGCCCGCCCGAGAGGGTGCTGACCTCCTCGCGCGCGTGGCCCTCGAGACCGACGACCTCGAGCGACGAGGCGATGATCTGCCGGTCGACGGGACGCAACCGCGCGAGCAGGCCCTGGTGGGGCAGCCGACCGATGGCGACCACCTCCTGGACCGTGGAGGCTACCGAGGTGGAGAGGGTGTGCCGCTGGGGGACGTAGCCGACGAGCGAGCGGTCCTTGAACGACGCGAGGGGGGTGCCGAACAGCTCGACCGACCCGCCGAGCTGGTCGTTGAGGCCGAGCAGGCCCTTGACGAGGGTGGACTTGCCGCAGCCGTTCGCGCCGACGATGGCGATCGTCTCGCCGGGGCGCACGGTCAGCGAGACGTCGTGGACGACCACGCGGTCGGCGTACCCGAAGGCCGCCGACCTCAGTGCGATGACGGGGCTGTCGTTCACGAGCATCCTTGTCCCTGGCGCAAGGTCGCGAGGTTGGCCTTCATGATGCCAACGTAGTCCTGCGCCGCGGAGGACTTCGAGAGCCCCTCGATCGGGTCGAGCACGGCGGTCTTGGCGCCCGTCTCGGAGGCGATGGTCTGCGCGACCGCGGGGCTCGCGAGCGTCTCGGTGTAGATCGTCGTCACGTGGTGCGTGCGGGTGTAGTCCGCGAGGGCCGCGAGCTTGGCGGCGTCCGGCTCCTCGTCCGGGGAGATGCCCGCGATGCCGACCTGGGTGAGGCCGTAGCGGTTCGCGAGATAGCCGAACGCGCTGTGCGAGGTGACCATGGTGCGGTTCGCGCAGGTCTTCAGGCCGGCCGCCAGCTGGGTGTCCAGGGTGTGCAGCGTGCTGGTGAACCTCGCCAGGTTGGCCTCGTAGGTGGACGCGTGGTCGGGGTCGATGCTCTTGAGCTGGCCCGCGATGGCCTTGGCCACCTCGGCGTAGCGCACCGGGTCGAGCCAGAAGTGCGGGTCCGTCGTGCCGTGGGCGTCGCCCTGGGCCTCGCTCGACTCCCCGCCGATCGTGCTGCCCACCTTGAGGGTGAGGTCGGCCGACCCGGTCACGTCGAGCACGTGCGGCGGCGGCTGGTCAGCGACGGCGTCGTCCACGGCCGGCTGCAGGCCCTTCTCGTAGACCGCCAGCTGGGACTTGCTCACGGTGGCCACGTCGGCGGGCGTCAGCTCCACGTCGTGCGGCTCGGCCCCGGACTTCGTCAGGTTGGTGACCTGGACGTGGTCCCCGCCGATCTGCTGCGTGGCGTAGGCCAGCGGGTAGAACCCCACGACGACGTCCAGCGCCCCGTCCTTCCCGCCGGTGCCGCTCGCGCCTTGGCCGCAGCCCGCGAGCGCGGTGCCGAGCAGCAGTGCTGCGGTGGTGACAGCGGCGGCCGGGGTGAGCGGGCGGAGAGAGCGGTGTTTGCGGTCGCGGGACGAGGCTGACATGGCCGTCACGGTAGATCTAAACGGGAATCATTGTCAAAAACTCACATGCCGACGACGCCGGGGTCGTCCGCCTTGGGCTCGAGCAGGCTCGGGATCCGGCGCAGCACCAGCGCGAGCACCAGGGCCAGGGCCACCAGGGTCACGGTCAGGGCGTCGACGAGCGGCCACCGGCCGCGGGACCACGCCATCCCGGCGACCGTGCCGGCGACCGAGGAGCCGAGGTAGTAGCCGAACAGGTAGAGCGAGCCCGCCTGCCCGGCCCCCGGCCCGCCCACGGCCGCTCGGGCGGCCACCCAGCCGCTCGCCACCCCGTGGCAGGCGAAGAAGCCGGTCGTCAGCACGGCCAGCCCGAGAACGACCACGGGGAGCGGGGTCGCGAGGGTGAGCAGCAGGCCGACCAGCATCACGACGATCGCCACCGGCACCACCGTCCGATAGCCCACCCGGTCGGCCTGCCGACCGGCGTAGGTCGAGCTCACCGAACCGAGCGCATAGACGACGAACACCAGCCCGGCCACGCCCACCGACAGGTGGTAGGGGTCGCCGGCCAGGCGAAAGCCCATGGCGTTGTACGTCCCGACGAACGCACCCATGGTCAGGAAGGCGATGGCGTAGAGCGCGAGCAGGGCAGGGTCTACGAGGACGCGACGGGTCATGGCGGTGAGGTCCGCGGGCCGCAGCGGCACCGGCTCGAAGTGCCGCGACGCCGGCACCAGCACCCGCACTGCGAGCGCGCAGGCGAGGGCGAGAGCGCCGATCCCGCCCACCGCGAGCCGCCAGCCGCCGACGTCGGCGAGCACCCCTGACACCAGCCGGCCGAGCATCCCGCCGATCGCGGTGCCACCGATGTAGAGCCCGGTGGCCTGGGCGCGGGCGCCGGGCGCGATCTCCTCGCGCAGGTAGGCGACCGCCACGGCCGGCAGCCCGGCGACGGTCAGGCCGAGCAGCGCGCGCAGGACGAGCAGCACGGTCCAGGTGGGCGCGACCGCGGTGAGCAGCGTCACCACGGCCGAGCCGAACAGGGAGACGTGCATGATCGTCACCCGGCCATACGCCTCCGAGAGGGGCCCGAGCAGCAGCAGCGCGGCCCCGAGCGCCAGCGTCGTCGCCGACACCGACAGCGCGCTCGTCGCCGGGCTGACCGCGAACGTGTCGGCGAGCAGCGGCAGCAACGGCTGGGTGCAGTAGATCGTCGCGAAGGTCGCGAGCCCGGCGAGGAACAGCGCCCGCGACACCCGTCGATACTCGGCACTGCCGGGCAGGTAGCCCGCGTCGGACGGGCTGGCGCTGGCGGGGTTCGGCACGCCGCCCAGGGTAGTCGCCCTTCCGCGCGGACCTGTGCGGGCGGTCTGCGGGTGGTCTACGGGGTCGGCATGAGGGCGGGGACGTGAGGGCGGGGACACGACAGCGGGGGCCCGCCCGGCGTGCCGGACGAGCCCCCGCAAGGTGCGGTGGAGCGGGACTAGTGGTCGATCGCGCCGCCGGCGCCGTGGCCGGAGAGCGAGCGGACCTCCATCTCGGCCCACTTGGCCTCGTTCGGCTTCTCCTTGTCGAGCTTGGAGCCGAGGAAGCCGAGCAGGAACGCGAGGGGGATCGAGATGATGCCCGGGTTCTCCAGCGGGAACCAGTGGAAGTTGATCGACGGGTCGGTGATCATCGACGGCGACAGGCCGGTCTTGGGGTCGGCCGGCTTGCCGGAAACCACCGGGCTGAAGATGATCAGCACCAGCGACGAGATCAGACCGCCGTAGATCGACCAGAGGGCACCGCGGGTGGTGAAGTTCTTCCAGAACAGCGAGTAGAGGATGGTCGGCAGGTTCGCCGAGGCGGCCACCGCGAACGCCAGCGCCACGAGGAACGCGATGTTCTGACCGTTGGCGAGGATGCCACCGAGGATCGCGATGATCGATCCGCCGACGGCGGCGAACCGGGCCATCTTGACCTCCTCCTCCTGGGTCGCCGTGCCCCGCTTGATCACCATGTTGTAGATGTCGTGGGCGAAGGTCGCCGACGTGGTGATGGTGAGGCCGGCGACCACCGCGAGGATGGTCGCGAACGCGATGGCGGCGATGATGCCGAGCATGACCGAGCCACCGAGGTGGAAGGCCAGCAGCGGTGCCGCGGCGTTGGCCTTGCCCGGGGCGCTGTTGATGGCGGTCGGGCCGACGAGGGCGCCCGCGCCGTAACCGATGACCAGGGTGAACAGGTAGAACAGCCCGATCAGCCAGATAGCCCACTCCACCGACTTGCGTGCCTCTTTGGAGGTGGGGACGGTGTAGAAGCGCATCAGCACGTGCGGCAGGCCCGCGGTGCCGAGGACGAGTGCCATCGACAGCGAGATGAAGTCGATCTTGGTGGTGAGGTCCTTGCCGTAGCGCAGGCCCGGGTCGAGGAGCTTCTGGGGGTCGAACTTCACCTTCTCGGCGGCCGCGGTGTCCACGGCGCCCTGCATGACCGAGGAAAGATTGAAGCCGAACTTCCCGAGCGTCCACAGCGTGATGAGGCCGGCGCCGGTGATGAGCAGGCACGCCTTGATGATCTGCACCCAGGTGGTGCCCTTCATGCCACCGATGAGCACGTAGAGCATCATCAGCAGACCGACGACCGCAATGACGATCGACTGGCCGAACTGCGAGTTGATGCCGAGCAGCAGGGCGACCAGGCCACCCGCGCCGGCCATCTGGGCGAGCAGGTAGAAGAACGAGACGGCGAGCGTGGAGGTGGCCGCCGCAAGGCGCACCGGGCGCTGGCGCAGGCGGAACGACAGCACGTCGGCCATCGTGAACCGGCCGGTGTTGCGCAGCAGCTCGGCGACGAGCAGCAGCGCAACGAGCCACGCGACGAGGAAGCCGATGGAGTAGAGGAAGCCGTCGTAGCCCTGCAGGGCGATGGCCCCGGCGATGCCCAGGAAGGACGCCGCCGACAGGTAGTCGCCGGCGATGGCGATGCCGTTCTGCTTGCCGGAGAACGCGGCACCGCCGGTGTAGTACTCGCCGGCGGACTTCTTGCCGTGGGCGGAGACGCGGATGACGACGATGAGCGTCACGACGACGAAGGCCGCGAAGATGCCGATGTTGATGAGCGGGTTGCCGACGTTGGACGCGGCGGGGAGCACGGGGAGTGCCGGCACGAGAGTCTGGGGGAGAGCCATCAGTAGTCGCCGCCGATCTCACGCTCGACCATGGTGTGGATCTCGGCCGCCCGCGGGTCGAACTGGCGGTCGGCCCACCGGATGTAGGCGATGGTGATCGCGAACGTCGTGACGAACTGCAGCAGCCCGAAGATCAGACCGATGTTGATGTTGCCCACCACGCGGGTGCTCATGAAGCCGGGCGCGAAGGCGGCCAGCAGGACGTAGAGGAAGTACCACGCCAGGAAGAAGGCAGTGGTGGGGAACACGAAGCGGTGCAGCTTGGACCGCAGCTCGGTGAACTCGGGTGACCGTTGCACCGCGGCGTACGCGGCGGCCCGGTCGGCCGGTGGTCGGGTGGCGCTCACAGGGATCTCCTTCGAATCGGGGGCGTCGTCGGCCCCAATCGGCTGGGAAGACTCTCGCGACCTCCGGGCGCACCGGCAAGGAGGCGCGGGTGCGTCCTTCGCTCAAAGGTAGAAAGGGCGCGGCGAGCGGTCGTGTCGGCACGCGTGAACGGTCTACTCGTGACCGGATCGGTACATTCGCGCAGGTCAGGAGGGATTGACCAGGAGCTCCTCGGGGGTGTGCAGGCGCACCATGGTGCGGGCGGTGTCGCGGGGCACCGACCCGGGCGTCGCCAGGCTCGCCACGATCATCGTGGCCGCCGCCAGCGGGGCGCTCCAGAGGGCGGGCTGGCTGAGCAGGACCCCCGGCCAGCCGGTGAGCGTGGGCCCGAGGACGGTCCATGCGGCCGCCGCGCCCGAGGTCAGGGCCCCGACCGCCAGCCCGGCCAGTGCACCGGTCGTGGACAGCCTCGGCCACCAGCAGCCGAGGACGAGCAGCGGGGCGAAGGTCGACGCGGTGACCGAGAAGGCGAGCCCGACCTGGGTGGCGATGCTGACGCCGTGGAACAGCTGGGCGGCGACGAGCGGGACGAGTACGGCCAGGGCGACGCCGACCCGGAAGCGCCCGGCGACGGCCAGCCGCTGGCGCCGGGCGCGGGGGACGATGCGCGGCACCGTGTCCTGGTCGAGGACGCCGGCGACCGACATCACCAGGCCGCTGGACGTCGACAGGAACGCGATGAACGCGCCGAGCGTGATGGTCGCGGTGAGCAGGTCCGCGCCCGTCGCAGCCCCGGCGCCGACCACGGCCGCGGGCAGGTGCAGCATCATCGTGTCCGGCGCCGCCCCGGCCGGCAGCTCCTGCAGGTAGATCCGGCCGAGCACGCCGTAGGTCGGCACCAGCACGTAGAACGCGGCGAGCAGGACGACGACGAGCACCGTCGTGCGGCGGGCGGCTCTGCCGTCGCGGTTGGTGTAGTAGCGCACCACCACGTGCGGCAGGCCCATCGTCCCGAGGGACAGCGCGAGCATCGTGGAGTACGTCCAGTAGAGCGAGTGCTCGCGTCCGCCGAAGCCGGCCAGCGGGGTGGCCCACTCGCGCAGCCGGTCGGGCGGCATGGGGGAGGGGCGGGCGCCGTCGTGCAGGAGCCACCAGCCGAGCAGCACGAGGGCCGGCACGGCCAGGGCGATGTACTTGACCCAGAACTGGGTGGCCTGCACCGAGGTCACCGACCGCATCCCACCCGCGCCGACGACCGTCGCGACCACGGCGGCGACCAGCGCGCCCCCGACGAGCGGCGGCGCCCCGGTCATGGTGCGCAGGACGAGACCGGCCCCCTGCATCTGGGGCACGAGATACATCCAGCCTACGGCGACCACGAGCACCGAGCAGAGCGCTCGCACCCGGCGGCTCTCGAGCCGGCTCTCGGCGAAGTCGGCGAGCGTGTAGGCGCCCGACCGCCGCATCGGCGCCGCGACCAGCACGAGCAGCATGACGAACCCGACGGTGTAGCCGACGGGCAGCCACAGCATGTCGGCGCCGTTGGCCCAGAGCATGGCGGCCACTCCGAGGAACGAAGCGGCAGAGAGGTATTCGCCGCCGATCGCGGCTGCGTTGCGCCGCGGGCTGACGGTCCGCGAGGCGACGAAGAAGTCGCTGGTGGTCCGGGTGCCGGGCGGCCCGTGCAGCCCGAGGAGCACCGTGGCGAGGCACGCGATCGCGACGGCTGCGATGACCAAGGCCGTCGTCAACGGCCCTCCTCGAGCGGCTGGCGCTCGTCCACCTCGCGACCGAGCTGCGCCTCCAGGCGCTCGCTCGCGCGGACGAAGTAGACGCAGGCGCCCACGATCATCGGGTAGGTGAGGCCGCCCACGATGATCCACGTCGCCGCGAACCCGGCGAGGTGCAGCTCGCGCAGCCCGGGGAGGGCCCAGAGCAGCAGCGGCACGCTGCCGGGGAACAGCGCCATCGCGAGCAGCACCTGGGCGAGCAGCCGACGCTGGGCGGACACCAGCTCGTGCACGTAGACCTCGCCGAGGCCCGATCCCTGCTCGATCTCGCGCATCGTGCTGCGCGACGGGATCCGTTGTGCTGCATCGGTGTACGGCGACGTGATGCGCACCTTCGCGGGAAGTGCGGTGGGTGGGGGCTCGGGGTGCTGCGGGTGCTCCGGGTGGTCCTGGTGCTCCGCCTGCTCCGGGGGGTTGTGGGAGTCGTGGGGCGGCCGCGGTGGGACGGAGGACGACATGGTGGCTACAGCTCGCCGCGTCGACGACCGGCGGGTGCGAGCCCGGTGCGACCCAGCCGGTCGCGCAGGGCGCGGGTGTGCCGGCGACTCACCTGCAGCTCCACGTCATCGAGCAGGACCGAGCAGTGGCCCTGGTGGACGCGGACGTGCGTGACCCGAGCGAGATTGACCAGGGTCGAGCGGTGGATGCGCGCGAATCCCGCCTCCTGCCAACGCTCTTCGAGCAGCGTGAGCGAGACGCGCACGAGGTGGGCGCCGTCGTCGGTGTGCAGCCGCGCATAGTCTCCCTGAGCCTGCGCATAGATCACCTGGGACCGCCGCACGAAGGTCGTGACCCCGCCGAGCTCTACCGCGATCGTCTCGTCCTCGGGCTCGGGTGCCGTTGTGGGAGAGGCAGACTCGGCGGCGCGGGCCCCCACGACCCGTCGCACCGCCTCGCTCAGCCGCTCGGCCCGGACCGGCTTCAGGACGTAGTCGAGCGCACGCACCTCGAAGGCGTCGACCGCGTGCTGCTCGTGCGCCGTGATGAAGACCAGCGGACGGCGGGGACGGCATCCGCGCGAGGGTGCGCGCGACGTCCATCCCGCTGAGGCCAGGCATGTTGATGTCGCAGAAGACCACGTCGAACGGCTGCTGGGCGAGCGCCGACAGCGCCTCGGCACCGCTGCCGACGGGCGTGACCTCGGTGATGCGGGCGTCGAGGCGCAGCAGGTACGCGAGCTCGGCCAGAGCCGGGAGCTCGTCGTCCACGAGGAGCGCACGCATGGGTCAGAGACTACTTTCCGCGGGGTGCCGCGTGGACGCCGGGCGCGTACCGAGGGACGCGGAAGGTCACCGTGGTGCCCGCCCCGACCTGGGTCTCCACGACCAGACCGTGGGCGTCTCCGTAGACCTGTCGCAGACGCGCGTCGACGTTGCCGAGGCCGACGTTGTCCCCGCCATGGTCCCCGGACAGGACGCTCCGCACGCGCGCCGGGTCGGCGCCCACGCCGTCGTCCTCGACCGTGATCTCCACCTCGTTGCCACGGCTGCGCGCCGTCAGGGTCACCAGACCGGGACCGACCTTGGGCTCCAGGCCGTGCCGCACGGCGTTCTCCACGAGCGGCTGGATCGCGAGGTAGGGGACGACGACCGACAGCACCTCCTGCTCGATGTCCAGGGTCAGCGCGAGCCGCGGCCCGAACCTGGCCTGCTCCAGCGCGAGGTAGCGCTCGACGTTGGTCAGCTCTTCGGCGAGAGTCGTGAACGCACCCCCGCGACGGAAGGAGTAGCGGGTGAAGTCCGCGAACTCCAGCAGCAGCTCGCGGGCTCGGTCGGGATCGGTGCGCACGAACGACGCGATCGCCGCGAGGGAGTTGTAGACGAAGTGCGGCGAGATCTGAGCCCGTAGAGCGCGCAGCTCGGCCTCCATGGTGCGCGTGCGCTGGCGGCCCAGCTCGGCGAGCTCAACGTGCGTGGACACCCAGCCGGCCAGCTCACGGGTGGCGCGCACCAGCCCGACGCCGGCTCGAGGGGCGTAGGCCGTGAGCGTGCCGACCACCCGGTCACCCGACACGATGGGTGCGCACACGGCCCCGCGGATCGGGCAGCCGTCGTCGGCGCAGCGCACGTCGCGGGCGCGCAGCACGACCACTCGACCGGTGTGGAGCACCTCGCTGACCTGCTCCATCGTCGCGTCCTGGTGGTGGTCGGCGGGGCCGTCCCAGGCCAGCACCACGCTGGTGTCGGTGAGGGCGAGCGCCGGCACCCCGAGGAGCTGGCGCAGCGGACGGGCCGCGCGGGGTGCGCCCTCAGGCGTGAGCCCGTCCCGCAGGTGCGGGGTCGCGAGACCGGCGGTGTGCAGGGCCCGGTAGGTCGCCTGCTCCTCGATCGACCCGAGCCCGCGCCGGGGCCGCAGCGCGCGCAGCACCACCGTGGCGGCGACGGCCAGCGCGGCGAGCAGGCCCACGAGCGCGAGCATCGTGGTCTGGTCGCCGGTGGAGAGCACGGCGTCAGCCTAGCGATCGGGTGCCTCTACGCTGGGCCGCATGACTGCCTGCGACCTGTCGAGCCCGCTGCTCGACCTCCTCGATCTGCCCGGGGTGCGCGAGGGGGTGGAGCAGGCTCGCGAGGCGTGCACCCAGCTGCGCTGGCACCAGGCGCTGCGCCGACGCATCCCCGAGGCCGCCGCCGAGTCCCGCGTGCGCGGTGCCTGGTCGTCGGCGGACCTGGACGGCGCCCGGCTGCCCGTCGCCTCGGTGCGCGACGTCGTCCGCGGGGCGCTGAGCTGGCCGGAGCAGCCGGACCCGGCCGAGCGGGTCGCCCGGTCGGCCGTGCTGGCCACCCTCGAGGCCGAGCACCTCGTGCGCTCCGGGGTGCCCGCTCGCCAGCTGCTCGCCCGGCTGCACACGGCTGCGGCGGGCGCGGGCGGTGGTGCTGGCGGTGCTGCGGCTGGTGCTGGTGCTGGTGATGCCCGTGCAGACGCCCAGGACGGTGTGGGGCGGCCGCGCAGCGGCGACCAGGCGTGCCTGGAGCTGACCGACCTCGGGCCGGTGCCGACCGGCCCTGGAGACCCGGCTGGCGGGTCTGGTCGAGCTGATGGAGGCGCCGCCGGAGGTGCCCGCGGCCCTGGTCAGCGCCCTGGTCCATGCCGAGGTCGCGGTGCTGCGCCCGTTCGGGTCCGGCAACGCTCTGGTGGCGCGCGCCGCCGAGCGGGTCCTCGTGCAGCGCCGCGGACTCGACGCGACCGGGGTGGCGGTGCCCGAGGTGGGCCACCGGGCCGTCGGCCCCGCTGCCTACGTGGGCGCGCTGGCCGGCTACGCCCAGGGGTCGGCGGACGGTGTCGCGCTGTGGTTGCGGCACGCGACCGCCGCCTACGTCGCGGGCGCCGCCGAAGGGACCCGCATCGCCGACGCCGTCCTGGCAGGCCGGTTGTCGTAGACCGGCCGCGCCGTCCCAGGTCTGGTCACGCTGCGTGCCGGACTCACCCGTTCGGGCCCTGTCGGAGCACCGAACCGAGGAGTACAACTGAGGGGTCGGCCCGGTCTACCGGTCACCCCACCCACCATCGGTGACGGGGCCGCTGCAGAGTTCCTGACGTACCCACGCGCGGGCAGTCCACTGATGGACGGCTCGTCGCTCGAGGATCCCAGCCTCCCGAGCGACGACGACGCGAGGATGCACGCCTGGTCGCGTCGGCGCTCTGTCCGGTGAAGGCACCGTCCCCAGCGGGCGGTGCCTTCACTGCGTCGGGGGTCTGCCTGGGTCGGGGTTCTGCGCAGCGGTCAAGTCCCGGGTAGTGGTGTAGCGCTGCGTTCTCCTTCGTGATGGGTCAGGCGGTCAGTGCGTGCACGTCATCAGCTCCGATCTCGGGTTCGGTGGTGGGGACGATGTTGACGCGGCAGCGGGCGAGGAGGTCGAGTCCGAGGTAGCGGCGGCCCTCGGCCCATTCGTCGGTTTGCTCGGCCAGGACGGCGCCGACGAGGCGGATGATGGCGGCGCGGGTGGGGAAGATGCCGACGGCGTCGGTGCGGCGGCGGATCTCGCGGTTGAGTCGTTCGGCGGGGTTGTTGGACCAGATCTGGGTCCACACGTCTTTGGGGAAGTCGGTGAAGGCGAGGATGTCGGCGCGGGCGCCGTCGAGGTGGTCGTGGACCTCGGGCAGCTTGCCGTCGACGTAGTCCAGGAGCCGGTCGAACTGTGCGTGAACCGCCGGACGGTCGGGCTGGTCGTAGACCGAGTGCAGCATCGCTTTGACCGCGGGCCACATGCTCTTGGGTGTCACGCCCATGAGGTTCGCTGCGTAGTGGGTGCGGCATCGCTGCCACGAGGCTCCGGGCAGGTTGGCTGCGATCGCCTCGACCAGGCCGGCATGGGCATCTGAGGTGACCAGCCGGACCCCGGTCAGGCCACGGGCAACCAGGTCGGCGAAGAACTCGTTCCACACCGGGCCGGTCTCAGCGGTGGCCACGCGCATGCCGAGGACCTCGCGGTGCCCGTCGCCGTTGACGCCGGTGGCCAGCAGCACGGCGGCGTTGATCACCCGCCCACCTTCGCGGAGCTTCATGGTCAGCGCGTCCGCGGCGACGAACGTGAACGGCCCCGCTGCGTCCAACGGCCGGTGGCGGAACTGCTCGACGTGCTCGTCGAGCTCGGCGGCCATCCGCGAGACCTGGGACTTGGACAGCGAGTCGATCCCGAGGGTCTTGACCAGCTTGTCCATCCGCCGCGTGGACACCCCGGCCAGGTAGCAGTCGGCCACGACCGTGATGAGAGCGGCCTCGGCACGCTTGCGGCGCTCGAGGAGCCACTCGGGGAAGTAGGTGCCCTTGCGCAGCTTGGGGATCGCGACGTCGATGGTCCCGACCCGGGTGTCCAGGTCGCGGTGGCGGTAGCCGTTGCGCTGCGCGACCCGTCCCGGCGTGGGGCGGCCGTACTCGGCGCCGACCACCGCATCGGCATCGGCACACAGCAGGGCGTTGATCATCGTCTGCAACAGCTCGCGCATCAGATCGGGTGAGGCTTCGGCGAGTGCTTCGCCCAGCAGACGTGCAGGGTCAACAATGTGGGGAGCGGTCATCGTGATGGTCCTCGAGGATTCGGTAGAAGGTTGACTCGAAGGATCACGCGGTGGCCGCGCCCACGTCTTCCGTACACGCCGGTGACGATCTCGGCGACCGCGCTACACCACTATCAGGGACTCAACTTGCGCAGCGGGCTGTCGCTGGAGGGGGCGAGCCGGGCCGGACATGGGACGACCCCCGCCGGGGGGGCAGCGGGGGTCGTCATCACCAGGCTCTGGGGGGAGAGCCGGTGCGAGCGCTCAACCTCAACGGGAGCGCTGCATGTCTATCTTGGACCAGACGGGCTCGAAATAACTAGTCCATCCTGGCCACCCGGGTTGGTTTTCACCCGATTGGGCTAGATAGATCCCATTTTCGTATCTTGTGCCCGACTATCGGCGCCCGAAATGACCAGGCGCAGCCCGCCCGTCCCTGGACTGCGGGTTGTGACCCCTGCGCCGTCCACAGGCGGCGCCTCGACCTGTCGCGACGGCTCGAATGCGGCCAGGCTCCGGCCATGACTCGAACCATCGTCCCCGCGTCCCCCGACCCGTTCGCCGCCGTCGCCCCGGCCGCGGGTGGCCCGCC
This sequence comes from Arsenicicoccus piscis, assembly GCF_022568835.1. Taxonomy (GTDB): domain Bacteria; phylum Actinomycetota; class Actinomycetes; order Actinomycetales; family Dermatophilaceae; genus Arsenicicoccus; species Arsenicicoccus piscis. The sequence continues at coordinate 310,091 of NZ_JAKZHV010000003.1, forward strand.
CGCCGCCGTGGTGGGGGTGTTCGGCGCGACCGGCGGGCTCGGGGTGTCCTGTCTGGCCGTCGCGCTCGCCGTCCGGCTGACTCATGCGCTCTCCGGCGAGGTAGCCCTCGTGGACGCCGACCCGTCCGGCGGTGGGCTGGACCTGCTGCTCGGCTGCGAGCACGAGCCGGGGTTGCGGTGGTCCGCCCTGGCCGGGGTGAGCGGCACCGTCGACGGAGCGGGTCTGGTCGCCCAGCTGCCCCGAGCCCATGGGGTGGCGGTCCTCTCGCACGAGGTCCTCGACCCGCTCGCGGCTGCGCAGGCGCCGACGGCCGACCAGCTCGGGGCGGTCGTCCGGGGCCTCGCGACCGGCGCCTCGGCCGTGGTGGTCGGCGGGTCCCGCTGGCCCGGCCCTCCGGGGCTGGTCGACCACCTCGACGAGTCCGTGCTCCTCGTCGGCTCCGGTGTCCATCAGCTGGCGGCCGCCGCCGGCCTGGCCGTCCACGCGTCGCTGCCCGGCTTCTCCGGGGAGCCACCCGGCCTGGTCCTGCGGACGGCCGGCCGCAACGCCGCCGCGCCGGAGCGGGTGGCGGAGCACCTCGACCTCCCTCTCCTCGGCACCCTGGGCGAGGATCGCGGGCTCGACGCAGATCTCACCAACGGGCTCCCGCCGGGTCATCGGGCGCGGGGTGCGCTCAGCAGCACGGCCACCCAGGTCATCGACGCCCTCGCGCTCGGCCCCGCTCGACGCCGACGCGCCGGTGGCCGACGATGACCGCCGCGACCGAAGGTGGCTCCCTGTGGGCCCTCGTCCGAGCCGGTGTGCCGCCGGACCCGGCCAGCGTGCGACGGGTCGCTGCCGACCAGGAGGCGGTCCTCGGCGCGGGCGGTGCCAGCCGTCGGGCCACGGAGATCGCGGGGGCCGTCCTCGGCGCCGGTCCGCTCGAGCGCCTGCTCGCTCTGCCGGGCGTGACCGATGTGCTCGTCAACGGGGACGGCTCGGTGTGGATCGACCGGGGCGGCGGCCTGGAGCGCACGGAGGTCGTCGTCGGTGGCGCCGACGACGCACGGGCGCTCGCGGTGCGCCTCGCCGGGCTGGCCGGTCGCCGGCTCGACGACGCGGCGCCCTACGTGGACGGCACGCTCCCGTCCGGGGTGCGGCTGCACGCCCTGCTCCCGCCGATCGCGCACGGCGCGGCTCATCTCAGCCTGCGCATCCCGCGCCGCGAACCCTTGACGATCGCCCGGCTGCAGGAGCTGGGCGCGGTCGACGACCTGCTCGCCCGCACCCTCGTCGCGCTGGTCGAGCGTCGGCTGGCCTACCTCGTGACGGGTGGCACCGGCACCGGGAAGACGACGGTGCTCGGCGCCCTGCTGTCGGCGGTCGCACCCGACGAGCGGCTCGTGGTCGTCGAGGACGTCCGCGAGCTGGCGGTGGCTCACCCCCACGTCGTGTCGTTGCAGGGTCGGGCCCGCAACGTCGAGGGTCGCGGCGAGGTGACGCTGACCGACCTGGTGCGCCAGGCGCTCCGCATGCGACCCGACCGCCTCGTGGTCGGGGAGGTCCGCGGCGCCGAGGTCCGCGAGCTGCTCACCGCGCTCAACACGGGCCACGAGGGTGGCTGCGGCACGGTCCACGCGAACTCCGCCGGCGACGTCCTGGCCCGGCTGGAGGCGCTGGGCGCGCTCGCCGGGATGTCGCGCGAAGCCGTCTGGAGCCAGGCCTGCTCAGGACTGGACGTGATCGTCCACTGCCAGCGCTCCCCGCGCGGTCGCCACGTGGCCGAGGTGGCGGTGATCGAGCCGGCGGATGGTCCACCACGGGTGGTGACCGCGCTGCGGGCCCGCCCGGGCGGTGCAGGCCTGCAGGTCGAGCACGGTGCCGGGTGGGACGTGCTCGCGGCTCGGTTGGACGGGGTGGGTGCGTCGTGATCCCCGGTGTCGTGGTTCCCGCAGTTGCCGTCCCCGCGGTTGCCGGGCTCCTGGTGCTCCTCGCCGTCCTTGTCCTCCCGGTGGGACACGCGAGCCGTCTCCCACCGCAGCGGTTCGGGTCGCAGGAGAGCCACCACGAGGGTGCAGGTGGTGGGGTCTACGGGCTCCGGCGTAGAGCTCTCGGCCGGCTCCGCACCGAGGACGAGCCATCGGTCGACGCGCAGGTGGCGGTGCTGGTGGGTCTCGTCGCACCCGGGCTGGCCGCAGGGCTCGATCCCTGGCGAGCCTGGGCGGCAGCGGCCCGTGCCTCCCCAGGCCCCGTCTCGGACGTGGTCGGCCAGGCGCTCGCCCGGCACGGCGAGGTGGGAGCCGCGCTTCGGACCTCGGCCGTGCACGACCAGAGCGCGCTGCTGCGCCGGGTGGTGCAGATGATCGAGCTGGGTGAGCAGCTGGGGACACCCCTCGGCGGTGTCCTGGAGCGTGCGGTGCAGACCTTCCAGGCCGAGGAGGGTGCTCGGGCCTCGGTGGCCGCCGCGGCGGCAGGTGCGCGGAGCACGGGTCGGCTGCTGCTGGCGCTCACGGTTGCCGGCCCGGTGATCGCCGCGGTCCTCGGCCTGGACGTCCTCGACGTCTACCTCGGTCGTCCCTGGGTGGCCGCTGCTGCGCTGCTCGGCGTCCTTCTCGCCCTCGCGGGGCGCTGGTGGCTCGGGCTGCTGGCCGCCGCGGCCGCCCGGCCGAGGCGGTGGGCATGACCGCCCCCAGCGGCGCGTGGCTGGCTGCGATCCTCGTCGGCGTGGCCACCCTGCTGTGGACCCGACCCGGTGCAGCGTTGCCCGTGCGACCGGGTGCTGGTGCCACAGGGTCTAGGCCCGGCCGGCGCGGGTCGACCCGGGCCCGACGTCACCGTCCCAGCGGGCTGACGCGTGCCGACCTGGCTCACGTGGCCGAGCTGCTGGCCGCCTGCCTGCGCTCCGGAGCAGGAGTGGTGGAGTCGGTCGAGGCGGTCGCCACCGCCGCCGACGGCGAGGTGGCCGGCCGCCTGCGAGCGGTCGCAGCCGCGCTGCGGTGGGGGATCCCGCCCCTCACGGCCTGGCGGGCTGCCGGCGGGGGTCTCGACCAGGTGGGTCGGCCGCTGGTCCTCGCCGAGGAGACCGGCCTGGCGCCGGCCGACCTGCTGGTGAGCGCGGCCCAGGAGCTGAGGCAGGCCGAGGCGCACGACGCTCGGCTGCGGGCCACGCGGTTGGAGGTGTCGGCGACGCTGCCGATGGGGCTGGCCTTCCTGCCGGGCTTCGCCCTCACCGCCATCCTGCCGCTCGTCGTGGCCCTCGCCGGGTCGCTCGGCTGAGCAGCGTGCGGATCGGCGCTCGCACCAGGCGACACGCGCTCGCCCTGGCTGACGTCGGTCAGCGGCACCTAGCGCGCGAGGCGACGGGCCAGCTTGTCGGCCCCCTGGGCCTGATCAGCCTGCGCGAATGCGGTCCAGCAGCACCGTGACTCGCGCGTCGACGCCTCGCCGCAGGAGGCGGACAGCGGGACCGGTCCGGGGGCGGTCGCTGTGGCCAGGGCAGCGCGGAGCCGGTCGGACAGGGGCTCGGCGTGCTCGTGCTGGGCCTGCGGTGGACCGACCACCAGCACGCCGAACTCGTCCCCGCCGAGCCGCGCCACCATCGCCCCGTCGGGCATGCAGCCCTCCAGCAGCCGGGCGAAGGCGATCAGGAGCCGGTCCCCCTCGGGGTGCCCGTAGCAGTCGTTCGCCACCTTGAGCTGATCGAGATCGGCCACCAGCACGGTCGCGCTGGCGCCACCGGCCTGGACCAGCGGCGTGGCACCGGCGAGGGCTTCGTCCCAGGCGCGCCGGTTCGACAGACCGGTCAGACCGTCGTGCCGGGCCTCTTCGCTCGCCTCGGAGTAGGCATGGTGCAACGACAACGCCTGCTCCAGGTGGACCTCCCGGTCACGCCCGAGGAGGCCGACCAGCAGCACGGGGAGCCCGATGAGGAGCAGCCAGGGCAGGGTGCCCCCCGTGGCCTGCACGATGCACCACCCGATGGCGCTGAGGAGCAGGTCGATGGTGCTGGCCCACACCAGCTGAGGGGCGAGGACGCCCCATCGGACCCCACCGATCCGGGCGCGCACCGACACCACGGCGACCTCGGTCAGCACCTGTGCGAGGACGGCGAGGCCCAGCGCCAGAGGGCCGCCGACCCCCTGCGTGGCGAGCGCCTGCAAGGTGGCGACCGGGGCGGCCACGTGCAGCCCGGAGGCGAGGACCAGCAGCGTCGCGTGGCCCCGCGCCTGCGAGTGTGGCCACGTGGACGAGCTGGCGACCAGGATGGCCGCGAGCGCGACGAGGGGAGTCCAGCCGGAAGGCAGCGTGAGCAGCATGGCGACCAGCACCGGCTGGGTGGCGACCGTCGACCCGTTGCTTGACGTGAACTCGGTCCGGAACGCGAGGACGTAGATCACCCCGAGCAGTGCGGCGGTGAGCATCTGGTGTGGGGTGGGGACCCCGGTGCTGCCGAGGGCGCGTCCGGCCTCCGCCACGGCGAAGCCCGCGGCGCCACCGCCGAAGAGCAGGGCGGTGGCGCGGTCCGTCCGACTCGGTCGGGACGGCTCGTCGTCCCGGCGCGCGAGGTCGCTCACCGGCGTCACCGGGGCGACTGAGCGGCGACGGGCTGCCTTGTCGGCGTGCGCCGACGACTCGGCCTGGGCCGCGGCCATCAGAAGATCCGCCACGGGTCGATCAGGACGTCATCGACCAGGAACGTGCCAGGACCCCTGGTGGAGAGCGAGATCCGCAACAGCTGGACGCCGCTGCCAGCCGTGGTGTCCGGGATCTTGACCGGGGGTGTGAGCAGCCACCCTGCGCGAGAGCCGTCGATCAGGGTGGTCGTGGTGCGCGTGCCCCGGGCGCTCTGGGTGGTGGTGGTGACGGCCAGGCGAGACCCGGGACGTCCCGGCGCCTTGACGAACAGACGCATCGACTCCTCACCCTGCTCGAGGCACAGCTGCGGCGAGGTCGTCCTGCCGCCGGGGCCGACGGCGAGGGAGCGGGTGCCGGGCTCGATCTGCCAGGGCTCGTTCTCCGCCACGAGCCGCACGCCGCTCGCGGCCATCCACGAGGTCGACCCGCCCTCGAAGCTGCCGCCGGGTGCGACGTAGTACAGGCTCGGGTCGTCGAAGGCGGCGAGCAGCGGCTCTACGGCACGCCGGGGGCAGGTGGTCGGCTCGGTGGTCCCGACACGAGGAGCGGTCCCGACGCCGGGCGCGGCCGCGGCTGCCGGGGTGAGCGCGCCGGTCACGCCGCCGAGCACCACGAGAGCAACGAGCACGGCCGAGAGGGTCCGGAGGGCAGCGCGAGCAGCCGAGGCGGCGGTGCGGAGAGTGGGATCGTGCGACATGCTCTTACTCCTGAGGCGACTCGCCACCTGGCGGTGGACTCCCTCCAGAAGACGACGATGCGTAGTGGTTTGATTCGCCTGCGTAGTGGGTAGCACCCGGGTGGACCGGGGGTTCCCACCCCGGTAGCAATGTGGCACCCGATGTATTTACGCAACGTGACGAAAGCGGTACGTCTCGTGCGGTGTTGGTGACAGATCTGCTGTCCTGGCTCGGGCGAGCCGCCCGTCCGGTGGGCAGCCCGGCTCACGCCCGCTCGACACCCCCTGCGCGCGCTGACCCCTCCCGTGTCCACAGGCGCAGCCTCTGCCTTCCCCGGCCACCGACGCTGCGGCAGCGTGGTTGGTGGCGGGCCGAGGGCGCCCGACCGGGAAGGCGGGGAGTCATGTCGATCATGATGGTGCACAAGCAGATTCAGCGACACCGGCGCGAGCTGGCCACGCGATGGGAGCGGCTGGTCGAGGCCGCGGACGCGGGCATGACGACCGCGGAGTACGCCGTCGGCACGATCGCTGCCGCGGCCTTCGCGGCGGTGCTGATCGTCATCGTCCGCTCGGACGCGGTGCGTTCGGCCCTCACGGGGATCATCACGACCGCGCTGGGCATGGGCGGGTGAGGTCGGTGCTCCCGACCTCCGCCCGCGACGCCGGCATGGTCACGGTCGAAGCTGCCCTGGCGCTGCCGACCGTGCTGGTGATGGCGGCCGTCGGGGTGGGCGCGGTGGGCCTCGGGATCGACCACGCGCGCTGCGTCGACGCCGCGGCCGCTGCCGCGCGGCACGCGGCCCGCGGCGAGTCCGCGGGTGACGCCGTCGCCTGGGCCGCTCGCGCCGCCCCCGAGGGGAGTGCCGTGGCGGTGAGCGTGGCCGGCGGCATCGCGCGCGCGGAGGTCCGAGCGCCTCCCCGGGCCGTCCTGGCCTGGCTGCCGGGAGTCCCGGTCGCCTCCGGGTCCGCCAGCGTGCGGGTCGAGCAATGACGGTCGTCGCGCGGGCGTCGGCGAGGGGTGCACCGTTCGCGGAGGTCGAGCGCGGGTCCGGCACGGTGCTGGTGGTCGGTGCGGCGGCGCTGGTGCTCGTCCTGGTCACCGGGGCGCTCGCGGTCGTGACCAGCGTCGTGACGGGGCACCGCGCTGCCGCAGCGGCGGACCTCGTCGCGCTGAGCGCAGCCACCGCCTACGCCGGTCTCGCGGGAGCGACCGGGGCCGGGGCGTCGGCCTGCGCCTTGGCGGGCGCGGCTGCGGCCATGAATCACGTTGTGCTGGTGTCCTGCTCGCCCAGCGCCTCCGCGACGGGACCCCGCGTCACGGTCGTCGTCTCGGTGCCGTGCCCGCTGCGGTGGTGCCCCGCAACGGCCAGGGCCACCGCCGGCGTTGCCGAGGGTGGCCCTGGTGGTGCGGGTGGCTAGGGGTCGTTCGGGTGGCTGAGGGACGTTCGGGTGGTCCCGCTGGCGTCGGTGCAGCCGCCGACGGGACACCTCAGCGCAGGCTGCTGGACCCGCCGTCGTCGGTGCGACCGGTGGTGCGGTCCTCGGGACGCAGGTCCGCGGTGCGGTCGGTGTAGCCGGTCCGGGTGTCGACGGGACGCTGCGTCTCGAGCTTGTCGCGCTGCTTCTGCTCCTTGCGCAGCGCTCGCAGCTCGCTGTGCTGCCGGGCCTTGCGCTTGCTCCCGATCGACATGGACCACAGGCCGAGCATCAGGGCCAGCATGGCCGCGGCGCCGGCGAAGAAGATCGTCACGGGGCTGATGGAGACGGTGTTGCCGAGGAAGGTCCAGGCGACGGCGGTCCCGGTGGGGAGTCCGAAGAGGGCCACGACGCCGAGGACGACCGCGAGCAGGACGAGGAGCAGGCCGATGACGATCATGAGGGAGCCTCTCAGTGGGGGGCGGGGGGTGGTGCTGTCGTCATCCTAGGTCGAGCTAGGCCGTGGCTGTGCGTAGTTCGTCCAGCATTGCCTGAAGCACCCGCAACGCCCCGGCCTTGTCCAACGGCTCGTTCCCGTTGCCGCACTTGGGTGACTGGACGCAGGACGGGCACCCCGTCGAGCACGCGCACGTCAGCACCGCGTCGTGGGTGGCCCGGAGCCAGCGCTCGAGCTGATCGTGGCCGCGCTCGGCGAACCCGGCCCCTCCGCGGTGTCCGTCGTAGACCAGGATGGTCGGCTCGCCGGTGTGCGGGTGCAGGTCGGTGGAGACGCCGCCGATGTCCCAGCGGTCGGCGGTGGCGACCAGCGGCAGCAGGCCGATGGCGGCGTGCTCGGCCGCGTGCAAGGCCCCGGGGACGGCCATCTCGTCTACCCCATGGTCACGCAGCCACCAGCCAGGCATGGTCCACCACACCCCGCGGGTGTGGAGGGTCGACTCGGGCAGGTCCAGCGGGTGCTCCCCGAGCACCTCACCGGTGGGGAGGCGGCGCAGGAAGGAGGTGACCTGGGAGCGCACCGCGGTCTCGCCGTAGGCGACGGTCAGCGGCCCGACCTGTCGGCTCGTGTGCACCCGGCCGAGGTCGAAGGCCGTCGTGGTGCGCGCGGAGGTCTTCCACCCCGGGTCGCCGGCCACGACCGTGGCGCTCCCGTCCTCGAGGTCGAGGGCGGTGACGACGAAGGTGCGCCCCTGATGCACGTAGACCGCGCCGGTGTGCGCCTGGCGCTGGGCCGACGCCCAGTCGACGGTGCCGAGCACTCGGCCGGTGCCGCGCTCGACGATGCGCACCGTGGGGTCGGTCGTGCTGCGCAAGGTGATCTGCCCGTGGGGTCCGTCCGGTCGTGGCCAGTGCCAGGCGCCGTTGGGCCGCCGGCGGAGCACGCCGGCCGACACCAGGGTGTCCAGCGTGGGGCGCATCGACGGACCGAAGTAGCTCTCGTCGGCGGCCGTGATCGGCAGCTCCGCGGCGGCCGCGGCCAGGTGGTCGGCGAGCACGTACGGGTTGTCGGGGTCCACGACGACGGCCTCGACCGGCCGCCCGAACAGCGTCTCGGGGTGATGCACGAGGTAGTGGTCGAGCGGGTCGTCGTCCGCGACGAGGACGGCCAGCGCGTCCCCGCCGGCGCGCCCGGCCCGACCGGCCTGCTGCCACAGCGACGCCGTCGTGCCCGGCCACCCGGCCATCAGCACGGCGTCGAGACCGAGGATGTCGATGCCGAGCTCGAGGGCATTGGTGGCTGCCAGGCCGAGGAGCCGGCGCTCGCGCAGATCCCGCTCGAGCTCGCGCCGCTCGTCCGGCAGGTAGCCCCCACGGTAGGCCGCGACGAGCCGAGCGAGCCGTCCGTCGTGCACGAACGCGCGGGTGGCCTCTGCCAGGGTCTCCACCCCCTTGCGGGACCTGGCGAACGCCACCGTCTGCACGTCCTGGTCGACCAGCTGGGCCAGCAGGTGGGCGGTCTCGGTGAGGGTGGAGCGGCGACCGGACTCCGGCGTCGCCCCGGTGTCGTCGTCGACCGGTCGTCCGTCGGCGTCGACCAGTGGCGGCTCCCAGAGCGCAAAGGTGAGTCGGCCCGAGGGGGACCCGTCATCGGTGACCTCGACGAACGGCAGCCCGGTCAAGCGCTCGCCGAGGTCTGCCGCGGCCGCCACCGTCGCCGACGAGAGGATGAACGTCGGCGACGAGCCATATCGAGCGGCCAGCCGTCGCAGCCGGCGCAGCACCCCGGCGAGGTGTGCGCCGAACACGCCGCGGTAGACGTGGCACTCGTCGATGACGACGTAGCGCAGCGCACGCAGGAACGGCGCCCACCGGGCATGGCCGGACAGCAGCGAGTGGTGCACGAGGTCGGGGTTCGTGAGGACCAGCTGGGCGTGCTCGCGGATCCAGCGCCGCTCGTCCGTGGCCGTGTCGCCGTCGTAGACCGCCGCGCGCAGCCCCGGGAGCGCCAGCCTGTGGATGCTCGCGAGCTGGTCGGCGGCCAACGCCTTCGTCGGTGAGAGGTAGAGCGCGGTGGCACCTCGACCGGTCGGGGCGCCGGCGCCGTCGAGCAGGTCGGTGAGCACGGGCAGCAGGTAGCCGAGGGACTTGCCCGAGGCGGTGCCCGTCGCCACGACGACGTGATCACCGCGGTGCGCCGCCTCGGCGGTGGTCTCCTGGTGGATCCACGGCGTGGTGATGCCGCGACCGGCGAGGGCCGCCACGAGCGCGGGGTGCGTCCAGGTCGGCCACGCGCCCAGCCGGGCCGACCGCGCCTCGAAGCGCTCGGTGTGCACCAGCCGCGCGGTGCGCGAGCCGGCAGCGAGGCCGGCCAGGAGGTGGTCGTCCCGGCGCACCTCCGCCAGTCCCGTCGTCCGGTCGTCGCGCACTGTCGTGGTCACCTGACCAGGGTAGGCGCGGGGTCTGACAACCCCGCCCCACCAGGGGCCGACGCACCGGCGACGACCGACCCGGGCTCGGGGTCTACCGCTGGTGCTCCAGCGCGATCTCGACCCAGGAGGCGAGCTGCACGTCGTCCGCGTGGCCGGGCCCGGAGACGGCGAGCCATCCCGGGCCCATCTCTCGGTCCTTGCCCATGGTGGCGGGGCGGGCGCCAGGCCGGGCGAGCAGCTCGTCCTGCCGCTGCGGGTCCACCCGCACCAGCAGCTCACCCTCGCCCCGGGCGGCGACGACCAGCTGCTCGTCGACCATGAACGACAGCCCACCGAACATCCGGACCTCGCGCACCATGCGGCCGGCCAGCAGCGCACGCACCCGCTCGACGAGGGCATCGCGGGTCGCAGACGTGGCAGGGGTAGACACGGTGTTCGCCATGGGGGCCTCCTTGCTCTGCTGCAGCCACTGTCGCGCTGCAGCCACTGTCGCGCTGCAGCCACTATCGCGCGCAGCGCCCGATCGGACCCGCCGAGGCGCGCCGCCGAGGCACCTGGTCACCCCACTGCGGCGAGGAGACACCGTCACGCGCGATGTAACCCCCACGGCCGAAAGGGTGGATGTTGGCAACTGATCGTCACCGATCGACCCCCGCGGCGGAGAACTCGGGTACGCCGGGTGACGCTAGGGGCAGAATCCAGACGGTCCGGGCGAAACGGCCACGCAACGAGAAGACGCACGAGAGGATGGAACCGAGCCCGCGTCCGCTTCGTCGGAGCTGTGACGGTTCGATCGTTCAAAGCCTCGGCTGACCCCATCCGGTCGGTCGCGACGCGATCGAGTGCCAGTGGCCACCGTCATGTTGCTCGGAGCCCCACCTGACGACTCAACGATGCCAGGATGCCTGTGACCCCGGCAGGCGATGACCACGGACCACCCCTACGACGGTGCGACAGCACGACACCACCGCACCACCCTCGGCCCCCGGGCCGGTGGCGACAAGACTGGCTCTCCCTCGGAGCCAGGGAACGAGGAGTACCCCCCAGTGAAGTTGCAGATCACCACCGCTGACCACGAACACCTGGCGGTGCTCGCGGTGACGGGTGAGATCGACATCGCGACCTCTACCCAGCTCCGCCAGGCGATCGACGAGGTGGTGCGCGCCGGTGCCATCGATGTCGTGCTGGACCTGCGCCAGGTGACCTTCATGGACTCGAGCGGCCTGTCGGTCGTGGTCGGACGGCTCAAGATGCTGCGCCGCGTCGACGGACGGCTGAGCGTCGTCGGTGCCGATGCGAAGATCCGCCGCATCTTCGAGGTCACCGGCCTCGACCAGGTGGTGCCGCTCTACGACACCGTCGAGGAGGTCCCCGAGCTGGGGGGCCACCGGCCAGCCCCTGCGTCCCGAGCTGGGCGAGATGCCGGCTTGATCGTCGAGCCCTAGGGTGGTCGCCATGCAGAGCACACTGTTCGAGCAGCGCAACCTCGAGGTCGAGGGCGAGCACCGGTTCGCCCTGCAGAACCCGCAGATGCTGCGGGTCCACCTCGGCGCGGACGTCCTCGCCCTGAAGGGCTCGATGATCGCCTTCCAGGGGCAGGTCACCTTCAACCACGAGGGTGCCGGCAGCATGGGCAAGCTCATGCGCAAGATCCTCACCAGCGAGGACGTGCCCCTCATGCGGGTCGCGGGCGACGGCGACGTCTTCTTCGCCGCCGAGGCCGGGCACGTCTACCTCGTGGAGCTGCAGGGCGACGCCCTCAGCATCAACGGGCGCAACCTGCTGGCCTTCGATGCCGCACTGACCTGGGACATCCAGCGGGTCAAGGGCGCGGGCATGATCTCGGCGGGCGCGTTCAACACCGTCCTCAGCGGCTCCGGCACCGTGGCGATGTGCTCGGTCGGCCAGCCCGTCGTGCTGGACTGCAGCCAGCAGCCCACCTATGTGGACTCCCAGGCCGCGGTCGCCTGGTCCGCCGGCCTCACGCCCCAGGTGGTCTCGAGCATGAACATGCGCTCGCTGCTGCGCGGCGGCACGGGTGAGGCCTTCCAGTTCGCCTTCCACGGGCCCGGCTTCGTGGTCGTGCAGCCGAGCGAGTGGACCCCCGCCTCCGCCGGCGCCCAGCACGGGCAGCAGCAGGGCGGCGGGCTGCTGGGCGAGCTCTTCCGCTGATGCCCGTAGACCCCTCGCCGGGCCGCGGTCCCTCTGACGCCCGCGGGGAGTCGCCCCTCGATCGAGAGCTGGTGGCCCGGATGCGCGCCGACCTGCTGGCGGCCGGTTTCACCGTCGACGCGGTCGCGGACCGGATCGGTCCGGCCGCGGCCGCAGCGCTGCACCGCGAGCAGGCGCTCCCCGCCGAGCGGGTTACCCGCGGCGCCGGCGACCCGGTGGCGACGCTGGTGCGCCTGTTCGTGCTCGGCCGCGAGACCGCCGGCGACGACGTCGAGCGGGCCCTGCCCTCGCTCGGTGTGAGCGGCGCCCGCGCCCTCGGCCTGCTGCAGGACGGCGAGACCGCGGACTCGGTGCGCGCGGCCCTGGACCTGCGGCCCTACGGCGACGGCACCCACGACTGGTGGCTCGCCTCCGACCTCGGCGAGCTGGTCACCCAGGCCCCGCTGCGCGAGGACCACGTCCTCGGGGTGGGCGGGGCGTCGATGACGCTGGCGGCCTGGACCCCTCGGCCGGGTGCGCGCCGGGTGCTCGACCTGGGCACCGGGTGCGGTGTGCAGGCGCTGCACGCGTCGACGCACGCCGGTGAGGTCGTGGCCACGGACCTCTCGGCCCGGGCCGTCGAGCTGGCCCGACTCAACGCCGCCCTCAACGGGGTCGAGTGGGACGTGCGCCAGGGCAGCCTCTTCGAACCCGTCGCGGGGGAGCGGTTCGACCTGATCGTCTCGAACCCGCCGTTCGTCATCACCCCACGGATCGAGGGCGTGCCGGTCTACGAGTATCGCGACGGTGGGCTGGCCGCAGACTCGTTGGTGCGCAGCGTGGTCCGCGACGTCGGGCAGCACCTCGAGCCCGGCGGCATCGCCTGCTTCCTCGGCAACTGGGAGATCACGGCCACCCGCGACTGGCGCGACGTCTGGACCGACTGGCTGGACGGCACGGGTCTGGACGCCTGGGTGGTGCAGCGTGAGACCCAGGACCCCGCCGAGTACGCCGAGCTCTGGATCCGCGACGGCGGGACCTCTGCTGCGACAGCGGACTTCGACCGGCTCTACGAGGCCTGGCTCGACGACTTCGCCGCGCGCGAGGTGACCGAGATCGGCTTCGGGGTATGCGTGCTGCAGCGCCCGGCCACCGAGCGGCAGCCCTTCCGCGATCTCGTAGAACACTCCGGTCCGGTGGCGTCGCCGATGGGTCCCGCTGTGCTGCAAGGGATTCGAGCGCGCACCTACCTGGCTGAGCACACCGACGAGGAGATCCTCGACGTGGCCTGGCAGGTGGCGGACGACGTGACCGAGGAGCGCTACGGCAGGCCGGGCGCCGAGGACCCGCAGGTGATCCAGGTGCGCCAGGGCGGCGGCCTCGGCGTCACCCACCGGCTCGGCACCGCCCAGGCGGCCTACCTCTCGGTGTGCGACGGGAGCCTGACGGCGAGGCAGGCGCTCACCGCGATTGCCGCACTGCTGCAACGAGACTCGGCCGACGTCCAGGCCGAGACCCTGCCGCTGCTGCGCGCGCTCGTCGCCGACGGGCTGCTGCGCTGAGCCGACCCTAGGGGGTCAGGCGAACGTCCAGGACCGCTTCGACAAGGAGTGCCAGAAGCCGTCGACGGTGCTCGGCGCCGCGACCGAGGCGCCGCTGGCGGAGGCTGCGCCGAGGGCTACGAACAGGGGTGCCCAGTGCTCGGTGCGGGGGTGTGCGAGCCGTGCCGCGGGGGCTACCCGCTCGAAGTCCAGCAGCGCGTCCACGTCGCCCGCGGCCACGGACTCGGCCGCCCAGTGGTCGAACTCGCGCGACGCGGCGGGCGGCGGGGTGTCGGCGTCGGGGCTGAACCAGCGCAGGTTGTGGGTGGTGAAGCCGGAGCCGACGATCATCGTGCCGGTGTCGCGCAGGGGAGCGAGGCGCTGCCCGAGGGCGAACAGCTCCCGGGGGTCGAGCGTCGGCATCGACAGCTGCAGCACCGGGATGTCGGCTTCGGGATACATCTCGACGAGCGGCACGTAGGCGCCGTGATCGAGCCCGCGGTCCTGGTCCTGGTGCACGGAGCCGCCGAGGGCGCTCGCGACCTGACGGGCCAGCTCGGGGGCCGCCGGCGCGTCGTAGGTCACCTCGTAGTACTTCTGCGGGAAGCCCCAGAAGTCGTAGACCAGGGGCGCACCGCTCGTCGACGACACGCTCACCGGCGCGGCCTCCCAGTGCGCGGACACCATGAGGATCTGCTCGGGCCGGGGCAGGTCCGCCGACCACGCCGCCAGCTCAGCCGTCCAGCGGGCGTCGTCGGCGAGCGGGGGTGCCCCGTGGCTGAGGTAGAGCACGGGCGGCGCGCTGGTGGCTGACATGGCGGAGGTGGTGGTGGTAGGGGTCGACGGCTGGGACATGCCACCAGGCTACGACAAGAAAGTTGAAGCGTCAATTAAATGAGTGGTCAGGTGGGTCCCGCGTGCCGGACCGGGCCCCGCTGGGCTACGGTCTAGGCCCGAGGCCCTTCCTCGTCGCGACGACGAATCCGTCGCACTGGGACCTCGAGATCAAGGAGAAGGCATGGCACCCTCGGCCACCAGTGGTCGCAAGCTCGTCATCGTGGAGTCCCCCGGCAAGGTGAAGAGCATCGCCGGGTATCTCGGCGCCGGCTACGACGTCGAGGCGTCCATCGGGCACATCCGCGACCTGCCGAATCCGAGCGAGCTCCCGGCCGACATGAAGAAGGGCCCCTACGGCAAGTTCGCCGTCGACGTCGACAACGGCTTCGACGCCTACTACGTCGTGGACGCGGACAAGCGCAAGAAGGTCGCCGAGCTCAAGCGCCTGCTCAAGGACGCCGACGAGCTGCTGCTCGCCACCGATGAGGACCGCGAGGGCGAAGCCATCGCGTGGCACCTGCTCGAGGTGCTCAAGCCCAAGGTGCCGGTCAAGCGGATGGTCTTCCACGAGATCACCAAGGAGGCGATCCAGCGCGCGGTCAACGAGACTCGCGACCTCGACAAGGACCTCGTCGACGCGCAGGAGACCCGCCGCATCCTCGACCGGCTCTATGGCTACGAGGTCTCGCCGGTCCTGTGGCGCAAGGTGCGCCAGGGCCTGTCGGCCGGGCGCGTGCAGTCGGTCGCGACCCGCATGGTCGTCGAGCGGGAGCGCGAGCGGATGGCGTTCGTCAAGGCCGGCTACTGGGACGTCACTGGCAACTTCCAGCCGCAAGCCGTTGCGGGACAAGCCTTCTCGGCGCGCCTCACCCAGGTGGACGGCAAGCGGGTAGCCACCGGTCGCGACTTCTCCGACCGCGGCGAGCTCGTAACCCGCAGCGCTGTCGCGCTGGACAAGTCGGTAGCCCGGGCCATTGCCTCCGCGGTCGTCGAGACCACGGCGCGCGTCGTCGACGTCCAGGAAAAGCCTTACACCAGAAGGCCTTCGGCCCCCTTCATCACCTCGACGCTGCAGCAGGAGGCCTCCCGCAAGCTGCGGATGTCCAGCCGCAACGCCATGCGGGTCGCCCAGCGGCTCTACGAGGGTGGCTACATCACCTATATGCGCACCGACTCGACGACCCTGTCCGAGCAGGCGCTGACCGCTGCGCGCAGCCAGGCCCGCGACCTCTACGGCGCGGAGTACGTCCCGGACGCCCCCCGTCGCTACGCGAGCAAGGTCAAGAACGCCCAGGAGGCGCACGAGGCCATCCGCCCGGCGGGCGACCGCTTCCGCACGCCGGCCCAGGTGGCTGGTGCCCTGCGCGGCGAGGACTTCGCGCTCTACGAGCTGATCTGGAAGCGCACCGTCGCCTCGCAGATGGCCGACGCGCGCGGCTCCACCGCGACCGTCGAGCTCGGCTCCGAGCTGGCCGACGGTCGGCAGGTGCGCTTTACCGCGAGCGGCACCGTCATCACCTTCCGCGGCTTCTTGGCCGCCTACGAGGAGGGGCGCGACGACGTCGCGGAGTCTGGCTCGGACGAGCAGGAGCGCCGGCTGCCCAAGCTGTCGGTGGGTGCCGACCTCGCCGTCCTCGACGCCGAGGCCGACGGTCACGAGACCAAGCCTCCGGCCCGCTACACGGAGGCCACCCTGGTGAAAGCCATGGAGGAGAAGGAGATTGGTCGGCCGTCGACCTATGCGGCGACGGTGGCGACCATCCAGGACCGCGGCTACGTCCGCAACCGGGGCAACGCGCTGATCCCCACCTGGCTCGCCTTCGCCGTGACGCGCCTGCTCGAGGAGCACTTCTCCGAGCTGGTCGACTACGACTTCACCGCCGGCATGGAGCAGGACCTCGACCGCATCGCCAACGGCGACCTGCGGCGCGTGGAGTGGTTGCGCCGCTTCTACTTCGGCGACGAGACCCGCTCGGCCGAGGGCCTCAAGGAACTCGTCGACGACCTCGGCGAGATCGACGCCCGCGAGATCTCCACCATCGAGATCGGTGACGGCGTCGTCGTGCGGGTCGGACGCTACGGCCCCTACATCGAGGACACCAAGACCGCCGCCGACGACCCCGAGCAGACGCCCCGGCGCGCGACCGTCTCCGACGACATCGCGCCGGACGAGCTCACGCCCGAGATGGCCCGCGAGCTGCTCGAGGTCGCGGCCGACGACGGCAAGGTCCTGGGTCGAGACCCGTTGTCCGGCAACGAGATCGTGGCGCGAGCCGGTCGCTATGGCCCCTACGTCACCGAGGTCCTCCCGGACGAGGAGGCGCCCGCAGCGGGGGCCAAGAAGAAGGCCAAGGTCAAGCCCCGGACCGCGAGTCTCTTCAAGGACATGGACCTCGCCTCGCTGGACCTCGAGACCGCGCTGCGGCTGCTGTCGCTGCCCCGCGTCGTCGGGGTAGACCCCGCGGACGGTGCCGAGATCACCGCCCAGAACGGCCGCTACGGGCCCTACCTCAAGAAGGGCACCGACTCCCGGTCGCTGGCCACCGAGGCGCAGCTGTTCGACCTGACCCTGGAGGAGGCGCTGGCGATCTACGCCCAGCCCAAGACCCGGGGCCGGGCCGCGGCCAAGCCGCCGCTCAAGGAGCTCGGGGCCGACCCGGTGTCCGGCAAGGCGGTCACGGTCAAGGATGGTCGCTTCGGTCCGTATGTCACCGACGGCGAGACCAACGCGACCCTGCGCAAGGACGACGACCCCGAATCCATCACTGCTGAGCGGGGATTCGAGTTGCTGGCCGAGAAGCGTGCCAAGGGCCCGACGACTCGCAAGCGCGCTGCCAAGAAGGCTCCGGCCAAGAAGACGGCTGCCAAGAAGACCACCGCCAAGAAGGCGACGGCCAAGAAGGCGACGGCCAAGCGCACGACCGCGACGGCCGAGTGATGCTGGGCTCGGCCACGCAGGCGCACCTGGATCGCAGGTTGCGGGCCGAGCAGAGCGAGCAGCGACTGCCGTCCGTCGCAGCAGCCGTCGTGCGGGACGGCCGCCTGGCGTGGTCTGCGGCTGCGGGGACGCTCGACGGACGGGCCGACGGGCCGGCCGCGACGCCGGGCACGCAGTATCGGATCGGGTCGATCACCAAGACGTTCGTCGCCGTGCAGGTGATGCGGTTGCGGGACGCCGGTCGGCTCGACCTGGCCGACCGGCTCGCCGCCCACGTCCCTGACACCCCGGTCGGTGACGTCACGATCGGGCAGCTGCTGTCGCACACGGCGGGGCTGCAGGCCGAGACGCTCGGGCCGTGGTGGGAGCGCAGCCCAGGCCTCGACTGGGAGACCCTCGTCTCGGGTCGGCTCCGCACCGTGGGTCGGCCTGGTGGCTCGCACCACTACTCCAACCTCGGCTATGCCTTCCTCGGGCGGGTGGTCGAGTCGTGCTGTGGCACAGGGTGGTTCGCCGCCGTGAAGGGTGAGCTGCTCGATCCGCTGGGGATGACGCACACGGTCTACGAGGCGGGGGAGGGGGCAGCGCCGGGGCTCGCGGTGCACCCACAGGCGGACCTGGTCCATGTCGAGCCGACGCACGACGCCCGCGCGATGGCCCCGGCGGGGCAGCTCTGGTCGACCGTCGAGGACCTGGCCGTCTGGGCGGCCTTCCTCGGTGGGCGCACCCAGGACCTGCTCGACCCGGCGACGCTGGTGGAGATGGCCCGTCCGCTCACGCTCTGGGACGAGCCGGGCGACCCCTGGGACCTGGCGCACGGCCTCGGCCTGATGATCTGGAACGACGGTGGTCGACGCACGGTCGGCCACGGCGGCTCGATGCCCGGCTTCCGCGCGTCGCTGCGGGTGCGACCGTCCGGTGGCGACGGCGCCGTCGTGCTGTGCAACGCGACGTCCGGCCTGACCGGCCTCGCCGAGGACCTGCTCGACCTGCTGGCCCAGCACGAGCCTGCGGCCCAGGAGCCCTGGTCGGTAGACCCTGGCGAGCGTTCACTGCTCGACCTCACCGGCGAGTGGTACTGGGGCCCCGAGCAGCACGTGCTGTCGCTGGTCTCCACCGACGAGCTGGAGCTGCGCCCGCTGTCGATGACGCGCGGCGCCCGCTTCCGGGCGACCGGTCCTGACCGGTTCGTCGGCGTGGACAGCGGCTTCGTGGGGGAGACCCTCGAGGTCGTGCGCGCTGCCGACGGGTCGATCAGCCACCTGGACCTGGCGACCTACTGCTTCACCCGCACGCCGTACGCCCTCGGCGCGCCGGTGCCCGGTGGGCACGACGACAGGGCTGGCACTGAGCGGCCGGCAGCCGCGCGATCAGCACCAGGTGACGATTTGTCACTCTTGGCACGATCTGTCCGGTCTGCCCGTATGGTGGACGTCTAGGCAACATCGGCGCCGGGGGCTGAGGCGCCGGAAGGAGACTCCACCATGGCTGTGCACCTGCAGCACCCGCACGTCCGTCGTCGTCCTCTCGGGAGTCGCGGCACCCTGGCCGGCTCGCTCGCGAGTGGACCGTTCGCACCTCGACGGGGCGCCGCTCGACCGAGCCTGACTCGGACGGCCACGCTCGGTGGCGCCGCGCTGCTGGTGGCAGCTGGCACGGCCGTGCTCGGCGCGCCGGCGGCAGGGGCGTCCGCCCTCCCGGCCGGCGCGACCCTGTCCAGCTCAGCCCAGGTCTCCTCGGCCGCAGCCGTGTCCGTGCTGCCCGCGCCTGACACGAACCCGGGCCGCGGCCGCGACGGCGCTCCTGGCCAGATCAAGAAGGGGCAGCGCCCCACGCCGACGACGCCTGGCACCGGCTCGTCGACCGGCACGACCACCCCGACCTCGCCGGCGACACCCACGCGCCCGGACACGCCGACCACGCCCGCCGGGCCGTCCACCCCGACGCAGACCCGCACCGCGACGGCGCCCACGAGCCCCGCCAGCCCCACGAGCAGGCCGACGAGCAGGCCCACGAGCACGGCGCCGGCGCCGACCACGACCAGTGCGAGCCGTCCGACCAGCCCGCCGCATCCGGCCACCTCCACGGCAGCCGTGCCTGCCCGCCCCGCGCCTGCGAGCACGCAGCCCGCCCAGCGGTCGGCTGCCCCCGGCACCGCGAGCCCCGGCGCCGCCACCGCTCCCGGCGCCGCCACCGCTCCCGCCGCCACCACCGCTCCAGCCACCACCGCCCCCGGCGGCACGGCCACCGCCACGACGAACCCCTCGTCCGCCGGTGCGCCCCGGTCGGGTGGCGCAACGTCCTCCCGGCCCGCCGCGAGCACAGCCGGTGCCACGGCCGCCGACCCGGCCGGCGGCGACCCGTCGAGCGCGGTCCTCGCCCCGACGTCCCCGGCTCCCACCGCGACCGAGGCGCCGGCCGCTGTCGCCGTGGTGTCATCCGTGAAGGACGCCACCGTGGCCGCCTGGCGCGACCCCGCCGACAACCTCGGTCGCGTCGTCGGGCTCTGGGGTCTGGTGATGGCCCTCGTGGGCGGCGTGGTGCTCTACCTGCGGTTCAGCAGCGGCAAGCCACGCTCGCGCTGAGGTCGGGGCGCGGATCTGGACAACACCTACCCGCAAACCGGACAAATCAGGCACACTCGTCGTGTGGTCGGTGCCCTCACACCCGCCACCGGTCCCAGCGTCGGGACGACTGATCCTGTTGCCGTTGCCCCGTGCGGAAGGCCCTACCCGTGCCCTCGGACCTGCTCACCAAGCCAGCTGTCGCCTCGTCCGCGTCCCCTCGCGCACGCGCGTCCTACGCGGGTTCGCACCGCGTCAGCGCGTCGACCCACGCGTTGTCCTCGTTCGC
Source organism: Arsenicicoccus piscis (assembly GCF_022568835.1). Taxonomy (GTDB): domain Bacteria; phylum Actinomycetota; class Actinomycetes; order Actinomycetales; family Dermatophilaceae; genus Arsenicicoccus; species Arsenicicoccus piscis. Next base: position 330,009 of record NZ_JAKZHV010000003.1, read on the forward strand.
CGCGCCCGCCTCGAGCGGTTCCCAGGTCACCGCGGTCGACGCCTCCGCGCCCGTAGCCCGTGTCGCCGGTCCGGGGCTGCGTAGCGACGAAGACGCAGCCCGGGCGGCGTGCCCGGCCTGCAGGGCGCGCCATCGCCGTCAGCGGTGGCAGCGCGTGGCCACCCCCTTCGGCATCGTGGCCGTCGGTGCCGTCACCCTCTCGGCCCTGGCCCCCGCGGTCGTGGCGGTGAGCGAGTCGGAGGACGGGCCGCGGACCAGCACCAACGCTCGTCTCACGGCCGCCCCTGCCGTAGCCCGCACCGCTCCCGCCCTGCTCGCCGCCACGCCGGGCCGCACGGTCGTCGGCACCAGCGTGGTCCTGCCCGCGCTCGCGGCGCCGGCCCTCAAGGCTGCCGCGACCCCCGTCGCGCGCACTGCCGCGGCGGCGACGCCCCTGGCGGTCGTGGCCGTCCCGACGCGCCGCACGGTCACCCTCGCGGCCGACGGCACCCTGGCCATCGGGGCGGGCGTGGTCGCGGCCAAGGCGGCTGCTCCCGAGGTCGTTCCCAAGACTGCCGCCAAGGCGGCTCCCAAGCTCGCGGCCAAGGCACCCGCCAAGACGTCTGCCAAGTCGCCAGCCAAGGCACCCGCCACGACCCCGGCGACGTCGGTGCCCGCCACCGTCGTGGCCAAGGCCAAGAGCGCCGGTCATCAGGCCGCGCAGGTGGCCTGGGTGGACCCGGCGGACGACCCGCGCCGCCGGCTCGGCCTGCTCGGTCTGGTGGTCGCGCTCACGGCCGCGGCGGTGGGCTGGGTGTTCTACAGCGGTCGCGAGCGCCGGGTCTAGGCGCTCGCGACCGGCTGAAGGTCAGTCGCGCTTGTCGTGGCTCGAGCTGCCTGAGGGCCCCGAGTCGGCCGCGTCGTCCGACTCGGCGTCTCGCTCGGCGGCGGCCCGCTCGCCCTCGCGCTGCAGGTCCTGGGCCTCGACGACGAGCTCGTCCATGGTCTGCTCCCGCTTCTTGATGCCCTTGTCGTCGCGGGTCGGCAGCAGGATCTGCTTCTCGGCGGGCAGGCCCGCCGCGAGCTGGCGGCTGCGCTCGATCTCGGAGTCCAGCTCGGCGCCGAAGAGCAGCACCGTGTTGGTCAGCCAGAGCCAGAGCAGGAAGATGATCACACCGGCCAGGGCGCCGTAGGTCTTGTTGTAGGACCCGAAGTTGCTGACGTAGAAGCCGAACGCCGCCGACGCGATCACCCACACCCCGAAGGCGACGGCCGCGCCGGGGCTCATCCAGGTGAACTTCGGCTGCTTGACGTTGGGCGTGGCCCAGTAGAGCAGCGCGATGACGATGATGACGATCAAGGCGATGACCGGCCACTTGGCCCAGTTCCACACCGTCACGGCCTGGTCGCCGAGACCGATCAGGTCACCGACGAACTGCGCGATCGGGCCGGAGATCACCATGGCGAGACCGGCGATCGCGACCAGGGTGAGCACGACGAACGTGACGAGCAGCTGCCACAGACGCAGCTTCCACACCGGCCGGCCCTCGGTGACGTCGTAGATCCGGTTCATCGCCCGCCCGAAGGCACCGACGTAGCCCGACGCGGACCAGAGGGCGCTCAGCAGACCGCTCACGAGGGCTACCCCGGTGGCGTTGGACTGGGTCAGCGCCTTGAGCGGACCCTCGATCGCCGTGGTGGCGCCCGGGGCGATCTGCTGCACCTGGGCGAGCATCTTGTCGACCGTCTGAGGGTCCTGACCGAAGATCGCGAGCAGCGACACCAGGGCCAGCACGGCCGGGAAGATCGACTGGACCGAGTAGTACGTCAGGGCAGCCGCGAGGTCGGTGCACTGGTCGGCGCTGAACTCCTTCGTGGCCCGCTTGAACGCGTACTTCCAGTGGGGCGAGGGGAGGTCGGTGAGGTCGTCCGGCTTCGGCACGTCCTCCGCGTCATCACCGCTGCGCGTGCCGGGAGGACGGTTCTCGTCGGTCGTGGGGGTCTCTTGCTCTGGGGCGTCCTTCTTGCGCCGAAACACGGCGGGCTCCTCCTGGTAGATCCTGCTGTCGGACCCATCCTTACCCAGAACCGGTCAGATCACTGCGTCCTTCGCCGGCCATGGCGTGGGCTGGCCGAAGTAGTAGCCCTGCACGGCGTCGGCGCCGAGGGCCTGCACGTGCGCCAGCTGCTCGCTGGTCTCGACCCCCTCGGCGATCGTCTTGATGTGCAGCGCCTGCGCGACCTCGATGGTGGAGCGCATCATCGCGCGGTCCACGGTGGAGGTGAGGGCGCCGCGCGTGAGGGTGCCGTCGATCTTGAGGACGTCGACGGGCAGCTCGCGCAGGTTCCCGTAGCTCGTGGTGCCGGCCCCGAAGTCGTCGAGCGCGAACTTCACGCCTCCGGCACGCAGCTGGTGCATCCCGTCGCGCACGGTCGGCACCCGACCGATGGGCAGCCGCTCGGTCAGCTCGAGGACCAGGCGCTGGCCCTGCTTGGAGACCGAGATGAGGTCGCTCGCCCAGTCCACGAAGCTCGGGTCCAGCAGTGAGTGCGGGCTGACGTTGCACGAGACCCGACCCGGCATGGCGGTGCGGTTGAGCGTGCCGACGACGCGCTTGATCACGGCCCGGTCGAGGGCGTTGACGACGTCGTACTGCTCGGCGAGGGCGACGAAGTCGTCCGGCAGCAGCGTGTGCCCGGCCTCGTCGTAGAGCCGCACCAGCACCTCGGCGTTCATCGGCGGCTGCAGCCCGGCGCGGATCGCGCGGACCGGCTGCGCGACCATCGACAGGCGGCCGTCGTTGATGGCCGAGCGCATGACGTCGATCTGACGCATCTCTTCGTGCGTGGCCTGGTGACCGGGATCGCCGAGGGTGTGCACGATGACGCGGTTCCGGCCGGCGCGCTTGGCCTGGTAGGCCGCGCCCTCGGCGCGCGAGACGATCTCCTCGATGCCGTGGCCGTGCCCGTCGATCCGGAACACCCCGGCCGAGAAGGTGGTGGGGACGGGCTCGTCGAACGCCACGAGGGGGTGGCTGGTCAGCTCGGCGCCGAGCCGGTCGAGCAGGGCCTTGAGGTCCTCGGCCTCGCCGTAGTAGAGCGCACCGAACTCGTCGCCACCGACGCGCCCGAACGCGACCGGCGCCTCGCCGGACAGCCCGCGCAGCCGGTCGGCGAGGGACTGCAGCACGATGTCGCCCGTCTTGTGGCCGTGCTTGTCGTTGGTGATCTTGTAGTGGTCGAGGTCGATGAAGGCGAACGCCGAGTGGGTGCCGAGGGCGGCCGCCGCCCGCGCCTCGTCGATGGCCTCGAACACGGCCACGCGGTTCGGCAGCCGGGTCAGCGGGTCGGTGCGCTCGAGGGCGTGGGCCGCGTGCCGCAGCTGGGCGATCTGGGTCTCGAGGGTGCGCGCGTCGTCGCTGGGCTCGGGCACGCCGAACCGGTGCGACCGGGTGGAGACGATGGCGGCGGCGAGCCGGGCCACGGTCACCGTCTCCTCGGTGATCGGGGCTCGGGTCGACAGCGACAGGATGCCGATCGTCGCGTCACCGAAGCGCAGCGGCAGGACCAGGCGCTCGCGGTAGCCCCGGTTGGCCAGGGCGACGTCCTGGGGCACCGGGCTCTGGTCGAGATCCGTGAGGTGCAGCACCCCGATGTCGCGGGCGCGCTGCAGGCTGGAGCCGGCGGTCGGCCGCAGGTAGGTCTCGTCGGTGTCGTCGCCGTCGCCGACCAGCACGGTCATCTCGACCTGTGAGGCGTCCGCGCTCTGCAGCCCGAGCGTGATCCGGTCGGCGAGGAGCAGACCCGGCAGGTGGGTCCTCAGCTCGTCGACGAGCTCGGCCCGGCTGCCGGTGGTCGCGAGGACGTCGTCGAGCTCGGCCAGCGCGGTCAGGGCGCCGGCGTCGCGGACGGCGGACAGCTCGCGAGGGTGCACGCACTCAGGTTACGGCGGTGCGGGGGCCATTGCGGCGCCCGCGACCGCCATCCCGAGCCAGTGGCCCCGCAGGTCCATCCGGTCACCTCCGGGAGGTCACGCACGGTAGCCACTGACACCCTGCCCGGGTGATGGTCCGGTCCCGCGGTGGTTGGGTCGGAACAGGGTGTGTCAGCCCCCTCCTCTAGGCTGGCGCCGTGCTCCCACCGACCGCTCCGCACCCCGACGACGCACCCTCGCGCGGACTGTTCCTCGCCCTCGAGGGTGGCGACGGCGCCGGCAAGAGCACCCAGGGTCGGCTGCTGCGCGACTGGTTCCGCGAGCGGGGGCGCGAGGTCGTCATGACGCACGAGCCGGGTGGCAGCGCGCTCGGCACCCAGATCCGCCAGCTGCTCCTGCACGGGGACCACGTCGCCCCTCGGGCCGAGGCCCTGCTCTTCGCGGCGGACCGGGCCCATCACGTCGAGACGGTGATCCGGCCGGCCCTCCACCGGGGTGACGTGGTGATCACGGACCGCTACCTCGACTCCTCCGTGGCCTACCAGGGGGCCGGCCGGGACCTGGACGCCGACGACGAGGTCCGGTCGCTGTCCCTGTGGGCCGTGCAGGGTCTGGTCCCCGACCTCACGATCGTCCTCGACATCTCCCCGGAGCTCGGCCGGGCCCGCCGCGGTGCCGTCCACGACCGGCTGGAGGCCGAGCCGGACGGCTTCCACGCCCGAGTGCGTGCGCGGTTCCTCGCCCTGGCGGCGGCCACCCCTGAGCGCTACCTCGTGGTGGACGCGACCGAGGACCCCGACCAGATCCACGACCAGGTCGTGGCCCGGCTCGAGACCCTGGTGGGGGTGACCCCATGAGTGCCCAGCCACCGTCCGGCGTGTGGGAGCAGGTCATCGGCCAGCCGCAGGCCGTCGCCACGCTCTCCGCCGCGGCGTCGGAGCCCGACGCGATGACCCACGCGTGGCTGCTGACCGGCCCGCCCGGGTCCGGGCGCTCGGTCGCGGCTCGCGCCTTCGCCGCCGCGCTGCAGTGCCCCGAGCACGGGTGCGGGCACTGCCGCGAGTGCCGCACCGCGCTGGACGGGAGCCACGCCGACGTCGAGGTGGTGGCCACGTCCGGGCTGTCGCTGACCGTCGAGCGGGCCCGCGAGCTGGTCGCGCTCGGGTCGCTGCGCCCGAGCGTCGGGCGGTGGCGGGTCATCATCGTCGAGGACGCCGACCGCTTGACGGAGCAGGGTGCCAACGCGCTGCTGAAGGTCATCGAGGAGCCCGTGTCGCGCACCGTGTGGCTGCTGTGCGCGCCCTCGCTCGACGACGTCATCGTCACCATCCGCTCCCGGTCCCGGCACGTGCGCCTGCGCACCCCACCGGTCGAGGCGGTCGCCGAGCTGCTGACCCGCCGCGACGGCATCGACCCGGCGATGGCCCGCTACGCCGCGCGCGCCGCCCAGTCGCACGTCGGCATCGCCAAGCGGCTCGCCACCGACGAGGGGGCGCGCATCCGCCGGCGCGACACCCTCGCGCTCGCCGGCAAGATCCGCGGCGTGGGGGACGCCCTCGACGCGGCGGCCGACCTGGCGTCGATCGCGACCGACGAGTCCGGCTCCTCGACGGGGGAGCGGGACGCGCGCGAGCGCGAGGAGCTGCTGACCCGCCTCGGCGCCGACCCCTCGGCCCGCACCCAGCCGCCGGCCGTCCGGGCCGCCCTTGCCGCGCAGGAGAAGGAGCAGAAGCAGCGCGCCACCCGGTTCGCCCGGGACGTGGTCGACCGTTGCCTGGTCGACCTGATGAGCATCTATCGAGACGCACTCGTGCTCTCCCTCGGCACGCCCGTGCCCCTGGTCAACGAGGACCAGCTGACCCTGGTGCAGCAGCTGGCGCGCACGCTGCCCCGCGAGCGGCTGCTGCTCTGCGTCGAGGCCATCGGCGAGGCCCGCGAGCGCATCGACCGCAACGTCGCCCCGCTGCTGGCGCTCGAGGCGATGTGCCTGTCGCTCCGGCTGCCGCGATGAGCGGGTTCGGTGCCGACCGCAGGCGGCCGTTACCGTGGTGGGAGGACCCGCGACCACGGGGGCTACGGCCTCGTCGCCCGACCAGCAGAAGGACACCCGGCACCGCGATGAAGACCCTCAACTCCCTTGCCTCCGCAGCCGCGGTGCTGCTCGTCGCCGCCACCGCCGCGTGCACGCCGTCGCCGCAGGAGTCCCCGACGAACTCGGCCACCGGCTCCGCGGCCGGCACGGGTTCGGTGGGTGGCGTGACCGCAGCTCCCGCTGCCAACCTGCAAAGGTTCTACGACCAGAAGATCAGCTGGCAGCCGTGCGGTGACGACCAGTGCGGCAAGCTCGAGGTGCCGATCGACTACGCCAAGCCCGAGGCCGGGTCCATCAAGCTCGCCCTGCTGCGGCACAAGTCCCCGTCGAAGAACCGCCAGGGCTCGCTCGTCATCAACCCGGGCGGCCCGGGTGGCTCCGGCGTGCAGTACGCGCAGTACGCCTCGGCGATCTTCCCCGGCGAGGTGACCCGCGCCTACGACGTCGTGGGCTTCGACCCCCGCGGTGTCGCCGCCTCGCAACCGATCGTCTGCTACGACGGACCGCAGTTCGACGCCTTCCTCAGCGTTGACCCCACCCCGGACGACCCGGCCGAGGAGCAGCAGCTCGCCACGGCCGACCGGGACTTCGGCCAGGCCTGCGAGCAGCGCAACAAGGCGCTCCTCGGACACGTGTCGACGGTCGAGGCCGCGAAGGACATGGACGTGCTGCGCGCGGCGCTCGGCGACCAGAAGCTGAACTTCTTCGGCGCGTCCTACGGCACCTTCCTCGGCGCCACCTTCGCCGACCAGTTCCCCAAGCGCGTCGGGCGGTTCATCCTGGACGGCGCGATCGACCCGTCGCTCGACGGCAAGGCGCAGGCGCTCGGCCAGGCCGAGGGCTTCGAGCGGGCGACCCAGGCCTACATCGCGGACTGCATCACCAAGTCCGACTGCCCGCTCGGCAACGAGCAGAAGGCTGCGACCAAGCGGCTGCAGGACTTCCTCACCGAGCTGGACCAGAAGCCGATCCCCGCGGGCGAGGGCGCGCCCGGCAAGCTGAACGAGGCGTGGGCGTCCTACGGCGTCGCGGCCTCGATGTACGACCCCGGCCGCTGGGCCGGCCTGACCCAGTCCCTCAGCGAGGCCTTCCGTGGTGACGGGACCGATCTCATGCTGTCGGCCGAGGAGTACGTCGAGCGCACCGACAACGGCACCTACTCGGGCAACATGCTGCAGGTCATCAACGCCGTCTCGTGCCTGGACAACCAGGGCGACCCCAACCTCGCCAGCTACCCCAAGACCGCGGCCGAGTTCGCGGCCAAGGCCCCGACGTTCGGCAAGTACATGGCGTGGGGCGGCCTGGTCTGCGGCGAGTGGCCGATCAAGGCGACCGGCAAGGCCCACCGCATCACCGCACCCGGCGCCGACCCGATCGTCGTGATCGGCACCACGCGCGACCCCGCCACCCCCTACGAGGGCGCGGTCGCGCTGGCCGGCATGCTCGACTCGGGCGTGCTCGTGTCGCGCGACGGTGACGGTCACACGGGCTACGGCCGCGGCAACAATTGCGTCGACAAGGCCGTCAACGACTACCTCGTGCGCGGCAAGGCCCCCGCCGACGGCATCAAGTGCTGACCCGTCCCTGACCGATCCGCTGGCCGGCGTCTGACCGGTACCTGACCGGCCTCGCCGCCCTCGCGTGGTTTGAGGTCCGTGCAGGTCACCTCGTATACTCAACCGGTGCCCTCCGCGGGCGCGTGCCGCTTTAGCTCAGTCGGCCAGAGCGATTCACTCGTAATGAATAGGTCGTCGGTTCGATTCCGACAAGCGGCTCAGGTGCGGCCCCTCGCTTCGGCGGGGGGCCTTCCTGTTGGCGCCGTGGTCACGCCGGCGGCCGGGCGCGTGGGCTGGCGGGACTGTCGGATTATCGGTGGGCGGGGTGCCCGGCGTTCTTAGGTGGTAGAGGGGGTGATGCGTCCCTCGAAGGTGATGGCGAAGGCGTTCAGGGGTGCCTTCCACCGCATGACCCATCGTGCCCTGCCTCTCCCGGTGGGGTCCAGGGAACGGGTCACCAGGTAGAGACACTTCAACGCGGCGGCGTCGTTCGGGAAGTGCCCTCGCGCACGGACGGCGCGCCGGTAGCGGGCGTTCAACGACTCGATCGCGTTGGTCGTGCAGATGACCTTGCGGATCTCGACGTCGTAGTCGAGGAAGGGCACGAACTCGCTCCACGCGTTGCGCCACATGCGGATCGCGGCGGGACAGACGGGCTCCCACGTGGCAGCGAAGTCCTCGAACCGTGCGGCGGCCTGCTCGGCGTTGACGGCCGTGTACACGGGCCGCAGGTCCTTGGCCATCGCGTCCCAGTGCTGGCGGGCCGCGTACCGGAACGTGTTCCGGATCAAGTGCACGACGCACGTCTGTACGGCTGCGAGCTCCCATGTCGTGGTGATCGCCTCGGGCAGTCCTTTCAGCCCGTCGCACACGGCGATGCAGACGTCCTCGACACCGCGGTTCTTGATCTCGGTGAGCACGTTCAGCCAAAACTTTGCGCCCTCCCCGCCGTCGCCGGCCCAGATCCCGAGGATGTCGCGCTCCCCGGCGGTCGTCACGCCGATGACGATGTAGAAGGGCTTGTTGGTGACCTGCCCGTCACGGACCTTCACCCCGAGAGCATCGATGAAGATCACCGGGTACACGCGGTCCAGGGGCCGGTGCTGCCACTCAGACATCTCCGCGGCGACCTTCTCGGTGATCCGACTGATCGTGTCCTTGGACACCGACGCGCCATACACCTCGGCGAAGTGCGCCGCGATCTCACCGGTGGTCAGCCCGCGCGCCGACAAGGACAGGACGAGTTGATCGACGCCGTCCAGACGGCGTTGCCGCTTCCGGACGATCTTCGGGTCGAATGTGCCGTCCCGGTCCCGCGGAACGTCGATCGTGACCGGCCCGATCTGCGTGAGCACCGTCTTCGATCGGGTGCCGTTCCGCTCGTTCCCGCCCCCGTCGACCGGCGCCGGCTTCGCGTGCCGATCCGAGTGCTCGTAGCCGAGGTGCTCGGTCAGCTCTTCCTCCAGAGCGGTCTCCAGCACCTGCTTGGTCAGGCCCGTCAGCACACCGTCGGGGCCGACCAGGTCGACTCCTTCAGCGCGGGCCTGGTCCACCAGACGCTGCGCCAGCGCCTGCCTGTCGTCATCGTTGAGGTCCACGACCCCAATCGTGTTCGTCATGCTGCCTGCTCTCCCGCCGAGCACCGCTCAGCGCGTCAGGCCGAACCCCCACCCACCGTTGTTCTGACACTCCCGGGGAGTATCCGAGAAACGGTGTAAGTGGCTCCATCGCCCGCAAGGGCAGGAGGAGTCATGATGACCGAGACAACCACCACCAGCAGCAGTGCGGAGGCCGTGGAGTCGGCCAGACTGGAGACTGTGACCCCAAACCCACCACCACCGCAGGATGAGCCGGCCGAGCTGGACAAGGCTCAGCGTGAAGCCGTCGCGCAGATGGTGCGCCAGGCCAAGGACGCCGGTATCGCCCTGACCGGCCCCGACGGCCTCCTCAAGACCCTCACGGCGCAGATCGTCGAAGCAGCCCTCGACGAAGAACTCAACGAGCACCTGGGCTATGACAAGCATGATCCCGTCGGTCGCGGGTCGGGCAACTCCCGCAACGGCACCCGCTCGAAGACGGTGATCACCGACAACGTCGGTGCCGTCAACATCCGGGTGCCGCGGGATCGCAATGGCACGTTCGAGCCACAGTTGGTCACCAAGCGCCAACGCCGGTTGTCGGACATGGACGCCATGGTGCTGTCGCTGTTCGCGAAGGGCCTGACGACTGGGGAGATCGCTGCCCACTTCGCGGAGGTCTACGGGACCTCGGTGTCGAAGGACACGATCAGCCGGATCACCGACCGCGTCGTCGACGAGATGAACACGTGGATGGCCCGCCCGTTGGAGCCGATCTACGCGGCGGTCTTCATCGACGCGATCGTGGTCAAGGTCAGGGATGGGCAGGTCCGTAACCAGCCCTACTACGCCGCGATCGGTGTCGACCTCGACGGGCACAAGGACATTCTGGGGATCTGGCCCGGGCAGGGCGATGGGGAGTCGGCGAAGTTCTGGTTTGCCTGCCTGACCGAGTTGAAGAACCGAGGCGTCAAGGACGTGTTCTTCATGGTCTGCGACGGGTTGAAGGGCCTGCCCGACAGCATCGGGTCCGTGTTCCCCGCCGCGAAGGTCCAGACCTGCATCATCCACCTGCTGCGCAACAGCTTCAGCTATGCCTCGAAGCGGCACTGGCCCGAGATCGCCGCCAACCTCAGGCCCGTTTACGAAGCATCCACCCCGGCCGATGCGGAGCGGGCGTTCGAACAGTTCGCCGAGAAGTGGGGCAAGGCCTACCCCGCGATGATCAGGCTCTGGCGCAACGCCTGGACCGAGTTCATCCCGTTCCTGGACTACGACGTCGAGATCCGCAAAGTCCTCTGTTCCACGAACGCGATCGAGAGTCTCAATGCCAGGTTCCGCAGGGCGGAGGGCCCGCGGTCACTTCCCGAACGAGCAGGCCGCGTTGAAGACGCTCTACCTGACCGTGAGATCGTTGGACCCCAAGGGCACCGGCCAGACCCGCTGGGGGATGCGCTGGAAGCCAGCGTTGAACGCGTTCGCCGTCACCTTCGCTGACCGCATGCCCGCGGCCAGCACCCACCAGTAACGAAAATGCCACTTACACCGATAATCGGATAGTCCCCACTCCCGGGCTGGCCGGTCGCCTGCGCGCACGTTGACGTGATCTGCGCACGTTTCCGTGTGGTGCGCAGGGTCGGGAGGGCTGCGGCTCACGGTTCCGTGCGGACATTCACGGGGTCGGCGTTGGACGTGACCGGGTAGACCGTGGCGGGCGAGGGCAGCTGGCGGTCGGGGGGCGCCGTGGCGGGGTCGGCATCTACCGCGTCGGGGGGGGCAAGCGCCGGTGGGTCCCCGGTGCAGTAGATCGAGGCGCGGGCCGCGCGCCGTTGCGCGTCGGGCTGCCCGATCTACTGGGCTACTTGTTCGTAGCTGCCCGAGCTGTTCTGCACTGGGTGCAGTGGCCCATCGCAGGACAGGTTGCCCATCGCAGAACCGGTTGCCCAGTGGATCCGGGCGTCCGAGAGGCTGATCGTCCGCCTCGAGACCGGCGCCGCGGCTGGCGGGGGCGTTTGTGCGTAGGTTGCCGTGATCTGCGCACGTTTCCGTGAGGTGCGCAGGGTCGGGAGGGCGGCGTCTCACGGTTTCCCGCGCATCACACGGATTCGTGCGCACATTCGCGGTCGGGTCGGGCCGGACGAGGTAGACCCGGGCGGCGGCGGCGGCTGGTGGCAACGCGGGACCCGGTAGACCGAAGGGCGCGGGCAGCGGGGGAAGGGGACGGGGGCGCCGTGGCGGGGCCGGGGTCTACGGCGTCGGTGGGTCAGTGGTGCGAGCGGTCGGGGGCAGACCGAGCTGGTCGCGGTAGGCCGCGGGGGACTGGCCGACGATCGAGCGGAAGTCGCGGGTGAAGTGGGACTGGTCGAACCAGCCGAGGCGCGCGGCGAGGTCGTCGAGGGGTTCGGCGCTGCTCGGGTCGGCGGCTGCGGCGTGCAGCGCCTCGAGGGCGTCGTGCACGCGGGCGCGCATGATCAGCCACTTGGGGCTCACGCCGATGTAGCGCCGGGTCAATCGCTGCAGCGCCCGCACCGACAGGTGCGCGATGTCGGCGAACTGATCGACTCGCGTGATCGACGGGTCGGTCGCGGCCTGGGCCAGGACGCGGGCCAGTGCGTAGTCCTCATCAGCCGCTCCGTCGACGCCTGTCACCCCGTCGACCCCCGACACCCCGCTGACCCCCGACACCTCGTCGACCCCCGACACCGCGCTGACCCCCGACACGTCACCGACCGACACCACGTCCACCCCCGACGCCACGACGGCGCACAGCGCCTCGCGGGACGCGTGGGCCGACAACGGCAGCTCGGCCAGGCCGGGCGGCAACGCCAGATAGGGCGCGGCGCGCACCACCTGGTCGGTGAGGTCGCTGGCCGCCACACCGGTCAGGGCGGTGAACGCCCCGGGATGGAGCTTGAGGCCGACCGCTCCGCCGGATCCGGCCAGGGTCACGTCGAAGCGCCTGGTCCAGACGCCGGTGAGCCAGACGCCGGGACCGGAGCGGTCCGAGCGGGAGCCGTCGCCGCGCTCTACGGTCAGGTCGAGGCAGGGGTGCGGCACGACCGAGCTGACGTAGGTCACCCCCGGCGGCAGCTCCCAGGTGACCGACCAGACCCGCTCGACGAAGGGCGCGGCGGCGTCGGTCGGAGGGCAGTCCTCGAAGTGCGCGTGCTGCAGGAACTGCTCGGGCCGCAGGACCGCGGGCGACGCGGGTCGCTGGCTGGTCGCGTTTGTCCTATCGGCCACGTCTGGAGGCTACAAGTCTGGGCCAGACCGGGTGAGCGACACCCGGTCCGATCCGATGGGAGATGACGATGGCGACGAAGCAGACGCACGCGACGCTCGCGATGACGACGATCGACTGTGCCGACCCCAAGGCGGAGGGGGAGTTCTGGGCGGCAGCCCTGGGCTGGGAGCTGGTGGCCGCCGAGGAGAGCTACGCGCTGGTGGCGGACGGCGAGCGACGGCTCGGCTTCGGCAAGGTGGAGGGCTGGCGGGCGCCGGGCTGGCCGAACACGTCCGGCACCAAGCAGTTCCACCTGGACCTCGCCGTCGAGGACCCCGAGGCGGCCGTAGAACACTTCGTCAGTCTCGGGGCGATGCGCCCAGACCACCAGCCGGGCGAGGGCTGGGTCGTGCTGCTCGACCCGGCCGGGCACCCGTTCTGCCTCACCCGCGCGGAGAACTGGCAGGGCAGGTGAGCCGGGCACAGCCGCCACCCTGGTGGCGTTCAGCGGGCCGTCCTACGCTGAGGTGTTCCGTGCACACGCCACCCTCCGGGTGATCCGAGCCCTCGGGAGGGCCCATGACGCAGGTCGAGACGGCTCCGGACGGCGCCCCGAGGCGCCGACGGCGCTGGGTGCGCTGGCTCGTCGCCGGTGTGCTGGTGGTGGTGCTGGCCCTCGGTGGCGTGGCGGCGTTCCTGCTGCAGCGCACTGGTTCGGCCCTGTCGAGGTCCTCGACCGGGGGCAGCGTGACGGATCTGCTGAAGAGCGACCCGCTCAACGGGCAGTCGACCGGGCGGGTCAACATCTTGCTGGCGGGCAACTCGGCCGACGACCCGGGCCACGAGGGCGCCGAGCTGACCGACAGCATCATGGTCGCGAGCTTCAACACCACGACCCACGCGCTCACCCTGGTGAGCGTGCCGCGCGACCTGTGGGTCGTGCACAACGGCACCGGCCAGAAGATCAACTCGGTCGTCACCCAGGGCGGTATGGCCGCCCTCGCGGGCGTGGTCGAGCAGGTGACCGGCCTGCACATCGATCAACAGGTGCTGGTGGACTACCAGGCGCTCAAGCAGGCGGTCGATGCCGTCGGCGGCGTGGACGTGACGATCGCGAGCAACGACAAGCGGGGGATCTACGACGCCAACACGGGGCTGCGGCTCGCGAACGGCGTGCAGCACCTCAACGGCGACCAGGGCCCTGCAGCTGGCCAGGTCGCGCAACGACCCGGTGCCGGGGAAGGTGTCCTACGGGTTGCCGAACGGCGACTTCGACCGCACGAAGTACCAGCGCGCGATCGTCGAGGCGATCCTGCGTCAGGCGTCGTCCACCTCGACGCTCACCAACCCGCAGCGGCTCGCCGAGCTGATCGACACGGTGGGTGCCAACGTGCGCACGGATCTCAAGGCATCCCAGATGAACACCGCGATCCAGCTCGGGCGGGCGTCCTCCACGGTCACCGGCGTGTCCATCCTCGGCGACGCCGACGCGCCGCTGCTGGTCGACTACACCGGCACGGGCGGGCAGTCCGCGCTCGCCCCGGCGGCCGGGGTCGGCGTGTACTCAGGCATCAAGGCGTACGTCGCCGCTAAGGTCGGATTGACCTAGCAACCAACGGGGGGCGCTGCGGCGTCTGGAGGCCATGGGAAGATCACGCGCGTACGCGCTGGCAGGGGTAGTCGCGATCGTCGGGCTCGCGGCCGGGTGCTCGCAGGCCACGACCGGTGAGCCGGGAGCGGCGGCCCGATCGTCCGGCGTGGCGACGAGCTCGGGTAGCACCATCGGTGGCTCCGAGACCGGCACGCCGTCGTCGTCGCCCACCACGGTCGGGTCGACGAAACCGCTGGTCAGGTGGCCGGACAACGCGACGATCCCGCACCTGTTCTACCACTCCCTGATCGTCGACCCGGCGCGTGCGTTCCACGCCCCGCAGGGCAAGGGGCCGGGCTACGCGGACTACATGGTGACGCTGACGGAGTTCAAGGCCCAGCTCGCGCAGATGTACGCCCGGGGCTACGTGCTCGTGCACCCGGAGCGGATCGCGGCGAAGAACGCCGACGGCGTGATGACCTACCAGCCGATCATGCTGCCGGCTGGCAAGAAGCCGATGGTGCTCTCGATCGACGACGTCAGCTACTACGAGTACATGACGGGCGACGGCTTCGCCACCAACCTGACCATCGGCGCGGAGGGTCGGGTGACCAACACCTACACCGATGCCGCGGGCGTCACGAAGCAGGGCAGCTACGACGTCCCGACCGTCGTCGACGACTTCGTCCGCGACCACCCCGACTTCTCCTACCACGGCGACAAGGGGTCGATCGGGCTCACGGGCTACAACGGGGTGCTGGGCTACCGCACGTCGGTGCGCAAGTACGGCGACACCCCGGCCACGAAGGCCGCGCAGGAGCAGGCCAAGAAGGTCGCCGACGCGATGAAGAAGGACGGGTGGAACTTCGCATCCCACTCGTGGGGGCACTTGAACTTCACCAAGACCGGGGTCAGCGGGATCACCGCGGACGCCAACCGCTGGGACGCCGAGGTCCGCCCCATCGTCGGCGACACCCCCGAGCTGATCTTCCCGTTCGGTGCCGACATCTCCGGCATCGAGCCCTACAGCAACAGCAACGCGAAGTTCCGATTCCTGCACGGCACAGAGAAGTTCGACTACTTCTTCCCCGTAGACGCCTCCACCACCCACTGGATGCAGCTCACGCCCGGCGCGCTGCGGCAGGCCCGGATCAACGTCGACGGCATCTCGCTGAGTCGCGCGCTGTCCGGGCACAAGACCCCGCTCAGCGCGTTCTTCGACCCCAGGACTACGGTCGATCCCTTGCGCCCCAAGCGCTGAGTGCTCGGGCGGCGGACCAGGTGGACGCGTAGGGTCGGGACCGTGCACGTCGTTATCGCCCCGGACTCCTTCAAGGAGTCGTTGACCGCGATCGAGGCCGCCGAGGCCATGGCCGCGGGCGTGCGGGACGTCGTCCCCGACGCACAGTGCGTGCTCGTGCCGATGGCGGACGGCGGCGAGGGGTTCGCCGAGACCGTTGCCGCTGCGCTCGGGGCCGACCTGCACGAGGTGGGGGTGACCGGGCCGCTCGGCGACCCCGTCACCGCCACCTACGCCGTAGACCTCTCGCGCCGGCTCGCGGTCGTCGACGTCGCGCAGGCGGTCGGGCTGGACCTGGTGGCGCGAGCGGATCGGGACGTGATGCGGGCCGACACGTTCGGTGTCGGTGAGCTGGTGCTCGCAGCGGTGGAGCACGACGTCGACGAGCTGATCATCGGGCTCGGTGGGTCGGCGACGAACGACGGGGGTGCGGGGCTGCTGCGGGCGCTCGGCGCCGACCTCCTCGACGACCGCGGCGCGTCGGTGCAGCCGGGTCCCGCTGGGCTGCAGTCGATCTCGTCGGTCGACCTGTCGGGTGTCTCGGCGCGTGCCCGCGAGGTGCGCGTCCGGCTGGCGAGCGACGTGACGAATCCGCTGCTGGGCGAGCAGGGTGCGTCAGCCGTCTTCGGCCCGCAGAAGGGCGCCTCCGACGACCAGGTCGACGAGCTCGACGCGCTGCTGGGCAGACTCGCAGAGCTGGTCGATCCGGAGGGGCGCACGCAGCAGTCCCCGGGTGCGGGGGCTGCGGGCGGGCTCGGGTTCGCGCTCCAGCACGCCTTGGGCGCCACGTCCACGCCGGGGGTGGAGATCGTCGCCGAGCTGACCGGGCTCGCCGCCCACCTGGACGGCGCCGACCTCGTGCTCACGGGGGAGGGGTCGATGGACGGTCAGACGCTGGCGGGCAAGACGCCGTTCGGGGTGGCCAGGCTGGCTGCGGAGCGCGGGGTGCCGGTGGTGGGCCTTGCGGGGCGACTCGGACCCGGCGCCGACAAGCTGCTCGACCACGGCTTCGTGGCGCTCGTCCCCATCGTCCAGGGCATCACCGACCTGCCGACGGCCCTGGCCGAGGGCGGCGCCAACCTCCGGCGGGCGGTGGCCACCAGCGTGCGCTTGCTGCGCACCACGCTCTGACTGCTCAGGAACCGACGAGCATCCGCGTCTCGGTCGACCGCGACGCTGTTGCGGACGACCCAGCCGCCCTCCGGTAGACCGTGCGCTCGGCCCGGTCGGTCGCCCACAGCCCCGCGGCGCCCCAGGCCAGGGCGACGAGCGCCGACGCGGCGACGTCGCTCGGCCGATGCCATTGCAGCGCAACCACACTCACGCCGGCAGCCCCGATCAACAGCACGCCCGCGTCGCGCACGAACCGACGCGCGCGGTGCGGCGCCACGATGACCGCCGCCGCCACGAGGGCGGCGACCCCGGCGACGTGACCGCTGGGGAAGGAGTTGTCCATCGTGTGGCCGGCGATCTCCGGCCGAGTGAGCACCTCCTTGAGCAGCTCCGCGGTGAGCACCGAACCCACCACGGCGCCAAGGGCGCCCAGCGCCGCGACCGGTCGGCGCTGCGCCAGGGCGAGGAGCGCCAGCACGGCGAGAGCGGCGCCGAAGGTGACCGGCGTGATGGGAGAGAGGA
This sequence comes from Arsenicicoccus piscis, assembly GCF_022568835.1. Lineage (GTDB taxonomy): Bacteria > Actinomycetota > Actinomycetes > Actinomycetales > Dermatophilaceae > Arsenicicoccus > Arsenicicoccus piscis. The sequence continues at coordinate 346,896 of NZ_JAKZHV010000003.1, forward strand.
ACTCGGCGGCCAGCACGCGAACTCGTGGTGACAGCGCGGCGATCCGCGTCATGGCGGCCTGGTCGAACGCCTGGCCGGCGAGGGTGCGCACCATGGCCTGATAGAGCCCGGCGATCCCGGCCACGCTGACCACGACGGTGGCCGCGGCCTGAGTGCCGCTGAGGCGAACGTGCGGTCGGGTCAACATGGTTCGACGCTACCGGCCTCACCTGGGTGCAGGTCCGGGAGTTCCTGTGAGGCGGCTAAGCGCGGTCTACGGGGGCGGAGCGGGTTCACAGCGGGGTGCCAGGGTCTGCACGGCGCAGGTCCAGACGCCTTCGGCACCGTAGTGGTCGTGAGCTTCTCTCCTTGGAGCCTCGGCTCGACGCGGGCACGTCGAGCCGTCCCCGCACCGGTGTGAGCGACCGGTGCTCAAGTCGGAGGCCGCGCTGACCATCCCCCCTGGGTCGGCGCGGCCTTCGCACGTCCGGGCTGCTTCAGCGAGGCATGATGGGCCCATGCTCGCGATGCCCTCGTTGGTCGACGCACGCGCCTGGCGGGACGGCCGGCCCGCCCCGCTGCCGGAGGACCCGCAGTCCCTCAGGGCGGCGCTGCAGGACCCCCACCTGCTGGTGTGGCTGGACCTGCTGCGGCCGTCGGTGGCGGAGCTGACCCAGCTCGCGGACTACTGCGACCTCGGGCCGACGGTGGTGGAGGACGCGCTGGAGCCGCACGAGCGGCCCAAGGTCACCCGGCACGGCGGCCATCTGTTCTTCTCGACCTATCTGACGGATCTCGTCGAGCTGCCCCCGGACGCCAACCGCGGTCGCCTGGTGACCCACCGCGTCTCCGGGATCGTGCTGCCGATGGCGCTGATCACGGTGCGGCTGGACGAGGCCTCCACGCTCGACGCGGTCGTCGCGCGCTGGGAGGACGACCCCGACCTGCTCCGGCTCGGGTCGGGTGCGCTCGTGCACGGCCTGCTCGACTACGCGGTGGACGGCCATTTCGAGACCATCCAGGAGCTCGACGACGAGATCGAGGCGCTCGCCGACGTCCTGTTCGAGGAGCGGCGCACCGGGGCGGACTTCCTGCGGCGGGTCTACGGACTGCGGCGTGACCTGGTGGCGCTGCGTCGGATGGTGCTGCCCATGCGCGAGGTGGTCAGCGCCCTGCTGCGGCACCGCACGCGGGACGCGACCGCCCTCGACAGCTGGTACGACGACCTCTACGACCACGTGCTGCGCGCGGCGGAGTGGACCGAGTCGCTGCGCGACATGATGACGTCCGTCTTCGAGACCAACCTGTCGCTGCAGGACGCGCGGCTCAACACGATCATGAAGCAGCTGTCAGGCTGGGCCGCGATCATCGCCGTGCCCACCGCGATCACGGGATGGTTCGGGCAGAACATCCCGTTCCCGGGCTACAACCAGCCGCTCGGCCTGCTGGTCAGCGCGTCGCTGGTGCTCGTCGGCTCGTTGGTGCTCTACCTCGTGTTCCGCGCCCGGGACTGGCTGTAGCGCGGCCTCGGCTCAGCTGCGCTCGCGCGCGGAGAGGTTGCGCCGGGTCCGGGACAGGCCGGAGCGTAGGGCGTCCAGCTCGTCGGCGTCCAAGCCGGAGAACGCGTCTCGCTCGACCGCGGCCACCGCGGGAGCGCACCGCTCCAGCAGAGCGTGGCCCTCGGGCGTCAGCTCGATGAGCAGCCGACGGCGCTGCTGCGGGTCGCGCCGGCGGGTGATGTAGCCACCCCGCTCCAGCGCCGCGACGATGTCGGCCGCGGACTGCGCCCGCACGAACGACAGACGCGCCAGGTCGGCCGCGGTGATCGACTCCTCGCGCTCCAGGACGGTGAGCGCGGTGTACTGGAGCATGGTGACGCCGAACGGCTTCACCGCGTCCTCGAGATGGGCGCGGATGGCCAGCTCCACGGCTTTCACGACGTAGAGCAGGGACGGAGCCTTGCGGGTCGCGCTCGCCGTCTGCCGGGGGATGGTCGCCTCGCTCACCTCGCCATTCAATCAGGCGTTCCCTGGACGTTCGCCGAGGGCACCCCCTTGCGGGCCGGCCTGGTGCGTGCTTGAATAGCAGGAAACCTGTCAATGAGGAGAGCGCCCGATGACTGCCGAGCCGTCCGTTCCGACCACGACCGACGACCTGCGGGTCGAGCAGGACGGGCCTGTCCTCGTCGTCACGCTGGCTCGGCCGGCCAAGCGCAACGCCCTGAGCGACGCGATGGTGCTGCGCCTGCAGGCGATCTTCGACGCGATCCCGTCGGCGCAGGAGCCGGTCCGGGCCGTGGTGATCGCGGCGGAGGGTGACCACTTCTGCGCCGGCCTCGACCTCGCGAGCCTCGGCGAGAAGGACACCTTCGAGGGCATCCTCCACTCCCGCATGTGGCACCGCGCGTTCGAGGCGATCGAGTCCGGGCCGGTCCCGGTCATCTGCGCGCTCCAGGGTGCGGTGGTCGGCGGCGGGCTGGAGCTGGCCGCGGCCACGCACGTGCGGGTGGCCGAGCCGTCCACCTTCTTCGCTCTGCCCGAGGGCTCGCGCGGGCTCTTCGTCGGCGGGGGTGGGTCGGTGCGGGTCCCCCGGCTCGTCGGCACCCACCGGATGGCCGACATGATGCTGACCGGGCGGGTCTACGAGGCTGCTGACGGGGTGGCGGCCGGCTTCGCGCAGTACCTCGTCGGCGAGGGGGAGGCCAAGGCCGAGGCGCTGCGCCTCGCTCACCGCGTCGCGCAGAACGCACCGGCGTCGAACTTCGCTGTCGTGCAAGCGCTCCCGCGCATCGCCGAGGTCGGCCCGACCGAGGGGCTGCTGATGGAGTCGCTCATGGCGGCCATCGCCCAGGGCACCCCGGACGCGAAGGCGCGGATGGCGGCCTTCCTCGAGGGCCGCGCCAACAAGGTGAAGGAGGCCTGACGTGAGCGACCGGACCATCGAGCGCGGCGAGGTGCTGTGGACGCCACCCGCGGACGCGCTGGACACCACCCGTGAGGGCCGATTCCTGCAGTGGGTCAACGAGACTCGCGGCCTCGCGCTCGGCACCCATGAGGACCTGTGGGCCTGGTCGGTCGCCGACCTCGGCGCCTTCTGGCAGGCCGTGTGGGACTACTTCGAGGTGCAGTCGCACAGCCCCCACACCACGGCGCTCGCCTCGCGGGAGATGCCGGGCGCCTCCTGGTTCCCGGGCGCCACCCTCAACTACGCCGAGCACATGCTCGGCACCAGCGAGGACACCGATCGCGTTGCGGTCGTAGGCGTCTCGCAGACACGCGCGGACGTCGAGCTCACCTTCGGCGAGCTCCGGGACCAGGTAGCCCGGGCGCGGACGGTGCTCGCCGGCATGGGTGTCGGTCGCGGGGACCGGGTCGTCGCCTACCTGCCCAACATCCCCGAGACCCTCGTCGCGTTCCTCGCCACTGCGTCGCTCGGTGCCGTGTGGGCGTCCTGCGCCACCGAGCTCGGGCCGCGCTCGGTGGTCGACCGGTTCGCCCAGGTCGAGCCGACGGTGCTGCTCGTGACGGGTGGTTATGTCTACGGGAAGAAGGTCATCGACCGACGCGACGAGGTCGCTGCCGTGCGCGCCGAGCTCCCGGGGGTCGCGCACGTGGTGGACGTGGGCTACGGGCCCTACGCCGTGCCGGACGCCGAGGACTGGCAGGCCCTGCTGCGCGAGGTCACGCCCGAGCCGATGGCGTTCGAGGCCGTGCCGTTCGACCACCCGCTGTTCGTGCTCTTCTCCTCCGGCACCACCGGCCAGCCGAAGGCGATCGTCCACGGCCACGGCGGCATCCTGCTCGAGCACCTGAAGAACCACGCGCTGTCGTGGGACATGGGACCGGACGACCGGATGCTGTGGTTCTCCACCACCGCCTGGATGATGTGGAACGCGCTGGTCAGCTCGCTGCTCGTCCGCGCCTCGATCGTCATGGTCGACGGCAACCCGATGTGGCCCGACGTGGCCTGGCAGTGGTCCCTCGCCGAGCGCACCGGGGCGACGATCATGGGCGCGAGCCCGGGCTGGGTGATGGCCTGTCGCAAGGCGGGCATCGTGCCGCGCAGCGACTACGACCTGGCCGTGCGGCTCGTCGGCTCGGCCGGGGCGCCGTTGCCGCCCGAGGGCTACGCCTGGGTGCTCGACGCGGTGGGTGAGCACGTGATGCTCAACGTGGGCAGCGGTGGCACCGACGTCTGCTCCGGGATCGTGCAGAACCACCCGCTGCTGCCGGTCTACGCCGGCGAGATCTCCGGTCGGGCGCTGGGGGTCGACGTGCACGCCTTCGACGAGGCGGGGCAGGAGGTCGTCGGTGAGCTCGGCGAGCTCGTCATCACCTCACCCATGCCGTCCATGCCGATCGGCTTCTGGGGTGACCCGGACGGCGCGCGCTATCGCGACGCCTACTTCGACCACTACCCGGGAGTGTGGCGACACGGCGACTGGATCGTCTTCAACGACAACGGTTCCTGTCACGTCGCCGGCCGCTCCGACGCCACCCTCAACCGCGGCGGGGTGCGGCTCGGCACCGCCGAGTTCTACCGCGTGGTCGAGGAGCTCGACGGGGTCGCCGACTCGCTCGTGGTCCACCTCGAGGACCCGGCGGGTGGCAACGGCGAGCTGATCCTGTTCGTCGCGCTCGACACCGGCGTAGAGCTGGACGACGCGCTGCGGCGCACCATCGCCGGCGCGCTGCGCGGCTCGCTCTCCCCCCGCCACGTACCGGACCGGATCGTCGAGCTGCCGGTCGTGCCACGCAATCTCACCGGCAAGAAGCTCGAGCTGCCGGTCAAGCGCATCCTCGGCGGGGCCCCGCTCGAGCAGGTCGCCAGCCGCGACGCGCTCGCCGTCCCCACCTCGCTCGACCCGGTGGTCGACCTCGCCAAGGAGCTGGGTCGATGACCTCGGGCGCGGGTACCGTCCGGACCGTGGGTGTCGTCGGCGCCGGCGCGATCGGCGCCAGCTGGGCCGCCCACCTGCTGGCGCAGGGCCGCCACGTGGTCGTCACCGACCCGGCGGACGATGCGCAGGAGCGACTGCTCGCCTTCGTGGAGCCGCTCGTCGACGCGGAATCCCTGGACCGACTGACCTTCTCGCCGGAGATCACCGCGCTGCGCGACGTCGACCTCGTCATCGAGGCGGGCCCGGAGCGGCTCGACGTCAAGCGGTCCGTCTTCGCCGCCCTCGACGCGGTGGTGCGCCCCGACGTGCTGCTCACCAGCTCGTCGTCCGGCCTGCTGCCCAGCGACTTCCAGGACGCGTGCGAACACCCCGAGCGGGTGCTCGTCGCCCACCCGTTCAACCCGCCGCACCTCGTGCCGCTCGTCGAGGTCGTCGGTGGCCGGCTCACCTCGCCGGCGGCGGTAGACCAGGCGATGACCCAGCTCGCGGCGCTCGGCAAGGTGCCGGTGCGCCTGCAGCAGGAGCTCCCGGGCCACGTGGTCAACCGGCTGCAGGCGGCCCTGTGGCGCGAGGCCTACGCCCTCGTCACACGTGGCGCCATCTCGGTCGCCGACCTCGACCTCGCGGTCGCCAACGGTCCCGGGCTCCGCTGGGCCCTGCTGGGTCCCTTTGCCACCCAACACCTTTCGGGAGGTGGTGGGCAGGGCATCGCCCACATCCTTGCGCACCTCGGGCCACCCATGGAGGCGTGGTGGGCCGACCTCAGCCCGGCCACCACCCTCGACCCGAAGATGGTCGACGCGGTCGTGCAGGGCACCGACGCCGAGCTCGCCGACGTCGACGAGGCCGACCTGCTCGCCCGACGCGACGCCGCGCTCGCCCAGCTCATCGCCGACAAGGCCGCCCGGGGTCTGTGACCCTGGCCCACCACCAACCACCAGTCATCACCAACCACCGCACCAGCGACAGCAGCCGACGGAGGCACCCATGCAGGATCGTGGACTCGGATCGTGGCCGACGCGTCGTGCCCGGATGAGCCCGGCCAAGACGGCGCTCGTCGACCGTGGCACGCGAACGTCCTACGGCGAGCTGGATGCTCGTGCCGTGCGGCTCGCCCACGGTCTACGCGGGCTGGGGGTGGAGCGGGGTGATCGGGTGGCCTACCTCGGGCTCAACTCGGCCACCTTCGTCGAGACGATGTTCGCCGTCGCCAAGCTCGGTGCCGTGATGGTGCCCCTCAACACGCGGCTGGCCGCCCCCGAGACGGCGTTCGTGCTCGCCGACAGCGAGCCGCGCATGCTGGTGTGGGACGACCCGTTCGAGCAGGTCGTGACGTCACCGGAGGTGGCCGAGCTCGGCCTCCAGACGGTTCAGGTGGGTGCCGCGCTCGACGCGGTGCGTGACGCCGGTTCGGACGAGCCGCTCGACGAGTCCGTCTCGCTCGACGACCTGTTCATGATCCAGTACACCTCCGGCACCAGCGGGCGACCCAAGGGCGTCATGCTGACGCACGGCAACGTGACGTGGAACGTCTACAACATCCTCGTGGACGTCGACGTGACCAGCGAGGAGGTCGCTCTGGTCACCGCACCGCTGTTCCACACCGCGGCGCCCAACCAGCTGCTCTTCCCCACGATCCTCAAGGGCGGCACCGCCCTCATCGAGGCGCGCTGGGACGCCGAGCGGGCGATCGACCTGATCGAGTCCGAGGGCGTGACCTTCCTGTTCGGCGTCACGACCATGTACTACGCATTGCTGCACTCGCCGCGGTTCGCGAGCGCCGACCTGTCGACGCTGCGCCTCGCGCTCTCCGGTGGCGCGCCGCTGCCCGAGGCGCTGCTCGCGGCCTATCTCGACCGCGGCCTGATGATCGTGCAGGGCTACGGCCTCACCGAGTCCTCGCCCGGGGCAACGATGTTGCGGCCCGCGGACGGCATGCGCAAGATCGGCTCGGCCGGGACGTCCTGCTTCTTCACCGACGTGCGCGTCGTAGACCCCGTGGGCGAGGACGTCGGTCGGGGCGGCACCGGCGAGGTGCTCGTGCAGGGCCCGAACGTCACGCCGGGCTACTGGCGCAGCCCGGACGCGACCGCGGGGGCCCTCGACGAGGACGGCTGGCTGCGCACCGGTGACGTGGCGCGCGTCGACGAGGAGGGCTATCTCTACATCGTCGACCGGCTCAAGGACATGATCATCAGCGGGGGCGAGAACATCTATCCGGCCGAGGTCGAGCAGGCGATCTACGAGCACCCGGGGGTGGCTGAGGTGGCCGTCATCGGGATGCCGGACGAGCGGTGGGGCGAGGTGGGTCGCGCCGTCGTCGTTGCGAAACCTGGTGCGGCACTGAGCGAGTCGGACATCCTGGACCACCTCGACGGTCGGCTCGCGCGCTACAAGATCCCTCGGCGCGTCGACCTCGTCGAAGAGCTGCCGCACAACGCCTCCGGCAAGCTGGTGAAGACCCGGCTCCGGGCGATCCTCGAGGAAGGAACCAGCGCATGAGCATCGACCTGGACGCGGTGACCGCCATCGACGTGCACGTGCACATCGAGAGCGACGACCACGGTCACCACAGCCTGGACGACGAGCTGATGGACGCCTCGGCGGCCTACTTCAAGGCCCAGCACAATCGCACGCCGGGGGTCGAGGAGATCGCGCAGACCTACCGCGAGCAGTCCATGGCCGCAGTGGTGTTCACCGTCGACGCGCACACCGCCACCGGTCACCCGGCCCTGTCGTCGGCCGAGATCTGCGACCGCGCAAGGGACTTCGACGACGTGCTCATCCCGTTCGGCTCGGTCGACCCGCTCGACCCCGGCGCCGTCGCCCTGGCCCGCGAGCTCGTGATCGACCACGGTGCAAAGGGATTCAAGTTCCACCCGAGCCTGCAGGCGTTCGCGCCGAACGACACCACGTTCTACCCGCTGTGGGAGGCGCTGGAGGAGCTGGGGGTGCCGGCCCTCTTCCACACCGGGCAGAACGGCATCGGTGCGGGCCTGCCCGGCGGGCGCGGCATCAAGCTGCGCTACTCCAACCCGCTGCTGCTGGACGACGTCGCGGCCGACTTCCCCGGCCTGACCGTGATCCTCGCGCACCCGTCCGTGCCCTGGCAGGGCGAGGCGATCTCGATGGCCACCCACAAGGCCAACGTCTACATCGACCTGTCCGGCTGGCGGCCCAAGTACTTCCCGCCGGAGCTGGTGCGGGCCGCGGGCGGCCTGCTGCGCCGCAAGGTGCTCTTCGGGACGGACTACCCGCTCATCACGGCCGAGCAGTGGCTCGCGGACGTCGAGGAGCTGGGGCTCAAGCCCGAGGTGCTCCCCGGCATCCTGAAGGACAACGCCGCTCGAGTGCTCCGCCTCGACCGGTCCGATGGAGCTGAGCGGGATTGAGCACCAGGCTGTTTCGTCGTGACGAGGACCACGAGGAGATCCGCGGGCTGGCTCGTGAGGTCGCTCTCGGCCGGGTGGCGCCACACGCCGCGCGGGTCGACGAGGAGCACGCGTTCCCCGTCGAGTCGGTCCAGGCGCTGGTCGAGTCCGACCTGCACGCCGTCGGGATCCCCGAGGCCTACGGCGGGCCGGGCGCCGACCTGCTGGCCTCCGTGGTGGTTGCTGAAGAGGTCGCACGCGTGTGCACCACCACGCAGCAGGTGGTCGGCGCCAACGAGCTCTTCGCCTGGCCGCTGCTGCTCGGCGGGTCCGAGGACCTCAAGACGCAATACCTGCCGCGCGTCGCGTCGGGGGAGACCCTCGGCGCGTTCGCGCTGTCCGAGCCGGAGGCGGGGTCCGACGTCGCCGCCATGACCACGCGAGCTCGCGAGGTGGCCGACGGCTGGGAGCTGAAGGGCACCAAGCGCTGGATCACGAACGCCGGCGTGGCCGGGGTCTACGTCCTCTTCGCCGTGACCGACCCGGACGCGGGCTCGCGGGGGATCTCGGCGTTCGTGGTGGAGCCGGGCGACGGGCTGACCTTCGGCGCACCCGAGCGCAAGATGGGGCTGCGCGGCTCGCCCACCTGCGAGGTCATGCTCGACCGGGTCGTGATCCCGCGCGACCGGATCGTCGGCGAGCCCGGCCAGGGCCTGTCGCTCGCGCTCGGCACGCTGGACCGCACCCGCGCCGTCGTCGCCGGTCAGGCCGTGGGGCTCGCGCAGGGTGCGCTCGACGTCGCCACGGTCTACCTCAAGGAGCGGCGCCAGTTCGGCAAACGCCTTGCGGACCTGCAGGGCCTGCAGTTCATGCTCGCGGACATGGCCGTGCGGGTGCGGGCTGCGCGGCTGCTGGCCTACGCCGCCGCCGAGGAGGCCGAGGAGGGCACGACGACGATGTCCCTGGCCGGCGCGGCCGCCAAGTGCTTCGCCTCCGACACCGCCATGTCCGTCACCACCGACGCCGTCCAGCTGCTCGGCGGCGCCGGTTACGTTCGCGACTACCCCGTCGAGCGGATGATGCGCGACGCCAAGATCACCCAGATCTACGAGGGCACCAACCAGATCCAGCGGATCGTGATCGCGCGCGCCCTGCTCGCGGGGTAGCGGTCCTGCGCCGGCTCGAGGAGCTCGGCAACCCGCTCGGCGCCCCGACCGGCTAGGACCACCACCCGGAGCGCGAGACACTGGGGGCCATGAGCGAGGCGCCGACCATCGAGGGACCGCACTATCTGGTCGGCGGTCGACGGGCGTGGCTCATCTTCGCGGTCGGTGTGCTCGCCTACGCGCTGGCCATCTTCAACCGCACCTCGCTCGGGGTGGCGGGGCTGGTGGCCGCGCAGCGGTTCGGGATCTCCGCGTCGCAGCTGGCGACGTTCACGGTGCTGCAGCTCCTGGTCTACGCGGCGATGCAGGTGCCCGTGGGAGCGATGCTGGACCGCTACGGCTCCCGCGTGCTGCTGCTCGTCGGGACCCTGCTGATGACCGTCGCCCAGCTGGCGTTCGCGCTGGTCCCCGGCTTCTGGGGCGCGCTTGCGGCCCGGTTCGTGCTCGGCATGGGCGACGCCATGATGTTCGTGAGCGTGCTGCGTCTCGTGGCGCTGTGGTTCCCGTCGCGACGGGTCCCGCTGCTGTCCCAGCTCACCGGCCAGATCGGTCAGCTGGGTGTCGTAGCGTCCTCGGTCCCGCTCTCGCTGGCGCTGCGCCACGTCGGGTGGGAGCGAGCGTTCCTCGGGGCGGCTGCGGCCGGGATCGTGTCGGCCGTAGCCATCGTGCTGGTCGTGAAGAACACGCCCGTCCTCACCCCGACCGAGCGTGCACCGCTGGACCCGCGGGTCATTGGGCGGCTCGTGCGCGAGGCGTGGCGCGAGCCCGGCACCCGGCTGGGGCTGTGGACCCACTTCACGACCATGTTCGCTGCCAACGTGTTCTCGCTGCTGTGGGGCTTCCCGTTCCTGGTGCGCGCGCAGGGGTTGTCCGAGGAGGTGGCAGGCACGATGCTCGTGGTCATGAGCGCCACCATGCTCGTGACCGGGCCGGTCGTCGGACTGCTGACCTCGCGCTGGCCCTACCGACGCTCCGACGTCGTGCTGATCGACATCGCGGCCATCGCGACCATCTGGTCGATCGTCCTGCTCTGGCCCGGCCGCGCCCCGCTGTGGCTGCTCGTGCTGCTGGCCGTCGTGACCGCGACGGGTGGACCCACGTCCGCCGTCGGGTTCGACTTCGCCCGCACGATGAACCCGGCCGCGCGGTTCGGCACCTCCAACGGCATCGTCAACGTGGGCGGGTTCGTCGCCTCGCTGGTCGTCATGGGGCTCGTGGGCTTCACGCTGGACCTGCTGACGCCACAGGGCGGGCCGGGCTTCGGCCTCACGGAGTTCCGCTGGGCGTTCGCCACGATGTATCTCGCCTGGGCGCTCGGCGCCTTCCAGATCCTGAGGCTGCGCGGTCAGGTGCGTCACCTCAAGGTGGACGAGCCCGCCCACTATGCCGGACTCATCGAGGGCGAGCTGCCCCGCTATCCCCGCAGGAGTCGCGACCCGAGAACGGCTCGAACCCCCAGAAGGAGAAGGCGATCATGAGCGAGAACCCGGCGGAGCTGCCGCTGCACCTGGATATCGACGTCCCGGCCGACAAGGCGGTGGGGTGTTATGCCGACTTCGTCTCGGTCTGGCACACCAAGGACGTCTTCGTCCTCGACTTCGCCGCTCTCGTCGCGTCGCCCACGCACGGTGAGGGGCCGAACGGCGAGCCGATGTCGGTGGCAAAGTCGATCATCACCTCGCGCGTGCGCGTTCCCCCAGGTCAGGTCTTCGAGGTGATGAAGGCGCTGGAGGCTCAGCTGACGGCCTGGGAGCAGGAGAGCGGTGCCCGGCCGTCCTGAGCGGGTGGTGCTGGTGGCTCTCCGCTCATCTTGGTTGGCCCATCCGGGTGGTCCCGTTATCGAATCGTGATCTGATCGAGCGGCTGTCCGGGGAGCATTCTCCGGCCTGCAAAAATACAACGGTGTTATTCGTGACCGTCGATTCGGGTGTGTCTGATTTGTCTGATGCGCCAATTGTTTATGGTGTGACTCATGTTCTTTGAGTGACCGCATTTCCCTACCCTCGTTGAGGATCAGCCGCACCCCACTCCCGTATCCCGGGTCCCGGCGGCTCGAACGAGAGGGACATCGTGGTCACCACCACCAGTCGGTCTGTCCGGCCCACCCGGTCTACCCGGTCCAGCCGTGTTGCCGCGGTCGCAGTCGCGGGGGCGCTCGCCCTGGCCGCGCTCGACCCGGGTGCTGCCGTCGGCGCGCCGTCACCGAACCCCAGCCCCGGTGCTGGATCGGGTGCGGCCTCGGGTGCGGCCTCAGGTGCCGCTGGTGCCGCCGTGCCGACCTTCCCGTCGGCCGCCGAGGTCCTCGCCGCTCGCGCGGCTGCCGGGGACAAGGCCGGCCAGGTGCGGCAGGCGCAGGCGTCCTACGCCGCCGCGGCCGACGCGGTCTCGGCCGCCCGCGACGCCGCCGAGCTCGCGGCCGAGGAGTACAACGGGGCCCGGGTGCGGCTGGACGCCTCGACCAAGGCCCTGGCCACGGCCGAGCAGTCGGCCCGCGCCGCCCAGGCCTCGGCCACCGTCGCCGATCGTGACCTCGGCCGGGTCGCCGCCGACACCTACAGCACGTCCTCGCAGAGCCTCGCCGATCTCGAGGCGATCGTCTCCGCCGAGGGGACCGACGAGGTCGTCCAGCGGCTGAGCGGCCTGCAGACGCTCGCCGACCTGCAGAACCAGCGGCTGCAGCAGGCCTCCGCCGTCGCCGCTACCACGTCGTTCACCGCGTCCGCACTGCAGCGGGCTCGCGACCAGCGGGCCGCCGATGCCGCGGCTGCTGAGATGGCCCGCTCCCGTGCCGCCTCGTCGGCGGAGCAGGCCGAGGCCGTCGCGGTGCGAGCGCAGCAGACCCAGCAGGTCCTGCTGGACCAGCTCGCCCAGCTGCAGGCCACGTCGGTGGCCGTCGAGCAGCAGCGCCAGGACGGCCTGCGCGCCGAGGCCGCCCGCCGCGCCGCCGAGGAGCGGGCTCGCATCGAGGCCGCCCGCCAGGCCGAGATCGCCCGCAAGGCCGCAGCCGCAGAGGCCGCCGCCAAGGCGGCAGCCCAGGCGCGCGCGGAGGCAGCTCGGGTCGCCGCGGCGCGTGAGGCCGCCGCCGCAGCCGCCCAGGCCCGCGCGGCCGCCCGAGCGCGCGCTGCTGACGCGGCAGCCAAGACCCGGGCAGCCCAGCGCGCCCAGGCTCGCGCCGACGCCGCTGCCGCTGCGGCACGCAGGTCCACCCCGGCCCCAGCGGCACGGAACGCCACCGCGGCGCCGTCGGTACGGTCTACCAGACCGGTGCGGAGCACCCGCAGCGGTGCGGCCGCCGCCATCGCGTTCGCAAAGGCCCAGCTGGGCGAGTGGTACCTGTGGGGCGGCAGCGGCCCGGACCGCTGGGACTGCTCGGGCCTGACCCAGGGCGCGTGGGCCGCCGCGGGCGTGCAGCTCGACCACTACACCGGCTCGCAGTGGGCGCAGACCGACCGGGTGCCGCTGTCGGAGCTGCGGCCCGGCGACCTGGTCTTCTTCGGCGGCAGCGCGTCGAGCATCCACCACGTCGGCATGTACCTCGGCGGCGGCATGATGATCAACGCCCCGCACACCGGCGCGCAGGTCCGGATCGAGTCGATGTACTGGAGCGACCTGCTGCCCTACGGCGGGCGGGTGCGCTGACCGCTGGTCTGGTGGTCTGCGCGGGGTGCCGCGAGGGGCCCGTGCCGGGTGGTGACGAGGTGGTTGGCGACCGAGATGGTGGTTGGCCACGGTCTAGGGCGTGTCTGACAATTCGGCGGGCTGCAGGTCGTGGTCTTCGTAGCGGAGTAGGTCGCCGGGTTGGCAGTCGAGGACTCGGCATATCGCGTCGAGTGTTGCGAAGCGAACGGCTTTCGCGCGTCCGTTCTTGAGGACTGCGACGTTCGCTGGGGTGATACCGATGGCGTCTGCGAAGTCGCCGACGCTCATTCCGCGTTCGGTGAGCATGCGGTCGATCGTGATGCGGATGGTCATCACACGACCTCGTCCAGTTCGGCGCGCATCGCGATGGCGTTTCGTAGGAGGGAGCGCAGAACGAGGGTGATGCAAGCGATCGCGATGAGGGTGAGGCAGGCCATCGCCTGGACGAGGGCGAGGAACGGGCTCCCGGCCTGGCCGGTGCTGATCACGACGAATCCCGTGACGATCAGCACGACGGCGCACCCGACGGTGACCACGAGCACATCGACCCAGAGCAAGGACGGACGTGTGAGCATGGTGCCGCTGTAGATGCGGTGCACCAGGAGCGCGACCATGGCGAGGGCGATGAGGCCGAGGAGGGTGAGGGTGATCGCGATTGCGAGGAGCGGTTCGCGGAGGTCTGCGTACTCGGGAAGGCTGGTCGCGACGTTCGCGGAGAAGCTGGGTAGGAGCGCGATCGCGCCGAGGCCGACGAGGAACAGGATCCCAAGGAGTGCTTCGGTGGCGATGACGAGAGCGAGTGGCGGGCGAGGGAGGTCGAGATTCATGTATCGAGTCTCGATAGATACCTATCGAAAGTCAATAGATGCATTGATCATGATGCAGCAGGCCCTTGCGGAGTCGCCGCGATGAGCAGTCGAGACCACGCGATGACCGCGTTCAGGACGACGGCACCGCGGTAGACCACGGCGTGCTTGTCGTAGCGGGTCGCAAGACCGCGCCACTGTTTGAGGTGACAGTAGCTGCGTTCGATAACATTCCGGTTCTTGTAGTCCGCGGCGTCGAGCCCGACCGGGCGCCCGCCACGTGACCCGCGCCGCTTGCGATGACCCTTCTGGTCGTCGGGCTCAGGGATCACAGCCTTGACCTTGCGGGAGCGGAGATGGCTGCGTATCGCGCGGGAGGAGTACGCCTTGTCGCCGCGGACCGCGTCAGGGCGGGTCCGCGGCCGGCCCGTATCACGGCCGACCCGCAGCTGCGCCATCAGCGGCAAGAACATCGGCGAATCGCCCGCTTGCCCCGGCGTGATCAGCGTCACCAGCGGGAGCCCGTTGCCGTCCACGAGCTGGTGGATCTTCGTCGACAGCCCACCGCGGGAGCGGCCGATGCCATGGTCGGGCGGCTCGACCCGTGGATTCGTGTAATTCGATCCAGCCCCCTGTGAGGCGGGTCGTGTTCGTCGCGTGCTGATGCGCACGCGCGATCGTGGAATCCACCGACAGCGACCAGTCGATCAAACCCGCCGCGTCCGCGGCTGCGGCGAGCTTGTCGAGCACCTTGTCCCAGGTTCCGTCCGATGCCATCCGGTGATGCCATGTCCACACCGTCTGCCACGGACCGAACACCTCAGGCAGGTCACGCCAGGCGATCCCAGTCCGATACCGGTAGACGATCCCCTCAACCATCTGGCGGGCATCCGCGAACGGCCTGCCCTTCCGGCCCGTCGGCCGCGGCAACATCCCCTCGATCAACGACCACTGGGCATCCGACAGGATCTGAAACCGCGACACCGAACCAGCCTCTCAGCGCGTCCCCGACCTATTTGTCAGACACGCCCTAGGCGTCGAGATGGTGGTTGGCCACTGAGATGGCTGGTGTAGCAGCCGTCTCGGTGCCGAAGTGCCATGTCGGCGGAGTGGGGGTGACCAACCACCATGTCGACGCGGCGGGTTACCCGGCGAGGACGCCGATCTGGAAGCCGGCGAGGCGCTGGTGCGGCTTGGCGTCGCTGCCGTGTTGGGCGGTGAAGGCGGCCGACCCGTCGGTGCCGCACAGGCCCTCGATGGGCGCCGGACCGCCCGGGTGGTCGTTGATCCAGCTGGTCAGGTCGTAGACCTTGCGGTCGATCGTCGTCCAGCACGAGCTCGCGGTCTTGTGGGTCGCGACCTGGGCGAGGGTGTAGCTGGTGGTCGACGCGGCGGCCGTGGGGGAGGCGGTGCCGGTCGGCGTCGACGTCGAACCGCTGGTCGGCGTGGCGGAGGAGCCCGAGCCGCCGGAAGACGCAGCGGCGGTGTCACCCCAGACGGCCTGCGCGCCGCTGTGGCCGACGAGGCCGACCAGGACGGTCGCGGCGAGGGCCAGGATGGTCATCACGACGCCGCTCACCAGGGCCACCGTGCCGTGGTCGGTGCGCTGAGCGGCGTACCAGAGCAGCGCGACGAGCATCAGGATGCCGGCGACGGGCACGAGTCGATCGGCCCATTCGGCGTGCTCGAACGGCACGCCCTGGTGGCGGGCCAGCGCCTCGCCGGACTCCTTGGCGATCAGGGTGCTCGCCGCAGCGACGACCACGCCGATCACGGTGGGCCCGGCAGCGCGGCGGCGCCAGGCCGGGACGAGGAAGGCCGCCACCAGCGACAGGGCGCTCAGCGGCAGCAGGACGACGGCCGCGTGCACCACGAGAGGGTGCAGCGGCAGCCCGAGGAAGGTGTCGAAGAGGGATTCCATGTCTGCCTCGCCTCAGCCGGAGAAGGTGCCGATCTTGAACTGGGCGAGCCGCTGGTGCGGCACGGCGTCGTTCGCGTGCTGGGTGTTGAACGCCTGCGTCGCGTCCGTGCCGCAGATGGCCCGGATCTTGTCCGGGCCACCCGGGTGGTCGCCGATCCACTTCGTGAGGTCGTAGACCGTCTTGTCGATGGCGACCCAGCACGAGGAGCTGTTGTTGTGGTCGGCGACCACGGCCATCGAGTAGCTCTTGGTGGTCCCGTTCGCGGTCCCGGTGGCCGTCGGGCTGCTGGTCGCCGTGCCCGCCGCCGTGCTCGTCGTCGTGCCGGTGCCGGCGGGGCTGGAGGTGGCCGCGTCGGTGGTGGTCGCGCTGGTCGTGGTGGTCGGGCCGGCCGGCGCGGGCTCGGTCGTGCCGGCGGTGGTGCTGCTGCCCGAGCAGGCGGACGTCCCGAGAGCGAGCAACGTGCCGACGACGCTCACGGCGAGCAGGTGGGTGGGGGTGCGCATGTTGTCCGTGGTGTCCTTCCTGGAGCCTGGAGCCTGGCGCGTCGGCGGGGAGGGCTCTCGCGCTGAGAGGTGACGCGCCACGTTCAAACAACCACATGCGGGCTGGGTATGGTCAGACCGCCACCTGTGAATAGGTCGGCTCTCAATCCCACGTCAGGTCCACGCCAGGTCGCGGTGGGCATGTCAGACCGCTGTCAGGAGGCACGCAGTGAACCCGGACGACGTCCCTACCGGCTCTGGTCCCGCCCCGCGGGAGGTTGCCGGCCCCCGACTGCCCCACCCCGGGGAGCAGCACGAGGGCTCGACGAGCGGCACGCTCAACTGGCTGCGCGCCGGCGTGCTCGGCGCCAACGACGGCATCGTGTCGGTGTCCGGCCTGGTCATCGGCGTCGCCGCGTCCGGCGCGAGCCACGAGGCGTTGCTCACGGCGGGCATCGCCGCCGTGGCCGCCGGCGCGTTGTCGATGGCGGTGGGGGAGTACGTCTCGGTCTCCACGCAGCGCGACACCGAGTCGGCGCTGCTCGCCAAGGAGCGGCGCGAGCTGGCCGAGGAGCCGGAGGCCGAGCTCGCGGAGCTCACCGCGATCTACGAGGACAAGGGTCTGGAGCCGGCGCTCGCCGCGCAGGTCGCGGAGGCCCTCACCGCGAAGGACGCGCTGGCGGCGCACGCCGAGAGCGAGCTGAAGATCGACCACGAGGCGCTGACCAGCCCGTGGCAGGCGGCGTTCGCCTCGTTGGGGTCGTTCGTCGTCGGTGCCGTCCTGCCGCTGATCACCATCGTGCTGCTCAGCCCGGCCTGGCGGGTGCCCGGCACGGTCGTGGCGGCGGCCCTGGCGCTGGGACTCACGGGCTACACGTCGGCCCGGCTCGGGGGAGCGGCCATCGGCCGACCGATGGCGCGCAACGTCCTCGGTGGACTCGCGGCCATGGCCGTCACCTATGCGATCGGATCCCTGGTCGGGACCTCGATCGGCTGAGGCTCAGTGCGCGTTGGGCAGCGGCCAGCGCAGGGTGTTCATGTTGGCATCCTTGGCGCGCTGGAAGGCCTCCAGGACGATCTCCTCGGCCCGCTGCCGACCCGCCCAGTGGGCTCCCTCGACGGACTTGCCGGGCTCGAGGTCCTTGTAGGTCTCGAAGAAGTGCTGGATCTCGAGCCGGTCGAAGTCGGAGATGTGGTCGAGCTCGGTGATGTGGTCCTTGCGGGGGTCACCGGCGGGGATGCACAGGAGCTTGTCGTCGCCACCGGCCTCGTCGCGCATGTGGAACAGGCCGATCGGTCGGGCCAGCACCACGCAGCCGGGGAAGGTCGGCTCGTCGAGCAGCACGAGCGCGTCGAGCGGGTCGCCGTCCTCACCCAGGGAGTCCTCGACGTATCCGTAATCGGCCGGGTAGCGGGTCGAGGTGAAGAGCATGCGGTCCAGCCGGATGCGCCCCGTCTCGTGGTCCACCTCGTACTTGTTGCGGTTTCCCGAGGGAATCTCGATGGTGACGTCCAGCTCCACGGTGTGGCCCCTTTGCGGTGTGATCACGGCGGCGTGTCCTACGCTGCCGACAGTCTTCCAAATGCCATGGTCGTCCGCACCACCAGAGAGGCTGCCCCCTGTGCGTCGTTCGTCACTCACGGCTGCGGGTGTCGCGCTCGCGGTGGCGGCCTACGGCACGCTCGACGCCTTCGACATGGTCCCGGGTGTGCTGACGATCGACCACGACCCTAGTGCACCGGCCATCGCCCGGACGGTCCAACCCTCGGATTCGGCGGCCGGCGGCGCGGGCGGGAGCGGTTCGTCGCCCGGCTCGTCACCGAGCGCTGTCGCACCCCAACCCCCCGTCGTAGACCCCTCTGCGGCTGCGCTGCCCGCGGCCCGGACCAGCGGGGTCACCACGGCCGGCCTCGCCCGGGCGCTCGGCGGCCCGCTGGCCGACCCCGCGCTTGGCCCCTCCGTGGGACTGGCCGTGCGCACGGGTGCCGGCGGCGCGGTCTACGGGAAGGGGGAGGGGGTGGAGCACACCCCCGCGTCGTCGCTGAAGCTGCTGACCGCGAGCGTCGTCGTGGACACGCTCGGCGCCGACACCCGCCTGCCCACCACCGTCGTGCGCTCTGCGCCGGCTGCGGGGACCGGCGGAGCGACGGCCACGCCGACCCTCACCCTGGTCGCGGGCGGCGACACCCTGCTCGGGACGGGGGCGTCGGCGCCGGGTCGGATCGCCGGCCACGCCGGCCTGCAGACGCTCGCCGACCAGGTGGCGAAGGCGCTCGGGACGACCAAGAGGGTCACCCTCGCCGTCGACACCTCGCTGGCTGCCGGGCCGGACTACGCGCCGACGTGGGACCCGGCCTTCCTGGCCGAGGGGATCGTCGGCAAGGTCGCCCCGATCGGGCTCGGCACGGACCTGGTCGCCGTCGGCACACCTGGCGTGTCCGACCCGGTGGACCGGGCCTCGGAGGCCTTCGTGGCGGCGCTCGCGAGACGCGGCGTCACCGTGATCGGTGAGGTGCGCCGCGCCACCGCGCCCGCCGGGGCGACGACGGTCGGCTCGGTCGAGTCCGCGCCGGTGGCCGACCAGCTGGCGGTGGCCCTGCAGCGCAGCGACAACGCGCTCACCGAGGCCCTCGCGCGGCTGGCCTACCGCAGGGTCACCCCGGCGCCGGGGCGCGCGACGAGCTTCGCCGAGGTGGCCACGTGGGTGCGGGGCCGGCTGGCGGCCCAGGGCTACGACCTCGCCGACGCCCGGATGGCCGACGTATGCGGGCTCTCGCCGGGCTCTCGGGTCAGCGCCCGGCTGCTCGCGGACGCGCTGGTGCGGGGCAGCACCGGGGCGTCGCCGGGGCTCGCGCGGGTGGTGGCCGACCTGCCCGTCGCCGGGCTGAGCGGCACCCTGGCCGAGCGGTTCGTCTCCGGCGGGTCGGTGGCGGCCGCGGGGGTCGCCCGGGCCAAGACGGGCACCCTCACCGGGGTCAGCTCGCTCGCCGGGACGGTCGTGACCGCGGACGGCGAGCTCCTGGTCTACGCGCTGCTGGCGGACCAGGTGCCGAGCGCGACCGGCACCCTCGCCGCCCGCTCGGCCCTCGACGACGTCGTGGCGACGCTCGCCCGGTGCGGGTGCCGAGGCTGACCACCCGAGGCTGACCACCAGAGGCTGACCGTTGCGCCACGGCCGGCGCCGATCCGTGCGAGGGTGGCCGGGAACGCTTCGGACGATCGCGAGGTTGAGGTGCACATGAGCGACCACACGGACGGCCAGGGAGCCGTCGACTGGGACTTCGCGATCGCGACGGGCAAGCGCCTGGTGCCGGCCGGCCCGGAGGTGACCCGCACCGAGGCGACCGAGGTCGTCGCCGAGCTGCGGCGCTGCGCGATCGAGGCCAACCACCACGTCGAGGCCACCTCGGGTCTGCACGCCCCCGCGAGCACCGAGCCGGCGCTCGTCGTCGACCGCAAGGGCTGGATCGAGGCCAACGCCCGCTCCATGGAGGCGATGCTCGAGCCGGTCCAGGCCAAGCTCGCCGCCGCCCGCAGCCAGGACGCGTCGTCGCTCGCGCTGGCCGCCGGGGCCAAGGTCACCGGCGCGGAGTCCGGGGCGCTGCTGGCGTTCATGGCCAGCAAGGTGCTGGGGCAGTACGACCTCGCGCCCGACGGCGACCCGCGCCTGCTGCTCGTCGCCCCCAACGTCGTCGAGGTGGAGCGCGAGCTCGACGTCGACCCGCACGACTTCCGGATGTGGGTGTGCCTGCACGAGGAGACCCACCGGGTGCAGTTCACCGCGGTGCCGTGGCTGCGCGACCACATGATCGACGAGGCCCGCTCGCTCGCCGTCGACATGGTGCCCGAGCCGGACCAGCTGGCCGACCGGCTGGCCAAGATCGCGCGCTCGCTGCCCGCCGCCGTCCGCGAGGGCGGCAACGGCCTCTCCGACCTCGTCACCACCCCTGAGCAGCGCGAACGCATCGCCCGGCTGACCGCCGTGATGTCCCTGCTCGAGGGCCACGCCGACGTGATCATGGACGACGTGGGTCCCGCCGTCATCCCGTCGGTCGAGGACATCCGGGCGAAGTTCGACCACCGTCGCGGCGGTCTCGGCCAGCTCGACCGGCTGGTGCGCCGGCTGCTCGGGCTGGAGGCCAAGATGCGGCAGTACCGCGAGGGCGCGCTCTTCGTCCGCGGGGTCGTCGACCAGGTCGGCATGGACGGCTTCAACCAGGTCTGGACGTCCCCCGAGACGTTGCCCACCCCCGCCGAGATCGGTGACCCGAAGCTGTGGGTCGCCCGGATGGGCTGACCGGCGCGTCGTGACCACAGCCCGACATGACGAGAGGCTGAGCATGGAGGGCACACCGACCGGTGCGAGGCTGCCGCGGCGCTGGGGTCGACCACCGGCGCCGGTGGCCCGGGTGCGCCTCGGCGTGCGCGCGGTCCTCGACGCCTTGCCCCCCGGGCCGGTGCTCGTGGCCTGCAGCGGCGGAGCGGACTCGCTCGCGCTCGCGGCGGCCGTCGCCTTCGAGTGCGCCGGATCCGGTAGACCGGCCGGTGCCGTCGTCGTCGACCACGACCTCCAGCCCGGGAGCGCCGCGGTCGCTGCCCGCACCGCCGACACCTGTCGAACGATCGGCCTGGACCCCGTCCTGGTGCGGCGGGTGCGGGTCGGCGACGACGGCGCGGGGTCCGCACCCGGTGGGCCGGAGGCGGCCGCGCGGGCGGCGCGCTATACCGCGCTGGAGGCGGCGGCGACCGAGACCCAGGCGGTGGCGGTGCTGCTCGGGCACACCCGGGACGACCAGGCCGAGCAGGTGCTGCTCGGGCTGGCCCGCGGGTCGGGCGCTCGATCGTTGGCCGGGATGCCGCGGGCGCGGGGGGTCTACCACCGGCCGCTGCTGGCGGTCGGACGCGCCGACACGGCCGCCGCCTGCGCGCACGACGGGCTGGTGCCGTGGGCGGACCCGCACAACACCGACCCCACCTACGCGCGGGTGCGGGCGCGCCGGCTGCTCGTCGACCTGGAGCGCGAGCTCGGCCCGGGGGTGGTCGAGGCGCTGGCGCGCTCGGCCGACCAGCTGCGCGACGACGCCGACGCCCTGGACGCGTGGGCCACCGACTGGCTGGCCGCCCGCGCCGCCACCGACCCACGCCCGGGCGCGCCGCTCGACGTGGCCGCCCTGGCCGCGCTGCCCCGCGCGGTGCGCACCCGGGTGCTGCGGCTCGCGGCGCTGCGGGTTGCACCCGGCGCCGGCGCACCCGCCGCCGGCGCACCCACTGCCGGCGCACCCTCCGCCACCCAGGTCGCGGCGATGGACCGGCTGGTGACGGGCTACCACGGTCAGGGCCCGGTCGCCCTGCCGGGCGGCGTGCGGGTGGCCCGGGTCCGCGCCGGGACGCCAGGGATCGTCTTCACCCGGGTCGATCCCCCACAATGAGGGGACACGTGAACGACTGACGAGAGGGAGGCCCGGTGGACGCCGAGCACATGGGAGACGACCTCGCCGAGGTGCTCTTCACCGAGGAGCAGATCCAGGCGCGGCTGGCCGAGCTGGCCGAGCAGATCTGGACCGACTACCAGGGCAAGGACGTCCTGCTGGTGGGGGTGCTCAAGGGCGCCGTGATGGTGATGGCCGACCTCATGCGCCACCTGCCGGGCAGCGTCGAGATGGACTGGATGGCCATCTCGTCCTACGGATCGGGCACCAAGTCGAGCGGGGTCGTGCGGATCCTCAAGGACCTCGACACCGACATCTCGGGCCGGCACGTGCTGATCGTCGAGGACATCATCGACTCCGGGCTGACCCTGTCGTGGACCCGGGCCAACCTCGAGTCGCGCGGTCCGGCGTCGGTCGAGATCTGCACGCTGCTGCGCAAGCCCGACGTCGTGAAGGTGCCGATCGACGTGCGCTACGTCGGCTTCGACATCCCCAACGAGTTCGTCGTGGGCTACGGCCTGGACTACGCCGAGCGGTTCCGCAACCTGCGCTCGATCGGCACCCTCGCGCCCAAGGTCTACAGCTGAGCGGACCTTCCGGACTGTGAGCGGACCGGGCCGGGGAACACCCCGTGTGTGACGCTCGTTCCGTCCAATGCCTTTCGGATCGATCCCGAAGGCGAGCGCAGCCCCGTACGGTAGGGGACCACAGGTGCCGAAGGACGTCGTGCTGCCGGTCACCACAAGGCAGTGCCAGTGAGCAGGAAGGACGCGGCTAGGACCCGCGGATACATGAATCTCAAGCGCTTCGGCCGGAACCCCTTCGTCTGGGCAGCGGTCGTCATCGTCGCCCTCGCGGCCTTCTTCTCGGTCTTCGACACCAGCGACTACAAGCAGGTAGACACCTCGGTCGCGATGCAGCTGATCAAGGAGAAGAAGGTCGAGTCGGCCAAGATCGTCGACAACGACCGCATCGACCTGACGTTGACCAGCCCCTACACGGGCGGGGACGTCAAGGACGCCAGCCGCGTGCGCGCCTACTACGTCGAGCCGCGCGGTCCGGAGCTGGTCAAGGCGCTGGACGCCAACGTGCCGACGAAGGGCTACGACGAGGAGCCGCCGAGCACGTCCTGGGGCATGGCCCTGCTCGGCACCCTGCTGCCGATCCTGCTGCTCGCGCTGCTCTTCTGGTTCCTCATGGGCCAGATGCAGGGCGGCGGCTCGCGGGTCATGCAGTTCGGCAAGTCCCGCGCCAAGCTGGCGACCAAGGACATGCCGACGGTCACCTTCGCCGACGTGGCGGGCGCCGACGAGGCCGTCGAGGAGCTGCAGGAGATCAAGGAGTTCCTCGCCGAGCCCGAGAAGTTCCTCGCGGTCGGCGCCAAGATCCCCAAGGGCGTCCGCTCTACGGCCAGCCGGGCACCGGCAAGACCCTGCTCGCCCGCGCCGTGGCAGGCGAGGCCGGGGTCCCGTTCTACTCGATCTCCGGCTCGGACTTCGTCGAGATGTTCGTCGGTGTCGGTGCCTCGCGCGTCCGTGACCTGTTCGAGCAGGCCAAGGCCAACGCCCCGGCCATCATCTTCGTCGACGAGATCGACGCCGTCGGCCGGCATCGCGGCGCGGGCCTCGGCGGCGGTCACGACGAGCGCGAGCAGACGCTGAACCAGCTGCTCGTCGAGATGGACGGCTTCGACGTCAAGACCAACGTCATCCTGATCGCGGCCACGAACCGCCCCGACATCCTCGACCCGGCGCTGCTGCGCCCCGGCCGGTTCGACCGGCAGATCGCGGTGGAGGCCCCCGACATGATCGGGCGCCACCGGATCCTGCAGGTGCACGGCCAGTCCAAGCCGCTCGCCCCCGACGTCGACCTGCTCGCCGTCGCGCGCCGCACGCCTGGCATGACCGGTGCCGACCTGGCCAACGTGCTCAACGAGGCCGCGCTGCTCACCGCCCGCTCGGACCAGCGCCAGATCACCAACGAGATCGTCGACGAGGCGATCGACCGCGTCATCGCCGGCCCGCAGAAGCGCACCCGCATCATGTCGGCCAAGGAGAAGAAGATCACCGCCTACCACGAGGGCGGCCACGCCCTGGTCGCGGCGGCGATGCGCAACACCGACCCGGTCAGCAAGATCACGATCCTGCCGCGCGGCCGCGCCCTCGGCTACACGATGGTGCTGCCCAACGACGACAAGTACTCCAGCACCCGCAACGAGATGCTGGACCAGCTGGCCTACGCCCTCGGCGGCCGGGTCGCCGAGGAGCTGATCTTCCACGACCCGACGAGCGGCGCCTCCAACGACATCGAGAAGGCCACCGCCGTGGCCCGCAAGATGGTCACCCAGTTCGGCATGAGCGAGCGGGTCGGCGCGGTCAAGCTCGGCCAGGAGCAGGGCGAGGTCTTCCTCGGCCGCGACTACGGCCACCAGCGCGACTACTCCGAGGGCGTCGCGGAGGTCATCGACTCCGAGATCCGCCGGCTCATCGAGTCCGCGCACGACGAGGCGTGGAACGCCCTGGTCACCAACCGCGACGTCCTCGACCGGCTGGTCCTCGAGCTCCTCGAGAAGGAGACGCTCGGCCGCGAGCAGCTCGAGGTGATCTTCGCCGACGTGCAGAAGCGCGCCGAGCGCCCGGTGTGGCTGTCCGGCGACCACCGGCCGGTCAGCGACCGCGGCCCGGTCCTCACGCCGGCCGAGCGCCGGGCCCTCGAGGAGGGTGACGGCTTCAGCGCCGAGC
The DNA here is from genome assembly GCF_022568835.1 of Arsenicicoccus piscis. Taxonomy (GTDB): domain Bacteria; phylum Actinomycetota; class Actinomycetes; order Actinomycetales; family Dermatophilaceae; genus Arsenicicoccus; species Arsenicicoccus piscis. The sequence continues at coordinate 371,332 of NZ_JAKZHV010000003.1, forward strand.
AGCTGATCGGCGACAACCCCGACCCCGAGCGCGAGCACCCGGCCTCCGAGGTCGTCGAGATCCCCGAGGGCGGGTCGGTCGACCCCGGCCAGGGCTGAGCGCGATGACCGAGGCCCGGGGCGTCGACGAGCCGCGGATCGAGGCCGCTGTCCGCGAGATCCTGCTCGCCATCGGCGAGGACCCGGACCGGGAGGGCCTGGTCAAGACGCCGACGCGGGTGGCCCGCGCCTACACCGAGATGTTCGCGGGCCTGCGTCAGGACCCGACCGAGGTCCTCAACGCGGTCTTCGAGATCGGGCACGAGGAGCTGATCCTGGTGCGCGACATCGAGGTCTACTCGACCTGCGAGCACCACCTCGTGCCCTTCCACGGGGTGGCGCACGTGGGCTACATCCCCGGCCGGGACGGCCGGGTGACCGGGCTGTCCAAGCTGGCCCGCCTGGTCGACGTCTTCGCCAAGCGCCCCCAGGTGCAGGAGCGGCTGACGACCCAGATCGCCGACGCGCTCGTCGACACCCTGGCGCCCCGGGGCGTCATCGTCGTGCTGGAGTGCGAGCACCTGTGCATGTCGATGCGCGGCGTCCGCAAGCCCGGCTCCCGCACCATCACCTCGGCGGTCCGCGGCCAGCTGCGCGACCCCGCGACCCGCTCGGAGGCCATGCTCCTCGCGCTCGGTGGGCGGCGATGATCCCGATCGTCATGGGGGTCGTCAACGTCACCCCCGACTCGTTCAGCGACGGCGGTCGCTACCTCGCGGCGGAGCGGGCGATCCAGCACGGCCTGCAGCTCGCCGACGCCGGTGCCCAGGTCGTCGACGTCGGCGGTGAGTCGACCCGCCCCGGCGCCACCCGGCCGCTCGCCGCCGAGGAGCTCGGGCGGGTCGTCCCGGTCGTGCGCGAGCTGACCGCCGCGGGCGTGGCGGTGTCCGTCGACACGATGCGGGCGGTCGTCGCCGAGGCCGCCGTCGAGGCCGGTGCGGTCATCGTCAACGACGTGAGCGGCGGGCTCGCCGACCCCGACCTGCGCCGGCTCGTCGCCCACACGGGGGTGCGCGCCGTCGTGCAGCACTGGCGTGCGCACGGTGCGGTGATGCAGGAGTCCGACCGGTTGGTCTACGGCGACGTGGTGGATGACGTGTGCCGCGAGCTCGGCGAGCGGCTCGACGAGTGGCGCGCCGACGGCGTGTCCGACGAGCAGCTGATCATCGACCCTGGCCTCGGCTTCTCCAAGACGGCGGCGCACAACTGGGCGCTGCTGCAGCGGATGGAGCGGATCGTCGCGCTCGGGCCGCCCGTGCTCGTCGGCACCTCCCGCAAGGCCTTCCTCGGCAGGGCCCTCGCCGAGAGCGACGGCAGCCCGCGCCACCCCGTGGCCCGCGACACCGCGACCGCAGTCACCACGGCGCTGCTCGCCGACAAGGGGGTCTGGGGCGTGCGCGTGCACGACGTGCAGGCGAGCGTCGACGCGCTGACGATGTGGGCCTCCATGCGCGCCGGCCACCTGGTGCGGCCGCACGGGACCGAGGTCAACGCATGAGGGGCGACCGGATCGTCGTGACCGGCATCCGCGGCCGGGGCCGGCACGGGGTGCTGGCCGCGGAGCGCGAGCTGGGTCAGGACTTCCTCGTCGACGTCGTGCTGCACCTGGACACCCGCGCGGCCGGACGCTCCGACGCCCTCGACGACACTGTCAGCTATGCCGAGGTGGCGACCGACATCCACCGCCTCGTCGAGGGGGATCCGGTAGACCTCGTGGAGACGCTCGCGGCCCGCTGCGCCGACGCGGCGCTCGCCCACGACCTGGTCGACGCCGTCGAGATCACCGTGCACAAGCCGGCCGCGCCGGTCGGGGTGCCGTTCGACGACGTGCAGGTCCACGTGACACGGCGCCGCGACGCCCGCGCCGTGATCGCTCTGGGGGCCAACCTGCCCTCCGGCGCGGGGGAGCCGGCCGACGCGCTGGCCGACGCCGTCGCCCGGCTGGCGCGCACCCGCGGGGTGCGCGTGACGGCCCGCTCCGCGCTCTACGAGACCGAGCCGGTGGGCGGACCCGACCAGCCGGTCTACGTCAATGCCGTGGTGGTCGTGCACACCTCGCTGGCACCGGCCCGGCTGCTCGCGACCCTGCACGAGATCGAGGCCGACGCCGGCCGCACTCGCGAGATCCGTTGGGGCCCAAGGACGTTGGACCTCGACCTGATCGACTACCGACTGCGCGCCGCCGCCGCGACGGACCCCGCACCGGTGACGAGCGACGACCCGGCGCTGCTGCTGCCGCACCCGCGGGCCCACGAGCGAGCCTTCGTGGTCGTGCCGTGGCTCGACGCCGATCCCGACGCGCTGATCACGCTCGACGGCGCCGACCGCCCGGTCGCGGACCTCGAGGTCGACCGCAGCGGCGTGCGGCCCGGGCCCGACTGGCCCGGCCGGGACCGGCACGAGCACGGTCGGCACCACCGGCACCGGCCAGAGCACCACGCACCCCGAGGAGGACCAGCATGCTGAGGGACGGACGTGGGCTCGGCCCGGGACCGGCCGTCCTCGCCGGTGCGCTGGCGCTCGGGGTGTCCTGGCTGGGGCTGCGCTGGTGGTCCGAGACGGGGCACGCGCTGCCGCCGGTCGCGCTGCTGACCCTGGTGCCGCTGCTGGGCGTCCTGGTCGCCGAGCTGGTCGCCGCCTGGCAGGTGCGCACCATGCGCAGGGGACCGGTCGAGCCCGCCCGCGCGCTGCGTGCCGCGCGGGTGCTGGTGCTGGCCCAGGCGTGCGCGCTGACCGGTGCGATCGTCGCCGGGTGGTATCTCGGTCACGCGGCCACCCTCGCCCCCGCGAGCACGATCACCGGCCGGCGCACCCAGCTGGTGCTCGCCCTGGTCCTGGCGGCTGCCGGGGTGGCGCTGTCCGTCGCCGGCTACGTCGCGCAGGCCTGGTGCCGGCGCCCGGGCGGCGACCCCGACCAGCGCGACGAGCGCGAGGAGCGCGACGACCGGGGCAACGCCGGCCGGTCAGCCGCAGACGGGGTCTGAGGTGATGTTGGTGACCCAGCCGCTCGGGTTGAGGGTGAGCTGGACGATGGCGGCCCGACCGGTGAGGGCCCGGATGCCGGCGAGGTCGGTGCGCTCGCTCTTCGCGGCCTGACCCACCGCCACGCAGGTCTGCTTGGTGAAGGTCGCGTTCACGTCGACCGGGATCTTGAAGCTGATGGCGTTGCGGTTGCTGAACCGCTCGCTGGTGTGCGGCGTCAGGCTCGTCCCCTCGCGGGCGAGCCGCGAGTCGGACACCCCGCGCACGGTCCACCGGTCGAAGACCAGGACCGGCGTCTGCTGCACCATCTCGACCCCCGTGATCGTGCCGACGTCGTAGCCCCGCCCGACGACCTGCGAGGTCACCGGCGCGTTCGTGCGCGCGGGGGTCGGCGTCGGCGAGGGGGCGGCCTTCGCGGTGACCGTGACCGTCGGGGTCACCGTGACGGTCACCGGCGGGGCGTAGCCGTTGCTCACCAGCGTGCAGCCGCCGAGCGTCGCCACGAGCGCCAGTGCCGCCAGCGCCGGCCACCGGGAGCGGCGGCCGTGCGACGAGCCCGTCGAGCCCTCCTGCGGCGAGCCCGCCTGCGACGAGCCCGTCGAGCGGGGCGAGGGACGGGGCTGGCAGCGGGAGCGCGACGTCATGACTTCCTTTCGGGGCGATTCGTCTCAGTCTGTCACTGCGGTGTCACCCGGCGGGCCCTGTCCCCCCGCACGCAGGAGCGGTTTCGTCGGTAGCAGGGCGTGAGCCCTACCCTGGACCTCATGACCACCCCGCAGGCTCCCGCCGACCAGGAGCGCACCGATCCCGACGTCCCCGAGCAGATGCGGGTCCGTCGCGACAAGCGGGCCCGGCTGCTGGCCGAGGGGGTGGAGCCCTACCCCGTGAGCGTCCCGCGCACGCACGCGCTGAGCGACGTCCACGCCGGGTGGGAGCACCTCGAGACCGGCGAGGAGACGACCGACGAGGTCGGCGTCGCGGGCCGCGTCGTCTTCCTGCGCAACACCGGCAAGCTGTGCTTCGCCACCCTCCAGGAGGGTGTCGGCACCCGCCTGCAGGTCATGCTCAGCCTGGCCGAGGTGGGCGCGGACTCCCTCGCCGCCTGGAAGGCCGACGTCGACCTCGGTGACCACGTGTTCGTCCGGGGCCGGGTGATCCGCAGCCGGCGCGGTGAGCTGTCGGTGATGGCCGACGAGTGGCGGATCGTCTCCAAGGCGCTGCGCCCGTTGCCGACCCTGCACAAGGACCTTTCCGAGGAGACCCGGGTCCGCCAGCGTTATGCCGATCTGATCGTGCGTCAGGAAGCCCGTGACATGGTGCGCACCCGCGCCACGGTGCTGCGGTCCATCCGCGCGACGCTCGACGGCCTGGGATTCATCGAGGTCGAGACGCCCATCCTCAATCTCAGCCACGGTGGCGCGGCCGCGCCGTTCACCACCCATCTCAATGCTTTCGACGTCGACGTGACGTTGCGGTCCTATACCGAGCTGTGGCTCAAGCGAGCCGTCGTCGGGGGCGTCGACAAGGTCTACGAGATCGGCAAGGTGTTTCGCAACGAGGGGGTGGACTCGACCCACTCCCCGGAGTTCACCGAGCTGGAATTCTACGAAGCCTATGGTGACCAGCACACCGCGGCGCAGCGCACCCGCCAGATCATCGTCGACGCCGCCGAGAATGCCGGTGTCGGCACCAGCCTGGTCGACTACAAGGGGCGCGAGATCGACCTGGCCGGCGAGTGGCGCTGGCTGCCGATCCTCGACGGCGTGAGTGAGGCCCTCGGCGAGCAGGTCAGTGGCGAGGAGACCCCCGAGAACGCCGAGCGGCTGCGCCGGCTCGCCACGGCGCGCGACATCGCCCTCAAGCCCGGCTGGGGAGCCGGCGAGATCATCCTCGAGGTCCACGAGCAGCTGGTCGAGGAGTCCCTCGTGCAGCCCACGTTCGTGTGCGACTACCCGGAGTCCGTGCGCCCGCTCGCCCGTCCGCACCGCTCCCAGCCGGGGCTGGTCGAGGCCTGGGACCTGATCATCGGTGGCGTCGAGCTCGCCCCGAGCTACTCCGAGCTGGTCGACCCGGTGCTGCAGCGGGAGCGCCTCACCGCGCAGGCGGCGCTCGCGGCCGGCGGCAACGCCGAGGCGATGGAGCTCGACGAGGACTTCCTGCGGGCGCTGGAGTACGGCGCGCCGCCCATGGGTGGCACCGGCCTCGGCGTCGACCGGCTGATCATGCTGCTCACGGGCACCGGCATTCGCGAGACCATCCTCTTCCCCCACCTGAAGCCGGAGAACTGATCATGGGGAATTCCGCCTGGCAGATCTTTATCGCACTGGCCCCCACGGCGGGCCTGCTGTTCATCTTCTACCTCGTCATCAAGGGGATCCTCGAGGGGGATCGGCGCGAGCGTCTCGCCCATGCCCAATGGGAGCGCGAGCGGGCGGCCCGGTCCGGTGATGGTGCCGAACAGGCCGACCGCCCTGATCGTTCGGACCGTTTGGATCGCTCAGATCGCTCGGACGAGCAAACGCCGTAGCGTCCCCAGCGTTCCACCCGACGAGTTCGTGGCAAAACTCTGACAATGCGGTGCCGTCATTGGTCAAGCAGGTTTGTTTGTGAGTAGATTTATCCGCACAGCTGCATCTGCTCGCCGGGACTCCCGCCCGCGAGACACCTGATCATGAAGCGGAGACACCATGGCACAGAAGGTTCAAGTTCTGCTGGTCGACGACGTCGATGGCGGTGACGCCGAGCAGACCATCACCTTTGCGCTCGACGGCGTGACCTACGAGATCGACCTCAGCGACTCCAACGCCGCCAAGCTGCGTGACGACCTGGCCCCGTGGGTGGGCGCGGCCCGACGCTCCGGCGGGCGCAAGGCCGCCGCCGGCGGTCGCAAGAGCGGCTCCGGTGGCCGCAACCTCAACGACGTGCGCCAGTGGGGCCGCGACAACGGCTTCAAGGTCTCCGACCGCGGCCGTGTCTCGGTGGAGCTGCAGCGCGCCTACGACGACGCGCACTGACCCCCACGCACTGACCCTTAAGCACTGACCCCCACGCACGACGGCGCAGGACCACCATGCGTCACGGTGCTATCTCGTTCGGTGGGCCCGATCCGGTGATCGGGCCCACAGCGCGTGGTGGGTGGCTCCGCAGCTCCCCGGCGACTGGTTAAATCGGGCCAGCGGGTGCGCAGGCACCCCAGGCCCCACCTCGTTGCCAAGGAGATCCATGTCCGACCTCGAGCTCGTCGTCGAGCAGGAGCTCCGGCTCCTGGACCCCGAGCAGGCCGAGCATCCCGAGCGGGTGCGCGACCTCTTCCACCCCTACTTCTCCGACTTCGCGGTCACCGGCAACGTCTTCGACCGCGACACGGTCCTCACCCTCGCGCTGGACGAGTCCAACGCTGCCCTCACGGTCGACAACATCGAGGCCGAGCAGCTGGCCGACACGGTGATCCTGGTGACCTACCGCTCGCACCGCAGCGACCGGCAGGCGCTGCGGTCGTCGGTGTGGGTGCTCGAGGACGGGCGCTGGCTGCTGCGCCACCACCAGGCGACGCCGACCCAGCAGCGCTCCGCCTGACGGCCCTGTGCTCCGCGTCCGCACCGCCCCGCGCTTCCCCGTCCGCCTTCCCGTAGACCACTTCCTCCTCGCGATCCTCGCTGCGGTCGCGGTGGCCGCGGTCCTGCCGGCGCAGGGCGTGGCGGCGACGGTGGTCGAGCACGCGGTGACCGCGCTGATCGTCGTGCTGTTCTTCCTCTACGGCGCGCGGCTGCACCCCGACGAGGCGCTGCAGGGGCTGCGCCACTGGCGGCTGCACCTGACGATCCTGGGGTTCACCTACGTCGCCTTCCCGCTGCTCGGGCTGGCGCTGCGGGGCGTCGTGCCCTGGCTGCTCCCGGCGTCGCTCTACCCGGGACTGCTCTACGTGACGCTGGTGCCGTCCACCGTGCAGTCGTCGGTGACCTTCACCTCGATCGCTCGGGGCAACGTCGCCGGCGCGATCGTCAGCGCCTCGGCGTCGAACCTGCTCGGGGTGCTGCTCACGCCGCTGCTGGTCATGGCCGTGATGCGCACGAGCGGGTCGGCGCACGGTGACGCCTCGGCGATCGGCTCGATCGTGCTGCAGCTGCTCGTGCCCTTCCTCGTGGGCCAGCTCGCCCGGCGGTGGATCGGCGACTGGGTCAGCGAGCACCGCAAGCCGCTCAAGCTGGTCGACCAGGGCGTGATCGTCCTCGTGGTCTACGCCGCGTTCTCCGAGGGGATGCGCGAGCAGATCTGGAGCCGGGTCGACGTCCTGGACGTGCTGCGCCTGGTCCTCGTGGTGCTCGTGGTCATCGCCGTCATGCTCGCGCTGACCTGGGTCGTGGCACGCCGGCTCGGGTTCGACTACGGCGACTGCGTCGCGATCCAGATGTGCGGGACCAAGAAGTCGCTGGCCACGGGTCTACCGATGGCGAGCGTGCTGTTCGCCGGCCAGAGCGTCGGCCTGCTGGTGCTGCCGCTGATGATCTTCCACCAGCTCCAGCTGATGGCCTGCGCGACCCTCGCCCAGCGCTACGCGGCCCGTCAGGATCGCGCTGCGAGCGCGTCCGCTCTGGGCGAAAACTGAGCCGGATGGACTCAAGGTGGTGTCGTTCGTGGAACAGAGCGCCGTAACCTCGCGTTGAGGCTGTCGAGGAAGACGGGAGTCGGGACCGGTCCCAGACCGGCCGCCACGCGAGCAGGTCGTGGCCCGACCCCGTCGCGCAGATAGCATCGAGGCAGCTCGATAGCGAGGAGAAGACGATGTTCGAACGGTTCACCGACCGTGCTCGACGCGTGGTGGTGCTGGCCCAGGAAGAGGCCCGCATGCTCAACCACAACTACATCGGGACCGAGCACATCCTGCTCGGCCTCATCCACGAGGGCGAAGGCGTCGCGGCGAAGGCCCTGGAGAGCCTCGGCATCTCGCTGGACGCCGTCCGCGAGCAGGTCCAAGACATCATCGGCCAGGGCCAGCAGGCCCCGTCCGGCCACATCCCGTTCACGCCGCGGGCCAAGAAGGTGCTGGAGCTGTCGCTGCGCGAGGCGCTGCAGCTCGGGCACTCCTACATCGGCACCGAGCACATCCTGCTCGGCCTGATCCGCGAGGGCGAGGGCGTCGCAGCCCAGGTCCTCGTCAAGCTGGGTGCCGACCTGCCGCGCGTGCGCCAGCAGGTCATCCAGCTGCTGTCCGGATACCAGGGCAAGGAGCAGGCCGCTGCGGGCGTCGGCGGGTCCCAGGCCGGCCCCGAGCAGGGCACCCCGGCGGGGTCGCTCGTGCTCGACCAGTTCGGCCGCAACCTGACCCAGGCCGCCCGTGAGGGCAAGCTCGACCCGGTCATCGGGCGCGAGAAGGAGATCGAGCGGGTCATGCAGGTGCTGTCCCGCCGCACCAAGAACAACCCCGTCCTGATCGGCGAGCCCGGCGTCGGCAAGACCGCCGTCGTCGAGGGCCTGTCCCAGGACATCGTGCGCGGAGACGTGCCCGAGACGCTCAAGGACAAGCAGCTCTACACCCTCGACCTCGGCGCTCTGGTCGCCGGCAGCCGCTACCGCGGTGACTTCGAGGAGCGGCTGAAGAAGGTCCTCAAGGAGATCCGCACCCGCGGCGACATCATCTTGTTCATCGACGAGATCCACACCCTCGTCGGTGCCGGTGCTGCCGAGGGCGCCATCGACGCAGCGAGCATCCTCAAGCCGATGCTGGCCCGCGGCGAGCTGCAGACGATCGGCGCGACCACGCTCGACGAGTACCGCAAGTACATCGAGAAGGACTCCGCCCTGGAGCGGCGCTTCCAGCCCATCCAGGTCGCCGAGCCGTCGCTGTCGCACGCCATCGAGATCCTGAAGGGCCTGCGCGACCGCTACGAGGCGCACCACCGCGTCTCGATCACCGACTCGGCGCTGGTCGCGGCCGCCAACATGGCCGACCGCTACATCAACGACCGGTTCCTGCCGGACAAGGCCATCGACCTGATCGACGAGGCCGGTGCTCGGCTGCGCATCCGCCGGATGACCGCGCCGTCGGACCTGCGCGAGTTCGACGACAAGATCGCCGACGTGCGCCGCGAGAAGGAGGCCGCGATCGACGGCCAGGACTTCGAGAAGGCCGCGTCCCTGCGCGACGACGAGCGCAAGCTCGTCGAGGCCAAGAGCGAGCGCGAGAAGCAGTGGAAGGCCGGTGACATGGACGTCGTCGCCGAGGTGGACGAGGACCTGATCGCTGAGGTCCTCGCGGCCTCGACCGGCATCCCGGTCTTCAAGCTCACCGAGGAGGAGTCCTCGCGGCTGCTCAACATGGAGGCCGAGCTGCACAAGCGCATCGTCGGCATGGACGACGCCATCAAGGCGCTGTCGCAGTCGATCCGGCGCACCCGTGCGGGTCTGAAGGACCCCCGCCGTCCCGGCGGGTCGTTCATCTTCGCCGGCCCCACCGGCGTCGGCAAGACCGAGCTCGCCAAGGCGCTCGCGGAGTTCCTGTTCGGCGACGAGGACTCCCTCATCCAGCTCGACATGTCCGAGTTCGGCGAGAAGCACACGGCCTCGCGGCTGTTCGGCTCGCCCCCCGGCTACGTCGGCTACGAGGAGGGTGGCCAGCTGACCGAGAAGGTCCGCCGCAAGCCGTTCTCGGTCGTGCTGTTCGACGAGGTCGAGAAGGCCCACCCGGACATCTTCAACAGCCTGCTGCAGATCCTGGAGGACGGTCGACTGACCGACAGCCAGGGCCGGATGGTCGACTTCAAGAACACCGTCATCATCATGACGACCAACCTCGGCACCCGCGACATCGCCAAGGGCCTGTCGACCGGCTTCTCCGCCGGCACCGACACCCAGAGCGGCTACGAGCGGATGAAGAACAAGGTGTCGGACGAGCTCAAGCAGCACTTCCGCCCCGAGTTCCTCAACCGCGTGGACGACGTCATCGTCTTCCCGCAGCTGAGCAAGGACGAGATCGTCCAGATCGTCGACCTGTTCATCGCTCGCCTGGACGGCCGCCTCAAGGACCGCGACATGGGCATCGAGCTCACGACCGCGGCCAAGGAGCTGCTGGCCAAGGAGGGCTACGACCCGGTCCTCGGTGCCCGTCCGCTGCGCCGCACCATCCAGCGCAAGATCGAGGACGTGCTGTCCGAGAAGATCCTCTACGGCGAGATCGGTGCCGGTGAGATCGTCCTGGTCGACACCGACGGCGCCGAGAAGAACCCGGAGTTCACCTTCCGGGGGACCCGCGGTGGCCAGGTGCCGGACGCCCCGCCCGTCGAGGGCGCGGCCGCCGGCGGCCCGGGCGACCCCGGCGCCTCGGGCGAGGCCCAGGGTGAGACAGCCTGACCGAGCCACATCGGTAGGAGGGTCCCGTGACGTCACGCGTCGCGGGGCCCTCCTCGGCGTGGGGTCGGCCCTCACCCTCGGTGCGCTGACGCTCACCGGCTGCGGTAGATCCGGCAGCACCTCCCCGGGCACGTCACCCGGCACGGGGGTGGCGAGCCGGGCCCCGCTGCCCGCGCCGGTCCCGCCGATCCCGGGGGTGACGACGCACGGTCTACGGGTGGTGGAGGTGGCGCACCCCGACCCGCGGCTCACCGACGTCACCCTGACCACGGCCGACCTGCCGACGCCGTTCACCGTGCGGATCTGCACCCCGACGGACTACGCGACGAGCGGCCGGCGCTACCCGGTGCTGTGGCTGCTGCACGGCTCGTCCGGCGACCACACCTCCTGGACCCAGTCCGGCGGGGTGCTCGAGACCACCCGAGACCGGGAGGTCATCGTCGTCATGCCCGACGGCGGGGTCGGTGGGTGGTACACCGACTGGGTCGCGCCCGCGCACGGCCCGCGCCGCTGGGAGACCGTGCATCTGGACCGGCTGCTGCCGGCCATCGACGACTTCCTGCCCACCGTCCCGGACCGCGGGGCGCGCGCGATCGCCGGTCTGTCGATGGGCGGCTTCGGCGCGCTGGCCTACGCCGGCCGGCACCCGGACCTGTTCGCCGCCGTCGCGTCGTTCTCCGGGCCCGCCGACATCGCGTCGGTCGAGGCCAGCTGGCTGATCGCCAACGAGGCCGTCTCGGACGGCGAGGTCCAGGGCGCGATCTTCGGTCCCGGTGGGATGATCACCGCGGCCATGCACCAGCACAACCCGGTAGAGCTCCTGGCCGGGCTCGGACGCGCGCAGCGGGTGGCGCTCTACTGCGGCACCGGAGCGGCCACTGCGACGGCCCCGGCCGACCAGCTCGAGGCCTGGATCCACCAGACCAACGTGGCGCTCGCCGCGAAGATCGCCCGGCCGGACCGCACCCGGCCGTTCGTCAGCTATCCGGGCAACCACAGCTGGGAGTTCTGGGCGCGCAACCTGCGCACCGAGCTCCCGGCGCTGCTCGACTCGATCGCCCCCTCGGAGGTGGCATGAGCTCCGCACCGACCCGTTCCCTGCCGGTGAGCCGCCGGGCGCTGCTCGGTGGGGGAGCGGCGGCGCTGGTCGCGGCCGGTGGCGGCGCGCTCGGCCTGCAGTGGTGGCGCGAGGACCGGCGCCGGTTCGCCATCCCCGCCCCCTCGCCCGTGCCGATCGGCACGCTCGACACGACCCCGCTGCCCGGGCTCTCGGTCGGCGGCCGGTCCGCCGTGGGCGAGCGCGCCACCCGTCACGTCCTGCACACGGCGCTGGTCCAGCGGCAGACCGACGTCATCGTGCGGCTCCCCGCGAGCTACGCGTCGGCGCCCGCGCGCCGCTACCCGGTGCTCTACCTGCTCCACGGCACCGGTGCCGACTGCACGAGCTGGTGGACCGACGGGCAGGCGGCGCAGCTGGTGGGCGACCGTGAGGTCATCCTGGTGATCCCCGACTGCGGCGGGGCCGGCTGGTTCACCGACTGGCCGCACCCGAGCGCGGGCCGCCAGGACTGGGAGAGCTTCCACATCCGTCAGCTGGTGCCCTGGGTCGACCAGACCTTCCGCACCCTCGCCGAGCCCGGTGGTCGGGCGCTCGCCGGCAACTCGATGGGTGGCTACGGCGCGGTCGTCTACGCCGCCCGGTATCGCCAGCTCTTCGACGTCGCCGCAGCCTTCTCCGGGGTGGGCGACCTGGGCACCGACTACGCCGCCACCGAGGTCTACGACGGGCCTGCGGACTTCGGCGGCGACCGGCTCGGGGCGATCTACGGGACCGACCCGGAGGCCGTCAGCCGGGCGATCGCGCCGCACGACCCGGTGCTGCTGGCCGACCGGATGCGGGGGCTGCGCCGGCTCGCGCTCTACTGCGGCGACGGCACCCCCGACGCCCTCGGGGGCGCCGCCGGCGGGGAGGAGGCGCAGATCCGGGTCACCAACGACCACCTCGTGCGGGCGTTGCGCGCCCAGGGCGTGGCCTTCCAGTGGCACCCCCAGCGCGGGGTGCACGCCTGGCCCTACTGGCGCCGGCACCTGGCCGCCGAGATCGGCCCGCTCACCGCCGCGCTCGCCCCTGCGCGGGGGTGACCCGGGAGGGCATTTTCGGGTCAATGCACAGATCAGTGACGCGGCGGAAACCGCGAGGTAACGCCCGCGCCGTAGGGTGTGCCACGTGACCCAGTTGTTCGAGGACTACGCGAGCGCTCCGGGCGTGTTCGACGAGATGTTCGGCGAGGACGGGCTGCGCCCGACCTATGCCGCCCTGCATCAGCGGTTGTGCGCGCTCGGGAGCGACGAGGTGCGCACGCGCTCCGACTATCTGAGCAGTGCCTACATCGATCAGGGCGTGACCTTCGACATCGGCGGCGAGGAGCGTCCGTTCCCGCTCGACATCGTCCCGCGCGTCATCGCTGCGCAGCAGTGGGCCACCGTCGAGGCGGGGGTCAAGCAGCGGGTCACCGCCATCGAGCACTTCCTCGCCGACGTCTACGGCGAGGGCAAGGTCTTCAGCGACGGGGTCATCCCGCGGCGGGTGGTCACCAGCTCGCCGCACTTCCACCGCATCGTCGCGCGCCTCGAGCCGGCCAACGGCGTGCGGGTGCACGTCTCCGGCATCGACCTGATCCGCGACGCCGAGGGCACCTTCCGCGTCCTCGAGGACAACGTGCGCATCCCCTCGGGCGTCTCGTACGTCCTCACCAACCGCCGCGCCGTCACCTCGGCGCTGCCCGAGACGCTCACCGGCCAGACGATCGAGGCGGTCAACGTCTATCCGCAGCGGCTGCTCGCCGCCCTGCGCGCGGCCGCCCCGAGCGGCACCTCCGACCCCACGGTCGTCGTCCTCACCCCGGGCGTCTACAACAGCGCGTACTTCGAGCACGCCCTGCTCGCCCGCATGATGGGCGTAGAGCTCGTCGAGGGTCGCGACCTCGTCGTCCAGTCCGGACGGGTGCGGATGCGCACGACGCGAGGGCTGCGGCCGGTCCACGTGATCTACCGCCGCGTCGACGACGACTTCCTCGACCCGGTGCACTTCCGCAACGACTCGCTGCTCGGCTGCGCCGGGCTGATCGACGCCGCCCGCGCCGGCAACGTGACGATCGCCAACGCGGTCGGCAACGGCGTGGGGGACGACAAGCTCGTCTACACCTACGTGCCCGACCTGATCCGCTACTACCTCAACGAGGAGCCGATCGTGCCGGGCGTCGACACCTGGCGGCTGGAGGACCCGAGCCACCGCGAGGAGGTCTTCGACCGGCTGCACGAGCTCGTGGTCAAGCCGGTCGACGGCTCCGGCGGCAAGGGCATCGTCATCGGTCCGCGGGCCAGCGCGGAGCAGCTCGACACGCTGCGCGCGACGGTCTCGGCCGACCCACGCGGGTGGATCGCCCAGCCCGTGGTCCAGCTCTCCACGGTGCCGACGATGATCGACGGCGTCATGAAGCCCCGGCACGTCGACCTGCGGCCGTTCGCGGTCAACAGCGGCGACGACATCTGGGTGCTGCCCGGCGGGCTGACCCGCGTGGCGCTGCCCGAGGGCGAGCTGATCGTCAACTCCAGCCAGGGCGGCGGCTCCAAGGACACCTGGGTGCTGGCCGAGACCGGCCCGACCCAGGCGCAGTCGCAGAGCCAGTCGGGTGGCGGCTCGCAGAGCCAGAGTCAGTCGCAGTCGGGTGGTGGCTCGCAGAGCCAGTCCCAGTCGCAGTCGCACGACGGGGAAGGTGCCTGATGCTCAGCCGGATCGCCGAGTCGCTCTTCTGGATCGGCCGCTACGTCGAGCGCGCCGAGGACACCGCGCGGCTCATCGACGTCAACCTGCAGCTGCGGGTCGAGGACCCGACGACCGACCCCACCGCGTCGGCCCGGTCGCTGCTGTCCGTGATGGGCGTGCAGACCGACGAGCACACCTCGCCCGCCGACGTCCTGCCGATGCTGATGCACGACCCGGCCGCCCCCACCTCGATCGTCTCGGCCATCGCCGGGGCGCGGGAGTCGGCGCGTCGGGCCCGCGAGACGCTCTCGGTCGAGATGTGGGAGTCGATCAACACCACCCACAACAGCGTCCAGCGTGGTCAGCTCAAGCGGCTGCGGCTGCCGGCCGCGTGCACGTATGTCCGCGAACGGTCTACGGTCATCGCGGGGACGGCCGACAACACCATGGTCCAGGACGAGGGCTGGCAGTTCCTCGTGCTCGGCCGCTGCATCGAGCGGGTCGACATGAGCGCCCGGCTGGTCACCCTCGCCGCGACCAGCCCGACCCAGAAGTCGGCCTGGAGCAACGTGCTTCGCGCCTGCGGGGCGCACCACGCGTTCCTGCGGACCTACGGCGCGATGACCACCGACCAGAAGGCCGCCGAGTTCCTGCTGCTGGACCGGCTCTTCCCGCGCTCCCTGGTCTACACGCTGAACCAGGCCGAGAAGGCGCTCGCCTCGCTCGACCAGCGCGAGCACCGCATCGGCCAGTCCGGTGACGCCTCGCGGCTGCTCGGTCGAGAGCGGGCCGGGCTGGAGTTCCGCGACCCCGACGACGTGCTGATGGCGCTGCCGGAGCGGATGACCCAGCTCCAGCAGGCCTGCAGCACCGCGTCCGCGGCCGTCGCCGAGCGCTACTTCGAGGGCTCGACCGCCGCCCTCTGGCAGGGAGGAGAGTGGTGAGCACCCAGCTGCGCATCGTCCACAAGACGGGCTACACCTATCGCGGTGGCGCGACCGCGTCGTTCAACGAGGTGCGGATGACGCCGCGCTCGACGCACGAGCAGTTCGTGCTGCACTCGCGCCTCGAGGTCTCGCCCACGCCGTGGCTGCACACCAACGTCGACTACTGGGGCAACGACGTCACGACCTTCGAGATCCACGAGCGGCACGACCAGCTGCGCGTCGTCGCGACGAGCACCGTCGACATCGAGCGCTCGCCCGCGCCGGTGGACTCGGTCGGGTGGGACGGCCTGCAGGTCAACGAGGTCACCGACGGTCTGTGCGAGTATCTCGAGCTCGAGGGCCTGGTCGACCCCGGCCCCGACCTGATCGCCCGGGTGGCCGAGCTGCGCACCGGGTGCGAGACCCCGCGCGAGCTGGTCGACGCCGTGCGCTCGCTGGTCAACGCCGAGGTCCGCTTCGTCGCCGGCTCCACCAGCGTCAAGGCGCCGGCCTCGACGGCCTGGGCGCAGCGCTCGGGCGTCGCCCGCGACTTCGCGCACATCATGATCGGGGCGCTGCGCTCGGCGGGTGTGCCCGCTCGCTACGTCTCCGGCTACTACCTGCCCGAACCCGAGCCGGGCGTGCCCACCCGGGGCTACTCCCACTCCTGGGTCGACTACTGGGACGGCGGCTGGTCCGGTGCGGACCCCACCTACGACATGGCGCCGGGCAACTTCCACGTCGACGTCGCCCACGGCCGCGACTACAACGACACCGCCCCCTTGCGCGGCATCTTCACCGGCACGGGCACCAGCCAGATGTTCGTCGACGTCGAGATCACCCAGGTGCGGTCGCGGCGGTGAGCGAACCTTCGACGCCGGGCGTGCTCGTCATCCGGCCGGCGCGGACCCAGGACGTGCCGGCGATCCGCGCCCTCGTCGCGCCGTACGCCGAGGCGCGGATCCTGGTGGCCAAGGAAGCCGTCGCCTACTACGAGGGGCTGCAGCAGTTCCGGGTCGCCGAGCTCGACGGGAGGATCGTCGGGTGCGGTGCGCTGCACGTCTTCTGGGAGGACATCGCCGAGGTCCGCACGCTCGCCGTAGACCCCACCGTCGTCGGTCACGGGGTCGGCGGCCGCCTGGTCGAGACGCTGATCGCGGACGCCCGCACCATCGGGGTGCAACGCGTGTTCTGCCTGACCTTCGAGGTCGACTTCTTCACCCGGCACGGCTTCTCGGTGATCGAGGGCGCACCCGTGGATCCCGGCGTCTTCGTCGAGCTGTTGCGCTCCTACGACGAGGGCACCGCCGAGCTGCTGGACCTCGAGCGGGTCAAGCCCAACACCCTCGGCAACACGCGAATGTTGTTGACGCTGTAGGCGTTTCAGGTTCTGGCGACCGCGCGCCGTCAGCTCCCCGACGGCAGGGCGAACCGCCCGTCGGCGAGCGGCTCGACCAGCCCGTCGGCGACGAGCGAGTCCAGGCACCGCAGCCGCTGCTGCTCGTCGCGGGTCCAGGCCCGGCGGAGATCGGCGTCGCTCACGGGGTCGGGCGTCTCACGAAGCACGGTGAGCAGGGTGCCGCGGCACTGCCGGTCGGTGCCCGCCCATGCCTGGCCGCGATGCGCCGGCCCCTCGTAGACCGGCCGGCCGGCAGCGACCCACGCGCACCGGTGCTCGATCGGGCAGTCCCCGCACCGCGGGGCACGAGCCGTGCAGACCAGGGCGCCGAGCTCCATGACGGCGACGTTCCAGACGGCGGCGTCGGCACGATCGGCCGGCACCTGCGCCGTGGCCCGCTCGCGGTCGGCCCGGTCGAGCGAGGGCGCGGGCAGCGCGACGCCGCCGACGGCGCGGGCGAGCACCCGGCGCACGTTGGTGTCGATGACGACCGTCCGCTCGCCATGGGCGAAGCAGACCACCGCCGCCGCCGTGTAGACCCCGATGCCGGGCAGGGTGAGCAGCTCGGCCTCGGTGCGGGGCACCTCGCCGCCGTGCTCGGCGGTGATGGCCACGGCGGCCTCGCGCAGGCGCAGCGCCCGGCGTGGATAGCCGAGGCGCCCCCAGGCACGCACCACGTCACCCGGGCTCACCGCGGCGAGGTGCGCCGGCGTGGGCCAGCGCTCGAGCCACTCGCGCCAGACCGGCTCCACCCGGGCGACCGGGGTCTGCTGGAGCATGATCTCGGAGACCAGGACCTCCCAGGCGCTCGCCGTGGGGGTCCGCCAGGGCAGGTCGCGGCCGTGGCGCAGATACCACGCGTTGACCTCGACCCAGAGCGGCTCGGGATCGGCCGGCACTAGACGTAGCGCTCGAGGATGCTCGACTCGGCGAGGCGCGACATGCCCTCGCGGACCGTGCGGGCGCGGGACTCGCCGACGCCCTCGACCGCCATGAGCTCCTCGAGCGAGGCGCCGAGCAGCCGCTGCAGCGAGTCGAAGTGCTCGACCAGGCGCTCGATGATGGTGCTCGGCAGCCGCGGGATCTTGTTGAGCAGGCGGTAGCCGATCGGGCTGACGGCCTGGTCCAGGGTGTCGGGGTGGCTCGAGAAGCCGAGCGCACGGGCGACCAGCTGCAGGTCGAGCAGCTCGGGTGAGGTGAGCTCGGCGAGGTCACCGAGCACCTGCTGCACGGTGGCCTCGCTGTCGCCGGTGGTGCGCAGGTAGTCCCGGATGACCAGCTCGCGGTCGCTGCTCACGCCGCCGGTGAGCTCGTCGAGCTGCAGCGACAACAGTCGGCCGTCGGTGCCGAGCTCGTTGACGTAGCCGTCGACCTCGTCGCTGATCCGGCGCACCATCTCGAGGCGCTGCAGGACCGCCGTGATGTCGCGGACCGTCACGAGGTCCTCGATCTCGAGTGCCGACAGGGTGCCGGTGACCTCGTCGAGGCGCGCCTTGTAGCGCTCGAGGGTCGCCAGCGCCTGGTTGGCGTGGGACAGGATCGCGGTGGAGTTCTCGATGACGCGGCGCTGGTTGCCGACGTAGAGCGCGATGATCTGCATCGACTGGCTGACCGAGATGACCGGGAAGCCGGTCTGCTTGGCGACCCGCTCGGCGGTGCGGTGCCGGGTGCCGGACTCGCTGGTCTCGATGGAGGCGTCGGGCAGCAGCTGGGTCGCCGCCCGGACGAAGCGCGACACGTCGCCGGTGACGACGATGGCCCCGTCCATCTTGGCCAGCTCACGCAGCCGGGTGGCGGCGAACTCGATGTCGAGTGGGAAGCCGCCGGTCGCGATGTCCTCCACGACCTTGTCGGTGCCGAGCACGATGAGCGCGCCGGTGCGGCCCCGCAGGATCCGCTCGAGCCCGTCACGCAGCTCGGTGCCAGGTGCGACTGCGGCCAGCGACGCGCGCATCAGATCGTCGTCGGACCGGTCCACACATGCCTCCCCGAGGGTCTACTGCTCGTCCTGGCAGTGTAGTCGGATGGCTTCGTAGACGCCGGACACCTCCACGAGTGTGATGCCGGCCGGGACCGGGCCCGAGGCGATGGTGCCGGGCGGGACCAGGGCGCGGGTGAAGCCCAGCCGAGCAGCCTCGGCGAGGCGCCGCTGGATGCCGGTCACCGGGCGGACCTCGCCGGCGAGGCCCACCTCGCCGAACGCGACCGTGCCCGAGTCGGGGGTGGCGTCGGCGGTGGAGCTGGCCGCGGCGAGGGCGATCGCGAGGTCGGCGGCGGGCTCGGTCAGCCGGATGCCGCCGACGGTCGACAGGTAGGCGTCGCGGTCGTCGAGCTTGATCCGGGCGTGCTTGGCGATGACGGCGAGGACCGTCGTCACCCGGTTGAAGTCGAGCCCGGTGGCGACCCGGCGCGGCGTGCCCGGGCGCGGGTGCTCGGCGACCAGCGCCTGGACCTCGGTGACCAGTGGCCGCCGCCCCTCCAGCGTGACCGACACGCAGGTGCCGGTCTGGGCCTTGTCACGGCTACCGAGGAACAGCCCGGACGGGTCGCTCAGCCCGTCGATGCCGGTGTCGTGCAGGTCGAAGCAGCCGACCTCGTCGGTGGCGCCGAACCTGTTCTTGGCCGCGCGGACCAGGCGCAGCCGGGAGTGTCGGTCGCCCTCGAACTGGACGACGACGTCGACGAGGTGCTCGAGCACGCGGGGGCCGGCGATCGACCCCTCCTTGGTCACGTGACCGACCAGCAGGGTGGCCATGTTGCGGGACTTGGCCTCGGCGATCAGGGCCGCGCTGACCTCGCGGATCTGGGCGACGTTGCCTGCGCTGCCCTCGATCTCGGCGCTGGCGAAGGTCTGCACGCTGTCGACGACGAGCAGCTGGGGCTCGACCTCCTCGATGTGCCCGAGCGCGCGCCCGAGGTCGGTCTCGGCCGCGAGGTAGAGCGTGTCGGCCAGCGCCCCGATGCGCTCGGCCCGCAGCCGCACCTGCGCGGCCGACTCCTCGCCGCTGAGGTAGAGCACGGGGGCGCCGAGGCGGGCCACCCGGGCCGCCACGTCGAGCAGCAAAGTCGACTTGCCGATGCCGGGCTCGCCCGCGACGAGGATCACCGAACCAGGCACGACACCGCCACCGAGCACCCGGTCGAACTCACCCACGCCGGTGGCCCGCGCCTGGGCCCGGGTCGCGTCGACCGCCGAGATCGGACGGGCCGGCGCGTCGACCGGCCGGGTCGGCGCGGTGCGCACGCGCTGGGTGCCGACCTCGGCCACCGAGCCCCAGGCGTGGCACTCGCCGCAGCGCCCGACCCACTTGACCGTCGTCCACCCACACTCGGTGCAGCGGAAGCTGCTCTGGGCCCGTGGGGCCGCCTTGATCGCGGTGGTCTTTGCCATGGTGCTGAATGTAGGCGGAGGGTCTGACAGACCCCTCCCGCGACACCCCGTCGGCCCGGCCGAAGGACCCACCACAGAGGGCGAGGGGGTGCGGTCTACTCTGTGTCGGCGGCGGGCTCGCCCTGCTCAAGGACCATCTCGGCGAAGCGAGCCGCGCGCTCGCGCAGCGTGGCGATGCGCCGCTGGACGATGCGCTCGCGGTCCTCGGCGGAGTCGCTGCCGACCTCGGACAGGACCGGGGGACGCCGGACGTTCTGGGAGCAGCTGAAGTCGGTGCAGATCAGCGTGCCGATCGTGTTGCCGCGACGACCGGCGGCCCCGGCCCGGCGAGCGACGTGCATCGAGACGTCGTCCATCACCACGACGTCCTGGCACCAGGCGCACATCACCTTGCGGCTCTGCTTCGAGCTGGTGCCGGCGCGCAGCATGATCCCGACCGGCTCGTCACCGACCTGCGCGACGACGTAGGCCGCGTGCTCCCGCTTGGCGTCCCGCCACCCGAGGTAGTCGAGCCGCTCCCAGTCGATCGCATCCATGTCGGGCACCGACGCCTGGCTGACCTCGCGCTTGGAGGCGTTGCAGAAGGACGCGCGGATCTGCCTCTCGGTCAACGGGTTCATGGGTCCGATCCCACCACCTGCGACCTGACCGGGTCCACCGGGTTACCGATCACCGTGGGGTAGGCGGATACTGGACGGGTGACCGGTTCCGTGCAGCTGAAGCCCCTGACGAACCCCGGCACCGACCCCAGCGACCCGCCCCGGGTCCCGATCTACTCCCTGTGGACCGGCACCGACGGGCTGAGCCACATCGACACCTCCGAGCTCGCCGGCTTCGGCCTGCGCAGCATCGGTGGCGGCGCCGACCCGCAGTGGTTGCGCCCCTTCCCGGGGCAGGTCAAGGGGGTGTCGTTCGCGGTGCTCCCGGTGGGCTGGGTGGGGGAGTGGCACGAGAGCCCCGCACAGCAGTGGGTGGTGCCGCTGAGCGGCCGCTGGTTCATCGAGACCCAGGACGGCGCACGCGTCGAGATGGGTCCCGGAGACGTCCACTTCGGCCAGGACCAGGGCACCAAGGACCAGGACGGCACCACTGGCCACCGCTCCGGTCAGCTCGGCGAGGAGCCCTGCGTCCAGCTGCTCGTCCAGTTCGAGGAGCCGGTGGCCGCCTCGACCCAGCACCCGTTCGGATGACCCGCGAGCTGCCGCTGCTGCGCCCGCCCGGGCCGCCGCTGGACGACACCGCGGCGGACTGGGTGGACCTGGCCGAGCCGCTGCGCCCCCTGGTGGCGGACAGCCGGCTGCTCACGCTCTACGACCAGGCGATCTGGGCCGAAGGTCCCGTGTGGTGGCCGCAGCGTTCGGTGCTCGCCTTCAGCGACGTCCGAGGCCGACGTCTGCTCGGGTGGCACGAGGACGGTTCGGTCGAGATCCTTTGTGACGTCACCGAGTTCGGCAACGGCAACGCCGTAGACCAGGAGGGCCGGCTCGTGCACTGCGAGCACGGCCGGCGCGCGATCAGCCGCACCGAGCCGGACGGCTCGACGCACGTGCTGACCGATCGGGTCGGCGGGCGCCGCCTGAACTCGCCCAACGACGTGGCCGTCGGGCCGGACGGGGCGATCTGGTTCACCGACCCCACCTTCGGGCTGCAGGACCCGCGCGAGGGCTACCCGGCAACGCCTGAGCTGGACGTCACCGGGGTCTACCGGTGGGCCGGCGGTGAGCCGCAGCTGATGGCCGCCTTCGACCAGCCGAACGGGCTCGCGTTCGCGCCGTCCGGCCGCACGCTCTACGTCACGCAGACGCCGACGGACGGCCCGGTCGGCATCCATGAGCTGACCCTCGACCAGGGGCGCGTGCTGCGTCGACGGCTCTTCGCGACCGTGCCGCGCGGCATCCCCGACGGCCTCACCGTCGACTCGCGCGGCTGGGTGTGGAGCACCTCGGGCGACGGGATCTGGGTCTTCGACGAGGCGGGCGCCGTGCTGGGGCTGCTGCGCACCCCGCACCTGACCAGCAACTGCACCTTCTCACCCGACGGCGACCGGCTGTTCATCACCGCCGCGTCGACGCTGTGGTGCCTGCGGCTGCCGGCGATCTCCACCTCCGGCTGAGCTAGGCGCGCCACGACCTGTCTATCTCGATCGACGCGCGGTGCGCCCCGCGGCACTCGGCTGAATCCGCGCAGGAAGGCGTGAGGTGCCGCCTTCGTGGACGTGCGCATCTCACGGGAAGGTGCGCATCTCACGCGAACGTGCGCGCCTTCCCACCTGTAGAGCGCCCGGCGCGGTGGGCCGCCCGAGCGCGCGCATCCGCGCACGAACCGGTGAGACGCGCAGGAACCCGTGAGGCACCGCCTTCCCGGACGTGCGTGTGTCACGGGAAGGTGGGCATCTCACGCGAACGTGCGCGCCTTCCCACATGTAGAGCGTCGGGCGTAACCGTGGGCGTTGGGAACGGCGGGCCGCCCGGGTGGCCACATCCGCGCACGAGGCGGTGACATGCGCAGGAGCCGGTGAGACGCCGCCTTCCCGGACCTGCGCGTCTCACGCGAAGGTGCGCGTGTCACGGGAAGGTGCGCGCCTTCTCACCTGTAGAGCGGCCGGCGCGGAATGGGCGGATCCCTCGGCAGACCCGACGCCGCTCGCCAGCTGACCCGCAGCTAACCCCGGCGGTGCCACCACAGGTTGACGGCGTAGTCGACCTCGGTGCCCTCGTGCTCGGCCAGGATGGCGTCGGCCGCCGCGGGCGCGAACTCCAGGCGCACGACGCGCTCGAGGTCGGCGCGGGTGCGGTGCGACCAACGGATGTCCACCTCGGTGCGCTCCCACCCGCGCCGGCGCCAAAAGCGTTGCACCGCAAGGGGATCGTAGGTCGGCCAGGCGCGGCGGAACCAGCCGCCGAAGGTGGACCGGGTGGCGTCGTTGTCGATGACGAACGCCACCCCGCCGGGTCGCAGGACGCGCTCGACCTCGTCGAGGCCCGGCTCGCTCCCGGCGCCGAAGAAGTAGGCCCACCGGGCGTGCACGACGTCGACGGACGCGTCCGCCAGCGGCAGCTGTTGGGCACCGGCCTCGACGACCTCGATGCGCTGTCGAACCTCGCTGGGCAGCAACGTAACTCGCTCCCGAGCCCGGTGCGCGAGCGGCGGGTGCGGCTCGACCCCGACGACGTGACCGGCCGTCTGCGCGAAGCGCGGGAGGTGGTAGCCCGTCCCGCAGCCGACGTCCAGGACCGCAAGGCCCGACCAGTCCTGCACGGCGCGCATCGCGGCCTCGATCGCCCGCTCGGGGTCTACGCCGTCGTTCTCGAGCTCGTAGGTGTCTGGGTCGTCCCAGATGTTGGGGCTCGGGATGGCGAGGCGATGCAGGTCGCCTACGTCGCCCATGTTGACTACGTCGCCCACGTCACCCACAGGTCAGCGCCGCTTCTTGGTGGCACTCTTGCGCGGAGCCGCCGCCTCGGGGGTGCGAGCGGCCGGGCGCTGCTCGGCCGCGAGGGTCGCCGGGTGGACGAAAAGCGGTAGCAGCTCACGCTTTCCGGTGGAGCGCAGCGTCTTGACCGCCCGCATGTAGGCCTCGCAGTGCACCACGAGCTGTTCGTACGCCTCGTCGCCCATCAGCTCGCGCAGCTCGTGCTCGCTGGAGCGGTAGACCGGCTCGCGCGCCACGTGCGCGTCGGAGCTCGCGGAGCAGTACCAGTCGAGGTCGTGGCCACCGGGTCCCCAGCCGCGGCGGTCGAACTCGCCGATCGTGACCTCCAGGTAGGACGTGCCGTCCGGCTGCTCGACCGTGCGGTAGGACCGCCGGATCGGCAGCTGCCAGCAGACGTCGGGCTTGACCGTGTGCGGCAGCCGACCCGTCTCGATGGCGTACGTGTGCAGCGAACACCCTGTGCCACCAGAGAAACCCGGGCGGTTGAGGAAGACGCACGCGCCGTCGACGACGCTCGTCTTCAGCGCCCCGTCCTCGTCGCGCTCCAGCCAGCCGTCGTCCTTGCGACCGACGGACCGGTGCTGCCACTGCTCGGGGGTGAGCCGCTCCATGTGCTCGCGCACCCGGGCTACGTCGTCGTCGTCGGTGAAGTGCGCACCCAGGGTGCAGCACCCGTCGTCCGGCCGGTCGGCGTAGACCCCGTGGCAGCCCGACCCGAAGATGCACGTCCAGCGGGACGTGAGCCAGGTCAGGTCGCAGCGCAGCCGCTGGTCGGCGTCGGCCGGGTCGGTGAACTCCACGTAGGAGCGGGGGATGTCGAGGTCGCTCTCGGGCACGTCCCTACCGTAAGCGCGTTCGGGGCGTGCGCGTGCCAGGGCGACCAGGTCGACCCCGGACGGTTAGGTTCGAGTCATGCGCCTCGGAGTCATCGACGTCGGATCCAACACCGTCCACCTGCTCGTGGTGGACGCCCACTGGGGAGCGCACCCGCTGCCCGCCGTGTCGCACAAGGTCGAGCTGCGGCTCGCGGAGTACACCAAAGACGACGGCACGATCGCCGAGGAGGGTGCCGCGGCGCTGGAGCAGTTCACCCAGGAGTGCCTCGTCGTCGCCGAGGACCAGGGCGTAGAGCGACTGATGGGGTTCGTGACCAGCGCCCTGCGTGAGGCCGGCAACGGCGAGCAGGTGCTCGAGCGGGTGCGGGTCAGCACGGGCGTGGACCTCACGGTGCTGAGCGGTGAGGACGAGGCGCGGATCACCTTCCTCGCCGTCCGTCGCTGGTTCGGCTGGTCGAGCGGTCGGCTGCTGGTGCTCGACATCGGCGGGGGGTCTCTGGAGATGGCGTCCGGCATCGACGAGGACCCGGAGGCGGCCGTCTCGGTGCCGCTCGGTGCCGGCCGGGTGACCCGCAACCTGCTGCCGGGCAACCCGCCGTCCCGCGAGGACATCCGGGCGGCCCGCAAGGAGATCCGGCTGACCATCGCCCAGCGGCTGCGCGACCTCACCAAGGTGGGTGCCCCCGACCGGAGCGTGGGCACCAGCAAGACGATGCGATCGCTGGCCCGCGTCACCGGTGCCGCGCCGCGCGAGGACGGTCCCTACGTGCGCCGGGTCCTCGAGCGGGAGGCGCTGCACGACCTGGTGCCCCGGCTCGCCACCATGACCAACAACCAGCGCGCGGGCCTGCCGGGCGTGTCGGCGAGCCGGGCCCCGCAGCTGCTCGCCGGCGCCCTGGTCGCGGAGGGCGCGATGGACCTGCTCGGGGTCGAGTCCCTCGACATCTGCCCCTGGGCGTTGCGCGAGGGCGTCATCCTCGACGAGCTCGACGCGCTTCGTCGGACGCCCACGCCGTCGTAGGCTGACCACGATGTCCTCCAACGGCTCCGTCACCCCACGCGAGGAACGCCCCGCCACCGTCGCGCTCTCGAGCTCCTCGGTCTATCCCGATCTGACCGAGGACGCCTTCCGGCTCGCGGTCGAGCTGGGCTACGACGGCGTCGAGGTCATGGTCTACACCGATCCGGTGTCGCAGAGCGCGACGGACCTGCTGCGTCTGGTCGAGCGCTACCAGATGCCGATCGTGTCCATCCACGCGCCGACCCTGCTGCTCACCCAGCGCGTCATGCACGCCGAGCCGTGGCCCAAGATCGACCTGTCCATCGACCTCGCGCACGCCGTGGGAGCCCCGACCGTGGTCGCCCATCCGCCGTTCCGGTGGCAGCGGGTCTACGCGCGCGAGTTCGTCGACGGGGTGGCCATGCGCGAGGACGAGCACGACATCACCATCGCCGTCGAGAACATGTATCCCTGGCGCGCCGGCCAGCGCGCCGTGCAGGCCTACCTGCCGCACTGGGACCCGGTCTACCAGCCCTATGACCACGTCACCCTCGACGTGTCGCACGCCGCGACCGCGCAGGCCGACAGCCTCGAGATGGCCCGCGCGCTCGGGTCGCGCCTGTCGCACGTCCACCTGACCGACGGCACGGGCTCCTCGCTCGACGAGCACCTGGTGCCGGGGCGTGGCGGACAACCGGTCGCGGAGCTGGTCGGCCACCTCGCCGAGACCGGCTTCGGCGGGGCGATCGTCATCGAGGTGAGCACCCGCAAGGGCACGCCGGCCTCGCGTCGCGCCGACCTCGCGGAGTCGCTGCGCTTCACCCGGGAGGCGTGGGCCGCGTCGCCGGTCAACGGGGTGGCCTCCTAGCGCGTGTCCCGCCCCCGCGCCGCCACCGTGCGCCCGGCAGCGGTAGCGTCGGAGCATGCGCAGCCATGGGCGCCACGAGCGCGGTCGGGTCCCCGACGGGCCGTCCGGTGAGCAGTTCGACCAGCAGCTCGACCAGCAAGGGGTCGTGGTGCGCCGGCTGGTGGTCAGCCGCGGGGGTCGCGAGGTCCTGCACGGTGTCGACCTCGACGTGCCGGCCGGCCAGGTCGTCGGGCTGCTCGGGCCGAGCGGAGGCGGCAAGTCGACCCTGCTGCGGTCCGTCGTCGGTGTGCAGGTCGTGGCGTCCGGCGAGGTCACGGTGCTCGGGCTGCCCGCTGGTTCGCCGGCGCTGCGGGACCTCGTCGGCTACACGACCCAGGCCCCGAGCGTCTACCCCGACCTCACGGTGCGCGACAACGTCGACTACTTCGCGCGGCTGCACGGGGTTCACGGGCGCGAGGAGCGCCGCGAGGTCGTCGAGCGCACCATCGAGCGGGTAGACCTCGCGTCGCACGCCACGGCGTCGGTCGCCACCTTGTCCGGCGGTCAGCGCAGCCGGGCGTCGCTCGCCTGCTGCCTGGTCGGGTCGCCACGGGTGCTGGTGCTCGACGAGCCGACGGTCGGGCTGGACCCGCTGCTGCGCCGCGACCTGTGGCAGATGTTCCACGAGCTGGCCGCCGCCGGAGCGACGGTGCTGGTGTCCAGCCACGTCATGGACGAGGCGACCCGCTGCGACCGGCTGGTGCTGCTGCGCGACGGCCGGATCGTCTTCGACGGCACCCTCCCCGAGCTGCTCGAGCGCACCGGGGCGGCCGACGCCGAGGGCGCTTTCCTGGTCCTCGTCGAGAGCGCCGAGCCGACGACTGCTGAGCCGACGAGCACCGAGCCGGGGGAGGAGTCGTGAAGCCCGCCCTGACCCTGGCGACGACCCGCCGGATCCTGCAGCAGGTGCGGGCCGACCCGCGCACCATCGCGCTGCTCGTGGTCGTGCCGTGCGTGCTGCTCGGCCTGATGGCATGGATCTTCTCGGGCACGCCCGTCTTCGACCGGGTCGGGCCGGCGCTGCTGGGCGTCTTCCCGTTCGTCGTGATGTTCATCGTCACCAGCATCACGACCCTGCGCGAGCGGGCCAGCGGCACCATGGAGCGGCTGTTCACCACCCCGCTCGGCAAGGGCGACCTGCTGGCCGGCTACGCGCTCGCGTTCGCCCTGCTCGCCACGGTCCAGGCGCTCGTCGCGACGGCGTTCGCGGTCTACGTGTGCGGGTTGAGCGTGGCGGGGTCGCTCGGCCTGCTCATCCTCGTCGCCGTGGTCGACGCGGTGCTGGGGGCCGCCTTCGGACTGTTCGTCTCGGCGTTCGCCCGCACCGAGTTCCAGGCCGTGCAGTTCATGCCGGCCCTGGTGCTGCCGCAGTTCCTGCTCTGCGGGCTGCTCGTGCCGCGCGACCAGCTCGACACCCCGCTGCGCCTGCTCTCGGACGTGCTGCCGCTCTCCTACGCCGTGGACGCGATGTCCTCCATCGCGACCGACGCCTCAGGGGCCGGTGACGTGTGGCGCGACGTCGCGATCATGGCCGCCTTCGCGGTCGGCGCGATCGTGCTCGGAGCAGCGACGTTGCGCCGTCGGACGCCCTGAGACCACCCCTGTCGGTGGGTGCGGCTAACCTGACGCTCATGAGCGACAGCCTGCGTCGACGCATCATCGATCTCGCGGCGCACGACCGTGTCCGCTCGCTGATCGAGAGCTCGCCGGGCAGCCGCGAGCTGCTGGGGCGGTTCATCGTCGGCGACACGCTCTACGACGCGCTGGAGGCGGTGCGCGACCTGCGCGTCACCGGGCGGGCTGCGACCGTGTGCTACCTCGGGCCGGACGGCGTGGACGCCGAGCACCGGGCCGAGACGGTCCGCGAATACCAGGCGCTCGTGCAGAGCGCCGCCAAGGAGGGACTGACCGCCTCCGGTGACCTCGACGTCTCGCTGCGGCTGTCCGCCCTCGGGGTGGTCGGCCGGGTGTTCGACCGCGAGGCGATCCTCGAGGCCGCGCGTCTCATCGCCCGCAGCGCGGCCAACGCCGGTGTGACGCTCACCCTCGACGTCGAGGGGCCGCAGACCGTCGCCGAGATGCTGCGCGTGCACGCCGAGCTGCGCGCCGACGTCCCCGACGTCGGCATCACCATCGCCTCCTGCCTGCGCCGCAGCGAGGAGGACTGCCGCCGACTGGCCGCGCAGGCGGCCCGGGTGCGCCTGTGCAAGGGCGCGTTCTCGGTCAGCGAGGTCGAGGGCTGGCGCGGCGCCGACGTCGACCTCGCGTTCGTCCGCTGCCTGCGCATCCTGCTCGCCGGCAGCGGCCAGGTCCTGATCGCCACGCACGACCCGCGGCTGCTCGAGATCGCGGCGGCGCTCGTGCGTGAGACCGGCCGCGACCCCGCCACGGTCGAGTACCAGATGTATCTCGGGGTCCGCCCGCTCGGCCAGACCTCCATCGCCGACCGCGGCGACCGGTGCCGCGTCTACATCCCCTACGGCTCGGCGTGGTACTCCTACCTCATGCAGCGGGTGGCCGATCGACCTGCGTCGGCCGGCTTCCTGGCCCGATCCGTTCTGACCCAGCGCTGAGGAGTCGCCCGTGCCCGACCAGCAGCCCGACCAGCAGGCCCACCAGCAGGCCGATGCGCTCGCCGACCGCGTCGTCGCCTTCCACGGCGTCGGGGTGATGGGGGCGGCCGTGCTCGCGGCGCTGGTGGCGTCGGGACACCCCCCGGAGCAGGTCCTGGCGATCGACACCTACCAGGCGGGCGTGGACGCCGTGGTCGAGCAGCACGGGGTGCGGGCGGCCACCGCGGCCGAGGCCGCGCAGCAGGCCGACGTGCACGTGCTCGCGGTCAAGCCGGCCGACGTGCCGGCCGTGCTGGCCACCCTGTCCGAGGCCGCCGGTCACGAGGGCCGCGACGCCGTCGTCGTGAGCGTGGCCGCAGGCGTCACCACGGCGGCGCTGGAGGCGGGGCTGCCGGACGGCATGGCCGTGGTGCGGGTCATGCCCAACACGCCGGCTGTGCTCGGGGCCGGGATGTCCGTCGTCAGTCGCGGCAGCGCGGCCGACGACGAATCCGTGCGCCTCGCCTGCGCGCTCCTCGGCACTGCGGGCGAGGTGCTCGAGCTCCCCGAGAAGCAGCTCGACGCGGTCACGGCGACCAGCGGCTCGGGCCCCGCCTACGTCTTCTATCTCGCTGAGGCGATGATCGAAGGCGCTGTCCTGCAAGGACTTTCACGCCCCGTAGCCCGTCAGCTCACCTTGCAGACGATCCTCGGGTCCGCGCGCATGCTGGTCGAGGGCGAGGACTCGCCGACCGTCCTGCGCGAGCGGGTGTCCTCGCCCGGCGGCACCACCATGGCTGCCGTGGCGACCCTCGACGCGCACGCCACCCGTGCGGCCGTGGTCGACGCGATCCGCGCTGCGACCGAGCGCTCGGTCGAGCTGGGCGCGTGACCAAGGTTCGACCAACTTTCGACGCTACTACTCGTCCGCGAGGACGCCCGGAAACTCTCCAGGATCCCCTCGGCGCCGGACCCGTTCTCACCCGGTAGCCTCCCCGCAGGACCCATGAAAGGATGACCGCATGAGCGACATCTCGGTGCGCGTGCTCACGGCTGACGACTGGCAGCTCTACAAGGCTCGCCGGCGCGGCCCTGGCCGACTCCCCTGAAGCGTTCGCCGCCAAGTACGACGACGAGGTCGCTTTCGACGACGAGGTGTGGCAGGACCGGATGGTGCGCGCCGCCCGGCTGCTCGCGGAGCGGGACGGCGAGGCCGTCGGGATCGCCAGCGTCCGCCCCCTCGAGGAGCGCCCGCTGGACGACGAGACCTACGCCGAGTTCTTCGGCATGTGGGTCGACCCCGCTCACCGCGGCGGTGGCGTGGGGGCCGCGCTCGTGCGGGCGGGGGCCGACCAGGCTCGGCACGAGCGCTGCACGCACCTGGCCTACTGGGTCGGCACCGACAACGGCCCGGCCGTCGCGTTCGCCAGCGCCTACGGCTTCCGCCCCACCGACTCGCGACGCCCGATGACCGTGCGTGGGGTGACCCCCTCGGACGAGAGCGAGGAGGAGACCATGATGGTGCTCTCGCTCGCGGAGGACCCGGGCGTGGTCGCCACCTCGGCCCTGCTGCACTGACCGGCGCACCGCATGCCGGACCCCTCGCCGTCGACCCCCGCAGCGGGGGTGCTGCCCCAGGACCAGAGCCAGGACCAGAACGGGGCCCAGACGCAGGACCAGACCACGAGCGTGGTGTGGGACCCGGCGTTCACGCGCTACAACTTCGGGCCCGGGCACCCCATGAGTCCGGTGCGGCTGGACCTCACGGCGCGGTTGTGCGAGGAGCTCGGTCTGTTCGCCCAGGACGACGTCGTGGTGGTGAACCCGCCGGTGGCCTCCGACGAGGAGCTCGCCACGGTCCACGACATGGGCTACGTCCAGGCGGTGCGGCACGCCGGTGAGCACCCCGACGACGCCGACCAGCGCTTCGGCATCGGCACCGAGGACGACCCGGCGTTCGTGGGCATGCACGAGGCGTCGGCCCGCATCGTCGGTGGCACCCTCGCGGTGACGAAGGACGTGTGGACCGGCCGCGCGCGGCACGGCGTGAACTTCTGCGGCGGCATGCACCACGCGATGCCCGACCGGGCGGCCGGGTTCTGCATCTACAACGACGCCTCGGTGGCGATCGAGTGGCTGCTCGCCCAGGGCGTCGAGCGGATCGCCTACATCGACATCGACGTCCACCACGGCGACGGGGTCGAGCGGTGCCACTGGAACGACCCACGTGTCATGACCTGCTCGATCCACGAGACCGGCCGGGTGCTGTTCCCCGGCACCGGCTTCCCCGGTGACATCGGCGGCCCGGACGCGATGGGCACGGCCGTCAACGTCGCGCTGCCCCCGGGCACCGGCGACGCCGCCTGGCTGCGGGCCCTGCACGCCTCGATCGTCCCGCTCGTGCGGGCGTTCAACCCGCAGGTGCTGATCACCCAGCAGGGCTGCGACAGCCACTTCCAGGACCCGCTCGCGCACCTGGCCATCTCCGTCGATGCCCAGCGCCAGGCGATGGAGGCCCTGCACCGGCTCTCGCACGAGCTGTGCGACGGCCGGTGGATCGCGCTCGGGGGAGGGGGCTACGAGGTCGTCGAGGTCGTGCCGCGCAGCTGGACCCACCTCACCGGCATCGCCAGCCACCACCCGATCCGGCTCGACACCGAGATCCCGCTGGCGTGGAACGCCTATGTCCGGGAGCGCTACGACGTGCCTGGTCCCACCGTGATGAACGACGGTGTCGCCGAGGGTGGCGTCGTGTGGTGGCGCGGGTGGGAGTCCGGCTACAACCCCGAGGACCCGGTCGACCGGGCGGTGATGGCGACCCGCGAGGCGCTGTTCCCGCTCTACGGGCTGGACGTGTGGTTCGACTGACGGATACCGCCAGTCGGGTGATCCTGCGGCGTGTCGCGTGGACAACCGGGTCGGAATTGCCTGAGTGACTGTTCAGGAGTCACACCGACCTCTACCGTTGCTCCAGACGCACGAAGGGCATCCGCTCGCCGCTCGGTGGGACACCGGCGAATCGACAGCGTCGGGACGAGCAGGAAGGCTCAGTGGCGATGGCGACGAACAAGGGGCTCGGTGACGTGCGGTTCTGCACCGTGGCCGAGGTGGCGGACCTCATGCGAGTGTCCAAGATGACGGTCTACCGGCTGGTGCACAGCGGTGAGCTGCCCGCCGTGCGGGTGGGCCGGTCCTACCGCGTCCCCGAGGACGCCGTGCACGACTACCTGCAGGGGTCGTTCGTCGAGACCGCTTGACCGCTTCTGGCCGGCCGAGCGACGGTGCAGCGGCCCGACCGAGTTGGGGGCCGGGCGACCCGGACGGTAGGCTGGGCGGGATTGACGGTTTGACCTCCACCAGAAGGAACACCCATGGGTTCTGTGATCAAGAAGCGCCGCAAGCGGATGGCGAAGAAGAAGCACCGCAAGTTGCTGCGCAAGACGCGTCACCAGCGTCGTAACAAGAAGTAGCCTCGGTAGGCCGTCGCGGCCACCGATCCGCTGCGCCGAGCCTCGGGCCCCGATGGGGTGCGGGGCTCGAGTCGTCCAGCACCCTGCACCACCTCTGCACACCGGAAGGGGCGCCCGTGGCGAACGTCGTGCTGGTCACCGGGGTGTCCCGCCTGCTCGGTGGCCTGGTCGCCCGGGAGCTCGCGCGCCGCGAGGACGTCGGGCGGGTCATCGGCATCGACGTCGTGCCCCCGCGGCGTGACCTGTCGCCGATGGAGTTCGTGCGCGCCGACATCCGCAACCCGGTGATCGCCAAGATCGTCGACCGCTACGGCGTCGACACCGTCGTGCACGCCGGCGTTATCGCCACCCCGGTCGCCGCTGGCGGACGCTCCTCGCAGAAGGAGATCAACGTCATCGGCACCATGCAGCTGCTCGCTGCCTGCCAGAAGTCCGAGACGGTGCAGCGGCTGGTCGTGAAGTCCACAGGGGCGATCTACGGGGCAGCGGCGGCGGACCCCGCCGCCTTCGTCGAGACGCACGCGCCCACCCGTCACCCCGAGGTCGGTTTCGCCCGCGACTCGATCGAGGTCGAGGGCTACGTGCGCGGGCTCGCCCGGCGCCGGCCCGACCTGGAGGTCAGCGTGCTGCGACTGGCCAACGTCGTCGGGCCGACGATCTCGACCGCGCTGACCGACTACTTCAGCCTGCCGGTCCTGCCGGTCCCACTGGGCTACGACGGCCGCCTGCAGTTCCTGCACGAGCAGGATGCGGTCGCCTCGATCGTGCACGCCGCCGTCGGCGACCGCGCCCAGATCGTCGGCGTCACCAACGTCGCCGGCGACGGGGTGATCACCGTCGCGCAGGCCGGCCGGTTCGTGCGCCGTCCGCTGCTGCCGGTGCCGCTCGGCAGCGAGGGTCTGTGGGTGCGCGGCTACCACCTGAGCGGGATGGCGGAGCTGCACAGCGGCACCTTCAAGCAGCTCGCCTACGGCCGGGTCCTCGACACCGACCGGATGCGCACGGTGCTCGGTTTCGAGCCCCGCTGGACGACCCGCGAGGCGTTCCGGTCGTTCGCGGCCACCGCCGGTCTCACCCTCCCGGGGGTGGACCTGGCCGGCTCTGGCCTGCGCCGACTGCGCACCACCACGAGCGCGATGGGCCTCGGGTCCGACGTCACCACCACCCCAGGAGGCCGCGGATGAGCGACGCCGCCCCGACCCCGCGGCACCGCCCACGCCCGGTCGTCGTGCCCATGACCCCGAGCCGGCTCGAGGTGCCCTCGCAGCCGGGGGACGTGGAGCAGCTCGAGGCGGTGGAGCAGCTGGAGGACACCACGTCGACGACCTCGGGCGGGGTCGAGGACGGCCTCGAGGACGTCGTCGACGCCCTCGTCGACGTGCTGCGGGCGACCGCCCGGCTCGCCGGCCTCTCCGGCGAGCAGCTCGAGGAGCAGGTCGCGGCGACGCTCGGTTTCCTCACCCGGCGCGTCAGCGGCGACTACGAGGTCGACCTGTTCGGCTTCGACGCGGACTTCACCGAGCACGTCTACCTCCCGCTGGTGCGGCCGCTCTACCGGCGCTGGTTCCGGGTCGACGTGACGGGGATCGAGCACATCCCCGCCGAGGGCGGCGCGCTGATCGTGTCGAACCACTCGGGGACGATGCCGTGGGACTCGCTGATGACCCTGGTCGCCGTGCACGACGAGCACCCCCAGCGACGGCACCTGCGCATGCTCGGGGCCGACCTGGTGTTCCGCACCCCGATCCTCGCCGACCTCTCCCGCAAGGTCGGCACGACGGTGGCGGCCACCTACGACGCCGAGCAGCTCCTCGGGCGCGGGGAGATCGTCGGCGTCTGGCCCGAGGGTTTCAAGGGCGTCGGCAAGCCGTTCAGCGAGCGCTATCGGCTGCAGCGGTTCGGCCGTGGCGGGTTCGTGTCGGCCGCGCTGCGGGCCGGTGTGCCGATCATCCCGTGCTCGGTCGTCGGCGCCGAGGAGATCCACCCCATGCTCGGGAACGCCGGCGCGATCGCCAAGCTGCTCGGCTTCCCCTACTTCCCCCTGACCCCCACGTTCCCGTGGCTCGGCCTGCTCGGCGCGGTGCCCCTGCCCACCAAGTGGACGATCGAGTTCGGCGCACCCATCCCCACCGACGGCTACCCGCAGGGAGCGGCCGAGGACCCGATGCTCGTGATGGACCTGACCGACCAGGTGCGCGAGACCATCCAGCAGACGCTGCACCAGATGCTCATGCGGCGCCGCTCCGTCTTCCTCGGGTAGACCCCTCGCCGCCGAGCGGGCCCGGTCACCGAGCGTGCCTGGTCACCGACCGGGGGTCGGCCTGGGCGCGGTCGTCGGCTTGGCCGTCGGCTTGGTCGTTCCGGCGCGGACGGCTGCCACGGCTGGGTGCGGGACGGCTCGACGGGCCGCAGGGCGACCCGGGTCGTCGCAGGTGCCGTGCTCGTTGCACCACTTCGTCGCTGTCGGCGAGGGCGTGGGCGTCACGCTGGGGGATGTCGGCGTGGGCGTGGGGCTGGACGACGTCGACGTCGGCTCGGGCACCCGCTCCGGGTCGGAGCCCTCGACACCGATGACCACCGACCCGCCGCCGGGCAGCGGCACCACGACAGGCGGCATGGTGGGTGGCGGCGGGACCGGCGTCGGTGACGACGGCCTGGGCAGCACCCAGGTCGGGTCGGGCCAGCGCGTGATGGGTCCGGTGCGCGTGGGCCGGCTGCGGGTGGGGGCGGTGGGCTCGGGTGACCGAGCCTCGGTCGTGGTTGCCGACGTCGGGAGCGTGGTCGGGCGCGGCCTCGTGGGGGTGCGCGTCTGCTCCGGGGCGCGCGGCACCGTCGGACGCGGCACGCGGGACGTGGCCGCTGGTGCCGGTGCTGGTGGCAGCGCCGCCGTGGTTGGCGCCGCCGGAGGCGTCTGGCTGGGCGCCGGCGCGCTGGAGACGCTCGCGGTAGGCGTGGCTGTGGGGTTGGCGGGGCTGGTCGCGCTCGGCGTGGGCGTGCCGAGCGGTGCCACGCCCGCGCACCCCGCCCCGCACGCGACCAGCTTGGCGTTCAGTGTGGTCCTGCCTGCGGCGACCGTGGCGGCGAGCTGGTTCAGCGACGAGAGCGTGTCGGCTGGGAGTCTTGTGCGCAGCGTGGCGAGCTGAGGCTCTACCCAGACGGTGAAGTCGCGCACCGGAGCGAGGTCGTCCGGCGAGCGAGACTCCTCGAACGCCTCGAAGAGCTTGCTCTCACCGACGGACACGGCGGAGGCGGCATTCTGCAGGGACTCCCGGATGGCGTCGGTGTCGAGCTGCGAGCGGTCCGCCAGCGTGCCGGTGTCGGTGACGTGCTCGCGGGCCTGGCCGAGCAGGACGCGGCCCTGCGCGGCGGTGGACCCGGCCAGCTGCACCTGAGCCCCGTCGACGACCTGGCGCACGCCGTAGAGCGCGTCGCCGGGCAGCGCGCTCTGCGAGGCCACCCCCACGGCGGTCGTCGCGACGACGACGCCCGCGGCGGCGCCGAGCAGCGATCGGGGCACGCGGCGCGGGAACGCGATGACCTTGGCACCCGATGCAGGGGCCGGCGTGGACCCGGGCGCAGGGGGCGGGTCAGCGGGGTCGACGCGGTCAGCCGACGGCTGCTCGGCGGTCGGGCGGTCCGCGTGCCGCTGCGGCGGGGTGGGCACCTGGCCGGCGGCGAGCTGCGCGGCCATGGTCTTCAGGGCCGAGCCGAGCGAGGCGACGAAGCCGGGGTCGGGAGCGGGGACGGGCAGCGTCTCGACCGACCGCGCCGTGTTCATCAGCGCGGTCATCTCGGGGGTCGGGGCAGGGCTGACCGGCCCGCCGGCGAGGGCAGCCTCGAAGGCTTCTGCCTCTCCAGGGGTCACCAGATCGAGGTCAGGCAAGGGCACACCCCCCTTCGTGCAGTCGACCGATCCACAGACATGTCACCGTGCTCAACGAGCCAGGCCGGCTCGGGTTACGGCTCCGTAGCCACGTTCTTGAGCAGCGGTCACAAGGTCTCTCCCTCGAGGGCCCGCTGCAGCGACCGGACCGCGCGCAGCTGCAGCTGCTTGACGGCGTTCTCCTTCTTGCCGAGGACCACCGCGGTCTCGGCGATCGAGAGGCCGTCGATGAAGCGCAGCACCACGCACTCGGCCTGCTCGGGCTTCAGCGCCTTGACCGCCTCGAGGAGGCGCTCGTCGCGGATCCGGTCCAGGACCTCGCCCTCGGGGGCGTCGACCTGCTGGTCGGCGTCGAGCATGTCCGCCGTCGTGACCTCCATGCGGAACTTCGCCGACTTGGTGTGGTCGTTGACGACGTTGCGCGCGATGGTGACGAACCAGGCGGCGATGTCCTTGCCCTGCCAGGTGAAGGTCCCGATGTTGCGCAGCGCCTTGACGAAGGTGTCGCTGGTCAGGTCCTGGGCCGTGTGGACCTGCCCGACCCGCACGAAGATGTAGCGGTAGACCACCTCGACATAGCGCTCGTAGAGCTGGCCGAACGCCTCCGGGTCGCCGCGCTGGGCGAGGGTGATCAGGGCCTGCAGGCGTGCTGCCTCGTCGGGGGAGAGCGACCCGCGAGGGCCGTCGGGGGAGGCCCCCGCCGGGCCTCCGGACACCGCGGACCACAGCACCGTCAGGTCGAGACGGGGCGGTCCGTGCAGCCCGCCAGGCAGCCCTGGCCGGGCGAGTCCCGCCGGGACCGGGTGGGCCGCGGCGAGGTCCCAGGACGACGACATGGCGCCCCGTCGAGCCGACGTGGCGCCACTGACGAACCGGGCGAGGAGAGCGCTCGCCCAGGTTGAGGGCCGACTGATGAGGAGTGCTCCTCCCAGGATGGTTCGGAACCGTCATTATCAACCGTTGTCCATACTTTTCGCGACAGCGGCGGGGCGTGTGAGCGCTACAGTCGCTGCGATGACCACTCCCGCACCGCTGGCCGCTCCGAGCGACGACGCGCTCGACCCCGACGCCCGGCTCGTGCTGGTGGGCAAGCCCGGCTGCCACCTGTGCGACGACGCCCGCGTCGTGGTCGAGCGCGTGTGCGGCGAGCTCGGGGTGCGCTGGCAGGAGCGCTCGACCCTAGAGGACATCACCCTCGAGATGGCGTACTGGGAGTACATCCCGGTCGTGTTCGTGGACGGCCGTGAGCACGCGCGCTGGTTCGTGGACGAGGCGGCTCTGCGCAAGGCGTTGACCCGGTCATGAGCACCTGTCGAGCACCTGACAGCCGCAGCAGAGGACTTTGTGCGGTTCTTCACGAGGACTTAACCTGGAGGAGGCCGCCGCACCCGGCGACGACCTCGGCTGACCCAGCCCCTCCCGGAGGTCCCGCCCCTGTGACGCACGAGCCCGACCGGCTGTCCGACGCGACGGTGCTGCGCCTGCCGACCTATCTGCGGGCGCTGGCCGAGCTCGAGGCGCGCGGCGTCACCTCGGTCTCCTCCGAGGAGCTCGCGGTCCGGTCCGGGGTCAACTCGGCCAAGCTGCGCAAGGACCTGTCCCACCTCGGCTCCTACGGCGTGCGGGGCGTGGGCTACGACGTCCGGGTGCTGGCCGACGAGGTCTCCAAGGTGCTCGGGCTGGCCCAGGTGCGCCCCGTGGTGATCGTCGGCATGGGGCACCTCGGGCACGCCTTGGCCGACTTCGGGGGCTTCGCCACCAAGGGATTCGACGTCGTGGCCTGCTTCGACCGCGACCCCGACATCGTCGGGCGACGCATCGGCGGCCTCGACGTGCACTCGATGGCCGAGCTGCCGCAGGTGCTTGCGCGGGTGGCGCCACGCGGCGACGCCATCGCCGTGATCGCCACGCCGGCCGCGTCCGCCCAGGGGGCGGCCGACGACCTGGTCCTGGCGGGGGTGCGCTCCGTCCTCAACTTCGCCCCCGTCCACCTGGCTGTCCCCCAGGGCACCGACGTGCGTAAGGTCGACCTGTCGACCGAGCTGCAGCTGCTCGCCTTCCACGCCATGCATCGTGACGCCCTGCCCGGTGGTGCCTCCTCCGCCGGCTCCGACCTCTCGACCTCCGAGGTGCCCTCGTGACCCTGCTCGTCCTCGGGCTTTCCCACCGCAGCGCGCCCATCAGTGCGCTGGAGCAGGTGAGCCTGCGCCCCGACCAGATCGACGACCTGCGCGGCCGGCTCGTCCTGGGTCAGCACGTGCGCGAGGCCGTCGTCGTCGGCACGTGCAACCGCCTCGAGGTCTACGCCGAGGCCGAGACCTTCCACGGTGCCGTCACCGAGATCACCACCGCGCTGGCCGAGGTGTCCGGCGCCGACCTCACCGGTCTGCGTCCGCATCTCTACGTCCACCACGACGAGCGCGCCGTCTCGCACACGTTCCACGTCGCCTGCGGCCTGGACTCGATGGCCCTCGGCGAGGGGCAGATCCTCGGCCAGCTGCGCGGCGGGCTGCGCGCGGCCCAGCACGGCGGCGAGGTGGGGCCGCAGCTCAACTCGCTGTTCCAGCGGGCGCTTCGGGTCGGCAAGGCCGCGCACAGCGAGACGGGCATCGACGACGTCGCCGTCGGCCTGGTCGAGGCCGGCCTGCTCGCCGGCGAGGAGGTGGTCGGCCCGCTGCCTGGCCGGCACGTGCTCGTCGTCGGAGCCGGTGCGATGAGCTCGCTCGCCGCCGCCACCTCCACCCGCCTCGGCGCCGGCACGCTCACCATCACCAACCGCACCCCGCACAAGTCCGAGCACCTGGCTGCCAGCTACGACGCGGACTCCGTGCCGTTCGAGGAGCTGGGCGGGGCCCTCGTCGCCGCCGACGTCGTGGTGACGTGCACCGGCGCGTCGGCGCAGGTCATCAGCGCAGAGCAGGTGCAGCAGGCCCTGGCCCAGCGCCCGGACCGGCCGCTGGTGCTCATCGACCTGGCCCTGCCGCACGACGTCGACCGAGACGTGCTCCAGATCCCCGGTGTCACGCTCGTCGGGCTCGAGGAGCTCGGACTGCTGCTCGCCGGCGACGGCCAGGTGCCGGCGCAGGTCGAGGCCGTGCGCGAGCTCGTGGCCGAGGAGGTCGCCAGCTTCCTCGCCGACCGGCGCCGCCAGGCCGTCGCTCCCACCGTGGCGGCTCTGCGCAGCCGCGCCGCCGCCGTCGTCGAGGCTGAGCTGGAGCGCCTGCGGGCCCGGATGCCGGACCTCGACGAGGCCACCGACCGGCAGGTGGCCCTCACCGTGCATCGCGTCGTCGAGAAGCTGCTCCACGCGCCGTCGGTGCGGGTCAAGGAGCTCGCGGGCGCCGGCGGCAGCGGCGACTACGCCGACGCCCTGCGCGAGCTGTTCGACCTGGACCCCCAGACGGTGGCCGCAGTCTCCACGGCGGACGACGACGCGGCCTACCCACCCGACGCGACCCGCGGGCTCGCCGACCTGGCCGACCTGGCGGATCTGGGCCCCGGGCTGCCGACCACCCTGGCCGAGGCGGTCCGCCGCCAGGCGGCGTCCTGATGGCTCTGCGCCTCGGCACCCGACGCAGCACCCTCGCGACCACCCAGAGCGGTCTCGTGGCCGATCGGCTGCGCGCGCTCGGCCACCAGGTCGAGCTGGTCGAGATCACCACCGAGGGCGACGTCAACACCGGCCCGCTCGCCTCGATCGGCGGCACCGGCGTCTTCGCGTCGGCGATCCGGGCTGCCTTGCTGGCGGGTGAGATCGACCTCGCCGTCCACTCCCTCAAGGATCTGCCGGTCGCCCCGCACGCCGGCCTGGTCGTCGCGGCGATCCCGCCACGGGAGGATCCGCGCGACGCGCTCGTGGCCCGCGACGGACACACGTTGGGGGAGCTGCCGGCGGGATCCGTGATCGGCACCGGCTCCCCGCGCCGGGCTGCGCAGCTCGAGGCGCTGGGCCTGGGCCTGGAGATCACCGCCATCCGGGGCAACGTGGACACCCGGATCCGGCACGTCCACGACGGTCGGTGCGACGCCGTCGTGCTGGCACGCGCCGGGCTGGCCCGGCTCGGGCGCACCGACGAGGTCACCGAGACGCTGGACCCCCTCGTCATGCTGCCCGCTGCCGGCCAGGGCGCGCTGGCCGTCGAGTGCCGCGAGGACGACCCGGTGCGTGAGCTGCTCGCGCAGCTGGACGACGCCGACACCCGCGCCTGCGTCACCGCCGAGCGTGAGCTCCTCTCGGTCCTCGAGGCCGGCTGCACCGCGCCGCTCGGTGCGCTG
The DNA here is from genome assembly GCF_022568835.1 of Arsenicicoccus piscis. Classification (GTDB taxonomy): domain Bacteria; phylum Actinomycetota; class Actinomycetes; order Actinomycetales; family Dermatophilaceae; genus Arsenicicoccus; species Arsenicicoccus piscis. The sequence continues at coordinate 411,537 of NZ_JAKZHV010000003.1, forward strand.
GCCGAGGTCGTGGAGGACCTCGACGGTGTCGAGCTCTCGCTGCGGGCGTTCGTCGGGGCACCCGACGGGTCTGGCTCGCTGCGTCGCTCGCTGACCGGGCCGGTCGACGATCCGCGGTCGCTCGGCGCCCGGCTCGCTAGGCTGCTGCTAGAGGACGGCGCCGCCGACCTCGTCTCGCCGCCCGTCTCGCCGCCTCGGCCGACCATCCAGGAGCCGCCTGCATGACGACCGCCAAGAGTCGGCGCCGCCGCCGCAGCACCCCCGCACCCACACCTCGCCCGCCCGCCGGCGCAGGGGCGCGCGTCGTGTTCGTGGGCGCAGGACCCGGCGACCCGCGGCTGCTGACGGTCGAGGGTGCCTCGCTCCTCGAGCGGGCGGACGTGCTCGCCGTCGGACCGGGCGCGGGCGACCAGGCTCGTGCCCTCGTGCCCGAGAGCACCCGCGTCGTCGAGGTCGCCGCCGCCGCGGACCTGGTCGACGCGATCGACTCGCTGCAGGACACCCCGGGGGGGCTCGTCGTGCGCCTGCTGAGCGGTGACGGCAGCGCGCTCTCCGATGAAGCGACCACGGTGGCACGCCTCGGCCGGTCGTTCGAGGTCGTGCCGGGCGTGTCGCCGACGACGGCTGTGCCCCTCTACGCGGGGATGCCGGTGCCCGAGCACCTGCGCTCCACCAGCCCGGTGCTCGCCGGTGTGGGGCCCGAGCTCCTCACGCAGCTCGACGCGCTGCTGGCCGACGGGCTCGACCCAAGCACCCCTGTCGCCATCACCGAGCACGGCACGACCACGCGCCAGCGCACCCAGGTGGGCACCCTCGGTGACGCCCCCGGGATGCTCGACGACCTGCTCGGCGACCCGGCCGTCGGGGCGGACGCCGGCGCGCTGCCGCTCGTCGCCGTCGTCGGTCCGGCGGTCGAGCAGCGCCTGGAGCTGTCCTGGTTCGAGACCCTGCCGCTCTTCGGGTGGGACGTGCTCGTGCCCCGCACCAAGGACCAGTCGGGCACGGCGATCGCGGCGCTGGAGGGCTATGGCGCCACGGCCCACGTCGTGCCGACGATCGCCGTCGAGCCGCCCCGGATGCCCCAGCTCGTGGACAAGGCCGTCCAAGGGATGGTGAGCGGGCGCTACGAGTGGGTGGGGTTCACCTCGGCCAATGCCGTGCGGGCCATTCGTGAGAAGTTCGAGTCCTACGGGCTGGATGCCCGCTCCTTCTCCGGCCTGAAGATCGCCGCGGTCGGGGGTGCGACCGCGCGCGCCCTGCAGGAGTGGGGCCTCGCGGCCGACCTCGTCCCGTCCGGCGAGCAGTCGGCCGCCGGCCTGCTGGAGGAGTGGCCGCCGTTCGACGACCTGCTGGACCCCATCAACCGGGTCCTGCTGCCGCGCGCCGACATCGCCACCGAGCCGCTGGTCATCGGCCTGACCGAGCTGGGGTGGGAGGTCGACGACGTCACGGCCTACCGCACGGTGCGCGCGGCGCCGCCGCCCGCGCCGGTGCGCGAGGCGATCAAGTCCGGTGACTTCGACGCCGTCGTCTTCACCTCGTCGTCGACGGTGCGCAACCTCGTGGGCATCGCGGGCAAGCCGCACAAGGTCACCGTCGTGGCGTGCATCGGTCAGGCCACCGCACGCACGGCCGAGGAGCACGGGCTCACCGTGCACGTGATCGCCCAGGAGTCGTCGGCCCAGTCGCTCGTCGACGGGCTCGCGGAGTACGGCTACGGCCTCGCCCTCGAGGCCTACGAGCGCGGCGAGCAGGTGCGCCGGCCGAGCCAGCGGCGCCGACGCCGGCGCGAGACGACCGCCTAGCCGAGCCCCCCAGCCGACCGTCCCACCCACTGCCCAGCCGACCGTCGTCGTCCAAGGAGCCCCCATGAGCTTTCCGGTAGAACGTCCGCGTCGCCTGCGACAGAGCCCCGCCCTGCGCCGGCTCGTCGCCGAGACCCGCCTGCACCCGGCCGACCTCATCCTGCCGGTCTTCGTGCGCGAGGGGATCCACCAGCCCCAGCCGATCGGGTCGATGCCCGGGGTCGTGCAGCACAGCATGGACTCGCTGCTGGACGTCGCGCGTGAGGTGGTGGCCGAAGGCCTCGGCGGCATCATGATCTTCGGGGTGCCCCGTGACAAGGACGCCGTCGGCTCGGGTGCCGACGACCCCGACGGCATCCTCAACCAGGCGCTGGCGCAGGTCAGGGACGTCGTGGGGGACGACACCGTCGTCATGGCCGACCTGTGCCTGGACGAGTTTACCGATCACGGTCACTGCGGTGTCCTCGACGACCGCGGTGCCGTCGACAACGACGCGACCTTGGAGCGCTACGCCGCGATGGCGCTGGCGCAGGCCGATGCCGGGGCCCACGTCCTGGGCCTGTCGGGGATGATGGACGGGCAGATCGGCTACGTCCGCGAGGCGCTGGACGCCGCCGGCCACGTCGACACGGTGCTCCTGGCCTACGCCGCGAAGTACGCGTCGGCGTTCTACGGGCCGTTCCGTGAGGCGGTCGACTCCTCGCTGGTGGGGGACCGCAAGACCTATCAGCAGGACCCGGCCAACCTGACCGAGTCGCTGCGCGAGGTGCGGCTGGACCTCGCCGAGGGCGCCGACCTGGTGATGGTCAAGCCGGCCCTGCCCTACCTGGACGTGGTGCGTGCGGTGGCCGAGGTCAGCGACGTGCCCGTTTCGGCCTACCAGGTGTCGGGGGAGTACGCGCAGATCGAGGCGGCTGCGGCGCACGGCTGGATCGAGCGGGAGCGCGCGGCCCTGGAGGCGCTCACCTCGATCCGGCGGGCCGGTGCCCAGCAGGTCCTCACGTACTACGCGCTCGACGTGCCGCGCTGGCTGTCCTGAGCGGCGCCACCGCTCAGATTCCCCGGCGAATCTCACGCTCCGGACGCCCGCGGAGTTGTACGGTTCGTGATGAACCGTCGTCTGGTCCCGACACCGTCGGGACCAGACGTGGTGGCCCACGACCACCCGCACCACACCTGTGAAGAGGCCCCCGAAGACACCATGACCGGATCGACGACCGGATCGAGCGACGAGGTGCGCTGGCTGACGGCGACCGAGCAGCAGGCCTGGCGGGCCTACCTGCGGGGTCAGCGGCTGCTCGAGGCTGCGCTCGACCGGGACCTGCAGGAGTTCGGGGTGTCGCTGCCGGAGTACGAGATCATCTCGATGCTGTCCGAGCAGCCGGGGCAGCGGCTGCGCATGTCGGAGCTGGCGGGACTGGTCGTGCAGTCGCGCAGCCGGCTCACCCACACGGCCACCCGGCTCGAGCGGCGCGGCTGGGTCGCGCGCCAGCCGGTGCCGGACGACGGCCGGGGGGTCGAGCTGCTGCTGACCGCGCACGGGCTGGAGATGTTGACCGAGCTGGCGCCGCGGCACGTGCGCTCGGTGCGGGAGCACTGGCTGGACTACCTGGACGACGACCTGGTCCGCTCGCTCGCGCAGGCCATGGCTCGGGTCCGCGACGCCAACCACCCCCCGAGCGGGGTGACCTCGGAGGCGGCCGAGCACCGCAGCGCGCAGGGCGCTCCCTGAGGCGAGCCTGATCCTCGTCATCACCCTCGTCATCGCCGGCCCCACTCCCACGTCGGGGTGGTGAGCAGGCCCTGCCCGGCGACGCGGGTCTCGCCGAGGTCCTTGACCAGGCGCACGCGTCGCACGGCCGGGGGCTCGCCGTCGGTGGTCGGCTCATCGTCGTCGTCGCCGCCGTCGTTGTCGGAGGCTGCGGCCAGCCGGTCCACCAGCTCGTCGCTGTGGGTGACCACGACCAGCTGGGTGCGCTGCGCGGCCTCGTGGATCAGGCGGGCGAGCGGGGCGAGCAGGCTGGGGTGCAGGCTGGTCTCCGGCTCGTTGAGCACCATCAGTGGCGGGGGCTCGACGGTGAGCAGCGCCGCGACCCACAGCAGGTAGCGCAGCGTGCCGTCGGACAGCTCGGCGGTGCGCAGCGGGCGCAGCATCCCTGGCTGGTGGAGCCCCGCGTCGAACACACCGTCCTGGGCGGTGATGTGCAGGCGAGCGCCCTCGAAGGCGTCCGCCACGGCCTCGTGCAGGGGCGACCGACCGTCCTCCGCGATCGTCTGCAGGGCCGCCGCGAGGTCCGCGCCGTCGTCGGCGAGCACCCGGGTGCGGGTGCCCACCTGCGGCCGTCGCACGGGGGCGTCGAGGTCGACCCGGAACCCGTCGTAGAACCGCCAGGACGCCAACGAGCGCCGCAGCGCCCACAGCTCAGGGGTGACGACGGGGTCGGCCACCTCGGTGAGCATCGAGCGGTCCGTCGTGAGGGCGAGCGGTGCCCGCTCGAACGTGCCGTCCTCGGCCCGCAGATCGACCCGTGACCAGGCGCGTCGGGCGCAGACGGTGCCGCGTCGCTGCACCGGGCCGGACCAGGCGAGCTCACGCTTGATCTCGGGGTCGCGGTTGAACGCGGTGTCACCCTGCTGGGGGATCCCGAGGTCCACGAGGTAGCCGACGTCGGACCCGGCCACGCCGAGGCGCAGGCTCACCGGCCCGGCGCGCGTGGTGCCCTGGACGGAGCCACCCGTCCGCCGCGCCCCCGCCAGGCTCTCCGGCCCGGCCCAGAGTGCCGAGGACAGCCCGCCCTCGCGGGCGAGCGAGCCGATGACCCGCCCCTGCCCGCAGTCCGCGAGCAGCCGCATCGACCGGTAGAGGCTGGACTTGCCCGTGCCGTTGGCACCCGTGACCACGGTGAGCCGACCGAGAGGCAGCACGACGTCTCGCAGGGACCGGTAGCCGCTCACGGCCAGCACGCTGAACATGGCCGGGACGCTAGCCCGGCCCTCTGACAGACCCCGGCCACGTGGGACGGGTTCGGGTGTGTCAGAGGTCTTTGGCAGGATGGGCCCATGTCCGAGCAGCTGCCGTCCTACCGCTTCGACGCTCCCGCGTCCCAAGCGCTCTTCGACCGCGCCTCCGCGGTGATCCCCGGTGGCGTCAACAGCCCCGTGCGCGCGTTCCGGGCGGTCGGCGGGACGCCGCGGTTCATGGTGTCGGCGCAGGGGCCCTACCTCACGGACGCCGACGGTCGGGTCTACGTCGACCTCGTGGGGAGCTGGGGCCCGATGATCCTCGGGCACGCCCACCCCGAGGTGCTCGCGGCGGTGCAGGACGCCGCGACCCGCGGCTTCTCCTTCGGCACGCCGAGCGAGAACGAGGTGGCGCTCGCCGAGGCCATCGTGGCGCGGGTCGAGCCGGTCGAGCAGGTGCGCCTGGTCTCGAGCGGCACCGAGGCGACCATGTCGGCCCTGCGTCTCGCGCGCGGCGTCACCGGGCGCAGCGTCGTCGTGAAGTTCGCCGGCTGCTACCACGGGCACGTCGACGCGCTGCTCGCGCACGCCGGGTCGGGCGTCGCCACCCTCGCGCTGCCCGACTCCGCCGGCGTGCCCCGCAGCGCCGCGGCAGAGACGATCGTGCTGCCCTACAACGACATCGCGGCCCTCGAGACCGCCTTCGCCGAGCGCGGTGGCGAGATCGCGGCGGTCATCACCGAGGCCGCGGCCGGCAACATGGGCCTGGTCCCGCCGGCGCCCGGCTGGACCGCAGCCATCCGCCGCCTTACCAAGGAGCACGGCGCGATGTTCATCACCGACGAGGTGATGACCGGCTTCCGCGCGAGCGCCGCCGGCTGGTTCGGCGTCGAGGGGGCGACCGAGCACGGAGCCCCCGACCTGTTCACCTTCGGCAAGGTCATGGGGGGTGGCTTCCCGGCGGCGGCCTTCGGTGGCACGGCCGAGGTCATGGGCCAGCTCGCCCCGACCGGCCCGGTCTACCAGGCCGGCACCCTCTCGGGGAACCCGGTCGCGACCGCCGCGGGCCTCGCCACCCTCGAGCGGTGCACGCCCGAGGTCTACGCCACCTTGGACCGGGTCGCCCACACCATCGCCGACGGCGTGGCCACCGAGCTCGACCGGGCGGGTGTCCCGCACTGCATCCAGTGGGCGGGGCCGATGTTCTCCGTCTTCTTCCGCGAGGGGCCGGTGCTCAGCTACGCCGACGCCCAGGGGCAGGACACCGCCGCCTTCACCGCCTTCTTCCAGGCGATGCTGGCCCAGGGCGTGCACCTGCCGCCCAGCGCGTTCGAGTGCTGGTTCGTCTCCGCGGCGCACGACGACCGCGCCGTCGACCACGTCCTGGCGGCGCTGCCCGCGGCGGTCAGGGCGATCACAGACTCGTCTGCAAGGGTGCGCGCATGAGCTCGCGCGTCCGCACCGTGGTCCACCTGATGCGGCACGGCGAGGTGCACAACCCGACCAAGGTGCTCTACGGCCGGCTCCCCGAGTTCCACCTCTCCGAGCTCGGCGTCCAGATGGCCGAGCTGGTGGGCGAGCACCTGAGCGGGCACGACGTCCGGCTGGTGGTGGCCTCCCCGCTGGAGCGGGCGCAGGAGACCGCGGCGCCCACCGCCCGCGCGCACGGGGTGCCCATCCGCACCGACAGCCGGATCATCGAGGCCGGCAACTACTTCGAGGGCGTGCAGTTCGGCGTCGGCGAGGGGTCGCTGCGCAACCCCCGCAACTGGTGGCTGGTCCGCAACCCGCTGCGGCCGTCCTGGGGCGAGCCCTACACGCGCATCGCGGCGCGCATGGTCGCGGCGATCGACGCAGCCCGGGCGCACGCCCCCGGCGGCGACATCGTCCTGGTGTCGCACCAGCTGCCCGTGTGGACGGTACGACGCCACCTGCAGGGCGAGCGCCTCTGGCACGACCCGCGCGACCGCGAGTGCACCCTCGCCTCCCTCACCAGCTTGACCTACGACGGCGACGAGCTGGTGTCCATCGACTACACCGAGCCCGCGGCGTCCCTGCTCCCGGGCGCCAACGCGACGGTGGGCGCATGACCATCCAGAAGGCTTCCGCAGCCCTGCTCGCCCTCGGTGTGGCCGTCGTGCTCACCGGCTGCTCGGAGGACCCCAACTCGGTGTCCGCCCAGGCCAAGTCCGGGGACGAGAAGGGTTACATCACCACCGACGGCACGATCGAGACCCTGCCGGTCGACAAGCGAGGTGCTCCGGTAGACCTCGCCGGCACCACGCTGGACGGCAAGACCTGGTCCCTCGCGGACCAGCGCGGCACCGTCGTGGTGCTCAACGCGTGGGCGTCGTGGTGCCCGCCGTGCGAGGCCGAGCAGCCCGACCTCACCAAGGTCTGGGACCAGGTGCAGGCGGCCAAGAAGCCGGTGCAGTTCATGGGCGTGGTCTGGCGCGGCGAGTCCACCGAGAACGCCCTGACCTGGTCGAAGGAGAAGAAGGTGACCTACCCCTCCCTCGCCAACGACGGCCGCACCATCCTCGCGCTCGGGGGCAAGGTGCCCTCGCCCCCGACGACGATCGTCGTCGACAAGCAGGGCCGGATGGCCGCGCGCATCCTCGGCCGCACGACCGCGACGACCCTCTCCGACGTCATCGACGACGTCATCAAGAGCAGCTAGTGCTCCTGTCTGCCGGCCAAGACGTGGTCGCGAACGGCACCTTGCCGGTCGCGGTCCTGCTCGCCCTGCTCGCCGGGGCGATCTCGTTCGTCTCGCCGTGCGTGCTGCCGCTCGTGCCCGGCTTCCTCGGCTACGTCACGGGGATCTCGGAGGTGTCGCTGCAGGAGCGGCGCCGCTCCCGGCTGGTGCTGGGGTCGGTGGGCTTCGTCCTCGGTTTCACCGCCATCTTCGTGCCGGTCGTCGTCCTGTTCACCGCGCTCGGCAACCTGGTCGAGGAGCGGCACTCGCTGCTGCTGCGGCTGGCCGGAGTGTTCGTCATGGTGTTCGCGCTGGTCTTCGCCGGCTGGGGCGGGCGCCTCGGCGCGCAGCGGGAGGTCACCGTGCGGTGGCGCCCCTCCGCAGGCCTCGCTGGGTCGCCCCTGCTCGGCATGGCATTCGCGCTCGGCTGGACGCCCTGCATCGGCCCGACGCTCGCCGCGGTCATCGCGGTCGCGCGCCCGTTCGACGGGTCCTCGGTGCCGCTGGCCCGGGCGATCACCCTGGGCATCGCCTACTGCCTCGGGCTGGGGGTGCCGTTCGTGGTGATGGCGCTCGCCTACGCCCGCGCGCTGCGCGCCTGGTCGGCGCTGCGCCGGCACCAGCGCACCCTGCAGCTCGTCGGCGCCGGGCTGCTGTTCGTCCTCGGACTCCTCATGGCCCTCGGGGTCTGGGAGCAGCTCATGACCGCGGTGCAGACCCGGTTCGGCGGAACGGAGTGGATCTTGTGAGGCGGCACGGCTCGAGCACGAAGGACCCGGCGGCTCACGAGACTCCCGCGGCTTCCGGGACCACGGAGACCCGCCGCCCCGACGACGTCCAGCAGCCCGACATCGGGGTGCTCGGCCTGCTGCGGTGGGCCTGGCGCCAGCTGACCAGCATGCGCACGGCGCTGTTCCTGCTGCTGCTCCTCGCGGTGGCCGCCGTCCCCGGCTCGGTGTGGCCGCAGCGCTCGGTCGACCCGGTGCGGGTGCGCACCTACCTGCAGGAGCACACGACGGCCGGGCCGTGGATGGACCGGTTGCGGCTGTTCGACGTCTACTCCTCGCCGTGGTTCGCCGCGATCTATCTGCTGCTGTTCATCTCCCTCATCGGCTGCGTGCTGCCGCGCTGCCGGGTCCTCTGGCGCGAGACCCGCGGCGGCCCGGTGCGCGCCCCGCTGCGCCTCGCTCGGCTGCCCGAGCACCGCGAGGTCGAGGTCGCCGCCACCCCCGAGCATGCCCTCGAGACCGCGCGTCGGGTCCTCGGCCGGCAGCGCTTCCGGCTGCGGCCGGCCGACACCTCCGTGGACGCGACCGGGGCTCCCGGTCAGGCGACGGCGTACGTGTCGGCCGAGAAGGGCTTCCTGCGCGAGCTCGGCAACCTGGTCTTCCACCTGGCCCTCATCGGGGTGCTGATCGGTGTCGCCGTCGGCCACCTGTGGGGCTGGAAGGGGGACGTCATCGTGCCCGCGACTCGCACCTTCGCCAACTCGATCTTCTCCGACACCCAGGGCTCGTTCGACACTCTCGCGGCCGGCCCGCTGGTTGACCTCGAGGACCTGCCGCCGTTCATCGTGCGGGTCAACGAGGTCAATGTGGCCTTCGAGACCGGCGCGGGCGGCTCGCAGTTCGGGCAGCCGCGCTTCTTCGACGCCAGCGTGACGACCCAGGACTCGCCGACGGCAGCCCCGCGCAACCAGGTCATGTCGGTCAACAACCCGCTGCACTTCGGCTCGACCTCGGTGTTCCTGCTCGGCAACGGCTACGCGCCGGTCATCACGGTGCGCGACAAGACCGGCAAGGTCGTCATGCGTGAGCCGGTCGTCTTCCGGCCGCAGGACAACAACTACACCTCGACCGGGGCGGTGAAGGTGCGCGCCACCTCCCCGCAGCTCGGTTTCGAGGGCATCTTCGCCCCCACCATCAGCGACCAGAACCTGCGCGCCAACCCGGTCTCGGACTTCCCTGGGCCGGCCCTGCCGGGTCTGCTGCTCACGCTGTGGCAGGGCGAGCTGTTCCCCGACGGAGCCCCGCAGTCGGTCTACGCGCTGGACACCTCGAAGATGACCCAGCCCAAGACCGCGGCCGGGCTGCCCGTCCGCATCGCGCTGCGGCTCGGCGAGACCAAGGCCATCGCGGGGGACCGGGGCACCGTCACGTTCGAGTCGCTGCCCCGCTTCGCGGGCCTGAGCGTGCGCTACGACCCGGGCAAGGAGCTCACCCTGGCGTGCTCCCTGCTCGCCCTCGCGGGACTCATCGCGTCGCTGACGATTCGGCGTCGCCGAGTCTTCGTGCGCGTCCGAGAGCAAGACGGACGTACCCTGCTGATGGTCGGTGGTCTCGCCAAGGGCGAGGACGTGCGTCTCGGCGACGCCGTGGACCGCGTGACCGAGTCGATCCTTGAGGAGCTGCCGCGCCATGAATCCTGAGACTCTCGCGTCCTATTCGAACCTCTCCGTGTACGCCGCGATGCTCGTGGTGATGCTCGCCATGCTCGCGTTCGTCGTAGACCTCGCGCAGACTCGCGTGCGCACCCTCCACGACGCGTCCGTGGCCGACGCGACCGCGGCCGACGCGTCCGAGGCACCCGCGCCGGTGCTGGCCAACGCCTCGAGCGGCGCGAGCGTCGGGGCTCGCCCGAGCTCGGCCCGCGCTGCATCCGACGCGACCAACCCGGCCGACCCGTTCTACCCAGCCGGTCCGGTCGACGACGGGACGGCGGCGCCGGTCCGACGCCAGTGGGCCGGCATGGGACTCTCGCTGTTCTCCCTCGGCACCTTGCTGATGCTCGCAGCGGTCGTGCTGCGCGGCCTGTCGGTCATGCGCGCCCCCTGGGGCAACATGTACGAGTTCCTGCTCACCGGCACCATGGTGATCGCGCTCGTCTTCACGATCCTCGCGATGACCCGCGACCTGCGCTGGATGGGCAGCTTCGTGTCCGCGGTCGTGCTGCTCATGCTGGGCATGTGCCTCGTGGTCTACACCGACGCCTCGCAGCTGATGCCCGCCCTCAAGTCCTACTGGCTGGTCATCCACGTGTCCGTCGCGTTCGTGTCCACCGCCCTGTTCACCATCGGCGCGATCGCGGCGGCGCTGTTCCTCTTCAAGGACGCGTCCGAGTCGCTCGGTGTGGTGCCGACGAAGGGCCTCAAGGGCAAGCTCTACGCCGCGACGCCGTCGGCCAAGGCGCTGGACCGGTTCTCCTACTCACTGCACATCGCGAGCTTCCCGCTGTGGACCTTCACCCTGATCGCCGGCGCCATCTGGGCCGAGAACGCCTGGGGGCGCTACTGGGGCTGGGACCCCAAGGAGGTCTGGACGTTCGTGATCTGGGTGGTCTACGCGGCCTACCTGCACGCGCGCGCGACGACCGGCTGGAAGATCCGCTCCGCGACCTGGATCGCGCTCGCCGGCTACGCGTGCATCCTGATCAACTTCTTCGTCGTCAACAAGTTCTTCGTCGGCAAGCACTCGTACTCGGGAATGTGATCCAGATGGCCCCTGCCCTGCGCTACACCCTGCTGCGGTTCGCCCTGTTCATCGGCTGCTGCGGACTCTTCTGGCTGCTCGGCCTGCGGGGTCTGGCGCTGATCGTCGTGGGTGGCGTGGCCTCGATGGGGCTGTCGCTTTGGCTGCTGCAACGCCCTCGGGACGAGCTGTCGGCGCGCATCGACGAGCGCGTCCAGCACCGCACGGCGGTCAAGCGGTCGCGCTGGGCCGCCCAGATCGACGCCGACGCGGACGCCGAGGACGCCGAGGTCGGCCGCGACGACCGGGGGCCGCGCGAGTCGCGGTCCTGAGGACGGCGGTCCTGAGCGTCGCGGTCGTTCCCCAAGGAGTGGCCGCGCTCAGCCCAGCGCCAGGCCGATCGCCAGCAGGAAGCCGTAGGCCAGGCAGGTGATCCCCGTCCCGGCCAGCACCGGGATCAGTTCTCGACCGATCGCGCCGGACAGCACCGTGCGCGTCGGCGGCACCGCCGCCAGCAGCCCGACCAGACCGAGCAGCGCGTACGGGTGGCCACCCACCGCCGCGAGGACCGCGGCCAGACCGGCCACCGCGACCAGCCCCACGTAGAGCATCCGGGTGCCTCGGTCGCCGAGCCGCACCGCGAGGGTGTGCTTGCCGGACACGGAGTCGCCCGGGATGTCGCGCAGGTTGTTGGCGACCAGCACGGCCGTGATCAGCGAGCCGATGCCGACCGCGCCCATCCAGGTGCCGAGGTCGGCGCGGTGCACCTGGGTGGCGGTGGTGCACACGACCGCCACCAGGCCGAAGAACACGAAGACGAAGACCTCGCCGAGCCCGGCGTAGCCGTAGGGGTGCTTGCCGCCGGTGTAGTACCACGCGGCCAGCACGGCCGCGATGCCGATCGGGAACAGCCAGAAGAACGCCGACAGCGCCATCAGCGCGAGCCCGGCGACCGCTGCCAGCCCGAAGCAGGCGAACGCAGCAGCCTTGACCTGGCCCGGCTGCGCCAGCCGCTGCCCGACCAGCCGCACCGGCCCGACCCGGCGCTCGTCGGTGCCTCGGATCCCGTCGGAGTAGTCGTTGGCGTAGTTCACGCCCACCTGGAGGAACAGCGCCACCAGCAGCGCGAGCAGGGCCAGCGCCGCATCGGCGTGACCGAGACCGTAGGCCGAGCCGGTGCCGATCACGACGGGCGAGACGGCGGCTGGCAGGGTCCTGGGGCGCGCGCCCTCGATCCATTCCGAAAGCGTGGCCATGCCGGTCATTGTGGCTGATCGGAGGCTCGGGACGACGCAGCCGCCCACGTCGGCGGGGGCGTGTCCGGGGGTCTGCTGCCTGTCCGGGCTGCAGCGTCGGGCAGCAGCGTCGGGCTGCAGGGTCGGGCCGGTGCGGGTCAGCCGAAGCGCCGCGCCAGCGCCGCCCGGTCCGGCTTGCCCGGCCCCCGCAGCGGCAGCTCGTCCAGCACCAGCAGCCGTTGCGGCAGCGCGTGAGGCGGGAGCGCCTCCCGCAGGAGCTCGCGCAGCTCGGCCAGGTCCGTCGCTCCCTCGGCCGTCGGGTCCACAGCTGTCGCGTCCACAGCCGTCGCACCCTCGGTCGGTTGCTGCAGCACCACGGCTGCGGCCACGGCCTCACCCCACTGCGGGTCGGGCAGGCCGACCACGACCACGTCGCGGACCGCGGGCCAGGCTGCGGTGATCGCCTCCTCGACCACGGACGGCGCCACCTTGTAGCCCCCGGTGTTGATCAGGTCGTCCGCGCGCCCGAGGATGCGCAGCCGACCGTCGGCCTCGATCGAGCCGAGGTCGGACGTCCGGAACCAGCGTCGCCCTGCCCCGTCGACGCGGAACGCCTCGTCGCTCAGCTGCGGCAGCCCCAGGTAGCCGTGCGCCACGCACGGGCCACCCAGGCTGACCCGGCCCTGCTCGTCCAGCGCGATCTCCATGTCCGGCAACGGGATCCCGTCGTAGACGCACCCGCCGGCGGTCTCGGTCATCCCGTAGGTCTGGACCACCCGAAGGCCTTCGCGCAGCGCCCGGGCGCAAAGGTCCGGGCGCAGCGCCGCACCGCCCACGAGGATCGCGTCGTAGCGCGCACCGGCCGCCCGGCCCACCGGCGAGTCGAGCAGGCGCACCAGCTGGGTCGGCACCACCGAGGTGTAGAGCCGGTGGCAGCCCCCAGCGCGATCGGTGGCCGCCGCGAAGGCCGCGGCGGTGAACGGACCCTCGGGGAGGGCTACCGGATCGGTTCCGGCGAGCACCGAGCGAGCGAGGACCTGCAGGCCGGCGATGTGGGAGGCGCCGAGCGCGAGCACCCAGGTGCCGTGCCCACCGAGAGCCTGCGCGGTCGCCTCGCCGGAGGCCCGGAGCGCAGCCGCGGACAGCAGGGCGCGCTTGGGCGACCCGGTCGAGCCCGACGTCCCGACCACGAGAGCCAGGTCGTCGGGCGCGCTCGGCACGGACGCGGGTGGTTCGTCGCCCGAGCCCGGCGGGCAGAGCGCCGGTCCGGCGCCGCTCAGCGCGTCCCGCAGCGGACCGAGGTCGGCCACGACCTCGGCGAGGGTGGCGTGGGCGGGCGGCCAGGCGCGTAGCTTCACCGCGCCAGGGTAGTGCGCCGGCCGTCGAAGCCAGCCTGGCCGACCGGCCCGACCTCGTCGAGACGACAGATCCCGGACACCGTCTCGGCGTGTCGTGTCCGACATGTGCACTCTCGATGACTGCCCTGGCCTGCGGCGGGGAGGCTGTGATCGGATGGAGCCATGAGCGAGCAGACGGGTCAGCACACCGACGGGACCACCCAGGGCGACCGGCGACCGGTGGCCGTGGTGACCGGGGCGAGCAGCGGCATCGGCGAGGCGTCGGCGCGGCAGCTGGCGGCGGCGGGGTTCGACGTGGTCTGCGCCGCTCGGCGCACCGAGCGGATCGAGGCGTTGGCGGCCGAGATCGGCGGCCGCGCGGTGACCTGCGACGTCACCCAGGTCGAGGACGTCGAGCGGCTGGCCCGCGAGGCCGGCGACCAGGTGGACGTGCTGTTCAACAATGCCGGGGGTGCTCTGGGCACCGAGACGATCGCCGAGGCCGACCTCGAGCACTGGCGCTCGATGTACGAGACCAACGTCCTCGGTGCCCTCGCGGTGACCAAGGCCCTGCTGCCGGCGGTCAAGGCGGCGCCGGCCGGGCTCGTGGTGTTCCTGACCTCGACGGCGGCGCTCAGCACCTACGAGGGTGGCGGTGGCTACGTGGCGGCCAAGCACGCCGAGCGGGTCATCGCGGACACGCTGCGCCTCGAGGCGGTGGCCGACGGGGTGCGGGTCAGTCACATCGCGCCCGGCATGGTCAAGACCGAGGAGTTCTCCCTGGTCCGCCTCGGCGGCGACGCCGAGGCCGCCGAGAAGGTCTACGCCGGAGTGCCCAACCCCCTCACGGCCGACGACATCGCCGACGTCGTGACCTGGATCGCGACCCGCCCGCCGCACGTCAACATCGACCAGGTGACGATCCGCCCCCAGCCGCAGGCGTCGAACTACAAGGTCCACCGCGTGTGAGCGGCGCGGGCCCGCCTCGACGGGCGCGGACCCGCCCAGACGGGCGGCGTCCGACGCGACCAAGGCCCGCGGCGTCAGGCCTCGAGCGCAGCCGGCCCGGTGGACTCCTCGGCGAGCTTCTTGACGGCGAGCAGCATGTCGCGGCTCATCATGAAGGACACCGGCTCGACGACGTACGGCCCACCAGCGAGCTTCTTGACCAGGCTGTCCCCGTGCAGGAACGCTGTCCGCTCGATGAGCCTGGTGCGCCCGTGGGGGAGAGCCCGCAGGTGGTAGGACCACACCGTCTGCGCCAGCGGGTTGTCCTCGGGGATGCCGACCAGCACCAGGCGCTCGTCGCTGACCAGCTCGGCGACCTGCAGCGGCGGCAGCTGGTTGTGCAGCCAGACGTCGGCACCCACGGCGACCTCGTCCCGGTCGGTCCGCATGACCTGGTAGCCCTGACCGTGCTCGGCCACCAGCCCCGTCATGAGCTCGTGCGCCGAGAACCCCTTGCGACCGTGCCCGATCTGCAGCACCCACGGCCAGACCTGGTCGGGCGTCGCCCAGATGGTCACCGCGCGGGTCGACTGCCAGGAGATCTCCAGCAGCAGGTCGTCGCCGGGCAGCTGCTCCTCCACCTCGCGCGCGGTCGCTCCCCAGGTCCGGCGCTCCTGGCTGTGCAGCGGGCCGGTCGCCAGGTGGGCCGCCAGCCGTGCCGCCCCCGCGATGTTGCCCTTGATGTCCCCGAGGCCCATGGGCACAGACTACGTCGGGTGGCTGGACGTCGCCTCCACGTCAGCGGTGACCGTCCTCACGCTCGTGGTGGGTGCGAGGTGCTGGCTGGGTGCTGCCTCTCTGAGGTGCTGTCGCTGGGCTTCCGGCCACCTGCGCGAACGCCGCCAGCTCGGCGCTGGTCGGTGCGGTGGCCGAACCCCGGCGGGTCACCGACCAGGCCGCGGCGAGCCCGGCACGGTCTACGGCAACCTCGGCCGGTAGCCCCTGCGCCAGCAGCGCGATCAGCGCACCGGTGTGGGTGTCGCCTGCGCCGGTCGTGTCGACCGCCTCGACAGGCGGCACCGGCGCGTGGTGGGTCGCGTCCGCTCCGCCCACGGACGAGGTGGCCCGGTGCAGCCAGGCGCCTCGGGCCCCGTCCCGGGCGATGACCATGGCCTGGCGAAGGGGACGCTCGGCGCCCGCCAGCCGCGCCAGCAGCGGCTGGTCCGGGTCGTCGGGGGTCCGGTCGGCGAGCAGCGCCAGCTCGCGCGCGTTGGCGGTGAGCACGGTGGTGCGACGCAGCACGCGGTCGAGCAGGTCGGGGTCGATCTGGTCCACCAGGGGTCCGGGGTCGAGCACCAGGTGGGTGGGCGCCACCCGGTCCAGCCAGTCCGCGATCGTCGGCCCGCTGACCGGGTAGAGCAGGTCGTAGCCGCTGAGGTAGACCCAGTCCGTGGCCCGCACGTCCACGGCACCCAGGTCGGTGGGCCGCAGCAGGCTCTCGACCCCCGGGCTCGTGACGAAGGTGCGCTCGCCGTCCGGCTCCACGAACCCCACACAGCTGCCCGAGTCGGTCGGCTGGTAAACCTTCCGCACCATGACGTCGGCGACCTCGACCAGGACCTCCGCCCCGATCTCGGCCAGGGCCGCCCGGATCCGTGAGCCCGTCGGGCCGGAGCCGACGCGGCCGGCGAGGGCTACGGCCAGGCCGAGCCGGTGGGCGGCCACCAGCACGTTGTAGCCCCCACCGGCCTGCGCCACGAGCGGTCCGGCCAGCACGTCGGCACCCTTGGTCGGCAGGTGCGGCACCTCGGTCATCAGGTCCACGATCACGCTGCCCACGAGCACGAGCCGGGCCGGCTGCTCGGGCGGCTGGTCGGCCGGCTGGGCGAGGGGCTTCGTGAGGCGCTGGGGGAGCGGTTGGTCGGCCGCCCGGTCCCGCAGGGTCAGCAGCTGCTGGGCGAGCCGGTCGAGGTGCAGCTCGGGATTGGCGGCGGCGAGCTCGCGCACCGCCTCGACGGGGAAGGCACCCGCCCCGTGGGTCGCCCCGAGGATGGCGCCGGCCATCGCGGCGATGGTGTCGCAGTCGCCGCCGAGAGCCGCCGCCGCGCAGACGCCACCCCAGGGGTCGTCCGCGTAGAGCAGGGCCACGGCGCAGGCCGCGGGCACCGCCTCCTGGGTCGCGACGCCGGTGCCGACGAGCCGTGCGACGGTGTCCAGCACCTCCTCGCGCACGTCCTCGCCATCCGCGCGTCCACCGGCGGCAGAGTCGGCCACCGAGTCGCCCACCGAGTCGCCCAGCCTGGCGCGCACCAGGTCGAGCGCCCACGCTATCCGGGCGGCCACGTCGGCGCCGGCCGTCGCGTGCCCGTGCTCGGCCCCCGCCTCGGCCGCAGCCATGGCCAGGTCCAGCGCCTGCTCCACCGACGCGCCGTCGATGCCGGCGCTGACCGCCGCGGCGATCGCGCCTGCACCCGCGTTGGCGATCTGGGTGTCGTGGGTGAGCCGGTCGACGTCGGCCACGGCGGCCACGAGCGTCTCCAGCGGGGCCGGGGGACAGGCGATCCCCACCGGCGCGACGCGCATGGCCGCGCCGTTGGTGTCACCCCACCGACCGGTCTGCTCGACCGGCGTCCCGGCGGCGAGGGCCTGCACCGCCCGCATGGTCGACGGTCCGAGCAGGTCCAGCGAACCCTGGGCCTGCATCGACGCGTGCCAGGCCAGCAGCCGCCGGCCGAGCTCGGCCGGGTCCACCAGCCCGCCGCCCGCCACCAGCAGCTCACCCACGATGACCGCCTGGTCGGTGTCGTCGGTCACCCGCCCCGCGGGGGTCCCGCGGCTCACCGGGTTGTCGTCCGGGGCCGGGTAGAACCGGTCGATCCGGCCCCAGCGCTCGCGCACCAGGGCGCGGGGCAGCAGCTGGGTAGGCATCCCCAGGGCGTCGCCGAGGGCGAGCCCGAGCAGTGCCCCGTGCGCCCGATCGGCTCGGCCGGCGGGCTCGACGCCGAAGGGGTCCGTCGGTGCGGTCACGAGGGCAGCCCATCGCATCGGGGGGTCGGGGTCAAGGCTCAGGGTCAAGGCCGGCGCTCCGGAGCAGCAGGCCGACATCACGGACCGGCGTCACGCACCGGCGTCAGACACCGGCAGCAGACGCCTGCGTCACGTTCTGGTGATGCCTGGGCGGAGTGGGGTCGACGGCCGCACCCGGGCTGTTAGCGTCGGACCCACCATTGGTGCGGGGACCCCCGCATGCTGTCAAGGAGCACCCTGTGCCGCACTCCCACGACGCCGCCGCCTCGCCCGGTTCGCCCACCCCGCCCGGCTCGAGCTCGGCCACCACGACGACGGGCCAGACCTCGGCCCGCCAGGTCGAGATGAACGGCATCAACGTCATCGCCGAGAGCGAGCGCAAGGGCCGGCCGCGCGACCTCTTCTGGCCGTGGTTCGCGGCGAACGTGTCGGTGCTGGCGATGTCCTACGGCGCCTGGCTGCTGGCCTTCGGCATCTCGGTCTCGCAGGCGCTGCTCGCCGGCATCGTCGGGATCATCGCCTCCTTCCTGCTGGTCGGGTTCGCGTCCCTGGCGGGCAAGCGCGGGTCGGCGCCGACGATGATCCTGTCCCGGGCCACCTTCGGGGTGCGCGGCAACATCGTCCCCACCGTGGTCAGCTACCTCATCCTCGTGGGCTGGGAGATCGTCCTGGTCTCGCTCGCGACGCTCGCGACCGACACGGTGCTCACCCGGCTCGGCCTCGACGTGGGCAACGGGGGCAAGGTGCTGGCGTTCCTCATCGTCGTCGCGATCATCATGGCGGCGGGGGTCCTCGGCTTCGACGCGATTATGAAGGTCCAGGGCTACATCACCTGGGCCACGGGCCTGCTCACCGTGGTCTACGTCGCCCTCACCTGGAGCCACATCAACTGGTCCGCGGTGTCGGCGAGCCAGGCCGGGCCCGCGCAGGCGGTGATCGGTGCCCTGGTGTTCGCGATCACGGCGTTCGGGCTGAGCTGGGCGAACTCCGCCTCCGACTACTCGCGCTACCTGCCCCGCACCGCCTCGGGCACGGCGGTTGTCTGGTGGACCACGTTCGGTGCCAGCATCGCGCCGATCGTCCTGGTGATCTTCGGTCTGCTGCTCGCCGCGTCGGACCCGGAGCTCTCCAAAGCTATCGGCCTGGACCCGATCGGTGCGCTGACCACGCTGCTGCCGACCTGGTTCCTCGTGCCCTTCGCGGTCGTCGCGATCCTCGGCCTCATCGGTGGTGCCGTGCTCGACATCTACTCCTCGGGGCTGACCCTGCTGGCCATGGGGCTGCGGATCCCGCGCTGGACCGCGGTCGTCATCGACGGCGTGCTCATGGTGCTCGGCACGATCTACGTGGTGTGGATCGCGCCGGACTTCCTCGGCCCGTTCCAGGGCTTCCTGATCACCCTCGGCGTCCCGCTCGCGGTCTGGGTCGGCTGCTTCCTCGCCGACCTGCTCGTGCGTCGCCAGGGCTACCGCGACGCCTCCCTCTACGACGCCGGCGGCCGCTACGGCAGCTGGAACCTCGACACCGTCGTCTTCATGGTCCTCGGCACCTTCCTCGGCTGGGGGCTGGTGACCTCGTCCGCGCCCGGCTTCCAGTGGCAGGGCTACCTGCTCGGTCCGCTCGGGCTCGGCGGCAAGGAGGGCGCCTGGGCGTTCGCCAACCTCGGCGTCCTGGTAGCCATTGCGGTCGGGTTCGTCGGCTACCTCATCACCTGCCGCCGTCGGGTCGACTGGCAGGAGTCCCTCGCCGAGGGCGACTTCCGGTAGCCCGACCCCGCCCGATCCCCGGCCCAACGCCCGCCCAACCCCAGCCCGATCACGGAAAAGTCACGGATCGGGCACGGCTCGATGACACCTCGGCGACGTCACCCCCGAGGCCCGTCGGGCCGTCGGCGGGCTGGCTAGCGTTGTCGGCAGGTAGCCAGGACGTCACCCGGACGCCTGACCTCGAGCCGCCAGGGGGCACTCGTGTCGTTCACCGACGCCGTCAAGATCTGTTTCAACAAGTACGTCGACTTCACCGGGCGCGCTCGCCGCTCCGAGTACTGGTGGTGGGTCCTGTTCACCACCGTGCTCGGCATCGTCGCCGGCCTCCTGGACCAGCTGCTCGGCACCGACTACTCCAACAGCAGCGGCGGCGGGATCGTGCAGACGATCACCTCGCTCGCCGTCCTGCTGCCGTCGCTGGCCGTGCTGGCCCGGCGGCTGCACGACACCGGTCGCTCCGGCTGGTGGATGCTGATCGGCCTGATCCCGGTCATCGGCTGGATCGTGCTGCTGGTCTTCACCGTCAGCGACAGCAACCCGCAGGCCAACCAGTACGGCCCCAACCCCAAGGGCATCGGCTACGTCGACACCCCGGGGGTGCCGCAGGGCTACTGAGCCGCGCCGTAGACTCTGCCCTCGTGGCGGACACCGCGCTGGACCAGCGCCCAGAGCACCAGCGGCAGGCCGCACGCCCCTCCTGGGTCGTGCGGCCTGCCGCTGCCTTCGTCGGCCCGCTCTGCGTCGTGCTGGTCCTCGCCGCGCTGGTGGCGCTGTGGACGGCCGGTGCCGTCCCGGCCCTGACCCAGCCGATCGTGCTCGGCTACCTGGTGCTCGGGGTGCTGCTGCCGGGCATCGCCGTCCACCGGAGCCTGCGCGGGGTGCAACGCACCTGGGCCGCCGACCTCACCCTCGGCGGCGTGACCGGCCTGGCCCTGCAGCTGGCGGCGTGGCTGCTCTACAGCCTGGCGCACGCGCAGTCGCTGCTGTGGACCTGGCCGATCGTCGTGCTCGCCGTCGTCGCGGTCCTCCCGACCCGCCGGCGGGTGCTCGCCCGCCCGCCCGAGCGCTGGTCGGCCCTGATGACCGCGTCGGTCACGGTGGCGATCGGGATGCAGCTGCTGCACCTGTTCCGCAGCACGGTGGCGCGCTACCCGCTCACGGACCCGGCGGCACAGGTCTACATGGACCTCTTCTGGCACATGGGGCTGATCCACGAGGCCAAGCGGGAGTTCCCGCTCATCGCGCCACAGGCGATCGACTCCGGCCCGGTGCTCTACCACTGGTTCTCCGACGCGGACATGGCCGCCACCTCGCTCGTCACCGGCGCCACCGTCCCGGACCTCGTGATCACCCTCTGGCCGGCCTACCTGTCGGTCCTCGCGATCGTGTCGATCGCGGCGCTGGCCCAGCACGTCTCGCGCCGGCGCAGCTCGGTGCCGGTCGCCGCCGCCCTCGCCGCCGTGACCATCACCATCGGCCCGATGACGGACTGGGCGCGCACCCACGACTACCTCACCGCCCTGTCGCCGTCCCAGGTCTACTCCGTGCCGATCCTCGTCGGCGTCGTCATGGTGCTCACCTCGATCCTGCGGGGGGAGCGTCGCCCGGGGACGTGGGCGGCCCTGGTGCTGGTCTCGCTGGCCATGGCCGGCGCCAAGGCCAGCGCCCCCGGCACGGTCGCGGCCGGGCTCGCGCTGGCGCTGCTCGCGACGCTGTTCCTGCGCCGCCAGCGGCTGCTCGTCGGCGGGCTGCTGCTCGGCTACCTCGCCGAGTCCTACCTCGCGAGCAAGCTCGTCGCCGGTGGGTCCGGCGGCTCAGGTCTGCAGCTGCTCTCGGTCGTCTCGCTCACCGGCTCCTACCGCGCGGTCAATCCTGGCTACCACTTCTCTGACTCCACCGGCCCGGTGCTCGACCTGCTGGTGAGCGGCACGCCGGTCGGGCCGTTGTTCCTGCTCGGCGCGCTCACCCTCGTGGTGCTCATCCTCTGCCGGGTGCTGCTCGGGGTGGCGCCGCTGGTCGAGCCGCGGCTGCGACGCGACCCGGTCGCCTGGCTGCTCTGCGGCATCTGCGGGTCGGCGACCGCGGCGGTGCTGCTCATCGCTCACGCGGGCTACAGCGAGCTCTACTTCGCTTATGGCGCAACGCCGTTCGGCATCGTGGCCGGTGCGTGGTGGCTGGGTGAGCTGATCGACGGGGACGCCCGGGCGGCGCGGTTCGCGGGTGCGTGGGCGCTCGTGGGCGCGGCGCTCGCGGGCGCCTTCGACTGGGTGCAGGTGCCGACCGGCGGGGAGTCGCCGGAGACCCGCGTGCTCACCGCCTACGTGGCGCTGGCGGTGGCGGGGCTGCTGCTCGCGCTGTGGTTCGCCGTCGTCGCCTGGCGGCGCAACCGCCGGTCGGCGCGCCATCGGGACGCCGGTCGACGCGCCGCCCTGATCGCGCTGTCGATCTGGGTCGGCTCGATCGCCGTCAGCGGCCCGTGGATGGCGGTGACCGAGCCGGTCGCCCAGCCCACGCGCACCGACACCACGGCGGCCGTCGCCACCGCGTCCGCGTGGATCCGCGACAACACCCCGCGCGACGCGCTGTTCACGAGCAACTGGCACTGCGAGACCTACGAGGCCGTCCAGTGCCCGTCCCGGGTCTGGTGGGCGTCCGGCCTCGCCGGTCGGCGGATGCTCATCGAGGGGTGGAGCTACACCCCGCAGTCCGCGCACGCGCCGTTCTTCGACCCCGCGCTGCTCGAGATCAACCAGCGCGCCTACATCCTGCCCAACGAGGCCGACCTCGACGTCCTGCGGGGGCGGGGCGTGGAGTACCTCGTCGCCATCAAGAACCCCACGCACTACGTGTCGCCCCAGCTCGCGACCCTCACCGACAAGGTCTACGACAACGGCGTGATCGCGGTCTACCGGATCCGCTGATCGTCCTCGAGCAGCTCGAGCAGGTACTGCCCGTAGCCGGACTTGAGCAGGGCCTGGCCCCGCTCGCGCAGCTGGTCGTCGGTGAGGAAGCCCATCCGCCACGCCGCTTCCTCGGGAGCTCCGACGGCCAGCCCCTGGCGGGCCTGCAGCGTGCGCACGAAGTTGGACGCGTCGTTGAGCGAGTCGAAGGTGCCGGTGTCCAGCCAGGCGGCGCCGCGCGGCAGCACCGAGACGTCGAGGCGGCCCTGCTCGAGGTAGACCCGGTGCACGTCGGTGATCTCGTACTCCCCGCGGGCCGACGGCTGCAGCGCCGCAGCGATCTCGACCACGTCGTTGTCGTAGAAGTACAGACCCGGGACCGCGTGGTGCGAGCGCGGGTGGGCGGGCTTCTCCTCGATGGAGATGGCGTGGCCCTGATCGTCGAACTCCACGACGCCGTAGGCCGTGGGGTCGGCGACCCGGTAGCCGAAGATCCGCGCGCCGCGGTGCGGGGGCTGGCTCGCCAGCTCGGTGCCGAGCCCGGGCCCGTAGAAGATGTTGTCGCCGAGCACGAGCGCCACCTCGTCGTCGCCGATGAACTCCCGACCGATGGTGAAGGCGCGGGCGAGGCCGTCCGGCTTGGCCTGCACGGCGTACTGCAGCGAGAGGCCGAGGGCGGAGCCGTCGCCGAGCAGACGGTGGAAGGCCGACGCATCCGCCGGGGTCGTGATCACCAGGATGTCGCGGATCCCCGCGCACACCAGCGTCGACAACGGGTAGTAGATCATCGGCTTGTCGTAGACCGGCACGAGCTGCTTGCTGACCCCGATCGTGATCGGGTGCAACCGGGTGCCGGAGCCACCGGCCAGGATGATTCCGCGCATGCTCCCGAGACTACTGAGTCCCCCGCCCAGACGCTGCGCGATAGGCTCGGCGCGTGAGCAGGCTTCTCGTGACCGGTGGCGCCGGATTCATCGGATCGAACTTTGTCCGCTACGTCCTCGAGCACACCGAGCACAGCGTCGTCGTGCTCGACGCCCTGACCTACGCCGCCAACCCGGCCTCCCTGGAGGACCTCCCGGCCGACCGGTGCCGGCTGGTCGTCGGCAACATCTGCGACGGCCCGTTGGTGGACCGGCTGGTGGGCGAGGCCGACGTCGTGGTCCACCTCGCAGCCGAGTCGCACAACGACAACTCGCTCGCCGACCCGATGCCGTTCGTGCACACCAACCTCGTCGGCACCTACACCATCCTCGAGGCGGTCCGCCGCCACGGCGTGCGGCTGCACCACGTCTCGACCGACGAGGTGTTCGGCGACCTCGAGCTCGACGACCTGGCGCGGTTCACCGAGAGCACGCCCTACCAGCCGTCGTCGCCCTACTCCGCGACCAAGGCCGGGTCGGACCTGCTGGTGCGCGCCTGGGTCCGCAGCTACGGCATCACGGCCACCTTGTCGAACTGCTCCAACAACTACGGCCCGCGCCAGCACGTCGAGAAGTTCATCCCGCGCCAGATCACCCAGGTGCTGTCCGGGGCCCGGCCGCGGCTCTACGGCACCGGCGCCAACGTGCGCGACTGGATCCACGTCGACGACCACTCCAGCGGCGTGCTGGCGGTCATCGACGGCGGGCGCAGCGGCGAGACCTACCTGATCGGCGCGGACGGCGAGCGGGACAACCGCACCGTCGTCGAGACCATCCTGCGCCTGATGGACCGGCCCGAGGACGGCTACGACCTCGTCCCGGACCGGCCCGGGCACGACCTGCGCTACGCGATCGACTCGACCCGGCTGCGCACCGAGCTGGGCTGGGCGCCGCGCTTCACCAGCTTCGAGGACGGCCTCGCCGACACCATCGCGTGGTACCGCGCGAACGAGCCGTGGTGGCGGGCGCAGAAGGCCGAGGCCGAGGCGAGGTACGCGAGGACGGGGCAGTAGCCATGGCGGCCGAGCTGAGCCTTCGTCCCACCTCGATCCCCGGTCTGGTCGTCCTCACCCTCCCGGTGCACGGCGACGACCGCGGCTTCTTCAAGGAGAACTGGCAGCGCGCCAAGATGGTGGCGCTCGGGCTGCCCGACCTCGAGCCGGTGCAGAACAACGTGTCGTTCAACGCCACGGTCGGCGTGACCCGCGGCTTCCACGCCGAGCCGTGGAACAAGCTCGTGTCGGTCGCCACCGGCAAGGTGTTCGGGGCGTGGGTCGACCTGCGCGAGGGCGAGACGTTCGGCCGGGTCGAGACGGTCGAGATCGACGAGCGCACCACGGTCTTCGTGCCCGCCGGGGTGGCCAACGCGTTCCAGACCCTCGAGCCTGGCACCGCCTACTCCTACCTCGTCGACGACCACTGGAGCCCCGCGGCCCGCGACGCCTACACCTACGTCAACCTCGCCGACCCGACCCTCGGGGTCGGCTGGCCGGTCCCGCTCGACCAGGCCGAGCTGAGCGACGCCGACCGCACGCACCCGATGCTCGCCGACGTGACACCCATGCGCGGCGGCCGGGTCGTGGTCGTCGGGTCCGGCGGGCAGGTCGGTCAGGCGTTCGCCGCCGCGTTCCCGCACGCCGAGCTCACCACCCGGGCCGAGCTCGACCTCGCCGACCCGGCGTCGGTGGCCGAGTTCGACTGGACCGGAGTGCGACTCGTCCTGAACGCGGCCGCCTACACCAAGGTCGACGCCGCCGAGACCCCTGAGGGCCGGCGCGACGCGTGGGCCGCCAACGCGACCGGCGTCGCCGCACTCGCCCGGGTGGCCCGCGAGCGGCACGCCGTCCTGGTGCACGTCTCCTCCGACTACGTCTTCGACGGCACCGCCGACGAGCACACCGAGGACGAATCCCTCTCTCCGCTGGGCGTCTACGGCCAGTCCAAGGCGGCGGGCGATCTCGCCGCGCTCGAGGCGGGGCGTGTCTACATCCTGCGCAGCAGCTGGGTCGTGGGCGCCGGCGGCAACTTCGTGCGGACGATGGTGTCGTTGGCGGACAAGGGAGTTCGCCCGAGCGTCGTCTCCGACCAGCTCGGCCGGCTGACGTTCGCCGACGAGATCGCCCGGGCGGCAAAGCATCTCGTGGACGTGGAGGCGCCGTTCGGGGTCTACAACCTCAGCGGGGCGGGCCCCGTGCAGAGCTGGGCCGACATCGCCGCCGACGTCTTCGAGCTGCGCGGCGTCGACCGCTCCGCGATCACGCCGGTCAGCACCGAGGTCTACGGCGCGGGCAAGCAGATGGCGCCTCGACCGTTGCGAAGTGCGTTGAGCCTGAGCAAGATCGAGGCCACCGGGTTCGAGCCGCGGCCGGTCGCCGACAGCCTGCGCGACTACGTCGGCGAGCTGCCGGCGTAGCGGGCGCGCACCCAGAACTCGTTGTAGATGAACAGCTTCCCCGCCCAGGTGGGGAAGGGAAAGCTCGTGCTGCTCACGAGCTCCAGACCCAGGCGGCGGCAGAGCGCCTCCAGCTCGCCGGCGTCGAAGTAGTGCACGTGGGTGGGGTCGCTGGCGTAGCCGCGCTGCTGCGGGCAGACGATCTGAACCTCCCCCCCGGGACGCAGGTGGCGCAGGTAGCCGCGCACCAGCTCCTCGGCGGCGGACGCCGGCAGGTGCTCGAGCAGGTGCGCCAGGAGCAGCGCGTCGAACTGCTCGTCGTCGGCGAGGTCCTCGGGCAGCACCGCGACCAGCCCGCGGCGGCGGGCGACCTCCACAGACGTGGGGTTGGTGTCGGTGCCGACGGACCCGGGCGGCAGCACCTGCAGGTTGCGGCCGATGCCGCAGCCGACGTCGAGGGTGCGGCCGAGCTGCTGCTGCCGCAGCTTCTCCTGGTAGGGCCACTGCACCTTGAGCACCCTTTTCCACCAGACCTGCTGGCTCGCCACCAGCCACTCGGTGTAGGTCTGGTCCCCGGACGAGGAGGTGCGGTCGGGCCGGTGCGCCATGCGAGGGAGCTACCTGTTCACTCGTCCTTGGAGAAGGAACCGGACGTCGCCGTCGCCGGCGGGTTGAGCTTGTTGCCGACCCGCAGGTAGTAGAGCCGCCGCGCGATGGCCATGCCCCGCGCGCGGGTGTCGGCGCGCAGCAGCTCGCGCTTGGTCAGCAGGCCGGGGGTCTCCTCGGCCACCTTGTGGTGGAAGCCGACGACCTGCTCGGACTGCTGCTGGGACAGCGCGATGGTCCACTGCGAGGCGTTCAGCCGGAACGCCGCCAGCACCTCGTCGACCGCGACGAACGAGCCGTGCTGGAGGACGTTGCAGTAGGTGTGCAGGTCGAGCACGTAGGGGAACCGGTCGTCCCAGCCGCCGGTCGCCTGGAGCGCCTCGCGGCGCAGCAGCACGCAGCCGGGCTCGCCGAAGATGTTGGTGCCGGCGAGGATCGCCGCGCGGACGGCCTGCGGCCCAGACACCTCGCCGCGCAGGTGGCCGAGCCCGCGCGAGGCCATCAGCACCTCGCCGTGGGAGTTGACGATGCGTCGCTTGGACGCGCACACGACCGCGTTCGGTGCGGCGAGCATGGCGTCCACCTGCCGCTCGACGCACGTCGGGTCGATGGTGTCGTCACCGCACACCAGCTTGAGGAACTCGCCGGTGGCGCGCTCGGTCGCGGCGGTCCAGTTGGCCGGCGCGCCACCGCCGCGGGGCTGCTCGAACAGCTGCACGCGCGGGTCCTGCGCGTAGGGCTGCAGCAGCTCCCAGGTGCCGTCGGGGCTCGAGTGGTCGCTGACGATCACCTCGAGGTTCTCGTAGGTCTGCCCGAGAATGCTGTCCATCGTCTCCTTGATGTAGGCGACGGTCTTGTAGCTCGGGACGACGATCGAGACGAGCGGCCTCACGAAGACTCCTCGTGGCGGTGGAAGGAGAAGCGGCTGTGACCGAACCAGCTCACGGTCGCCGTGACGATGACGATGAACAGTTGGGCCACGACCGGGTCGAGGTGCAACAGCTCGACGCAGATCGGCAGCAGCACGGCGTTGACCCCGAGCGAGGCGAGGTTGACCGTCTCGAACCGCCACAGGTCACGCAGCAGGTGGCCGTGCACCCGGAAGACCAGCTTGCGGTGCAGGGTGAACGCGATGATCACGGACACCACGTGCGCGCAGAGCAGGGTCGCCATGTAGCCGAACCGGGGACCCACCAGGTGGTGGAACGCGACGAAGCACAAGAACCCGACCGCGGTGTTGATGGCGCCGACGACGAGGAAGGCGACGCGCTGGTCGCGGATGATCGTCAGCAGCAGGCCCGGCTCCGTGTCCTTGTCGAGCTCGGGATCGAAGTCGGACAGCGGGTCCATGGTCACCACCCGAGACTACCTGCTCGGTGGCGGCTCAGGCGTCGATCGCCGCGCGCTCCTGCGCCCGCTTGGAGGCGATCAGGCTGGTCACGGTGGTGATCGCGAGGACGCCGACGATGACCAGCAGCGACGCGAGCGTCGGCACGGTCGGGACGCCCGGCCACACGTCGTGCGCCCAGTGCAGGACCAGCTTCACGCCGATGAAGGCGAGGATGACGGCAAGGCCGTAGCCCAGGTGGACGAGCTTGGAGAGCAGGCCCTCGAGCACGAAGTAGAGCGCCCGCAGGCCGAGCAGCGCGAACGCGTTGGTCACGAACACGAGGTAGGGGTCGCCGGTGATGCCGTAGACCGCGGGCACCGAGTCGATCGCGAACATCACGTCCGTCGCGAGGACGGTCAAGGTCACGACGGCCAGCGGGGTGAGCGCCCAGCGCCCGCCCTCACGGACCCGCATCTTGGTGCCGTGGTACTGGTCCGTGACGGGGAAGAAGCGCCGGATGAAGCGCACGACCGCCATGTCGGAGACGTCCTGGTCGTGGTCCTCCTCGGCGCGGGCGTCTCGGAACACCTTGACGGCCGTGACCAGCAGGATCAGACCGAAGAACAAGAAGGTGATGGCGAACTTCGCGATGAGGGTGGCGCCGATGGCGATGAAGATCGCGCGCAGCACCAGGGCGCCGGCGACACCGATCAGCAGCACCCGCTGCTGCAGCTCGCGCGGCACGAGGAAGCCGGACAGCAGCAGGATGAAGACGAAGAGGTTGTCGATCGACAGCGACTTCTCGACCAGGTAGCCGGTGAGGTACTCCAGGCCCTCGACCCGGCCGTAGACCGACCACAGCCACGCGCCGAAGCCGAGCGGCAGCGCGATGTAGAACACCGACCAGCCGACGGCCTCACGCATCGAGACCTCGTGCGGGCGGCGGGTGATGAGGAAGTCGAGGACGAACAGCGCCACGATGCCGACGATGGTCCAGGTCCACAGGGTGGGGGAGCCGATCGTGGACAAGGCGGTGGTGGAGGCGTCGGCGGCCGACGGCGCGGACAGCGTCAGGGCAGACTGTGGTGGGATCACGAGGGTCTCCTGGGAGGGTCAGGTGGCCTGAGGTCTCCTTCACCCGGTGAGGTGCTCGCCCGGAGCGTCTGCTGAGACGCCGTACTGACCGGGTCGAGGCTTGGGAAGTACTCCCCTCGTACCCACCACGGTACCTGAGGATCCGCTCAGGTCCCAACCCCCCGTCGGCGGCGGGGGTGCGTGGTGGCAAGGCCGAGCGTGAGCGAGGTCACTGCTCGAGAGGGCAAGGTTAGGCTACCCTTCATCGCATGATCCTCTGCCACTGCGCCATCGTGACCGATCGCCAGGTGACCAACGCGATGGACGATGGCCAGGTCGGCCTCGGCGCGATCTGTCGAGCGACGGGAGCGGGCAGCGGGTGCGGGCAGTGCGTCCCCTCGGTGCGGTCGGTGATGCGTCGGTATGCTCTCGCACGAGCAGCGGTGCTTGCCGAGTCTGCGGTCACCTCGCTCGCCCAGTTCGCCACCAGCCAGGCCGCCCTGGAAGGGGATTCCCATGCAGCCGCGTAGCCCTCGAGTCGTCGAGCTCCTCAACGAGGCCCTCACCTTTGAGCTCACCGTCGTCAACACCTACTTCCTGCACGCCCGGATGCTCGACAACTGGGGTCTCCCGAAGCTCGGGCACGTGTTCTACGACCTCTCGATCGACGAGATGAGGGACTCCGACGCCCTGATCAACCGGATCCTGTTCTTCGAGGGCCACCCGAACGTGCAGCGGCTCAACCCCATCACCATCGGCGAGACCCCGGCCGAGATGCTTGAGCTCGCGCTCAGCTCCGAGCTCACCGCGATCGAGCAGTTCAACGCCTCGGCCGCCGAGTGCCACGACCTCGGCGACCACGCCACGGCGGCGATCTTCGAGGAGATGGCCCAGGACGAGGAGAAGCACGCCGACTGGTTCGAGGCCCAGCGCGACGCCATCGCCCGGGTGGGGGTCGAGAACTACCTGGCCCAGCACGTGGCCGCCGGCGAGGGCCCCTCCTGATGGCGATCCGCTGGTACTCCCTGGTCATCGACTCCGCCGACCCGCACGCGCTCGCGACCTGGTGGGCGAAGGCGCTCGGTTGGACCATGACGACCGACGAGCCGGACGAGGTCTGGCTCGAGCCGCCGGTGCAGCTCGACGGTCCGGTGCGCATCCCCGAGCTGTGCTTCGTGCCCGTCCCCGAGGGCAAGACGGTCAAGAACCGGCTGCACCTGGACCTTGCTCCCGAGTCCGACGACGACCACGCCGCGATGGTGCAGCGCCTGCTCGACCTCGGCGCCACCCGGGCCGAGGTCGGCCAGCGCCGCGGCGAGGTGACCTGGGAGGTCTTCACCGACCCCGAGGGCAACGAGCTCTGCCTGCTGTCCGCGCGCGAGTAGCCCTGGCGGCTTCCCTGCCGCCGCGACACGGCACCGTGGCTGGTGCCCGTCAAGGCGTTTGATGTGCTGGGCTCTTCACGAGCCAGCGGCATCGATGCGTCGGACGAAGTCAGCGACCCATCGGATCGCGTCGTCGATGGTCGGCAGTACGTCGAGCCCCTCGGCCGCCGCGGCGTAGAGCGTGTCCCACGTAGGGCCCCCAATAATCGTCGGCGGCCACGCCTGCTGGCGCCGGTAGTCGAAGAGACGAACGCAGGTTGCACGCGCCTGACGGAGGTCGAGAGGGCCGCCGTCGACGAGTAGCTGGAGATCGACGAGGTCTCGGGCGCGTTCGGCACGTCTACCGGGATGGCTCCATCAAGCGGATGTGGCCGTAGCCCGTGGCCCGATCTCGATCGGCAGTTCGTGGGTTTCGTTGATTTCTAGCGGACCTGTTGCGGGACCAGACGCGGACCTCCCAGCCCTACACCCCGTCTGACCTGCGCAACACACGAACTTAGAAGTACCAGGGGAAGGGCGACCAGTCGGGGTCGCGCTTCTGCAGGAAGGAGTCGCGGCCCTCGACGGCCTCGTCGGTCATGTAGGCGAGCCGGGTGGCCTCGCCGGCGAAGACCTGCTGGCCCATCAGGCCGTCGTCGGTGAGGTTGAACGCGAACTTCAGCATCCGCTGGGCCTGCGGCGACTTGCCCATGATCTCGGTCGCCACCTGCAGCGCCTCGCGTTCGAGGTCGGCATGGTCGGCCACGATGTTGACGGCGCCCATCCGGTGCATGTCCTCGGCGGTGTAGGCCCGGCCGAGGAAGAAGATCTCACGGGCGAACTTCTGGCCCACCTGCTTGGCGAGGTAGGCCGACCCGTAGCCCGCGTCGAACGAACCCACGTCGGCGTCGGTCTGCTTGAACCGGGCGTGCTCCCGCGAGGCGATGGTGAGGTCGCAGACGACGTGCAGGCTGTGCCCACCGCCGGCCGCCCAGCCGTTGACCACGGCGATGACGACCTTGGGCATGGTGCGGATGAGGCGCTGCACCTCGAGGATGTGCAGCCGCCCGCCCTGGGCCTTCACCCGCGCCTCGTCGACGCCGGCGGCCGTCTCGTCGGCACCCTCCTTGGCGTACTGGTAGCCGCTGCGGCCGCGGATCCGCTGGTCACCGCCGGTGCAGAAGGCCCAGCCCCCGGTCGTCGCGGACTGGCCGGTGCGCGGCGTGGGTCCGTTGCCGGTGAGCAGCACGACCCCCACGTCGGGAGACATGCGGGCGTGGTCCAGGACCCGGTAGAGCTCGTCGACGGTGTGCGGTCGGAACGCGTTGAGCACCTCGGGGCGGTCGAACGCGATGCGCACCACGCCGTTCGCGGCGGCGGCGCCCGGACCGGAGGCGCCGACCCGCCGGTGGTAGGTGATGTCGGTGAGCTCGAAGCCGGCCACGGGCTCCCACTCGGTCGGGTCGAAGGTCTCGCTCACGTGCTCCAGTGCGCTCACCGCCCCAGGGTAGGACAGCTGCTCGCCGCCGGAGAATCGGCAACTTTCTGTCACTAAACATCACTATGAGTAACAATGTCGTCATGAAGAGGTTGTTCAGGCGATATGTCCGGGTCGGCTCCCTCGTCACCTGCTCGGTGCTCGGCGGCACGGGCCTGGGTGCCCTCGCCGCAGCGGACGCGGCGCCCGGTCCGACGCCGGGGCCCACCTCGACGGCGACGCGAGCACCCGCCCCGCCGCCCGGTGCGCGCTTCGTGCCGACGCCCTCCGCCTCGACCACCTCGCCGACACCCACGCCGACGCCCGCGACCGGGCCGGTCGTGCTGCAGTCGATCGACGCGGGTGCGGAGGCGCCGACGGGCTCGTGGTCGGCGGACGACGCCTACACGTCGGGGGAGGCGGACGGCTCGTACGCCACGAAGGACCTGAGCCGTGTCCCGGGAGTGCCGAGCACGGTCTACCAGAACGTGCGGTTCGGCTCCTCGTTCTCCTACCTGCTGTGCCACCTGCACCCGGGCGCGACCTACGTCGTGCGGCTGCACCTCGTGGACGACCGCTCGACCGCCCGCGGGCAGAACGTCTTCGCGATCAGCGTGAACGACGCCAACGCGGCCTACGGCGTGGACACGTTCGCGCTCGCCGGCGGCGCCAACATCGCGGTGACCAAGGACCTCACGATCAAGGCGCGGGCCGACGGCACCGCCGACGTAGGTTTCCTCGCGACGACCGGCAACGTGCAGCTGGCGGGGCTGGAGGTCATCAACCCCGCAGCGACGCTGCCGCTCGCAGCCCCAACCCTGCCGAAGGGCCTGCTGGCCAGGGCGACCTCGCCGACGACGGCCCTCGTGTCGTGGGGACTCGACGTCGACGCCCGCAGCTACCGGGTCTATCGCGACGGCGCGCTGGTGGCGACGACCAGCGAGCAGGCCTACGTGGACAAGGGACTCGCGCTCGGCAGCCGCCACACCTACGCCGTGGCGGCGGTCGGCACCCAGGGGGCCGCGAGTGCGCTGGTGACGGCCGGGACCGTGACGCAGCCGACCACGGCGGCGCTGACGGCCACGGGCGCGTACCACGTCCAGGGGAGCGTGATCGTCGACCCCGCGGGCAAGCCCTTCGTGCCGCTCGGCGCGAGCCTCGGCACCTGGTCGGCGTGGAACTCGAACGGGGTCGCGTTCGGGCACGCCGCCCACGCGAAGGCCTGGGGGTGGAACTCGATCCGCGCGCTCCTGCTCACCACCGACGAGATCGGCAGGTCCTACCGGGCCCAGCACGGCTACCCCGCGCTGCTCGCCGAGATGGACCAGGTGGTCAAGGAGTACACCGACGCCGGCATGGTCGTCATGATCGATGCGCACGACACCCCCAACGGGCCGCGCGAGGCGACGAATCTGGCTCAGATCCAACAGTCATGGGTAGACATGGCGGCCCGCTACAAGGGGAACAGCCGGGTCTGGTTCAACATCCTCAACGAGCCGTCCTATCTCAACGAGGGCTGGCTCGAGGTCAACGATCGGATGGTCAAGGCGATCCGTGGGCAGGGCGCCAACAACATCGTGCTCGTGACGGCGCCGGCCTGGGGGCAGGACCTCGGCTCGATCGCGCCCTACTTCGCCGGGTCGCGCTACGCCTACCAGCCCTCGATGGCGCCGCTGCTCGCCGCGCGCTACGGCAACGTCGCGCTCGACCAGCACAACTACGGCGCCTACGACCGCTACACCTCGTTGAGCAGCTACGGCGCGTACGTCGACACGGTCCGGTCCAACGGGATCCCGCTGGTGTCAGGCGAGTTCGGCTACACCTACGACTCGTCCACCACCGCCGGCTCGTACTACGCCAACAAGGCCGGTGCCGACCAGGTGTTCGCGGTCAACCCGGGCAAGGGCGTCGGGATCCTCTGGTGGAACGGCACGCACAACGACAAGTACAGCCTCAAGGCCGACGGCTCCGCGTTCTACAGCGGCTCGTCGGTCGGCACGAACCTGTCCGGCGCCGGCCAGATCATGTGGCGGCTCGGCCACCCGTGACGCGTCCGCGGGCCGGGGCTCGCGAGAGCAGCGGCGTAGGGTGACGACATGCCGATCCCGCCGTTCGTCGTCGCGCTGCGCCGTCATGTCGGCCACGCCCCGCTCTGGCTGGCGGGGGTGACCGCCGTCGTGCTGCGTGGGCAGCCCGAGTCGGACCTCGAGGTGCTGCTGGTGCAGCGCTCGGACACGGGGGAGTGGGGCCCGGTCACCGGCATCATCGAGCCGGGTGAGGAGGCGCACGTCTCGGCCGAGCGCGAGGTGCTGGAGGAGGCCGGCGTGGTGGCCGAGGTCGAGCGCCTCGTCTGGGTGTCGTCCGGCCCGCTCGAGCAGCACCCGAACGGCGACCAGGCGCAGTATCTCGACCACACCTTCCGGATGCGTGCCGTGGGTGGCGAGCCGCGTCGGGACGGGGACGAGACGCTGGCTGCCCGGTGGTTCTCGGTCTACGAGATGCCGCCGCTGCGTGCGTCGTTCAGGTCGCGGATCATCTGCGCGGTGGCGGACGAGCCGGAGTGCCGACTTGGTCACTGACGGCCCGACGGAGCACCTCCCGGCGATCGACGAGCTGGTCGAGCGGTCCCGGGTCGTGTCGATCCCGCTCGCTGTCCGCTTCCGAGGGGTAGACCGTCGCGAGGCCCTGCTGATCGAAGGGCCGTGCGGTTGGGGCGAGTTCGCCCCCTTCCTCGAGTACCCGCCAGCCGAGGCGAGCCGTTGGCTCGCCGGTGCCCTCGAGGCCGCCTTCACCGGATGGCCTGAGCCGCAACGGGACTCGATCGCCGTCAACGCGACCGTCCCTGCGGTCGGGCCCGAGCGGGTGGCCGAGGTGCTCGCGCGCTACGACGGCTGCGGCACCGTGAAGGTCAAGGTCGCCGAGCACGGGCAGACGCTCCGCGACGACCTGGCCCGGGTGGCCGAGGTGCGCCGCGTCGCGGGTCGCGGCGCACGCGTGCGCGTCGACGCGAACGGCGGCTGGTCGGTCGGTGACGCCAGGGCCGCCATCGACGCGCTGCGCCGCTACGACCTGGAGTACGCCGAGCAGCCCTGCGCCACGGTGGAGGAGCTCGCCGAGCTGCGGATCACCTTGGCGCGCAACGGGATCGACGTCCCGATCGCGGCGGACGAGTCGATCCGCAAGGCGTCCGACCCGCTGCGCGTCGCCCGGTTGGGGGCGGCCGACCTGGTGGTGGTCAAGGTCGCCCCGCTCGGTGGCGTGCGCGCAGCCCTGCGCATCGTCGAGCAGTGCGGGCTGCCGGCGGTCGTCTCGTCCGCCCTCGACACGTCCGTCGGTATCGCGGCCGGGGTGGCGCTCGCCGCCGGCCTGCCGCGGCTGGACCACGCCTGCGGCCTCGGCACCGTGGCCCTGCTGACGGGGGACGTGGCCGCCCCGTCGCTGCAGCCACGCTCCGGCGCGCTCCCGGTCGGGCCCGTCGCGGTGGATCGGGAGCTGGTCGAGCGCTGGGCCGCGACATCCGACCGGGTGGCCTGGTGGCACCGGCGGTTGCGAGACGCCCACGCCGCGCTGGTCGGCTGAGGGACAATCGGCCCATGCACCCCTCCCAGGCCCTCGCGAGCGTCGTGGTGGACGAGCTCGTCCGGCACGGTGTCACCGACGTCGTGCTGTGCCCGGGGTCGCGCTCGGCGCCGTTCGCCTATGCCGTGCAGGAGGCGGACCGCCACGGCCGGCTGCGGCTGCACGTGCGCGTCGACGAGCGGTCGGCCGGGTTCTTGGCGCTCGGCCTGGCCAAGGGGTCCGGCACGCCGACCCCCGTGATCACCACGTCCGGCACGGCCGTCGCCAACCTCCACCCCGCCGTCCTCGAGGCGCACCACGCCAACGTGCCGCTGCTCGTGATCTCGTGCGACCGCCCGCCGGAGCTGCGTGGCACCGGCGCCAACCAGACCACCGTGCAGCCCGGCCTGTTTGCGGGTGCCGTGAGGTATGAGGTGGATCTCGGCGCGCCCGAGGCCGACGTGGGGGCGCCACCGGCGTCGGCCGCGTCCGCGGCGTCCCCGGCGGCCGACACGACGTCCGAGGCGGCGTCCCGAGCGGCCAACGCCTACTGGCGCTCGACCGTGTCTCGGGCGGTGGCTGCGTGTCGCGGCGTGCCGGCCGCCACGCCCGGTCCGGCGCACCTGAACGTGCCGCTGCGTGACCCGCTCGCTCCCGACCTCGAGACCCTCCACGACAGCGAGGACGCCTGGGCCACAGGGACGTTCGCCGGTCGGCCCGACGGCCGACCCTGGGTCGCCGTCGCACCCCCCGACCTCCCCGTGGCGGACGAGCCTCGCACGGCGGTGGTCGTCGGCGACCTGGCCACGCCTGGTGCGACTGCCCACGTCGTGCGGCTCGCCGAGATGCAGGGCTGGCCGTGCCTGGCCGAGCCCTACGGCGCGCCGGACCGGGCGCTCGTCGTCCCGCACGGGCCGCTGCTGCTGTCGACCCCGTGGTGGTCGGACCCGGCGAACCTGCCCGAGCGGGTGCTGGTCGTCGGACGAGTCACGTTGTCCCGTGCCGTCGCTCGCCTGCTCGCTGCCGTAGACCGGGTCGAGGTCGTCACCGAGACCCCGCAGTGGGCCGATCCGGGCAAGCGCGCCAGCCGGGTCTGGGGGCTGGCCGCTCTGCGCGCGCTCGAGACGACCGATCGGTCGGCGCCGGACCGGGCCTGGACCGAGCGCTGGCGGAACGCGGGCCGGGTCCTCGACGACGCCGTCCGCAGCAACGCGGACCACGAGTCCCCCCACCAGACAACGGGACTCGCCGTCGCGACCACCCTCCTCGAGCACCCGGCGGTGACCCACCTGTTCGTCGGGTCGTCCAACGCGATCCGCGACGTCGACCTCGCCATGTCGCCGCGCTCGCACGCCGAGGTCATCGCGAGCCGCGGCCTGGCGGGCATCGACGGCTGCGTCTCGACGGCCGTCGGTCTCGCACTGGCCGTGGGTCGCCCGTTGCACGCGCTCGTGGGGGACCTGACCTTCCTTCACGACGCCAACGGCCTGCTGATCGGCCCCGGCGAGCCCGTCCCCGATCTGACGATCGTTGTGGTCAACGACGACGGCGGTGGCATCTTCAGCACGCTCGAATACGGGGAGCCTTCGCGCGCAACGCAGTTCGAGCGCGTCTTCGGCACGCCCACGGGCACGTCGATCGGCCAGGTGTGTGCCGCCCACGGCGTCCGGCACGAGGTGGCGGCGACCGCCGCCGACCTGGAGGGGGCCCTGGCGGAGCCGCCGCACGGTCTACGAGTGGTGGAGGTGCCGGTGGATCGGACCCGGCATCGTGCGGTGCGGGACGAGCTCGTCGACCTCGCGACCCGCGCCCTGCAGCGACTGGACTTGCAGCGAGTGGATCAGCGAGACGCCTAGGACCCCAACGAGTCTCGCATCGGCACCAGCTTGGCGTCCGACTCGCTGAGCTCGGCCTCGGGGTCCGACCCGGCGACGATGCCGCACCCGGCATAGAGGGTGATCTGCGCGGGGTTGGTGGGGCTGATAGCGCCGCTGCGCAGGCCGATGCCCCACTCGCCGTCGCCGTCGGCGCTCAGCCACCCGACCGGCCCGGCGTAGCGGCCCCGGTCCATGTGCTCCAGCTCGGCGATCAGCTCGTCGGCCGCGATCTTCGGGGTGCCGCAGACGGCGGCGGAGGGGTGGAGCGCCTCGGCGAGCGCGAGCGACGTCGACTGGGCCGACAGGACACCGGCGACGTCGGTCGCGAGGTGCATCACGTTGGGCAGGTGCAGCACGAACGGCGACTCGGGGACGTTGATCGAGCTGCAGTGCGGCGCAAGGGCTTCCGCGACCGACGCCACGGCGTACTCGTGCTCCTCGAGGTCCTTCGAGGAGCGGGCGAGCGACCCCGCGAGCGCCAGGTCCTTGTCGTCGTCGCCGGTGCGGCGGATGGTGCCGGCGAGCACCCGGGAGGTGACCAGGTGCTTCTCGAGGCGCACGAGCATCTCAGGGGTGGCTCCGAGCAGCCGGTCGACGCTGAAGACCCAGGTGTTGGGGTAGCCGTCGGCGAGCCGGCGCAGCAGCCAGCGGGGATCCAGCGCCGAAGCACCCGTCGCGACGACGTCCCGGGCGAGCACCACCTTGTCGAGCTCGCCGGCCGCGATCCGCTGCACGGCCGCGGCGACCGCACCCATGTAGTCGGGCCCGGACATCGCCCCGTCCGAGAAGCGCAGGTCGCGCGGCGCGACCGGCGCGGCGCCCGCCGTCCCCGCGGCGCCCGCGACCCCCGCGCCCAGCGGCGTCACGCTCGCACCGCCACCACCCACCGGGGCAGCGAACGGCTGACCGGTGCGGCGCACGCGGGTGAGCCAGGCGCGCCCGTCGCGTCGGCCGACGATCACGGCGGGGACGACGAGCCGGCCGCCGGCGGGGGAGCGGGGGGAGTACGCCATCGAGCCGAAGCCCACCAGGCCGGTGCCCGGCAGGGCGACGTCGTCCTCGACCGTGGCGGTCAGGCAGACCTCGCGCCACCAGTCCTGGGCGTCGCGGAAGCGACGGTCGCCGCTGGTGTCGCACGACGCTGCGTGCCCCCAGCCGACCATGCCCTCGCCGCGGCGGACCCACGAAAACACCTGTGCGGCAGGCAGACCGGCCGGCAGCAGGGCGAGCAGGTCACCCGGGTCGTCGATCGGCGTGGTCACCGACACCAGGGCGGGGGCCGAGGTGCGGTGCGACGTCGTGGACAGGTCCGGCAGGCTCACGAGCGGACGTCGACCTCGTCGAAGCGCGTCACCGTGATCCGGATGTCGCAGGGCAGCTCGTCTCCGGGCCGGACGGCGTCGGCGGACGGCACGTGCACCATCGAGACCTGCATGTGCGGCACGTCGGCGT
This sequence comes from Arsenicicoccus piscis, assembly GCF_022568835.1. Lineage (GTDB taxonomy): Bacteria > Actinomycetota > Actinomycetes > Actinomycetales > Dermatophilaceae > Arsenicicoccus > Arsenicicoccus piscis. The sequence goes on from NZ_JAKZHV010000003.1 coordinate 449,734, forward strand.
AGCTGAGGCGTCGACCGTCGAGGCGGAATGGCGACGGGGCGGCACCGACCGCGGAGGCGACGGTGCGGGCTGCCCGTCGAGCGGCGAGGCGCGGGGTCATGCGGGGCCGAGCGGTCTCGATGCCGACGCCGTGCGCGGTGCCGCCGCTCACGACGGCGAGGTAGCCGTCGGCGCGAGTCTTGCGCTGGGAGTAGCCGATCGGCTGGCCCTTGTGCACCGGGTGGACGTCGATGACGGTGCCGTAGGCCTGCAGCGCGGCGAGGTCTCCGAGCCACAGGTCGGTGCCCGTGCGCACCAGGATCTCGGTGCTGCCGGCGAGGCTGCTGAGCCGCCCCACCTCGTCGCTCGTCAGGTGCGAGGCGTAGATCCGCGGGACGGTGATCGACGCGTCGCGCAGCCGCTGCAGCAGCGACTCGACGAAGCCGACGCGGTCGCCGAACGGCGGGTTGTGCAGGGTCAGCCCCTGGCAGCGTGGGTTCTCGAGCGCGGTGCGCAGCTCGGGCAGGCGCGGCCACTCGATCCCGTGCCGCCCCATCGGGGAGTCGACCTCGACGACGTAGCGCTGCTCGCCCCAGGGGCCTGCGTCGTCGGCGACGGCCCGCAGGATCTCCTCGCCCGCGACGGTGCGCACGACCCGCGGGTCAGTCAGCTCGCCGTGGTCCGCGGCCGAGATGACCGGGAACAGCACCATCACCTCACCGGGGACGACGAGCAGCGCCTCGCGCGCCTCGGCCACGGTGCCGACGGCGACCAGCGGCGCCCGGACCCGCGCGCACTGCTCCAGCACGCGCTGGGCGCCGATGCCGTAGCCGTCGCCCTTGACCACCGGCACCACCCACGGGTGGTCGGCGAGGTAGCGGTCCAGGTGCGCCTGCCAGCGGGGCAGGTCGATGACGAGCCGGAAGGTCACCCGCGCCTCCGCAGGTAGGTGAGGAACGCGCGGTGCAGCAGCCGGTTGAGCGGCAGGTCCCACTCGCCGACGCGCTCGTGGACGGCGCAGCCGGCGGACTGCTTGAAGCGCACCAGCCCGGCGAGCGGGTTGTCCGCAGCGATGTCGGCGGTGATCCCGCGCATGTCGTAGACCGTGCAGCCCTCGGCGAGCGCCCGACGCATGCCGTACCACTGCACGGCGTTGGCGCCGCGGGCCTCGCGGCGGGCCGACGTCGACGCGCCGTAGAGGTACCAGCAGCGGTCGGCCAGGGTGACGCAGATCGAGGCGGCGAGCAGCTCGCCGTCGACCTCCGCGAGGTTGAGGTCGAGCCGGGCTGGGGAGCCCTCGGCGCCGATGGCGTCGACCATGGTGCGGAAGTAGCTCGCGGGCCGCGGGGTGAAGCCGTCGCGCTCGGCGGTCTCGACGTAGCAGCGGTGCCACGCCTCGAGGTCGGCGGCCATCGTCTCGGGGGTGGCCGTGCGCACGGTGACGCCGGCCTTGTCGGCGGCCTTGATGTTGCGCCGCCACTGCTGGTTCATGTCCTTGAGCAGGGACACCTCGTCCTGCCCGGTGAGATCGAGCCCGGCGGTGAGCCGGGGCTGGCCGGCGGCGAAGCCGGCACCACCGTCGGCGCGCTGGTAGCCGTGCGCCGTCAGCCAGCGGATCAGCGCGCTGCCGGCCGGGTCGACGCTGTCCGGCGGCAGGTCGTAGAGCGATCCGGCACTGTCGTCGGCGAGCCCCGCCTTCACGGTCGCGGGGGTCCACGAGCGGGCGGTGCTCGGGCAGCCCACCCGGAGCGCGAAGGCGCCCTGCGCCTTGGCGTGGGCGGCGAGCGGGTCGAACCAGCGGCCGGGGTCGAGGGCCACCTGGTCGTAGGGGAGCACCGGCCCCTCGGGCAGGTAGGCGAGCGAGCGCCCGATCCGCGGGAGGCGACGGTGCAGGATCAGGCCGACGCCCTGCTGCTCCCCGGCCTCGTCGATCCACGCGATGCGCTCGCTGGACCACTCGCTCTTCAGCCGTCCCCAGGAGGACAGCTGCAGGAAGCTTCCGCTGCGCGCGGCGACTCCCAGGTCGAGATCGGAAGGGGAGACGGAGACGATCCGTAGGGCGTTGGTCATGTGCCTCGTCCATGTCGTCGGGCCCGGACACCACAGGCTAGCACCGGCCCGCGGTCGATCCGGGGGTCGCCGACAGCCGCCGGCGATGGGGCAGGATGGGCCCATGAGCGACAGGACCGACAGCGCGGCCCGCACCCGGCCGACCCTGGAGAAGGCGCCGCGCGAGATCGCCGCGATGTTCGACGGGGTGGCCCGCAAGTACGACCTGACCAACGACGCCATGACGGCCGGCTACCACCGGCGCTGGCGCACGGCGACGGTCGCGGCGGTCGACGCCCAGCGCGGCGAGCGGGTGCTCGACATCGCGGCCGGCACCGGCTTCAGCAGCGAGCCGATGGCCGACGCGGGCGTCGACGTGGTGCCCGCGGACTTCTCGCTCGGCATGCTGCGGGAGGGCCGTCAGCGTCGCCCGGACCTCGCGTTCACGGCGGCCGACGCCACCGCGCTGCCGTTCGCGGACGACTCGTTCGACGCGGTGAGCATGTCGTACGGCCTGCGCAACGTCGCGGCCTACCCCGCCGCCCTGCGCGAGTTCTGGCGGGTGACCCGGCCCGGTGGCCGGCTCGTGGTGCTGGAGTTCTCCCAGCCGACCAACGCGCTGGCCCGGCGGGTCTACACCGAATACATCATGCGCGCGCTGCCCGCCGTGGCCCGCCGGGTGTCCTCGAGCCCGGACTCCTACGTCTACCTCGCCGAGTCGATCCGCGCCTGGCCGGACCAGCGGGCGCTCGCCGAGAAGGTGCGCGAGGCGGGCTGGAGCGAGGTCCGCTGGCGCAGCCTCACCGGTGGCATCGCGGCCATCCACCACGGCGTGAAGCCCCGTTAGGTCCACCTAACACGACAGGCACCAGGTGGCCTCCTAGACTCACGGGCGAGCTCGACGGCCCAGCCCGGACCCGACGGCGACAGCCCAGCACAGCCCACGACAGCCAAGGACGGAGCGCGAGCAGTGACCACGACCATGCCCTCGACGGCTGACGTGATCGTGGTCGGTGCAGGTCCCGGCGGCGCGGCCGCCGCCGCCCACCTGGCGCAGGCCGGCGTCGACGTCCTCCTGCTCGAGAAGGCCGCGTTCCCCCGCGACAAGATCTGTGGAGACGGGCTGACCCCTCGCGCCTGCCGCGAGCTGGTGGCGCTCGGCCTCGCCGCGCCGCAGACGCAGGGCTGGGCGCGCAACAAGGGGCTGCGCATCGTCGGTGCCGGGCAGACCTTCGAGCTCGACTGGCCGGGCAGTGCGGCCTTCCCCGACCACGGCTACGTCCGGGACCGGATGCGCCTGGACGAGACCCTCGCCCGCCACGCCGTAGACCGTGGGGCCACCTTGCTCGAGCGGCGCTCCGTGACCGGTCCGATCCTCGAGGACGGTCGGGTCGTCGGCGTCACGGCCAAGGTGCTGGGTGAGGACGGCCGCGCGACCGGCGCCGTCGAGGAGTTCCGCGCCCCGGTGGTCATCGCCGCCGACGGCGTCTCGAGCCGGATGGGCATCCGCACCGGCCGCGAGAAGCGCGAGGACCGCCCGATGGGGGTGGCCGTGCGCGCCTACTACGAGTCCGAGCTGCGCAGCGCCGACGACTACATGGAGTCGTGGCTGGAGCTGTGGGTGCCGGAGGACCCGACCGTCGACCCCGCGGCGATGGCGGACCCGGCGACCAAGAAGATCCTTCTCCCGGGCTACGGCTGGCTGTTCCCGCTCGGCGACGGCCGCGTCAACGTGGGCCTCGGCATGCTGGACACCTCCCCGGCCTTCGGCCACGTGGACTACAAGGACATCATGCGGCGCTGGGTGGCGACGCTGCCGCCGGAGTGGGGGATCAGCGAGCAGACCCGGGTCGGCGAGATCCGCGGCGCGGCGCTGCCGATGGCGTTCAACCGCCAGCCGCTCTACGCCGACGGCCTGCTGCTCGTCGGCGACGCCGGCGGCATGGTCAACCCGTTCAACGGCGAGGGCATCGACTACGCGATGGAGTCCGGGCGACACGCCGCCGAGATCATCGTGCAGGCGCTCGCCCGCCCCGAGGGGCCGGATCGCGAGCGGGTGCTGCGCTCCTACGAGCAGGTGATGAAGGCCTCGCTCGGCGGCTACTTCACGCTGGGCCGCGGATTCGCCTACCTGATCGGGAAGCCCGAGGTCATGCGCCTCGCGGTGAAGTACGGCCTGCCCCGCCGGACGCTCATGCGGCTGCTGCTCAAGGTGATGGCCAACCTGGCCGATCCGCACGGCCGCACCGCGGGTGACCGGCTCGTGAAGGCCCTCAGCAAGGTGGCCCCTGCGGCATGACGAGAGCTGTGACCCTAGGATGACGACGAGGAATACCGACCGAAAGGGGTGCGTGACGGGATGAGCATCAATCCGTATGTGCCGATCCTCTTCCTGTTCGTGCTCGGCATCGGCTTCGCGGCCACGTCCGTGCTCGTCTTCGCGAAGATCGGGCCGACCCGTTACAACCGGGCCAAGCTGGACTCCTACGAGTGCGGCATCGAGCCCAGCCCCCAGGCCGCCGGCGGCGGTCGCGTGCCGGTCAAGTACTACGTCACGGCCATGCTGTTCATCGTCTTCGACGTCGAGTCGATCTTCCTGTTCCCCTTCGCGGTCGCGTTCGACCAGCTGGGGCTGTTCGCGCTGATCGAGATGGTGCTGTTCGTGATCGCAGTGTTCATCGCCTACGCCTACGTGTGGCGCCGCGGCGGATTGGAGTGGGACTGACCATGGGTGTCGAGGACAAGATCCCGGCCGGGATCGCGCTGACCACGCTGGAGAAGGTCGCGGGTCAGATGCTGCACCGCTCGATGTGGCCTGCCACCTTCGGGCTGGCCTGCTGCGCGATCGAGATGATGGCCTCCGGCGGCCCCGACTTCGACATCGCCCGCTACGGCATGGAGCGCTTCTCGGCGACCCCGCGCCAGGCCGACCTGATGATCGTCGCCGGCCGCTGCAGCCAGAAGTTCGCGCCCGTCGTGCGCCAGGTGTGGGACCAGATGCCCGAGCCCAAGTGGTGCATCTCGATGGGCGTGTGCGCCTCCTCCGGCGGCATGTTCAACAACTACGCGATCGTCCAGGGCGTCGACCACATCGTGCCCGTCGACGTCTACCTGCCCGGGTGTCCGCCCCGCCCCGAGATGCTCTTCCACGCCATCCTCACCCTGCACGAGTACGTCAAGAACTCCCCGCAGGGCGTCAACCGCGAGGAAGCCGCCCGCGCCGCCGAGCAGGCCGCGATGACGGCCACCCCGCTCGAGCTGCAGAAGGGGCTGCTGGCATGAGCGACAACCCGCCCGCCAAGGACGTCCCTCCGCACCAGGACATCCCGACCGGCAAGGACGCACCCAGCAGCGGTGACACGCCGGTCAGCAGCGGCACCACCGCCGCCGGAGATCCCTCCGACAACGCGCTCGAGGCTCGCCCGGTCACCGGCGACCCGACCGTCGTCGGCACCCGGCACGGCATGTTCGGCATCGCGGGCAGCGGCGACACCTCGGGCTACGGCGGCCTGGTCTCGCCGATCCTGTTCCCCGGTCAGGCCGAGCGGCCCTACGGGTCGTACTTCGACCACGTCGCCGACCAGCTCGAGCAGGCCCTGGTCGGCACCAGCGCGTCGTTCCAGGAGGCCGTCGAGCAGACGGTCGTGCACCATGGCGAGCTGACCTTCCACGTGCGCCGCGAGCATCTGCCGGTGGTCGCGCAGGCGCTGCGCGACCACCCCAAGCTGCGCTTCGAGCAGTGCGTCAGCGTCTCGGGCGTGCACTACCCGAGCGAGACCGACCGCGAGCTGCACGTGGTCTACCACCTGCTGTCGCTCACGCACGCGGGGCGCCGGGTGCGCCTCGAGGTGAGCGTCCCGGACGCCGACCCGCACGTGCCCTCCGTCACCGCGACCTACCCCGGCGCCAACTGGCACGAGCGCGAGACGTGGGACTTCTTCGGCGTGGTCTTCGACGACCACCCGGCGCTCACGCGGATCATGATGCCCGACGACTGGCCGGGCCACCCCCAGCGCAAGGACTACCCCCTCGGCGGGGTGCCCGTGGAGTACAAGGGTGCCTCCATCCCGCCGCCGGACGAGCGGAGGTCGTACAACTGATGAGCACGAGCACCCACTACCAGGCCACCCGTGGTGCCGGCGACGCCGAGGAGGGCTACGTCCTCGACTCGGTCGGCGGCGACTGGGACGACATCGCCCGCGAGGCGGTCGAGCACTCCGACGAGCGCATCGTCGTCAACATGGGCCCTCAGCACCCGTCCACGCACGGCGTGCTGCGGCTCATCCTCGAGCTGGACGCCGAGACCGTGCACGACGCCCGCGTCGGCATCGGCTACCTGCACACCGGCATCGAGAAGAACATGGAGTTCCGCACCTGGACCCAGGGCGTGACCTTCTGCACCCGGATGGACTACCTCACGCCGCTGTTCAACGAGGCGGCCTACGTCCGCGGCGTCGAGCAGCTGCTCGGCATCACCGACCAGATCCCCGACCGGGCCAACGTCATCCGCGTGATGATGATGGAGCTCAACCGGATCGGCTCGCACCTGGTCTGCACCGGCACCGGCGGCATGGAGCTCGGCGCGACGACGGTCATGGAGTTCGGCTTCCGCGAGCGCGAGCGCACCCTGCGGGTCTTCGAGCTGGTCACCGGTCTGCGCATGAACCACGCGTACTTCCGCCCCGGCGGCGTCGCGCAGGACATCCCGCCCGGCACCATCGACCTGCTCAAGGAGGAGCTGCCGCTGCTCAAGCGCGGCATCCGCGAGCTCGAGGCGCTGATCCTGGAGAACCCCGTCCTCAAGGGGCGCATGGTCGACGTCGGCTACCTCGACCTGACCGGCTGCATGGCGCTCGGCGTCACCGGCCCGATGCTCAAGGCCACCGGCCTGCCGCACGACCTGCGCAAGGTAGACCCCTACTTCGGCTACGAGACCTACGACTTCGAGGTGCCGGTGCGCGACACCTGCGACGCCTACGGCCGCCTCGCCGTGCGGTTCGCCGAGATGTGGGAGTCCATCAAGATCGTCGAGCAGTGCATGGAGCGGCTCGAGCGCAATCCCGGCCCGGTCATGGTCGAGGACAAGAAGATCGCCTGGCCGGCGCAGCTCGCGATCGGCGGCGACGGCATGGGCAACAGCCTCGACCACATCCGCGAGATCATGGGCGAGTCGATGGAGTCGCTCATCCACCACTTCAAGCTGGTGACCGAGGGCTTCCGCGTGCCTCCGGGCCAGGTCTACTCCGTGGTCGAGTCGCCCAAGGGCGAGCTGGGCTGTCACCTGGTGTCGACCGGCGGCACCCGCCCGCACCGGGCCCACTTCCGGGACCCGGGCTTCAACAACCTGCAGACCGTCGCCGCCATGTGCGAGGGCGCCCAGGTCGCGGATGTCATCGTCGCGGTCGCCTCGGTCGACCCCGTCCTCGGAGGGGTGGACCGCTGATGTCGCAGACCCAGCAGAGCCAGCAGACCCAGTCGGTCCGGCACGCCGGCACCACGGACCCCGCCGGTCCGGCGTCGGCGCAGGCCGAGGTCTACCAGTTCCACCCGCACGGCTTCGACGCGCCCAACTACGGCACCCAGGAGCAGGTCGAGGTCGAGGGCTACGACGACGCGACCCTGGCCCGGCTGCGCCGCGAGGCCGCCCAGGTCGCCGGGCGCTACCCGCAGGCCCGGTCGGCGCTGCTGCCGCTGCTGCACCTGGTGCAGAGCTACGACGGCTACGTCACGACCCGCGGGCTCGAGCTCGCCGCCGAGTTCGCGCAGGTCTCCACCGCCGAGGCGGCCGGCGTGGCGACGTTCTACACGCAGTACAAGCGCCACCCCAACGGGCGCTACCTCGTCGGGGTCTGCACCAACACGCTGTGCGCCATCATGGGCGGCGACCAGATCTGGGACGAGCTGTCCGAGCACCTCGACGTGGGGCACGACGAGACCACCGAGGACGGCGTCATCACCCTCGAGCGGATCGAGTGCAACGCCGCGTGCGACTACGCGCCCGTGGTGATGGCCAACTGGGAGTTCTTCGACAACATGACGCCGGAGTCGGCGAAGGTGCTGGTCGACGACCTGCGCGCGGGCCGGCCGGTGCGTCCCACCCGCGGTCCGGACCGGCTGACGACGTTCACCGAGATGTCCCGCGTCCTCGCCGGCTTCACCGACGGCCTCGCCGACCAGGGCCCGAGCGCCGGCGCGCCGTCGCTGCTCGGCCTCGGGATCGCCCGCGAGCAGGGCTGGGACCAGAGCGCGACCGACGGGACCACCCAGGAGAGCGACGAGCAGGCCGGCACCACCGAGCGGTCCGGCGCGGGCGGCGAGGCCCACCCCGGCCCCGGCGAGAAGCACTCGTCCGCCGAGGCGCCCGCCGGCGGGCCGGCCTCGGCCGACGAGGTGCCGGACGCCGAGCCCGGCACCGCCGCCGACGACGCGCAGAAGGGGAACCCCCAGTGAGCACCCAGCTGACCCCGGTCCTCACCCGCACGTGGGGCCTGCCGCACTCGTGGAGCCTGGCGACGTACGAAGAGCACGCCGAGGGCTACCAGGCGCTGCGCAAGGCGCTGACCATGGACCCGGGCGACATCATCACCCAGGTCAAGGAGTCCAACATCCGCGGCCGCGGCGGTGCGGGTTTCCCCACCGGCATGAAGTGGTCCTTCATGGCCCCGCCCGACGGGGGGCCGCGCTACATCGTCGTCAACGCCGACGAGTCCGAGCCGGGCACCTGCAAGGACGTGCCGCTGATGATGGCGGCGCCGCACCACCTGATCGAGGGGCTCGCCATCGCGACCCTCGCGATCGGTGGCGACACCGGATTCATCTACCTGCGCGGCGAGGTCGTGCACGTCTACCGCCGACTGCTGCACGCGGTCGAGGAGGCGAAGGCCGCCGGTTACCTCGGCGACGACGTCCTCGGCACCGGCAAGAAGATCGACATCATCGTCCACGCGGGCGCGGGCGCCTACATCTGTGGCGAGGAGACCGCGCTGCTCGACTCGCTCGAGGGCCGTCGCGGCCAGCCCCGGCTGAAGCCGCCGTTCCCCGGTGCCGCCGGTCTCTACGCGCGGCCGACCTCGGTCAACAACGTCGAGTCGATCGCGTCGGTGCCCTACATCCTGCTCAAGGGCCCGGAGTGGTTCAAGGACATGGGCACCGAGAAGTCCGCCGGTCACGGCATCTTCTCGGTGTCGGGTCACGTCGTGAGCCCAGGCCAGTTCGAGGCGCCGTTCGGCATCACCATGCGTGAGCTGATCGAGATGTGCGGCGGCATCCGCCCCGGGCACCGGCTGAAGTTCTGGACCCCGGGTGGCTCGTCCACGCCGATCTTCACCGAGGAGCACCTCGACGTGCCGCTCGACTTCGACTCGGTCGCCGCGGCCGGCTCGATGCTCGGCACCCGCGCGCTGCAGGTCTTCGACGAGACCGTCTCGGTGGTGCGGGCTATCTCGCGCTGGACCGACTTCTACCGGCACGAGTCCTGCGGCAAGTGCACGCCGTGCCGTGAGGGCACCTGGTGGCTCGGCCAGATCATGGAGCGGCTGGAGGCCGGCGTCGGCCAGGAGGGCGACATCGAGAAGCTCCAGGACATCTGCAGCAACATCGCCGGCCGCTCCTTCTGCGCCCTCGGCGACGCGGCGACGAGCCCGATCCTGTCGGGCATCACCCACTTCCGGGAGGAGTTCGAGACCGGGATGCACACCCCCTGGCACGTGGCCTTCCCGCCGCAGGCATCGACCGTTTCGCGAAGGAGAGCGTGGCCCGATGACCGCGACCACCAACGCCACCAGCAAGGCCCCCTCGGCCGCCGACCTCGTCGAGGTCACCATCGACGGGGTGGTCGTCAAGGTGCCCAAGGGCACCATGATCATCCGCGCGGCCGAGCAGATCGGCATCCAGGTGCCGCGGTTCTGCGACCACCCGCTGCTGGACCCGGTCGGCGCCTGCCGCCAGTGCCTGGTCGAGGTCGCCATGCCCGGCAAGGACGGCTCGCTGTCCTGGATGCCCAAGCCGCAGCCGGCCTGCGCCATGGCCGTCGGCCCCGGCATGCACGTCAAGACCCAGCAGAGCTCGGCCGTCGCCGACAAGGCCCAGCACGGCGTCATGGAGCTGCTGCTCATCAACCACCCGCTCGACTGCCCGGTGTGCGACAAGGGCGGCGAGTGCCCGCTGCAGAACCAGGCGATGTCCAACGGCCGGGTCGCGACCCGCTTCACCGACGTCAAGCGCACCTACGCCAAGCCGGTCAACATCTCGACCGAGGTGCTGCTCGACCGCGAGCGCTGCATCCTCTGCCAGCGGTGCACCCGCTTCTCCGAGCAGATCGCGGGCGACCCGTTCATCTCCCTCACCGAGCGCGGTGCGGTCTCCCAGATCGGCATCTACCAACACGCCGAGTTCCAGTCCTACTTCTCCGGCAACACCGTGCAGATCTGCCCGGTGGGCGCGCTGACCGGCGCCGCCTACCGGTTCCGGTCGCGCCCGTTCGACCTGGTCTCCACCCCGAGCACCTGCGAGCACTGCGCCTCCGGCTGCTCGCTGCGCACCGACCACCGCCGCGGCGTCGTGCTGCGCCGGCTCGCGGGAAACGACCCCGAGGTCAACGAGGAGTGGAGCTGCGACAAGGGCCGCTGGGCCTTCATGTACGCCACCACCCCCACGCGCGTGCGGATGCCGCTGGTCCGCAAGGACGGCGAGCTGGTCGTCGCGTCCTGGCCCGAGGCCCTCGCGGCCGCCACGGCCGGCCTCGAGGCAGCGGCCGGTCGGGCCGGCGTGCTCGTGGGCGGTCGGGTGAGCGCGCAGGACTCCTACGCCTACGCCAAGTTCGCCCGCACGGTCCTGCACACCAACTCGGTGGACTTCCGGGCCCGCCCGCACTCGGCCGAGGAGGCCGCGTTCCTCGCGGAGCACGTCGCCACCACGGCGCCCGGCTACGGCGGCGTCACCTACACCGACCTCGAGCAGGCCGGCACGGTCGTCCTCGCCGGCTTCGAGCCCGAGGACGAGTCGCCCATCGTCTTCCTGCGCCTGCGCAAGGCCGCCCGCAAGAGCGGCACCACGGTCTACGCCATCGCGCCGTTCGCGTCCGCCGGCACCACCAAGATGCGCGGCACCGTGCTGCCGTGCCTGCCCGGTGAGGAGGCCGCAGCGCTGCGCGGGCTCGCGGCCGGCACCGGTGACTTCGAGCAGGCCGCCGCCGGCCTGAAGGAGGGTGGCGTCATCCTCGTGGGGGAGCGGCTCGTCTCCTCACCCGGCGGCTTCCAGGCTGCGGTAGAGGCCGCCCAGGCCACCGGCGCCCGGCTCGCTTGGGTGCCCCGCCGGGCCGGCGAGCGCGCGGCCCTCGAGACCGGGGCGCTGCCCACGGTCTACCCGGGTGGCCGGCCGATCGACGCCTCCACCGCGGCCGAGCTGGCCGCGCTGTGGCAGGTCGACCGGCTCCCGACCGAGCCGGGTCTCGACACCTCTGCCATGCTGCGCGCAGCCTCCTCCGGTGAGCTCGCCGCGCTGGTCGTCGGTGGCGTCGAGCTCGCCGACCTGCCCGACCAGCGGACCGCCCGCGCCGGGCTCGAGCGCGCGTTCGTGGTCTCGCTCGAGACGCACGAGTCGCCGATCGCCGGCATCGCCGACGTGGTGCTGCCGGTCGCGTCGTTCTCCGAGAAGGCCGGGGCGTTCGTCGACTGGGAGGGCCGGATCCGCCCCTTCGAGCTGGCCCTCGACTCCGAGCTGATGAGCGACTACCGGGTCCTGGACCTGCTGGCCTCCGAGCTGGGCGAGTTCCTCGGCACCCGCTCGGTGCGTCAGGTCGACGCCGAGATGACCCGCGTCGGTCCCTACCAGGGGGCGCGCGGCACAGCCGGCACGTCCGCGCGGGCTTCCTCGACCCCCAGCACCCACGACGGGCACGCCGACCGGTCCGGCCAGGCGATCGACCTCAAGGCCGGCCGGTTCCGGCTCGCCACCTGGCGCCAGCTGATCGACGACGGTGCGCTGCAGGAGGGCGAGCCCTACCTCGCCGGCACCGCCCGTCCGGCCGTCGCCCGGATGTCCGCCGCGAGCGCCGACGCCGTCGGCCTCGCCCCTGGTGACACCGTCGTCGTCTCCACCGCAGTCGGGTCGATGACCCTGCCGCTGGAGCTGACCGCGATGGTCGACGGCGTCGTCTGGGTCCCGACCAAGAGCGCGGGCCAGGGGGTCCGCACGCTCCTCGACGCCGACCACGGCTCCCTGGTGACCGTGACGAAGGGTGGGCAGTCCTCGTGAGCCTCATCGCCTCGGTGGCCGGGCTCGGCCAGTTGTTGACCTCAGGTCTGACGGCGGCGGCCGACCTCCCGCCCGGTGACCCCTACCGCGCCGACTTCAGCGACACCCCCGTGTGGCTCACGCTGGTCAAGGCGCTGTTCGTCTTCGTCTACCTGATGCTCAGCGTCGTCATCGTCATCTGGTTCGAGCGGCGCGTGGTGGGCTTCATGCAGCAGCGCCCCGGCCCCAACCGGTTCGGCCCCGGCGGCGTCTTCCAGACCCTCGCCGACGGCTTCAAGCTGGTGTGGAAGGAAACCTTCACGCCCAAGAACGCCGACGCGTTCATGTACAACCTCGCGCCGATCATCGCCGGCTCGACGGCGTTCATCTCCTTCGCGATCATCCCGATGGCCGGCGAGGTCAACCTGTTCGGGCACCGCACGCCGCTGCAGATCACCGACGTGCCGGTCAGCGCGCTGCTGGTGCTGGCGGTCGCCTCGGTCGCCGCCTACTCGTTCGTGCTGGCCGGCTGGTCCTCCGGCTCGACCTACCCGCTGCTCGGTGGGTTGCGCTCGACGGCGCAGGTGGTCTCCTACGAGATCGCCATGGGCCTGTCGCTCGTCGCGGTGTTCATCTACGCCGGGTCGATGCAGACGTCCGAGATCGTCGCCGCCCAGCGCAGCCTCTGGTTCGTGCTGCCGGCCTTCTTCTCCTTCATCGTCTTCGTCATCTGCATGTTCGGTGAGACCAACCGCCTGCCGTTCGACCTCGCCGAGGGCGAGGGCGAGATCGTCGGCGGCTACCACACCGAGTACTCCGGCATGAAGTTCGGCATGTTCTTCCTTGGCGAGTACGTCAACATGTTCACCGTGTCGGCACTCGCCACCACCTTGTTCTTCGGCGGCTGGCAGGCCCCGCCGCCGCTCACCCTGATCAACGACGGCATGCTCAACCACGGCTGGTGGGGGCTGCTCTGGTTCACCATCAAGCTGTGGCTGTTCATGTTTTTCTTCGTCTGGGTCCGCGGCACCCTGCCCCGCACGCGCTACGACCAGTTCATGGCGTTCGGGTGGAAGATGCTCATCCCGGCCACGCTGCTGTGGGTCATGATCGTCGCCTTCGTGCGGGCGGCCATGCTTGGCTGGCTCGGTAGCGCGACGATCGGCCTCGGTGGACGAGCGCTGCCCGTGGCCGTCCTCATCGTCATGGGGCTGGTGCTCGTGCTCGCGCTGATCGCCGCCACGCTCTACGAGCGCCGTCGGGACCGCATCGAGGCGGCCCGCGCGCAGGACCGTCCGACCGACGTAGACCCCTTCGCCGGCGGTCACCCGGTGCCGCCGCTGCCGGGCCAGACCCTGGTCGAGCCCGGCTCCGGCCGCCGGCCCATCGCCCGCACGTCCGCGACGTCATCGCAGGAGGACACCCGTGGCTGACGACAAGAGCACGACCGAGCAGAGCGGCTTCTTCGCCGACATGTTCGCGCCCATCGCCGGCTTCGGTGTGAGCTTCCGGACCATGTTCCGCAAGCGCGAGACCGAGGAGTACCCCGAGGTCAAGCGTCCGACCGCGCCGCGCTTCCACGGCCGCCACCAGCTCAACCGGCACCCCGACGGGCTCGAGAAGTGCGTCGGCTGCGAGCTGTGCGCCTGGGCCTGCCCGGCCGACGCGATCCTCGTCGAGGGCGCCGACAACGACGACACCCCGAGCGAGCTGGGCGGCACCGGGCGGTTCTCGCCCGGCGAGCGCTACGGCCGCGTCTACCAGATCAACTACCTGCGCTGCATCTTCTGCGGGCTGTGCATCGAGGCCTGCCCGACCCGGGCGCTCACGATGACCAACGAGTACGAGCTGGCCGACCACACCCGGGGTGCGCTGATCTTCACCAAGGACCAGCTGCTCGCCCCCGTCCAGGAGGGCATGCTCGCGCCGCCGCACCCGATGGTGGCCGGCATGGAGGAGCGCGACTACTTCCTTGGCAGGGTCTCGCGGGCGACGCCCGACCAGGTCGCCTGGGTCGACGAGCACGCCGACGAGCACGCCTACGAGCAGTCCGACGCACGGGCCGACGAGCGGGCCGACGCACGCACTCGGCAGCAGACGGCGCAGCGGAAGGGAGCCCGGGCATGACCGGCACCGGTGAGGCCGTCGTCTTCTGGGTCCTCGGCACGGTCAGCGTGCTGGCCGCCCTCGGCCTGATCTTCGCGCGCCGAGCGGTCTACGCGGCGATGTGCATGGCCGTCATCATGATCAACCTGGGCGTGCTCTACCTCGCCCAGCACGCCGACTTCCTCGGCGTCGTGCAGGTGTTCGTCTACACCGGCGCCGTGATGATGCTGTTCCTCTTCGTGCTGATGATGATCGGTGTCGACTCCGCCGACTCGACCGTCGAGACCCACCGCGGCGTCCGCGTCGGCGGCATCCTGCTCGGTCTCGGGCTCGGCGCCCTGCTGTGTGCGGTCATCGGCCAGGTCGGCACCCCGGCGATCGTCGGGCTCGACGCGGCCAACGCCGGCGGCAACGTTCAGGGGCTCGGCAAGCTCATCTTCGGGCCCTACGTCTGGGTGTTCGAGCTGACCTCCGCGCTGCTCATCACCGCGGCCCTGGCGGCCATGGTGCTCGCCCACAAGAAGCGCCTGGTGCCCAAGGTCACCCAGCGGGTCTACTCCGAGCGGCGGTTCCGCGAGGGCCACTACCCGGCCGGCCTGCCCGCCCCCGGTGTCTACGCCCGGCACAACGCGGTCGACACCCCGGCCCTGCTGCCGGACGGCACCCCGAGCGAGCTGTCCGTCTCGCCCGTCCTCGAGGCCCGCAACCAGGTCGCCCAGCCCGGCCAGTTCGAGGAGATCGAGGAAGCCATCACCCACGAGATCGAGGAGGGTCGGGCCCGATGAGCCTGATGAACTACATCTACCTCTCGGTGGTGCTCTTCTCGCTCGGCGCGGTCACCGTGCTGGTGCGCCGCAACGCGATCATCGTCTTCATGGGCGTCGAGCTGATGCTCAACGCCGCCAACCTCGCCTTCGTCACCTTCGCCCGGATGCACGGCTCCCTGGACGGGCAGGCCATCGCGCTGTTCGTCATGATCGTCGCGGCCGCCGAGGTCGTCGTGGGCCTGGCGATCATCATGGCGATCTTCCGGGCCCGCCGCTCGGCCTCGGTCGACGACGCGAACCTGCTGAAGCTGTAGAAGGAGCGACTGGCGTGACACTTCCCACCACCGCCCTTGCGGCCCTCGGCACCGAGGGTGCCGCGACCGTGCACCAGGCGGACGGCATCGCCGGCCTCGGCTGGCTGCTCATCGCGCTGCCGGCGCTCGGTGCCGCCCTGCTGCTGCTCGGCGGCCGCCGCACCAACTCCTTCGGCCCGGCGCTCGCGACCGGTCTGTCCTGGGCCAGCTTCGGCGTCGGCGCGGCGATCTTCGTCGAGATGCTGGCCAAGCCGGCCGACGAGCGCGCGGTGACGCGCACGCTCTACTCGTGGGTGCCGGCGGGATCCTTCCACGTCGACGCGGGGATCCGGCTGGACCAGCTGTCCATCGCGTTCGTGCTGCTGATCACCTTCGTCGGCTCGCTGATCCACGTCTACTCGCTCGGCTACATGGCGCACGACCCGGACAAGCGCCGGTTCTTCGCCTACCTCAACCTGTTCATCGCCGCCATGCTCACGCTCGTGGTCGCGGACTCCTACCTGATGCTCTACGTCGGCTGGGAGGGCGTCGGTCTGGCGTCCTACCTGCTGATCGGCTTCTGGAACTGGAACCCGCCCTACGCGTCCGCCGCCAACAAGGCGTTCTTCGCCAACCGTGTCGGTGACGTCGGCATGTCGCTCGCGATCATGGCGATGTTCGCCTGCTTCGGCACCGTGACGTTCACCGGGGTGGATGCGGCGGCGCACAACGCGCCCACCGGCTGGGTCACCTTCATCGCGCTGATGCTGCTGCTGGCCGCCTGCGGCAAGTCCGCGCAGTTCCCGCTGCAGAGCTGGCTCGGCGACGCGATGGCCGGCCCGACCCCCGTGTCGGCGCTCATCCACGCGGCCACCATGGTGACCGCGGGGGTCTACCTCGTCGTGCGCTCGTCGTCGCTGTTCAACCTGGCGCCGACCGCCCAGCTGGCCGTGACCATCGTCGGTGCCATCACCCTCACGATGGGCGCGATCATCGGCTGCGCCAAGGACGACATCAAGAAGGCGCTCGCGGCCTCCACGATGTCCCAGATCGGCTACATGATGCTCGCCGCGGGCCTCGGCCCGGTCGGCTACGCCTTCGCGATCTTCCACCTGCTCACCCACGGCTTCTTCAAGGCCGGCATGTTCCTCGGCGCCGGCTCGGTCATGCACGCCATGGGGGACCGGGTCGACATGCGGACCTTCGGTGCCCTCTCGGGCAAGATGAAGACCACCTGGATTACCTTCTTGTGCGGCTGGCTCGCGATCATCGGCTTCCCGCTGCTGTCCGGCTTCTGGTCCAAGGACAAGATCATCGAGGCGGCGTTCATCGGTGAGGGCTGGCGCCCCTGGGTGTTCGGCCTGACGACCATGCTCGTCGCGGGTCTCACCGCGTTCTACATGTCGCGGCTGTTCTTCCTCACCTTCCACGGTCGGCGCCGCTGGCTCGAGGGCGACCACCCGCACGAGGCGCCGTCGACCATGACGATCCCGATGATCGTGCTGGCCGTGGGCTCGGTCGCGCTCGGCGCGGTCCTCAACTTCGCCGGCTTCCCCGGCTGGCTGGAGCCCGTGGTCGGCGGGCACGGCGAGGAGCACCCGGTGCTGCCGGTGCTCGTCATCACGCTGCTCACCCAGCTGCTGATGGTGATCGGGGTGGCCGTCGCCTGGATGAAGTACTGGCGCGACGAGGTGCCTCAGGTGGCACCGCGCGGGTCCGCCGTGACCCGGCTGGCCGCCAACGACTTCTACCAGGACGCGTTCAACGACGGGCTGTTCGTGCAGCCCGGCAACGCGCTTGCCAACGGCCTCGCGGCCGGTGACGACACGGTCGTCGACGGTGGGGCGCGCGGCCTCGGCGTCGGCCTGATGGACGCCGCCCAGAGCCTGCGCAAGCTCCAGAACGGCTATGTCCGGTCCTATGCCCTGACGATGCTCGCGGGCATCGTCGTGATCCTCGGCACGATGTGGGTGATGCAGTGATGTCCAACGTCCCCTGGTTGACCGTGCTGTGCGTGCTGCCGCTCGTCGGCGCCGCCATCACGGCCGTCCTGCCGGACTCCGCTGCGTGGCGCGCCAAGCAGGTGGCTCTCGGGACCACCCTGCTCACCCTGCTCGTCGGGGTGGTCGCGGCGACGCAGTACCGCATCGGTGGTGCGCAGTTCCAGCTCGTCGAGCAGCACTCGTGGATCCCCGCGTTCGGCACGTCCTGGGCCCTCGGTGTCGACGGCATGTCGCTCACCCTGATCTTGATGTCGCTCGTCCTCGCCCCGGTCTGCATCCTGGCGGCCTGGCACGAGGTCCCGGTCGGTGGGCGGCGCGAGCAGAACTACTTTGCGCTGCTGCTCGTCCTCATCACCTGCATCGTCGGCGTCTTCGCCGCGACCGACGTGTTCTTGTTCTACGTCTTCTTCGAGGCGCTGCTCTTCCCGGTCTACTTCCTCGTCGGCAGCTATGGCGGGCCCGATCGGCGCCGCGCCGCCCTGAAGTTCCTGATCTTCGGCTTCGTCGGCGGGCTGGTCATGCTCGCGGCGCTCATCGGTCTGTTCGCCCAGAGCACCGGCGGCCCGACCGCCATGCTGGTCACCAACCTCACCGGCCTGCAGATGGGCGAGACGGCCGAGCGGCTGATGTTCCTCGGCTTCTTCTTCGCCTTCGCCGTGAAGGCGCCGATGTGGCCGGTGCACACCTGGCTGCCGGACACCGCCCAGCAGGCCACCCCGGCCACGGCCACGCTGCTCGTCGGCATCCTCGACAAGGTCGGCACCTTCGGGATGCTGCGCTTCTGCCTGCCGCTGTTCCCCGACGCCAGCCGCTGGGCCGCCCCAGTGATCATCGTGCTGGCGCTGATCTCGGTGTTCTACGGCGCCTTCCTCGCGATCGCGTCGAAGGACATCATGCGACTCATCGCCTGCACCTCGATCAGCCACTTCGGCTTCATCGTGCTCGGCATCTTCGCGTTCACCACCACCGCGGCCAACGGCTCCGCGCTCTACATGATCAACCACGGGTTCACGACCGCCGCGCTGTTCCTCGTCGCCGCCATGCTGATCCGGCGCCGCGGCAGCCAGCTGATCCCCGACTTCGGCGGCTGGCAGCGGGTCACCCCGGTGCTCGCGGGCGTGTTCCTCTTCGCGGGGCTCGCCGGCCTGGCGCTGCCCGGCATGGGGTCGTTCGTCTCGGAGTTCCTCGTCCTCGTGGGCACCTTCCAGCGGCACCCGGTCGCGGGCGGGATCGCCGCGCTGGCGATCATCTTGGCCGCGCTCTACATCCTGCTCATGTACCAGCGGATGATGACCGGGCCCAAGCCCGAGCTGGCCACCCCCGTGCGTGACCTCACGGCTCGCGAGAAGTGGGTCGTCGCGCCCCTGATCGTGGCGCTGCTCGGCCTCGGCTTCTACCCCAAGCCGGCCCTGGACGTCATCAACCCGGCGATGACCACGGTCCTGCAGCAGGTCGGCGTCACCGACCCGCCGCCCATCGCCGGCATCGGCGTCGACACCGCCAAGGAGAGTGCCAAGTGACCTCGCTCGTGCCGAGTGCCGACTTCGTCCCGGCGACGATCAACGTCGCCGCGGTCGCTCCGTTGCTCATCGTGACCGTCGCCGCACTCCTCGGCGTGCTGGTCGAGGCCTTCGTCCCGCGCGACAAGCGCTACGTCGTGCAGCTGACCATCGCCGTCCTCGGGCTGCTCGGCGCGCTCGCCGCGGTGCTGACCGGCGCACGCACCAACCAGACCACCACGGTCGCCGGCGCCATCGTCATCGACGGGCCGGCCCTGCTGGTGCAGGGCTCGCTGTGCGTCCTCGCGCTGATCGGGCTGCTCGCCATGTCGGAGCGGCTCGGCTCGGACCACATGGACGCGTTCACCCGCGACGGCGCCTCGGCCCCCGGCTCGCACGCCGAGGGTCTGGCCCAGCGGCTCGGCGCGACCACCACCGAGATCTACCCGCTCACGATGTTCTCGGTCCTTGGCATGCTGATCTTCCCCGCCGCGGGTGACCTGCTGACCCTGTTCGTGGCGCTCGAGGTGCTCTCGCTGCCGCTCTACGTCCTCACCGGCCTGGCCCGTCGGCGCCGGCTGCTGTCGCAGGAGGCCTCGCTCAAGTACTTCCTGCTCGGCGCCTTCTCCTCGGCGTTCTACCTGTTCGGCGCCGCGCTCCTCTACGGCTACGCCGGGTCGGTGCGCCTGCACGACATCGCCACGGCGATCGGCACGGTCAACGGCCTCGACGGCCTGCTGCTGCCCGGTGTCTTCTTCGTCCTCATCGGGCTGCTGTTCAAGATCGGCGCGGTGCCGTTCCACGCCTGGACGCCGGACGTCTACCAGGGCGCGCCGACCGCGGTCAGCGGCTTCATGGCCGCCTGCACCAAGCTCGCCGCGATGGCCGCCCTGCTGCGGGTGCTCTACGTCGGTGTGGCAGGGGACCGCTGGTCCTTCCAGGTGGCGCTGTGGATCGTCGCCGTCCTCACGATGGTGGTCGGATCCGTCGTCACGATCGCGCAGTCCGACATCAAGCGGATGCTCGCCTACAGCTCGATCGCGCACGCCGGCTTCATCCTGGTCGCGGTGCTCTCGTTCGACCGGGCCGGTGTGGCGAGCGCCCTGTTCTACGCGATCGCCTACGGCTTCAGCGTCATCGCCGCCTTCACCATCGTCGCGCTGCTGCGCGACGCCGACGGCTCCGAGGCGACCGCCATCTCGCAGTGGGCCGGCCTCGGCCGACGCGCGCCGGTCGTCGCCGCGCTGTTCACCCTGCTCATGCTGGCCTTCGCGGGCATCCCGCTGACGTCGGGCTTCACCTCCAAGTTCGGCGTCTTCAACGCCGCGATCGCGCACGGCGGGACGATGGGCATCTGGCTCGCCGTCATCGGCGTGCTGTGCTCTGCCATCACCGCGTGGGCGTACTTCCGGGTCATCCTGGTCATGTACTTCGCCGAGCCGGCCCCGCAGGACGCCGCCGGTGCGGCCCGGGTGGTCCTGCCGTCCGCGGCCAGCACCATCGCGATCGCGACCGGCGTCGCCATGACCGTGATCCTCGGCGTCGTCCCTGCTCGCCTGCTTGAGCTGGCGACGCAGAACTCGCAGTTCCTCCCATGAGCGGGACCCCTGCCGCCGACGCGCCCTCGGTCATCCCCGGTGCCTCGGCCGAGCTGACCGGGCGCCTGCTTGCTGGGCTCGCGGAGGTCAACACGCTGTTCGAGGGCGTCCTGCAGAGCGAGGACGGCTTCATCACCGAGGCGAGCGGTCACCTGGCGGGCTCGGGGAAGCGGTTCCGACCGCTGCTCACCCTGCTCGCCGCCGAGCTCGGGACCGGTCGCGACGACCAGGTCGTCAAGGCCGCGACGGCCGTCGAGCTGATCCACATGGCCTCGCTCTACCACGACGACGTCATGGACGAGGCCGAACTGCGCCGGGCGGTCGTCTCCGCCAACGCGCGCTACGGCAACTCCACGGCCATCCTCATCGGCGACCTGCTCTTCGGCCGTGCCTCGGCGCTGGTCGCCGACCTCGGTCCGGAGGCCGTGCGGATCCAGGCCGACACCTTCGTGCGCCTGTGCAGCGGGCAGATCCGCGACGACCGGCCGTGTCCGGACGGGGTGGAGCCGGTCGGCTACTACCTCGACGTCCTCGCCGACAAGACCGGTGGCCTGATCGCCACCGCGGCGCGCTACGGCGCGATGTTCGCGGGCTGCGAGCCGCACGTCGTCGAGATCATGCGTCGCTACGGCGAGCAGCTGGGCATCGCCTTCCAGCTCGCCGACGACCTGCTCGACATCGCCGCCGAGTCCGAGCAGTCCGGCAAGACGCCGGGCACCGACCTGCGCGAGGGCGTGCGGACCCTGCCCGTGCTCTACGCGCTCGCGTCGAGCGACCCCGCTGACGCCCGGCTGCAGGAGCTGTTGCGCTCCGACCTGTCAGAGGACGACGCCGGCGTCGAGGAGGCGCTCACCCTGCTGCGCGCGCACCCGGCGCTGGAGGAGGCCCGTCGCTACACCCACGCGGTGGCCCAGGAGGCGCAGGACCTGCTGACTCCGCTCGGTGACAACGAGGTCACCCAGGCGCTGCGCACCGTCGCCGCAGGCGTGGTAGATCGCGTGGTCTGACCCCAGCGAGACTGGCCGTCGCATTACAGTGAGGGCATGTCGAGCACGGTGGCCTTCGACCCAGGGCTGGAGAGCGCTCTGGCCGCGACCGTGCGCGACGGGCTCGACGTCCCGCTGCCGTGCGCCGTCGTCGACCTGGACGCGTTCGACGCCAACGCCGCCTCGATGGTGACGGCCGCCGCGGGCCGCCCGATCCGCGTCGTGACCAAGTCGGTCCGGTGCCGGCCGCTGCTGGAGCGGGTCGTCCGCCACCCGGGGTACGTCGGCGTGATGTGCTACTCCCTGCGCGAGGCGCTGTGGCTCGCGGACCAGGGGCACGACGACCTGCTCGTTGCCTACCCGAGCACCGACCGGCCGGCGCTCGAGCGGCTGGCCCGCGACGAGTCGGCGCGGGCTGCCATCGCCGTCACGATCGACGACCCCGCCCACCTGGAGCTGGTGGCCGACGCGCTCGGCGCCGGCGGCGGCGCGCGCGTGCGGGTGGTCATCGACGTCGACGCGTCGCTGCGCATCGGCCGCCAGCACCTCGGGGCCCGGCGGTCCCCGCTGCACGACGTCGAGGAGGTCCTGGCGCTGGCCCGGGCGGTGCTCGGCAGCCACCACGCCGAGCTCGACGGCCTGCTCTTCTACGAGGCCCAGATCGCGGGTGTCGACGACCGCGGCCCCGCCATCCGGCTGGTCAAGCGCCGCTCGGCCGCCGAGCTCGCCCGGCGGCGCAGCGACATCATCGAGGCGGTCGAGCAGGCGGCCGGCCGCTCGCTCGAGCTGGTCAACGGCGGCGGCACCGGCAGCCTGCACATCACCGGTCGCACCGAGCCGGGTCGGCGCGGGGTGACCGAGCTGGCCGCCGGCTCGGGGCTCTACGCACCCACCCTGTTCGACGGCTACCGCGACCTGGCGCTGCAGGCGGCGCTGTTCCTCGTCACCTGCGTGACCCGCATCCCCGCACCGCACATCGTCACGGTGGCCGGTGGTGGCATCATCGCCTCGGGGCGCACCGGGCCCGACCACGCGCCGACCCCGGTGGCCCCGGCCGGTCTACGACTGCTCTCGCGGGAGGGTGCCGGCGAGGTGCAGACGCCGCTGCGACGGACCGAGCGCCTCGGGCGACGGGACGGCGAGCCGGTGCGGATCGGTGACCGGGTGTGGCTGCGCCCGGCGAAGGCGGGGGAGACGTGCGAGCGCTTCGATCGGCTCTACCTGATCGCCGGCGGCCAGGTGGTCGACGAGGTGCCCACCTATCGAGGGGAAGGACGAAACTTCGGATGAGCCAGGCAGCAGAGCGAGCCGAGGGGGCAGCGCCGGGTCACGAGTGGCGCAACTGGAGCGGCAACGTCACGGCCCGGCCGAGCGCTGTTGCCCGGCCGACGCGGGTCGCCGAGCTCGCCGAGCTGGTCGCGGGAGCGACCGCCGCAGGTCGCGCGGTCAAGGCCGTGGGTGCCGGGCACTCGTTCACGCCGATCGCGGCGACCGACGGCCTCCAGATCACCCTCGACGGCTTGACCGGGGTGCTGCGCGCCGACCGGAACACCGGGCTGGTGACGGTCGCGGCGGGCACCCGGCTCCGGGCGCTCAACCGCACCCTGGCCCTGCTCGGCCTGGCGCTGCCGAACCTCGGTGACATCGACAGCCAGAGCATCGCGGGCGCGCTCGCCACCGGCACCCACGGCACCGGCGGCCGCTACCAGGGGATCACCGCGGACGTCCGCGGGCTCCAGCTCGTGCTGGCCGACGGGTCGGTGGTCGACCTGCAGGCCGGCGGCGACGATCCGGAGCTGTTCGAGGCGGCCCGCCTCGGGCTGGGCGCCCTCGGCGTCATCTCGGCCGTGACGCTGCAGTGCGTCCCGGCGTTCGACATCGTCGCCCATGAGTACCCCGCGCCCCTCTCGGACGTCCTCGCCGACCTGCCAGGGCTCGTCGACGCCCACGACCACGCCGAGCTGTTCTGGTTCCCCTGGACGGACCGCGCCCTGGTCAAGGCCAACCGGCGGCTGGCCCCGGGTGCCGACGAGGGTCGGCCGCTGCCGCGGTGGCGGGGCGTGCTGGAGGACGAGATCCTCGCCAACGGCCTGTTCGAGGCGGTCTGTCGGGTCGGCGCGCAGCGGCCCGCGCTGGTCCCGCAGCTCAACGCGGTCGCCGCGCGGGCGCTGGGCGAGCGCACCTACACCGCGCCGTCCGACCGGGTCTTCGTGAGCCCGCGCCGCGTGCGCTTCGTCGAGAGCGAGTACGCCGTGCCGCGGGCTGCCGTGGCCGAGATCCTCGAAGGGCTCGACACGTTCGTCCGCCGCACCCGCGCGCCGATCCTCTTCCCCGTCGAGGTCCGCTTCCTCGCCGCCGACGACGTGTGGCTCTCGACCGCCTACCAGCAGGACGTCGCCTACGTGGCCGTCCACCAGTTCCGCGGCATGCCGGCCGACCACTATCTCGCCGAGCTCGAGTCGCTCGCCGCCGCCCACGGCGGGCGGCCGCACTGGGGCAAGGTGCACAGCCTCGCAGCGGACCGGTTGCGGGAGCTCTACCCGCGGTTCGAGGACTTCCGCGCCGTCCGGGACCGGGTAGACCCCTCGCGGACGTTCGCGAACGAGCACCTGCGTCGGGTCCTCGGCGACTGAGCGGCCCGGGGCTTCGACCGGAGGCCGCCGACACGGCATGATGCTCGGGTGAGCGAGGCGCGGGAGAGTCGGGTCGTGGCCTTGTCGGCCCTGGCGCTGCTCTGCTGGATGGTCGTGCGCCTGGTGTCCGGGGCAGACCTCTACGACGGCTCGCACATCGTCGCCCTGGCCCAACGGATCGCCCAGGGCGACCTGCTGTTCGTCGACGAGATGAACGCCCAGGCCGTGGGGTCGGCGTTCGGGGCGCCGTTCGTGTGGGTGTGGACGCACCTGTTCGGGCAGAACTTCCTCGTCCTCGCCTACCGCTGGTTCTACCTGCTCGTGGCTGCCGGGGTGGGTCTGTTCAGCTACCGCGCCCTGCGTGCGGGCGGGATCCGGCCGCTCATCGCCTTCACCGCACTGGCCTGGGCGCTGGTCATCACGAGCTATCACGTGTGGGGGATCAGCTACAACACCGTGCCGACGCTGGCGATGGTCCTCGCGACCTGCTGCGGCTACGCCGCCGTGCGCGGACCCCGCGAGCGGGCGGCCCGCTGGCTGGTGCCGGTCGGCGTCGCCCTGCCCTGCGGGGCGATCAGCCTGCAGTCGCTCGCGCCGAGCATGGTGGTGACCGCGATGGTGCTGCTCGTGCTGACCTGGCGCCGCGGGGTGTGGCTGCCGCTGCTGGTCAGCCTGGCCGTCACCAGCGCCGTCATCCTCAGCTACTTCCTCGGCGTCATCGGCTGGTCGGCGATCAAGGCCACCATCGACTACACGGTGGACTACCAGGCACCCCGCTCCACCCCCGGCGAGCGGTTGAGCTTCACGACGGTCTCCTGGCTCTACGAGCTCATCCGACCCGTCCGCCTGCCGGCCGTGCTCGTGGCGCTCGTCGCGGTCGTGCCCGTCGTCCCGCGGGCCTGGCGGGTGCGGGCCGCCGTGTGGTTCCCGGTCGTCCTTGGCCTCACCAGCCTGCTCGCCCTGCAGGTCGACGGCATCAACTGGATGCGCTACGGCGGCTCGATCCAGCTCTACACCGTGTGGTGCCTCCTGCCGCTCGCCCTGTGGTGGACCTGGCGGCACGACCGCGCCCTCGCGCCGCTGCTGCTGATCGCGGCCCCCACGGTCGTCCTCGGACTGCCGATGGTGGCCGCGACGACCTACGCCGGACCGTGGTACGGCGAGTTCCCGCCGGCCTCGGTGGCGATGAGCATCGCGGTCTCCGTCGCCGTGCTGCGCTTCGTCGCGGCCCAGGGCCTCGGGGCGAAGGTCCGGGCCGGCAGCCTGCGGCTCGCTGTGATCGCGAGCGTCGGGGTCCTGCTGATCACCCAGCTGGCCACCAACTTCTACGGCAACGGGGCGTTCGTCTCGCTCGTGCCGGCGCCCTCGCCCGGCCCCTATGCCGGGCTGCTCTCCGGCGGGCGCGAGCTGTGGCACCTGCGCGAGGTCGACCAGACCGTCCGGCAGTGGGTGAAGCCGGGTCAGAGCCTGATGGTCTACGGGGCGGTGACCGGCGCCTTCCTCATCACCGGCGCCCGCGCCGACACCAACATCGTCTGGCTCGAGGACTTCGCCGACATCGGCCAGGTGAGCGTCGACTGGTATCGCCGGACCGACCGGCTGCCCGACGTCATCCTGGTCTCGACCGACGCGGTCCAAGGTGACGGCTTCGAGGCGTTCGCCCGACGCGACCCCGTGCTGTCCTACCTGCTGCCGCACTACCGGCGAGCCGCCGGCCTGGAGACCTTCGCGCCGGGGCAGTACCGCTCGCAGGCCGGGCTGATCGTCCTGGTGAAGCAGTAGCCGATCCTGCGGCGCGGCCAGGGTCGCACGACTACCGTGACCCTCATGGACGACGCCTCGGCCGCGGCCCGCGGAGACGGGGTCCCCACGCGACGCATGAGCGAGTGGGTCGCCGACGTCCTGGACCGCCCGCAGGTGATCCTCGCGATCGTGCCGCTGGGGGCGCTCTACGTCGGGATCGTCGACCTGCTCGTGTCCCGAGGCTTCGCCGGGACGTGGGGGTTGATCGGGTTCTTGCTGGTCGCGATCGCCTACCTGGCGCAGAGCCTGCTGGTCCTGCTCGTCCCGCGCTGGGTACAACCCGGTTACGCGACCGTCGTCATCTCGTTGTCCTCCTTCTCGACACTGATGTTCCAGCCGTTCCTGGTCGAGCCGCGCTCCGCGCTCTACTGGTTCTGGCTGCTCGGCCCGGTGATCATGATCGGCGGCTACCTCTGCCGGGCGTGGCAGCTCGGGCTGGTGACCTGCGTCTGCACCGTGAGCGCGCTGGTCTTCCTGGCCCGCGACGGGCGGGTCGGCGTGGCCGACGCGGGGCTGGTGCTGCTGGCTCTCGGGGTGCTCTACCTCCCGGCCCTGCTCACCGTGCAGGTGCTCGGCAGCCTGCGCGCCATGGAGCGGATGGTGCAGGAGCAGAGCTGGCAGGACCCGCTGACCTCGGTGCTCAACCGACACGGGCTGGACCAGGAGTTCAACGCGCTCGTCGGCTCCCTCGACCACACCGAGACGATCTCGGTGCTCACCGTCGACATCGACAACCTCAAGGAGATCAACGACTCCCTCGGGCACTTCGTCGGCGACCAGGTGCTGGTCCGGGTGGCCTCGGTGATCAGCCGCGCCTACCGCCGCGACCACCTGGTCGGCCGGGTGACCGGCAACGGTTTCGTCGTCGTGACCCACCACGACCCGCGTCAGCTGGCGGCAGCGATCCTGCAGGCCGTCCGGACCGCGCAGCCGGGGGAGCGGCGGCTCGACCCGCCCGCCGAGCGCTGGGGCGACCGCCGGATCGAGGTCAGCGTCGGTGCGCTGCGCGGGATCCCCCGGTCGGCTGCCGCCCCCGGCCGGTTGAGCGGTGCCGTCATGCTCGCCGAGCGGGCGGCCCAGCGGGCGCGCTCGCTCGGCAGCGACCGCTCGGTGATCGAGGACTACGACGCCGACGTCGGCCTGCCCGGGCCGGTCGGTCTGCAGCGCCGCGCCGGCAGCGAGCGCCCGCGCGCGGCCCGGGACGTCCCGCGCCAGGTCGCGGACACCCGCATCCTCGGGCTGTCGCTGGTCGCGATGGGCCTCGCCTTCGTCCTCGTGCCGCGCCACCCGGCCGCGTCGGAGACCGCCCTGACCGGGCTGGTCCTCGGGTGCGTGCTCCTGGCCGGTGTCGGCTCCTGGATCGCGCTCACCCCGCGCCCGGCGACCTGGCTCGCGATCCCGTCGCTGCTCGTGGCCGTGCTCTGCGCCCAGCTGACCCTGGTGACGTCCGCCGGCGTCCCGGCCACCCTGCTCCTGCTGCTGCTCGCCGCCTACCCCACGTTCGCGGCCGCGCTGCTGCTCGAGACGCCCGTGGCGGTGGGCTTCACCGCCCTGCTGCCGGTCGCGATCTACGTGTCGCTGACCTTCGGTCCCGCCCATGTCCCCGGGCGGGACGTCCTCGCGGTCACCGCCATCGGGCTGCTGCTGCTCACCTCCTTCCTCGCCCTGTGGGTGCGACGCCAGCGCGACGTCGCCGCCGACGAGCTGCAGCGGCTCAGCCTGCTGGACCCGCTCACCGGGCTCGCGACCCGGCGCGGGCTGCTCTCGAGCTACCGCGCGCTCGCTCCCGGCACCGAGGTCGTCGTGATGTTCCTCGACGTCGACCACCTCAAGGAGGTCAACGAGCGCTACGGGCACTCCGGTGGTGACGTCGCCCTGCGCAACGTGGCGACGATCCTCGCCGACCTGGCCGGTCGCACCGGCACGGCGGCCCGGGTCGGCAGCGACGAGTTCGTGCTGCTGCTGCCGGGGAACGTCCGCGTGTCCACGGTGCGTCGTTCGCTCACGCTGCGCCTCGCCGTCACCGACCCGCAGGTCACGGTCTCAGCGGGTCAGGCCCACGGGGTCTGCGACACCGACGGCAGCCTGTGGCGGATGATGTCCATGGCCGACGAGTCGCTGCTGCTGCGGCGCAGCAGGGAACGTGCTGCACCCGGATCGCGTTAGGAATGACATGCATCGCCATTTCAACGGTCTGAAGACCGTGCTGCTGTTCGGCGCCATCTGGGCGCTGCTGCTCGGGCTGGGCTCGGTCATCGGCTCCGGGCGCTACCTGTGGTTGTTCGCGCTCATCGGCGTCGGCACCACGTTCTACTCGTACTGGAACAGCGCCACCCTCGCCCTCAAGGCGATGCAGGCCTACCCGGTCACCCGCGAGCAGCAGCCGCAGATGTATCGCATCGTCGAGGAGCTGTCCCAGCGCGCCGGCCAGCCGATGCCGGCGCTCTACGTCTCGCCGACGGCTGCCCCCAACGCCTTCGCCACCGGCCGCAACCCCGCCAACGCGGCCGTCTGCTGCACCGAGGGGATCCTCTCGATGCTCGACGAGCGAGAGCTGCGCGGCGTGCTCGGGCACGAGCTGATGCACGTCTACAACCGTGACATCCTCACCTCATCGGTCGCCGCGGCGATCGGTGGCGTCATCACCAGCATCGCGCAGATGGCCATGTGGTTCGGGGTGGGCGGGTCCAACGACGACGACCGCCCCAACCCGATCGTGCTGCTGCTCATGTCGCTGCTGGCACCGCTCGCCGCCACGATCATCCAGCTGGCGATCAGCCGCACCCGCGAGTACGACGCCGACGAGGACGGCTCGAAGCTCACCGGCGACCCGCTCGCCCTCGCCTCGGCGCTGCGCAAGCTCGAGCTCGGCACCCAGCAACGCCCGCTCGCCCCGGAGCCGCGGGTCGTCAACGTCAGCCACATGATGATCGCCAACCCGTTCCGCGCCCAGGACGTGTCCGCGCTGTTCGCCACGCACCCGCCGATGGCCGACCGGATCGCCCGCCTGCAGGACATGTCGACCCGCTGAGCCGCCGATCAGACCACCAACGGCGCCAGCAGGAAGCCGAGCGCGATGGTGACCACGATGGCTACCGTGCCGGGGACGACGAACGGGTGGTGCAGCACGATCCGGCCGACCCGGGTGGAGCCGGTGTCGTCCATCTGCATGGCCGCGACCGTCGTCGGGTAGTTCGGCAGCAGGTAGTAGTTGGCCACGGCCGGGTAGCTCGCGAGCAGCGCCACCGCCGGCAGGCCGAGCTTGACCAGCAGCGGCATGAAGGCCGTCGTGGTGGCGGCGTGCGAGAACATCAGCGGCGCGGCGAAGTAGAAGAAGACACCCGCCAGCCACGGCTGGGCCTGCAGCGGCCCGGAGAGGGCCGCGCGGATGGTCTCCATGTAGTTGGTGACGAAGACGTTGCCCAGCCACGCCAGCCCCATGATGCAGATGGCGGCGGTCATGCCGGCGCTGAACGTCGAGGTCTTGGTGATCTCTCCTGCGGGCTTCTTCGCGACGACGATGATGATCGCCGCGGTCGTCAGCATGATCGCCATGATCGCCGAGGTGGAGTCCATCGGCGGGGTCTTGACCAGACCGAGCTCCTTGGACGTCACGGTGGCGTAGGCGACGACGACGACCAGCGCCGCCAGGAAGATCAGCAGGCTCGGGACGGCGCTGCGCGCAGGCACGTAGCTCGAGTCGCCCGCGACGCCGCGGCGCACCAGACCCTTGGCCATCCGCTCCTGGTAGACCGGGTCGTCCTTCAGCTCGCAGCCCTGCCGCGAGGCCACCAGGGCGCCGACGAAGCAGCCGACGAATGTGGTCGGGATGACGACGGCGAGGCACTGCAGGTAGCCGACGTGCAGCGGGGTGAGCGAGGCGGCGAGCGCGACCATGGCGGCCGAGATGGGGGAGGCGGCGACCGCCACCTGGGAGGACACCACGGCGATCGACAGCGGCCGGGAGGGCCGGATGCCGTGCTCCTTGGCGACGTCGACGATGACCGGGATGACCGAGTAGGCCGTGTGCCCGGTGCCGCAGAGCAACGACATCATGTAGGTCACGAAGGGCGCCAGGAAGGTGATCTGGCGCGGATGCCGCCGCAGCAGCACCTCGGTCAGGTGGACGAGATGGTCGATCCCGCCGGCCACCTGCAGGGCGGCGACCGTGCAGATGACCGGCATGATGATGCCGATCACCGACCAGGGCACGTCCTTGGACGCCTGGGTGGTCAGGCCGGTCGCCACGAGGACGACGACACCGGCGCCGCCGGCCAGACCGATGCCGATGCCGCCGAGGCGGGCACCGATGACGATGAAGATCAGCACGACCGCGAGATGGAACCAGATCACGTCGACTCCCCTGAAGGCCTCCCGCTGGCGCGGGCGCGCCACCGACATCTGTGATGTAGACCGTTCATCCAGGCTAGGAGCAAGGTCGCGGTGGGCTGTCGGCGGGGTCCCCCTACGAGGGCGCGGGCTTCGGTTTCCCCTGCTCGATGCGATAGACCTAGACCCATGACGAGCCTGACCCGCACCGAGGCCCGCGACCGCGCGGCGGTGGTGAGCGACCTGGCCTACGCCATCGACCTCGATCTCACCCAGGGCGCGGAGGTATTCGGCTCGGTGACCCGGCTGACCTTCGCCGCGTCGCCGGCCGGGGCGACGACCTTCCTCGACCTCAAGGCCCGCGAGGTGCACGAGGTGACGCTCAACGGCGTGCCGCTCGACCTCGCCACCTGGTCCGACGGGCGGCTCCCGCTGCCCGGGCTGGCGGAGCACAACGAGCTCGTCGTGCGCGCCACCATGCCGTTCCGGCACGACGGCTCAGGCCTGCACCGCTCGACCGATCCCGCGGACGGCGAGGACTATGTCTACGGGCACTCGTTCATGGATGCCGCCCCGAGCATCTACGCCTGCTTCGACCAGCCGGACCTGAAGGCGCCGCACACGGTGACCGTGCGCGTTCCCGAGCACTGGGTCGTGATCGGCAACGGTGCCGCTACCGTCGACGACACCGACACCGACACCAACGCCAACGACACCCACCCGGGCAGCCGGCTGTGGCGACTGGCCACGACCCAGCCGATCGCGACCTACTTCTTCTCGGTGTGCGCGGGGCCCTACGTCTCGGTGACCGAGGAGCACGACGGCATCCCGCTCGGACTGTTCGCCCGCGCCTCGCTGCGACCCCAGCTCGAGCGCAACGCCCCGCAGATGCTGGAGGTGACGCGCCGCTGCTTCGACTACTACCACCGGCTGTTCGGCATCCGGTATCCCTTCGGGCGCTACGACCAGGTGTTCGTGCCCGACTTCAACGCCGGCGCGATGGAGAACCCGGGCTGCGTCGTCATCCGCGACGAGTACCTCTACCGCGGAGCCGTCGCCCCCGCCGAGCTACTGACGCGCGACAACACCATCGCGCACGAGATGGCGCACATGTGGTTCGGCGACCTGGTCACCCTCGACTGGTGGGACGACCTGTGGCTGAACGAGTCGTTCGCCGAGTTCCTGGCCTCGCGCGCGGTGGTGGGCACCGGGCTCTACCCGGACGCGTGGGCGCACCAGTCGATCGTGCGCAAGGCCTGGGGCTACGCCGCGGAGCGTTCGCCGTCGACCCACCCGGTCGCGAGCAACGGCAGCGCCGACGCGCTTTCGGCGCTGCAGAACTTCGACGGCATCTCCTACGCCAAGGGGTGCGCGGTGCTGCGTCAGCTGATCGCCTACATCGGCGACGACGTGTTCGACGCGGGTGTGCGCGACTACCTGCAGGCGCACGCGTTCGCCAACGCGACGCTGACCGACTTCGTCGGTGCGCTCGAGGCGCGGCACGGGGCTTCGCTGGACGCCTGGCGGGACAGCTGGCTGACCACCGCCGGCGTCGACTCCATCGCCTGCGAGACCGACGCAACCGGCTCCATCCTCACCGGCGCCCGCCTGACCCGCACCGCGCCGCCCGAGCACCCGGCCGACCGCAGCCACGTCCTCGACGTCGCCGGGTTCACCGACGGCGCCGAGCGCTGGCGCGAGCCGCTGGTGCTCGACGCGGCCTCGGTGCCGATGCCGTCCCTGACCGGTCGTCCGCGCGCGGCCCTCGTGCTGCCGAACGCCTCCGACCTCACCTGGGCGACGGTCCGGCTCGACGACGCCTCGCTCGCGGACCTGCCCCGTCAGCTCAGTGCGCTGGAGGACCTGGATGCGCGGTGCGTCGTCTGGAACGCACTCTTCGACGGGCTCGCGCTCGCCACCGTCGACCCCCGGCTGTTCCTCGCCTGCGTCGAGGCCGCCTGGCCGCTGGAGACGCATGACTCGGTGCGCATGGCCGTGGCGACCCGCACCGTCGACCGCGTGATCGCCCTGAACCTCCCCGCCGACGAGCGTCCCGGTGCGCTGGCGCGGGTCGCCGCGATGGCCGCGAACGTGCTCGCGGTAGCCCCACCCGCCTCCGGTGCCGCGCTCGCCGCCGCACGCCTGCTGGCGCGCACCAGCGCGGACGAGTCGCTGCTGCGCCGCTGGCTCGATGGGGTAGACCTCCCCAGTGGTCTCGAGGGCGACGCGGACTTCCGGTGGGGCGTGCTCCGCACGATGGCCCGTGCGGGACTCGTGGACGCCGCCCGGATCGACGAGGTGCGCGAGAGCGACCGCACGGTCACGGGCACCCTGGCCTGGTTGGCGGCTCGCGGCGCGTTGCCGGACTCCGACGCGAAGGCGTGGGCGTGGGAGCAGCTGACCGGTCAGCACGGACTGACCAACCACGAGATGAACAACCTCGCGCTCGGCTTCTGGTCGTCCGGCAGCGAGGAGCTGCTGCGCGGCTACCGCGACCGTTACCTCGTCGACGTCCCGGCCATGAAGGCCTGGGTCGGCGACGACGCGCTGGCCCGGGTCGCGCGGTTCGCGTTCCCGCTGCCGGTGGTCGAGCAGGCCACCGACGACGCCGTCACCGCGGCGCTGGACAGCGGTGACCTCACCGCGGCGGTCAGCCGCGCGATGGTGGACCAACGCGCGATCCTGCGCGAGGTCCTGGCCAGTCGCGCGGCCTTCCCGGCGCGGGCCTGACGCCTCAGGCCTGACGCCTCAGGCCTGACGCCGCGAGCCTGACGCCGAGGGTCAGCGCAGCAGGCCGCGGCCGACGCGGCGGCCCCACCACCGCCCGAGACCGAGCGTGTCACCGGCGAGCGTGGCGGCTACGACGATCAGGCCGAGCGCCTCGATCCAGTGCGAGTCGGTGATCGGGTTGGTGAAGGTCGCGTCCGGTCCGTGTCGCCGAGCGGGAACTCCGCCAGGTACATCAGGAACAGCAGCAGGGTGCCGGTCCACGCGGCGATCTTGAGGCCGCAACCGGTGATGAGCGCGATGCCGATGCCGAGCAGCCCGAGCATGAACAGCCAGTCGTTGGCCGCGCCGAAGGTGCGCACCAGCGAGTGGAAGAACTCGGCGAACGGCCCGGTGGCGGCCCTTCATGAAGCCTTGCGCCGGCGTGCCCCCGTCGATCCAGGCCCGCGCCGACGGCGTGGCGAAGCCGAGGCCGAAGAGCTTGTCGATGAACGCCCACAGGAACGTCCAGCCGAGGACCAGTCGCAGCCCGGCCAGCGCCAGGCGGGCGCCGCGGCTGTGCACGATGTCGGTCTGGAAGATGCCCCGTGCGGAACGCTCGACCTGGGTGTTGTCGATGTTCGAGGTTGACATGATGACCCCTCCCGTCGGATCTGACCCTTCCAAAGTAGGAAACCCACCCGCCGGCTCAGACACCGGGGGTGGGCTTCTACGCAGGTCAGCGGCAGGACGAGGCCACGGGACTCGTCCCGCGAGGCGCCCGACGGCGGGCGCGTGTGGCCAGGCGGCCTCAGCGGTAGTTCGTGAACGAGAGGGCGACGTCCAGGTCGGCCTCCCGCAGCATCTTCTGGATCGCCTGCAGGTCGTCGCGGCTCTTGCTGGTGACGCGCAGCTCGTCGCCCTGGATCTGGGACTTGACGTTCTTGGGCCCCTCGTCGCGGATCATCTTGGAGATCTTCTTGGCGTTCTCCGAGCTGATGCCCTCCTTGAGGGGCACGTCCAGGCGGTACTCCTTGCCCGAGGCGCGCGGCGCGTCCGGCACGTCCAGGTGCTTGAGCGAGACCTTGCGCTTGACCAGCCACGTCTTCACGACGTCGAGAACGGCGAGCACGCGCTCCTCGCTGTTGGCCTTCATCGCGATCGAGTCGCCGGACAGCTCGACGGTGGCCCCGACGTTCTTGAAGTCGTAGCGCGTGGCGATCTCCTTGGCCGCGGTGTTGACGGCGTTGGCCACCTCCTGGCGGTCGATCTTGCTGACGATGTCGAACGAGCTGTCGGCCACGATGGCTCCTTGCGTGAGTCGTGAGTAGATCGTGAGTCTGGATCGCGGGGGCGTGCGGCGGGGCTGTCGACCGGTGCACGCGAACCGGCCTCCATTGTGGCCCATCCCGCACGGTTTCGAGGTAGCCCGTGGGGCTTGCTATGCTGGCTCGCGCACCACGGCAGGTTGCCCGAGCGGCCAATGGGAGCGGACTGTAAATCCGTCGCGAAAGCTACGAAGGTTCGAATCCTTCACCTGCCACCACGTGCCCCCAAGGCCCCTGACCAGCGGAGACGCTGGCCAGGGGCCTTCTGCATGGGCGCGATCCGGACCGCCCCCCTGATGCTCATAGACGATCCGCTATAGGATGGCGGCATGAGTGCGACGCGGCCCACACCCCTGGCGGGGACGGTTCTGCGCGAGGCCCGACTGGTCGCCGGTCTCTCGCAGAGCGAGCTCGCTCGCCGCGCGGGTGTGACGCAGAGCGTCATCAGCACCTACGAGTCGGGTGGGCGAGACCCGAGCCTGACGACCTTGGCGCGGCTGGTGGCTGCCACCGGCCAACGTCTGTCGGTCGTGGTCGAACCAGGTCCCGAGGGTGCGCACCAGGGCATCCCGGACACGCGGCTGGGCCGGCGGCTGCGTCGCCGACGCGCCGCGTTGATGGCTGCCGCGCAGCGCCGAGGCGCCACGAACCTGC
The DNA here is from genome assembly GCF_022568835.1 of Arsenicicoccus piscis. Lineage (GTDB taxonomy): Bacteria > Actinomycetota > Actinomycetes > Actinomycetales > Dermatophilaceae > Arsenicicoccus > Arsenicicoccus piscis. The sequence continues at coordinate 484,700 of NZ_JAKZHV010000003.1, forward strand.
GCGTGTTCGGCAGCGTCGCCCGCGGTGAGGACGGGCCGGACAGCGACGTCGACCTCCTGGTCGACCTGGCGCCCGGCGGGGGGCTGTTCGCTCTGGCCGGTCTCGAGCGCGAGCTGGCCGAGATTCTCGGCGTCGAGGTCGACGTCTCGCCGGTCGACAGCCTCAAGCCCCGGGTTCGCGACCGCGCCGAGCGAGAGGCGATCGCGCTGTGAGCCGCCCCCAGCCGGCCACCCGGGCTACGGCAGCAGCAGGTCGAGCAACGGGCTGCGGTAGATCCGGTGCGGGTCGAGCGCTGCCAGCGTCGCGCGGGCGGACGCGAAGTCGGCGCCGGCGGGTTGCCCGGTGGTCAGCGAGCGGGGGATGGTCCCGGTGATGGTCTCGCGGTCCGCCCAGCCGGCCGTGGGCGTGTAGGCCCACCCCTTCGACCACTCCACGCGCACGTCGATGTCGCCGGCACCCGCCCGGCCGAACAGCCACTGCTCCAGCTCGGTGTAGAACTCCTCAGCCGCCGGGGTGCCCGGCAGGGTGAGCACGTCGATCCAGATCGCCGTGTCGAGGTCGGGGCGGTCGGGCCGGCGGCGCACGGCGGACAGCAGCGGCTCGACCGCGCCGGGGATGGCGACGTCGCCGGGCTGGTCGAGGCCGGTGACACGCAGCTCGAGCGGGCCGTTCATGGGATACCGCCCACCGGCGGCGTACCGGTCCACGAGCGTGGTGTAGGTCGTGTAGATCTCGTGCAGCACCCCCTGCACGTCCGCGCGCCGGTACAGCACGGCGTACCCGTTGGCGGTGACCCGCAGCGTGGTCGGCCGGACGTAGAGGAGCAGGTCCTTCGCCGAGCCCCAGAGGTCGCTCGTCAGCGAGCTCAGCAGACCGCCCTGCACGATGCTCAGCTGGGTGGCACCGAAGGTGGGCGCGAGGGAGACGTTCCCGCGCTGGATGCCCTCCACCAGGTCCGTGATCGGCTTGGGCAGCAGGTCGGCGAAGGCGTAGTTGTAGGGGAGGACCGTCGGGCGGCTCCCGAGCGGCGGCCACGGTGGCACCGTCCACACCTTGAGCCAGGGCGTCTTGGTGAACGGGAAGAGGATGATCTCCATCCGCCCGGACTGGTCGAGGAAGCTCGCGACCGTGCGACCGTGCGACCGCCCGACCCCGGCGCGGCCAGCAGCTCGCTCGCGGGGATCGTCGTGTCGCTGCGGCAGCGCAGCTTCTGCAGGACGGTGGTGCACAGCCGCACCCGGGTGACGAAGGCGCGCCCGAGGTGCACGAGCAGCGCACCGATCTGGGGGTCGGTGCGCTGGAAGGTCCGCAGCACGTACGCCCCGCGCGCCGCGTCCCACACGACGGCGTCGAGGTCGACGACGAGGTTGGATAGCGAGCCGTAGGTCGCCCCTGCGGGCCGCTGCTCGCCGGTCGCCGGCACCCACCGACACCGTGCGCGCGGCCCGGTCGACCTGGGTGCCGAGGAGCCCGGTAGTGGTGTCGACGAGCAGCACGCGCGAGCTGCCGTCCTCGCCGCCGGTGACGGTCAGCGGCGACCAGTTGTGGCTGAACCCGCGCGGCCGGATCGTCCAACCGTTGGCGTGCGCCCAGTTCGCGAGCGCCACGATCGCGTCGGTGCCGAGCGGCGTCACCGCCCACAGCGCATCCGTCGTGATCGCACCGGACCAGTTCCGGTAGACCGTGAGGTAGGGCACGAGGCCCGCCGGCAGTCCCGGCGGGGGCAGGAGCGTCGGGGCGAGGGCGGCCGCCTCGGCCGGGGTGGCCCGGCCGACGACCGACCAGCCGGTCAGGGCGGCCACCGACCCGGCGGCACCCGCCGCGAGCACGGCTCGGCGGGACGGCGTGCGGCCTGCGGAGGGCGGCGGGGTGGGCCGAGAGGTGGGGCGTGCAGAGGGCAGCGAGGAGGGGCGTGCGGAGGGCAGGGAGACGTTCGGGAGGTCATGGGGGAGGGCCATGGCCGGACCGGAACCACTAGCCCGGACGAGTGACGAGCGGGGCAGCGTCCTGTCCGCCGCTCGGCGCATACTCATCGCGATGGGTCCATGACCAGCGCCGTTGCGTAGCCGCACCGTCCGAGGCAGCCCCTATCCTGTGACCACCTTCGGCACTCACCTGGGAGGCCACGTGCCTGCGTCGTCGACTCCACCCGTCCCGCTGACCCGCACCGAGCGGCTCGACCGGCTGCCCTTCACCCGCAAGCACGGCCAGCTCCTCGGTGGCGCCGGAGGCGGGTGGGCGCTGGACGCGATGGACGTCGGCCTCATCTCCTTCGTGATGGCCGCCCTGGCCAAGCAGTGGTCGCTCGACGCCACGACGGTCTCGTGGATCGGGTCGATCGGCTTCGTCGGGATGGCCCTCGGTGCGAGTCTTGGCGGGCTGCTCGCCGACCGGGTGGGGCGTCGGCAGGTGTTCGCCCTGACCCTGCTCGTCTACGGCGTGGCGACCGGCGCCTCCGCCCTGGTCGGCAGCGTGGCGGCGCTCATGGTGCTGCGCTTCCTCGTGGGGGTCGGGCTCGGCGCCGAGCTGCCGGTCGCCTCGACCCTCGTCTCGGAGTACGCCCCGCGCGCGATCCGGGGCCGGGTCGTCGTGGCGCTGGAGTCGTTCTGGGCCCTCGGCTGGATCCTCGCCGCCCTGATCGGCTACCTGGTGATCCCGCGCAGCCCCGACGGGTGGCGCTGGGCGCTCGCGGTCGGCATCGTCCCCGCGCTCTACTCGGTGGCCGTGCGGTTCGGGCTGCCCGAGTCGGTCCGCTTCCTCGAGGGGCGCGGGCGGCACGACGAGGCCGAGGCCGCCGTCCGGGTCTACGAGCAGGCCGCCGGCATCGACCCACCCGCCGACGCCACGGCGGTGCCCGTCGAGATCCCGGTCGAGACGGCGTCGCCGGGTGAGCTCTGGTCGGCGCGCTACCGCGTGCGCACGGCGGCGCTGTGGCTGGTGTGGTTCTTCGTCAACTTCAGCTACTACGGCGCCTTCATCTGGCTGCCGTCCCTGCTGGTCAAGGCCGGGTTCCCGATGGTGAAGTCGTTCGAGTTCACGCTCTGGATCACGCTGGCCCAGCTGCCGGGCTACGCCGTCTCCGCGTACCTGATCGAGCGCTGGGGTCGGCGCCCGACCCTCGCGACCTTCCTCGCGGGCTCCGCGCTGGCCGCGCTCGCGTTCGGGCAGGCGGGCACAGAGGCGATGATCATCACCGCCGGCTGCGCGCTGTCGTTCTTCAACCTCGGGGCGTGGGGCGCGCTCTACGCCGTGACGCCCGAGATCTACCCGACCCGGCTGCGGGGCACCGGATCCGGTGGCGCCGCAGGGTTCGGGCGGATCGCCTCGATCATCGCCCCGCTGGCGGTGCCGCCGTTGCAGTCGCTCGGCGGCACCGGCCTGCTCTTCGCGGTGTTCGCGGTGGCGTTCCTGCTGGCCGCGGGGGCGGCGCTGCTGCTGCCCGAGAAGCGCGGGCAGCAGCTCGAGGAGTCCGTGGTCGCCGAGGAGCCGGTGGCCACCGGCTGAGCCGGCCCGCTGAGCGAGCGGAGCCGGGTCAGCCGGTCGGGCTCAGCCCGCCTGGCCCCAGCGCCCCCGCAGGTCGCTGACGTAGGCATCGAACGCCGGCACCATGTCGAACGTCGGGTCCAGCAGCCACTGGGTCTGCAGCCCGTCCATCAGCGCGATGGTGTTGCGCGCGATGGCCTCCACCGGGGCGTCCTGGCGGACGGTCCCCATGGCCTGTCCGCGCCGCAGCGCGGTGGTCGCCCGGGCGATGGTGTCGGCGTAGTGCCGCTCCACCCAGCCGTGCGCGGGGTGCTGCTCGTCCAGCGCCTCGGCGGTGACGGTGCTGAACAGGCGCACCAGCGCCGCGCGGTCGCTGTTGAGCGCCACGAGGCGCAGCAGCGCCTCGAAGTACGGCCACCCGTCGGCCGTCCCGCCCAGCGCCGCGTCGATGTCGGCGTGGTCGATGGCGTCGCGCCGGTCGAGCACCGCCGCCAGCAGCACGTCCTTGGTCCGGAAGTGATGAGCGAGACCGGTCTGGCTCAGGCAGGCCGTCTCGGCGACCGTCGCCATCGACGTGCCGCGGTAGCCGCGCGTCGCGATGAGGTCGAAGGCGCACTGGAGGATGTGCTCGCGGGTGGCGGCACTGTCTCCACCCTTGGGTCGTCCCGGGCGTCGTCGCACGGGGTTCTTGCTGATGGTCATCCGCGTAACATACTGCGGCTTCCTGGTCAATGACGGAGAACGGTCATTGAGACTTCAACCGCATCCTGAGCGTCTCTCAGCGGAGCTCTCGCTCCTGAGAGGATGACCGGGTGAGCGCCTACCGCACCCTGGCTTCGCCCGTCGAGGCCGAGATCGAGGTGCGCCGGTCCCGCTTCCTGGCCCGGGTCGAGCGGGTCGAGGACGAGGAGTCCGCCCGCGCCGTCGTAGACCGTGCGCGTCGCCGACACCACGACGCCCGGCACCACTGCAGCGCCTTTCTGCTTGGCGACCCCGCCGGCCCCGAGCTCGTCGCCCGCAGCTCGGACGACGGCGAGCCGTCCGGCACGGCCGGCGCGCCGATCCTCGAGGTCCTGCGCGGACGGGGGGACTCGGCGGGTCAAGTCGGTGCCGCGGGCACCTCCGGCACCACCGGCACCGCGGGCGCCACGGGCATCGCCACCCCGCTGAGCGACGTCGTCGCCGTGGTGACCCGGTGGTTCGGTGGCACCCTGCTCGGCACCGGCGGTCTGGTGCGCGCCTACGGCGGCGCGGTGCGCGCGGCGCTCGACCAGGCGGCCACCGTGCAGCGCACGCTCGTGTGGGACGTGGTCGTCGAGAGCGCCGTCGCCGAAGCCGGCCGCCTCGACAACGACCTGCGCTCGCGCGGTTTCGCCGTCGTCGGGGTCGACTATCGCGGCGATGCGGTGCTCCTGCACCTGGGCGTCCCGGACGATCGACTGGAGCGACTCCACGAGGCCGTGGCCCAGGCGACCGCGGGGCGGGGCGCCGTCACCACCGGGGGAGAGCGCTGGGTCGACGAGGAGCCCGCGTGGCACTGACCCGCACCGACGTCGTGGCCGAGGCGCTGCGGATCCTCGACAGCTACGGCTTCACCGATCTGTCGATGCGCCGGCTGGCGACCTCGCTCGGCGTGCAGCCCTCCGCGCTCTACTGGCACATCCCCAACAAGCAGTCGCTGCTCGCCGAGATGGCGCAGACCATCCTGGCCGAGCCGATCGACTCGGCGCAGGCACCCGGCGCCGACTCGGCGAGCCGGCTCCACCAGCAGGAGGCGAGCTGGCCGGACCAGGTCCGCGCCTGGGCCACCCGTCTGCGCGCGGCGCTCCGGGCGCACCGCGACGGCGCCGAGCTGGTCGCCTCCGTGCTCGCCGTGCGCAGCGCCGACGTCGACCCCGCGGCCCCGGTGGTCGACATCCTGCGCCGGGCGGGTCTCGCCGAGGCCGACGCCGCGCAGGCCGGCGCCACGCTGCTCGTCTTCGTCCTCGGGGCGGTGGCGGACGAGCAGGGCCACGAGCAGATGCAGCAGTTCGGGGTGGCCGCCCGGGCCGACTCCTCGGCACCCGAGCGCTTCGCCTTCGGTCTGGACCTGCTCGTCGCCGGCCTGGCCACCCGCCTGCCCGAGGGTGTGGCCCCCGCCACCCCCGAGCACCGCCCCTGAACGGTGTTCAGGTAGCATCCCTGCATGGCTTCCACGCACACCTCCACCCCGTCCGCGCCGGCCCGCGCGAGCGCCGGTCTCACCGCGCGCGACCTCGCCCTGATCGCCGCCTTCACCGCCCTGATGGTGGCGCTCTTCCCGGTCAAGCTGGCGGTGGCCGGCCCGACGCCGATCGTCCTGCAGAACCTCGCCCTGATGCTCGCCGGCGCGGTGCTGGGGGCCAAGCGGGGGTTCTACGCCGCGCTGCTGTTCGTGCTGCTCGCCGTCGTCGGTCTGCCGGTCCTCGCCTCCGGGGTGCGCGGCCTGGCCGTCTTCACCAGCCCGTCGGTCGGGTTCGTCGTCGCCTACCCGCTGGTGGCCTGGGTCATCGGCCGGCTCGTCGAGCTGCGCGCCCCGCGCGTGTCGACCTGGTGGGTCATCGTGGCCTGTCTCGTCGGTGGCATCCTGGTCTCCTACGCCCTCGGGGTCCCCGGGATGGCTTGGCGCTCACCGAAGCTCACGCTCGCCACCGCCGCGACCTACTCCCTGCAGTTCATCCCCGGCGACCTCGTCAAGGCGGTCATCGCCGGTGTCGTCGCCGCCGGCGTGCACCGCGCCGTCCCCGGCCTCCTCCCCGCCCCGCGCCCCCGTCGCACCCCCACGTCCGCGTAGACCCAACCACCAGCAACTCTGCGAGTCCCGTTGCCACACATCGAGTTCCGCGGTGTCAGCCATGCCTACGGCGAGCGCCGCGTGCTGGAGGGCATCGACCTCGAGCTGACCCAGCAACGCATCGGGGTGGTGGGCGCCAACGGCTCGGGCAAGTCGACGCTGGCGAGGATGGTCAACGGCCTGGTCGTCCCCACCGACGGCACCGTCCTGGTCGACGGTCTCGACACGGGCAAGCAGGGAGCGGCGATCCGCCGCCGGGTCGGCTTCGTGTTCCCGGACCCGGAGGCTCAGATCGTCATGCCGACCGTGGCAGAGGACGTCGAGTTTTCTTTGCGGCGAACCGATCTCACGCAACCGCAGAAGTCGGAGCGGGTCAGGGAGGTCCTTGAGAGGTTCAGCCTGGGAGACCACCACGACCACCCGGCCCACCAGCTCTCGTCGGGCCAGAAGCAGCTCCTCGCGCTGGCCTCGATCCTTGTCACGGAGCCGGCGATCCTGGTGTGCGACGAGCCGACGACGCTGCTCGACCTGCGCCACTCCCGCAAGGTCACCCAGCTCCTCGAGTCCCTCGACCAGCAGGTCCTGCTCGTCACCCACCACCTCGACCTCCTCGCCGGCTGGGAGCGGGTGGTTGTCATCGATGAGGGCCGCGTCGTCGCGGATGGCGCTGCGGCAGAGGCGATCTCGTTCTACCGGCGACTGATGGGGGCCTGACGTGCTGACCGGCACCTACGTCCCGGGGCGATCGCTCGTGCATCGCGCCACCCCAGGTCTCAAGCTGGTCCTGCTCGCGGTCTTCCTCGTCCCCATCTCGATCTGGCAGACGCCTCTCCTGGCCGGTGTGTCGGCAGCCGTCGTCCTGGTCGGCTTCGCCGTGGCGCGAATCCCGTTGCGCTACCTGCTCGCTGAGCTGAAGCCGTTGCGCTGGTTCCTCGCGGTCCTGGTGCCCTACCAGTGGTGGGCGCTCGGTCTCGAGGCGGCGCTGCAGCTGCTGGTCGGGTTGGTCATCTCCGTCGCCGCCGCCAGCCTGGTCACCCTCTCGACCCGCGTCTCGGACCTGCTGGACACGGTGCAACGAGGGCTGCAGCCGCTGCGCCGCCTCGGCGTCGATCCCGACAAGGTCGCGCTGACCGTCTCGTTGGCGTTGCGGGCCATCCCGGTCGTGCGGGACCTGCTGCACCAGACCCTCGAGGCCCGGCGGGCGCGAGGCCTCGAGCGCAGCCCGCGCGCGCTCGCCACGCCGCTCGTGATCCGCACCGTCCGCCACGCCGAGCGCGTCGGTGAGGCGCTCGCCGCGCGGGGCTACGACGACTGAGCCACCCGTTCTACCCACGTCCCACCCTTGACCTGCGCGCCCGCCGCCCTGACCGCCGCCCTGACCGCCGTCCTGACCGCCACCCGGGGTGCAGCCACGTCGACCGGGGCAGCGATGGCCCCTGCCAGTGCGTCTCGATAGGCTGAGGCCAAGGTCCGTCGCCCGAGGTCACGCCACGGCCACCACGCATGGCACCACGGCCACCCGGCCATGGCAACGGACCGTCCGCACCCACGAGACCGTCGCCTGCGACGGTGGAAGGACCCGTGATGACCATTCGTCGCGTCGCCATGCTCACCGCTGGCGGCTACGCCCCCTGCCTGTCCGCTGCGGTGGGCGACCTCATCGAGCGCTACACCGAGGTCCTCCCCGACGTCGAGCTGATCGGCTACCGCCACGGCTACCACGGCGTCCTGACCGGCAGCTACACCGTGTTCGACGAGGAGACCCGCAAGAACGCCGGCATCCTGCGCAACTTCGGGGGCAGCCCCATCGGCAACTCCCGCGTCAAGCTCACCAACGCCAAGAACCTCGTCGAGCGCGGCCTCGTCAAGGAGGGTGAGAACCCCCTCGAGGTCGCCGCGAACCGCCTCAAGGAGGACGGCGTCGACGTCCTGCACACCATCGGCGGGGACGACACCAACACCACCGCGGCCGACCTCGCCGCCTACCTGCACGAGCAGGGTTACGAGCTGATCGTCGTCGGCCTCCCGAAGACGATCGACAACGACATCGTCCCGATCCGCCAGTCCCTCGGCGCCCAGACCGCAGCCGAGCAGGCGTCGATCTTCGGCCAGAACATCATCGCCGAGCACGGCTCGAACCCGCGGATGCTCATCGTCCACGAGGTCATGGGCCGCAACTGTGGCTGGCTCACCGCCGCCGCGGCGCGTGACTACATGGCCTGGCACGCCGAGCAGACCTTCCTGCCGTCCGCGGGCCTCACGCCCGAGCGCTGGGCCATCCACGGGGTCTACGTGCCCGAGCTGCACATCGACCTGGACCGTGAGGCCGCCCGCCTCAAGAAGGTCATGGACGAGATCGGCTGCGTCAACATCTTCCTGTCCGAGGGCGCCGGCGTCGACGACATCGTCAAGGAGCTGGAGGCCTCCGGCCAGGAGGTCGCGCGCGACCCGTTCGGCCACGTGAAGCTCGACACGATCAACCCCGGTGCCTACTTCGCCAAGGAGTTCGGCGCCAAGATCGACGCCGAGAAGACCATGGTCCAGAAGTCCGGCTACTTCTCCCGCTCCGCCAAGGCCAACGACACCGACCTCGCGCTCATCAAGTCCATGTGCGACGTCGCCGTCGAGGCGGCGCAGGCCGGCACCCCCGGCGTCGTCGGTCACGACGAGGAGCGCGGTGACGAGCTTCGGGTCATCGAGTTCCCGCGCATCGCGGGCCACAAGGCCTTCGACGCCTCCCAACCGTGGTTCCAGGACCTGCTCAAGCAGATCGGGCAGATCTGACCGTAGACCTCCCGCACCGTCCGCGGCCCGGCTCACCTCGCAGGTGACGCCGGGCCGCGGCGCGTCCGGGACGCGGAGGAAACTAGTCAGGCTCTCTAGGTAGACAGTCTGACTATGTAGGCGTACTGTCTAGCGCATGACAGCAACCACCTGGCCCAGCGAGTGGCTTCGCGGAGTCCTCGAGCTGGCCGTCCTGCGGGTCCTGGCGGACGGGCCGACCTACGGCTACGCCATCGGCGTCCGACTCGACGAGAGCGGCTTCGGCGCCCTCAAAGGCGGCACGCTCTACCCGCTCCTCAGCCGGCTCGAGCAGGCCGGCTCGGTGGCCGTCGAGTGGCGCCAGGGCGACGGCGGCCCCGCCCGCAAGTACTTCGCGCTGACCGACTCCGGCCGCGCCACCTTCGAGCGCACGGCGGCCGACTGGGCCCAGTTCGCTTCTCTCGTCACCACGTTCACCTCGTCCGCGGCCAGCGCCGCCTGATCTCTGGAGCATGCGATGAACCTCAAGGACAACCAGTTCGGCGCCATCTTGCCCAAGCGGTGGGTCGACGACTTCACCATCGCCCTGCGCGCTCGCGAGGTGCCGGGAGCGGCCATCGGCGACGCCATCAAGTCGGTCGAGGACTACTGCGCGCAGTCCGGCGAGACTCCGAAGGAGGCGTTCGGCGCCCCGGGTGACTACGCGGCGGCGCTGGAGCTGCCGACCGACCCGACCGTCGACTCGCTCAAGCACACGGTGATCGCCGCCGCTCCTGCCGCGATCGGGCTCCTCGGGCTGGCGGTCCCGCCGTCCATCGACAGCATGCAGGCGGGACGCCCCTTGACGATCACGGTCGGCGTGGCCGTGAGCGCCGCGCTCATCGCCGTGTTCGCGGTGGTGCTCTGGCGCTGGTTGGAGCCGCTGCTCACCCGTCGGTGGCTCGGCATGGTCGTGATCACGGTGGCCTTCATGGCGACCGCCTTTGCCGCGATCCTGTTGCAGCAGAGGCTGTTCGACATCCCCGCGATGGTCGGGCTCGTCGGCGGGACGATCGCTCTGGTCGTCTCGGTCGTCACGTCGTTCCTCACCTGGCGGGAGGACCCGATCGTCGATCCCTCGGTCCCCGCTGGTCCGCGCCGACGGGTCTCCGGTGCCGGCGTGGCGGCCATCGTCGTCTTCCCGGTGGTCGTGGCCATCATGGCTCTGGTCGCCTGGCTCACCTGAGCCTCAGTCGGACTCGTAGGCCGCCGGTCGCGCCTGGACGGCCCGCACCCGGTCCACGTCGAGCTTGCGGGTGCGGTCGAACCGATAGATGCCGTTCTGCTCCTGGAAGACGTCGGTCAGCTGGGTGTAGCAGTAGCCGAACATGAGCGGGTTCTCCAGCAGCACCCGGGTCAGCCCCTCGAACCGCTGGTGGAACTCCTCCTCCGACCGCACGCGCTGGCCGTATCCCCAGGAGGCGGAGCGGTCCTCGCCGTCGGCGTCGCCCGTGGGCGGGTTCGGGTCCCACCAGATGCCGCCGTACTCGGAGACGAAGTAGGGCTGGCCGGCGTAGGGCACCGACCACTGCCGGCCCGGCAGGTCGACGAGCGGGTCGCCCTCGGCCAGCCCGGCCATCAGCACCCGGAACCGCAGCGGGTCCTGCGAATAGCTGTGTGCGTCATAGACATCGGTCTCGGGCACCCGGTGCGACCAGCCGGACGCGTCGATGACCGGACGGGTGGGGTCGGCGATCTTGGTGGCCTGGAAGAGCGCTCGCGTCACCTCGTCGAGGGTGGTGAGCTCCGACGTCAGCTCCTGCGCCGTCTCGTTGAGCGGGCACCAGCCGATGATCGACGGGTGGTTGTAGTCCCGCGCCAGCACCTCGGTCCACTGGGTGACGAACGAGGCCGTCGGCCGTTGCAGCGCCGGCGGCTCGTCCTGGTCGTAGACCGATCCCTCCGGCGCGACCGTCGCACCCCAGTCGCCGAACTCGCCCCACACCAGATAGCCCAGCCGGTCGGCGTGGAAGAGGAAGCGCTCCTCGAAGACCTTCTCGTGCAACCGTGCTCCGTTGAAGCCCGCGTCGAGCGCCAGCCGGATGTCCTCGACCAGTGCGGCATCCGAGGGCGCCGTCATCAAGGTGTCGGGGTAGTAGCCCTGATCGAGCACCAGCCGCTGGAACACCTTCCGACCGTTGATCCGGATCTCCTTGCCGCTCAACGAGATCGAGCGGAGCCCGGCGTAGGAGGTGACCTCGTCGAGCAGGGTGCCGGAGGGGTCCTCGAGGCGGACCGTCAGCCCATAGAGGTGCGGCGACCCCGGCTCCCACAGCCGCAGCTCGTCGGCGGGGACCTGCAGGTGCACCGCGGGCGCGAGGTCCAGATCGGCGGCGATGGTGGCCGTGGCGACCACCGTGTCGTCCGCCCCGCCTCCGTCACCGTGTCCGGCGTCTCGGGTCAGCTCGGCGACCAACCTTGTGCCAGAAGGATTCTCGGAGAGCACCGCCTCGACCGTGAACGACGACGACGCCACCGACGGGGTGATGCGCAGCCGCCGCACGTGCACGGTGGGCACCGACTCCAGCCACACCGACTGCCAGATCCCGGTGGTGCGTGGATAGAAGCACCCGGACGGTGCGTAGGCCCGCGACTGCTTGCCCCGCGCCTGCACCGCGGTGCGCGAGTCCTCCGCCCGCACGACGACGAGCACGTCGGCGCCGGGGATCACCTGGTCGGTCAGGTCGACGGTGAACGGCGTGAATCCGCCTCGGTGGCGCCCCATCTCGACGCCGTTGGCCCACACGGTGGCGTCGTGATCGACGGCCCCCAGGTGCAGCAGCACGCGCGTCCCGGCCCAGTCGGCGGGGATGTTGACGACCCGTCGATACCAGACGGTCTCCATGAAGTCGCGGTTCCCGACGCCGCTCGCCTCGGACTCGGGGCAGAACGGCACGAGGATGCTGGACGACAGGGGAGCGGTGGTCAGCCCCCGCTCGAACCCTGAACCGCCCGAGTCGATCTCGAAGTCCCACCGGCCGTTGAGGCTCCGCCAGGTGGGGCGGGTCAGCTGGGGTCGTGGGTGCTCCGGCCGCGGCACCGCGCCGTCCGCCTCACCGAGGCCGACCCCAGCACCAGCACCAGCACCAGGCGCGGCTCCGACGACCCGCCCGTCACCGGACGCACCCTCCGTCCACGCCCGTGCGGCGGGCCGGACGGGGGCGAGAGTGCCACGACGCCGCCAGAGCCACTGCTGGCCACGCCAGGCGGCTCGGACAGCCGTCCGAGCCGCTACGGCACCGACGGAACCCACAGCGCCCACAGCACCTCTCGCGCGGGCGCCGGCACCGCTGCCCACGCCGCTCGCCCTCGACGCCACGTCAGCCGATGGTCCAGCTGTCCTTGCCGCGCAGCAGCGCGCCCAGGGCGTCGTCGTCAGCGGGACCGCCGGCGAGGTCCTCGGCCTCGGCGATCTGGGCGCGCACGCCGTCGTCGTAGGTGGGCCGCGAGACGGACCGGAAGATGCCCATGGGCACGACGTCCTGGTCTACGGCGTCCAGGCGCGACAGCGCGAACGCCTGCGACGGGTCCTCGGTGTCGACGTGGTGCACCACGATCGACTCGGGGTCGGCCTCGGCCTCGGGCACGACTGCGACAGAACCGAGTTCGGTGCGCACGACGACCCGGTCCGACCCGACGCGGACGGGCTGGCCGTCCTCGAGGTGGGCCATCCGGGTGGCCGCCTCACCGCGGTCCTTGAGCAGCTGGAACGCGCCGTCGTTGAAGATCGGGCAGTTCTGGTAGATCTCCACCATGGCCGTGCCGCGGTGCTCGGCCGCCGCGCGCAGCACCTCCATGAGGTGCTTGCGGTTGGAGTCCATCGTGCGCGCGACGAAGGTCGCCTCAGCACCCAGCGCCAGGGAGATCGGGTTGAACGGCGCGTCCACCGACCCGGCCGGGCTGGACTTGGTGACCTTGCCGACCTCGGAGGTGGGGGAGTACTGCCCCTTGGTCAGCCCGTAGATCCGGTTGTTGAACAACAGGATGGTCATGTTGACGTTGCGGCGCATCGCGTGGATCAGGTGGTTGCCGCCGATCGACAGCGCGTCCCCGTCACCGGTGACGACCCACACCGACAGGTCCGGGCGAGCCGTGACGAGGCCGGTCGCGATCGCCGGCGCCCGTCCGTGGATCGAGTGCATGCCGTAGGTGTCGAGGTAGTACGGGAAGCGCGACGAGCAGCCGATGCCGGAGATGAACGCGATGTTCTCGCGGCGCAGCCCGAGGTCGGGCAGGAACGACTGGACGGCCGCCAGCACGGCGTAGTCACCGCAGCCGGGGCACCAGCGCACCTCCTGGTCGGAGGTGAAGTCCTTCTTGGTCAACGGGTCCGAGCCCTCGGGGACCGCCGGCACACCGTGCAGCCCGCCGGGCCGGCCGGCGGTGCTGGGGTCGACGACCACGGGAAGGCCGAGGTCGATGCTCATCGCGTGCTCTCCTGCTCGTTGCTCTCGGGGGACTGCTGGGTCTGCTCGGCCTGCTGGGTGGGGTTGGCCGGGATGGTGGCGGGGCCGGCGCCGTGCAGCTCGTGCACGGCGTTGCGGATGACGTCGGCGAGATCCGTTGCGGTGAAAGGAAGTCCGCGCACCTGGGTGTGGGCTCGCACGTCCACGAGGTAGCGCGCCCGCAACAGCTGGGTCAGCTGGCCCATGTTCATCTCGGGCACGATCACCCGCTTGTAGCGGCGCAGCACGTCACCGGTGTTGTCGGGGAACGGGTTGAGGTGGCGCAGGTGGGCCTGCGCGACCTTGAGCCCCGACCGCCGGGCGAACCGCACGCCCGCCGAGATCGGCCCGTAGGTCGACCCCCACCCGAGCACCAGCACCTCGGCGGTGCCGGTCGGGTCGTCGACCTCGAGGTCGTCGATGGTGGCGACGACGCCGTCGACCTTGGCCTGGCGCAGCCGGGTCATCAGGTCGTGGTTGTCCGGGTCGTAGGAGATGTTGCCGGTGATGTCGGCCTTCTCGATGCCCCCGATGCGGTGCTCGAGGCCGGGGGTGCCGGGCACGGCCCACGGGCGGGCCAGCGTCTCGGGGTCGCGCAGGTACGGCTGGAAGACGGGGTTGCCGTCGCCGTCCACGCCGTTCGGCCCGGTCGCCAGGTCGACGCGCAGGTCGGGGAGGGCGTCTACGTCCGGGATCGCCCACGGCTCGGAGCCGTTCGCGAGGTAGCCGTCCGACAGCAGGAACACCGGCGTGCGGTAGGTCGTCGCGATCCGCACGGCCTCCAGGGCCGCGTCGAAGCAGTCGGACGGCCAGCGCGGCGCGACGATCGGCACGGGCGCCTCACCGTTGCGGCCGTACATCGCCTGCAGCAGGTCGGCCTGCTCGGTCTTGGTGGGCAGCCCGGTCGACGGACCGCCGCGCTGCACGTCGACGATGACGAGCGGCAGCTCGAGCGACACGGCCAGACCGATGGTCTCGCTCTTCAGCGCGACACCCGGGCCGGAGGTGCTGGTCACCCCGAGCGCGCCACCGAAGGACGCACCGAGGGCGGCGCCGATACCGGCGATCTCGTCCTCGGCCTGGATGGTCGTGACGCCGAACCGCTTGAGCCCCGACAGGGTGTGCAGGATGTCCGAGGCCGGGGTGATCGGGTAGGCCCCGAGCACCAGCGGCAGCCCGGAGCGCTGCGCCGCGGCGACCAGCCCGTAGGCGAGGGCGGTGTTGCCGGTGATGTTGCGGTACTCGCCCGACCGCATGTCCGCCGCCGGCACCTCGAAGGAGACGGCGAAGTCCTCGGTCGTCTCGCCGAAGGCGTGCCCGGCGTGCAGCGCGGTGAGGTTGGCCGCCAGGACGTCCGGCTTCTTGGCGAACTTCGCGGTGAGGAAGTCCTCGGTGCCCTGGAGCGGCCGGCTGTAGAGCCAGGACAGCAGCCCGAGGGTGAACATGTTCTTCGCGCGTTCCTTGTCCTTGCGGGACAGGTCGTGGTCGGCGAGCGCGTCCACGGTGATCGAGGTCAGCGGCAGCGCGTGCAGGTGGTAGGACTCCAGCGTCCCGTCCTCGAGCGGGTTGGAGGCGTAGCCCACCTTGCCCAGGTTGCGCTTCGAGAACTCGTCGCTGTCGGCGATGATCGTCGCCCCGCGCGGCAGGTCGCGCAGGTTGGCCTTGAGCGCGGCGGGGTTCATCGCGACCAGCACGTCGGGGGAGTCGCCCGGGGTGAGCACCTCGTGGTCGGCGAAGTGCAGCTGGAACGACGAGACGCCGTGCACGGTCCCCTGAGGTGCGCGGATCTCCGCCGGGAAGTTCGGCAGGGTCGACAGGTCGTTGCCCAAGATGGCGGTCTGGGAGGTGAAGCGGTCCCCGGTCAGCTGCATCCCGTCGCCGGAGTCGCCGGCGAACCGGATGACGACGCGGTCGAGGCGGTGCACGTCCTTGGTCGTGGGCACGTTCGGGAGCGTGGTCATGGAGCGAGGGTCTTCTTTCGTCGACTGGAACCCGCCTGGTGGGAGCCCTTCCCATAGGCGCGAGTTATGGGCAATATAACGCGGTCTTGGGGTAGTCCGGATCCGTGTTCACCCATCGGTCCAGGGTAGGCCGTCCAGCGCCCTGACGGCGCCGCCTGATTTCCCACCCAGCCTGCCGACCGTGTATCTTCGTCAGGCACCACAGCGCAGCTCACTGCTGGCTGTCCGCCCCCTTAGCTCAGTCGGCAGAGCGTTTCCATGGTAAGGAAAAGGTCGTCGGTTCGATTCCGACAGGGGGCTCGCATCGCCCAGGGCCGAAGGCTCTCGGCAGATCACCTGGCGGGGTAGCTCAGCTGGTTAGAGCGCACGACTCATAATCGTGAGGTCGCGGGATCGAGCCCCGCTCCCGCTACGACGCACGCGGTGGACCCGACGATCCGGACCGGATTTCTCGGATCCCCCGCGTGTCGCGTATGCTGGTGCGTCGCTGTGTGCTCGCGATGCGCGGCACCGTGTAGAGCGAGCACCACCCACTTGCGGCGACGAGCCTCCTCGTCCCGCGTCGTCCGTTTCTTTGTCCGAGAGCAGGTTGCCCCGTGGCCAGCAAGTCCGCTGACGTCCGTCCCAAGATCACGATGGCGTGCACCGAGTGCAAGGAGCGCAACTACATCACCAAGAAGAACCGTCGGAACCACCCCGACCGGCTCGAGCTGGCGAAGTTCTGCCCCCGCTGCAACAAGCACACCGCGCACCGCGAGACGCGCTGACGCGCAGTCGTCCGCCCAGCGCCACCCCACGGCGTCGCCCCTGCCCCGGCAGGAGGCGGCGCCAACTCGTTTGCGGCTAGGGTTTGCTCCATGGCCGTGAACCCCGAGATCGCCGGGCGTGCGTACCCGCCCGCCGGTCCCTACGTCGTCAGCCGCGCCAAGATTGCCGAGTTCGCCGAGGCCGTGGGCGCTGTCGACCCGGTCCACACCAGCGTCGAGGTCGCCCGCGAGCGCGGCTACGCCGACGTCATCGCCCCGCCGACCTTCGCGGTCGTGATCGACATGTTCGTCGGCAAGACGCTCTACGACGACCCCGAGAGCGGCATCGACTTCTCCCGCGTCGTCCACGGCGAGCAGCGGTTCACCCACCACGCACCGCTGACCGCCGGCGACGAGATCTACACGACCCTGCACGTGGACCAGGTGCGCCTGGTCGGCGGGCACGCGATGGTCACCACGCGCACCGAGCTGGCCACCGCCGACGGTGCGCCGCGGTGCACCGCCGTGTCGACGCTCGTCGTGCGCGGCGAGGACGAAGGAGAGCGATGAGCGAGCAGACGACCGACCTTCGTGCCGTCGCCGTGGGCGACCAGCTGCCGGGGCGCACCATCCACCTGACCCGCGAGGACCTGGTCCGCTACGCCGGGGCCTCGTTGGACCGCAACCGCATCCACTGGGACGAGCCGTTCGCCAAGCAGGTCGGCCTGCCCGACGTCATCGCGCACGGGATGCTCACCATGGGCTCGGCCGTGCAGGTCGTCGTCGACTGGGTCGGTGACGCCGGCCGGGTCGTCGAGTACGCCACGAAGTTCACCGCGCCGGTCGTCGTCGACTACGACGACGGTGCCGACGTCGAGGTCTCCGGCACGGTCAAGAAGGTCGAGGGGGATCGCGCCACCGTAGAGCTCACCGCGACCTGCCGCGGCCAGAAGGTCCTGGGCCGCGCCCTCGCGACGGTGCGCCTCGACGGATGAGCACGCCCTCCACCTCGCCGGCGACCCCGGCGGCCGAGACCGCCCGCCTCGCCGACCTCACGACCATGCACGTCGGCGGCCCCGCCACCCGCCTGGTCACCGCCACCAGCTCCGACGAGCTCGTCGCCGCGGTGCGCGCCGCCGACGACGCGGGGGAGCCGCTGCTCGTCGTCTCGGGGGGCTCCAACCTCGTCGTCAGCGACGACGGCTTCCCCGGCACGGTCGTCCTGGTGCGCTCGGAAGGCATCGCGGTCGAGTCCGCCGACTACTGCGGTGGCGCGTTCGTGCGGGTGCAGGCCGGCACCCCGTGGGACGACTTCGTCGCCGAGGCGGTGCGCTCCGGCTGGGCCGGCATCGAGGCGCTCTCCGGCATCCCGGGCGCGGTCGGGGCGACGCCGGTGCAGAACGTCGGTGCCTACGGCCAGGAGGTGTCCCAGACGATCGCGCAGGTCAGGGTCTACGACCGGGAGCAGCAGCGGATCCGCACCTTCTTCCCCGTGGACTGCCGGTTCAGCTACCGGCACTCGCTCTTCAAGGAGACCTCGCACCGGGGGACCGGGCGCTACGTCGTGCTCGAGGTGGCCTTCCAGCTCGAGATCGCCGACCTGTCGCGACCGATCGCCTACGCCGACCTCGCCGCCGGTCTCGGCGTCGAGCAGGGCGCCCGCGTCCCGCTCGCCGACGCCCGTGAGGCGGTGCTCGAGCAGCGTCGTCGCCGCGGCATGGTCCTCGACCCCGCCGACCACGACACCTGGAGCTGCGGGTCGTTCTTCACGAACCCGCTGCTTCGTCCCGCCGAGCACGACGCCCTCGTCGCCCGGGCCGCCGCGCTGCTCGGGCCGGACGGGCCGGTCCCGCCGCGCTTCCCCGGGGGCACCGACGACAGCGGCGCCGAGCTCGTCAAGACCAGCGCCGCCTGGCTGATCGACAAGGCCGGCTTCGGCAAGGGCTACGGCCTGCCCGGCCCGGCCGCCCTGTCGACCAAGCACACCCTCGCCCTCACCAACCGCGGCCACGCCACCGCCGCCGACGTCGTCGCCCTCGCTCGCGAGGTCCGCGACGGCGTCCAGCAGGCCTTCGGCGTCACGCTCGTCAACGAGCCCGTCTTCGTCGGCCACGAGCTGTAGCCCCGGCGGCCCGTCGCGCTCCCGCCCAACCCGGTCTTCGCTCTACCCGCCTGCGCTGGCCGAGCTGTCCACGGTCGAGCTGTCCTCCGCTGGGCCACCTGTTCTCCGATGGGCGGACTGTCCTGCGCTGGCCAATGTCACCCAGTGCAGAACAGTTGGGGCATCTACGAACAAGTAACCAGTAGATCGGCCGCCCCCGCCCGGCCACCCGCCTGCGCACGGGCTGGGCATCCGCGCACGAACCCGTGATCCGCGCACGAACCCGTGACACGCCGCCCTCCCGATCCTGCGCATCTCTCGGGAACGTGCGCGTCTCACGGCAACCTGCGCACATCCACCCCTCGCCGGCCCCAGGTAGACCCCCACCCACCTCGCCGTCCACCGGCCGACCGTCCTGGCCCATCTGTCTTGTGCTGGCCGAGCCGTTCTCCACTGGGCGACCTGGTCTGCGATGGGCGGACTGTCCTGCGCTGGCCAATGTCACCCAGTGCAGAACAGCTCGGCCATCCACGAACAAGTAACCGAGTAGATCGGCCGGCCCCCGCCCGGCCACGCGGCTGCGCACGAGCTGGGCATCCGCGCAGGAACCCGTGATCCGCGCAGGAAACGTGAGACGCCGCCCTCCCGACCCTGCGCGTGTCACGGGAACGTGCGCGTGCCACGGCAACCTGCGCGGATGCGCACCCACCTACCCACGCACCCACCTGCACGGAGCGCGGCCCGGCGCAGCCGGCGATCACCGGGACCACCGCGAGCACCGCGCCGGTCACCACGACCGAGTCGAGCGCCTACTCGGGCAGACGCAGCCACGCGTCGACGTCGGCGAGGGCGCGGTCGCGGATGGCGGGGGGAGCGGTGGAGGCGCGCAGCGAGGACCGGGCCAGCTCGGCGAGGGCCTCGTCGTCGAGGCCCCACTCCTCGCGGGCGATGCGGTACTGCTCGACCAGGCGGCTGCCGAACAGCAGCGGGTCGTCGGCACCCAGAGCGACGGTGACGCCGTGGTCCAGCAGCCGGCGCGCGGGCACGTCGGCCGGATCCGGGTAGACCCCGAGCGCCACGTTGGACGCGGGGCACACCTCGAGGGCGACGCCGTCGCGGGCCAGCCGGTCCAGCACGCGCGGGTCCTCTGCGGCGCGCACACCGTGACCGATGCGGGTCGGGTGCAGCGAGTCCAGGGTGCGGGTCACGGCGTCGGCGCCGAGCAGCTCGCCACCGTGCGGCATCCGGCCGAGGCCCGCCCGCTCGGCGATCTTGAACGCCGGAGCGAAGTCCTCGGTGCGACCACGGTGCTCGTCGTTGGACAGCCCGAAGCCCACCACCGGTCCGGCGTGGTGCGCGGCCAGCCGCGCCAGGGTGCGAGCGTCCAGCGGGTGCCGGATCCGGCTCGCGGCGACGATCACGCCCGCGCCGATCCCCGACTCGGCGGAGGCGGCCTCGACCTCGTCCAGCACGATCTCCAGCGCCGGGGTCAACCCGCCGACGAACGGCGCGTAGGACGTGGGGTCGACCTGCAGCTCGAGCCAGCGCGACCCCTCGGCCGCGTCGTCGAGCACGGCCTCGCGCACGATCCGCCGCATGTCCGCCTCGCTGCGCACGCACGCCCGGGCCGCGTCGTAGAGCCGCTGGAACCGGAACCAGCCCCGGGACTCCGTCGAGGTCAGCTGGGGTGGCCAGGCCCCCACGAGGGATCGGGGGAGCCGGATGCCGTGGTGATCGGCCATGTCGACCAGCGTCTCGAGGCGCATCGACCCGGTGAAGTGCAGGTGCAGGTGCGCCTTCGGCAGCTGGTCGAGGGGGCGTGCCACCTAGCGGTCGCCCTCGACGTCGTCGTCGTCGCCGAGCCCGTCCTCGCCGAGCCCGTCCTCGCCGAGCCCGTCCTCGCCGAGCCCGTCCTCGCCGAGCCCGTCCTCGCCGACCCGTCCTCGTCGTCGACCACGTGCACGGCCGCCTCCTCGGCGGAGGCACCGGCACCGTCGATGCCGACGTCCGCACCGACCAGGTCGGACTCGGCGTCCTCGCGGGCGCCCTCGTCGGGCGCGACCAGGCGGCCGGCGCGTCGGTCACCCACCTCGGCGTCGGCGAGGAAGTCGTCCTCGGCATCGATCGACTCGGGCTCGTCACCGCCCACTCGCAGGTCCTCGGGACGCACGTGGGCGCGCGGGTCGTGCTCGTCGCTGGCGTCGTCCGGCAGCTCCTGCTCGAGGCGCATGTCCAAGGTCTCGCCCTGCTCCTGCTCCTCGGCGGTCATCCCGTAGCTCTCCACCGCGCGAGGCCGCTCCGGCGGGGAGTAGCCCTCGTCGAGCATGTCGTCCACCCCGCGCTGGTCCAGCGTGTCCTCGGGCTGCAGCTGGTCCTCGTCGTCGGCGCTGAAGGCGCCCTGCTCGTCGCCGGGCACCTCGTCGTTGAGCTCGCTCATGGCGTCCTCTCCTTCACCTCGTCTGACCTGCTCGGACCTGCGTGGACCTGCTCGGTGGCTCCGCGGGGTGCCGGTGCCGCCTCGCCGGCTCCAGGGGTAGAGCCCCTGGCCGGCGCCGCGCCGCAGCGTCACCCCTGCCTCGCCCATCTTGGCACCCCACCGACGGGTTCGCGTGCCACCCGAGCGGTGGCGTATGCTGGACTCTTGGTTGGCTGACACCCGTTGCTGCGCGCTGCGCCGGACGGGCCCGGCCACCGAAGGGTAGTAGCTCAATTGGCAGAGCAGCGGTCTCCAAAACCGCAGGTTGGGGGTTCGAGTCCCTCCTGCCCTGCACAGTCCCACGACCTCGCCAGGGTCGAAGCTCGACAGGAAGGCACCACGTGTCGGAGGTCAATGCGACGAGTCGGCTGCGGCAGCAGCCTGACCGGCGCAACGTCTTCGCGCGCCTCGCGCTGTTCCTCAGCCAGATCATCGACGAGCTGCGCAAGGTGGTGCGGCCGACCCGTCAGGAGCTGCTGACCTACACGGCTGTGGTCCTGGTCTTCGTGATCGCGATCATGCTCTACGTCGCCGGCCTCGACTTCGGGATCAGCCGCCTCGTCTTCTGGGCCTTCGCGGACTGAGAGCCTGAGAGCACGACCTGGCCATCGCCGGGGACAGTCGTCCGTCACCAGGAAAGATCCAAGGAAGTAGGTCTCGCTGTGTCCGACCAGCACCTCACCGAGTCGTCGACCGACGACGCTGCCGATGCTGAGCTGCACGACGCCGTCGAGAGTGTCGAGATCACCGAGTCCACCGACGCCGACCCCGACGTCGACGCCATCGCGGACGTCGACGAGGCTCTGAGCGAGCCCTCCGACGACACCGACGCGGACACCGACGCCGACGCCCAGCCCGAGGTCGCGGTCGACCCGCTGGAGGAGTTCAAGACCAGCCTGCGCATCGCCGAGGGCGACTGGTACGTCGTGCACTCCTACGCGGGCTACGAGAACCGCGTGAAGGTCAACCTCGAGACCCGCATCACGAGCCTCAACATGGAGCCCTACATCTTCCAGGTGGAGGTCCCGATGGAGGAGGTCACCGAGATCAAGAACGGCCAGCGCAAGCTGGTGCGTCGGGTCCGGATGCCCGGCTATGTCCTGGTCCGGATGGACCTCACCGACGAGTCGTGGGGCGCCGTGCGGCACACGCCCGGTGTCACCGGGTTCGTCGGCCACACCCACCAGCCGGTCCCGCTCTCGCTGGACGAGGTCGTGACGATGCTCGCCCCCAACCTCGAGAAGGCCGAGGCCCCCGCCGCCGCGGGTGGCGCCGCCGCCTCGACCGCCGCGTCCAGCGGCCGCAAGGTCGAGTCGCAGGTCGAGTTCGTGCCGGGCGAGTCGGTCACCGTCATGGAGGGCCCGTTCGAGACCCTCGACGCGACGGTCTCCGAGATCAACACCGAGACCCAGAAGCTCAAGGTTCTCGTCTCCATCTTCGGCCGGGAGACCCCGGTCGAGCTGTCGTTCAACCAGGTCGCCAAGATCTGAGGACAGCACGCCGCCATCGGCGGCACCCCCTTCGCGTCGATCCGCACGCGGAGCATGCAACCGGGTCATCGCCCACGGCGTAGGCCCACGAAGGACAAGGAAGCACCATGCCTCCCAAGAAGAAGGTCGCCGGCCTCATCAAGCTCCAGATCCAGGCTGGCGCCGCGACCCCGGCCCCGCCCGTCGGCCCGGCCCTCGGTCAGCACGGCGTCAACATCATGGAGTTCGTCAAGGCGTACAACGCCGCGACGGAGGCCCAGCGCGGCAACGTCATCCCGGTCGAGATCACGGTCTACGAGGACCGCTCGTTCACCTTCATCACCAAGACGCCCCCGGCCGCCGAGCTGATCAAGAAGGCTGCCGGCGTCCCCAAGGGCTCGGGCACCCCGCACACCGTCAAGGTCGCCAAGCTGACCGCCGACCAGGTGCGCGAGATCGCCACGCAGAAGATGGAGGACCTCAACGCCAACGACGTCGAGGCCGCCGCCAAGGTCATCGCCGGCACCGCCCGGTCGATGGGCATCACCACCGAGGGCTACTGATCCTCGGGACGGTCCGGGCCACTCGGCCCGGACCCGTGGGAGGGCCACGCGCTGGCCCGCCAACCACACCTTCACCAGTCACCATCATCAGGAGAAGCACATGAAGCGCAGCAAGGCCTACCGCGCCGCGGAGGAGAAGATCTCCGAGGACACGCTCTACGCGCCCCTGGAGGCCGTCCGCCTCGCGAAGGACACCGCCACCACCAAGTACGACTCGACCGTCGAGGTCGCGTTCCGTCTCGGTGTGGACCCCCGCAAGGCCGACCAGATGGTCCGCGGCACGGTCAACCTGCCCCACGGCACCGGCAAGACCGCCCGCGTCCTCGTGTTCGCCAACGGCGAGCGCGCGGAGCAGGCCAAGGCCGCCGGTGCTGACTTCGTCGGCTCCGACGACCTGCTCGAGAAGGTCCAGGGCGGCTGGCTCGACTTCGACGCAGTCGTCGCCACCCCGGACCTCATGGGCAAGGTCGGTCGTCTCGGCAAGGTGCTCGGCCCGCGTGGCCTCATGCCCAACCCGAAGACCGGCACCGTCACCATGGACGTCGCCAAGGCCGTGTCCGACATCAAGGGCGGCAAGATCGAGTTCCGCGTCGACAAGCACGCCAACCTTCACTTCATCATCGGCAAGGTCTCGTTCGACGAGAAGTCGCTGGTGGAGAACTACGGCGCCGCTCTCGACGAGATCCTGCGGCTGAAGCCGTCGGCGTCCAAGGGCCGCTACATCTCCAAGGCGACCATGACGACGACGATGGGCCCCGGCATCCCGCTGGACCCCAACCGCACCCGCAACCTGCTGGAGGACGAGGCCACCGCCTGACCTCGCCCCCTTCGGGACGCCTTCGGACGGGCTCGCTGCGCACCTGCGCGGCGGGCCCGTCCTGCTGCTCCGGTAGACCCCTGGGCCGGCTGTTGCGGTAGACCCCTGGGCAGCAGGTCGCGACAGTGCCTAGGCTGAGGGGGCGCGCCAGGGGAGCGTGCACCACACGATCGGCGGCGCTGCCGCCGAGGGGGAGACGACCATGACCGCTGTCCGAACGACCCGAACGACCCGCGCGCCCTTCGGCCCCGCCACCCGAGCCCTGGGGCTCACCGGTGCGGCCACCGTGCTGGCGCTGGGCCTGAGCGCCTGCGGCGGCTCGACCCAGCCGAGCGGAGGCGGCACGAGCGCCACCACCTCCTCGACCCCGGCAGCGACGACAGACGCAGCAGCCACCACCGCCGCGGTGGGGTCCACGGTGGACGGCGGGACGCTGGCCCGGGAGATCCAGGCCGCCGCGACCGCGAAGAACACCGTGGCCGGCAAGGTCACCCTCATGGGGATGACCTCCACCTCCGTGGCCGACTACGCCAAGAAGGCGTCCAAGGGCTCGATGACGATGGCCGGCAAGACCCTCGAGTACGTCGTGATCGGCGACCAGTACTACATCAAGGACTTCCCCTCGTTGCCCGCCGGCTGGGTGAAGGTGGACAAGAATTCGACCAACCCGGCCGCGAAGTCGCTCGCCACCCAGCTCGGGGCGGCGTCCCACGCGGACCTGACCGCGCTGACCAGGGTGCTCAGCGGCCAGCAGGCCACGGTGAAGGGCCAGGAGAAGGTCGGCCCCACCGACACCACGCACTACGCGATGACCATCTCGCCCGCGGACTACGCGAAGGGCCTCGGCGGGTCCCAGGCGGAGGCGATCAAGGCGACCCTCAAGGACCCGGTGGCTGTGGACTACTGGCTGAGCGCCGACCACCTGCCGCAGAAGATGACGACCGGCGTCAAGGTCAATGGTCAGCAGCAGGTGACGACGATGACGTTCTCCGACTGGGGCAAGCCGGTGACCATCGAGGCGCCTGCGGGGGCCAAGAGCGTCTGAGCGCGTGCCGGTGCCCGGGGAGCAGCTGGGCGCCGCCTATCGTGGGTGACGCCATGCCGTCCTCCCGCCGCCTGCTCGCCCTCGCCACCCTCGTGACCCTCCCGCTCGCCGGGTGCGTCGCGGGGTCGGCCACGGTCACCTCCAACATGACGCCCGCCACCCAGGGGGAGGCCGCGTCGTCGGCTGCCGCCAGCGTGACCAAGGCGCCGGCGACCCTCGCCGGTCGGGCGGGTGCGTCGGCCTCGCCGTCCCTGTCGGGGGAGGGGGTGCCCGGCGCCGAGCTCGCGACGGCGCTCACCGCGGCGATCAACGACCGGTCGAGCGTCCGCCTCGACCTGGCCGGCGCCGCCGGGACGGGCACGATGCTGGTCGACACCAAGGCCCAGGCCGCCAAGCTGACGCTCAAGATCCCCTCGGGGCGCACCTACGTGCTGGTCCGCAAGGACAGCGCCACCTGGATCAAGGGAGTGAGCAAGGACCCGGCGAAGCCGTGGACCGCGCTCGCGGCCGACGGCTCCGACCCGGTCAGCAAGCAGCTCGGCGGCAGCGCCGTCTTCCCCCAGCTGAACCTCACGAAGTTCACCGGTCTGTTCGCCGGCCTGCTCGGCGACAAGACCCGGAGCGGCGACGGCTCGCAGGTCCGCTTCGAGGTGCCCGCAGCGACGTACTTCCAGGTCATGGGCGGTCCCTCAGAGCTCCGCTCGGCCGTCACCAAGCCGATCGACGTCGTCCTCAAGACCGACGCCGACGGGTTGCCCACCTCGTTGGTCTCCACCATGGTCGTGAAGGCCTCCCCGGTCGTCGACACCACGACCTACTCCGGCTGGGGCAAGCCGGTGGACGTCCAGGCCCCCGACGCAGCGCTCGTCGCGCCGTAGCGCCCCGTCGAGCCGTAGCGCCCGCGATTTGGTCGCGTGCACCTGCGGGCCCTACCCTTGAGGGGACCAATGACCGCCGGTCTGTCGCCCATCTCGTGTGGGACGACACGAAGGCCCCGCCACAGGTGGGCGTCCAGCGCAGGTGACACGCCTCTTTCTCGTAGCCCTCGGGCTGCGCCTTCGAGCCCCGTGCGCCCTGCGCCGGGGCTCTCCTCGTGCCTGGAGCCGCTCGGGCCGGCATCAACGCCACGGAAGGAGGCCACATGGCAACGCCTGCCAAGCAGGAGGCCATCGCCGAGATCGCGGACAAGTTCCGGACCTCCAGCGCGGCCGTGCTGACGGAGTACCGCGGACTGAGCGTGAAGCAGCTCACCGAGCTGCGCACCAAGATCCGTGAGCACGCCACCTACGCCGTGGTGAAGAACACGCTGACCGAGATCGCCGCCAAGGAGGCCGGAGTCTCGGCCTTCGACGGCCAGCTCTCCGGCCCGACCGCAATCGCCTTCGTCACCGGTGACCCGGTGGAGA
Organism: Arsenicicoccus piscis; assembly: GCF_022568835.1. Classification (GTDB taxonomy): domain Bacteria; phylum Actinomycetota; class Actinomycetes; order Actinomycetales; family Dermatophilaceae; genus Arsenicicoccus; species Arsenicicoccus piscis. Next base: position 510,826 of record NZ_JAKZHV010000003.1, read on the forward strand.
CGGCCAAGGGTCTGCGTGACTTCGCCAAGGCCAACCCGGCCTTCGTGATCAAGGCCGGTGTGCTCGACGGGAAGCCGTTGACCGCCGAGGAGATCACCAAGCTCGCGGACCTCGAGTCGCGCGAGGTGCTCCTGGCCAAGCTGGCCGGCGCCATGAACGCGTCGCTCAGCAAGGCTGTCTACCTCTTCGCCGCTCCCTTGTCGCAGGCCGCTCGCACCGTCGACGCGCTGCGTGCCAAGGTCGAGGCGGAGGGCCCCGCGTCGGCTCCGGCCGACGCCCCTGCCGAGGCCGCTCCGGCCGAGGCGTCCGAAGATGTCGCCACGGGTGGCGACGAGGCCTGAGCGCGCAGCGCTCGGCCATCCATCAAATCGCCACTCACGGCACTGATCAGGAAGGAAGCCACCATGGCTAAGCTCAGCACCGACGAGCTCCTTGACGCCTTCAAGGAAATGACCCTCATCGAGCTCTCCGAGTTCGTCTCGCAGTTCGAGGAGACCTTCGGCGTGACCGCCGCTGCTCCGGTTGCCGTTGCGGCCGCCGGCGGCGCCGGTGGCGCTGCCCCCGCCGAGGCCGAGGAGGAGAAGGACGAGTTCGACGTCATCCTCACCGCGGCGGGCGACAAGAAGATCCAGGTCATCAAGGAGGTCCGCGCCCTCACGTCGCTCGGCCTCAAGGAGGCCAAGGACCTCGTCGACGGCGCCCCCAAGCCCGTTCTCGAGGGTGTCAACAAGGAGGCCGCGGAGAAGGCCAAGGCTGCCCTCGAGGGCGCCGGCGCTTCCGTCGACCTCAAGTGATCTCGGGCCGGCTCGCGGCCGGTCACTGATCTCGCAGCTCCGCAAGCGGGCCGCACCCTCGGGTGCGGCCCGCTTCGGCGTGCTGCGACCGTGCTGAGATCGGTTGCCCCGCCGTGACGGGAACGCTGCGCGACGGCCAACTCGATGTGGACGGGCACACCGCTATGCCGTCACCGGTCCTGGGACGAGTCGTCGACATCACGTACTTCATCGAGCGACCGTCCCGCTCGGGAGCGGCCCACTTCCGTTCGTAGCGCCTGGGTCGCCTCGGCGTGTCGCTGACACCGGGCGGCACGGGACGCTAGGGTTTCTCGGGTCGAGCGGCTGGGGCCCCGCAGCGCGCACTCTCGGGGCGCGGTGAGCACCGTGAGCACCCGGAACGCCGCAGGTCCAGGGCATCTCGCCTGTTCCTCTTGACGGGCCACCGGCCCGGCCCCATAGTGATTGCGTGCCGTAGCGCGAGGTCGAGGAGTCTCCCTCGCGGGTGCGGATTGGACGCGCGTGTCTCGTTTCGGGTATGCTGGCGCTTTGCGCTGCTCCATGCCCCCTGCCCCCTCAAGCCTCCGGTCGTGCTCCCACGGGTGTCTGACCGACCTCGAGAAGGTTCGCGGGATCGAAGCTGACGCTGACTCATAGCTCCAGGCCCGTGGAAGGACCATCCTTGGCTGCCTCGCGAATCGCGACCCAGACTGTGTCCACTGCTCGTACGGCTTCCGGCCGTCTGTCATTCGCCAAGATCAAGGAGCCTCTCGAGGTTCCCGATCTGCTGGCGCTGCAGACCGAAAGCTTCGACTGGCTGCTCGGCAACGAGCGGTGGCAGGCCCGTGTGGCCGCCGCTAAGGCCGCCGGTCGCAGCGATGTTCCGGAGCGTTCGGGCCTCGAGGAGATCTTCGAGGAGATCTCCCCGATCGAGGACTTCTCGGGGTCGATGTCTCTGTCGTTCCGTAACCACCGCTTCGAGGAGCAGAAGCACTCCATCGAGGAGTGCAAGGAACGCGACATGACCTACTCGGCGCCGCTCTTCGTGACGGCCGAGTTCATGAACACCAACACCGGTGAGATCAAGTCCCAGACCGTCTTCATGGGCGACTTCCCGCTCATGACCGACCGGGGCACCTTCATCATCAACGGCACCGAGCGTGTCGTCGTCTCCCAGCTGGTCCGTAGCCCGGGCGTCTACTTCGAGCGTCAGCTCGACAAGACCTCGGACAAGGACATCTACTCCGCGAAGGTCATCCCGAGCCGTGGTGCGTGGCTCGAGTTCGAGATCGACAAGCGCGACATGGTCGGCGTGCGCGTCGACCGCAAGCGCAAGCAGTCGGTCACGGTGCTCCTCAAGGCGCTCGGCTGGACCGAGGCCCAGATCCTCGAGGAGTTCGGCGAGTACGAGTCGATGCGCCTCACCCTGGAGAAGGACCACACGGCCGGCCAGGACGACGCGCTGCTCGACATCTACCGCAAGCTGCGCCCGGGCGAGCCGCCGACCCGCGAGGCTGCCCAGAACCTCCTGGACAACCTGTACTTCAACCCCAAGCGCTACGACCTGGCCAAGGTCGGTCGCTACAAGATCGACAAGAAGCTCGGCATCGAGGCCGGTCTGGACGAGTCGGTGCTGCGCATCGAGGACATCGTCGCGACCATCAAGTACCTCGTCGCCCTGCACAACGGCGACACGACCCTCCCGGGTCGGCGCAACGGCGAGGACCACGAGATCCGCGTCGAGATCGACGACATCGACCACTTCGGCAACCGTCGCCTGCGCAACGTCGGTGAGCTCATCCAGAACCAGGTCCGCACGGGCCTGTCCCGGATGGAGCGCGTCGTGCGCGAGCGGATGACGACCCAGGACGTCGAGGCCATCACGCCGCAGACCCTGATCAACATCCGCCCGGTCGTCGCCTCGATCCGTGAGTTCTTCGGCACCTCGCAGCTGTCGCAGTTCATGGACCAGAACAACCCGCTCGCCGGGCTGACGCACAAGCGTCGCCTGTCCGCGCTCGGCCCGGGTGGTCTGTCCCGTGACCGCGCCGGCATGGAGGTCCGTGACGTCCACCCGTCGCACTACGGCCGCATGTGCCCGATCGAGACGCCGGAAGGGCCGAACATCGGTCTGATCGGCTCGCTCGCGTCCTACGGTCGGATCAACGCGTTCGGCTTCGTCGAGACGCCGTACCGCAAGGTCAAGGACGGCACCGTCAGCGACGAGGTCGAGTACCTCTCCGCCGACGAGGAGGACGAGTTCGTCATCGCCCAGGCCAACGCGCCGCTGACCGCGGAGGGCCACTTCGCCGAGGAGCGCGTCCTGGTCCGCACCAAGGGCGGCGAGGTCGAGTTCGTCCCCGCGGCCGAGGTCGACTACATGGACGTCTCGGCGCGGCAGATGGTGTCCGCCGCGACCGCGCTCATCCCGTTCCTCGAGCACGACGACGCCAACCGCGCCCTGATGGGCTCGAACATGATGCGTCAGGCCGTGCCGCTGGTGCGCTCGCAGGCGCCGCTCGTCGGCACCGGCATGGAGTACCGCGCCGCGCTCGACTCCGGTGACGTGGTGCTGGCCGAGAAGGCCGGTGTCGTCACCGAGGTCTCCGCGGACCTGGTCACGGTCGCCAACGACGACTCGAGCTACACGACCTACCGCATCGCCAAGTTCACCCGCTCCAACCAGGGCAACTGCTACAACCAGCGCGTCCTGGTCAACTCGGGCGACCGGGTCGAGGCCGGTGGCGTGATCGCCGACGGTCCCGCGACCGACGGTGGCGAGATGGCGCTCGGCAAGAACCTGCTCGTGGCGTTCATGCCGTGGGAGGGCCACAACTACGAGGACGCGATCATCCTCTCCCAACGTCTGGTGCAGGACGACGTCCTCTCCTCGATCCACATCGAGGAGCACGAGGTCGACGCCCGCGACACCAAGCTGGGTGCCGAGGAGATCACGCGCGACATCCCCAACGTCTCCGAGGAGGTCCTGGCGGACCTCGACGAGCGCGGGATCATCCGCATCGGTGCCGAGGTCCGCGACGGCGACCTGCTCGTCGGCAAGGTCACGCCCAAGGGTGAGACCGAGCTGACCCCGGAGGAGCGGCTGCTGCGCGCGATCTTCGGCGAGAAGGCGCGCGAGGTCCGCGACACCTCCCTGAAGGTGCCGCACGGCGAGACCGGCACGGTCATCGGTGTCAAGGTCTTCGACCGCGAGGAGGGCGACGAGCTGCCCCCGGGCGTGAACCAGCTCGTGCGGGTCTACGTCGCCAACAAGCGCAAGATCACCGACGGTGACAAGCTCGCCGGCCGCCACGGCAACAAGGGCGTCATCTCCAAGATCCTGCCGATCGAGGACATGCCCTTCCTCGAGGACGGCACGCCGGTCGACGTCGTGCTCAACCCGCTCGGTGTCCCTGGTCGGATGAACGTCGGTCAGATCCTCGAGATCCACCTCGGCTGGGCTGCGGCCCAGGGCTGGAACATCCCGCCCGAGGCCGAGTGGGCCCAGCTCATCCCGGCGGACGCCCGCGAGGCGGTCCCGGGGCAGCGGGTCGCGACCCCCGTCTTCGACGGTGCGCGCGAGAACGAGATCACCGGTCTGCTCGAGTCCACCAACGTCACCCGTGACGGCGACCGCCTGATCGGCGAGTCCGGCAAGGCTCGGCTCTTCGACGGCCGCTCCGGCGAGCCGTTCCCGGAGCCGGTGTCGGTGGGCTACATGTACATCCTCAAGCTCCACCACCTGGTCGACGACAAGATCCACGCCCGCTCGACCGGCCCGTACTCCATGATCACCCAGCAGCCGCTCGGCGGTAAGGCCCAGTTCGGTGGCCAGCGCTTCGGTGAGATGGAGGTCTGGGCCCTGGAGGCCTACGGCGCCGCCTACACCCTCCAGGAGCTGCTGACGATCAAGTCGGACGACGTCCCCGGCCGGGTGAAGGTCTACGAGGCCATCGTCAAGGGCGAGAACATCCCCGACTCGGGCATCCCGGAGTCCTTCAAGGTGCTTCTCAAGGAGATGCAGTCGCTGTGCCTGAACGTCGAGGTGCTGTCCTCGGACGGCACGACGATCGACATGAAGGAGGGCGACGAGGAGGTCTTCCGGGCCGCCGAGGAGCTCGGTATCGACCTGTCCCGGCGCGAGCCCAGCTCGGTCGAGGAAGTCTAGGCAGACGTCCGGACCCGTCGGCTCACCCCGGCCGGGTCCGGACGCCCAGCCCGTCCGGGCCGCCGCGGCGGCCCCACCTACAAGATCTAAGTCACTACCCACGAAAGTAGGAAGCACGTAGTGCTTGACGTTAACTTCTTCGACGAGCTGCGCATCGGCCTCGCCACCGCGGACGACATCCGCACCTGGAGCCACGGCGAGGTCAAGAAGCCTGAGACGATCAACTACCGCACCCTCAAGCCCGAGAAGGACGGCCTCTTCTGCGAGAAGATCTTCGGCCCGACCCGGGACTGGGAGTGCTACTGCGGCAAGTACAAGCGGGTCCGCTTCAAGGGCATCATCTGCGAGCGCTGCGGCGTCGAGGTCACTCGCGCCAAGGTGCGTCGTGAGCGGATGGGCCACATCGAGCTGGCCGCGCCGGTCACCCACATCTGGTACTTCAAGGGTGTCCCGAGCCGCCTCGGCTACCTGCTCGACCTGGCCCCGAAGGACCTCGAGAAGGTCATCTACTTCGCGGCCTACATGATCACCTCGGTCGACACCGAGGCCCGCCACCGCGACCTGCCGTCGCTCGAGGCGCAGATCGAGGTCGAGAAGAAGGAGCTGGTCAACCGTCGCGACGCCGACGTCGAGGCCCGGGCCAAGAAGCTCGAGACCGATGTCGCCGCGCTCGAGGCCGAGGGTGCCAAGGCTGACGTGAAGCGCAAGGTCAAGGATGGCGCGGAGCGCGAGATGAACGCCATCCGCAAGCGCGCCGACCTGCAGATCGAGCGCCTCGACCAGGTCTGGGACCGGTTCAAGAACCTCAAGGTCCAGGACCTCGAGGGCGACGAGATGCTCTACCGCGAGATGCGGGACCGGTTCGGTCTCTACTTCGAGGGCGGCATGGGCGCTGCGGCGATCCAGAAGCGCCTGGAGACCTTCGACCTGGAGGCCGAGGCCGAGCTGCTGCGCGAGATCATCGCCACCGGCAAGGGTCAGAAGAAGACCCGCGCCCTCAAGCGGCTCAAGGTCGTCACCGCCTTCCAGCAGACGGCCAACAGCCCGATGGGCATGGTTCTCGACTGCGTCCCGGTCATCCCGCCGGACCTGCGCCCCATGGTGCAGCTCGACGGTGGTCGGTTCGCGACCTCGGACCTGAACGACCTCTACCGTCGCGTGATCAACCGCAACAACCGCCTCAAGCGACTCCTGGACCTCGGTGCGCCCGAGATCATCGTCAACAACGAGAAGCGCATGCTTCAGGAGGCCGTCGACGCGCTCTTCGACAACGGCCGCCGTGGTCGCCCGGTCACGGGCCCCGGCAACCGTCCGCTGAAGTCGCTGTCCGACATGCTCAAGGGCAAGCAGGGCCGGTTCCGGCAGAACCTGCTCGGCAAGCGCGTCGACTACTCCGGCCGTTCGGTCATCGTCGTCGGCCCGCAGCTGAAGCTGCACCAGTGCGGTCTGCCCAAGCAGATGGCGCTCGAGCTGTTCAAGCCGTTCGTGATGAAGCGTCTGGTCGACCTCGACCACGCGCAGAACATCAAGTCGGCCAAGCGCATGGTCGAGCGTGCCCGTCCGGTCGTGTGGGACGTCCTCGAAGAGGTCATCACCGAGCACCCCGTGCTGCTGAACCGTGCGCCCACGCTGCACCGCCTCGGCATCCAGGCCTTCGAGCCCCAGCTGGTCGAGGGCAAGGCCATCCAGATCCACCCGCTCGTCTGCACGGCGTTCAACGCCGACTTCGACGGTGACCAGATGGCTGTGCACGTGCCGCTGTCCGCCGAGGCCCAGGCCGAGGCGCGCATCCTGATGCTGTCGAGCAACAACATCCTCAAGCCGGCCGACGGTCGACCGGTGACCATGCCCACCCAGGACATGATCATCGGCCTGTTCCACCTGACGTCCGACCTCGAGGACGGTCTGGGTGCAGGTCGCGCGTTCCGCTCGGCCGCCGAGGCCCGGATGGCATTCGACGCCGGTGAGATCGAGCTCGGCTCGATCGTGAAGATCCGGCTGCAGGACGTCGTGCCGCCGGTCGGCTACAAGCTGCCCGAGGGCAAGGAGCTGCGCCCCGACGGCACCGTCGACAGCCTCACGCTGGAGACCTCGCTCGGCCGGGCGCTGTTCAACCTCACCCTGCCGATGGACTACCCGTTCGTCGACGCCCCGGTGGACAAGAAGCGTCTCTCGGCGATCGTCAACGACCTCGCCGAGCGCTACCCCAAGGTGCAGGTCGCGGCCTCGCTGGACGCGCTGAAGGAGACCGGCTTCTACTGGGCGACCCGTTCGGGCACCACGGTGGCCATCTCCGACGTCGTGACGCCGGCCAACAAGGAGGCCATCCTCGATGGCTACGAGGCCAAGGCCGTCAAGGTCCAGGTGCAGTTCGAGCGCGGTCTGACCACCGACGACGAGCGCCGTCAGGAGCTCATCGAGATCTGGCAGCAGGCGACGAACGAGGTCTCCAAGGAGATGGAGGCCAACTTCCCCCGCCGCAACCCGATCTTCCGGATGGTCAACTCCGGTGCTCGTGGTAACTGGTTCCAGCTGCGTCAGATCGCCGGCATGCGTGGCCTGATGGCCAACCCGAAGGGTGAGATCATCCCGCGGCCCATCAAGGCGAACTTCCGCGAGGGCCTGTCGGTGGTCGAGTTCTTCATCTCGACGCACGGTGCCCGCAAGGGTCTCGCCGACACCGCGCTGCGGACCGCCGACTCGGGCTACCTCACCCGTCGCCTCGTCGACGTGTCGCAGGACGTCATCATCCGTGAGGACGACTGTGGCACCGAGCGCGGCCTGATGATGCCGATCGCGGTGCGCACCGAGTCCGGGGCCCTGCGGGCCCACGACGACGTCGAGTCGTCGGTCTACGCCCGCACGCTCGCGGAGGACGTCGTCGTCGACGGCGAGGTGCTGGCCCAGGCCGGCATCGACCTCGGTGACGTCGTCATCGACCGCCTCGTCGCGGCCGGTGTGGAGCAGGTCCGGGTCCGCTCGGTGCTCACCTGTGAGTCCCGCGTCGGCACCTGTGCCGCGTGCTACGGCCGCTCGCTGGCCACCGGCAAGCTGGTCGACATCGGTGAGGCCGTCGGCATCATCGCGGCCCAGTCCATCGGTGAGCCCGGCACCCAGCTGACGATGCGTACCTTCCACACCGGTGGTGTGGCGGGTGACGACATCACGCAGGGTCTGCCGCGTGTCGTCGAGCTGTTCGAGGCGCGCACCCCCAAGGGTGTCGCCCCGATCGCCGAGGCCACCGGTCGCGTCACGATCGAGGACACCGACAAGGCTCGTCGCATCGTGCTGGTCCCGGACGACGGGTCCGACGAGCACAGCTACCCGGTCTCCAAGCGTGCGCGCCTGCTGGTCGGCGACGGTGACCACATCGCCGTCGGCACCCAGCTCACGCAGGGTGCGATCGACCCGAAGCAGGTCCTGCGCATCCTCGGCCCGCGTGCGGTGCAGATGCACCTCGTGGACCAGGTGCAGGCGGTCTACCGTCAGCAGGGTGTGTCGATCCACGACAAACACATCGAGGTCATCGTCCGGCAGATGCTGCGCCGGGTGACGATCATCGAGGCCGGCGACGCCGAGCTGCTCCCGGGCGAGCTCGCCGAGCGTGGCCGCTTCGAGTCCGAGAACCGTCGCGTCGTCGCGGAGGGTGGCCGTCCGGCCTCGGGTCGTCCCGAGCTGATGGGCATCACCAAGGCGTCGCTGGCGACCGAGTCGTGGCTGTCGGCCGCCTCCTTCCAGGAGACGACCCGCGTCCTGACCGAGGCTGCCATCAGCGCCAAGAGCGACCCGCTGCTCGGCCTGAAGGAGAACGTCATCCTCGGCAAGCTCATCCCGGCCGGTACGGGCCTGCCCCGCTACCGCAACGTCAAGGTCGCTCCCACCGAGGAGGCCAAGGCGGCGATGTACTCCATGCCGGGGTACGAGCAGTTCGACTACACCGCGTTCGGTCCGGGCACGGGTGAGGCGATCCGTCTGGACGACATCACCCTGGGGTTCACCGACCGGGCGTAGCAGGTCATCGAGCCCGACCGGGCGTAGTACCAAAGCACCATCACGGGGCCGTTCCCAGCATCATGGGAGCGGCCCCGTGCTTGTGCCGGCACAACCCCTGACAAGAGCTTTCGCGACGAGCAGGAGATGAGGACGAGGTGGAGCAGGTGACCGCGATCGACCGACCAGCAGACCACAGAGAGGCTGATGGATACGCGTCCTTCCTGGACCGACGCTACTTCGGCGCCCTCGACGGGCTGCGGGCGCTGGCGATCATTGCCGTGATCTGGCACCACACCCGGGTCGAGACCTACGGCGGGCTGTCCGCGGGGGAGTACGGCGTCGACCTGTTCTTCGCGATCAGCGGCTTCCTCATCACCACGCTGCTGCTGCGCGAGCGCCGGGCGAAGGGCCGGATCAGCCTGCGCAACTTCTACGTGCGCCGCACGCTGCGGATCTTCCCGCTCTACTACGCCGTGCTGGCGCTCTACGTGGTGCTCACCTTCGTGCTGCGCCGCGACACCCCGGAGGGGCAGCAGTTCTTCGCCAACCTGCCGGCGTTCGCGACCTATACGAGCAACTGGTTCGTGGACTTCCAGGCCGGGGTCTCGACCACCTTCTACTTCGCCTGGACGCTCGCGACCGAGGAGCAGTTCTACCTGTTCTGGCCCGGGCTGCTGGTGCTGCTGCTCGCGCTGCGGCCGCGCCGGTTGTCGCCGGCGGCGCTGCCGGCGCTGGCCCTGCTGGCCCTGTGCGCCGCGAGCGTCGTGGGCTGGGTGCTGCGCGACCAGGTCGGCTTCGCGGACGCGGCGCTGTGGGTGCGGATCCTGGCGAGCCTGGCCGTCCCCATCCTCTGCGGCGCCCTCCTCGCCCTGGTCGTAGACCGTCCGCGCGGCTACGCGGCCGTCGCGCCGGTGCTCGCGCGGCCGTGGAGCCCGGTGGTCCTGGCCCTCGTCGTGGCCGTCGCCGTCGTCGCCGACCTGCACCGCCAGGCGCTCGGGGTGCTGCTGGCCGTGCTGGTGACCTCGCTGTGCCTGCGCGAGGACGGACCGCTGTTCACCGTGCTCGCGTGGCGACCGCTCAAGGCGATCGGGGTCGTCTCCTACGGCATGTACCTCATGCACATGCTCGCCGTGAACCTGGTCGAGGCGGGGTTGTCCAGGCTCTCGGTGGGCCCCGGGCCGGTGCTGTTCGCGCTCACCCTGCCCGTGGTCTACGTGGCCGCGTATCTGTCCTACCGGTACTTCGAGTCGCCCATCCTGGCGCTCAAGAAGCGGTTCGCCTAGCGGCCTACCACGTCCGGGCGCGCAGGTCGGGGATCTGGGCCGGGATTTGGGGGCGGAGTCCGCCAGGCGGTATCCTTGATTGATGTGTCGTGTCCTGGGTGACCGCACGCGATCAGCTCGGACCGGACGCCGCAACGCGCCTGCGCCCTGGCGGTCGTGAGATCGACCCCCGGACATGTCCCCTTCTGCCTGGCAAACGTCCTCCAGCATGCCTGGAGGCGGGAGTGCGGGGAGGAGCACCATCGGTCGGCTCGCGCCGGGCGATGGCCACACCAAGGAGCCGCGTCCCGGGAGCAACCCCGAGCCGGCCTGACCACGAGACCCACGGAGAATTCGTGCCTACCATCAACCAGCTGGTCCGCAAGGGCCGGGAGGACAAGGTCACCAAGACCAAGACTCCCGCGCTCAAGGGCAGCCCGCAGCGCCGCGGCGTCTGCACGCGTGTCTACACCACCACCCCCAAGAAGCCGAACTCGGCGCTGCGCAAGGTCGCCCGTGTGAAGCTGACCTCCGGCATCGAGGTCACCGCCTACATCCCCGGCGTCGGCCACAACCTGCAGGAGCACTCCATCGTGCTCGTGCGTGGCGGTCGTGTGAAGGACCTCCCCGGCGTGCGCTACAAGATCATCCGTGGCTCGCTCGACACCCAGGGTGTCAAGAACCGCCAGCAGGCGCGCAGCCGCTACGGCGCGAAGAAGGTGAAGAAGTAATGCCTCGTAAGGGCCCTGCTCCCAAGCGTCCCCTCGTCGTCGACCCGGTCTACGGCTCGCCGCTGGTGACCCAGCTCGTCAACAAGATCCTGCTCGACGGCAAGAAGTCCATCGCCGAGCGCATCGTCTACGGCGCCCTCGAGGGCTGCCGCGAGAAGACCGGCACCGACCCGGTCGTCACGCTCAAGCGTGCGCTCGACAACGTGAAGCCGACCCTGGAGGTCAAGTCCCGCCGCGTCGGCGGTGCGACCTACCAGGTGCCGATCGAGGTCAAGCCGGGCCGCGCGACCACGCTGTCGCTGCGCTGGCTCACCGGCTACGCCCGTCAGCGTCGCGAGAAGACGATGACCGAGCGCCTCATGAACGAGATCCTCGACGCGAGCAACGGCCTCGGAGCCGCGGTCAAGCGTCGCGAGGACACCCACAAGATGGCTGAGTCCAACAAGGCCTTCGCGCACTACCGCTGGTAGTCGCCTCGGGTGGTTCGGGACGATCCTCGGGTCGACCCGGACCACCCACCCCGTGGGGCCGCCTGCTGCAGGCGGGGCCCACCTGGCACGGAAGCACCCGTACCACCCGACACGAGAGATGAGTAACTGACGTGGCACTCGACGTCCTCACGGACCTGAGCAAGGTCCGCAACATCGGCATCATGGCTCACATCGATGCTGGCAAGACGACGACGACCGAGCGGATCCTGTTCTACACCGGGATCAACTACAAGATCGGCGAGGTGCACGACGGCGCCGCGACGATGGACTGGATGGAGCAGGAGCAGGAGCGCGGCATCACCATCACGTCCGCCGCGACGACGACCTTCTGGGAAGGCCACCAGATCAACATCATCGACACCCCGGGTCACGTCGACTTCACGGTCGAGGTGGAGCGCTCGCTGCGCGTGCTCGACGGTGCCGTCGCCGTCTTCGACGGCAAGGAGGGCGTCGAGCCCCAGTCCGAGACGGTGTGGCGCCAGGCCGACAAGTACAACGTGCCGCGCATCTGCTTCGTCAACAAGATGGACAAGCTCGGTGCCGACTTCTACTTCACCGTGAAGACCATCGTGGACCGCCTCGGTGTCGAGCCGCTGGTCATGCAGCTGCCGATCGGGTCGGAGAACAACTTCCAGGGCATGGTCGACCTGGTCTACATGCGTGCGCTCACCTGGCGCGGCGAGGTCAAGATCGGTCAGGACTACGAGATCGAGGAGATCCCCGAGGACCTGCGCGAGCAGGCCGAGGAGTACCGCAACAAGCTCGTCGAGCGCGTCGCGGAGTCCGACGAGGAGCTGCTCGAGAAGTACCTGGGCGGCGAGGAGCTGACCCCCGAGGAGATCAAGGGGGCCGTCCGCAAGCTGACGATCGCCGCCGAGGTCTACCCGGTGCTTTGCGGCTCCGCGTTCAAGAACAAGGGCGTCCAGCCCATGCTCGACGCGGTCGTCGACTACCTCCCCTCGCCCCTCGACGTCCCGGCCGTGCAGGCCCACGACGCCAAGGACGAGGAGGTCATCGTCGAGCGTCACCCCGACGCGACCGAGCCGTTCGCGGCCCTCGCGTTCAAGGTGATGAGCCACCCGTTCTTCGGGCGTCTCACCTACGTGCGTGTCTACTCCGGCGAGGTCGCCTCCGGCACCCAGATCGTCAACTCCACCAAGGGCAAGAAGGAGCGCGTCGGGAAGCTCTTCCAGATGCACTCCAACAAGGAGAACCCGGTCGAGAAGGCGTCCGCCGGCCACATCTACGCGATGATCGGCCTCAAGGACACCACCACCGGTGACACCCTGTCCGACCCGGCGCACCCCGTGCTGCTCGAGTCGATGTCCTTCCCGGAGCCGGTCATCCACGTGGCCATCGAGCCCAAGACCAAGGGTGACCAGGAGAAGCTCTCCACGGCGATCCAGAAGCTCGCCGAGGAGGACCCGACCTTCACCGTCCGCCTGGACGAGGAGACCGGCCAGACCGTCATCGGCGGTATGGGCGAGCTCCACCTCGACATCCTCGTCGACCGCATGCGGCGCGAGTTCAAGGTCGAGGCCAACGTGGGCAAGCCGCAGGTCGCCTACCGCGAGACCATCCGTCGGTCGGTCGAGAAGTTCGACTACACCCACAAGAAGCAGACCGGTGGGTCGGGCCAGTACGCCAAGATCCAGGTGTCCTTCGAGCCGCTGGACACCGCCGAGGGCAAGCTGTACGAGTTCGAGAACAAGGTCACCGGTGGCCGCGTCCCGCGCGAGTACATCCCCTCGGTCGAGCACGGCATCGAGGAGGCCATGCACCAGGGTGTCCTCGCGGGCTACCCGATGGTCGGCGTCAAGGCGATCCTGCTCGACGGTGCGGCGCACGACGTCGACTCCTCGGAGATGGCGTTCAAGATCGCCGGCTCGATGGCCTTCAAGGAGGCCTCCCGCAAGGCCGACCCGGCCCTGCTCGAGCCGATGATGTCCGTCGAGGTCCGCACCCCTGAGGACTACATGGGCGACGTCATCGGTGACCTCAACTCCCGCCGTGGCCAGATCCAGGCCATGGAGGACATCAGCGGCGCGAAGGTCGTGCGTGCGCTGGTCCCGCTGTCCGAGATGTTCGGCTACGTCGGTGACCTGCGCTCCAAGACCCAGGGCCGCGCCAACTACACCATGCAGTTCGACTCCTACGCCGAGGTCCCGCGGACCGTGGCCGAGGAGATCATCAAGAAGACCCGAGGCGAGTAACCGATTCGGTGAGTCTGGCGCACACGCGCTAGACTCACGGATTGCGTCTCAATCAGCATTACCCCACCAGACGACGCCACGTCCTGCTTGGTCGTACGGCGTAACACCAGACAAGTCCTGAGGAGGACCCCAAGTGGCGAAGGCGAAGTTCGAGCGGACCAAGCCGCACGTCAACATCGGCACCATTGGTCACATCGACCACGGTAAGACGACGCTGACGGCTGCGATCTCGAAGGTTCTGCACGACAAGTACCCGGACCTCAACCCCTTCACGCCGTTCGACGAGATCGACAAGGCGCCGGAGGAGAAGCAGCGCGGTATCACGATCTCCATCGCGCACATCGAGTACCAGACGGAGTCGCGTCACTACGCGCACGTCGACTGCCCGGGTCACGCGGACTACGTGAAGAACATGATCACCGGTGCGGCTCAGATGGACGGCGCGATCCTCGTGGTCGCCGCCACCGACGGCCCGATGCCGCAGACGAAGGAGCACGTCCTCCTGGCCCGCCAGGTCGGCGTTCCCTACATCGTCGTGGCGCTCAACAAGGCCGACATGGTCGACGACGAGGAGATCATGGAGCTCGTCGAGATGGAGGTCCGCGAGCTGCTGTCCTCCTACGAGTTCCCGGGCGACGACCTCCCGGTTGTCAAGGTCTCGGCGCTCAAGGCGCTCGAGGGTGACGCGGAGTGGGGCCAGTCGGTCCTCGACCTGCTGTCCGCCGTCGACGAGTACATCCCCCAGCCCGAGCGCGACATCGACAAGCCGTTCCTGATGCCCGTGGAGGACGTCTTCACCATCACCGGTCGCGGCACCGTCGTCACCGGTCGTATCGAGCGCGGCATCCTCAAGGTCAACGAGGAGGTCGAGATCGTGGGCATCCACGACAAGTCCTCCAAGACGACCGTCACCGGCATCGAGATGTTCCGCAAGCTGCTCGACGAGGGTCGTGCGGGCGAGAACGTCGGTCTGCTGCTCCGCGGCATCAAGCGCGAGGACGTCGAGCGCGGCCAGGTCGTGTGCAAGCCGGGTTCGATCACCCCGCACACCGAGTTCGAGGGCTCTGTCTACATCCTGTCCAAGGACGAGGGTGGCCGGCACACGCCGTTCTACGACAACTACCGTCCCCAGTTCTACTTCCGCACCACGGACGTGACTGGTGTCGTGCACCTGCCCGAGGGCACCGAGATGGTCATGCCCGGCGACAACACCGAGATGAAGGTCGACCTCATCCAGCCCATCGCCATGGAGGAGGGCCTCAAGTTCGCCATCCGTGAGGGTGGTCGGACGGTCGGTGCCGGTCGCGTCACCAAGATCATCAAGTGAGCTGACGCCGGTCCACCGGCATCGCGCACTCGAAGGGCCCCGGCCTCGAAGCACCTGCTTCGGGCCGGGGCCCTTCGGCGTGCCGCGGACGTGTCGAAGGCGTGGTGGGCCGTGCCAGGATGGACCCGTGCGCCCGTCCGTCTTCGATCGCCTCGTCCGGCCCACGCTCTACCAGACCCACGGCGGGGACGCCGAGCGGGTGCACGAGCGCACCTTGGCGCTGCTGGCCGGCGCCGGTCGGACCGCTGCCGGTGCGCAGGCGCTGGAGCAGGTGCGCCGGCGCACCCTCGTCCCCGACCCGGTGCGGGTCTTCGGGATCGACTTCCCCAACCGCGTGGGCCTCGCGGCCGGCATGGACAAGAACGGTAGAGCCCTGCCCGCCTGGGGTGCGCTCGGGTTCGGTCACGTCGAGGTCGGCACGGTCACGGCCCGACCGCAGCCCGGCAACGACCGGCCGCGCATGTTCGCCCTCGACGCCAGCGACGGCGTGCTCAACCGGATGGGCTTCAACAACGAGGGCGCCGACGCCCTGGCCCGCCGGCTGCAGCAGGCTCGCCCCGGATACCCGATCGGGATCTCGCTCGGCAAGTCCAAGGTGACCCCGCTCGCGCAGGCCACCGAGGACTACCTCACCAGCCTGCGACAGCTGCACCGCTACGCCGACTACGTCGCCATCAACGTCTCCTCGCCCAACACCCCGGGCCTGCGCAGCCTGCAGGACGGCGCCGCCCTCGACGAGCTGCTGCAGGCGCTCGTGGGGCAGACCCGGTCCCTCGCGGCGGCCGGCGGCCGGGCCCCCGTCCCCGTGCTGGTCAAGGTGGCCCCCGACCTCACCGACGCGGCCCTCGCCGAGCTGCTCGCGGTCTGCGTAGACCGTGGGGTCGCCGGGATCATCGCCACCAACACGACCCTGGCCCGGGACGGCCTCGCACCGGCCGACGCCCACCTCGGCGGCGAGCCCGGGGGAGTGTCCGGGGCGCCGCTGCGCGCTCGGGCGCTGGAGGTCGTGCGGTTCGTCGCCCGCGAGAGCGGACCCGCGCTGCCGATCATCGGTGTCGGCGGCATCGGCGCGCCCGAGCACGCCCGCGCGATGCTCGACGCCGGTGCGTCGCTCGTCCAGGTCTACTCGGCGCTGGCGCTGCACGGCCCCGGTGTGGTGCATCGCATCGCCCGTGGCCTCGCCGCGGACCCGGCCTTCGGCTAGGGTCCGACCATGGAGCTCGGATCCTTCCAGACCCTCGTCGTCGAGCAGGACGGGCCCTCGCTCGTCGTGACCATCAACCGGCCCGAGGCGCTCAACGCCCTCGCTGCCGCCGTGGTGCGTGATCTCGCGGCCCTGCTCGACGCGGTCGAGCCCCGGCTCGGCCCCGCGGTGGGGTGGCCGGTGCGCGGCGTCATCATCACCGGCGCGGGGGACCGGGCCTTCGTCGCCGGGGCGGACATCGTCGAGATGGTCGAGCTGAGCGCCGAGCAGGGCGAGGAGTACTCCCGGGCCATGCAGGCGGTCACGCTGCGGCTCGAGGCGCTGCCGGTGCCGGTGATCGCGGCAGTCGACGGCTTCGCCCTCGGCGGCGGGTGCGAGCTCGCGATGGCGTGCGACTGGATCTACGCGTCGGCGGCGTCGCGGTTCGGCCAGCCGGAGGTCAAGCTCGGCCTGGTCCCGGGCTTCGGCGGCAGCGTCCGGCTGACCCGGCGGGTCGGCATCGCCCTCGCGCGCGAGCTGATCTGCACCGGCCGGATGCTCAAGGCCGCCGAGGCGCACCGCACCGGCCTGGTCAACCAGGTCCTCGAGGACGGCGACGCCACGCTCGCCGCCGCCAAGCAGACCATCACCGAGATCGCCGCGACCTCGCCCACCGCCGTCGCGTCCGCCAAGGCGCTGATCAACGAGGTCGCCACCCTCGACGTCGCCGCCGGCCTCGACCGCGAGGCCGTCGCCTTCCACGCCGCCTTCGAGACCGAGGACAAGGTCGAGGGCGTGCGTGCCTTCGTCGCCAAGGACCAGCCCACCTTCCCGGGCCGCTGAGCCCCCAAGGGCCCCGAGGGAACGTCACGGCGAGTCAGGGCAGGGCAGGGCAGGGGCAGCGCACCAGCCCCCTCGATTTGGAGCGACGCGGGGGTCTCTGGCAGACTTGTCAGGTTGCTTGTCGCGTGGTGTGAGCCCCATGCTCGCCCACCGTCCCTCGCGAGAGGTTACTAGCACCTCGGCTCCGGCCGACGGATCTGGTGCCTGCGCGTGGGGAGCGGCAGGCCCGATCCAGCCGGATCCCTCTCGACCATCGCACGATCGGTCCACCTGCGTGGGCTGATTCGTGCCGCGAAGCGGGCGCGACACGCCCGACCGCGGGGGTCGGGGGCATGGCCGGATCGGCCAGGAACTTCACGATTCACGACGAGAGAGAGTCAGACGAGCGATGGCGGGACAGAAGATCCGCATCCGACTGAAGTCGTATGACCACGAGGTCATCGACAGCTCGGCGCGCAAGATTGTCGACACGGTCACCCGTGCCGGTGCCACCGTGGTCGGCCCCGTGCCGCTGCCGACGGAGAAGAACGTCTTCGTGGTTATCCGGTCGCCCCACAAGTACAAGGACAGCCGCGAGCACTTCGAGATGCGCACCCACAAGCGCCTCATCGACATCATCGACCCGACCCCCAAGGCGGTCGACTCCTTGATGCGTCTCGACCTGCCGGCGGACGTCAACATCGAGATCAAGCTCTAAGGGGAGTTTCACATCATGGCTACCTCTAAGAACGTCACCGGTCTCCTGGGCGAGAAGCTCGGGATGACCCAGGTCTGGGACGCCGACAACCGGCTCGTCCCGGTCACCGTCATCAAGGCCGGCCCCTGCGTCGTGACCCAGGTCCGCGCGGGCGACAAGGACGGCTACGAGGCCGTGCAGATCGCCTTCGGCGAGATCGACCCGCGCAAGGTCAACCAGCCGATGACCGGTCACTTCGAGAAGGCCGGCGTGTCGCCGCGCCGCCACATCGTCGAGCTGCGCACCGCGAACGCCGCGGACTACGCCGTCGGCCAGGAGATCACCGCGGAGGCCTTCGAGGCCGGCACGGCGGTCGACGTGGTCGGCACGACCAAGGGCAAGGGCTTCGCGGGCGTCATGAAGCGTCACGGCTTCAAGGGCGTCTCGTCCTCCCACGGTGCGCACCGCAACCACCGCAAGCCCGGCTCGATCGGTGGCTGCTCCACCCCGGGCCGCGTCTTCAAGGGTCTGCGCATGGCCGGCCGCATGGGCGGCGTCCGCCAGACCACCCAGAACCTGCAGATCCACGCCGTGGACGCTGACAAGGGCCTGATCGTCGTCAAGGGTGCCGTTCCCGGTCCCCGCGGTGGCCTCGTCCTCGTGCGCACGGCCGCCAAGGGGGCCTGAACCCGATGACGACCATCGACATCGTCGACCTGTCCGGTGCCACGAACGGCACCGTCGAGCTGCCCGCCGAGATCTTCGACGTGCAGACCAACGTCCCGCTGATCCACCAGGTTGTGGTGGCCCAGCTCGCCGCTGCGCGCCAGGGCACGCACGCCACCAAGACCCGCGGCGACGTCCGCGGCGGTGGCGCCAAGCCCTACCGCCAGAAGGGCACCGGCCGCGCCCGTCAGGGCTCGACCCGTGCGCCGCAGTTCACCGGTGGTGGCGTGGTCCACGGCCCCCAGCCGCGTGACTACAGCCAGCGGACGCCCAAGAAGATGAAAGCGGCTGCCCTGCGCGGCGCCCTGTCCGACCGCGCCCGCGGCGGCCGCGTCCACGTGGTGGCCGGCTTCGCGGCGGACGTGCCGTCGACCAAGGCTGCTGCGTCGCTGCTCGGTGGCCTGACCGAGCGCCCGAACCTGCTCGTCGTCCTCGACCGTGAGGACACGGCCGGCTGGGCCTCGGTGCGCAACATCGCCAGCGTCCACGCCCTCGTGGCGGACCAGCTCAACACCTACGACGTGCTGTGCGCCGACGACGTGGTCTTCACCCAGGCCGCCCTCGAGTCCTTCGTGTCCCGGGGCAAGGCCGACGCCAAGGAGGACACCAAGTGAGCACGGTCAAGGACCCCCGCGACATCCTGGTCGCGCCGGTCGTCTCGGAGAAGTCGTACGGCCTGATGGACGAGGGCAAGTACACCTTCGTCGTCGACCCGCGCGCCAACAAGACCGAGATCAAGATCGCCATCGAGGAGATCTTCAAGGTCAAGGTCGCGTCGGTGCACACGCTCAACCGCCAGGGCAAGACCCGTCGTACGCGGTTCGGCATCGGCAAGCGTAAGGACACCAAGCGCGCGATCGTCACCCTCAAGGAAGGGTCGATCGACATCTTCGGAGGAGCCGGCGCCTGAGCCGGGACCGAGGACTGACGAGACTCTAGGGAAGACAACATGGGTATCCGTAAGTACAAGCCCACGACGCCGGGTCGTCGTGGCTCGAGCGTGGCGGACTTCGTCGAGGTCACGCGTAGCACGCCCGAGAAGTCTCTGGTGCGCCCGCTGCCGAAGACCGGTGGCCGCAACAACCAGGGCCGTATCACCACGCGCCACATCGGCGGTGGCCACAAGCGTGCCTACCGCGTCATCGACTTCCGTCGCCATGACAAGGACGGCGTGCCGGCGAAGGTCGCGCACATCGAGTACGACCCCAACCGCACCGCGCGCATCGCGCTGCTGCACTACGCGGACGGCGAGAAGCGCTACATCCTGGCCCCCAACCGGCTGAGCCAGGGCGACCGCATCGAGAACGGCCCCGGCGCCGACATCAAGCCGGGCAACAACCTCCCGATGCGCAACATCCCCGTCGGTACGGTCATCCACGCCATCGAGCTGCGTCCCGGTGGCGGTGCGAAGATCGCCCGCTCCGCCGGTGCCCGTGTCCAGCTCGTCGCCAAGGACGGCCCCTACGCCCAGCTGCGTATGCCCTCCGGCGAGATCCGCAACGTCGACCTGCGCTGCCGCGCGACGATCGGTGAGGTCGGTAACGCCGAGCAGAGCAACATCAACTGGGGCAAGGCCGGCCGCATGCGCTGGAAGGGCAAGCGCCCCACGGTGCGCGGTGTGGCCATGAACCCGATCGACCACCCGCACGGTGGTGGCGAGGGCAAGACGTCCGGTGGTCGTCACCCGGTGAGCCCCTGGGGCCAGCCGGAGGGCCGCACCCGCAAGCCGGGCAAGCCGAGCGACAAGCTCATCGTCCGTCGTCGTCGTACTGGCAAGAAGCGCTGATAGGAGCCTTTGGACATGCCTCGTAGCCTGAAGAAGGGCCCCTTCATCGACGACCACCTGCAGAAGAAGGTGGACGCCGCGAACGAAGCGGGCAGCAAGAACGTCATCAAGACCTGGTCGCGTCGTTCGGTCATCGCACCGGACTTCCTGGGTCACACCTTCGCCGTCCACGACGGTCGCAAGCACGTCCCGGTGTTCGTCACCGAGTCGATGGTCGGCCACAAGCTCGGCGAGTTCGCCCCCACCCGGACCTTCAAGGGTCACGTGAAGGACGACAAGAAGGGTCGTCGTCGCTGATGGCCAACAACGACAAGGAATTTGCGATGGAAGCCAAGGCTGTCGCGCGCCACGTGCGCGTCACGCCCATGAAGGCTCGCCGCGTGGTCGACCTCATCCGCGGCAAGCAGACCGACGAGGCCATCGCGGTCCTGCAGTTCGCCCCGCAGTCGGCCAGCGAGCCGGTGCTCAAGGTGCTGCAGTCCGCGATCGCCAACGCCCGCGTCAAGGCCGACCAGGCCTCGAACGCCTTCGACGAGCGCAACCTCGTCATCAGCGCGGCCTTCGTCGACGAGGGTCCGACCATGAAGCGGTTCCGTCCGCGCGCCCAGGGTCGGGCCTACCGCATCCGCAAGCGCACGAGCCACATCACCGTGCACGTCGCGCAGCTGGAGAACACCAAGGGAGGAACCCGCTGATGGGTCAGAAGGTCAACCCGAACGGCTTCCGCCTCGGTATCACCACGGACCACACGAGCCGTTGGTTCGCTGACAGCACCAAGGCCGGCCAGCGCTACCGCGATTACGTAAAGGAGGACGTGGCGATCCGCAAGCTCATGTCCGAGGGCATGGAGCGCGCCGGTATCGCCAAGGTCGAGATCGAGCGCACCCGCGACCGCGTCCGCGTGGACATCCACACGGCGCGCCCCGGCATCGTCATCGGTCGCCGCGGCGCCGAGGCCGACCGCATCCGCGGCGAGCTCGAGAAGCTCACGGGCAAGCAGGTCCAGCTGAACATCCTCGAGGTCAAGAACCCCGAGCAGGACGCCCAGCTGGTCGCCCAGGGCATCGCCGAGCAGCTCTCGGCCCGTGTGTCCTTCCGCCGCGCCATGCGCAAGGGCATGCAGTCCGCCACCCGCGCCGGTGCCAAGGGCATCCGGGTGCAGGTCTCCGGCCGCCTCGGCGGCGCGGAGATGAGCCGCACCGAGTTCTACCGCGAGGGTCGGGTGCCGCTGCACACGCTGCGCGCGAACATCGACTACGGCTTCTACGAGGCCAAGACCACCTTCGGTCGCATCGGTGTCAAGGTCTGGATCTACAAGGGCGACGTGACCGCCAAGGAGCTCGCGGCCCAGCAGGCCGCCGCTCCGCGCCCGTCGCGTGGCCCGCGTCGTGACGGCGCCGACCGCCCCGGCCGTGGCCGTGGCCCGCGTCGTGACGCCCCCCAGGCCCAGACCGCCGAGCCGACGGCTGCGACCGCCGACACCACGCAGGCCGCGCCTGCGCAGCAGGGAGCTGAGTCCTGATGTTGATTCCGCGTCGAGTCAAGCACCGCAAGCAGCACCACCCGGGACGCTCGGGTGCCGCCAAGGGTGGCACCAAGGTCTCGTTCGGTGACTACGGCATCCAGGCGCTCGAGCCGGCCTACGTGACGAACCGTCAGATCGAGTCGGCCCGTATCGCCATGACCCGCTACATCAAGCGTGGCGGAAAGGTCTGGATCAACATCTACCCGGACCGCCCGCTCACCAAGAAGCCCGCCGAGACCCGCATGGGTTCGGGCAAGGGCTCGCCCGAGTGGTGGGTGGCCAACGTCAAGCCCGGCCGCGTCATGTTCGAGCTGGCCGGTGTGTCCGAGCCGGTGGCCCGCGAGGCCATGCGTCTCGCGATGCACAAGCTCCCCATGAAGTGCCGGTTCGTGTCCCGTGAGGGTGGTGACATCTGATGGCAGTCGGTTCCAAGGACCTCACGCCCATCGATCTGCGTGAGTTCGACGACGCCCGTCTCGTCGACGAGCTGAAGAAGGCCAAGGGCGAGCTGTTCAACCTTCGGTTCCAGTCGGCGACCGGCCAGCTGGAGAACCACGGCCGCCTGCGCGCGGTCAAGAAGGACATCGCCCGCATCTACACCGAGATGCGCGAGCGCGAGCTCGGCATCGGTGCGGCGCCGGCGAAGGGTGAGAAGGCATGAGCGAGCAGGAGACTGGCGTGACCGAGCAGGTCAACGATTCCGAGCGCAACTACCGCAAGACCGCTCGCGGTCTGGTCGTCAGCGACAAGATGAACAAGACCGTCGTGGTCGAGGTCGAGGACCGGGTCAAGCACGCGCTCTACGGCAAGGTCATGCGGCGCACGAGCAAGCTCAAGGCGCACGACGAGCAGAACGAGTGCGGCATCGGCGACCTGGTGCTGCTCATGGAGACCCGTCCGCTGTCGGCCACCAAGCGCTGGCGCGTGGTGGAGATTTTGGAGAAGGCCAAGTGATTCAGCAGGAGTCGCGGCTGCGCGTCGCCGACAACACCGGTGCCAAGGAGATCTTGTGCATCCGTGTCCTCGGTGGCTCGGGCCGTCGTTATGCCGGAATCGGCGACACCATCGTCGCCACCGTCAAGGACGCGATCCCCGGCGGCAACGTCAAGAAGGGTGACGTCGTCAAGGCGGTCATCGTGCGCACCGTCAAGGAGCGCCGTCGTCCGGACGGTTCGTACATCAAGTTCGACGAGAACGCCGCGGTGATCCTCAAGAACGACGGTGACCCTCGGGGCACCCGCATCTTCGGCCCGGTGGGCCGCGAGCTGCGCGACAAGAAGTTCATGAAGATCATCTCGCTGGCACCGGAGGTGCTCTGAGCCATGGCGAAGATCAAGATCAAGAAGGGTGACCTCGTGCAGGTCATCAGCGGTCCCGAGAAGGGGACGACGGGCAAGGTCATCGAGGTCAACCGCGAGACCGAGCGCGTCATCGTCGAGGGCGTCAACCGCGTCACCAAGCACGTGAAGGCCGGTCAGTCGGCGCGCGGGTCGCGCACCGGTGGCCTGGTCCACACGGAGGCCCCGATCCACGTGTCCAACGTGATGATCGTGGACCCGGAGACCAAGAAGCCGACCCGGATCACGACCCGCGTCGAGCAGGTCGAGCGGGACGGTCGGACCAAGAACGTGCGTGTCCGCGTCGCGGCGCGCTCGGGTAAGGACCTGTGAGCATGACTGCCACCACTTCCGAGAAGGTGCAGCCGCGCCTCAAGGCGCGCTACGCCGCCGAGATCAAGCCGGCCCTGCAGGACCAGTTCTCCTACGAGAACGTCATGCAGATCCCCGGTGTCGTCAAGGTCATCGTCAACATGGGTGTCGGTGAGGCGGCTCGCGACAGCAAGCTGATCGACGGTGCGGTCCGTGACCTCACCGCCATCACCGGCCAGAAGCCGATCGTCACCAAGGCCCGCAAGTCCATCGCGCAGTTCAAGCTGCGCGAGGGCATGCCGATCGGCGCGCACGTCACGCTGCGCGGCGACCGCATGTGGGAGTTCCTCGACCGGCTGCTGTCGGTCGCGCTGCCCCGCATCCGCGACTTCCGCGGCCTGTCGCCCAGGCAGTTCGACGGTCGCGGCAACTACACCTTCGGTCTCAACGAGCAGTCGATGTTCCACGAGATCGACCAGGACCGCATCGACCGGGTGCGCGGTATGGACATCACCATCGTCACCACCGCCACGAACGACGACGAGGGTCGCGCCCTGCTCAAGCAGCTGGGCTTCCCGTTCAAGGAGAACTGACGTGGCCAAGACCGCCCTGATCCAGAAGGCGAACCGCAAGCCGAAGTTCGCCGTCCGCGCCTACACCCGCTGCCAGCGCTGCGGCCGACCGCACTCGGTCTACCGCAAGTTCGGTCTGTGCCGCGTGTGCCTGCGCGAGATGGCCCACCGTGGCGAGCTCCCCGGGGTGACCAAGAGCAGCTGGTGAGCTCGCTCACCGTGCGGCTCGCCGGCTAGCCCTGGCGAGCCGACACACCCCACCGGCCCTCGTGGCCATCCCCTGCACGACTCACATCACGTTCATCGAAGGTCGGACCGGCACCGCCGCGACGAAACCGCGATGAGAAAGGGCATCCGCCCCCATGACCATGACTGACCCGATTGCGGACATGCTGACCCGCGTCCGGAACGCCTCCTCGGCGCACCACGACACCGTCGCCATGCCGTACTCGAAGCTGAAGAAGAACATCGCGGACATCCTCGAGGCGGAGGGCTACATCGCCGGCTCCAGCATCGCGGACGCCGAGGTGGGCCAGACGCTGACGATCGACCTGAAGTACGGCCCGGACCGGGAGCGCTCCATCGCCGGTGTGCGCCGCGTCTCCAAGCCGGGCCTGCGCGTCTACGCGAAGTCGACCAACCTGCCCAAGGTTCTCGGCGGGCTCGGTGTCGCGATCATCTCCACCTCGTCCGGTCTTCTGACCGACAAGCAGGCGGCTGACAAGGGTGTGGGCGGGGAAGTCCTCGCCTACGTCTGGTAACCCACGGAAGGTAGAGGAGGAACACCATGTCCCGAATCGGACGACTCCCCATCTCCGTACCGATGGGTGTGGAGGTCACCATCGACGGTCAGAACGTGACCGTCAAGAAGAACAACGCCGAGCTGGCCCACGTCGTGGCCGAGCCGATCAAGGTCGAGAAGGGCGAGGACGGCAGCATCGTCGTCACCCGTCCCAACGACGAGCGTGAGTCCCGTGCGCTGCACGGCCTGACCCGCTCGCTGATCGCCAACATGGTCGAGGGCGTGACCAACGGCTTCGAGAAGAAGCTCGAGATCGCCGGCACCGGTTACCGCGTGCTCGCCAAGGGCAGCAACCTGGAGTTCGCTCTGGGCTACAGCCACCCGATCGTCATCGAGCCGCCGGAGGGCATCACCTTCGCGGTCGAGGGCCCGACCCGGTTCTCGGTCAAGGGCATCGACAAGCAGCTCGTCGGCGAGGTCGCGGCCAACATTCGCAAGCTGCGCAAGCCCGACCCCTACAAGGGCAAGGGCGTCAAGTACGCGGGCGAGCAGATCAAGCGCAAGGTCGGAAAGGCTGGTAAGTAAGCCATGGCTATCACTGTGAAGCGAGGACGGGGCAAGTCGATCGCGCGTGCGCGTCGTCACCTGCGTCTGCGCAAGCGGGTCGCCGGCACGGCCGCGCGTCCCCGCCTGGTCGTGAACCGCTCGGCGCGGCACCTGTTCGTCCAGGTCGTCGACGACACCGTGGGCAAGACCCTCGCGTCGGCCTCGACCATGGAGAAGGACCTGCGCGCCTTCGACGGCGACAAGACCGCCAAGGCCAAGAAGGTCGGCGAGCTCGTCGCGGAGCGCGCGAAGAGCGCCGGTATCACCGCTGTGGTCTTCGACCGCGGTGGCAACCAGTACCACGGCCGTGTCGCCGCGATCGCCGAGGGCGCTCGCGAGGGCGGACTGGACCTGTGAGCAACGCACCGCAGACATTCGGAAAGAGGAACATCTGATGCCAGGACCTCAGCGCCGCGGAACGGGCGCCGGGAACGGCGCCACCGGCGGGAACGAGCGCGGTGACCGTCGTGACCGTCGTGACCGCGACAACCGTCGCGACAACGCCGCGGAGAAGAGCCAGTACATCGAACGCGTGGTGACCATCAACCGCGTCGCCAAGGTCGTCAAGGGTGGCCGCCGCTTCAGCTTCACGGCGCTCGTCGTCGTGGGTGACGGTGACGGCACCGTGGGCGTGGGCTACGGCAAGGCCAAGGAGGTGCCCGCGGCGATCGCCAAGGGTGTCGAGGAGGCCAAGAAGGCCTTCTTCCGCGTGCCCCGCATCCAGGGCACCATCCCGCACCCCGTGCAGGGTGAGGCCGCTGCCGGTGTCGTGCTCCTGCGTCCGGCCGCCCCCGGTACCGGTGTGATCGCCGGTGGCCCGGTGCGCGCCGTCCTCGAGTGCGCCGGTATCCACGACGTGCTGTCCAAGTCGCTCGGCTCGGACAACTCGATCAACATCGTCCACGCGGCGGTCGCCGCCCTCAAGGGCCTCGAGCGTCCCGAGGCGGTCGCGGCGCGCCGTGGCCTGCCCCTGGAGCAGGTGGCCCCGGCCGCGCTGCTGCGCGCCCAGGCCGCCGGCGCGGCCGAGGCTGCGGCGAAGGTGGGTGCCTGATGGCTCGCCTCAAGGTCACCCAGATCCGGTCCGAGATCGGCGGCAAGCGCAACCAGCGCGAGACGCTGCGCAGCCTCGGGCTCAAGCGAATCGGCGACGTCGTCGTCAAGGAGGACCGTCCCGAGATCCGCGGGATGGTCAAGACGGTGCCCCACCTGGTCACCGTCGAGGAGGTTGAGTGAACATGGCCGACAAGGCTGCCGAGCAGGACAAGACGTCCACGCTGAAGGTCCACCACCTGCGTCCGGCCCCCGGTGCCAAGACCGCCAAGACCCGTGTGGGTCGCGGTGAGGGCTCCAAGGGCAAGACCGCCGGTCGCGGCACCAAGGGCACGAAGGCCCGCTACCAGGTGCCCGCCCGTTTCGAGGGTGGTCAGACGCCGCTGCACATGCGGCTGCCGAAGATGCGTGGCTTCAAGAACCCGTTCAAGACCGAGTACCAGGTCGTCAACCTGGACAAGATCTCGGCGCTGTTCCCCGAGGGCGGCGACGTCACCGTCGACTCCCTCGTCGCCAAGGGCGCGGTCCGCAAGGGCCAGCTGGTCAAGGTGCTCGGCACCGGCGAGCTGAGCGTCAAGGTCAACGTCACGGTCGACAAGTTCTCCGGCTCCGCCAAGGACAAGATCGAGGCGGCCGGCGGAACGGCCACCGAGGCCTGATCGTTCTACGATCGGCCGACGCGACGAACTGCCGCACGCACCCCGGGTGCCCGTCTGGGCCCCGGGGTGCGTCCGTTCCGGGGCCGGCCCCCGGTGCTACCCTTCCGCACGTTGCCTAGTCGTGCACGAACGGCGCCTCGCCCGTCGAGCGCCGAGGAGGACCCTTGCTCTCAGCATTCACCCGGGCGTTCCGGACCCCCGACCTGCGCAAGAAGATCCTGTTCACCCTCGGGATCATGGCGCTGTTCCGGGTTGGTTCGCTGACCCCCACCCCGGGCATCAGCTACTCGGACGTCCAGGCGTGCATCTCGTCCTCCGACCCGAGCTCAGGCCTGCTCGGGATCATGAACCTGTTCAGCGGTGGCGCGCTGCTCCAGCTGTCGATCTTCGCGCTGGGCATCATGCCGTACATCACGGCGAGCATCATCGTCCAGCTCCTCACCGTGGTGATCCCGCGGTTCGAGGAGCTGAAGAAGGAGGGCCAGACCGGCCAGACGAAGATGACGCAGTACACGCGTTATCTGACCATCGGCCTGGCCATCTTGCAGTCGGCGACCTACGTCACCTACGCGCGCAACCCGTCCGCGCTGTTCGGGGCCAACTGCACCTCGATCATGGTCGACCAGAACTGGTGGACCCTGCTGCTGATGGTCGTCACGATGACCGCCGGCACCGGCCTGGTCATGTGGCTCGGTGAGCTCATCACCGACCGCGGCGTCGGCAACGGCATGTCGCTGCTGATCTTCACCTCGATCGTGTCCGGCTTCCCGACGGCCATGTGGTCGGGCGTCGCGCAGAACGGCGCCAACATCGGCCGGTTCGTGCTCGTGCTGCTCGTCGGCGTGCTGATCGTCGCCGCCGTCGTGTTCGTCGAGCAGTCCACCCGCCGGGTACCCGTGCAGTACGCGAAGCGGATGGTGGGCCGGCGGATGTACGGCGGGACGTCGACCTACATCCCGCTGAAGATCAACATGGCCAACGTGATCCCGGTGATCTTCGCGTCCTCGCTGCTGCAGCTGCCGCTGATGGCCGCGCAGTTCGCCGGCCGGACCAACCCGCCCTCGTGGGCGGTGTGGATCGAGACCCACCTCGCCCGCGGCGACGGCCCGTGGTACATGGCGGTCTTCTTCGTCCTGATCGTCTTCTTCACCTTCTTCTACGTGTCCATCACGTTCAACCCCGAAGAGGTGGCGGACAACATGAAGAAGTACGGTGGCTTCATCCCGGGCATCCGCGCCGGGCGACCCACCGCCCAGTACCTCGACTACGTCCTCACCCGACTGACCGTGGTGGGCGCGCTCTACCTCGGTCTGCTGTCCCTGATCCCGCTCGTCGCTCTCACGACGATGGGCGTCGGCCAGAACTTCCCCTTCGGCGGCACCTCGCTGCTGATCATGGTCGGAGTCGGTCTGGAGACGGTGAAGCAGATCGAGTCCCAGCTCCAGCAACGTCACTACGAAGGATTCCTGCGCTGATGCAGCTCATCATCATGGGCCCCCCCGGGGCCGGCAAGGGCACCCAGGCGGCCCGTCTCGTCGAGCGCCTCGGCGTGCCCGCCATCTCCACCGGCGACATCTTCCGCGCCAACATCAAGGGCCAGACCGAGCTGGGCAAGCAGGTCCAGGCGATCACCGCGTCGGGTGGCTACGTCCCCGACGAGATCACCAACGCCATCGTCGAGGACCGGCTCGCCCAGGGCGACTGCGAGCAGGGCTTCCTGCTCGACGGCTACCCGCGCACCGTCGGTCAGGTCGAGGCGCTGGACCAGATGCTCGAGAAGGCCGGCCGGGCCATCGACCACGTGCTGGTCCTCACCGTCGACACCGACGCCGTCGTGCAGCGCCTGCTCAAGCGCGCCGAGATCGAGGGTCGCGCGGACGACACCGAAGAGGTCATCCGGGAGCGGATGGCGATCTACGCCCGCGAGACCGAGCCGCTGCTCGAGGTCTACCGTCGGCGTGGGCTGCTGCGCGAGGTCAGCGGCATGGGCGAGCTGGACGAGGTCACCGAGCGCCTGCTCGGTGCCGTGGCCCCGACCGAGCCGGCGGCACGCTGAGCATGTTCGGCAGGACCCGGATCGAGACCAAGACCGACGACCAGCTGCGCGCGATGCGCGCGGCCGGGCTGGTCGTCGGTCGCACGCTGGTGATGCTCGGCGAGCACGTGCGCGACGGCGTCACCACCGGGGAGCTCGACCGGCTGGCCGAGGAGTTCATCCGCGCCGAGGGGATGCACCCCAACTTCAGCGAGGTGCCCGGCTACCGGCACACCCTGTGCGTCTCGGTCAACGACGAGGTCGTCCACGGCATCCCGGGGGACCGGGTGCTGCGCGACGGTGACCTGGTGTCGATCGACTGTGGCTGCTACGTGCGGACGCCGCAGGGCGAGCACTGGCACGGCGACGCGGCGCGGACCTTCGTGGTCGGCGGGCGGGACGCCGCCCGGCCCGAGGACCTGATGCTCTCCGACGCGACGGAGGCCTCGATGTGGGCCGGTATCGCCGCGCTGCGGGTCGGCCACCGGCTCTACGACGTGGGTGCGGCCGTCGAGGACGAGGTCGTCGCCCGCGGCCGCCTCGAGGAGCGCGAGTACGGCATCATCGAGGACTACGTCGGGCACGGCATCGGCCGCGAGATGCACATGGACCCGCAGGTGCCCAACTACCGGGTCCGCGACAGGGGCCCGGTGGTGCGCAGCGGCACGACCGTGGCGATCGAGCCGATGGTGACCCTCGGCACCGAGCGCACCCACACCCTCGCCGACGACTGGACCGTCGTCACCGACGACGGGTCGCGGGCCTCGCACTGGGAGAACTCCGTCGCCGTCACCGACGCCGGCCTGTGGGTGCTCACCGAGATCGACGGGGGCGCGGCCAGGCTCGTCGATCTGGGCGTTCCCTACGCGCCGCTGGACTGACCGTCACACCCGGCGACCTTCGTCGAGCGCGATCTGGGCGTCCGCCAAGGCGGCGGCCTCGGGGTCGTGCGTCGCCATCAGCACCGTGGCGCCCCGCTCTGCCACCCCGCGCAGCAGGTGCAGCACCCGCTCGCGGTTGCCGTGGTCGAGCTCCGAGGTCGGCTCGTCGGCGAGCAGGACGGCCGGGGCCAGGGCCAGACCGCGCGCGATCGCGACCCGCTGCTGCTGACCACCGGACAGCTCCTCGATGAGGTGCCCGCCGGACTCGCGCAGCCCCACCGCGTCGAGTGCCGTGTCGCTGCGCTCGCCGGCCGCTGCCTGGGCGCGCCGCCGACGGGTTCGGGCGAGCAGCGGGAGCGGGACGTTCTCGCGAGCCGTCAGCGAGGCGGCCAGCCCGTTGCCCTGCGGCACGAGCGCGATCCCGACCCGCTGGGCCGTGGACAGGTCGGTGACCGCGGTGTCACCGAGCCGCACGGTGCCCACCTCCGGCTCGAGGAGCTTGGCGAGCAGCCAGAGCAGGGTCGTCTTGCCTGAGCCGGACGGGCCGGTGAGCGCCACGAGCCGGCCGGGCGCCAACGACATCGAGACGTCGTCGATCGCCGCTGCCCGGTCACCGACCGTCGTCCGTCCGGTGGTGGGGTAGCGGTAGCGCAGGCCACGCGCCTCGAGCGAGCTCATCGGGGCTCCCCTGTCGCCTGGTCCGTCTGGATGTCGTCCCGCTCGAGCAGCCACCCGTGCTCGGTGGGCTGCACCCGCACGAGCGTGCCAGGCGGCAGCGCGGCGACGATCGCCTGGGGCAGCGGGAGTGACCCGTCGACGGCAACGATGCTCAGCTCCTCGCCCCGCCGACCCTCGCCGCTGACCCGGCCGTCGCGGATGGTGACGGTGCGGGGGAGCGCCTCGGCCACGTGCGGGTCGTGGGTCACGATGATGATGGTGGTGCCGTGCTCGGCGCTGACCCGTTGCAGCGTCCCGATCACCAGGGCGCGCGCCTCGTGGTCGAGCTGGCTGGTGGGTTCGTCGGCGAGCAGCAGACCGGGCCGGGCCGCGAGGGCCACACCGAGGGCGGTGAGCTGCTGCTGGGCGGGGGTGAGGGAGCGCAACGTGGCCTCCGCCACGTCACCCAGCCCCAGCTCGTCGACCAGCGCGGCGGGAGCGGGGACGTCGGGGCGTTCTGCGCGCAGGGCCGCGCGCTGGGCGAAGGCAATGTTCTCGCGCGGCGTGAGGTAGGGGATGAGGTTGCGCATGGCGCCCTGCAGCAGGAAGCCGACGTCGGTGGCACGGTAGCGGTCGAGCTCGGCGGGGCTCATGGCACCGAGGTCGTGGTCGCCGACCCGGATGCGTCCGGCGCTCGGTCGGATCAGCCCGGCGAACAGCGACAGCAGCGTCGACTTGCCCGCACCCGAGGGGCCGAGCAGACCGACGACCTCCCCGGGCCGCACGACCAGGTCGACGCCGGACAACGCGGCCACGTCGTGTCCCTCGGCCCGGTAGATGTGGACCAGTCCGACGGTGGACACGGCCACCCCGGACCGCGGGTGCAGCTCGGTCACCGCTCCTCCCTGATCAGCCGGGGACGCGCCTCGCGCGCCTGGGCCACTCCCACAGCCACGGCCACGGGTAGGAGCAGCGCCAGGGTCACCAAGACCGCCAGCACCAGCGGCCCGGTGAGGACGGTCGTCACCGGAGGGAAGGCCGCGAGCGGCCGGGTGAAGAACGGGACCATCGGCAGCGTGAGCGCGGCACCCAGCCAGCCGGCCAGGGCGCCGATCGCGATGCCGACCAGCACGAGCACGACCTGCTCGGTGGTCGCCACCCGACGGACGTCGGCCTGGGCCAGGCCGACGACCCGCAGGGCGGCGAGGTCCGCCGTGCGGGTGCGCCAGGCCGTGTCCACCACCACGACGATGACGAGCGCGGCGACGAGCAGCGCCACCACGGCCACCACCAGGGCCAGCTGCAACCCCCAGGCGGACGCGGACCGACCCAGCCGCGCCTGCTGTCGGCGGCCCGCGCCACGTCGCTCACCAGCACGCCGCGGGCGCGCAGTGCGGACGTCGCCGGTCCGGTCATGGCATCGTCCGCGAGCCAGACCTGCATCGTGCCGGTGGTCGAGAGCGTGCTCGCGCGGGCCTGCAGGGCGGGCAGGCTGACCACTGCGACGGTGGGCAGGGCCTGTGGGCCGTAGGGCAGGGCCCGCACCTGGTGGAAGCTCATCGAGATCCCGTCCAGACCCACCCCCTGGAACACGCCGTCGGTCTGCGAGCTGGAGTCCCGTAGACCAGGGCGGGCAGGGCCCCGCCGCGTACGGTCGTCTGCGTGACCAACCGACCGGATCGGGAGGCGATCCGCAGCCCGAGCGCCGTTGGTGAACCGGCGTCGGTCACCTGGATCTGCTCGGTGAAATTGTCACCGGAGTCGGCACCCGACCCGGGCTGCCACTGCGCGACGCTGCCGATCCGGACCGGTAGCCCACGGTCCACGTGGACGTCGCGGACGACCAGGGTGCCTTGGCGCAGCGCCGGGTCGTCGTAGCGGTGCTCGATGCCGAGCCCGACCAGGGAGCAAGGCCGGCTGCAGGAGATGGGCGTGGTGAGGGTGAACGACTGCGTGGGGCCCACGCCGGCAGTCGGGACCGACCCGAGATCCACGGGGATGGTCTGGCTGCTGGCATCGGCGATCAGCGCGACGACCCCCAGTCGATCCGTGGTGACGAAGACCGGGCCGTCGCTCGGGTCTGCTCCCGGTGGGGGAGTCGGAGGCGGGCCGGCCGGTGGAGCGGGTGGGGCCTCGGTGGCGCCCGGCGGGGGCACGGCGCCGATCGCGATCGAGTCGATCGTCACCGACAGCGTGCCGCCCTGGAGGATCATGCCGTCGGACTGGGAGCCGCCGAGGGCGGTCAGGTCGAAGCGGTCGCGCTCGCGGGGGAGGGCGGCCACGTGGGCGAACCGGTCGGGCTGGACGGCGAGGGTCTTGATCGCGTCCGCCGCACCCTGCGGCACCAGGGCGACGGCGGGGCGCGGTGCCCACCCGGGTCGGCGGCCTGCACGGCCTCGACGACCGGGCCGACGCGGTGGGCGTCGGTCGTGAGGACCACCGGTGCGCCGGTCTCGACGGCGGCTCGCTGCTCGCGGTTGAGGTCTCCCGCGACGAGGGCCGCGGCCGAGAACGCGGCGAGCGAGGTGGCTACGGTCACGATGGCGAGCGTGCGCCGGACCGTGGGACGGCGGGCGATGGCCAGGGCCACCAGCGTCGACCGCACCCGACCGTCGGCGCTGCGGCGGACGGCGATCCGCGCGGCCAGGGGGACCATCAGGTGCGCGAGCACCAGGCCCACGGCGACGGCGAGCAGCGTCGGGGCCACCAGGGCAACCGGCCCGGTGACGGTGCCGCTCCACACGGTCACCAGCCCGGTGAGGGCGACCGCCACGACGACGGCGTCCCCGATGCCGACCCGCCAGCTGCTCGGGCGGGGGCTGACCCGCCGCAGCAGGTCCGACACGGGCTGGGCGAGCACCGGTCGCATGACGTAGGCGAGGGTGAGAGCAAGCACCAGCACGGTCGCGAGCAGTGTCGCGACGGCGGTCCAGGGCAGCTCGGCCGGCACGCCGTCGGGCAGCCAGGTGTGCCGCGCAAGGGTCGTGAGCCCGAACGCCACCAGGCCCCGAGCACGACACCGACGAGCGTCAGGGTCCCGAGCTCGCGGGCGAGCAGACCGGCCGCCCCGCGCGAGCCGCGTCCGCGCAGCTTGGCCAGGCCCACCTCGGGGCGGCGCTGCTCGACCAGGGCGGCCGTCACCAGCGCGAACACGACGACGAAGAGGACCACGAGCTGGGCGAGCAGCAGCGGGATGATGACCGCGGCCTGACGGCGTCCCTCGGCGAGCCGCGCGACCGACTCGTCGAGGTTGGTCGTGACCAGCGGGGTGGGCGTGAGCGTGAGGGCCGCGGTGGAGGTCTGCTCGACCAGCCCGGGGATGCGCACGTAGCTGTCGAGGTCCACCTGGTCGGGGCGCAGCTGGCGGGTGAGCGTCAACCAGGCCGACCGCCAGGGCTGGTCGAAGGTCTGCGGGGTGGTCACCCAGGCGTCGGCGAGCAGCGTGCCGGCGGAGTCGAGGGCGACCAGGCCGGAGCGTTGGTCGAGCTGCAGGCCACCCCAGTGCGCCGGGTCGGGTCGGAACTGATAGCTGCCCACGACGACGAACGGCGAGGTGAATGCCTGCTGGGCAGGGGATGCCGGGCTGCACCCCTCCCTGGCGCGGATCTCGGTGCCCGGGCGCCAGCCGCGCCGCTTCGCATCGGCCTCGGAGACGAGGATCTCGAAGGACGCCTTCGGGCAGCGCCCGGTCGTGAGGGTGAGGGATCGGCAGGTGTCGACGGGCCCGAGGATGATCGTGCTGAGCGGCGCGCCCGCCACGTCGGTGAGGACGTTGGCGGCCCACATCCCGTCCGGTGGGCCGTAGAGGCCTGCCAGGCCGGGCGGCACCACGGGTGGTCAGGGCGGCCACGGTCGGGCGGGCGAAGCCGTTGCTGGTGCCGCGCACGACCAGGCCCGACGCCGAGCTGGGGGTGTCGGAGAGCTCTACCTGCAGCAGGGCCTGCTCCACTGCGCGCTCGTAGAGCGGGGCGAAGATGGCGGCGGCGGTGGCGACGAGCGTGAGCAGGACCAGCACCAGCGCCTGTCCGCGCCGATAGGTGATGGCGTTCCGTGTGCTCACGGCCCCCCTCGATGCGGACGATGGCGCGGTACGCGCGGGCTTCGTCGGAGCGAAACCGATTTCGTCCGGGTAGACCTATGCCGTAGACTGGTGCGTCGGCTCACGTGCATCTACCTGCTGGTTTCCCCGCGGCTGGTTCGGAACCAGCAGGATCGTCCACGACGCGAGCCTGCATCACCAAGTTGCTCTAGCCGCTTGCGGCGCGCCCCCGATCTGGAGGCACGCCGACACGGCCCGACGGAATGTGGAGGACATGGCCAAGAAGGACGGTGTCATCGAGATCGAGGGCACGATCGTGGAAGCACTCCCGAACGCGATGTTCCGGGTGGAGCTCACCAACGGTCACAAGGTGCTCGCTCACATCTCTGGGAAGATGCGTCAGCACTACATCCGGATCCTCCCCGAGGACCGGGTCGTCGTTGAGCTCAGCCCCTATGACCTGACCCGAGGGCGCATCGTCTTCCGCTACCGCTGACCGGTGCTCGCACCGGACCGGCAACGCTCCCGATCCCGAACCGCTCGCCGTGGCGCCACCGTGCGCCAGGCGGGCCCAGATCCAAGGACTACTAGGCAATGAAGGTTCAGCCGAGCGTCAAGAAGATCTGTGACAAGTGCAAGGTGATCCGCCGTCACGGCCGGGTCATGGTCATCTGCGAGAACGCTCGCCACAAGCAGCGTCAGGGCTGATGGCCCCGCGAGGCGCACGCCTCGCACCTTGCTCGGAGCACAGGCTTCCGCGCATCTGAAGTACCAGCAGGACCCGGCCCCTCACGATCGTGAGGACGTCACCCTCGGCACGGAGGCCGAGGACCGGAGGCTCGACGCCACCGGAACGGTCTTGCTCCAGACCTCCGCACCTGATCAGGAGAACGATTCATGGCTCGTCTCGTTGGAGTCGACCTGCCGCGCGAGAAGCGCGTCGAGGTCGCACTGACGTACATCTTCGGCGTCGGTCGCACGACCGCCGTCAAGACGCTGGAGGCCACCGGCGTCAGCCCGGACACCCGGGTCAAGGACCTCACCGACGAGGACCTCGTCAAGCTGCGTGACTACCTCGAGGGCAACTTCCGCCTCGAGGGTGACCTGCGCCGCGAGGTTGCTGCCGACATCCGCCGCAAGGTCGAGATCGGCTCGTACCAGGGCCTGCGCCACCGTCGTGGTCTGCCGGTTCGCGGTCAGCGCACCAAGACCAACGCGCGTACCCGCAAGGGTCCCAAGCGCACCGTCGCCGGCAAGAAGAAGGCCGGAAAGAAGTAACCCCACTCACGGGCACCCACGCTCCACCGCCCGATCACGCAAGTGATCCGTTGGCCCGCAGGTCAGGGACCTGCCCGGTCGTGAGTCGGTTCACTTCACCATCCTCTTCGAATCAAGCACAGGAGAAACCAGCCACATGCCTCCCAAGGGCCGTCAGGCCGCGGCGAAGAAGGTCCGCCGCAAGGAGAAGAAGAACGTCGCCCTCGGGCACGCTCACATCAAGAGCACGTTCAACAACACGATCGTCTCGATCACCGACCCCACGGGCGCCGTGATCTCGTGGGCCTCTGCCGGCCAGGTCGGCTTCAAGGGCTCGCGCAAGTCCACGCCGTTCGCCGCGCAGATGGCCGCCGAGGCCGCTGCCCGCCGCGCCATGGAGCACGGCATGAAGAAGGTCGACGTGTTCGTCAAGGGTCCGGGCTCGGGCCGCGAGACCGCGATCCGCTCGCTCACCGCCGCCGGCCTCGAGGTCGGTGCGATCAGCGACGTGACCCCCACCCCCCACAACGGCGTGCGCCCGCCCAAGCGCCGTCGCGTCTGAGACACGGAAGGAGATAGCTGACTTATGGCTCGTTACACCGGACCCATGAGCAAGAAGTCCCGTCGTCTCAAGACCGACCTTGTCGGTGGCGACCGGAGCTTCGAGAACCGCCCCTACCCGCCCGGCATGCACGGCCGCGGGCGCATCCAGGAGAAGGAGTACCTCCTCCAGCTGCGTGAGAAGCAGAAGGCCCGCTACATGTACGGCGTGCTGGAGAAGCAGTTCCGCAACTACTACGAGACGGCCTCGCGTCGTCCCGGCAAGACCGGCGAGAACCTGCTGCGCATCCTCGAGTCGCGTCTCGACAACGTCGTGTACCGCGCCGGCCTGGCCCGCACCCGTCGTGCGGCCCGCCAGCTCGTCACGCACGGCCACTTCCTGGTGAACGGCGTCCGCGTGGACATCCCGTCCTACCAGGTGTCGCAGTACGACATCATCGACGTGCGCCCCAAGTCGGTGAACGCGTTCCCGATCGAGCTGGCCCGCCAGACCTACGGCGAGCGTCCCGTCCCGGCGTGGATGCAGGTCGTGCCCGGTTCGCTGCGCATCCTGATCCACCAGCTGCCCGTCCGCGAGCAGATCGACGTGCCCGTCGAAGAGCAGCTGATCGTGGAGCTCTACTCCAAGTAAGCGGCACCACGACACGTGGCGGTGGGCCGGGTCTCGGCCCGGACCACCGCCATCGGTCTAAGACCTCGGTCTGCTCCGGTAGACCGTCCGGTCGGGCACGGACAGAGCTGCCCGGCCGCCCCGCAAGGGGATACATGCGACGTCATATAGCGGGCGTCCATGGGAAGGAAGAACAGTGCTGATCGCACAGCGCCCCGTGCTCTCGGAAGAGGTCATCTCCGAGGCGCGGTCCCGTTTCACCATCGAGCCCCT
Source organism: Arsenicicoccus piscis (assembly GCF_022568835.1). Taxonomy (GTDB): domain Bacteria; phylum Actinomycetota; class Actinomycetes; order Actinomycetales; family Dermatophilaceae; genus Arsenicicoccus; species Arsenicicoccus piscis. The sequence continues at coordinate 548,114 of NZ_JAKZHV010000003.1, forward strand.
CGAGCCGGGCTTCGGCTACACCCTCGGCAACTCGCTGCGGCGCACGCTGCTGTCGAGCATCCCGGGTGCCGCCGTCACCAGCCTGCGCATCGACGGCGTCCTGCACGAGTTCTCGACCGTCCCCGGAGTCAAGGAGGACGTCACCGAGTTCATCCTGAACATCAAGGGCCTGGTCGTCTCCTCCGAGCACGACGAGCCCGTCGTGATGTACCTGCGCAAGCAGGGCCCGGGTGCCGTCACCGCCGGTGACATCACGCCGCCCGCCGGTGTCGAGGTGCACAACCCCGACCTGCACATCGCCACGCTCAACGAGAACGGCAAGCTCGAGATGGAGCTCACCGTCGAGCGCGGCCGTGGCTACGTCTCCTCCGCGCAGAACAAGTCCGGCGAGCAGGAGATCGGCCGCATCCCGGTCGACTCGATCTACTCCCCGGTCCTGGCCGTGACCTACAAGGTCGAGGCGACCCGTGTCGAGCAGCGCACCGACTTCGACCGTCTGGTCGTCGACGTGGAGACCAAGAACTCCATGTCCCCCCGTGACGCCATGGCGTCGGCCGGCAAGACGCTGGTCGAGCTGTTCGGCCTGGCCCGCGAGCTCAACGTCGAGGCCGAGGGCATCGACATGGGCCCGTCGCCGACGGACGCCGCGCTCGCGGCGGACCTGGCGCTGCCGATCGAGGACCTCGACCTGACCGTCCGGTCCTACAACTGCCTCAAGCGCGAGGGCATCCACACCGTCGGCGAGCTCGTCGCCCGCAGCGAGGCCGACCTGCTGGACATCCGCAACTTCGGCGCCAAGTCGATCGACGAGGTCAAGGCCAAGCTCGTCGGCATGGGCTTGCAGCTCAAGGACAGCCCGCCCGGGTTCGACCCGAGCTCCATCGCCGAGGCCTACGACGGCTACGACGACGACGCCGCCCTCGAGGACGAGCAGTACTGACCGCCCGCTGGTGGCCCGAGAGGTCGGGCCATCGCGTACTAGAAGTGACCAGTGCCGCGGCAGCGGACGGTCGAAGAACAAGGAGACAACATGCCTACCCCCACCAAGGGTCCGCGGCTCGGCGGAGGTCCGGCCCACGAGCGGCTGATCCTCGCCAACCTGGCGACCCAGCTGTTCGCCAACGACAAGATCACGACGACCCAGGCCAAGGCCAAGCGGCTGCGTCCCCTGGCCGAGCGTCTGATCACCTTCGCCAAGCGCGGTGACCTGCACGCCCGTCGTCGGGTGCTCACCGTCGTCCGGGACAAGGGCGTCGTGCACCGCCTGTTCGTCGAGATCGCGCCGGACATGGCCGACCGTCAGGGCGGCTACACCCGCATCACCAAGATCGGGGCCCGCAAGGGCGACAACGCGCCGATGGCGGTGATCGAGCTCGTCCGCGAGCCGATCGCCAAGAAGGCCACCGTCCGCGAGGCCGAGGCCGCCACCCAGCGCGCCGCCAAGGACGCTGCGGTCGTCGCCGACGCCGAGGCCACCGCTGCGGCGCCGGCCGAGGACTCGGTCGAGACCACCGACGGTGGGTTCGGTCCTGACTCGCACGCCCCGCTCGAGGACGGCTCCGCCCCCGAGGGTTTCCCGGTCAAGGGCAACAAGGACTCGATGAGGTACCACGACACCGACTCGCGCTGGTACGACCAGACCGTCGCCGAGGTGTGGTTCAAGGACGCCGCTGCCGCCGAGGCCGCGGGCTTCACCGCCCCCGGCGATGCGTCCACGGACTCCGCCGAGTCCGCCGACGCCGAGGACTCCGAGGACGACGCGAAGGCCTGATCGCCTCGCTCGCTCTCCGAGCTGTCATCCGCAGCCCCGTCCCTCCACCTGGAGGGTCGGGGCTTCGGCGTCGAGCGCTTCCGCTTGCCGACCCCTCGACCTGAGAGGACGCTGTGCGCATGACGGTTGACGGTGTGTCTGAAACTGTTTCTGAGGCGGGGCAGGTCGAGCGGCGTGCGGTGCTGAGCGGTGCGGTCGTGCTGCTCGGTGGCGCCCTCGTCGCGGGGGCCGGGCCGGCGAGCGCGGCGGGGCTGACGGTCCGCAGCCAGCTCGACCGCGCGGTGCGGGGTGCGATCGGCTCCCGCACGTCCTCGACCGGGCTCGCCCTGGTCGACGCCCGCACCGGCGCCACCTACTCGTTCAACGGCGGCTGGACGAACGAGTGCGGCTCCATCGTCAAGGTCCTCATCGTGGCGGCCGCCATACGACGGGCGCGCTCGCGCGGCGCCTTCCTCGACGGCACGCAGCAGTCGTGGGCCCGACGCGCGATCGTCGTGAGCGACAACGCTGCCGCCCACGCGCTCTACAGGTATGCGGGGGGTTTTGCCGCGATCCGCTCGACCGCGGCCGCGTTCGGGATGGGTGCGACCTCGCGCGCTGCCGCACCGAGCAGCTGGGGGCGCACCCGGACCTGCGCCACTGATCAGGTAGCCCTCGTGCGGGGCCTGCGCTACGGCACCGGTGCGCTGCGCTCCTCGGACCGGGCGTACCTGCTGGAGCTCATGCGTCAGGTGACCGGCTCGCAGCGCTGGGGCGTGGGCATCGTCGACACCGATGCGGCGACGACCGCGTGGCTGAAGAACGGGTGGGTGCCGCTGGCGCCCGACGGCAGCTGGCGGGTCAACTCCGTCGGGCACGTGCGGGGCCACGGTCGGGACTACTCGCTCGCCATCCTCAGCACGCGCAACGGGTCGATGGGCAGCGGAGTGGCGCGGGTCGACGCGGTCTCGCGCGCGGTCTACGGGTCGCTGGCACAGCCGCTGCGGTGAGCTCACGCCCGCCGCGGGTCCGACGGCACCGGCGCTCGCGGACAGTAGGCTGACGGGATGCGTCTGCGGGTCGACTTCGGCTATGACGGCACGGACTTCCACGGGTGGGCGGCGCAGCCGGGGCTGCGCACCGTCGAGGGCGAGCTCGGCGCCGCCTTTACGACGATCCTGCGGGCCGCGGAGCCGGTCAGTCTCACCGTCGCGGGCCGCACCGACGCCGGCGTGCACGCCCGCGGCGCCGTGTGTCACCTCGACGTCGCCGACGACCTGCTCGTAGCCCTCCCGGGCCGGTCCGCACGCGACCCGCTGGACGCGGCCCTGACCCGCCTCGGCGGTGTCCTGCCGCCCGACCTGGTGGTGCGCTCGGTGCAGGAAGCACCACCCGGCTTCGACGCGCGCTTCTCGGCGCTGTCGCGCCGCTACCGCTATCGGATCTGCGACGACCGCGCCCGGCTGGACCCGCTGCGCCGCCGCGACACCGTGGTGGTGAAGCGGCCGCTGGACGTGGCCGCCATGGACGAGGCGGCCCAGCAGCTGCTCGGGCTCGGCGACTTCGCGGCGTTCTGCAAGCGGCGCGAGGGGGCGACCACGATCCGCACGCTGCTCGACCACCGCTGGGAGCGGGACGCCGACGGCACGATCGTCGGCACCGTGCGCGCCGACGCGTTCTGCCACTCCATGGTGCGCGCGCTCGTCGGCGCGGTGGTGCCCGTGGGGGAGGGGCGCAAGCCGGTGAGCTGGCCCCTCGAGGTGATGACGGCTGGTCGGCGCGACCCCGGCGTCGTCGTCATGCCGGCGCACGGGCTGTGCCTGGAGGAGGTCGAGTACCCGCCCGACGACGAGCTGGCGCTGCGGGCCGAGGAGGCCCGGGCCGTGCGCACGCTGGGGTAGGTGCGGGTGCGTGCTGGCCCGGCGTGGCTCAGGCCTCTGACGGGAGCGTGTAGCCGTACTGCAGGATCGGGATGAAGATCAACGGCGCGAGCAGCAGGAACACCGCCTGCACCACGTGAGCTCGCGGCCAGCGCCGCAGGCCCACATAGCCGATCAGCAGCCAGGTCGACACCTGGATGGCCTCCCACCACGTGGGCACCCCGAGCCTCGACACGAGGATCTCGTACGCCGCGTAGACCATGGCGGCCACGAACCAGACCTTGGCCAGCAACAGCCAGGGCGGGTCCGTCGTCCACGTCCGGTCATGTCTTCCAGGCCCCTGAGCCGCGCGCCCCCGGAGTTGAGTCCCCGATAGTGGTGTAGCGCGGTCGCTGTCCTCGTCCCGGTAGTGGACGTGGGTGCGGCCACCGCGTGATCCTTCGAGTCAACCTTCCACAGAATCCTCGAACGGAGTCATCACGATGACCGCACCACACATTGTCGACCCTGCCGGCCTGCTGAGTGAAGCCCTGTCCGAAGCATCGCCGGACCTGATGCGCAGCCTGCTGCAGACCATGATCAACGCGTTGCTGTCCGCGGACGCCGACGCGGTGGTCGGGGCCGAGTACGGCCAACCCAGCGCCTCGCGGACGGCGCAACGCAACGGCTACCGCCACCGCGACCTCGATACCCGCGTCGGGACCGTGGATGTCGCGATCCCGAAGCTGCGGCAAGGCACCTACTTCCCGGAGTGGCTCCTCGAGCGCCGCAAGCGGGCAGAGTCCGCGCTGATCACCGTCGTCGCCGACTGCTACCTCGCCGGAGTGTCCACCCGCCGCATGGACAAGCTCGTCAAGACGTTGGGGATCGACTCGCTGTCCAAGTCCCAAGTGTCACGGATGGCGAGTGATCTGGACCAGATCGTCGAGGACTTCCGCCACCGGCCCCTGGCCGACGCAGGGCCGTTCACGTTCGTGTCCGCGGACGCGCTGACGATGAAGGTCCGCGAAGGCGGACGCGTGGTCAACGCCGTCGCGCTGATCGCGGTCGGTGTCAACGCCGACGGGCACCGCGAAGTCCTCGGGCTCCGCATCGCGACCAGTGAAACCGGGCCGGCGTGGAACGAGTTCTTCGCCGACCTGACCGCCCGCGGCCTGACCGGCGTCCGCTTGGTGACCTCCGACGCCCACCAAGGCCTGGTCGAGGCCATCGCGGCGAACCTGCCCGGCGCGACCTGGCAACGCTGCCGCACCCACTATGCCGCGAACCTGATGTCGGTGACCCCGAAGAGTATGTGGCCGGCCGTGAAAGCGATGCTGCACAGCGTGTACGACCAGCCCGGCAAGGACGCCGTCCAGGCGCAGTTCGACCGGCTGCTGGACTACGTCGACGGGAAGCTGCCCGAGGTCCACGAGCACCTCGACGCCGCCCGCGCGGACATCCTCGCCTTCACCGCCTTCCCCAAAGACGTGTGGAACCAGATCTGGTCGAACAACCCCGCCGAACGCCTCAACCGCGAGATCCGCCGCCGCACCGACAGCGTGGGGATCTTCCCCAACAGGGCAGCGATCGTGCGCCTGATCGGAGCCGTCCTGGCCGAGCAAACCGATGAATGGGCCGAAGGACGCCGCTACCTCGGCCTCGACGTCCTCGCCCGCTGCCGCATCAACCTCATCACCGACACCGACACCGACACCGGCCCCGAGATCGGAGGCGACAACCTGCCCGCCCTCACAGCCTGACCCCCAACGAAGGAACACCCACCGCTACACCACTACCCGGGACTTGACCGCCCCCGGACCGCTCTGCCCGTTGCGTTCATGACAACCCCGTCCCACGAGAGCTCGTCCAATCGATCCAACGTACGCCGACGCCCGGCGGGCATGTACACCATCCGGTCCTCGGCTTCGAGCCGTCGGGTGACATCGCGTCAGTGGAGGTGGAAACCTTCCCGACCGAGCGTGAGGTAGATCCCCCGGGTAGCGGTATGTCAGTGGTGGGACATAGGCTCCGAGGCGCCTCACAGAGACGTGGGGTATCTGGTGCCGGCTCCTGGTGAGCCGCTCTGGCCTTAGGAGTCCTCGTGAGTTCACCTGCTCGCTCATCTCGTCGGTTGCTGGCTGCTCTCACCGGCGCCGCCCTCGCCGTGATGGGGCTGACCGTCCCCACCGCGTCGACCGCCGCCGCGGCGGACCCCGCGCCCGACCGCATCGTCACGCTCTACGGGTCGCTGCAGTCCGAGCTCGGCTGCACCAAGGACTGGGACCCGGCCTGCACCGCGACGGCGCTCACCAAGACCGGGCCGAGCACCTACGCGCGCACCTTCACGGTGCCTGCGGGATCCTGGGAGATCAAGGTGGCGGTCAACGGCTCGACCGACGAGGCCTACGGTGCGGGGGGCGCCAAGGGCGGGGCCAACATCCCGCTCGTGCTCAAGGGGCCGGCGGCGGTGTCCTTCAGCTACGACGACAGCACCCACCAGATCGGCATGACGCCGACGACGCTCGCCGGCGCGGCGACCAAGGCCGACCAGGCGCTCGCGACCGACAGCCTGCGCCCGCCGCTGACCCGCGAGCGGTTCTACTTCGTGATGGCCGACCGGTTCGCCAACGGGGACCGCGCCAACGACACCGGCGGGCTCACCGGTGGCCGCCTCGAGACGGGCTTCGACCCGACCGACAAGGGCTTCTACCACGGTGGCGACCTCAAGGGCCTGACCCAGCGGCTGGACTACATCAAGGGTCTTGGCATGTCGGCGATCTGGCTGACGCCGTCGTTCAAGAATCGCCCGGTGCAGGGGACCGGAGCCGACGCGAGCGCCGGCTACCACGGCTACTGGATCACCGACTTCACCCAGATCGACCCGCACCTCGGCACGAACGCGGACATGAAGGCGCTCGTCGCCGCGGCGCACGCCAAGGGGATGAAGGTCTTCTTCGACATCATCACCAACCACACGGCCGACGTGCTCGACAACAGCGCGAAGAAGTACGACTACGTCTCGAAGGCGACCGTCCCCTACAAGGACGCGAGCGGCACCCCCTTCGACGACCGCGACTACATCAACAAGACGTTCCCGCCCCTGAGCGCCGCGACGTCGTTCCCCTACCCGCCGGTCTTCCGGACCGAGGCGGACCGCACCGTCAAGGTCCCGGCCTGGCTCAACGACCCGACGATGTACCACAACCGCGGCGACTCGACCTACGCCGGCGAGTCCTCGACCTACGGCGACTTCGCGGGTCTGGACGACCTGTTCACCGAGCGCCCCGAGGTCGTCAAGGGGATGGGTGACATCTACAAGTCGTGGGTCGACTTCGGCATCGACGGCTTCCGCATCGACACGGTCAAGCACGTGAACCTCGAGTTCTGGCAGCAGTGGGCGCCGAGCGTGCTGGAGCACGCGCGATCCCGCGGCAACAAGGACTTCTTCATGTTCGGCGAGGTCTACGACGGTGACCCGAAGGTCATGTCGACCTACACCACGGCCGGCAAGCTGCAGGCGACCCTGGACTTCGGCTTCCAGGGGGCCGCGCTGGGTGCGGTGCAGGGCAAGGCGACGACCGGCCTGCGCGACTTCTTCGCCTCCGACGACTGGTACACCGACACCGACTCCAACGCCTACGAGCTGCCGACCTTCCTCGGCAACCACGACATGGGCCGGGTCGCGATGATGCTGTCCAAGGCCGGCTACACCGGCTCGGACCTGCTCAAGCGCCTCGAGCTGGCCAACGCGCTGATGTTCACCACCCGCGGTCAGCCGGTCGTCTACTACGGCGACGAGCAGGGCTTCGCCGGCGCCGGCGGTGACAAGGACGCGCGGCAGGACATGTTCGCCACGAAGGTCGCGCAGTACGCCACCGAGGCCAACGTCCTCGGCGCCGGCGCCAAGGACCGCTACGACACCAGCTCGGTCCTCTACCGGCAGGTCGCGGCGCTGTCGGCGCTGCGCAGTGCGAACCCGGCGCTCGCCGACGGTGCCCAGGTGCACCGCTTCGCGTCGGACCAGGCGGGCATCTACGCCTTCTCCCGGATCGACAAGGCGACCGGCACCGAGTACGTCGTCGCGCTGAACACCGCAGCCACCACGGCGGGCGCCAGCTTCTCGACCTACCTGCGCAACGGTGGGTTCACGCCGCTCTACGGCTCCACGTCGACGCTGCGCTCGGGCAAGGACGGTCGCGTGACCGTGTCCGTGCCGGGTCTCGGGCTGTCGGTCTGGAAGTCCCGTAGCTCCATCCGCGGCTCCGGTGGTGGCGCCGCCTCCCCGGTCTACCTGACCTCGCCCAGCGCCGGTGGCGTGGTGGGTGGCCGCGCCGAGATCGGTGCGGCGATCCCGGCCGGGACGTTCGCCGAGGTGAGCTTCGCCTACCGGCCCGTCGGGACGTCGGCGTGGACCCCGCTCGGCACCGACGACAACGCGCCCTACCGCGTGTTCGCGGACGTGTCGGGGATGGCCAAGGGCACGCTGGTCGAGTACCGCGCCGTGGCCAAGGACCTGCGGGGACGGGTGACCGCGTCGTCCTCCTACGGCATCGTCGGGGATGCCGCTGCGGCGCCGACCGGCCCCGGCAGCGTCGGCCCGGTCACCCAGCCCGACGCCGTCTCGGTGCCTGGCGCGCACAACAGCGAGATGGGGTGTGCCGCCGACTGGGCCCCGGACTGCGCCCAGGCGCAGCTGGCGCTCGACCCCAAGGACCAGATCTGGAAGGGCACCTACGCCACGCTCCCGGCGGGGGAGTACTCCTACAAGGCCGCGATCAACAAGTCGTGGGACGAGAACTACGGTGCCGGTGGTGCGGCAGGCGGTGGCAACATCACCTACACGGCTCCGGGTGGGCCGGTGACGTTCTACTACGACCACGCCACCCACTACGTGACGAGCACCGCGCAAGGGCCGATCATCACCGCTCCCGGCTCTTACCAGAACGCTCTGGGGTGTGGCGGCGACTGGATGCCCGACTGCATGAAGCCGTGGCTGCAGGATCCGGACGGTGACGGGGTCTACACCTGGTCCTCGGCCCAGATCCCGGCAGGCAGCTACGAGTTCAAGATCGCGCACGGGCTCACCTGGGACGAGAACTACGGCGCCGGTGGGACGTTGAAGGGCGACAACATCAGCCTGAGCGTCCCCTCCGCCGGTACGGTGGTTACCCTGTCCTACACGCTCGCGACCCACCAGGTGACAGTGAAGACCTCCAAGGCCGGGTCCGCCCCTGACCTCGCGAAGGCGAAGGCCATCTGGGTGGACCGCGACACCATCGCCTGGCCGGCCTCGGCCGTCCCGGCCGGCACCTCCCCGGCGCTGCTGCGCTGGCGGCTGCACTGGGCCGCCGGCGGCGGCCTGGCGGTCGACGCGGAGTCGATCACCGCACCCGGCTCGCAGCAGGCTGGCCTGCGGTACGACCCGGCGGGTCTGCCGGCGTCCGTCGTGGCCGCCCACCCGGAGCTCAAGGGCTATCTGGCGCTGCAGCTCAGCGGGTCCGCGGCCCGCAACGCCGAGACGATCCTGCGGGGCCAGGTGGCGGTCGGCCTCTACGACGCCACCGGGCGGGTGCTGGACGCGACCGGCGTCCAGGTGCCGTTGGTGCTCGACGACCTGTATGCCCGCTCGGCGGTGAAGGCCAGCTTCGGTGCGGTGCCGAGCCGCTCCGGGGCGTTCACCTTCCGGGTCTGGGCCCCGACCGCCCAGGACGTGTCGCTGGTGACCTGGCCGGCGGGCTCGGCCGCCGACGCGCCGGTCGCCTCCGGGACGACCCGTGCCATGCAGCGGGCCTCCGACGGGTCGTGGTCCGTCACGGTCCCCCGGGCCGGTGGGATGCGCTACCTCTACCAGGTCGGTGTCTACGCACCGACCGCGAAGAAGGTCGTGCGCAACCTCGTGACCGATCCCTACTCGGTCGCGCTCACGCTCGACTCGACCCGGTCCGTCGCCATCGACCTCTCGGACCGGGCGTTCGCCCCCGCGATGTGGCGCTCGACCCCGCAACCGGTCGTGCGCCAGCAGGTCGACCAGTCGATCTACGAGCTGCACGTGCGTGACTTCTCGATCGGGGACACCACCGTGCCGGCCGAGCACCGGGGCTCCTACCTCGCGTTCGCCGACGCCGGCAACGGCACCAAGCACCTGCAGGCGCTCGCCAAGGCGGGCCTGACGACCGTGCACCTGCTGCCGACCTTCGACATCGCGTCGATCCCCGAGAACCCGGCCAAGCAGAAGTCGCCCGCGTGCGACCTGCGGTCGATGGGGCCGGCCGGCGAGGGGCAGCAGAAGTGCGTCGCGGCGGTCGCCGACCAGGACGGCTACAACTGGGGCTACGACCCGTGGCACTGGATGGCACCCGAGGGGTCCTACACCTCGACCGCGGCGGCAGCCGACGGCGGGGCGCGGGTGGCGGAGTTCCGCACCATGGTGGGAGCGCTGCACCGCGACGGCCTGCAGGTCGTGCTGGACCAGGTGTTCAACCACACGCCCGCCTCGGGGCAGGCGGACAAGTCGGTGCTCGACAAGATCGTGCCCGGCTACTACCAGCGGCTCGACGCTCAGGGCGCGGTCTACACCTCGACCTGCTGCCAGAACGTCGCGACCGAGCACGCGCTCGCAGAGAAGGCCATGGTCGACGCCGTCGTGGTGTGGGCCCGGGACTACAAGGTGGACGGCTTCCGCTTCGACCTGATGGGGCACCACAGCCGGTCGACCATGCTCAAGGTGCGGGCGGCGCTCGACGCGCTGACCCCGGTCAAGGACGGCGTGGACGGCAAGCGGGTCTTCCTCTACGGCGAGGGCTGGAACTTCGGCGAGGTGGCCGACAACGCGCTCTTCGTCCAGGCCACCCAGGGCCAGCTCGGCGGCACGCACATCGCGAGCTTCAACGACCGCATCCGTGACGCGGTGCGCGGCGGTGGTCCGTTCGACGACGACCCGCGCCGGCAGGGCTTCGCGACCGGTGAGCTGACGTCCCCGAACGGTGCGGCCATCAACGCCGAGGCGGCGACCAGGCTGAAGAGCGACACCGACCTGCTCGCGCTCGGCCTGGCCGGCAACCTCAAGACCTTCGCCTGGACCGGGACGGCGGGCAAGGCCCTGACCGGCGCCACCACCCCCTACAACGGGGCGGTCGCCGGCTTCGCCGACCAGCCGGACGAGGTCATCAACTACGTCGACGCGCACGACAACGAGACGCTCTTCGACGCGCTCACCTACAAGCTGCCGACGGCGACGTCGATGAGCGACCGGGTGCGGGCCAACACGCTCGCGCTCGCGACCACGGCGCTGTCGCAGTCGCCGAGCTTCTGGCACGCGGGCGCCGACCTGCTGCGCTCCAAGAGCCTGGACCGCGACAGCTACAACAGCGGTGACTGGTTCAACACGCTGGACTGGACGGGCGCGGACAACGGGTTCGGCCACGGGCTGCCGCCCGCCGCCTCGAACTCGGCGAAGTGGCCGTTCATGAAGCCGCTGCTCGCCAACAGTGCACTGAAGCCGGGCGCGGCGGACGTGCAGCACGCGACGCAGCTGGCGCAGGAGCTGCTGCGGCTGCGCTACTCGTCGGCGCTGTTCCGGCTCGGCTCTGCCGACCAGATCAAGGCCAAGCTGACGTTCCCCGCCTCGGGGACGCCGGCGGCCCACCCGGGTGTGCTGGTCATGCGGCTCGACGACACGGTCGGCCGGCCCGTCGACCCGCAGCTGTCCGGTCTGGTCGTGGTCTTCAACGCCACCCCCACGGCGGTCAAGCAGCAGGTGCCGGGGCTCGCCGGGAAGGCGCTGACGTTGTCACCCGTCCAGGCCGGCGGCGTCGACCCGATCGTCAAGACGACCACGTGGGACGCGGCGAGCGGCACCGCCACCGTGCCGGCGTGGACGGTCTCGGTGCTGGTCCAGCGGTAGCCGCGGGGTGGCCAGGGCGCGTCAGAACTCGGTGGTGCAGGTGTAGACCTGCACCACCGTCTGGCCGTAGCTCCCGTTGGGTGGCTGCGCCTCGGGCGTCGGGCGGCAGCCGGTGAAACTCGCTCTGGTGAGGGCCGACTCGGGCCCGGAGTACAGCGCCAGGTGGACGACCCGGCCGCTGGCCCGCGGGTCGGTCGCGGAGGACGCGACGGTGGCCAGCGAGGCGTGGGCCGGGTCGACGGCGGTGACCCGGCGCACGACGTCGCTCGGCTGCCCGCCGACCAGGGCGGCGGTGGCGTCGCGGGTCCAGGCGGAGTCGTGGAGCTGGTCGGCGAAGGATGCGACGTAGCCGGTCTCGGAGTAGCCCTGGTGCACGACCACCTGGTCACCGGCCCGCAGCGTCCGGGTCAGGGCCTGGTCCACCACGGGGTGCCCCTCGACGGTGGTGGTGCTCGGCCGTCCGACGAGCAGCGGTGGCACGCAACACGCCGCGACGGCGGCCACGAGGAGCGCGACGATCGTGGCGTTGCCGACGTCGGGGTGCCGGCGCGGCCAGATCAGATGGCGCACGGCGCTCGCGCCGTAGCCGACGAGCAGGCCGGCGCCGACGGCGGTCGAGAGGTAGTAGCGCCACAGCGACACCGGCGAGGACAGCAGCGACACGAGCGTCAGGCCGACGACCGGCCCGAGCCACAGCAGCAGGGCGATCAACCAGGTCGGGTCGACGCGACGACGGCGGATGCTCAGCCAGGCGCCGAGGGCGGCGCAGGCCGAGACGAGCAGCGTGCTCGTCACGCCGACCGTCTTGAGGTCGCCGCCGGTGGCCCACGCGGTCTGCGCGACGGTCGACATCCAGGTGGGTTCGGCGATCCAGGACACCTGGCTCGCCTGGCCCCGCGAGACGACGAAGAGCGGCATCGCCGCCAGGCCGGCGAGGACCCACGCGAGCGCCACGTGCCAGAACCTCGACCGGACGCGCAGCGCCATCCAGATCAGGTGCGGCGCGATCGCCAGCCCGGAGAACAGGTGCATGTGCAGGGCGAGGGTGATGCAGACCAGGTAGATCCACCAGCGGACCCGCAGCGACAGGTGCCGCGGACGCACGATGATCACCCACGCGGCGATGGTCATGAACAGCGTGGACAGGGCGTAGGAGCGCGCCCCGGCAGCGGTCAGCACGAAGGTCGGGTTGGTGGCGATCACCAGCGCGGCGATGAAGCCGGCCATGGCGTTCCACAGGCGCCGGCCCATCAGCTGCACGAGGGTGACGGTGCCCATGCTCGCCAGCAGGGACACCAGCCGCAGACCGCTCTGCGACGCACCGAGGGTCCGCAGCACGTCGGTGAACGCGTAGTACGGCAGGAACACCCGGTCGACGTGACCGGTCGCGGTCCACAGCTGGCGCAGCGACAGGCCGCTGAAGATCCAGGTGGCGTACTCGTCACGCCACAGCGGCACCCCGTAGACCACGGGCAGCGCGAGCATCGCCAGCACGAGTGGAGGAATCACCAGCAGGACGGCCAGCACGGTGCGGCGCGACACCCAGGGCGCCGGCGGTGAGGGGAGGGGTGCCACGGAGGTCACGGCTACGGGCGCCCAGGTCGCGAGGACCGCGCGGCGCGGCGCGGGGGCGGGTCGAGCGGCAGGTTGACCTGGTAGACCGAGACCCGCTTGGCCGCGGGGTTGCCCTGCCCGACGTTCCGGTAGCGGGCGGCGAGCTCGGCCAGCTCGGCGTTGAACGACCGCAGCTGGGCGTCGGTGACCTGGATGAGGTAGTCGCGCTGCCCGGCTGCCTCGCGCCAGCGCGCCGGCCACTCGTCGGCCGTGTCGAGGTAGGCGGTGGCCTTGTCGGACAGATACGCCAGGTAGTCGCGCTCGAGCCAGTCCAGCGCCTCGGCGTCGGCGGGCTCGGAGCCGGCCGGGGGGTCTACCGGATCGGGGGCGAGGGCCCACTCCCGCCGCCGGCCGGTGCCGGCCTCGGTGTCGACCACGAGGCCGACCGCGGCCAGCCGGCGCAGGTGGTAGCTCGTGGCGCCGCTGTTGGTGCCGAGCCGACCGGCGAGGTCCGTGGCGGTGGCGGGCCCGGTCGCGAGCTCGCGCAGCAGCCGGGAGCGCAGCGGGTGCGCGCGGGCCGCCAGGCGCTCATCCGTGCTCATGAATGCATAATACCGTTGCACACTTCGTTTGCAACGATCCGCCGCGCGGACCGCATGAACGGCATCGTCGCAGGTCAGAGCCGGTGGACCGGGGCGTCGACGGGGATTTGGGTGCCCGCATCGAGGTCCGTAGACTGGAAAGTCGTTGTGCCACGCCCGACCGGGCTGCGCACGCACAGTGTTCACCTCCAGCACGTAAGGCAGACATGCGTACTTACACCCCCAAGGCGGGCGACGTCACTCGCGCGTGGCACGTGATCGACGCGACGGACGTCGTGCTCGGTCGGCTGGCCACCCAGACGGCGACCCTGCTGCGCGGCAAGCACAAGACGACCTTCGCGCCCCACGTCGACATGGGCGACTTCGTCATCATCATCAACGCCGAGAAGGTCGCCCTCACCGGCGCCAAGCTCGAGCAGAAGCGCGCCTACCGGCACTCGGGCTACCCGGGCGGCCTCAAGAGCGTCTCCTACGCCGAGCTCCTGGACAAGAACCCGGTGAAGGCCGTGGAGAAGGCCGTGCGCGGCATGCTCCCCAAGAACTCCCTGGCCCGCCAGCAGATGACCAAGCTCAAGGTCTACAAGGGCGACCAGCACCCCCACCAGGCTCAGCAGCCTGTTCCCTTCGAGATCACCCAGGTCGCGCAGTAAGTCGCGCCCCCGCGACCTGCGGAAAGCACACAGAGGAGAATCGTGGCTGACACCACCGCCGACTACGACGCTCAGCTCGACGTCGACGAGCCCGAGCTGACCGAGTTCACCAGCGAGTCCACCGCCCCGAGCGAGCCGACCCGCAAGCCCACCGCTTCGGCCCCCGGTGCGGGCACCGGCCGCCGCAAGCAGGCCATCGCCCGCGTCCGGATCGTCCCCGGCGCCGGTGAGTGGAAGATCAACGGCAAGTCCCTGGCCGAGTACTTCCCCAACAAGGTCCACCAGCAGATCGTGTCCGACCCGTTCAAGGTGCTCGAGCTCGACGGCGCCTACGACGTGCTCGTGCGCGTCACCGGTGGCGGCATGTCCGGCCAGGCCGGCGCCGTCCGCCTGGGCATCGCCCGCGCCCTCAACGGCGTGGACGAGGAGCTCAACCGCCCGGTGCTGAAGAAGGCCGGCTTCCTGACCCGCGACGCTCGCGTCCCGGAGCGCAAGAAGGCTGGTCTGAAGAAGGCGCGCAAGGCGCCGCAGTACTCCAAGCGCTGATCCCGGCGCTCAGTGCGCTCACCGCGCCCACCGCCGCGTAGCAGCGCATCGCAGCGACCCCGCCCTCTTGCCGAGGTGCGGGGTCGCTCGCGTAGTACCGTGCAGGCGATCAACCGTTCCCGACGGGCCCGCACGGCCCACCCGACAGCTTCGCCCTCTCGACAAGGAGCCCCACGTGGCACGTCTCTTCGGCACGGACGGCGTCCGTGGCCTCGCCAACCGCGACATCACCGCCGACCTCGCCCTGCAGCTGTCGGTCGCTGCGGCGCACGTCCTCGGCGAGCAGTCCCGGTCGGGCGGGCGCCGGCTCAAGGCGGTCGTCGGTCGGGACGGGCGTGCGTCGGGTGAGTTCCTCTCGGCGGCCGTGTGCGCCGGGCTCGCCTCGGCCGGGGTCGACGTGTTCGACGCGGGCGTCCTGCCGACCCCCGCGATCGCCTTCCTGACGGCCGAGATCGGTGCCGACTTCGGCGTCATGCTGTCCGCCTCGCACAACGCCATGCCCGACAACGGCATCAAGTTCTTCGCGAGCGGCGGGCACAAGCTGGACGACGCCGTCGAGGACGCCATCGAGGCCCGGCTCGCTGAGGAGTGGGAGCGCCCGATCGGCTCCGACGTGGGCCGCATCCGGCCGCTCAAGGACGGCCACGACCGCTACGTCGCGCACCTGATGTCGGTGATCCCGCACCGCCTCGAGGGCCTCAAGATCGTCATCGACGCGGCCCACGGCGCGGCCGCCCGGGTGTCGCCGCAGGCCTTCCGCACCGCCGGCGCCGACGTCGTCGTGATCGGCGCGGAGCCGGACGGGCTCAACATCAACGACGGCTACGGCTCGACCCACCTCGGCATGCTGCAGGCGGCCGTGGTCGAGCACGGTGCCGACCTCGGCATCGCCCACGACGGCGACGCCGACCGGTGCCTCGCGGTCGACCACACCGGCGCGCCCGTCGACGGCGACCAGATCATGTCGATCCTCGCCATCGCCATGCGCGAGCGCGGTGTGCTCAAGCAGAACACCCTGGTCGCGACCGTGATGAGCAACCTCGGCATGTTCCAGGCGCTGGAGCGCGAGGGCATCACCGTGCGCAAGACGGCAGTCGGCGACCGCTACGTGCTCGAGGACATGAAGGCGGGCGGCTACTCCCTCGGGGGTGAGCAGTCCGGGCACGTGATCGTGCTCGACCACGGCACCACCGGCGACGGCACGCTCACCGGCCTGCTGGTCGCCTCGCGGGTCGCGCAGACCGGTCGCACGCTCAAGCAGCTGGCCGCCGTCATGAACCGACTCCCGCAGTCGCTCATCAACGTCAAGGGGGTCGACAAGAACGGTGTCGAGGGCAACGCCGCGCTGCAGGGCGCGGTGCAGGACGCCGAGCGCGAGCTCGGCACCACCGGCCGGGTGCTGCTGCGCAAGTCGGGCACCGAGCCGCTCGTGCGCGTCATGGTCGAGGCGGAGTCCCAGGACCAGGCCTACGCCATCGCCCAGCGCCTCGCCGACGTGGTCAAGACCGAGCTGAGCCTGTAGACCGTCCCCCCGCCGCCCGGGTGCCGACACCCGGGCGGCTACACCCGGTTGCCCTGCGCCCGGGTGCCTAGACCAGCGTCGTGGCCGGGCCGATGTCGCCCAGGTGGTTGACCAGGTGGATCTGGCCGTCGACGAGCCGGTAGGTGACGCCGACGATGGCCGTCTCGCCACGGTCTACGGCACGCTCGAGGATGGTGGAGCGGTCGGCGAGCATCTCGACGGTGCGCCGCACGTGCCACGCCCCGACCTCGTCGGGCTCTACGGTGCCGGCGGTCTGCGCCTGGATGACCGACGGCATGACCTTCTCGGCGACGTCGCGGATGTAGCCCTTGGGCAGGTTCCCGTTCGCCGCACCGCCGATGGCCGCCTTCACCGCGCCGCACGAGTCGTGGCCCATGACGACGACCAGCGGCGTCGCGAGGATCTCGACGCCGAACTCGATCGAGCCGATCACTGACGGGTCGAGCACGTGACCGGCCGTGCGCACGACGAACAGGTCACCGAGGCCCTGGTCGTAGACCATCTCGGCGGCCACCCGCGAGTCCGAGCAGCCGAACAGCACCGCGAAGGGGTCCTGACCGTTCGCCAGCTGGGCCCGCCGCTCGACGTCCTGGTTGGGGTGACGCCGCTCGCCGTTGACGAACCGGTCGTTGCCGCGCAGCATCCGCTCCCACGCCTCGCGCGGGTTCTGCGGGCGGTAACCGCCCTTGACCGGCCCGAGGTCCGTGCGCAGCGGGCTCACTTCAGGCCCGCCCGGGTCGGGATGGTCAGGGCGACCGGCTTGGTGACCTCGGCGAAGAAGTCGTCACCCTTGTCGTCGACGACGATGAACGCGGGGAAGTCCTCGACCTCGATCTTCCAGACCGCCTCCATGCCCAGCTCGGGGTACTCGAGGACCTCGACGGACTTGATGCAGTCCTGCGCGAGGCGGGCCGCGGGCCCACCGATCGAGCCGAGGTAGAACCCGCCGTGCGTCGCGCACGCGTCGGTCACCTGCTTGCTCCGGTTGCCCTTGGCCAGCATGACCATCGAGCCGCCGGCCGCCTGGAACTGCTCGACGTAGGAGTCCATCCGACCGGCCGTCGTCGGGCCGAAGGACCCGGAGGCCATGCCCTCGGGGGTCTTGGCCGGCCCGGCGTAGTAGACCGGGTGGTCCTTGAGGTACTGCGGCATCTCCTCGCCGGCGTCGAGGCGCTCCTTGATCTTGGCGTGGGCGATGTCGCGGGCGACGACGAGCGTGCCGGTGAGCGACAGCCGCGTCTTGACCGGGTGCTTGGTCAGCTCGGCGCGGATCTCCTCCATCGGCCGGGTCAGGTCGATCTGGACCACGTCCGGGGTGTCGGCGCCGTCGTCGGCCAGGTGCTCGTCGGTCGTGTCCGGCAGGAAGTGGCCGGGCTCGGTCTCGAGCTGCTCGATGAACACGCCCTCGGGGGTGATCTTGCCGAGGCACTGGCGGTCGGCCGAGCAGGAGACCGCGATGGCGACGGGCAGCGACGCGCCGTGGCGGGGGAGTCGGATGACGCGGACGTCGTGGCAGAAGTACTTGCCGCCGAACTGCGCGCCGATCCCGGTGCGCCGGGTCAGCTCGTGCACCTGCTCCTCGAGCTCGACGTCGCGAAAGCCCCGCCCGGTCTCGGCGTTGCCGCTGGTCGGGAGCGTGTCGAGGTACTTCGCGGACGCGTACTTCGCCGTCTTGAGCGCGAACTCCGCGGACGTGCCGCCGATGACGATGGCGAGGTGGTAGGGCGGGCAGGCCGCCGTGCCGAGGCCGCGGATCTTCTCGTCGAGGAAGCTCATCAGCCGGTCGGGGTTGAGGATCGCCTTGGTCTCCTGGAACAGGTAGCTCTTGTTCGCCGAGCCCCCGCCCTTGGCCATGAACAGGAACTTGTAGACCGTCTCGTGCCCCGGCAGCGTGTCGGCGTAGAGCTCGACCTGGGCGGGCAGGTTGGAGCCGGTGTTCTTCTCCTCCCACATGGTCACCGGTGCCATCTGGGAGTAGCGCAGGTTGAGGCGCGTGTAGGCGTTGTAGACGCCCTGCGAGAGCGGCTCCTCGTCGACGCCGGGGGTCAGCACGTGCTGGCCGCGCTTGCCCATGATGATCGCGGTGCCGGTGTCCTGGCACATGGGCAGCACCCCGCCGGCGGCGATGTTGGCGTTCTTCAGCAGGTCGAGGGCGACGAACTTGTCGTTGTTGCTCGCCTCCGGGTCGTCGAGGATGCGGCGCAGCTGGGCCAGGTGCGCGGGGCGCAGGAAGTGGGCGATGTCGTGCATCGCCGTCTCGGCGAGCAGGGTCAGCGCCTCGGGGTCCACCTCGAGGAAGGTCCGGCCACCCGGGCCCTCGACGGTGCGCACCCCCTCGCTGCTCAGCTGGCGATAGGGGGTCTGGTCCTCGCCGATGGGCAGCAGGTCCTCGTAGGCGAACTCCGGCACGACGCACTCCTTGGGTCTGGGCTAGGGGACCAGCCTAGGGCGCAGCCGGCCCAGCAGCATCGCCGGGGCCGACGTGCGGTCCCTGGGATGGGGTGAACGCGCTGGTCGGGGGAGGGGGTGGCCTCGGTGACCTCATCGTTATCAACCCGGTAACGGTCTGGCCATTGATGTTTGTGGAACGTTCAAGCAGAGTACGTTCTCAGTGGCGGTGCCCCCACGGTCGTCGATGACCGTGGCCGCCAGACGAAGAAGTCAGGAGTGACCTAGATGCGCGCATCTACGTTTGCGAAGACGACAGCCGTCGTCGGCGCGGTGGCCTTGCTGAGTACCGGCTGTCTGCAGAACCCGAACGCCGGTGGCGGCGGGGGTGGCGGCACAGGTGGGAACGCCTACGTCGACGGCGGGAGCGCCGACGGCGACAAGGTCGTGACGATCCTCGGTGCGTTCGGAGGTGACGAGGAGAAGCAGTTCGTCGCCTCGATGGCCGAGTTCGAGAAGTCGTCCGGCATCAAGGTGCAGTACACCTCGGACCAGGACTTCACCACCACCATCAAGCAGAAGGTCAACGCCGGCGACAGCCCCGACATCGCGCTCTTCCCGCAGCCCGGTGGTCTGCTCGAGTTCGCCGCGCAGAAGAAGATCCAGCCGATCGACACCTTCCTGGACTACGACGCGATCGCCAGGACCCTCCTCCCGGGTCTGCTCGACGTGAGTCGCTACCAGGGTCGCGTCTACGGCGCGCCGATGCGCAACGCCAACAAGAGCCTCATCTGGGTCCCGAAGAAGGCCTGGGACTCGGGCAACTACGGTCAGCTCGACACGTGGCAGAACATGGTTGGTCCGGTGTCCGCCAAGGTCAAGGCCAGCAACATCGCACCGTGGTGCATGGGCTGGGGCTCCGACCAGGCCACCGGCTGGGTCGGCACCGACTGGATCGAGGAGCTCGTCCTCAAGATGTACGGCCCGGAGGTCTACAACGACTGGATCTTCCACCGCATCCCCTTCAACGACCCGCGCATCGTCAAGGCGTTCGACGAGTTCGCCAAGGTGGCGAAGACGCCCGGTCAGGTCCTCGGTGGCACCCAGGCCATCACCGCCACGAAGTTCGGCGAGGCCATGACGCCGGCGTTCGCCACGCCGCCGAAGTGCATGATGATGAAGCAGGGATCGTTCTACCAGAGCTTCCTGCCTGCGTCCGTCAAGAAGGACACCGACAACCAGGTCGAGCTCTTCGCCGCCCCGGAGTACGCCGGCGGGTTCAAGGGCAAGTCGGTGCTCGGTGGCGGTGACCTCGCTGCGCTGTTCAACGGCAACGACCCCGACTCCATCGCCGTCATGAAGTTCCTCTCCTCGGACAAGTTCGGTGTGCCATGGGCCAAGGCCGGCGGCTGGATGAGCCCGCACAAGACGTTCGACGTGGCGAACTACCCGGACAACCTGACGCGTGAGGTCGCCAAGATGGCGAACGAGGCGGACGCCATCGTCTTCGACGGCTCCGACGTGATGCCCAAGGTCATCGGCTCGGACGTCTTCTGGAAGCAGATGATCGCGTGGGTCAACGGCCAGGACAGCAAGACGACGGCCGACAACATCGAAGCCGCGTGGCCGAAGTCATGAGCACCTCGACTGCGGCAAGGCCGCCCCAGACAACCATCAGCGATGCTGACCCCGAGGCGAAGCTGAGGGCCAACCCGGTCAAGATCCTCATCGGGATCGTCGGGATGTTCCTCGTGCTCTGGGGGCTGGGCAACCTGTTCCTGGCCTTCGGTTACTACCCCGAGAAGTTCGGCAACAAGATCATCATCGGCCTGCTCGCGATCGTCGGCGGTGTCGGCGGTGCGTACGCGCTGTTCTACTTCCTCAACGTGTTCATCGAGGGACTGCCCGCGCGTCTGGCCGAGGGCGTGATTCCCTATGGCTTCCTGCTGCCGGGCTTCCTGCTCGTGGGCCTGATGCTGATCTACCCGACGTTCCAGACGATCAACTACTCGTTCGCGAACGCCGACAGCACCGCCTACGTCGGTCTGCAGAACTATCGGACCATCTTCAGTGACGGCGCCTTCTGGACGGCGATCATCAACAACGTCCTGTGGCTGCTCATCGTCCCGGCGGTCGTCGTCGCGTTCGGTGTCGTCGTCGCGGTGCTGTCCGACAAGCTGTCCGAGTTCGGCGAGCGGGTGGCCAAGAGCCTGATCTTCATGCCCATGGCCATCTCGGCCGTCGGAGCCTGGGCGATCTGGATGCTGATCTACCAGTACAACACCGCGGACAAGGGCGCCAAGGACACCGGCATGCTCAACGCGATCTGGACGACGCTCGGCGGCGAGCCGCAGGTGTGGATCCAGTTGCAGACCGGCAAGTTCAACTCCTTCCTGCTGATGATCGTGCTGATCTGGCTGCAGGCTGGTTTCGCCATGGTGCTGCTGTCGTCGGCCATCAAGGGTGTGCCGGACGACACCCTGGAGGCGGCACGCATCGACGGTGCGACGGAGTTCCAGATCTTCTGGAAGGTGGTCATCCCGCAGATCTGGGGCACGATCATCACCGTCTTCGTCACCGTGTTCATCACCGTGCTCAAGGTCTTCGACATCGTCTACGTGGCGACGAACGGTCAGTACGGCACCGACGTGATCGCGAACCTGTTCTTCAACAAGTTGTTCGCAGCCAGCGAGGCTGGGCAGGCGACCGCCATCGTCGTCGTCCTGCTCATCGCGATCACCCCGCTGATCGTCTACCAGATTCGTCACTTCCGGGCCGAGGAGAACAACCGATGAGCCAGCGCCTCATGAAGGACGGGCGCCCAGTCAGCCCGTTCTCCATCGTCACGATGGTCCTTCTTTCCATCCTGTGGACCATCCCGACCCTCGGCCTTCTGGTCACGTCCTTCCGCACGCGCGACGCGGCGGCAGCCTCCGGCTGGTGGCGTGCCTTCACCGAGGGCGGCTGGACCACGGCCAACTACTCGGGGGCCTGGAACGGCAGCGACCTGGGCACGGGCTTCATCAACAGCCTGGTCGTCGCCATCCCCGCGACCATCATCCCGATCATGTTCGCGGCCTTCGCCGCCTACGCGTTCACCTTCATGGACTTCCGGTTCAAGGAGTTGTTCTTCCTGCTGATCATCGCGGTCATGGTGGTGCCGATCCAGGTCGCCTTCCAGCCGATGCTCGACCTGTTCGGCCCGCGTGGCCTCGGGATCAGCGGTCAGTACATCGCGACGTGGATCCTCCACACGGGATTCGGCATGCCGTTGTGCATCTACACGCTGCGCAACTACATGAGCACCCTGCCGCGCTCGATCGTCGAGTCCGCGAAGATCGACGGCTGCTCGCACTACCAGACCTTCTGGCGGCTCGTGGCGCCCATGTCCATCCCGGCCATGGCTGCGTTCGCGACGCTGCAGTTCCTCTGGGTCTGGAACGACCTGCTCGTGGCCAAGCTCTTCCTCAAGAGCGAGAACACGACGGTCATCGTCAAGCTCCAGCAGCTCCTCGGCTCGCAGGGCCAGGGAGCGGAGCTGCTGACCGCGGGTGCGTTCATCTCGATCATCATCCCGATGCTCGTGTTCGTCCTGCTGCAGCGCTTCATGATCCGCGGCATGACCTCGGGTGCGGTCAAGGGCTGATCTCGTAGAACCATCGCGAGAGCCACGCGTCCGCATCGACGAAGCCCCCCGAGCCTGGCTCGGGGGGCTTCGTCATGCCTGCTTGTTCTCGGTATCCGCTGAACAGTAGGGCCGCTGGGTCAGACCTCCAGCTCGGCGCGCGTGGGCGGGTTGGCGCCCGCGCGGGCGACGGTGATGGCCGAGCAGCCGCCGGCGCGCGAGAGGGCGGGCAGGAGGTCTACGAGATGGGCGGCGCGCAGCCCCTCGCGGGCCTTGGTGGAGCCGAGGAAGCCGGCGTCGAGCAGCCCGGAGATCAGGCCGGCCATGAACGAGTCGCCCGCGCCGACGGTGTCGACGACGACGGTCTTGCCGGCCGGGAGGTCCACGATCTCGCCGGTGTTGACCACGAGGCTGGTGGACCCGCGGTGCCCGCGGGTGACGACGATCAGGCTCGGACCGTGCTGGCCCCAGCCCTGCATGACCTCGCGCAGGTCCTGGTTGTCGTAGAGCCACTCGACGTCCTCGTCGCTGGCCTTGACCACGTCGGAGAGCGCGATCAGCTCCTCGATGCGGGGGCGGGCCTCGGCGGGGGAGCCCATGATCGTGGGCCGGGCGTTGGGGTCGTAGGACACGGTGCCCGTCTCGCGCGCCCGCTTCGCCGCGGCGACCACGGCGGAGCCGCCCGGCTCGAGCGTGGCGGCGATCGAGCCGGTGTGCAGGTGCCCGACCGGCTCGTCATCCAGCGCCTCGGCGACGTCCCAGGCCAGGTCGAACTCGTAGGTGGCGGCGCCGAAGGCGTCGATCAGGGCCTTCGCCGTCGGGGTCCGGTCGGCCTGGTCGGTGCCCGGCGTCAGGTGCAGGTTGGGCTCGCGCACCAGGTGGTTGTGCACCAGCTGGCCGTAGCGGTCCTGACCGAAGTGGGCGGCGAAGTCGACCTGGTGGCCCAGCCGGGCGAGCCCGATCGCGACGTTGGCGGGGCTGCCGCCCGGGTGCTCGTCCACGCGGCCGTTGTGCCGATGGACGATGTCGACGAGCGCCTCGCCCACGACGAGGGTGCGTGATGTCATGCCTCTTCCCTTCTCGTGGCCCGCCTCGAGGGGGCCGATCCCTCGCGCCAGTATGGTCGCTGCCCCCGCCCCACGCTCCCTGGGGCGGTGGTCCGGGCGAGGTTGGCACGCATGGGAGGATGGATCGGTGAGCTCTACCGTCGTTCCCGACCCGCCCAAGCGTCGCCGAGGGATGGGCAACCTGCAGTCGATGGTCCTGTCGATGCTCGTCCTCGTGGGCGCGACGCTGTTCTTCGTCATGATGGTGGCTCGCCCGAGCGAGGTCCCGCGTCGCTCCCTGGACGCCGGTTCGGTGGCGACCCAGGTCCAGTCGCAGGCGGGCTGGTCGCCGTCGCAGCGCACGCCGCTGCCGGCCGGGTGGACCGTCAACGTCGCCCGCTACGAGACCCAGGCCAAGGTCCCGACCTGGCAGGTCGGCTACCTCGCCGCCAACACCTACTACGCCGTGCGGCAGGCCAAGGCCGGCACCGCCGAGTGGGTCGACAACGCCGTCGACGGCGCCCAGGCCGCCGGCACCCAGACCGTCGGCGGGGTGGTCTACGACGTGTTCGCGGACGACAAGGGCAACCGCTCGCTCGTGCACCGCGGCACCGGGACGACGCCGTGGACGGTCGTGTCGTCCAACGCGCCCGCCGATCAGCTGGCCGCGTTCGTCGCCAGCCTGACGCCGCCCGTCCGATGACCCCGGTAGGGTCGCAGCATGGCCAAGGCTGCGCAGCGACCCAGTGAGACGAGCTCGGCGTCGGGCGAGGACTCGGGTCCCGCCTCGACCGCCCGAGCGATCCCGGACGACATCGCCTCCCTGCGCTACGAGCAGGCGCGCGACGAGCTGGTGCGGATCGTGGCGCGGCTCGAGGCCGGGCAGCTCCCGCTCGAGGAGAGCCTGACGCTGTGGGAGCGCGGCGAGGCGCTCGCCGCGCACTGCCAGAGCTGGTTGGACCAGGCCGAGCAGCGGCTCGCTGGTGGTGCTGGCGCCGAGGACGAGGCGGGTGCCGCGGACGGGGCGGACCAGGATGACGACGGCGACGCGAAGGACGCGGAGGACGAGGGGTAGCACTCGTCAGGACGTCGCTGGTCGCCCCACGGCACGCACGGCGAAGTCGCCCTCGTAGACCCGCACGCGCAGCAGCTCGTCGACCTTGACCTCGCGCTGGGTTCGCACCAACGTCCCGTCCTTGTGCTGCACGACCGCGTAGCCCCGCTCCATCGTCGCGAGCGGAGACAACGCCCGCAGCCGGCCCACCTGGGCGGCGAGGTCGGAGCCTGCGCGCTCGACCCGACGCTCCAGCCGCAGGCGCGACCGGTCGACCAGCAGCTCCAGCTCCTCGCGGCGGCGCGTGATCAGGGTCTGCGGGGCGGCGAGCACCGGCCGGGAGCGGAGCGCTGCCAGGGACCGCTGCTCCGTGGCGAGGCGCCGCTCGACGGCGGCTCGGGCTCGCGCGACCGCGCCGTGGACGATGGCGTGCTGCTCGGCGAGGTCGGGCACCACCCGCTTGCCGGCGTCGGTCGGGGTCGAGGCGCGCCAGTCGGCGACGAGGTCGAGCAGCGGGGTGTCCTCGTGGTGCCCGATGGCGCTGATGAGCGGGGTGACGCAGGCCGCCGCGATGCGCAGCATGGCCTCGTTGGAGAACGGCAGCAGGTCCTCGACGGAGCCGCCGCCCCGGGCCACGACGATGACGTCGACCTCCGTGTCACGGTCGAGCTCACGGATCGCGGCGCAGACCTCGGAGACGGCGTTCGAGCCCTGCACCGCGACCTGGCGGATCTCGAATCGCGCTGCCGGCCAACGGCGCCGGGCGTTCTGGACGACGTCGTGCTCGGCCGCGCTGGCCCGGCCGCAGACCAGCCCGATGCGTCGGGGGAGGAAGGGTAGCGCCCGCTTGCGGTCGGCGTCGAACAGTCCCTCGGACGCGAGGGTGCGGCGCAGGTGCTCGATGCGGGCGAGGAGCTCGCCGACCCCGACGGCCCGGATGGCCCGGCCGTCGAGCTGCAGCGACCCCCGCTTGGTCCAGAAGGTCGGCTTGGCGTGCACGACCACCCGCGCCCCGTCGGACAGCGGCGTCCCGAGACGGTCCAGGGCGCCCGCCTGCAGCGCGACCGAGAGCGACATGTCCACGTCGGGGTCGCGCAGGGTGAGGAAGGCGAGGCTCGAACCCGGCCGGCGGGTCAGCTGGACCACCTGGCCCTCGACCCACAGCGGCGCCATCTTGTCGACGTAGTCCTCGATCTTGAGCGACAGGACGCGCACCGGCCAGGGCTGCTCGGGGGTCGTCTGGTTGGCCCGCTCTGGCAACGAACCGCCCGCGCCGGCACCTCCCGTGGCGGACCGCTGCTCGTTGCTCACCCGCTCACCTTAGAATCGAGTGGTGACGACACCGAACATTTCCGATCCGCAGCAGGTCGAGCCCACCCCGACCAAGCGGGTGCTGCTCGCTGCGCCACGCGGCTACTGCGCCGGCGTGGACCGCGCGGTCGTCACCGTCGAGAAGGCGCTCGAGCTCTACGGCCCGCCGGTCTACGTCCGCAAGGAGATCGTCCACAACAAGCACGTCGTGGAGACCCTGCGCCGGCGCGGCGCCGTGTTCGTCGACGAGACCGACGAGGTGCCCGAGGGCGCTACCGTCGTCTTCTCCGCGCACGGAGTGGCACCGATCGTGCACGAGGAGGCGTCCGCGCTGTCCCTCAAGACCATCGACGCGACCTGCCCGCTCGTGACCAAGGTGCACCGCGAGGCCCGACGGTTCGCGAGCGACGACTACGACATCCTGCTCATCGGCCACGAGGGGCACGAGGAGGTCGTCGGCACGAGCGGCGAGGCCCCCGAGCACATCACCATCGTCGACAGCCCCGACGACGTCGCCAACGTCGAGGTGCGCGACCCGAGCAAGGTCGTGTGGCTCTCCCAGACGACCCTGTCGGTCGACGAGACGATGGAGACCGTGCGCCGGCTGCGCGAGAAGTTCCCGCAGCTGATCGACCCGCCGAGCGACGACATCTGCTACGCCACGCAGAACCGCCAGCTGGCCGTGAAGCAGATGGCCGCCGACACCGACCTGATGATCGTCGTCGGGTCGCGCAACTCCTCCAACTCGGTGCGGCTGGTCGAGGTAGCCCTCGAGCACGGTGCGCGGGCCGGTCACCTCGTCGACTTCGCGGACGAGATCGAGGAGTCCTGGCTCGACGGGGTCGAGACCGTGGGCGTCACGAGCGGGGCGTCGGTGCCCGAGGTGCTGGTGCGCGACGTGCTGGACTACCTGGCGAGCCGCGGCTACCAGGACGTCCAGCCGGTCGTCGCGGCCGAGGAGTCGCTGCTCTTCGCGCTCCCGAACGAGCTGCGCCGTGACCTCAAGGCGCGCTCCGGCGCCGAGGCGAGCAAGGTCCGGCACGACGCCGGGTCGCTGCACTGACCAGGACGGGGGAGGACATGACCAGCGAGACGACGAGGCGGGGCGCAGCGGCGCGCTGGGTGCTGCTCGCCGCGGCGGGGGCCACGGCGCTCGCGGCGTGCGCGACGGACGCCACGACCCCGGCCGGCCCGGCGCGCACCGGTGGCGCCGCGGCGACCCCCACGACCACGGGCCCCACGACGCCCGGCGCCACGACCTCGGGCCCCCTGACGACGGCGACGACGGTCGCGCCGACCACCGGGGCCACCCCGGGGGGTGCGCCGACGTCGGTGGTGCCGACCGGGTCGTTCACCACCGTCGCCACGCCGACCGCGGGAGCCTCCGGCGGAGCCGTGGGCAAGCCGATCACCATCGATGGCGGCACGCTCACCTTCACCTCGTGCGTGCGCTCCGGCGCCGGTTTCACCTTCAAGGGGACGCTGGCCAGCCGACTCAGCAAGGTCGACCACTTCATCCTCGACGTGGGCATCGTCGACGCCAAGGGCGCGCACGTCGGCGGGGGCTCGTTCGACGCCACCGTGAAGGCCAAGCAGACGGCGTCCTTCACGGGCGCCGGTGACCCGGACACGGCCGGCGCGTTCGGCACCGCCCCCTACCGCTGCACCGTCGAGGGCACCATGCGGGAGTCGGAGAGCGAGGGCGGGTGACCGCCGAGCCGGAGCCCGAGGACCTCTACGCGACCGAGCTGGTCGTCGACCTGGACGCCCTGCGGGACAACCTGCGCGCCATCCGGGCTCGGGTCGGCGACGAGCGACAGGTGCTGCTGGCGGTGAAGGCCGACGGCTACGGCCACGGCGCGGTGCCGATCGCGCGGGCTGCGGCGGGCGCCGGTCTGGTCGACTGGTTCGGCGTCGCCACCGTGCCCGAGGCGCTCGAGCTGCGTGCCGCGGGCATCGAGCTGCCCATCCTCAAGCTGTCCTCCGCGCGGCCCGGGGCCGAGCTGGACGCAGCGGTCGGTGCCGGCATCGCCCTGACGGTCACCAGCGTCGCCGGTGCCCGCGCGCTGCAGGAGAGCGCCGCACGCCTCGGGACGCGCGCCGTCGCCCACCTCAAGGTCGACACCGGCATGCGCCGGATCGGGGTGGCCCCCGACCAGGCGGCAGCGCTCGCGCTGGTCCTGGAGCGAGAGTGCCCGGACGTCGACCTGCAGGGTCTCTTCACCCACCTGCCGGTGGCCGACACCGCCGCAGAGGACGCCTTCACGCGCGACCAGCTGGCCCGGTTCGCCGCGGTCGTCGACGACGTGCAGGCCGCGATCGGCCGGCGGATCGAGCTGGTGCACGCCGCCAACTCCGGCGGTGTCCTCGCGCACGAGCAGTCGTGGTTCGACCTGGTGCGGCCGGGGATCATGGTCTACGGCTACTACCCCGACCCGTCGACGCCACGCACCGTGCCGCTGCGGCCGCTCATCACCTGGCGGTCCCGGCTCACCCAGGTCAAGCCGGTGCGGGCCGGGGAGAGCGTGGGCTACGGCCGCACCTGGGTGGCGCCGCGGGACACGGTGGTGGGCACCGTCCCCGTGGGCTATGCCGACGGGTACAACCGGCTGCTGTCCAACCGGGGCCGGGTGCTCGTGGGCGGACGCTCGTGCCCGGTCGTGGGCCGGGTGTGCATGGACCAGACGATGGTCGACCTGGGGCCGGACGGTCCCGACGCCGTCGGGGACGAGGTCGTGCTGATCGGACGGCAGGGTGGCGAGGAGATCAGCACCGACGAGCTGGCCGAGCTGCTCGGCACCATCACCTACGAGATCACCTGCCGGATCGACCGGCGCGTCCCGCGGGTCTACCTCGGCGAGCCCTAGCCGGGTCTAGCTCGGCGAGGTCTAGCTGGTCGGGCCGAACCCCGTCTTGGGGGACACGTTGTCGACGTAGCCGGCGAGCGAGTCGGTGCGCAGCGCCTCGGCCAGCTTGGCCAGCTGCTCAGGGGCGGGGCGCACGATCGACTGCCTGTTCTCCATGCCCACGCCGGACCACGGGATGGTGCCGGTGTGGATGTCGCTGGACGACATGTTGCGCAGCGAGAAGGCCACGTCGCGCATGGCCGACGTCGTGAAGGTCTGGTCGACGGTGAGGCTGGTGGTGGCCGCGTCGAGGAAGGCGCCGAACTCGCTCGGGTTCAGCAGGACGCTGGGCTGCAGGGCCTTCATCAGCACCGCCTTGATGAAGTCCATCTGCCGCTGGCCGCGGCCCATGTCGCCCTGGGCGAGGTCGTGCCGGTCGCGCACGAAGTCCAGGCCCTGCTGGCCGTTCATGTGCATGGTGCCGACGGGGTAGCCCGGGCTGGCCTCGCGGACCTGCACGTCCACGCCGCCGATGGCGTCGGTCATCTTCTGGAAGCCCTGGAAGTCCACCAGCGCCACGTGGTCGATGGGCACCCCGACCATCGGCTGGATCGTCTCGATGAGCTTCTTGGTGCCGCCGAAGCCGTAGGCGGCGTTGAGCTTGGCGTGCCCGATGCCGGAGATGTTGGTCCACAGGTCGCGCGGGAAGTGGAACAGGTCGACCCGCTTGCGGTCGCTCGACACGTGCACGAGGACCATGACGTCGGAGCGCCCGCGCTCACTGCCGCGCCGGTCGCTGCCGATCACCAGGTAGTTGAGCGAATCGTGCTGCGTGGCGGCGCGGCTGGGCTGGGCGAGCCGCTTGCTCGGTAGCGTGATGACGCCCGGGCCCTGCTTGGCGAACGCCTGTTGGATCTCGACCGGCACCGGGATGGGGTTGCCGAGCTCGTCGACGTAGGGCTTGTCCTGCCCGTCGACCAGCTGACCCTTCGCGTTCATCCGGATCTCGGCCGTGTCGCTCAGCACGTTGGTGCCCGAGGCGCTGCTCGAGCCCGAGCTGCCAGGGGTGCTGGAGGCGGACTGGCCCGGGAGGAGGGCCTCCCGCTTGACGTTGTGGTCGACCTTGTCGTTGAGGTACCACGCGTAGCCGCCGATTGCGGCGACCGCGAGGACGAGGAGCGACGCGAGCACGATGAACGAGTTGCGGACCGGGTGGCGGCGACGCCGCGCGCGGCGCGGGGGATCACCCTCGGGCGTCGGATGGGCTGCCGGCTCCTCCATGATCACGTCACTGAGTGTAGACCAGGCGTATCATCCGTGTGCTGATCTTCGCACGACCGGTGGATCCCCGGCGTCGCGGTCGGTGAGCTGCTCGGGCGCGTGATCGGCGGCGTGGTCGACGATCGCCGGTCGGTGGTCGACGTCGGCGTCCAGAGCCTCGATCAGCTCCACGGCGGTGAGCGGCCGGGGCGCCGGGTCGACCGGGCTCACCTCCGGTGCCGCCTCGGCGACGAGGCCCAGCTCGTGCATCCGGCGCGCCGTCACGAGGACCCGGGACTCGAGCGCCCCGACGAACGCGTTGTAGCTCTCGACGGACCGGGTCAGCTGCCCGCCGAGACGGGTGGCGTGACCCGCCATCGTGCCCAGCCGGCTGTAGAGGTCGCTGCCGAGGGCCAGCAGCTGGGTGGCGTGGGTGGTGAGGGCGTCCTGCTGCCAGGTGAAGGCGACGGTGCGCAGCAGCGCCAGCAGGGTCGCCGGTGAGGTGAGCACGACCTTCTTGGCCAGGGCGTCGTCGAACAGCGCCGGGTCGTGGTCGAGCGCGCTGACCAGCACCGCGTCGCTCGGGACGAAGCACACGACCAGCTCGGGGGTCTGGGCGAAGGCCGACCAGTAGGCCTTGCCGGCCAGGGTGTCGACGTGACCGCGCAGGTGCCGGGAGTGCGCCCGCAGCTGGGCGCCCTGCTGGTCGCTCGACAGCCCCTCGGCGTGGGCCGCGAGGAAGGCGGTCATGGGGGCCTTCGCGTCGATGACGAGCACCCGGTCACCGGGCAGTCGGACCACCGCGTCGGGCCGCACCTGGGCGCCGTGGCTGCTCACCGCGCGCACCTGCTCGTCGAAGTCGCACCGCGCGACCAGGCCGGCGTGCTCGAGCAGGCGGCGCAGGTGGCTCTCGCCCCACGTGCCACGCACCGTCGAGGACTGCAGGGCTCCGGCCAGGCTCGCCGTCTGGTCGCGCAGGGCCGCGGTGGCTGCCCCCACGTGCTCCAGCTGGGTGCCGAGCGAGCCGAACTGCTGCTGGCGGTCCCGCTCGAGCGCCCCCACCTGTCGCTCCACCCGCTGCAGGGCGTCACGCAGCGGGGCCAGCGTGGCGGCGGTCTGCTGGTCGTCGCCCAGAGCTGCCTCGAGGTCTACACAACGCTCGCGGAGCAGGTCACGCTCGGTGGTGAGCGCGGCGACCTGGGCGGCGCCCATCGCTCGTGCCGTGACGAACGCGAGCGCCGCGCCGACGAGCAGCGCGACCAGGGCCACGAGGGCTACGAGGACGAGGGTGCCGGTGGAAGGAGCCATAGGCACACTGTGGCACCGAGGTGTGACAGACCCCCCGCACCCGGGCCCGTAGACTCGTGCCTCGTGGCTCTTACTATCGGGATCGTCGGTCTGCCCAACGTCGGCAAGTCGACCATGTTCAACGCCCTGACCAAGAACAACGTGCTCGCCGCGAACTACCCGTTCGCGACGATCGAGCCCAACGTGGGCGTGGTCCCGCTGCCGGACCCCCGCCTGAAGGTCCTCGCCGGCGTCTTCAAGAGCGAGAAGATCCTGCCCGCCACCGTGTCCTTCGTCGACATCGCCGGCATCGTGCGCGGCGCGTCCGAGGGGGAGGGGCTCGGCAACAAGTTCCTCGCCAACATCCGCGAGTCCGACGCGATCTGCCAGGTCATCCGCGCCTTCGAGGACGACGACGTCGTGCACGTCGACGGCAAGGTCTCCCCGAGCTCGGACATCGAGACCATCAACACCGAGCTGATCCTCGCCGACCTGCAGACCCTGGAGCGGGCCATCCCGCGCCTGGAGAAGGAGGTCAAGGGCAAGAAGACGGACAAGGCGGTGCTTGACAACGCCCTCGCGGCCCAGAAGGTGCTGGAGGCCGGGGACACGCTCTACGCCAAGGGTGCGGAGGCCGGCGTCGACCTGGCGGCGATCAAGGAGCTGTTCCTGCTCACCACCAAGCCGTTCCTCTACGTGTTCAATGTCGACGAGGACCAGCTGACCGACGAGGCGCTACAGGCCGAGCTGCAGGCGATGGTGGCCCCCGCGGACGCGATCTTCCTCAACGCCAAGCTCGAGATGGACCTGGCCGAGCTGGACGAGGACGAGGCCAAGGAGCTGCTCGAGTCGGTCGGCGTCACCGAGGCCGGGCTGGACCAGCTGGCGCGCAAGGGATTCCACACGCTGGGTCTGCAGACCTACCTGACGGCCGGGCCCAAGGAGTCACGCGCCTGGACGATCCGCAAGGGCTGGACCGCCCCGCAGGCGGCGGGTGTCATCCACACCGACTTCGAGCGCGGCTTCATCAAGGCCGAGGTCGTCTCGTTTGACGACCTGGTCGCCGCCGGCTCCATGCAGAA
Organism: Arsenicicoccus piscis; assembly: GCF_022568835.1. GTDB lineage: Bacteria > Actinomycetota > Actinomycetes > Actinomycetales > Dermatophilaceae > Arsenicicoccus > Arsenicicoccus piscis. The sequence continues at coordinate 580,423 of NZ_JAKZHV010000003.1, forward strand.
GGCCAAGGAGGCCGGTCGCGTGCGGATCGAGGGCAAGGACTACGTGATGGCCGACGGGGACGTGGTCGAGTTCCGCAGCGGGCTCGCCTCTGGCGGGAAGAAGTAGACGTGTTCACCGATTTCGTTCGCGACCATGCCTTCACCATCGCATGGTTCGGTCTGATGGCGTTCGTCTGGTTCGGCTGGGGTCAGGAGGACCCGCCGCCGGCGTGGCGACCGTGGCTCGGCGCCGGATCGGCGATGGGCCTCCTGCTGGCAGGGTTGTTCGGTTACGGGGTGTTCGCCCGGTGGGGTGAGGGCAGTGCGCTGGAGGGGAGGTACCCGTGGTTCGGGCTAGTCGTCGGCTTGGAGGTGCTGCTGTCGCTGGTCGGCTGCCTGTTCCTGCACCGCAGGGGTAAGGGCCGCTGGATGGCTTGGTGGGTGGCTCTCGTCGTGGCCCTGCATTTCGTACCCTTGGCATTGTTCCTCGATGACCTGTCCTTGGCCGGCCTGGGGACCATCCAGGCGGCTGGGCTCGCTGCGCTGGTTCCTCGGGTCGGCGGCGAGAGCGTCTCCAGCCGTCTGGTGGGACCCTGGATGGGCATCACCTTGCTGGTCTTCGCCGGTGTCTCTGCCTTGCTGTTCGTGGTTCGGGCGGGTACCCCTTGGTGAAGGGCGACGCGGTCGAGTTCCGCTTCAACGTGTGAATCAGAGCGTTTCCGCAGGTCAGAGGGGGTGTGATCCCTCCCAGTCCGCACGGAGTCCGCAAGAACTTTTGCGTGACGGGCTCGATCCGGCCGTTCCCAGGGCCGTCTCCGCACCCCGAGTGCTGCCAGAGGCCCGCCCGTGAGGTGACTCTTGCGGCCGGTGCGGCGCAGGTCCGGGATCAGTTCAACAGAAGCGGATCTGTGGCGCGGGCATGCCTGAAACTGGCGACGAACGGCCATGGCGCGCATCGCCAGAGCTTCCAGCGGTGTCAGTCCAGATCTTGGTCCAGTTGGGCTCGTTCGTCCTCACGGACGGCGTCCCGTTCGTAGGACTCTGCAATGGCGCGCAAGATCCGTGCAGTTCGGGGCCAATGCACCTGGACACCCAGACTCCATTGCTTGTACTGCTCAGCCAGCGTTCTCTCTTGGCTGCCGCCGTCGTAGACACCACGCCAGGTGACACCGCGGCTGTTCAGTCGGCCGGTGATTGCGCCGTTCTCTAGGTTGCGACTCCCGATCGACTCGATGAGATCTCGGACTGGAACGGGTGGCCAGATTCCGTCGGCGTCGACCGGCGCGTGGGCAAAGGTTTGGCCAATCAGTTCGTCGCCGATGTCCGCTCGGTCGAGGTCGGATAGTTGCAGACGAGCCTGCTTGACCCACGCCTGCATCGCAGCTTGATCAAGTGTGCCGTCTTCCTGTCGTCCCGGGAAGCCGTGCCAACCGCGAAGGACCCACCAAGCGTGCTCAGTTAGCGGATCCGCGCTCTTGCTCTGACGTTGAGGCTCGTTTGTACCCAGGAACGTTCGTTGAACGAGGTCAACGAACAGGGCGGGGTCCGAGGCGAGAGCCCGGTTAAGGGCACGTGGTTCGCGGTTGTGCTGGAGGAGCCTTAAATAGCCGAACTCCAGAGATGCCAGGTCGGCAACTGGCACGTCGGCTGCGGCTAGGTAGTCCAGCAAGGTCCCGACGTCGTGGTCGGTCATCTGTGACATCCCCGCCCGCCCGGGGTCCTGGGTGATCGCCGCGCGCAACACGGATAGGACCAGCGTTGCGCTCGGGAGATGCTTCTTCTGGTCTGCTGTCGGGTTGAAGATGCCGTGGCTCGCGATCGCAATCGCCGACCAAGCTCGTGCTCGCTCAAGGAGCAAATCGATAGCTCTGGTGAGATCTTCATGGGGAACGACCTCGAAATGTGCCTCGGACCAGAAGAGGTCTTCAGCAGCTGGGAACTCGCGGAGAATCTCCCAGAACCGGCTCTCCGTCGGGACGTTGAGCACGAACCTTCTCAGGGCCTCGCTCGCCACGTCGCCCCGTTCGAGCGCTCGCCTGAGATCCGCTGGTCCATCGACGGCGAGGTGGCTTCGAACCCACGTTGCCGCGGTTTCCTGAAGCGCTGTGCTATCCGATGCCAGCCATTCCAGCATGGTGTCGAGAGCATCAATCGGATCGTAGGTTGACAGAGTCCAACCGACCTGTGTCGGAGCCTCAGCACGGGCCGCTACTGCGCCGAGCTGTTCCCACGCGTCGGGGCGGGCAAACAGAACGTCAAGTGCTTCGCGCCGTTTGGCTTCCAGCGCTTTCCGGTAGTGCTCGTAGTCGTTCAGGTCTGCACCCGACAGGTCGGGGTGCCGATTGAAGAGATATGCGAACCGGCGGAGGTCATCAGCAGGTTGGAGCAATTCGGCCAGTTTGTGTAAGCGGGCGCGTCGCTCCGCCGGCATCGCCCAGTCTGCGTCCTGCAAACGCTCGTGCCGCGCTGCGGTCTCTCGGACCTGTTCGAACAGGGCCAGTCGCACGTCTTCATCCAAGTCGCCGCGCGATGCCTCGTCCTCGAGGAACTCGATGATCCGATTCGCTTCGTCCGGGCCAACCGTGGACAGCGCTTCCACAAGCCATGGCAGGGCGGTGCGATCTGCCATGACCCATGCGAGTGCTCGGTCGACGAGGCTCGTCGCGAAAGCGAACCATTCGCTGTTCGGCATCCGGTCGCTGGGGGGCTTCCAGAGTTGATAGCGCGGCTCATTGGGCGGCGAAACCCAGGCATTGCTGTCGGGCCACAGGGCCTTGAGTAAAGCCCAACCTGTCGTCTCGCTCACGATCCGGCAGGCATCGAGCGCTTGGAGTCGGGTCGCAAGATCTGCGCCAGTGTTTTGAATCCATCCGCAAAGGACGGTCGACATGCTTGCGAGTGGATTGTTGCCCGAGTTCTTCGGCAGGTCGTAGCGGCAGAGTTCGGTCAGGATCTGTGTTGCGCGAACGAGGTGATCGGGCGACCAGCAGAGCACTTCCAAGGCCCACAACAGGTGATGCTGTTGACCCGACGGCCCCAGTGCCAGCGGCTCGTCAATGGCCTGGAACAGGCGGCCGACGGTCGGCTCGCTGGTTGCAAGGTCATCCTCCAGTGCCGAAAGGAAGGTGTCTGGAGCGGCCTCGGCAAGAAGCGGAAGCACGTCGGCGATCGCTCCCCAAGTGTGACCCTTGGAGCCGGCAGTGACCTGACGTAGAACGTCGCGCACAACCCGTTCGGCCACTGAGGAAGCGTGATTGGTGCCACCGGGGATTGATTCGATCGCTCCCGCCAGGGCGAGACTCTCGGCGATACCGCGCCGCAGGGCAGGCGAGTAGGTTCTCCGCTGTCCCTTCATTCGAGCGGCGATCCGCTCGTGCGAACTCAGGCCTTCATAGGGACTTGGGTCCAGGAGGACGCTGGTTGCGATCTGTGCCCATCGCGACGCCAGTTCGGATGACACCCGGTTGCCAAACTCGAGGAACGCCTCCTCCAGGGAGGTGAATACAAAGACATTCCGCACGCTCCGGATCGCCGGATCGGATCCGCGACTGGCGTCGGCGATCGCGCGCTGTAGGTCGACTGAGGGGATGGCGGCCAGTTCGCTCAGGACGTGCAGGTCCTCGGGTAGATCGGTCCAACGACTGGCCAGCATCAGTGCGGCGAGCGTGTCGGCCAGCGGGGGCCGAGACCACGTGGGCTGCTGCACGCGAGGTGAGCGCGAAAGCCGCCGCACCAATGCGGGCATGCTCCGACGAGCAAGTACCGCGAGGCGATCGGCTTGGTGCCATTCGACGTCGCCTGCTCTGAATGCCTCGGCCGCCTCGTTTCGGCCAACCCTCGGCAGGTGAATGTCGACGCTGCGGCGCACCGCAGAGCCGCTATCTACGATAGCGACGACGTGCCTACCGCTAGCGAGGGCGCGTGCTACGTCTGCATTGTCGAAGTCGGGCACCAAGATCCCCGGCCCTGGGAGTGCCACCATTCGATCCCAGACGCCCGTCGACCGGACGATTGTGACGGTGCCGGGTTCATTCGAGTTGTCGTCGTCGCGTGCAAGGGACGCATGCAGAAACCCCAAGGCGTCGTCGACCCACTCGGTCTGGATCGATGTAACCCTCGGCTCCTCATCAAGCAGGGAGCGCAGTCGCTGCGCCTCCTTAGCCCGCCCGGCGATGAAGAGTTTCAGCGGAAGAGCCGGTTCGGTCGCAGCGGAAGAGCGGTCCCACCATGTCTCCAGAGTCAGCGCGTCCCGGGGTCGGAGCCCGAGAGTTTCAGAGATCCACAGGTGTGCGGCGGGCGCAACCTGCAGCCAAGCTTCGAGGTCATCCGCATCGAGGACGAGGACATCCTTGAAGAGCTGCTCGGCGCGTCGCTCGGCCGCCCACGTGTCCTTGCCTTGCCATCGACGGACTGTAACGAAGACGAAGGTGACGTCTTGCGATGCCTCGCCCTTGCGTCCGTCGTAGTCCTTAGTGGCTTTGCGCTTGGAGTCCTTGTCGGTGCCGAACTCGAACCAGATCGTTCCGACCGGCAGCAATTGCGTCTGCCGCTCGAGGGTCGCTACGCCGTCCTTGCCAGCCAGGGCGACCCCATCGCCTGTCCGAATTGAGATCTGGCCAGCCCCGGGGGTCTCGAACAAGAGCCTACGCACCAACTCTGGAAGCCGATCCTGAGCTTCGCGCGCGTTGGTCTGGGGCCACAGCGCGAGCTGGCTTGCACTCGCATATTCGGGACTGGCGGTTCGTCGTTCGGCCGCAAGACTCACGGCGGGCGCTCCGCGCTGCGCTCTGAGGCCCTCCACGTCGCTCGCTCGGAACCTGTAGAACGACGTCCCCGGCACCCGCGCATCCGGGAGCAATCCCTGCTTGGCGTACGCCCGCACGGTGTTCTCGTGGACGGCCAGCCGCTTGGCCGTCTCACGCACGTTCAGGAACTCAGAAGCAGCACCATTCACACCAACAGCATACCAACATGTAGACTTTGTGTACTTGATGCCGACGTTGGCCCGGCACAGAGAAGTGGAGGCGGAGGAGCGGACATGGATCCGGCGAGCGACGCGATCGACCGCTCGTGGTGGGAGGACGTGCTGGCGGAGGCGTCGCTTGACGACCCCTATGAGCCGCCAGAGTTGTTGTCAACGCATCTTGAGCGGGCGGCTGCCGATCCGTCTGTCACGGGGCTTCATGAACTAGTGCTGCAGGTGTTGGCGATGGTTTCGGCGGCGATGTTGAATGCTGAGGACTGGTTGGAGCCGTTCACACCGGCGATGCAGTTCGGTGGCACGCGGACGGTAGTACCGGCGGACTTGGACGCTGACCAGGTGGCGTTGCTGGCGCGTATCGCTCCGCTGGTCGAACGTGATGATCTGCGGGCTCGGGTCGCTGATGTCGCCTGGGTCTACGGGGACCGGTCGGACATCGCGATGTTGGACCGAGCCATCGACGCATACCGGGCCGCGCCGCTGACGGGAGATGTGTGGTTCAGCGTGGGGAAGGACGCGTGGGTTCGGGCCTTCGCGCTTGCAGCGCGGCGCGGCGCGGACGGCCAGGCCTGGGTGCAGGAAATGTCGGACGCGCTGAAGGCTCAGGTCTTGGCCGGCCAGTTGACAGACAACTTCAGAACGGTGGGGTTCGCGGAAACCTTGCGCCAGCACGGTCGTGTCGACGCGGCCGGGCGGGCTGAGGTGTGCGAAGCTCTGTTCGCGCTCGCGGCAAAGGCGTCGTCGGTAACGCCACGCCTGTCACGCCACCTCGAGCGTGAGGCGCTCGCTTGGCTAGGTGGTTCGGACGCGGCGGCGGCGAACGCAGCGACCGAGCGCGTTGCGCGGACATACATCGCAGAAGCCGATTCCCGCATTCAGACGGACCCGAAGGCGGGCACGCTGGTCGAGGGCCATTTCCTGGAGAAGGCAATCGCGGTCCTCCGAACCATCCCGCGCTCCTACCGGCTCGAGAACGGACTCGACCAGCTCATTGACGACCTCCGCGTTCGGCTGCTTGAGAGCCGGGAGTCGTCTATGGAGCAGATGATGCGTATCCAGTCGGACCCGGTCGATCTGACTAATGCCGTGTCCTACGCACGGTCGCAAGTCTCGGGTCACGCTGACAAGTTCGACGCGCTGGCTGCATTCGCGACGCTCGCACCGCCGCTAGATGAAGCCAGTACGCGCGAGAACGCCGCGAAGCTGCTGGAAGGCACCATCAGCCACATCTTCGGATCCTCAACGTTTTCGTCTGACTTCCGGAAGATCGCATCGAGGCCGGGGTCTTCTGGTCAGACCGATGAGGACGCGGTTTGGGCCGAGATGGTCCGCACGGTGTTCTTTCACTCCCAATTGCTCGGAAAGGGCATCATTCAGCCTGCGCAAGAGGTCCTGACTACTGAGCACCGGTTCAGTCGGCAGTACATGGTGTCGCTGTGCATGGAATCGCCGACGGTGCCCGAGGGCCACGAGACGTTGTGGGGCAACGGCCTGGCTCTCGGCTTGGGCGGCAACTACGGCGCTGCGGTCTCTGTTCTGGTCCCGCAGTTGGAGCAGGTCGTGCGGGTCATGTTGAGGCGGCACGATGTGCACACGCTGTTCGTCGATGAGCACGGCGTGGAGAGCGAGAAGAGCTTGAACGCCCTTCTTGACATGACTGAGACCGAGGACATCTTCGGTGCAGGGATGGTCATGGAGATGAAGGCGATGCTGGTCGTCCAAGGTGGTCCGAACCTCCGCAACGACGTCGCGCACGGCCTTCTCGATGACAACTCGGCATGGAGCTTCTCGGCGCTTTACATGTGGTGGTTCTGCCTTCGGCTGGTGACGTGGCCGGTCATCGAGATGATGGACCGCGCTCGGACGCGGGCAGCAGAGTCTGGAGAAGGCTCAATAGCAGCCGGCGGAGCGGACACCGAGCCGGCGGCGCAGCCTACAGCCGACATCGAAGCGGGGGCGTTGGCGGAAGACCAGCACCCCGAAGAGTAGGTCGGCTCAGGCCAAGACGTCCCTTGGGTTTCCGGCGAGCCCACGTTGGGACCAGCAGGACGCGGGGTGCGACCTGAGCGGCCGAGTAACGAATGGCGACTGGCTCCGCTGCGCGGACGCGCGTCAATCCGCGCTGTGACGCACCGCGTTTTTGCTCGGCGAAGCTCGGCAAATGCAGGTGCAATCCGAGATCTCGCTTGGGCCTTACCCCCGGTTCTTGGACACGGGGGTTGATTACGCGGCGGTTGGCAGCGTAGCGGCCCGGCGGGCCTCGTAGGTGGACGGGGACAGGTAGCCGCACCAGGTGTGGCGGCGGCGGGTGTTGTAGCGGACGAGCCAGCCGAAGACCTGGCGGCGGCAGCTGTGCTCGTCGGCCCAGCACGCGGCGTCTTGGAGGACCTCGCGCTTCAGCGTGGCGTTGAACGACTCGGCCAACGCGTTGTCCGCGCTCGTGCCGACGGCGCCCATGGACTGGGTCACGCCGAGGTCGGCGCACAGCGCGGCGTAGTCCTTGCTCGTGTAGACCGACCCGTGGTCGCTGTGAAAGATCGCGCCGTTGAGGCTGCCCCGGGCCGCGGCCGGCGGCGTTGAGGGCATCGGTGACGAGGCTGGTGCGCATGTGGCCCGCGATCGCCCAGCCGGCCAGTCGCCGGCTGTAGCAGTCGATCACGGTGGCCAGGTAGAGGTTCGTGCCGTCGGCCAGCGGCAGGTAGGTGATGTCGCCGACATAGCGCAGCCCTGGAGCAGAAGCGGTGAAGTCGCGCTGGAGCAGATCGGGGACCACCTGGTCGGCGGGCTCAGGGACCGTCGTGCGCACCCGCCGCTTCTTGGCGTAGCCAACGATCGTGTTGAGCCGCATCACGCGGGCGACCCGCTTGTGGTTGACCCGCTCCTGCTGCGCGACCCCGTCGTTGAGCTCGGCAGTGATCCGGCGCCCCGTAGGTCTTGTCCCCCTGGTGGACGGCCCTGATCCGTTCCGCGAGCTCGGCGTCGGCCCGGGCGCGCTCCTCGCGCGCGGGGCCCGCCTTGACCCAGGCGTAGTAGGAGGAGCGCTCGATCTCGACGAGCTCGCACAGTCGCTTCACCTCGAAGGTGGCGCAGTGGTCGGCGACGAACTGGAAGCGACTCACCAGCGCGTCTCCCCGGCGAAAATACTTGGCCGCCCGCTGGAGGATCTCCCGCTCGTGGTCAGCTTGGTCGCCTCGACCTCCAGCTCACGCACCCGCGCCTCGAGCCGGGCGACCTTACCCTCTGGTGTCTCGCTGCCCGGGTCTGCGGCCGGGATGGTCTTCGCGGTGGTCTTGGACTGCAGCGGGCTCGAGGTCGCCGTCCCGTCAGCAGCGGTCTTCTTGCCGGTCCCGTACGCCTCGAGCCAGCCCCGCAGCGTGCCCCGCACGATGCCCAGGTCCTCAGCGACACCGCGGACCGTGGCCCCCGGCGTGGACTCGTACAAATCGACGGCCTGACGACGAAACTCCTCCGAGTAGTTCTTCCTGGCCATGGTTCTCGGATCATCTCGCTTCCCCAGCACCACGTGCTGGATTCAACGTGTCCAAGAACCAGGGTCAGGCCCCCTTCCGACCTGCCCCATCCCCGAGGTGCGACGCCTCGGCCCGACGACGCCTTGGCCGCACCCTGAAACAGTGGGTCGAACCCCTGCTCGCCTACTTCGACACAGGCGGCGCGTCCAACGGCGGCACCGAGGCAGTCAACGGCCTCATCGAGCTCCACCGCCGCATCGCCACAGGCTTCCGCAACCGCGACAACTACCGCCTACGCTGCCTGCTCATCGCCGGCGGACTCACCCCATGAACCCACGCTCAGGTAGGAAGAGCCCGATATGGAATCGGGTGATGTACTCAAGGATCTCGTCTACGTAACCGGCTCTTCGGACTTGAGGTGGGTTGTCCCGCGTCAAGCTTTCTGGCAGACCGGTTATGAGGGCATGATCGGCGTCTGAGAGCAGGAGGACCTGACCATGGGACGACCACCAGTGTTCAGTCCGGAGACCAAGACCAGAATCGTGCTGAGCGTACTGTCTGGCGAGGTGTCGGTGGCTGAAGCGGCTCGGAAGGAGAAGGTTTCCGAGCAGTCGATCGGCCGCTGGAAGGCCGAGTTCCTCGAAGCAGGCAAGACCGCGCTGGCTGCCGGGAAGTCTGGGCCGTCGACCCGCGAGGCGCAGCTTGAGGCCCAGGTCGAAGACCTCACCTTGGCGCTCGGCGAGGCAGCGGTCGAACTCCGGGTCTGGAAGAAGAGAGTGGAGTCCAGCAGAGTGGTGTACGACGGACCTGAGTGAGCGCGTGCCTCCAACGTAGGCGCGGCCACCAGGTGGATCCTTCGAGTGATCTCTCACAACCGACTCGAAGAAGGACACCTTGATGACCGCTGTGCCCAGTATCGACCCTGCCCAGTTCCTGAACGAGCAGCTGTCCCAGGCGAGCCCCGACCTGATGCGGGACTTGCTCACCACTTTCGTCAACGCGTTGCTGTCCGCGCAGGCCGACGCGGTGTGCGGCGCGGGCTTCAACCAGCGAAGCCCGGAGCGGGTCAACTCCCGCAACGGCTACCGCCACCGTGACCTCGACACCCGGGTCGGCACCCTCGACGTCGCTGTCCCGAAGCTGCGTCAGGGCAGCCTGTACCCGGAGTGGCTGCTCGAACGAAGGAAGCGGGCTGAGAGGGCCCTGACCTCGGTGGTGGCGACCTGCTACCTGCTCGGGGTCAGCACGCGCCGGATGGACAAGCTGGTCCAGACCCTCGGCATCACCGGACTGTCCAAGAGCCAGGTCTCGGTGATGGCCAAGGAACTCGACGAGCACGTCGAACAGTTCCGCACCCGGCGCCTGGAGGACGGCGGACCGTTCACATTCGTCGCTGCCGACGCGCTCGTGCTCAAGGTCCGCGAAGGCGGCCGGGTGGTGCCCGTGCATGCGCTGGTCGCGACCGGCGTCAACGCCGATGGGCACCGCGAGATCCTCGGCGTGCAGGTCACCACCAGCGAGGACGGCGCCGGCTGGCTCGCCTTCTTCCGCGACCTGACTGCCCGCGGCTTGTCCGGGGTCAAGCTGGTCACCAGCGATGCTCACGCTGGCCTAGTGAACGCGATCGCGGCCACCATCCCCGGCGCCGCGTGGCAGCGCTGCCGCACCCACTACGCGGCGAACCTCATGTCCGCGACACCGAAGTCGTCGTGGCCATGGGTCAAGGCGCTGCTGCACTCGATCTACGACCAGCCCGACGCCGAAGCGGTACACGCCCAGTTCGACAGGGTCATCCACGCCCTTCACGAGAAGCTCCCCGCCGTGGCCGAGCACCTCGAGATCGCTCGCGCCGACATCCTCGCGTTCACGCCGTTCCCGAAGGAGGTCTGGCGCCAGATCTGGTCGAACAACCCCAACGAGCGGCTCAACCGCGAGATCCGCAGGCGCACCGACGTTGTTGGGATCTTCCCCGACCGGGCCAGCATCATCCGGCTCGTCGGTGCCGTGCTGGCCGAGCAGCACGACGAGTGGGCCGAAGGCCGCCGCTACCTCGGACTCGACGTCCTCGCCCGAGCCCAGGCCGTCGACACCAACCACGTCGAGGAGGTGACCGACCTAGAACCCCAGGCCCTCACAGCCTGACCGACACACCCAACCGAGGGATCAACCTCGTACACCACCCCAGCGGACTTGACCAAGAAGAGCGCGGAGGGCCGGTTGGGCCCTTCGAAGACCTCGAGGTAATCCGGATCGACGAGGGAATGTCGACCTCGAGGTTCTGCGACCTGCTCGACATTCCCGGCTCTTCCTACCTGAGCCCGATGACCTCTGCCTCGTGTTCCACCGTGGTGGTAATGTCCAGCCCACCGGCACCGGAAACCGCTCGTGAGCAGCCCGGTACTCCACATGGCACAGGCAGGGCTGACTACTAGCTCGACACCCGGCACCTCGGTACCCGCCACCCTCCTAGGTCAAGTCCGCTGGGGTGGTGTACGAGGTTGATCCCTCGGTTGGGTGTGTCGGTCAGGCTGTGAGGGCCTGGGGTTCTAGGTCGGTCACCTCCTCGACGTGGTTGGTGTCGACGGCCTGGGCTCGGGCGAGGACGTCGAGTCCGAGGTAGCGGCGGCCTTCGGCCCACTCGTCGTGCTGCTCGGCCAGCACGGCACCGACGAGCCGGATGATGCTGGCCCGGTCGGGGAAGATCCCAACAACGTCGGTGCGCCTGCGGATCTCGCGGTTGAGCCGCTCGTTGGGGTTGTTCGACCAGATCTGGCGCCAGACCTCCTTCGGGAACGGCGTGAACGCGAGGATGTCGGCGCGAGCGATCTCGAGGTGCTCGGCCACGGCGGGGAGCTTCTCGTGAAGGGCGTGGATGACCCTGTCGAACTGGGCGTGTACCGCTTCGGCGTCGGGCTGGTCGTAGATCGAGTGCAGCAGCGCCTTGACCCATGGCCACGACGACTTCGGTGTCGCGGACATGAGGTTCGCCGCGTAGTGGGTGCGGCAGCGCTGCCACGCGGCGCCGGGGATGGTGGCCGCGATCGCGTTCACTAGGCCAGCGTGAGCATCGCTGGTGACCAGCTTGACCCCGGACAAGCCGCGGGCAGTCAGGTCGCGGAAGAAGGCGAGCCAGCCGGCGCCGTCCTCGCTGGTGGTGACCTGCACGCCGAGGATCTCGCGGTGCCCATCGGCGTTGACGCCGGTCGCGACCAGCGCATGCACGGGCACCACCCGGCCGCCTTCGCGGACCTTGAGCACGAGCGCGTCGGCAGCGACGAATGTGAACGGTCCGCCGTCCTCCAGGCGCCGGGTGCGGAACTGTTCGACGTGCTCGTCGAGTTCCTTGGCCATCACCGAGACCTGGCTCTTGGACAGTCCGGTGATGCCGAGGGTCTGGACCAGCTTGTCCATCCGGCGCGTGCTGACCCCGAGCAGGTAGCAGGTCGCCACCACCGAGGTCAGGGCCCTCTCAGCCCGCTTCCTTCGTTCGAGCAGCCACTCCGGGTACAGGCTGCCCTGACGCAGCTTCGGGACAGCGACGTCGAGGGTGCCGACCCGGGTGTCGAGGTCACGGTGGCGGTAGCCGTTGCGGGAGTTGACCCGCTCCGGGCTTCGCTGGTTGAAGCCCGCGCCGCACACCGCGTCGGCCTGCGCGGACAGCAACGCGTTGACGAAAGTGGTGAGCAAGTCCCGCATCAGGTCGGGGCTCGCCTGGGACAGCTGCTCGTTCAGGAACTGGGCAGGGTCGATACTGGGCACAGCGGTCATCAAGGTGTCCTTCTTCGAGTCGGTTGTGAGAGATCACTCGAAGGATCCACCTGGTGGCCGCGCCTACGTTGGAGGCACGCGCTCACTCAGGTCCGTCGTACACCACTCTGCTGGACTCCACTCCCTCCTATAACCCAGCACCGGTCGAGGACGCGCCGGCCCTTCAAGGATCTCAGCCCACGTCCCACCTCAGGACAACCAGAAGGAAGTGATCGCGGATGCGACGGATAACGCTGCCGAGCGGGGAGTCCATCGCTGTGCTGGGCCAGGGCACCTGGGGCTGGGGTGAGGACCCCGGCCGCCGCGGCGACGAGGTCGCCGCGCTGCACGCCGGCCTCGAGTTGGGCATGACGCTGGTCGACACCGCCGAGATGTACGCCGACGGCGGCGCGGAGGAGGTGGTCGGTGAAGCATTGGCGGGTCGCCGCGACGAGGCGTTCGTGGTCAGCAAGGTCCTGCCGTCCCACGCCTCCCGTTCCGGCACGATCGCGGCCTGCGAACGCAGCCTGAAACGCCTGGGCACCGATCGGATCGACCTCTACCTGCTGCACTGGCAGGGCAGGTACCCGCTGGAGGACACCGTCGCGGCTTTGCAACAGCTCGTCGAGGACGGGAAAATCCGTTACTGGGGCGTCAGCAACTTCGACCACCGGGCCCTCGCTGACCTGCAGGACGTGCCGGGCAGCGGCGGGCTGGCCACGGATCAGGTGCTGTACAACCTGTCGCGGCGAGGACCGGAGTACGACCTGCTGCCGTGGTGCGCCGAACACCAGCTGCCGGTCATGGCGTACTCGCCGATCGAGCAGGGCCGCATCCTTCACGACACGACGCTGAACCACGTCGCGGCCCGTCACAGCGTCAGCCCCGCGGCGGCGGCCATCGCCTGGGTGCTACGCCGCGACTCGCTCTGCACGATCCCCAAGGCGAGCAGCCCGCAGCACGTGCGAGACAACGCCACAGCACTGGACGTGGAGCTGACCTGCGAAGACCTGGATGCTCTGGACCGTGCGTTCCCGCCCCCGAGCGGACCGCGACCACTAGAAATGCTGTGACCCCTGCCCAAGGGCGCAGCCCGGTCGGTCCGGGCAGCGCTCCGGACGGCGCGGCAGCACCGTCGGTTCGGGGGTGGGAATTGCCGGGCTTGAAAGGGGATGATTTCGCGGATGTCAGAGAACTCTGAGCCGGGCAGCGAGGCCGGCGCGCGGGACAGCGGCAGCGGGTCGGTGGGCGACCTAGAGCTGTTCTTCGACCTGGTGTTCGTGTACGCGATGGCGCAGCTGACCGAGCTGGTGCGGGACGACGTTTCGTGGCGGGGTTTCGGTCATGGTGTGCTCGGCCTGCTGGCGGTGTGGTGGGCCTGGGTCTGCTACACGTGGCTCACCAACACCTTCACCACGAATCGGGTGGTATTTCGCTGCTTGGTCATCGCCACCATGGCTGCGATGCTGCTGGCCGCAAGCGCACTCCCGACCGCGTTCAGCACCGGAGCCCTCGTCTTCGGGCTTGCCCTGCTCACCGTCCGCGTCATCCACCTGGTCTTGTTCGTCGTGGCCGCCTCCCACGACGACGAACACCTCCGTGCAGGCCTACTGCGGCTGGTCCCGAGCCTGCTCATCGCACCCGTCCTGATCGCCGTCGCCGCCGCCTTCCCATCCCCCTACCGAGAGCTGCTCTGGATCGGTGCAGCCATCATCGACTTCGGCGGACCCCTGGTCGCCGGGGTCGAGGTTTTCCGGGTGGTGCCCTCCTACTTCGTCGAGCGCCACGGCAACATCATCATCATCGCGCTCGGTGAAGCCGTCGTCGGGCTGGGCGCCGGGGCCAGCGAGCACCTGCAGCAACCGGTCGTGCTCGCCGCCGCCGTCCTCGGAGTCCTGATCGCCGCCTCGCTGTGGTGGACCTACTTCGGTCTGACCGCCGGCGCCGAGCAACGCCTCAAAGACGCCGACGGGCCCGAACGCGCCCGACTGGCCCGCGACGCCTACAGCTACCTCCACCTTCCCCTGGTCGCCGGGGTCGCCTTCTTCGGCTTCGGCGCCAGCGCGGCGCTCGAGCACGTGTCCGACCCCTTACCGCTGCTGCCGGCGATCGCCCTCAGTGGCGGGGTGGGCCTGTTCTACGCCGCCGATGCCGCCTACCGATGGCGCGATCACCATCAGCTCGTGCCGGACCGCCTCCTCACGGCGGCCGCATCCCTGCTCATCATCCCGTCAACACTGACCATGCCCGCATGGTCAGTGTTGACGGCTCTCACCGCGGTCGGCGCCCTGCGCCTGACGTGCGAACTCGTGCGACGGCCGCGGATCGGTCCCGCAGTCGCCGGCCAAGTCCACTGAGGCCGGAACGCCTAGGGCGTGTCTGACAATGAATCCAGGGGTCGGCTGGCACCTTCGAAGACGTGTCCGCAGTTCCCGACTCGCTGAAGCTCGAGGGTGCCCGCTTTCTCGGCAGGAGCCTGCGGGAGGCAGCGGCGCGCCGAGGAGCCTTCCACCCGCTCGGCCAGCCCCGCGCGGGTGCGGAGGACGATGGTGTCGACCTCGACTTCTTCGCGTCCACGCCCCCGCCCTACGAGGGGGTGCTCGCGGTACGGTCCGAACCCTTGGCCCAGGTCCGCGAGTTTCTGGCGTCCGTGGACGACGCCGGCCTGGACGAGGAACGCCGCCACCCGTGGAGCCCCGAGTATCCGGAGACGGTGCGCTCGTGCTTCCACGTGATCCTCGAGGGGAGTGGGAGCACCTGCGCTACGCCCTGCGCGACCTGGACGCCCTCGACGACGCCGCGGCCCAGGGGCGCTGAACGACCACGGTCGTCGCCGCATCATTCCCTGCACGGGGAATGGGACTGTGGAAGGGCACGGATGCGCGGTCTCGCGAGATCTACGAGTGGGCGCTCCAGTCGTTCGACCTCGTGAAGATCCCCTCCATCAGGGTGGGCAGTGCCGACCAGGGCGATGCAGACCAGTCGTTGACGCGGCTCCACGACACCCTGGAGGGGGTGCTCGTCCGTTCGGGCAACTCCCGCTCCACGCAGCTCCAGAAGGACTTCGCGAAGGCGATGGAGCCGGTCGAGGATCTGGTGCGGGAGGTCCTCAGCGAGTCGGTGAACTCGGTGGCGACCGAGCTGCCCTTCCAGGATCCGGTCCTCGGAGTCGACCTGTCTGCGCCCCAGCACGCGCTGCGCGGAATGCTCCGAGAAGCAGTGATCACCAGTCACGACGACGTCGTGGTGCCGATCGCCGAGCGCGGCACCGGATTCCAGTCCGCCCTGGTGCTCGGCATCCTTCGCTACGTCTCGTCGAAGAGCAGGCAGGCGGGGTGGGCGACATGGGACCAGCCCAGGCGCGCCTCGGGACCGTGCCTGAGGCGCACCCGCGGTGGGCGGGGCTCAGATGAGGCCGTGCTCCTCGAGGAGCTGGCCGATCTCCCCGTGCTCGAGCCTGCCGCGCAGGTAGCCGCGCAGCGCGGCCGGGCCGGGGACCTTCACCTTCTTGCCGTCGCGCATGCGCGCCGAGGCCTCGAGCAGGTCGCGCACATCGTACGTGGAGCCCCAGGTCTCCGGCACGCCGCGCTCCACGTCGAGGAGTTGGTAGACGGCCTCCATGCCGGTGCGCACCGAGTACTCGGTTGTGAAGATCGTGTCGCGGCCGGTCTCCGCGAACTGCCCGAGGAACGCGAAGTTCGCCGCCCCCTCCGGCACGACCTGCGGCCGGTCACCCGCGCGGCGGGGCATGAAGAAGCTCGTCACGTAGGGCATCATGACCGGCACGCACCGGGCGCCTGTCGCCGCGAGCTCGGGGATCTCCTCGACGGGCACGCCCAGGTGGTAGAGCCACTCCTGGGTGATCTCCTCGCCGGTGCACTGCGCCAGGGGCTTCTTCACGTAGTCGCCGTCGACGTCGACGAACAGACCGTAGACCCAGACGACGATCTGATCCTTCGGCTGCTTCTTGAAGTGCGGCTGGCGATTGACCGTCCAGCTCAGCAGCCAGGAGGAGTCCTCGGCGGTGACGATGCCGCCGGTGACCACGCGGCCGCTGAACGGATCGCGCTGGGCGATGCGCTCGATGTAGGCGGGGATGCGCTCATCAAGCGTCGTGACGGTGGCCGATTCCCACTTCGTCTCCTCGATCGAGGAGCAGAAGACCTCCGGGCGCCCGAACGCCGTGTCCTTCTTCGCGATGCGTTTCCACAGGTCCCAGGCCGGGGCCGGGCCCTCGTTGAGGGCTGCGGGCGTGTGGTGGTCGCCGTCATCGGAGTTGTCCACGAGCGAGCCGATCGTCATGAGCGCGAGGTCGTGCTTGCCGAGCTCGATGGTCTCCTCGGCGCCGTCGCGGCGGCAGCGGATCGCGGTGGCGCGGATCTCGCCGCCGCGGTGGGCGAAGTCCACATCGAGTACCTCGGTGCCGGAGCGGAAGACGACGCCGTGCTCGGTGAGGTAGTGCATGAGCGGCAGGACGAAGGACTCGTACTGGTTGTACTTCGTGAACTTCAGCGCCGTGAAGTCGGGCAGCCCGCCGATGTGGTGGATGAAGCGGTGGAGGTAGAGCTTGAACTCGAGCGCGGAGTGCCACTCCTCGAAGGCGAACATCGTCCGCCAGTACATCCAGAACGGCGAGTCGAGGAACTCGCGGCCCATCACCTCGTCGATGCGCTTGCCCTCCATCTCGGAGCGCCCGGCGAGGAAGATCTTCAACAGGTCCTTCTGCGCCCGCTTCGGCAGGTCGAAGCGGCCCTCGTGGCCGGCGTCCTCGCCCTGGCGCACGGTGGCGCGACGCAGCGAGTAGTTGGGGTCGTCCTTGTTGAGCCAGTAGAACTCGTCGAGCACGGAGGCGTCCTCGAGCTCCAGGGAGGGGATGGAGCGCATCATGTCCCACAGGCACTCCATGTGGTTCTCCAGCTCCCGGCCGCCGCGGATGACGAAGCCCTTCTCCGGGACGTCGAGGCCGTCGAGGGCACCGCCGGCGGTCTCGCCCTTCTCGAGGATCGTGACGTTGGCGCCGGGGACCCCGGCATCGCGGATGAGGAAGACGGCCGCCGCGAGCCCGGCCAGCCCGCTGCCGACGATGTACGCCTTCGTCTCCTGGGCGTGCCGCGCGGGGCGGGGGCGCGCGAATGCCTCGTAGTTGCCTGCCGTGTGTTCCATGGTCCGTCCTTCCCGACGCGTGCCGGACGGCGGTCGTCCGGCCTCGTAATTGAGTGTACTCAATAATGAGTCGACTACAATCGCGCTGTGAGGACTCAGGATTCCATGCGGCACGGGCAAGCGGCGGCGCCGGGCAGGCGCGAGCGGGCGAAGGCGGACAAGCGCGCCCGCATCCTCGCCGCGGCGCTGGCGCTGTTCGAGGAGCGCGGGTTCGAGCGCACCTCGATGAGCGAGGTCGCGCGCCTCGCGGATGTGGCGCAGGGGACCGTCTTCCAGTACGCGGCCACGAAGGCAGAGCTGCTCATGATGGTCGCCGAGGCGCTCTGGGGCGCCCACGAGCAGGCGAACACGGCCCCGCCGCGCTCCGCGCCGGCGGCGGGGGATGCCGCGGCCCAGATCGCGGCCCTCATCTCGCCGTTCGTCGCCGCGATGCGCCGCTGGCCGGAGCCCACGACGTGGGTCGCCCGCGAGATCCTCTTCGGTGCGGATATGCCGCACCGCCAGCGGGTCCTCGGTCGCGTCGAGGGGCTCGAGGAGCAGATCGCCGCGCGCCTGCGCGACGACCGGGTCGGCGCCCCCGGCGCGGCGGCGGCAACCGGCGCCCGGCTCATCGTCACCGGGGTGCTCGCCGAGCTCAACCGCTCCCGGCAGGGGCGCATCGACGGCGAGGACGTCGATGTGGTGCTCCGCCGGCTCATCGACCTCGTGGTGGCGGGGGCGGGCGCCTCCCGGTGACCCGGAAGCCGTCCGGGCCGTTCAGGCCGCCCCTGGCACCGGCCGGCGCCGCCGCGATTGCCCACCGCGCGGCCGGCAGGCGCGTGCCCAGGTAGGAGTCGAGCATGAGGCGACGTGCGCGCGTCGGGCCTGCCATGATGCCGGGGAACCCACTGTCCACGATGGCCGCAACGTAGTCGGCGAGGACGAGGCGCGACTCTCCGCTCACCTGACGGAACGTGGTCGAGTTCCGGTTCAACGTGTAGCGAGCAGTGGCGTTCAGCGTGCGAGTTGTCCGCCTGTCACCGTTCGTCGTCGCTCACGTCTTCGATGACGTGGAGCCATGGCGGCACGGCTGCCGGCGTCGAATCGCCGTCGTCGATCTCGGCGACGAGTGTCCCATCGTCGTGCTCGTCGACGGCGATGGTGAGTCCGTCGTGCTCTACCGTGTGCCTTCGCTTCCGGAGTGTCCGGGCCGGGAGTGCTGCAAGGAGAGCCCACT
Source organism: Arsenicicoccus piscis (assembly GCF_022568835.1). Taxonomy (GTDB): domain Bacteria; phylum Actinomycetota; class Actinomycetes; order Actinomycetales; family Dermatophilaceae; genus Arsenicicoccus; species Arsenicicoccus piscis. The sequence goes on from NZ_JAKZHV010000003.1 coordinate 598,979, forward strand.
CTGCGTCATCGAGGTAGAGGCTCGTTCACGCCACTTCGGCGGGGCCTTCGCCGAGCCTGATCTTGTGCCCGAGCTTGTGGGTGATGGTTCCGTCGGCCTCGATGACCTCTCGGAGACGCAGGCGCGTCCCGGGCAGGTACCGGTCGATGATCGTCCTCACGGTGGTCACACCGTCCGGGATCGCGGCCACCAGGTAGCGGCGCTCTCGCTCGACGATCGCGTACTTCAGCGGATCAGGCAACGCGGGCTCCGTAACGCTGGTGCTGCGTGGACGATGACACCGCGGTGGTGCCCTGACGCTCAGCCGCACTCATCGCAGCGGCCACTGGCTGGAAGGGTGAGCCCCGGGTGAATGGGGCACTGAGCCAGGTTCTCGACCGCCACGGCGCTAGCGGTTCGTCGAGACTTGAAGGTCGACAGGACGACGTAGCCCAGCGGGTCGTCCTCGTCGAATAGCGCGCCCTCAGGGGCTGCCCCGCCAGGGAACTCGATGTACCCGGGGTTGAGGTACATGACCGTCCGATCGTCGGCGTCGACCGCGTGGACATAGGCGCCGCTCGGCACCTCGCCGAAAGTCGTCGCTCCGAGACGATCAAAGTTCTCCTCGATGACGCGTCTGTCCCCAAGTGACCAGTCGCGCCAGGCCAAGGCCTCGTCACGCGTCAGGCGGCGGTAGGTGTCCTTCATCATGGCTCCAGTGTGGCCCTGCCTCGTCTTCCTCGCCCACTTCAGCGAGCTCCCGACCAGCTGACGCGACTGTGGCTGCTCGATCCCGTTCCGGGGTGGCTGCCCGCCGGAACTCCGCTCAAGCGGCTGCAGCAGGCCCCGAAGCACCAGCTGGCGGACCCGGCCTTGGCGGCGAGGCTCCTGGGTCTGAGTGCTGAGACGCTGGTGGGTGCCGGTGCGAGCATGTTGGGGCCGTTGTTCGAGTCGTTGGTGGCTTTGGACGTGCGCGTAGCAGCGCAGGCCGCTGATGCTCGTATGAGCCACCTCCGTCTGCGTGGCGGCGACCGTGAGATCGACCTGATCGTGGAGGGCCCGGACGGCCAGGTGCTCGCGATCGAGGTGAAGCTCGCGAGCGCCGTTAACGACTCCGACGTGAGACATCTGCTGTGGTTGCGCGACCAGCTCCCCGATCGAGTGGTCGACCTGCTGGTCATCAACACGGGCACGCGGGCCTACCGGCGCCCAGATGGCGTCGCGGTGGTGCCTCTGGGGCTGCTTGGCCCCTGATGCCCTGTGGGCGCGACGGTCGGGGTCATGCGAATCGACCACGGAACGCCGTGGAGTTCCGCTTCAACGTCTGATCCCCAGCATCCGGAGAGCGCTGCGATGTGTCATCGCCCAGGTCAGCGACGAGCAGCCACGACAAGCCGGTTGGGGTCCTACGGGCGCGCTGTCGGGCCCCGTGTGAATCCGCGCACAAAACCGTGAGGCGCCACCCTCCCGACCCTGCGCACCTCACGGGAACGTGCGCGGTCTACGGGTTCGTGCGCGAATTCACGCCCCGAGCAGCCACGAACGATGCGCGAGTTGAAGCAGGCTCTCCTTCGATCCCGTCGGCCAGGCCGAGGCCATCACCATCCCGACGCTCATGGTGCACAGCGACGGGTGTGCGTTCCCCGATCAGGCCCGACGGTTCTACGACCGGCTCGCAGGGCCCCGGCGTGTGGCGTGGCTCGAGGGGACTCATTTCGACTACTACGACTCCGCACCCCACATCGACCACGCCGTCGGCGAGATCACCGACTTCCTCCAGGCCGCCCGGCCCGGTGAGCAGCGGCCCGGTGCTCCGCGGGAGGTTCACCGGGCGCGCCTGAAGAAGAGTCGGATCTCGTCCACGAGCGCGTCGGGGACCTCGAGGCGTTCATCGTGGCGGGAGCCCTACCTTCTACTGGGACGTGCTGGGCATGCCGGACTTCCGACCTGCGCGACGACCACCACCCACACGAGCAGAGAGCCGAGGCAGTCATGGCAGAAGGTAGTGCGCTCGACCAGCGGACGGGCGAGGAGCGCCAGCTGCTCCTCGCCTTCCTCGACGAGCATCGACGGCTGCTGCGCGAGACCGTCCTGGAGCTGAGCGACGAGGAGGCCCGGCGCAGGCTGGTGCCGTCGCTGACCACGCCCATGGGCCTGTTGAAGCATGCCGCCTTCGTCGAGACGGCGTGGTTCCCCTGCCGATTCGGCGGTCGGACACGCGCGGAGGCGGGCATCCCGGAGACCGTGGACGAGAGCTTCCAGCTGGAGCCGGGCGACACCCTTGCGGGTCTCGCGAGCAACCAGCAGCGCGCGATCTCCCAGGCTGACGACGTCATCTCCGGCCTGAGCCTCGACGACCGCTGCACGCACCCGGTGATGGGGGAGCTCAGCCTGCGATGGGTGCTGACCCACTGCATCCGTGAGCTCGCCCAGCACGCCGGTCACGCTCAGATCCTGGTCGAGCAGATCGTCGCCCAGCGCGACTGATCGGCGCTCGACCCGTCGCTACTGCAGCAGCCCGATCGCGACTGCCATGCCGACGAACAGCACGAGCTGGTAGGCGCTGTTGATCGCGGTGAGCTGGGCAGGTTTTTGCTCAAAACCGTTGTGCTGCACCAGGGTCGAGAGCGAGAAGCCCAGCCAGGCAGTGAACCCGACCGCCACAGCCAGCCCGACCGACTCGGTGCCGAGCGACGCCGATGCCATGGCGTAGGCGACCGAGAGGGCTACGGCTGTGACGACGATCGACCCCATCAGCACGACGAACGGACGCCTGCCCGCTCTCGTCGAGTCTTCGGGGGTCACGCCGGTGAGCCGCCGCCAGACGCCTCCGACCAGCCCCCAGTCGCTGTACCAGATCCACGCGATGGCCAGCCCGATAAAGGTTGCGGCCAGCACGGCCGCCCAGCTCACGCTCAGTGCCATGTGGGCCTCCTCGATGACAATCCCAATGACTTGATAGAATCAAGCATGATTGAAAAAATCAACCAATCGGCCAGGGGCGACCGGAGCTACGGCCAGTTTTGCGCCCTGGCGCGATCCCTCGACGTCGTCGGGGACCGGTGGACCCTGCTGATCGTGCGCGAGCTGCTTGCCGGTCCGATGCGCTACACCGACCTGCGGAAGTCCCTCGGAGGCATCGCCACCAACCTGCTGGCGGACCGGCTGCGGACGATGGAGGAGCGCGGGGTCGTCGAGCGGCGGCTGGTGGACTCGGGGGTGCTCTACGCCCTGACCCCCTGGGGGCTGGGGCTGCGCGAGCCGTTGGAGGCGCTGGGTCGTTGGGGCGCACCCCTGCTCGCGAGCGGGCCGGGGGAGGACGCGTTCCAGCCACGCTGGCTGACTCTCGCGCTGCCGGCCCTACTGCGGGGCGCGACGGCGACGCCGCCGGTGGAGCTCGGGATCGAGGTCGACGGCTTCCTGATCGTGCTGCGCGTCGATGAGGACGGGCCGCACGCCAGCGTGCCGGCAGACACGGCGGCGACAGACGCGGTGCCGGCGACCGTCCTTGTCGCAGCGCCGGACGTGATCGTCGCGCTCGCCACGGGAGCCCTCACCGTCGAGCAGGCGCTGGCCGTGGGCCACCTCGAGGGCGAGCGCGACGTTCTACGAACGGTTTTCGGGGATTGAGGCCACTCACTCCGGCCAGTCGGAGGAGCGGATCACCTCGACGAAGTCCCCACGCACGAATCCCGGCTCGAAGTGCGCGAGCACATCGGCCTTGACGTTGCCGAACGTGGTGTCGGGGCGGTGTCGCAGGCCCTGGTGGAACGCCGAGAGGATCTCCTCCTTGAAGTTCGGCCGCGGATGCGCCGCCACCACCTCCGCGCGCTGCTCATCCGTGATGGCGTCGTAGCCGACGCCGAGGACGTCCAGCTCGACACCGCGGGTCACGAGCGCCACGACAGGCGTCATGTGCAGCGGGATCTCGGGCGTGGTGTGCAAGGCGATGGCGGTCCAGACGTCGGTCGCGTCATCCTCGGTGATGCCGTGGCTCAGCAGGAACCTCCGGGCCTGGTCCGCGCCGTCCAGCTCGAAGCGTTGGTCGTCGCTCCCGTAACGCTCGGTGAGGCCCAGGTCGTGGAACATCGCTCCGACGTAGAGCAGCTCCGGGTCCGCGGTCACCCCGGTCTCCCGGCCGCGCAGCTCCCCGAAGAGGTAGACCCGCCGCGAGTGGTTGAACACCACGTCCGACGTGGCGTCGCGCACCAGCTCGGTGGCCTCGCGGGCCAGGGCGCTGTCCGGGATCGTGATGCCGGCGATCGTCTCGCTCATGGTGCTCCCTCTCGACGGTGTAGACCCAGTCTGCGTCGAGCGGAGCGTCCCGGCTCCGCGAGGTGCTAGACGACTCGAACGTCGACGTAGTCCTCGAGGCCGCGGAAGTCGTCCGGATTGCGGGTGTAGAGCGTTGCCTGGTGAGCGTGTGCGGTGGCGGCGACCAGCAGGTCTGCAACCCGTCGCCTGGGCTGACGACCAGACTCGACGACCGCAGCAGCGAGGTGGCCGTAGCTGGCCGCGACCTCGTCGTCGACGGGTAGGGCGTCAAAGCGGTGCTGCAGGACGCTGAGACGCCGCAACCGCTCCGCACGCGCGTCGGCCGACCGAGCCACGAGTACGCCGAAGTGGAGCTCAGCCAGGGTGATGGCGCTGATGGCCAGGACGCCGGGCAACGGCGCGACGTCGGTGGCGATCACCACGCTGGTGTCGAGCAGGGCCCGCTCGGCCGGCAGATCGGCCTCTATGGGCTCCCCTCCCCGCCTCTCGCGAGTCTCCTGGTTCACCGAGCCACCCACGGGTCGCGGACGCTGTCGTCGACCTGCTCGCGGTCGAGTTCCCACTGCGGATCGCCCGGGCCGGCGAACAGGTCCGCCACGTCGGTCCAGCTGCGCCACCTGGTCGGCCGAACGGGGACCAGGCGAGCACTTGGCCTGCCGGCAACGGTGATGACGATGTCTTCCCCGCCCTCGACCCGGCGAACAAGACCGGACGCTTCTTGCCTCAGCTCTCGGAGCCCTACTGTGGTCATATCTGAGGGTAGCACCTGTGCTACCGGCTCGGGCATCACCACCTCGATCCGCGGCACCGCCGCTAGCGTGGCGGCATGAGCACGAACGAGTCGCAGGCCGAGGGCACGTCGTCACTCCACGGCCGGGTGGCCGTGGTCACCGGGGTCAGTCGACGGCAGGGCATCGGCTACGCGGTGGCGGCACGGCTGGCGGCGCGCGGGGCCGACCTGTTCGTGACCCACCATCAGCCGCACGACGAGGACCAGCCCTGGGGTGCCGACGACATCCGCGCGGTCCTCGACGGCATCCGTGCGCACGCCGTCGCCGACGTCCAGCGGGTCGTCGACCTCACGGTGGACCTGGCCGAGATCGGGGCGCCCGAACGCGTGATGGCGCGTGCGGTCGAGGAGCTGGGTCACGTCGACGTGCTCGTCTGCAACCACGCCCGCTCCGGCGGGGACGGACCGCTCGGGGAGCTGACGGCCGAGCTGCTCGACACCCACTGGGCGGTCAACGCGCGGTCGTCGATCCTGTTGACCCAGGCCTTCGCGGCCCAGCACGACGGTCGCCCCGGCGGCCGGGTGGTGCTGATGACGTCCGGTCAGGGCCACGGGCCGATGTCCGGGGAGATCGCGTACGCCACCTCCAAGGCCGCGCTCGCCGGCATCACGCTGTCCCTGGCCGCCACTCTCGCGGACCGTGGGATCACGCTCAACACGGTGAACCCGGGGCCGGTGGACACGGGCTACATGACCGCGGAGCTGCTCGACCGGCTCGCTCCGCAGCTGCCGTTCGGGCGGGTGGGCGAGCCCGATGACCCCGCTCGACTGATCGAGTGGTTGGTCAGTGACGAGGGGCGGTGGATGACCGGTCAGGTGCTCAGCAGCGAGGGTGGCTTCGCGCGCTGGCGGGCGGTCGGCGAGTCCGAGCGCGAGTGAATACCGTTCAGCTGACGCAGAACTCGTTGTCCCCGGGGTCCTGCAGCACGGTGAAGTACTCCAGGTCGGCGGGGTTGTCGAACGCGCTCTCGCCGCCGAGCCGAGCGCGGTAGTGCTCCTGCCAGGTGGACGTGGGCTCGGCCGGCGGTGTCGGGACGTAGCCGAGCGCGAACCCCCAGAACGCCGTGAGGCGGGCCGGGTCTGTGCAGTCGACGGTGAGCTGCCAGAAGGTCATGACGCGTCGTCCCGCGCATCCGACCCGGACCCGCCCTCCGACTCGTCCTCCGACTCACCCGCCGCCTCGGCGGGTCGGTCGCCGCGGGCGGCCTCGGCAAGCTCGGCGCCCTGCTCGATCAGTGCCTGACCGCGCTCGTAGTCGTCCTCGGCGTTGTAGCCGAGCACGCCGACCAGCCGGCCGTCCTGGCCGTACCAGACCGTGAAGCGCCCCGGTCGCTCGTCGACGACCTCCTCGTCGTGGCCGTTGCCCCAGGCGGCGTACTGGAGCGTGTGCTCGCCGATCGTGCTCCAGAAACCGGGCACCTGGTCCCACGGCTTCCAGGCTTCCTTGCTCTCGGTCTTGTCGGAGGAGCCGGCGGCCGCGGCAGCCGCGGCATTCGCTCCGGCGACCTCGCCCATCGCGAGCGCGTCGCCCCAGTGCTCGACGGGGATCGGTCGACCGGCCACCGCGTGCATCGCGCGGGCCAGGTCACCCGCGACCCAGACGCCGGGCGCCGCGTGCAGGTGCTCGTCGGCGACCACCCGGCCCTCGTGCTGCTGCAGCGCCGTGCCGTCGAGGTAGTCCGACGACGGCTCGACGCCCACGGCCACGAGCAGCAGGTCGGGCTCGTGGGTCGTGCCGTCGGAGAGGTGGACCTGGCGCGGTGCGCGGATGGAGCTGACCTCGGTCCCCATCGCGAGGGTCACGCCGAGCCCGGTCAGCCAGCCGCTGATGGCGTCGGCAGCGTGCGTCCCCAGACGGTCTACCTGAGGGGCCTTCTCGGGGGAGACGAGGGTGGTCGTGACACCGCGGCGGGCCAGCGACGCGGCCGCCTCGCAGCCGATGAAGCCCGAGCCCAGGACCAGGGCGGTCCGGGCGTGACCCGCTGCCGCAACCAGGCGCTGGGCGTCGTCGAGGCTGCGCAGCAGGTGGACGTCGGCGTCCGCGTCCGCGCTGGGCAGGGACCTCGGGCGGGAGCCGCTCGCGAGCACCAGCTGCCCGTAGCCCACCTGCTCGCCGCCCACGGTCACGGTGCGCGCGTCGGTGTCCACCTGGGAGACGGGCTGCCCGAGGCGCAGCTCGACCTGGTTGGGGAGAGGCTTGCCGTCGATCGGGGAGCCCTCGGGCTGGGTGTCCCCGGCGAGGACCTCCTTGGACAGCGGCGGCCGCTCGTAGGGCTCGTCCCGGTCCGCGCTGACGAGCAGCACGGGGGTGCTGCCGCCCGCCTCGAGCCAGGCGCGCGCAGCGCTCACCCCGGCCGGTCCGCTGCCGATGACGACGAGTCCGAAGGTGTCCATCAACCCTTCCTACCCGCTGTGCCCGAGATCAGCCCGGTGAGACAGAACCGGCGGAGGCCCTCGGTGGGGGTGAGATCGCGCCGCCCTGGATTGGGTGTCGGCGCGACGGCGACCTAGCGTGGACGGTGTCAGGTGCGTGGCTCACCAGCCTCCACTCGCCCGCCTCCGCTCGCGCCAGGGAAGGAACGACCATGCCCGACCAGAACACCACTGCACCGCGTAGCCCGTCCGCCGCCGAGGCGCTGCCCCGCGGCATCAACCACATCGGCATCACCGTGCCGGACCTGGACGAGGCCACCCGCTTCCTCAAGGAGGGGCTCGGCGCGAAGGTCGCCTACGACGGGTTGACCACCGACGACGCCCCGCGGTGCGGCGCCGAGACCGAGCGCCAGCTGGGGCTGCCATCGGGGGCCAAGATCCGCAGGCAACGGATGATCGTGGCGGGGACCGGCCCCTCGCTCGAGGTCTTCGAGATCGAGGGGCAGCAGCGGCCCGCGATCGGCCTGGCCGACTTCGGGCTCAACCACGTCTCGTTCTACGTCGACGACATCGAGGCCAGCCTGGCGCGGCTCGTGGCGGCCGGCGGCGAGGCGCTGTCGGAGGTGCACGGCAACAGCCGCTACGAGGACTCGCCGGGCAACGGCAGCGTCTACGTCCGAGCGCCCTGGGGGACGCTGATCGAGCTGCAGACGATCCCGTCCGGGCACTACTACCCGAAGGACTCGGAAGCCACCGTCTGGGTGCCGCCGGAGCCCTCCGCCTGAGGACGCCCGACCTCCCGGGCGTGCCCGGAGGGGGTTGTCAGTGGTCGCGGTTATGGTCATCGACGTGACCCTCCAGGTGCATCGCGCGACCGCGACCGACCAGCTCGCCGACCAGCTGGCTCGGCTGCTCGCCACGCCCCTGGCCGACCCCTTCGCCGAGGAGGTCGTCGCGGTCCCCGCCAAGGGGGTAGAGCGATGGCTCGCCCAGCGCCTGTCGCACCGGTTGGGTGCCGGGCCGGGTCGCGGTGACGGGGTCTGCGCCGGCGTGCGGTTCCTCAACCCGCACTCGCTGGTCGCCCTGACGCTCGGCCTCGAGGACGACGACCCGTGGCACCCGGACCGGTTGGCGTGGGCCGTGCTGCAGGCCGTCGACGAGTGCCTCGACGAGCCGTGGGCCGCCGCCTTGGCGCAGCACCTCGGCCACCGGGTGGAGGGGGTCGAGGGCGAGCTGCGGGCGGCGCGGCGCTACTCCGTCGCGAGACGGCTGGCCGGGCTGTTCAGCAGCTACGCCGCCCAGCGGCCTGCACTGGTCGGTGACTGGCGGCGCGGAGGTCAGGGCGACGGCCTGGGCGGCGAGGTGGCGCCGGACCTGCGGTGGCAGCCGCCGCTGTGGCGACACGTGCTCGGGCTGGTCGACGCCGAGCCTCCGGACGTGCGCCTCGCGTCGGTGATGGCGCGGCTGCGCGACGGGGACGACGGCCTGTTCCTGCCCGGGCGGCTATCCGTCTTCGGGCACACCCGGCTCGCCGCGACCGAGCTGGAGCTGCTGCAGGCGCTCGGCGAGCACCGGGACGTGCACCTGTGGCTGCCGCAGGCCTCGCCGGCCGGCTGGTCGGTGCTCGCGCCCGAGGTGGCGTCCGGCCCGGTCCTGCGTCGCGACGACCGCTCGGTCCGGGCCATCGCGCACCCGCTGCTCGCGGCGCTCGGTCGAGACTCGCGCGAGCTGCAGCGCAGCCTGGCCCCTGTCGCGGTCGTGGACGCGACGTCGGAGACGTCGGCGGAGGGGGAGGTGCGGCACGAGATCGACCGCCCGCCAACACTTCTCGAGCTCCTGCAGGCCGACGTGCGGGCCAACGCGCTGCCGGACGCAGAGCAGCGTGCTGCCCGGGTGATCGCGGCGACCGACCAGTCGGTGCAGATCCACGCCTGTCACGGTGCGGCACGTCAGGTCGACGTGCTGCGTGACGTGATCACCGGCCTGCTCGAGGACGACCCGACCCTCGAGCCACGCGACATCCTCGTCATGTGCCCTGACATCGACGCGTTCGCCCCGCTGGTGCACGCAGGCTTCGGCCTCGGTGCGCCGCGGGCGGTGACCGGCGAGCACTCTCTCCCGCCGGGGTTCGCGGATCGCGCTGGGGCACAACAGCATCCGGCACCACACCATCCGGCGCAGGGGCATCCGGCACAAGGACATCCGGCCCACGGGCTCCGGGTGCGCCTGGCGGACCGAGGGCCGCGCGAGACCAACCCGCTGCTCGAGCTCGCCGCCCAGCTGGTGGTGCTGGCCGGCGGACGGCTCACCGCGAGCGAGGTCCTCGACCTGGCCCGCACCGAGCCGGTGCGGGTGCGCTTCGCCCTCGACGACGACGACCTCGACCGGTTCGGTGACTGGGTCGACCAGGTCGTCATCCGGTGGGGGCTCGACGAGGAGCACCGCGCCGACTACCAGCTGTCGTCGTTCGCGCAGAACACCTGGCGCGCCGGTCTCGACCGCGTCGTCGTCGGCGCCGCGCTCGACGGGGTCGACCGCGACCACGTCGGCACCGTCCTCGCCCTCGACGACCTCGACAGCGGTGACATCGACCTGGCGGGCCGGCTCACCGAGCTCGTCGACCGGCTGGGTGCCACCGTGCGCCGGCTGCGCGCGTGCCGGGGCGCCGACGAGTGGGCCGAGGCCCTGCGCGACGGGGTGCTCGGTCTCGCCGACGTGCGGTCGAGCGACGCGTGGCAGGTCACCCAGCTGCGCCGTGAGCTGTCCCGCATCCAGGGCTCGGCCGCCCGCGAGACCGGCACGGCCGATCTACGGCTGTCGGACGTCGCGACCCTGCTGTCCGCGCACCTCGCCGGGCGGGCCACGCGAGCCAACTTCCGCACCGGCACGCTCACCGTGTGCACGATGACCCCGATGCGCTCGGTGCCGCACCGGGTGGTGTGCCTCGTCGGTCTGGACGACGGCATCTTCCCGCGCACGACCGTGCCCGACGGCGACGACGCCCTGGCCCGCAACCCGCTGACCGGTGAGCGCGACCCGCGCAGCGAGGACCGCCAGCTGCTCCTGGACGCGCTCATGGCTGCGCGCGAGACGGTGGTCATCACCTACACCGGGGCCGACGAGCACAGCGGCGCCGAGCGCCCACCGGCCGTGCCGCTCGGCGAGATCATCGACGCCGTGCAGGCGACCGCCTCAGGTCCCGGCGCGGAGGCCGTCGTCACGCGGCACCCGTTGCAGCCCTACGACACGCGCAACCTCGGCGTTCCTGGCGACGACGGCACGTCGCTGCGACCCGATGGGCGGCCGTTCAGCTACGACCCCACGGCGCTCGCGGGAGCGCAGGCGGCCCTCGGCGAACGCACCCTGGCCCAGCCGCTGGCCGACGTGGCGCTGCCGCCGTCCGCCCAGGCTGCCGGCGCCGACGACGTCCCGCTCGACCAGCTCATCCGCTTCCTGCTGAACCCCGCCCAGGACTTCCTGCGCACCCGGCTCGGCCTGCTGCTGCCGGAGGTCCCCGAGGAGCGCGCCGAGGGCATCCCCATCGAGCTCGACGGACTGCAGCGCTGGACGGTGGGCGACCGGCTGCTGCGCGCCGTGCTCGCCGGCCGTGATCTCGACGAGCTGGTGCGCGCCGAGGGCTGGCGCGGTGAGCTGCCGCCGGGGGACTCGGCAGTCGTCAGCTCGCCGACATCACCGAGATCGTCAAGCACCTCACGGCGGCCGCCTGGCGGGTGGGTGGCGCCGGAGCCCCGGGGCGGCCGGCGCCGACGCGCACGGTCGACCTCGAGATCACGCTGCCCGACGGACGTCGGGTGGTGGGCACCGTCCCGGGCATGACCGATGCCGGGGCGCTCGAGGTCACGTACTCGACCCTGAAGGCCAAGCAGACGCTGCGCTCGTGGGTCACGGCGCTCGCCCTGAGCGCGGCCGGTGAGGAGCTCTCCAGCGCCCACCTCGTCGGTCAGCTCCGCCGCGGCAACCGGCCGGGCGTCCGGCACCTCACCCACGGACCCATGCCGCGCGAGCTGGCGATGACCACGCTGGCCGATCTCGTCGACCTGCGCGACCGAGGGCTCGAGGGCCCGATCCCGTTGCCCGGCAACGCTGCTCACGCCTACGCCCGCACGTTCCTGGTCAGCGGGAGCCCGCGCGACGCCGAGGAGTCGGCGACCAAGGAGTGGGAGAGCCAGACCGGGCGCTTCCTCAAGGTGGGTGAGCAGGAGGACCCGGCCCACCTGCAGGTCTACGGCGAGGCGGTGGGCCTGCACCAGATCCTCGGTGAGCCGCGGGACGACGAGATGTGGTTCCCGGGCGTCACCAGCCGGCTCGGGCAGTACGCCCTGCGGCTGTGGCGGCCCGTCCTCGACGGCGACCTGCAGCAGGGGGAGTGGGCATGAGCGCGCGGCACTTCGCCATCACCGACCCGCTCCCCGAGGGCACCGTGCTCCTCGAGGCCAGCGCCGGGACCGGCAAGACCTGGACGATCGCGGCCCTGGTCACCCGCTACGTCGCCGAGGGCGTCGTGACCCTGCCCGAGATGCTGGTCGTCACCTTCGGTCGGGCGGCCAGCCAGGAGCTGCGCTCGCGGGTGCGCGAGCAGCTCTACGCCGCCGAGCGCGCGCTCGACGACCCGCCGCCGGTCGAGGACCGCGACCAGCTCCTGACCTTGCTGCTCGCGGTCGACGAGGACGAGCGGTTGCTGCGACTCGAGCGGCTCCGCACGGCGCTCACGTCGTTCGACGCGGCCACCATCGCGACCACGCACCAGTTCTGCCAGCAGGTCCTGCGCAGCCTCGGCGTCGCGGGCAACACCGACGCCGGTGCCCAGCTGGTCGACGACCTGGACGACCTGCTCGTCGAGGTCGTCGACGACCTCTACCTGCGCGGCTTCGTGGGGGCCACCAACAGGCCGATCTTCTCGCGCCGCGACGCCTTGGCGATCGCCCGCCGGGCCATCGAGGACGACCACGCCACGCTCGCCCCCTCGGCAGCCGAGCCGGGCAGCGTCGCCGCCCGTCGCGTGGGTTTCGCTCAGGTAGTGCGTCGAGAGATGGACGTCCGCAAGCGTCGGCTGCAGGTCATGCACTACAACGACCTGCTCACCCAGCTCGCCGACGCCTTGACGGACAAGGACTCGCCGGCCCGCGCACGGATGCAGGCGCGCTGGCGGGTGGTGCTGGTCGACGAGTTCCAGGACACCGACCCGGTGCAGTGGCAGGTGCTCGACCGCGCCTTCACCGGGGTGGCGCACGCGATGGTGCTGATCGGCGACCCCAAGCAGGCGATCTACGCCTTCCGCGGGGGTGACATCGTCACCTACCTGGAGGCCGCGCAGACGGCACAGGAGCAGGCCACGCTGCCCTGCAACTTCCGTAGCGACGCCGGGCTGGTGCGGTCCATCGGCGCCCTCCTCGGCGGGGCGGCCCTGGGCGACCCGCAGATCATCGTCCACGACGTGGAGGCGCAGCGCACGCAGTCTCGGCTGCACGGCGCGCCACATCCAGAACCGTTGCGGCTCAGGCAAGTTCGCCAGCGCGAGCACCTGCGCGGCAACAGCAAGGTCGGTGCCGTGCGCGCGCACATCGCCCGCGACCTCGCGCTCGACGTGGCCGCGCTGCTGGACTCCGGGGCGACCTTCGACGGACGGCCGCTGCACGCACGCGACGTCGCCGTCATCGCGCACACCTCGCGCACCCTGATCGAGATCCAGCAGGCGCTGCGCGACGTGGGCATCCACGCCGTCAGCACCGGTGGCTCGAACGTGCTGCAGAGCAAGGCCGCCCACGACTGGCTGGCGCTCCTGACGGCCATGGCGGCCCCGCACCGGTCCATGCTGACCCGCGCGGCTGCGCTCACCGACCTGGTCGGCCTCGACGTCGAGCGGCTGGCCACCGGCGGCGACGACCTCGACGACGAGCTGGCCGCGCTGATGCGGCGTCTCGCCACGGTCTACGCCCGGCAGGGGGCGGCTGCGGTGATCGAGTCCCTCACGGTCGCCGGCCTGCCGGCTCGCGTGCTGGGGCGGGTCGGTGGCGAGCGCGAGCTGACCGACCTGCGCCACGTGGGTCAGCTGCTGCACGAGGTCGGTCAGCGTGAGCAGCTCGGCCTGGTGGCGCTCCTCGAGTGGTTGCAGGCCCAGCTCGCCGACGACACCCCGGTCGCGGCGGGCGCGCGCACCCGACGCCTGGACAGCGACGCTGCGGCCGTCCAGCTCGTCACGGTGCACGGCAGCAAGGGCCTGCAGTACCCCGTCGTCTACCTCCCCGCGCTCTCGGATCGGTGGGTCAGCAAGGAGGCCGACATCCCGCTGTTCCACACCGAGGCCCCACAGCGCACCCGTTGCATCGACGTGGGTGGTCCCTCGGGTCCGGAGTGGGCGGACTCGGTGCGGCGGCACAAGGCCGAGGAGGCGGGGGAGTCACTGCGGCTGCTCTACGTCGCACTCACCCGGGCGCAGTCGCAGGTGGTGGCCTGGTGGGCTCCGTCCAACAACGTCGCCGCGGCGCCGTTGCATCGAGCTCTGTTCGGGCGCAGTCCGATCCAGGCCGAGATCCCCGACACCGTAGCCGCCCCCAAGACCGACGACGACGCCACCGAGCGGCTCTCGCGATGGGCCGAGGTCGGCGCGTTCACCCTCGAGCCGGCCGACCTGGGCGACCCGGTGCCGGCACCGGTCCTGACGGCGCCGAGCGGGCTCGGCATCGGGCGCTTCGACCGCGTGGTCGACACCAGCTGGCGGCGCACGTCCTACTCCGCCCTGAGCGCTCCGCGCGACGCCGAGGGGCACGAGCTGAGCGGTGGCGTCGGCAGCGAGCCTGAGGTCGTGCCCCGCGACGACGAGCCCGAGATCCCGGTCGTCGTCGACGAGAGGCCCACGCTGCCTGGCCTGCTCCCGGGCGGCGACGACCTGCCCTCACCGATGGCCGACCTGCCGGTGGGCGCCACCTTCGGCTCGCTCGTCCACGCCGTGCTGGAGCACGCCGACCCGCAGGCCGTAGACCTCGACGCCGAGCTGCGCGCCCGGATCGGCGAGCAGCTGGTGTGGTGGCCGGTCGACGTCGATGTGGACCGGCTCGTCCACGCCCTCGTCGCGGTGCTGGACACGCCCCTCGGACCGCTGGCCGGCGGCACCACCTTGCGCGCGGCCGGCACGCGAGATCCGCTTGTGCGAGCTGGACTTCGAGCTGCCGCTCGGGGCGGTGACCTGGCGGCACCGACCGGCCCCCGCAGGCTGCTGGGCGACCTCGCCCCGCTGCTGCGTCGGCACCTCCCGGCCGGTGATCCGGTGCGTGGCTACGCCGACGTCCTGGACGCCGAGCCCGTGCTGGCCGAGCAGGAGCTGCGCGGCTACCTCACCGGGTCGATCGACGTGGTGCTGCGGGTCGACGGCCGCTACCTGGTCGTCGACTACAAGACCAACTGGCTGGGCCAGCTCGACGCCCTGCTCACTGCTGGTCCTACCGCCCCGAGGCGCTGGTCGAGGCGATGGGGCACTCCAGCTATCCGCTCCAGGCGTTGCTGTATGCCGTT
>NZ_JAKZHV010000004.1 GCF_022568835.1 Arsenicicoccus piscis
GGGCAGAGCCCAGCCTGCAGGACGACGACCTGTCGGCCGTCGAGCTCGACTGGGACGACGACGCGCGCGTGGGCGTGCTGACCCGCGGCGCGCTGCGCACCGTCGTCTCGCTCGCCGACGGTGCTGCCACCGCGCAGGTGCCGGCCGGCGCCACTGTGGTCGAGCAGTGGGACGACTCCACCGTCGTAGACCCCTCTGGCACCGTCACGTTCACCGGTCCGGGCGCCGTCGTGGTGCGCCTCCCGTGAGCGGCTCCGAGGGCACCCCACCCGGCCGTCCGGTGCCTCGCCGCCCCGCGTTCTACTCGCCCGAGGCGATGGAGGCGCACGGCGGGGTGGTGCTCGACCCGGCCGTCCAGTCCGAGATCGCCCACGAGACCGCGCAGATCATCGTGCACGCGGGGCGGGCCGCGACCGACCCGGCCGTCACCGACCGTCTGGTCCGGCTGACCGACGACCTGGGGCTGTCCACGCTCGCCGACCTCTGGGCCCCGCTGCCGGCGCACTCGCTGCCCGGGGCCCTGTGGCGGCTCTACGCCCTGCGCGAGTGGGTGGTGCGCGACGCCGACGGCGCCTCGCGCGACTACGAGGCAGGGCACCGGCACGCCGACGTCCTGCACGCGATCACCGGCGTGGCCGAGCCGCCGGGGCCGATCGAGGTCAAGGAGCTGGCCGACGCCATCCTGCGCGGGGTCTTCTCCGGCGACCTGGACGTCGCACTCGCGCGTGCGGGGGCGTTCTGCCGCATCGTCGCCGCCGGCCGCGCGCACCGTGCCGACTGGTCAGGGGCGGCGTTCGACGACGACGAGGGCGAGGCCGCGTGGCTCAAGGCCGCCGGCAACATGCAGGTGCTCGGCCAGGACCTCGAGACCTGCGCGCGCCTGTGGCGGCGCGGAGACCTGATCTAGGGCGACGACCGCTTCGCTTCGGGAACATCCCCGGGCACGCTGCCGTTAAAATGATTCGTGCGCCGGGCCGCGGTAGCCCCGGGTCCCAAATTAAGCCGCTACGAGCGGCCACGTGCCGAGAGGCGCTCCCGGTCCGGCGCACCCACCAACCGCACTGCTACCAGCAGTGCGACGAGCACGTGCCCGCTCAGGCGATCTGGGGCTGCGCAGTCGGCCTGGCCGCGCCACCTGCGTCCTGCAGCCCGCTGTAGAGCTCGCGCAGCGCCACGTCATCGCCGCAGCCGGCCAGCGCGTGCAGCCGACCGTCCTGACGGGCGGTCTCGCGGGCCCGGCGACCCGGGCCGCGCCAGTGGCACTCGAGGCACATCGCGTGGGCAAAACGGTGGCCGTCATCAACACGCCAGGTCGGCTCGGCTCCAAGGTCTGGGGAGGTCATGGCCTTATGGTCGGGCCCCGCTGACCCCCCTGGCAAGACCTGCAGGCTGGGAGTCCCGTCACAGCGCCGCAGCAGCACGATCAGCCCCACCTTCTGGCTGATCTCCTCGTCCCTACGGGCCTCGGTCGCTGGCGCTCCCTCGTTGCCTCCGGGACGTCGTCGATCAGCCGAACCGACCGGAGATGTAGTCCTCCGTCGCCTTCTCCGTCGGGTTGTTGAAGATCTTGGTCGTGTCGTCGATCTCGATCAGATTGCCGGGCTTGCCCTGCGCCGACAGGTTGAAGAACGCGGTGCGGTCCGACACGCGAGCAGCCTGCTGCATGTTGTGCGTGACGATGACGATCGTGTACTTCGGCTTCAGCTCGGTGATCAGGTCCTCGACGGCGAGGGTGGAGATCGGGTCGAGCGCCGAGCACGGCTCGTCCATCAGCAGCACCTGCGGCTCGACCGCGATGGCGCGGGCGATGCAGAGGCGCTGCTGCTGACCACCGGACAGGCCGGCGCCCGGCTTGTCGAGGCGGTCCTTGACCTCGTTCCAGAGGTTCGCGCCGCGCAGCGACCGCTCGACCGTCTCGTCGAGCCGCTTCTTGTTCTTGACCCCGTTGAGCCGCAGCCCGGCCGCGACGTTTTCGTAGATCGTCATGGTGGGGAACGGGTTGGGCCGCTGGAACACCATGCCGACCGTGCGCCGCACGCCGACCGGGTCGACCGAGGAGCCGTAGAGGTCGGTGCCGTCGAGCAGCACCTTGCCCTCGACGCGACCGCCGGGGACGACCTCGTGCATGCGGTTCAGGGTGCGCAGGACCGTGGACTTGCCACAGCCGGAGGACCCGATGAAGGCCGTCACCGACCGGGGCTCGATGGTCATGGAGACGTCCTCCACGGCCTTGAAGGAGCCGTAGAAGATGCTGAGGTTCTCGACGTCGATGCGCTTCGCCATGGGGTGCAGTTGCCTTCTTCGGTAGAGCGTCTGGTCGGGGGAGTGGTCAGGCCTTGACCGCACCGGCGCGGCCGATGAGGCGCCCGGCGAGGTTGAGCAGCAGGATGAGCAGGATCAGGGTGAGCGCAGCGGCCCACACCCGGTCGTGCGCGGCCGGGAGCGCGAGGTACTGCCGCTCGTCGTTGATCATCGTCGGCAGCGTGGCCATGTTGCCGCTGAACAGGTCGAAGTTGATGTTCTTGGTGTACGGACCGAGGATCAGCAGCGGTGCCGTCTCGCCCATGACGCGAGCGAGGCCGAGCAGCACGCCGGTGACGATGCCGGAGAAGGCCGTCGGCAGCACGACGCTCGCGATGGTCTTCCACTTCGGCACGCCGAGCGCGAGCGAGGCCTCGCGCAGCTCGTTCGGGACGAGCTTGAGCATCTCCTCGGTAGAGCGCACGATCGTCGGGATCATCAGGAGCACCAGCGACAGCGAGACGGCGACACCGACGCGGTTCCAGCCGAACGTGGTCACCCACAGGGCGTAGATGAACAGGGCGGCGACGATGGACGGGACACCGGTGAGGATGTCGACCATGAAGCTGACCGCGCGGGCCAGCCGGCCGCGGCCGTACTCGACGAGGTAGATCGCGGTGAAGACACCGATCGGCACCGAGATGAGGCCCGTGACCAGGCCCTGGAGCAGGGTGCCCATGATCGCGTGGTAGGCGCCGCCGCCCTCGCGGCGCGTGGTGATGCCGCGCATCGAGTGCGTCCACCACTCCGACTGCATCAGGTTCTGGCCGCCGAACGAGATGACCTGCCACAAGATCCACACGAGCGGTGAGAGCGCGAGCAGGAAGGCGGCCCACATGACGACCTTGGCGATCAGGTCCTTGGTCTTGCGCCCGCCGGACGCGGTGGTGAACAGCGGGTCACGATGACGCGCGCCGGAGCTGTCGGGGTCGTTGGCGGCCGTGGTGGCCGTGGCGGTGTGGCTCATTCGGTGAAGGCCTTCCGGCGCTCGATGACGATTCGCGCGATGGCGTTGACGACGAAGGTGAGGACGAACAGCACCAGACCGGCGGCGATGTAGGCGCCGGTCTTCTCGGGCGAGTCGAACTCGGCGGCGTTGTTGGCGATGAGCGAGGCGAACGTCGCGCCACCGTTGAACAGCGACCAGCTCCACGGCGACCCGGGCGCCAGCGCAGACAGGATCATGGTCACGGCGATCGTCTCGCCGAGCGCGCGGCCGAGGGCCAGCATGGCGGCGGAGATCACGCCGGGCTGGCCGTAGGGCAGCACCGCGGTGCGGATCATCTCCCACTTGGTGGCGCCGAGCGCGAGCGCGGCCTCCTTGTGCGTGCGCGGGGTCTGGCTGAAGACCTCGCGGGACAGTGCGGTGACGATCGGCAGGATCATGATCGCCAGCACGATGCCGACGACGAACAGGCTCGACTGGTACTTCGGGGCGAACAGCGGGATCCAGCCGAGGGTGCTACCGAGCCAGTTCTGCAGCGGTCCGACGAACGGCGTGAAGGTCGCGACGCCCCAGAGGCCATAGACGATGGACGGCACCGCAGCGAGCAGGTCCACCAGCTGGGCCGCGGGCCGCGCGAGCCAGCGGGGAGCGTACTCGGTGATGAACAGGGCGACCGCGACGCCTACGGGGACGGCGAGCAGCATGGCGATGATCGAGGTGACCACCGTCGCCCAGAGCAGGTCACGGACTCCGAAGCGCAGCGGCTCGGAGTCGACGTTCCACTCCCGGCTCCACAAGAAGTTGACCTGGTCCTTGGCGATCGCCGGGATGGCCTGGGCGAGCAGGAAGACCCCCACGAGGGTGACCAGCGCGATGACGATCGTGCCGGCGAGGGTCGCCGAGCCCCCGAAGAGTCGGTCGCCGAGGCGACCCGGTCCGCGGGGGACCTCGGTGGGCTCCTGACCGGACGGTGGCTCCAGGTCGACGGGGACACCGGTGACTGACATGGGGGCGTTCCTCACTTCACGGGGGCTGGGTGCCGTGCCAGAGGCTACGGCAGACCGGCGGGTGTGGCCGAGGACGAACCCCGGTCACACCCGCCGGTGGGTGTCACTGAAGGGCGGCGACGGCGGTCGCGACCTTGGACTGGACCTCGTCCGGCAGCGGGGCGTAGCCCATGTCGGTGAGGCTCTTCTGGAAGTCGGTCCCGGAGAAGCTCTCGAGGAAGCCCTTGATGACCTTGCCCTTGGTCGCGTCGGCGGCCTTGGAGCAGACGATCTCGTAGGTCACGAGGACGATCGGGTAGGCCCCGGCCTCCTTGGTGGCGTAGTCGAGCTTGAGCGACAGGTTGTTGCCGGTGCCGGTGACCTTGGCGGCGGCGACGGCCTTGCCGGCGGACTCGCCGGTCAGCTCGACGGCGCCGGCGCCGGAGTCGATCTGGGCGATGCCGAGCTGGTTGTCCTTCGCGTAGGACCACTCGGTGTAGGTGACGCCACCCTCGGTGGACTTCACGGCGGAGGAGACGCCCGCGGACTTCTCCTTGCCCTCACCCTTGCCGGACCACTTCTTCGCCGGGTCGGCCGTCCACTTGGTGGGGGCCGCGGCCTTGAGGTACTTGGTGAAGTTCTCGGTGGTGCCCGACTCGTCGGACCGGAAGAAGACCTTGATGGGCTCGCTCGGCAGCGTGACGCCGGGGTTGAGCTTGGCGATGGCCGGGTCGTTCCAGGTGGTGATCTTCGCGTTGAAGATGTCTGCAGCGACGTCGGCGTTGAGGATGAGCTTGTCGACGCCCTTGACGTTGAACGCGATGGCGATCGGGCCGGTGACCATGGGGAGGTTCCAGGCGGGGGAGGCGCAGGCCTTGTCGGCCTCGGCCTGCTCGATCTTGCCGTCCGAGCCCGCGGCGGTCTTGAGCGCCGAGTCGGAGCCGGCGAAGTCGGCCTGCTTGGCGATGAACTGCTTGATGCCCGCACCCGAACCGGTGGCGTTGTAGTTGATGGTCGCGTCGGCGCACTTGTCCTGGTAGGCCGAGATGGCCTCCTCGATGGCGGCCTTCTGGGCGGAGGAGCCCTCGGCGGAGACGGTGCCGCTCGGGCAGTCCGCCGAGGAGGCTGCGCCGCCCGCGGTGCCGGTCGAGCCGGAGCCGTTGGAGCCGGTCGTGCCGGTGTTGTTGTCCGAACCGCACGCGCCGAGCGCGAGGGTGCCGGCGAGCGCGACAAGGGTGAGCGCGGACATCCGCTGAATCTTCACTTCAGGTGCCTTCCACAGCAGGTACAAGGACGGGGACCTGGCGCGTCCCACTGACCTTGACGGTAGGGAGACCGGATGACGCACTGGCTGGGGCTTCATGAACGCACCGTGAACGCCAGCGGACGATTCACCCCTCAGCCGCTGCTCAGGGCAGGTGGCGCTCGACGGCGACGACCTGGGCGGTGGCCCCGCGCCCGACCAGGTGCAGCACCACGACCTCCCCCTTGGCCATCCCGAGGTCGGCGGCCTCGTGCAGGGCCTCCGCGATCGCGTCGCGCTCGGCGGCCGTGGCCGCCCCGGCCGCGTCGGCGCCCTGCTGCGGTTCCTCGGGGTGCTGCAGGTGGGCCTGCAGGGCCTCCAGCAGGTCCGGCAGCACGGGGCCGTGCGAGCACAGCGCCGTCGGCACCGCTCGCTCCAGGGCGCGGCGCAGGTGCCGCACCGCCTTGCCGGGATGCTCGAGGTAGCCCTCCTCGGACAGTCCCGTCTTGCGGTGCAGCTCGCGTCCAGTCGCCTCGGCGTAGGGGGCGAGCGTCTCGACGCAGCGGGTCGAGCCGGAGGTGACCAGCCGGTCTACGCCGAAGGCTGCGAGGAGGGGCACGATCGCCTCGGCGCGGGCGCGGCCGGTGGCGTCGAGCGGACGCAGCCAGTCGTCCTTGGACCACTTGCCCCGGGGCACGGCCTTCGCGTGGCGCACGATCGCCAGCGGCCAGGTCTCGAGGGTGCCGGCCTGGTCGTGCCGGACCACGGCACGCAGCTGCTCGCGGTCGCGCGCGTAGTCGAGCCGGGTCATGGCCGACGGGACGTCCAGCCAGGCGACCTCGTCGATCTCGTTCAGCAGCCGACCGTGCCCGCCGACGACCTCGCCGGCCCAGTAGCGGACCTGCTTGTCGGCCACCTGGCCGCGCTTGTCGACGAAGGAGTACTCGGCGAGCGGCAGCGGCCGGCCGAGCCGCACCTGCAAGCCGGTCTCCTCCTCGACCTCGCGCACGGCGGCGACCGGCCAGTCCTCGCCGGGGTCGAGCTTGCCCTTGGCCCAGGACCAGTCGTCGTAGGCGGGACGGTGGACGAGGGCTACCTCGAGCCGGTCGCCGCGACGGCGCCACGGGAGCGCGCCGGCGGCGCCGATGACCGGTCGGTCACCGCTCGCAGGGATGGGCAGAGGCGAGGGGTGTGGTGCCATGGTGTGCGGGCCCGATCAGGCGCGGGCCGACTTGCGACGTCGCTTGGCGTGCATGTCGGCGAGGGCGGCCTGGTGGTCGAGCAGCGGCTCGCCGTCCTCGTCGACGTGGTGGCGGACCCAGCGGTCGTCCTCGAGCGCCCAGTTGGACGTGGTGTCGGCCATGGCCTGGTCGATCATGTCCTGGCACTGCTTGAGGTGGGCCGGGTCGGTGAGCCGCACCAGGGCCTCGACGCGGCGGTCGAGGTTGCGGTGCATCATGTCGGCGCTGCCGATGTAGGTCTGCGGGTCCCCGTCGTTGCCGAACGTGTAGACCCGCGAGTGCTCGAGGAACCGGCCAAGGACCGAGCGGACCCGGATGTTGTCGGACAGCCCCGGCACGCCGGCGCGCAGCGCGCAGATGCCACGGACGAAGACGTCGACCTTCACCCCGGCCTGCGACGCGCGGTAGAGCGCGTCGATGAAGGCCTCGTCGACGATCGAGTTGACCTTCACCCCGATGTAGGCGGGGCGCCCGGCCTTGGCGTGCTCGATCTCGCGCTCGACGTTGTCGATCAGGCCCGAGCGCAGGCTGCGCGGGGCGACCAGCAGCCGCTTGAACCGGCTGCGTGGCGCCCAGCCCGAGAGCTGGTTGAACAGCCGGGTCAGGTCCTCGCCGGCCTGCGGGTCGCAGGTGAGCAGGCCCAGGTCCTCGTAGAGCCGGGCGGTCTTGGGGTTGTAGTTGCCGGTGCCGATGTGGCAGTAGCGACGCAGCCCCTCGGGCTCCTGGCGGACCACGAGGCACAGCTTGGCGTGGGTCTTCAGCCCCACGACGCCGTAGACCACGTGGACGCCGTAGTGCTCGAGGCGCCGGGCCCAGGCGATGTTGTTGGACTCGTCGAACCGGGCCTTGATCTCGACCACGGCGACGACCTGCTTGCCCGCCTCGGCGGCCGCGATGAGGGCGTCCACGATGGGGGAGTCGCCGCTCGTGCGGTAGAGGGTCTGCTTGATCGCCAGCACCTTGGGGTCGGCAGCCGCCTGCTCGACGAACGCCTGCACCGAGGTGGAGAACGAGTTGTAGGGGTGCTGGAGCAGGATCTCCTTGCGCCGCATCGCGGCGAAGATGTCCGGCGCCTCCGAGCGCTCGGTGGGCGCGAGGTCGGGGTGGGTGCGCGCGACGAACTTCGGGTAGTGCAGGCTCGAGCGCTCGACGTCGGCCACCACGTTGAGGCCGCGCAGGTCGAGCGGCGCGGGGAGCCGGAACACCTCTTGGTCGCTGACGTTGAGCTCGCGCATGAGCAGGTGCAGCACGTGGTCGCTGATCTCCTCCTCGACCTCCAGGCGCACCGGGGCGCCGAACCGGCGTCGGGAGATCTCCTTCTCGAGGGCCTTGAGGAGGTTCTCGGCGTCGTCCTCCTCGACCTCCAGGTCCTCGTTGCGGGTGACTCGGAACAGGTAGTGGTCGACGACCTCCATGCCGGGGAAGAGCAGCCCGAGCTGGGCGGAGATGATGTCCTCGAGCGGCACGAAGCGCACGCTGAGGTGGTCGTGGGGGTCGGGGTTGGGCACCCGCAGGAGGCGGGGCAGCAGGTCCGGGACCTTGAGCCGCGCGAAGTGCTCGGCCTGGGTGCGGGGGTTGAGCAGGGTGACGGCGAGGTTGAGCGACAGCCCTGAGATGTAGGGGAACGGGTGCGCGGGGTCCACCGCCAGCGGGGTGAGCACCGGGAAGATGTCGCGCCGGAAGACCTGCTCGAGCGAGGCCTGCTCGTCGGGCGTCAGGTCGCCCCAGCGCAGGATGTGGATGCCCTCGGCGTCCAGCTGCGGCGCGATGTCGTCGCGGAAGGACGCCGCCTGGCGCTCCATCAGCTCGTGCGAGACCTGCATGATCGAGTCGAGCACCTCGCGGGGCTCCAGCCCGGCGGCGGAGCGCACGGCCATGCCGGTCTCGAGGCGGCGCTTGAGGCCGGCGACCCGGACCATGAAGAACTCGTCGAGGTTGCTCGTGAAGATCGCGAGGAAACGGGCCCGCTCGAGCAGCGGCACCGTCGGGTCCATGGCGAGCTGCAGGACGCGCTCGTTGAACTGCAGCCAGGACAGCTCGCGGTCGAGGAAGCGGTCGGCGGGCAGCGACTCGGGGTCGGTGTCGCCCGCCGCGGTCAGCGGCGCGAACCGGCCGTCGGCGGTGCGGGGGCGCGCGCTGGTCGAGGAGCGCACGAGGGTGGACCCGGCCGCCTCGGTGCCGTTGGCGTTGGCGGGCTGGGTCTGGACCTCGGTGTCGCTCGGCATGGGCCCATCGTGCCACCGATGCGTGGTGGCCGAAACCCAGCGCGAGCACGGGTCAGGATGTGGTCGCGCGGTAGAGCACGTCAGTGGTGAGCACGGTGAAGCCGAGCCGCTCGTAGGTGGCCACCGCGGCGGTGTTGTCGGCGTCGACGTAGAGCTCGACCCGGGCCAGCCCGCGCTCGCGCAGGTGCTCCAGGCCGAGCTGTGTGACGGCCCGGCCGAGGCCCTTGCCCTGCTGCTCCGGCGCGACTCCCACGACGTAGACCTCGCCGGCGTCGGGGTCACCGTCGGCCGGGTCGACCTTCGTCCAGTGGAACGCCGCGAGCCGCGGGTGGCCGAGCCCGTCGGAGCTCTCGAGCTCCTCGACGAGGATCAGCCCCGCCGGCTCGAACCACGCGCTCGCCGCCCGGTCGGCGAAGCCGGCCCGGTCGAGCGAGCCCTGCTCGGGGTGGTGCGCGAAGGCGGCCGCGTTGACGGCGAGCACCGCGTCCTCGTCCTGCCCCGGCACGAACGCCCGGGCGGCATAGCCGTGCGGCAGGCGCACCGGCCGGTCGACGTCGCTGCGCGCGAGGTCACGCCCCATCTTGCGCAGCTCGCGCACCGGCGCGAAGCTCGCGCTGCGCAGCAGGGCCTGGGCGGCCGGCAGGTCGCCGTGCGCCCACACGCCGATGCCCCTGGCTGTGGGCTGACCGGCCGGGTCGGCTGGGTTCGTCTGCGCCGGCTGGACGGCGTCGAGCAGCGCCCGCCCGTGGCCCCGCCGGCGGTGCTGGGGGTCGACCACGAGCTCTACGGTGTCGTCGTGCCGGCCGGCGTATCCCACCACACCCCGCGCGCCGCTCTCCTCGACGAGGACATGGTCGCCGGGGCGGTCCAGCCGGAGCCGGGCGTCCTCCGACAACGGGCCCACGCCGTCGGCGAGCGTGGCGGCGGCAACGATGGCGCGGACCTGCTCGACCTCGTCGGGAGCGAGCTGGTGGGTCCGGCGCAGCTGGGCGTCGGTCATGGTCGCTCCGTCCGTGGTGCTTTCGCTGACAGGGACTCGGTCGGGTCGGTCGGGTCGGTCGGGTCGGTGAGGGAGGCCGCGGTGCGCCGGTCCTCGGCGGGCACGAAGCGGTAGCCCACGTTGCGCACCGTGCCGATGAGCTGCTCGTGCTCGGGACCGAGCTTGGCGCGCAGCCGGCGCACGTGCACGTCGACCGTGCGGGTGCCGCCGAAGTAGTCGTAGCCCCAGACCTCCTGCAGCAGCTGGTCGCGGGTGAAGACGCGACCCGGGTGCTGCGCGAGGTGCTTGAGCAGCTCGAACTCCTTGTAGGTGAGGTCGAGCGGGCGCCCCCGCAGCCGCACCGAGTAGGCGCCCTCGTCGATGGAGAGCTCACCGGAGGTGATCGGACCCTCGACGTCGTGGGCGGCCGGGGCACGCTGGGCGCTGAGCAGCCGCAGCCGGGCCTCGACCTCGGCCGGCCCGGCGTGCTCGAGCAGGAAGTCGTCGACCCCCCAGTCGGTGGTGAGCACCACCAGCCCGCCCTCGGAGACGATCACGAGCAGGCTGAGGTCGGGTGAGGCGGCCCGCAGGGTGCGGCACAGCGACTTCGCCGCCACGAGGTCACGGCGGGCATCGACGAGCACGGCGTCGCCGGGTGGACCGTCGAGCAGCGAGGCGACCTGCGCCGGCAGCGTCCGGACGGTGTGGGTGAGCAGCCCGAGCGCAGGCAGCACGTCGGCGCTCGCGGGGAGCGCGTTCGTGAGCAGCAGCAGGTGAGCCATCCGCACCAGATTACGGTGCTCGTGGGTCAGGGCCGGTGTCGCGTCCGCGCAGCGGCCAGTTGCGGTGGTGTGGTGGAGCGGCTGGGCCGTGAGGTGTGATGGCTGGCCGCGGGGGCGTGGTGGAGCGGCCTGCCGCGGGTCGCCTATCCTGCGAGGAGATCAGCCGACGCAGACGCAGACCGAGGAGGACGAGTGGGAGCGGTGCGGGTGCGCTACTGGGCCGGAGCCCAGGCCGCGGCCGAGGTGGAGTCCGACGAGCTGCCCGTGGGCACCGACGCGACCGTGGCCTCCGTGCTGGCCCAGGCGGTGGAGCACCGCCCGCGGCTCGGCGCCGTGCTGCCTGCGTGCAGCGTCCTGCTCGACGGCCGGTCCGTGCCGCGCGAGACCCCGGTCCCGGCCGGTGTCGTGCTCGAGGTCCTGCCGCCGTTCGCCGGCGGGTGACGCCAGGATGTCGGGTGTGACGGACGCCGTCGGGCGGTCGGCCATAGAGCTGCCGCACCGCACCCTCGTGACCCTCGGGGTCGTGGTCCTCGCCGTCGTGCTCGCCGTGACCGCCTACTCCGGCCCGGCCGCTCGCTGGATCGTCGCCCTGGCCATCCTGCTCGCCGAGGGCGTGCTCGCCTGGGGCTGGACCCGGCTGGTGGGGCTGCCGTCTCGGCGCGGCTCCGCCATCGTGGTCGCCACCAGCGCGGTGCTGCTGACCGGCTCGGTCGTGCTGCCGGCCGACGGGTACGCCATGCGCTGGACCCCGGCCGCCCTCGCCTTCTGCGTGACCTGCGCCTTCGTCCACCAGCTCCTGCGTCAGGACGGTAGACCTCGCGTCGTCGCCTCCCTCTCCGGCTCGATGCTCGCCCTCGCCATCCTCTGCTCCGGCGTGGCGTGGATCGCCCTGCCCGGGTTGCGGCTCGGCCCGCCGGTGATGGCATCCGTCGCACTCGGGCTGGCCGCCTCGGCGGGCGCCGAGTGGACCTGCCTGCGGACCCGCCACGGCCGGTGGGCCATGCCCGTCACAGTGCTCGTCGGCGGTCTGGTCTGTCTGGCCGTCGGCCTGCTCCTCGGCCTGGGCTGGGCCGGCGCCCTGCTCGCCGGCGTCGTGGCAACCCTCGTCGGTGCGTGCGTGCGCGCCATCCTCGCGCCGCTGCCTCAGCTGGCCGACCAGCGGGTCCAGCTGGTGAGCGCAGCCGCGTCGCTGCTGGCACCCGGCGTCGCGGTCTACCTCATCGCCGATCTGCTGGTGACGGGCGCCCGGTAGGATCGTCCTCGTGTTCGAGATCCCCGAGAACCTTCCGCCCGAGCTGCTCCCCGTCGCCTGGATGATCGGCCGCTGGGAGGGTGCCGGCCTGTTCGACTACCCCGGCACCCGCAAGGGGCGCTTCGGGCAGGAGCTGGTGCTGCTCAACGACGGCCGCCCGTTCCTGGAGTGGCACAGCCACACCTGGGAGCTGGACGAGGAGGGCAACCAGATCAAGCCGCTCGCCACCGAGCTCGGCTTCCTGCGCGTGCCGTCCGAGGGCCAGGTCGAGCTGATGCTGGCGCACCCCACCGGCATCGTCGAGATGTACTACGGCACCATCGAGCCCGCCCGGCTCACGATGGCCACCGACGGGGTGATGCGCTCGCCGCACGCGAAGGACTACACCGCCGCGTCGCGGCTCTACGGCCTGGTCAACAGCGAGCTGTTCTGGGTGATGGACATGGCCGCGATGGGCCACCCCATGCAGAGCCACGTCAGCGCCCAGCTCAAGCGGGTGTCCTGAGACGGACCTCGGGCAGCCGATGGACGAGCGGTCGATCGAGGAGTTCTTCCACGCCCGCGGGATGCGGATGACCGGTCCCCGGCGGCGGATCTTCGCGGCCGTGCGCGAGCTCGGGCACGCCACCCCGGACGCGATCGCCGAGGCCGTGGAGCGCGACGGGGGCGACCCGCTGCCGCTCAGCACGGTCTACCGGACGTTGGACGCGCTCGCCGAGCTCGGTCTCGTCGCGCACACGCACCTCGGCCACGGGTCGCCGACCTATCACCTGGTCGACCACGCGACCCACGTCCACCTGGTGTGTCTCGGGTGCGGCGGGGTGGCGGACGCACCGTTGTCCGTCGCCGTCGAGCTCGCCGCCAACGTCCGCTCGGCCCGGGACTTCGAGGCCGACATCAAGCACATGGTCGTGCACGGCTGGTGCCGCGAGTGCCGGTCGGAGCGCGCGGAGGAGGACGCATGACAGAGCTCGCACCGAGCCCGCTGCTCACGACGTCAGGAGCCGTCGCGGGCGAAGGGCTGGACGCCACCGTCGCGATCCACTACGGCGACCCGATGCGCGAGCAGCGCCTGCTCGTCGAGGGACTCGCCGTCGTCGACCTCTCCAACCGCGGGGTCGTCACCGTCACCGGTCCCGACCGGCTGACCTGGCTGAACTCCATGACCACGCAGGCGATCTCGACGCTCAAGCCCGGTGAGAGCGCAGAGGATCTGGTGCTCTCGCCGCACGGACACATCGAGCACGACCTGCACCTGGTCGACGACGGTGAGACCACCTGGATCACCGTGGAGCCCGGCACGGCGCCCGACCTCGTCGCGTTCCTCGACCGGATGCGCTTCATGCTGCGGGTCGAGATCGCTGACCGTACAGACGATTTCGCCGTCCTGGGGGAGCCGAGCTCGCGCGCCGGCCTGCCGGGCGAGCCGCCCACCTGGGTGGACCCGTGGCCGCACCAGGGGCCTGACACCGCGCTCTACGGACCGCAGGAGCATCCGGCCGACGGCCGTTGGCACTGGCGCGAGCTCATCGTGCCACGCGCGGATCTCGTTGCCGCAGTGGGGGATCGGCCGCTGTCCGGGCTGTGGGCCCTCGACGCACTCCGGGTGGCCGCCTGGCGGCCACGCGCCGGAGCCGAGACCGACCACCGCACCATCCCGCACGAGCTCGACCTGCTGCGCACGGCGGTGCACCTGCACAAGGGGTGCTACCGCGGGCAGGAGACGATCGCGCGGGTCCACAACCTGGGTCGCCCGCCGCGCCGGCTCGTGTTCCTGCACCTCGACGGGTCGGGGCACGCCCTGCCCGACGCCGGCGCCGACGTCGTGCTCGACGGGCGGGTGGTCGGCCGGCTGACCTCGGTGGCGCGCCACTACGAGGACGGGCCCATCGGGCTGGCCGTCATCAAGCGCAACACGCCGCTCGACGCGACCCTCGTGGCCGGCGGCGTCGCTGCAGCCCAGCAGGAGATCGTCCCGCGCTAAGTGATGCCCACCGCCAGATCTTCGGCGGATGGTGCTGACGTCTGGCATCGTTCCTGGCACGATGGGGTCATGACCCGTCGTAGCGTCGCCCAGCCCGTCGGCACCCTCATCACGGTCGCGACGACCGGGGCCGAGACGGCCAAGGCGGACGCGCCCGGCCTCCCGACCACCCTCGACGAGCTGGTCGAGACCGCTCGCCGGTGCGAGCAGGCGGGCGCCGCCCTGATCCACGTGCACGTGCGCGACGACGCCCACGAGCCGACCCTCGACCTGGCGCGGTTGCGCGAGACCGTCGCGGCGCTGCGTGAGACCACCGACCTGATCGTGCAGCTGTCGACCGGCGGCGCGGTGACCGATCCCTACGCCGACCGGCTGCGCGTCCTCGAGGCCGACCCCGACTCGTGCTCGCTGACCTGCGGCACGACGAACTTCGGTGACGACGTCTTCCTCAACCCGTATCCCTTCATGCGCGAGCTCTACCTCGCCGCGCGCGAGCGCGAGATCGTGCCCGAGTTCGAGATCTTCGACCTCGGCCACCTTGCGAGTCTCGAGCGGCTGCTGGGGGAGCGCGGGTTGCCGTACGGCGGGCGCGTGCACGTCGACCTGGTCCTCGGCGTCCCCGGCGCGCTGCCCGGCACGACCGCCTCGCTCGTCGCCGCCCTGGCCGCGCTGCCCGACGCGGTCACCTCGTGGTCGGCCACCGGCATCGGTCGCGCGCACCTGCCCATCCTCGCTGCCACCCTGTCCGCCGGCGGCCACCTGCGCGTCGGCATGGAGGACAACCTCATCCTCGAGCGCGGCCGCCCCGTCCGCCACAACGTCGAGCTCGTAGACCGCGCAACGACATTCGCCACCCTGATGCAGCGCCCACCCCTCACGACCGATCAGGCCCGCGACCTGCTGCAGGTGCGCCCCCGCGCCGCCTGAGCGGCTGGGTGCGGCCTCGAGACGGCAGTTGGAGACCGAGACGGCGGTTCGTCACGCCCATCCCCGCGACACGGCTGTTGGCCACCGAAACGGCTGGTGCAGCAACCATCTCGGTGGCTAGGTGCCGTCTCGGTGACGAAGGGCCATCTCGGGACGGTCGGCCAAGGCGTTGGTCTGGGCTCGGGGGTGCGCGCTCCTCGGGCCTGGTAGATCGGCTGCCTGCGGGTGCGTGGGTGGGCGGTGGCGTGCGCCTCGGACTGATTGACGGCTCTACGGAGCAGCTTCGATCGTTCCAAGGCGCATGAGTCCGTCCGAAGCGCACGCCCTGGGTGTCCCGGGACCCCCGCCCAGCCCGCGTGGGTTGTCGAGCCGGCCTCGACATGGCAGTTGGTGACCGAGACGGCAGGTGTCGACCGAGACGGCGGTTGTGCACATCCACGACACGGTGGTCGGTGACCGAGACGGCGGTTGGTCGCGTCTACCCCGGCGACACGGCTGTTGGCCATCGAAACGGCTGGTGTGCCAACCATTTCGGCGGCCAGGTGCCGTCTCGGTGGGGAGGGGCCGTGTCGGCGACCGGCGAGGGGGCGGGTGTGTGACTGACCACATTGCTAGCAAGCGTTTGCCAGCCGCTTGCTGCAGCAAGCACACTGGACCTATGGGAAAGCTGACGGGTGGCCTACCGGTGCCTGATCTCGGGGTCTACCTGCGCGAGCAACGCGAGGCGGCCCAGCTCTCCCTGCGTCAGCTCGCCGAGCTGGCCGGTGTGAGCAATCCGTACCTGTCCCAGATCGAGCGAGGGCTGCGGCGACCCAGTGCCGAGATCCTCGGTGCGCTCGCCAAGGGGTTGGAGATCTCCGCCGAATCGCTCTACGTACGAGCTGGGCTCCTCGACGAACAGCCTGCGCAGTCCTCGGTGTCTCCCGACGTGGTGGCGGCCATCAGGGCCGACCCGCGGCTGGGTGACGATCAGCGCAAGGCCCTGCTCGACCTCTACGCGTTGTTCACTGGCGGGGGCTCGGGGACCTCGACCACGAAGCGCGCACCGTCGCCGACCCGGACGGCGCCCAGCACCGAATCTCAGTGAAGGAGAACATGATGAATGTGTCGAAAGACGTCAGCAAGCAGCTGAAGAAGGCCGAGAAGGACGCGCGCAAGGCCGCCGAGGACGCCCGCCGTCGCGCGGACAAGGCGGTCTCCGAGGCCAAGGGTTCGGTCAAGGACGTCCGCAAGGCCGCCGAGAAGGTCGCCGCCGACGCCCGCGCCAAGGCGGACAAGGCCGCCGGCAAGGCCTCCGGCAAGGCCGACAGGGCCGCCAAGGCGGCCCGCAAGGATGCCGCGGACTCGCGTCCGATCTACGCCGCGCTCGGGGCCACCGACCTGGCGCTCGCCGAGATCCGCAAGGCCAGCGACAAGGCTCAGGCTCGCCTGCAGGAGATCCGCGACGACCTGGAGAGCCGGCTGACCAAGGCCACCGTGTCGGCGCAGGAGGCTCCGGCCCACGCCCTCAACCAGGGTCTGACGGCTGCCGGTCAGGTGCAGCGCACCTACGAGGACCTGGCGTCGCGCGGTGAGAGCTTCGCCGACGAGCTGATGGACGCCAAGATCGCCAAGGACCTGCGGGCGCAGGCCGAGTCCACCGCCAAGCTGGCGCTCGCGCTCGTCGACGCCGCCGAGAAGGCGCTCGGCCGCGCGCAGAGCCAGGCTGTCTCCACGGCCGCCAACGTCATCCCCGACGAGGTCAGCGTCTCCACGACGACGACCCAGGCTTCCGCCGGTCGCCGCGGGACCCGCCGCACGGTCAAGCGCAGCGCTATCGTGACGCCGACCCGGCCCGCCCGCCCCGGTCGCCCGCGTCGCGCCGGCGTGACCACCTCGACCGAGCAGACCGTGACCCCCGCCAAGACCACGGCCAAGCGGACCACGAAGGCCACCACCAAGTCGACGACGGCCAAGGCCACGCCGGCCAAGACGACGACCACCAAGTCGACCACCGCCAAGGCCACGCCGGCCAAGTCGACCACGGCCAAGGCCACGACCGCCAAGAAGGCGCCGGCCAAGAAGGCGACGACCACCAAGTCGACGACCACCAAGGCTGCGGCCAAGAAGGCGCCCGCGAAGCGGACCACGACCAAGCGCGCGCCGGCCAAGAAGGCGACCACGGCCACCGGCTCGGCCACCCCGAGCGCCAGCTCCACGAGCAGCTCGCCCTCGTCCACCTCGACGCCGTCGACCGCCCGCTCCAACACCTCGAGCAGCCCCAGCACGTCGAGCGGCTCGAACAGCAGCCCGAGCATGAGCCCGAGCACCAGCTCGAACGGCCCGAGCACCTCGAACGCCTCGAACAGCTCGAGCACCAGCGCGAACAGCGGCACGAGCAGCCCGAGCACGAGCAGCAGCACGCCGAGCACCAGCTCGACGCAGTCCTGAGTCGCTCGGGTCACCCACGACCCGCGACCACGCACCGCCCTGGCCAGGTCCTCCTGGTCAGGGCGGTGCGTCTGCGCCGCAAGGGTAGACCCCTCGGGCTCCACCGGTCGTGGGCTGGGGTCGACCTGGCTCCACCGGTCGCGGGGACGAGGCCGACCTGGCCTATAGGCTTCGCGCCATGAGCCTGGCGAGCACCAACGACAGCAGCACCAGAAGCACCAGCAACGACTGCAACGTCAGCAGCACCGGCGGGGCCCACCGCCCGCAGCGTGCGGGTGGCGCCGACCCGGCCGTGGCCCTGGCGGGCGCCCCGGTCGTGGTGCGTGTCGTGCGGTCCGGCTTCGTGGAGTCGGTGCACCACGCGATCGTGGCTGTCACCCAGACCAGCAGTGCCACCGAAACCAACAATGCCACCGAGACCAGCAGTCGCGAGCTGCTGAGCCGGGGCGACGTCACGGCGCCGATCCTGCCGCGTTCGGCCAACAAGCCCGCCCAGGCGGTCGGCATGCTGCGCGCGGGGCTCGACCTCACCGGCCGCCACCTCGCGCTGGCGTGCGCGAGCCACAGCGGCGAGGACTTCCACCTGCAGGCCGTCGCGGAGATCCTCGCCGACCACGGACTCTCCGAGGCTGACCTGCGCAACACCCCGGACCTGCCTTACGAGGAGCACGAGCGGGCGCGGTGGCTGGCCGCCGGCCGGGCACCCACCTCGCTCGCCCAGAACTGCTCGGGCAAGCACGCGGCCATGCTGGTGACCTGCCGCATCAACGGGTGGGACCTCGAGGGCTACCTCGATCCGGCCCACCCGCTGCAGGTGCATCTCGCCGAGACGGCGGCCGACCTCGCCGGCGAGCCCGTCGCCGCGACCACGGTCGACGGGTGTGGCGCGCCGGCCCTCGGGATCTCCACGGCGGGGCTCGCCCGCACCTTCGGGCGCCTCGCTGCCGCCGCCGAGGGCACCCCCGAGCGTCGGGTCGCGGACGCCATGCGCGCCCACCCCGAGTACGTCGCCGGCAGCACGCGTGACGTCACCGCCGTCATGCGGGGGTTGCCCGGCGCCGTCGCGAAGGACGGTGCGGAGGCGGTCTACGCGGTAGGCCTCGCGGACGGCCGCGGGGTCGCCGTCAAGATCGCCGACGGCTCCCAGCGGGTGCGCCCCGTGGTGCTCGCCGCGACGCTGCTGCACCTCGGCGTCGACGCGCCCGTGCTGCGCGACCTCGCCCGGCTCCCGGTGCTCGGGCACGGCCAACCCGTCGGCGCCTTCGAGGTAGACCTCGACGCGCACCTCGCGGACCCGGCCCAGCGCTCTACCGGATCGAGGGCCTGACGGTGCGCGCGGTGCTGCAGCGGGTCACCCGCGCCGAGGTCCGGGTCGACGACGAGGTCGTGGGCCGGATCGACGAGCCTGGTCTGCTGGTCCTCGTCGGGGTCAACAACGAGGACGGCCCCGACCAGGTCGCCACCATCGCGCGCAAGGTCGCGGACCTGCGGATCCTGCGCGACGAGCGCAGCGTCCTCGACACCGGGGCGCCGGTGCTGCTGGTCAGCCAGTTCACGCTCTACGCGGACACCCGGAAGGGTCGCCGACCGTCCTGGGGTGGGGCAGCCCCGGGTCCCGTCGCCGAACCGATCGTGGAGGCGCTCGCACAAGCCTTGCGAGACAAAGGGATTCGGGTGGAGCAGGGGCGCTTCGGCGCCATGATGGCGGTGGAGCTCGTCAACGACGGCCCCACGACCATCCTGCTCGACACCGACAGCTGACCGGACGCCACCACGGCCGCGGCCACGCCACCACGGCCCCCGGCCGCGCGCGCCCACGGCCCGTCCAGGCCTCATCCAGCCGACACCAGTAGCCTGGGCAAATGATGGACGGACTGTGGAGCCTGCAGAGCATGATCACGGCTCTGCTCGGGCTGGCCGCGCTCGGCTGCGAGATCTTCGCGCTGGTGGACTGCCTGCGCACCCGACCCGACGCGTTCGTGGCGGCGGGCAAGCGCAGCAAGAACTTCTGGCTGGTGCTGACCGGCATCGCGACGCTGATCGGGATCGTGTTCGTGCAGTCGGTCTTCAACCTGTTCGGACTGGCCGCGTTCGTCGTCGCCGCGATCTACCTTGCCGACGTCCGTCCCGCGCTGCGCGCCGTGCTCGGCAAGGGCCGGCGAGGGGACGGTCCCTACGGCCCGTGGTGACCGAGGTCCTGCGCACGGGCGCCGGTGATCTCGAGGTCCTGACGGCCGGGCGTGGGGAGCCGCGCACGGTCTTCGCCCACGGCATCGGCGCCGGGATCGGGCTGACCCGGCCCTATGCCTCGGCCGTCGCGGGCACGCGCACCTTCTTCAGCTTCCGCGGGCACGGTGCCTCGCACGTCCCCCCGCCGCCGTGGAGCTACGACGACCTCGTCGACGAGCTCCGCGCCGTCGCTGACCACGCCGCCGCCACTCGGGCCGTGGGCGTCAGCATGGGCGCTGCCGCCATCACCCGGCTGGTCGAGCAGACCCCGGACCGGTTCGAGCGACTCGTCCTCATCACCCCGGCCGCGCTCGACCACGAGCGGCTGCCGCACGCACGAGAGCTCGTGGAGGAGCTGGTCGACCTGCCGGTCGTACCGGCTGCTCGGGTCGCCTTGCTGGACGGCATCATCGGTCGTCGGGCGGTCGACGACCTGGACTCCCTGCGTGCCGTCACGGCTCCCGTCCTGGTCCTCGCGCAGGAGGGCGACGACCTGCACACGGTAGCCATCGCCGAACGGCTCGCCTCGGCCTTCCCCCACGGAGAGCTCGTCGTGCTCGGCCCGGGCGGGCTGCTGCTGGCGCACCGCTCCCGGGTGCGCCAGGTGATCAGCGCGTTCCTCTCCTGACCCGTCCTCTCCTGACCTGTCGTCGGCAGGAATGACCGGCTGGCCGCCGTGGTTGCCGTAGAACGCCAGGCGTGCCACCGCGGCCGCCCCGACGACGACAGGAGACCCCCATGGCGTTGCGCCGGGTCGCCATGATCAGCGTGCACACCTCGCCGCTCGCGACGCCGGGCAGCGGGGACGCGGGTGGGATGAACGTCTACGTCGCCGAGACGGCGCGGCGGCTGGCCGCGCGGGGGATCGAGGTGGACGTGTTCACCCGGGCCACCAGTGCGCGGCAGCCGGTGGAGCAGGAGCTCGCGCCGGGTGTGACCGTGCGGCACGTGGTGGCGGGACCGTTCGAGGGACTCGGCAAGATGGATCTACCGGGTCAGCTATGCGCGTTCGCGGCCGGGGTGATGCGGACCGAGGCGCACCGGCCGGCGGGGCACTACGACCTCGTGCACTCGCACTACTGGCTGTCCGGGCAGGTCGGCTGGCTGGCGGCGGACCGCTGGCAGGTGCCGCTCGTGCACACCATGCACACGATGGCCAAGGTCAAGAACCTCTCGCTGGCGTCCGGGGACAGTCCGGAACCGCCCGGCCGCGAGATCGGCGAGGAGCAGGTGGTCGAGGCGGCCGACGAGCTGGTCGCCAACACGGACCAGGAGGCGCGCGAGCTGATCGAGCTCTACGGCGCGGACCCCGGCCGGGTCGCCGTCGTGCCGCCGGGGGTCGATCTGGACGTCTTCCGGCCGGTCGAGCGGGACGCCGAGCCCAGCCGCACGATCGAGCGGCAGCGCGAGCTCGACCGCGAGGCCCTGGGCCTCGCCCCCGACGCCGTCGTGCTGCTCTTCGTCGGCAGGATCCAGCCGCTGAAGGCTCCGGACGTGCTGGTCCGCGCCGCCGCCGACCTGGTCGCGCACCGGCCCGAGCTGCGGGATCGGCTGGTCGTGGCGATCCTCGGCGGCGACTCCGGCGGTGGCTACGGCGACCCGGATTTCCTGCGTCGCCTGGCCGACGAGCACGGGCTCGCCGACGCCATGCGCTGGGTCGTCAGCGCCACCCGCCCCGAGCTGGCGCAGTGGTACCGCGCCAGCGACGTCCTCGCCGTGCCCTCGCACAACGAGTCCTTCGGGCTGGTAGCCCTCGAGGCGCTCGCCTGCGGCACGCAGGTCGTCGCCACCCGGGTGGGCGGTCTGCCCACCGCGGTCGGCGACGCCGGCACCCTGGTCGCCGGCCACGACCCTGCCGACTGGTCGCGCGCGATCGAGTCGCTCGTCGACCGCACGCCGCCCGAGCGCGCGGCGGCGGGGGAGCGGGCCGTGGCCCACGCGCAGGGCTACTCCTGGGAGGCGACGGTAGACCGTCTCGTCGCGGCCTACGAGGCGGCAGCCGAGCACCAGCGCGAGGAGCTCGACGGCCCCGCGGCGTAGGCTCGGCGCCATGCCCGAAGCCCCCGACACCGGCGTCGCTGAACCCACCGCCAACCCCACCGCCAACCCCAGCGCCGGCCCCACCCCTGATCCGACCGCTGCCCTGGACCACCTCACGACCCTGCTCGACCAGGCCGGCGCGGAGTGGGAGCCGGGCGGCCGCGAGGGCGAGGTCGTGGTGACCCTGCCGGGGGACAAGAAGCTCAAGACGGTGGCGTCGTTGGTCGTCAGCGAGCGGGGCCTGTCGGTGTCGGCGTTCGTCGTCCGCAACCCCGACGAGAACCACGCCGCTGTCTACCGGTTCCTGCTGCGGCGCAACCTGCGGCTGCCGGGGCTGGGCTACGCGATCGACGGTGCCGGCGATGTCTACGTCGTGGGCCAGCAGCCGCTCGCGGCCATCACCGAGCAGGGCGTCGACCAGCTGCTCGGGACCCTGCTCGACGCGGCCGACGCGCCGTTCAACGAGCTGCTCGCGCTGGGCTTCCTCGAGTCGATGAAGCGCGAGTGGGCCTGGCGGATCGCGCGCGGCGAGTCCACTCGCAACCTCGAGGCGTTCCGCGACCTGCTCAGCGGCGTCGAGAACGATCCGCGGTACGCCCCCACCGGGCCTGGGCCGGGAGCCGCACAGTAGGGTTGGCGCCATGACCTACACGCTGATCCTGCTCCGCCACGGCGAGAGCGAGTGGAACGCCAAGAACCTGTTCACCGGCTGGGTCGACGTCGAGCTCTCCGACAAGGGTCGCGCCGAGGCCGTCGCCGGCGGCGAGCAGCTCAAGGACGCCGCTCTGCTGCCCGACGTCGTGCACACCTCGCTGCTGCGCCGGGCCATCAACACCGCCAACGCCGCCCTCAACGCCGCCGACCGGCACTGGATCCCGGTCAAGCGCAGCTGGCGCCTCAACGAGCGGCACTACGGCGACCTGCAGGGCAAGGACAAGAAGCAGACCAAGGAGCAGTACGGCGACGAGCAGTTCATGCTGTGGCGTCGTTCCTACGACACGCCCCCGCCCGAGATCGCCGACGACAACGAGTTCTCCCAGGCCGGCGACCCCCGCTATGCCGACCTCGGCGACGAGATGCCGAAGACCGAGTGCCTCAAGGACGTCGTCGCCCGGATGCTGCCCTACTGGGAGTCCGACATCATCCCGGACCTCAAGGACGGCAAGACCGTGCTGGTCGCCGCGCACGGCAACTCGCTGCGCGCGCTGGTCAAGCACCTCGACGGCATCTCCGACGACGACATCGCCGGGCTCAACATCCCGACCGGCATGCCCCTGGTCTACCGGCTCGACGAGGACTTCAAGCCCACCGTCAAGGGTGGCGAGTACCTCGACCCGGAGGCCGCCAGGGCTGCGGCCGAGGCCGTCGCCAACCAGGGCAAGTAGGGCGCAGGCAGCGCAGCAAGACCACCGAGCACCACGAGGGGGCCGGACCCAGTGGGTCCGGCCCCCTCGTCGTGCCTTCGTCGGCCAGCGTGCCGGGGGCGTCAGCTCTCGTCGTTGTCGTCGTCACCGACGTCGATGCCGGGGATCTCGGCATCCTCGTCGGCCCACTCGCCGGTGACCAGGTAGACCACCCGGCGAGCCACCGAGACGGCGTGGTCGGCGAACCGCTCGTAGTAGCGGCCGACCAGGGTGACGTCGACGGCGGCCTGGACGCCCTGGTCCCAGCTGCCGCTGAGCAGGGTGTTGAAGATCTTGCGGTGCAGGGCGTCCATCGCGTCGTCGGCCTGCTCCAGCGCCTGCGCCTCGTGCACGTCCTTGCTGTGGATGACCGCACCGGTCTGGATCACGATGCGCTCGGCCTCGTGGCCCATGTCGACGATGGTCGGGCGCAGCACCGGCGGGATTGCCGAGTCGGGGTAGCGCAGCCGGGCGACCTTGGCGATGTGCCGAGCCAGGTCACCCATCCGCTCCAGGTCGGCGCTCATCCGCATGGCCGTGACGACCATGCGCAGGTCGGTGGCGACGGGCTGCTGGCGGGCGAGCAGGTCGATCGCCATGTTGTCGAGCTGGCGACGCAGGTCGTCGATGTTCTCGTCCGCGGCGATGACGCTCTCGGCGAGCTGCAGGTCGGCGTCGAGCAGGGCGGTGGTGGCGCGGCTCATGGCCGACCCGGCGAGGCGGGTCATCTCGACCAGCTGGTCGGAGATCTGGTCCAAGGCCTCGTGGAAGGCGTCGCGCATGGGTTCCTCTCGAGGGGTGATGACGTCTCCTCGGCACACTGGCAGCCGGGGATGAACGCGGTCGTGATCCAAGGTGAACAGTTGGCGAGCAACGAGCCTACGATCGCTGTGGGCGTCCGATGTCGATCCTACGGTGCGGCATCGTATCGTCGGGGAAGCTCTGAACCACCACCGCAGAAGGAGGGCCCGCCGTGATCGTGGCGAAGCCCGAGGACCCCACGCTGGACCCCGGCGTGGTGGACGTCCTCGCGGCGCTGCGTCAGATGGGGGTGGTCCTGGACAGCTCCGACGCGGTAGTCGTCGCGAGCGACGCCGCCGTCCGGCACGGGCTGGTGCGCGACGGCGAGCTGGTCCACCAGGAGCTGCGCGACCTCGTACGCGAGGCCCGGCGCGGGGGCGACCTGCGCGACCTCACCCTCGATTTGCCGCGCGGGCCGCTGCTGCGCGGGCGGATGCTCGTCTCGGCCCGGGCGAGCCTGCTGCGCACCGGCCACGTGCTGCTGCTCGCCGACGACCGCACCCGGGTGAGCCGGGTCGACGAGGTGCGCCGCGACTTCGTCGCCAACGTCAGCCACGAGCTGAAGACCCCCGTCGGCGGCCTGTCCCTGCTCGCCGAGGCCGTGATGGACGCGAGCGGCGACTCGGACGCCGTCATCCGGTTCGCCGGACGCATGCGGGTCGAGGCCGACCGGCTGGCCCGGCTGGTCCAGGAGATCGTGGACCTGTCCCGCCTCCAGGTCGCCGACACGCTGACCGACCCCAAGCCGGTAGACCTCGCGGACGCCGCGCGCGAGGCCGTCGACCGGTGCCGGCTGCTCGCCGACAGCAAGAGCACGACGATCGATCTGCGCACGGAGCGCGCCGTGGTCTACGGGGACCTGGCGCTGCTCACCACCGCGATCCGCAACCTCGTCGACAACGCCGTGAACTACTCCGACCCGCAGGCTCGGGTGGTGGTGACGGTGCGCCGGATCGGTGCCGTGGCCGAGGTCGTGGTGAGCGACAACGGTCTCGGCATCTCGCCGACCGCTCAGTCGCGGGTGTTCGAACGCTTCTTCCGGCTGGACCCGGCCCGCTCCCGAGCGACCGGGGGCACCGGCCTCGGGCTCTCCATCGTCAAGCACGTCTGCGCCAACCACGGCGGAGACGTGCGCCTGTGGAGCGAACCAGGCCAGGGCTCGACCTTCACGATCTCGTTGCCGGTGCTCGCCGACGACGACCCCGTCCTCACCCAGCTCGACCGAAAGGCCCCCCGATGACCCGCATCCTCCTCGTCGAGGACGAGGTGGCGTTCAGCGACCCGTTGTCCTACCTGCTCGGCAAGGAGGGCTACGAGGTCGCCGTCGCCGAGACCGGCCCGGACGCGATCGCCGAGTTCGACCGGCGCGGCGCAGACCTGGTGCTGCTCGACCTGATGCTGCCCGGCCTCTCGGGCGAGGACGTGTGCCGGGCGCTGCGGGCCCGGTCCAGCGTGCCGATCATCATGCTCACCGCCAAGGACAGCGAGATCGACAAGGTGGTGGGCCTCGAGCTCGGCGCCGACGACTACGTCACCAAGCCCTACTCCGGTCGGGAGCTGCTCGCCCGGGTGCGTGCGGTGCTGCGCCGGGGCGGCGAGACGGCGGAGGTGCTCCCGAGCACGGTCGCGGCCGGTCCGGTGCGGATGGATGTAGACCGGCACACCGTCGCCGTGCGCGGAGAGGCGATCGCCTTCCCGCTCAAGGAGTTCGAGCTGCTCGAGATGCTGCTGCGCAACAGCGGGCGGGTGCTGACCCGCGGGCAGCTGATCGACCGGGTCTGGGGCAGCGACTACGTCGGCGACACCAAGACGCTGGACGTGCACGTCAAGCGGCTGCGCGCCAAGATCGAGCAGGACCCGGCCAACCCGGTGCACATCGTGACCGTGCGCGGGCTGGGCTACAAGTTCGAGGCGCCCTGATCGCGCAGCGGGGTCACTGACCCGGGCAGCGGGTCAGTGACCGCCCTCGGTGCTGGTCGCCTCGCCGGCCGGCGTGGCCTCGGCGGTGGGCGGTGGCGTCTGGCCCGACGGCAGCAGCGTCGCGTATTCCTGGGTGGCGGCCAGGACCGGCACCTGCACGGTCTTGGCACCCGACGCGGGGGTGGAGATGGCGAGCTGCATCATGCCGCCGGGGGGCGTGGACAGCGCCGGGACGGTGAGCTTCTTGTCGGTCAGGTTGATGCCCTGGCCCGGGGGGATGGTCGCCTTGATCGGCGTCGCGCCGTCGGCACCGGCGAAGCTGATGTCGACGGGGGCGGCCGTGGAGTTGACGGCGTAGCCGGACAGGGTGCCGGACTCGCCCTTGGCCGAGCCCACCAGCAGCAGGTTCTGGACCTGCACGTCGTTGCTCAGCGCCACCTCGACCCCGTCGGACGGGGCGTAGGGGCTTTCCGTCTGGGTGGGAGAGAAGTAGGAGCAGCCGGTCAGGCTCGCGGCGGCGGCGACAGCAACCAGCGACAGGGCGAGGGAGGGGCGGCGAGAGTCGGTCACGGCGCGAGCATAGCGTTTCCGCTCAGCCGCAGCCTCGCAGGGGCGCGCCCGAACGCGCCGGACGGCCCCCGACCGGGCCTGGCTGCGGCACACCGACCGGCGTTTGTCAATCCCCGACGTCGTCCCAAGTTTGTCCGCCACCGCGGGATGGCAAGGCTCTGACCTGCGCAAATGCGAATGACCGGGGTGTGCGCTGCACGAACGGCGTGGTATCCTGGTAGTCGCGAAAGGGGTCACATCTTCATGGTTTTCAAAGTCGGAGAGACGGTCGTCTACCCTCACCACGGCGCAGCACTCATCGAGGAGATCAACACCCGCACGATCAAGGGCGTTGACAAGCTCTACCTCAAGCTCAAGGTCGCTCAGGGGGACCTGACGATCGAGGTGCCCGCCGAGAACTGCGACCTCGTCGGAGTCCGCGACGTCGTCGGTCAGGAAGGCCTGGACCGGGTGTTCGAGGTCCTGCGGGCCGAGTACACCGAGGAGCCCACCAACTGGTCGCGCCGCTACAAGGCCAACCTCGAGAAGCTCGCCTCGGGCGACGTCATCAAGGTCGCCGAGGTCGTGCGTGACCTGTGGCGCCGCGACAAGGATCGCGGCCTGTCCGCGGGTGAGAAGCGGATGCTCGCCAAGGCCCGCCAGATCCTCGTGTCCGAGCTCGCGCTCGCCGAGAAGACCGACGAGTCCAACGCCGAGACCATCCTCGACGAGGTCCTGGCTTCCTGACTCGGCCCGCCGTCCAGGCGCTATCGACACCCGCTGCTGCCCCCGTCACCTTCCGGTGCCGGGGGCAGTAGCGTGTCCACCGTGAGCGTCGCCGTCGTCATCGTGGCCGCCGGGCTCGGCACCCGGCTCGGTCACCCCGTGCCCAAGGCCTTCGTCGAGGTCGGTGGCCGCTCCCTGCTCGCCCACGCCGTAGACCGGGTGGTCCAGGTCCCGGGCGTCGACCAGGTCGTCGTGGTGGTGCCGGACGCGTTCGTCGAGGACACCTGGGCGCTGCTCGACACCCCGTTGCTCACCGTGGTGAGCGGTGGCGCGGACCGCACCGCCTCGGTCGCGGCCGGCCTCTCGGTGCTGGTCGAGCACGTCGACGTCGTCCTCGTGCACGACGCGGCACGGTGCTTCACCCCGCCGGACGTGTTCGAGGCTGTGGTCGCG
The DNA here is from genome assembly GCF_022568835.1 of Arsenicicoccus piscis. Classification (GTDB taxonomy): domain Bacteria; phylum Actinomycetota; class Actinomycetes; order Actinomycetales; family Dermatophilaceae; genus Arsenicicoccus; species Arsenicicoccus piscis. The sequence continues at coordinate 27,418 of NZ_JAKZHV010000004.1, forward strand.
GCCGTGCGCTCCGGGGACGTCGCCGTCGTGCCCGGTCTGCCGGTGATCGACACGGTCAAGGAGGTCGACGCCGACGGTCTCGTGCGGCGCACCCCGGCGCGCGCGTCGCTGCGGGCGGTGCAGACGCCGCAGGGCTTCGACCGCGTCACGCTGGACCGGGCGCACGCGAGCGGCACGAGCGCGACCGACGACGCCGCGCTGATCGAGGCCCTCGGTCTGCCGGTGCGGGTCGTGCCGGGCTCGGACCTCGCGTTCAAGGTGACCACCCCCGACGACCTCGACCGGGCGCACGCCGTCCTCACCACCAGCACGACCACCACCAGCACGACCACCACCAGCACGACCAGCAGGAGCGCGCGATGACCCCCGACAGCACCATCCCGGCCGTCCACCCGCTGCCGCGCGTCGGCATCGGCGTCGACGTGCACGCCTTCGCGGCGCCCGAGTCCGCCCGCGAGCTGTGGGTCGCCGGCCTGCTCTGGCCGGGCGAGGTGGGCCTGGCGGGGCACTCCGACGCCGACGTCGCCGCCCACGCCGCGTGCGACGCGCTCTTCTCGGCGGCCGGCATCGGCGACCTCGGTGCGCACTTCGGCACCGGTCGCCCCGAGCTGGCCGGCGCCCCGGGCACCACCCTGCTCGCGGAGGCGGCGCGGCTGGTGCGCGAGGCGGGCTACGACATTGGGAACGTGTCGGTGCAGGTCATCGGCAACCGACCGAAGGTCGGCACCCGGCGCGCCGAGGCCGAGCAGGCGCTCTCGCAGGCCTGCGGTGCCCCCGTCGCGGTCAGTGGCACCACGACCGACGGCCTCGGCCTCACCGGCCGGGGCGAGGGCGCGGCCGCCATCGCGACCGCGCTCGTGCTGGCCCGCTGACTCAACGCAGCCGAGTCACGACCGGCGGGCGCCGACGACCGCGTTGATGGTGGCCGCGACCTGCTGCGGGTCGTCGACGGTGATCACGACCTTGTCGTAGCGCTGCGAGGGGTCGAGCGTGATGACGATCGCGCGCTCGTAGCCCGAGATGTTCCAGAACTGCCGACCCCCGTCGGCGTGGAAGGTGCCGGCGAGCTTGCCCGGCAGCCCAAGGCCTGGACCGCGCCAGCCCTTGGGCTCGTCGCGCATCCCGGGGTCGAAGGTCGCGCCCCGCACGTGGGCGAGCGGCAGCTTCAGCCGTCGGGTGAACGACCACAGCTTGTCCAGGCCGACGGGCTCGATCACCAGGGTGTCGCCGGTGATGCTGACGCGGTTGTTGCTCATGACTGCTCCTTGGTGGTTGGTGGCTTGGTGGTTGATGGCTGCCCACTGCTCGGTAGACCGGCCCGCGCCAGCAGGCGGTCGCCGAGCTGTGCTGCGGTGACGTGGTGGTCGGTGACGACGCGCCCGAGCAGGTCCCGGACGGGTGCGTCGGTGGGGGCGAGCTCGAGCAGGGCCACGAGCAGCACGTCGAGCCGCTCGGTGGCGACCGTCTCGGGCTGCGCCGCCGCGTCGAGCACCCGCAGGAACAGGCCGTGCTTGCTGCCGAACACGCCGTAGAGGCTGCCCCGGTGCACGCCGGTCGCCGCCACGAGGTCGTCCACCGACGTCGCGGCGTAGCCGCGCTCGCGGAAGACCGTCGTCGCAGCGGCCACCGCGTCCTGCTCGTCGAACCCTCTCGGTCTGCCCATGCGTTTGAGAATACTTGTTCAAGAACGAGCGGTCAAGAACAACTCGACGCGATGATCGGTCCCGTAAACTGGGCAGGTGAGCCTCCATCTCTTCGACTCTGCCTCCCGCGAGCTGCGCGAGTTCCACCCGCTCCACGAGGGCAAGGTCGGGATCTACATCTGTGGGCTCACCACCCAGGGGGCGCCCCACATCGGTCACGTGCGCTTCGCCGTGGCGTTCGACATCCTGCGCCGCTGGCTGGTCCGCGGCCACGGCTACGACGTCACGCTGGTGCGCAACGTCACCGACATCGACGACAAGATCCTGCGCAAGTCCGCGGAGGCCGACCGCGAGTGGTGGGCGTGGAGCTACGAGCACGAGCGGGCCACCAGCGAGGCGCTCGACCTGCTCGGCGTGCTGCCGGCGACCTACGAGCCGCGCGCGACCGGGCACATCACCGAGATGGTCACCCTCATGGACACCCTCGTCGAGAAGGGGCACGCCTACCGGGCCGCCGACGACAGCGGCGACGTCTACTTCGACGTGCGGTCCTTCCCCGAGTACGGCTCGCTCACCCACCAGTCGATCGACGACATGGAGGCGGCCGAGGACGCGGACCCGCGGGGCAAGCGCGACCCGCGAGACTTCGCCCTCTGGAAGGGGTGGAAGACGGGGGAGCCGCTGACGGCGTCCTGGCCGACGCCCTACGGCACCGGCCGGCCGGGCTGGCACCTCGAGTGCTCGGCGATGGCGCGCAAGTATCTCGGTGACACCTTCGACATCCACGGTGGCGGCGTCGACCTGCGCTTCCCGCACCACGAGAACGAGCAGGCCCAGTCGCACGCTGCGGGGCTCGGCTTCGCGCGCTATTGGATGCACAACGCCTGGGTGACCGTGCAGGGCGAGAAGATGAGCAAGTCGCTCGGCAACTCCCTGGTCGTCACCGAGATCGCCAGGACGACCCGCCCGCTGGCGCTGCGCTACTACCTCGGCGCCGCGCACTACCGCTCCACCATCGAGTTCCACCCCGGCTCGCTCGCCGAGGCCGAGGCCGCGGTCGAGCGGATCGAGGGCTTCCTGCGCCGGGTCGTCGACTCCGACCAGGTCGCGGACGTGCTCGCCGAGGCCGCCACCGTAGACCTCCCCGAGGCCTTCGTGACCGCGATGGACGATGACCTGGGCGTGTCCGGGGCGCTGGCCGCCGTGCACGACACCGTCCGGGCGGGCAACACCGCCCTCGACGACGGTGACAAGGCGCTCGCCCGCACGCTCGCGCTGCAGGTCGTCGCCATGACCGACGTGCTCGGCGTCAACCCGCTCGACCCGCACTGGAGCGCCGCTCCGTCCGGCGGGGGTGCCGACCCCACCCAGGCCGCGCTGGAGGCGCTCGTCGAGGCTCAGCTCGAGCAGCGCGCCGCCGCGCGTGCCAGCCGTGACTTCACCACCGCCGACGCCATCCGCGACCTGCTCACCCGAGCCGGCGTGAGCGTCGAGGACTCCCCGAGCGGGGCGCGCTGGTCGCTCGCCCGTCGCTCCGACTGATCCGAGAGGCAACCATGCCAGGCAACTCCCAGCGCCGCGGCGCGATCCGCAAGTCCCGCAAGGGCCCCACCGTCGGCAGCGGCGGCAACCGGCGCCGCTCCCTCGAGGGCAAGGGCCCCACGCCCAAGGCCGAGGAGCGGCCCAACCACAAGGCCTACAAGGCCGCCCAGCGGGCTGCGCGCGACGCGGGCCAGGGTGGTCAGGCCGGCCGCAGCGGCGGTCGCACCGGCCAGGGTGGTCAAGGCGGTCGTGGTGGCCACGGCGGCCACGGCGGCGGCCGCAAGCGCCCGACCAGCGAGATCGTCGCCGGCCGCAACTCGGTGCTCGAGGCCCTGCGGGCCGAGATCCCGGCGGCCACGCTCTACGTCGCGAGCCGGATCGACTCCGACGACCGGGTCCGCGAGGCGCTCAAGATCGCGGGCGACCGCGGCATCGCCCAGCTCGAGACCCCGCGCGCCGAGCTGGACCGGCTCACCGACGGCGCCGTGCACCAGGGGCTGGCGCTGCAGGTGCCGCCCTACGACTACGTCGACCCGCGTGACCTGGTCGACCCGCAGACCCCCGGCATCCCGCTGGTCGTGGCGCTCGACGGCATCACCGACCCGCGCAACCTCGGCGCGATCATCCGCTCGGTCGCGGCGTTCGGCGGCCACGGCGTCGTCGTGCCCGAGCGGCGGTCGGTCGCCATGACCGCTGCCGCGTGGAAGACCTCGGCCGGCGCGGCCGCGCGCATCCCGGTGGCCCGGTGCACGAACCTCACCCGCACCCTCGAGGACTACCGCAAGCAGGGCTACTTCGTCATCGGCCTCGACATGGACGGAGACGTCGAGCTGCCCGCGCTCGAGCTGGCCGGCGAGCCCCTCGTGGTCGTCGTCGGCTCGGAGGGCAAGGGCCTGTCCCGCCTGGTGCGCGAGACGTGCGACCAGATCGTCTCGATCCCGATGTCGTCGGCCGTCGAGTCGCTCAACGCCGGGCTCGCGACCGGGGTCACGCTCTACGAGATCGCGCGGCAGCGCTCAGAGGCCGGCGTCCGCCGCTGAGGCTGCCCGTCGCTGCCGATCCCTGCAGGCGCGCAGCTAGTCGCGGGTCCGCCAGTCGGGGTTCCAGTCGTTGAGCACCCACGCGCTGTCGTCGTCGTCGGCGGTCCACTCCTCGCCGGTCGCCTCGACCGGGTTGCCGTCCTGGTCCAGCTCGACCTCGTCGAAGTCGTCGTCGCTGAACATCTCGGTGAGGTCCAGCTCCTGGGTGTCCGCGTCGACGACGGTCTGCTCGTCGGCCCGCGAAGGCAGGATGGTCTGGGTGTAGTCGCGCACGGCGTCCTCGATCGGGATGTCGTGCCCGAGCCGCTCGCTGAGATACCACCGGTGCTCCAGCACCTCGTGGAACAGCTCCGCGGGCTCCAGCTTGCGGATCAGCGACGGGTGCGCGGTGCGCGTCACCGGCAGGTAGATCTGGTTGAGCCACTGGTTGGCGACGATCGCCTCGTCCTCGCCCTGGGCGTTGATGCTGGCGCGGAACGAGTCCAGGTCGTTGAGCAGGCGCCGGGCCTGGCCCTCGCCGACGTCGAGCCCGGTGAGGCGCAGCAGCCGACGCGAGTGGTGGCCGGCGTCGACGACCTTGGGCTGTATCAGGATGCGTGACCCGTCCAGGTCGGTGGTGAGCGACAGCTCGCCCACGTCGAAGCCGAGGTCGTTGAGTCGCCGGATCCGCTCGTCCACCCGCCAGCGCTCGCCGGTGTCGTAGGTCTCGGTCTCGGTGAGGGCCGACCACAGCGCGGCGTAGCGGCTCATGATGTGCACGGCGATCTCGAGCGGGTCCTGCCCGGGCGGCAGCAACCCGCCCGCCTCCAGGTCGAGCAGCTCGCCGGCGATGTTGATGCGGGCGATCTCCAGGTCGTGCTCGCGCTGGCCGTCGGACAGCTGGTCCCGCAGCTCGCCGGTCTCGGCGTCCACCAGGTAGGCCGCGAACTCCCCGGCGTCGCGGCGGAACAGCGTGTTGGACAGCGACACGTCGCCCCACCAGAAGCCCTGCAGGTGCAGGCGCACGAGCAGCACCGCGAGCGCGTCGATCAGCCGGCGGGCGGTGTCCTGGCGCAGCGCCTGGCTGAACAGCGCGCGGAACGGCAGGGAGTACTGCAGGTGGTAGGTCAGCAATGCGCCGTCGAGCGGGTTCCCCTGGTCGTCGGTGCGGCCGGACACGATCCCGAACGGCTGCACGCACGGGATGTCCAGGCGGCCGAGCGCCCGCAGCAGGTGGTACTCGCGGTAGGCGATGTCGTCCTTGATCTCCTTGACGGCGATCACGCCCTGGGAGGTCCGCACGAACCGCACGGTGTGCCGCGAGATGCCCCGGGGAAGCACGGCGAGCAGGTCCTCGGGCCAGTCCTCGAGCGGGGTCGACCAGGGCAGGTCGTAGATGTCGGCCGCCGGCCGAATGGTGGTGATCTGCAGCACCTGCCCATCGTGGCAGATCTCGCGCACAGGCGACGGGCGGCCACCCCGTGGGGTGACCGCCCGTCGTGCGTGCGAGTGGCGCTCAGTCGCCGAGGCGGCGACCGGTCTCCTTGCTGAACAGGTGGACGTGGTCGTGGTTCGGGGCCAGGTAGACCGTCTGGCCCTTCTCCGGGGGACGGCGACCGTCGACGCGCGCGATGATCGCGGCGGAGCCGTGCGCGGCGTCGGTGGTGCCGTAGATGTAGGCGTCGGCGCCGAGCTCCTCGACGACGTCGACCACGACCGGCAGGCCGTCGTTCTGCTCGTTGACGGTGAGGTCCTCGGGACGGACACCGAGCGTGATGGTCGAGCCACCCTCGTTGAGCGTGTCGCGCGGGACCGGGGTCACGTGCGAGCCGAGCTTGACGCCACCGTCGACGACCGGCACGTCGAACAGGTTCATGGCCGGGGAGCCGATGAAGCCGGCGACGAAGACGTTGTCGGGGTGGTCGTACATGCGGCGCGGGCTGTCGCACTGCTGGAGCAGGCCGTCCTTGAGGACCGCGACGCGGTCACCCATCGTCATGGCCTCGACCTGGTCGTGCGTGACGTAGACCGTGGTGACCCCGAGGCGGCGCTGCAGCGACGCGATCTGGGTGCGGGTCTGGACACGCAGCTTGGCGTCGAGGTTCGACAGCGGCTCGTCCATCAGGAAGACCTGCGGGTTGCGCACGATGGCGCGGCCCATGGCGACGCGCTGGCGCTGGCCACCGGAGAGGGCCTTCGGCTTGCGCTCGAGGTACTGGGTGAGGTCGAGGATCTTGGCGGCCTCTTCGACGCGCTTCTGGATCTCGGACTTGTTGACGCCGGCGATCTTCAGGGCGAAGCCCATGTTGTCGGCGACGGACATGTGCGGGTAGAGCGCGTAGTTCTGGAAGACCATCGCGACGTCGCGGTCCTTGGGGGACAGGTTGGTGACGTCCTTGTCGCCGATCCAGATCTTGCCGCCGTTGACCTCCTCGAGGCCGGCCAGCATGCGCAGCGAGGTCGACTTGCCACAGCCGGACGGGCCGACCAGGACCAGGAACTCGCCGTCGGCGATGTCGATGTTGAGCTTGTCGACCGAGGGCTTCTCAGCGCCGGGGTAGACACGGGTGGCGTTGTCGTACTTGACGGTAGCCATGGGTGATGAACTCCTTCACCGGCAGGAACGTGCCGGACGATCCGTTGTAAAGGCGGATATGAGATGCCGGCCGGGTCGTCGAGGCACGTGTGGGCACCGTCGCCGCACCGGAGTAGCCCTTGCAGTATGCCTGAGCGCGCGGGCCGTGCCTACCCCTGACGCGATGTGAATCTGATCGATCAAAGATCACGCGTGGTGAGCGCCGGCAGCGCAGGATCAGCAAGGTCAGCAAGGTCACGGTTTGATAACTCCGACCACCCCGCAGTACTGCAAGATCTTGCAGTGGCGGTACCTTCGGTGCAAGTCGTTACGGCTCCGCTCGAGCCGCTGACGACGACCTGTCACACATCAAGGGAGATGACATGCACAAGCGTGCGTTCGGAGCGGTCGCGGCCATCGGTGCGACCACCCTGCTCATGACCGCCTGCGGCGGTACCACCACCCCGGCTCAGACCTCGGGCAGCACCCCCACCTCGACGAGCACCAGCACCGCGGCGGCCCCGGCCACGACCTCCGCCACCGCGGCGCCGACCCGCGACGCCAACGCCGACCTGGTGATCTGGTGCGACTCGACCCACGGGCCGGCCGTCACCGCCATCGCGAAGAAGTTCGCCGACGCGCAGGGCCTCAACGTCCAGGTCCAGACCACGCCGGACGACAAGACCCGCCAGCAGTACCAGGACGCCACGAAGGTCGGCAAGGGTCCGGACATCGTCGTCGGCGCGCACGACTGGCTCGGCGAGTTCGTCCAGAACGGCGTGGCGGCCCCGGTCCAGCTGGACGCGGCCACCGCCGCCAAGTTCCAGCCGAGCGCCACCGCGGCCACCAAGTTCAACGGCCAGAACTACGGCGTCCCCTACGCCATCGAGAACATCGGCCTGATCTACAACAAGGACGTCATCTCGACCCCGCCGAAGACGCTCGACGAGCTGATCAGCATGGGCCAGGCCGCCGTCAAGGCCGGCAAGGCCAAGCAGGTCCTGTCGATGAACGTCGGCAAGCAGGGCAACCCGTACATGGCCTACCCCTTCTTCTCCGCCTTCGGCGGTGGCGTGTTCGGCACCAAGGCCAACGGCGACTACGACCCCAACCAGGTCATCATCAACAACGCCGGCTCGGTCAAGGGTGGCGAGCTGCTGGCCAAGCTCGGCAAGGAGAAGATCCTGTCGACGAACGTCGACGGCACCAACGTCGCGCAGCTGTTCACCTCCAAGGCCGCGCCGTTCCTCATCGGTGGCCCCTGGGACATCGAGCCGGCCAAGAAGGCCAACATCAACTACGGCATTGCCAACCTGCCCACCGTCGCCGGTGGCGGCGCCATGCAGCCGTTCCTCGGCGTGCAGATGTTCTACCTGTCGTCCAAGGCGAAGAACGCCCCGCTCGCGCAGGAGTTCCTCACCGCGTTCGTGCCGACCGACGACGTGCAGATCGCCCTCTACGAGGGTGGCCAGCGCCCGCCGGCCCTCAAGACCGCCTACGACAAGGTCGCCGCGCAGACGCCCGACATCAAGGCGTGGTTCGAGGCCGGCAAGGGTGGCAAGCCGATGCCGAACATCCCGGCGATGAACGCCGTCTGGACGCCGTGGGGCCAGGCCGAGGCCGACCTCATCTCGGGTGCGGCCACCGACCCGAAGGCCCGCCTCGACGCGGCTGCCAAGGAGATCAAGGCCGCCATCGCGAAGGGCTGACGCGCACCGCATCGTCGGCACGTCACCTGCACGTCGTCTCCGTCCGGGGGTGCGGCCCGCGCCCAGCGGGTCGCACCGCCGGTCCATGCCCCGGCTCTCCCGAAGGACTCCCATGAACAAGTCGATCTACGTTGCCCTCAAGTGGGTGCTCATCGTGGTGGCGCTGGTCTTCGTCTTCTGGCTCGCGGCGCAGCTCGCGATGCAGGGCGCCTGGCTCGCCGTCACGCTCACGGCCTTCGTCGGGCTGTGCATCCTGCTCATCTACTCCACCAAGCGCGCCGTCCCGATGAAGTACCTCTTCCCGGGCATCCTCGCGCTCCTCGGCCTGCAGATCTGGCCGATGCTGCTGACCATCTCCATCGCGTTCACCAACTACGGCAACGGCCACCTCGGCACCCAGGAGGAGGCGCGCAACCAGATCGTCGCCAACTCCGTGCAGGAGGTGCCCGGCTCGCCGCGCTACAAGGCGTCGGTCGCCGTGAAGTCCGGTCAGCCCAAGGCGACCGGCCCGCTCAAGCTGCTGCTGACCTCGCCGGAGGGCAAGACCTACGTCGGTGACCCGAAGGAGGGCCTGAGCGAGCTGCCCGAGGGGGACGTCACCAAGTCCACCATCGGCAAGATCACCGCGGCCAAGGGCTACGACGTGCTGAACGCGCGCGAGATCAACGCGCGCGGCAAGGACCTCGGCGAGCTGGCCGTGCCCACCGACGACGGGGGCGGCATCAAGATGGTGGGCCTGTCGGAGGCTTTCGTCGGCAAGGCGACGGTGACCTACGACGCGGCCAAGGACACGCTCTACTCGGAGGTGACGAAGAAGACCTACGCCCCGAAGAACGCGTTCTACACCGCGACCGACGGCAGCGGCGACACCTTCTCCCAGGGCTGGCGGGAGAACGTCGGCCTGGCGAACTTCAAGACGATCTTCACCGACCCGACGTTCCGCAGCGGGTTCTTCAAGATCTTCGTCTGGAACGTCGTGTTCGCTCTCGGCACCGTGCTGCTGACGTTCATCCTCGGCATGCTGATCGCACTGCTGTTCAACCACCCTCGACTCAAGGGCAAGGGCATCTACCGGTCGCTGCTGATCCTGCCCTACGCGATCCCGGCGTTCGTGACCGCGCTGCTGTGGAAGGGCATGTTCAACCAGGACTACGGGCTGATCAACCAGACGCTGCACCTCGGCACCGACTGGCTCGGCAACCCGTGGGCCGCCAAGGCCGCCGTGCTCATCACGAACCTGTGGCTCGGCTTCCCCTACATGTTCCTCGTGTGCACCGGTGCGCTGCAGTCGATCCCGGGCGACGTCCAGGAGGCCGCGCGCATCGACGGGGCGAACGCCATGCAGACGCTGCGCAAGATCACCATGCCGTTGCTGCTGGTCGCCGTCGGGCCGCTGCTCATCGCGTCCTACGGCTTCAACTTCAACAACTTCTCGCTGATCTACCTGCTGACCGAGGGCGGTCCGTTCACCGGTGGCAACGCCACGATCGGTGACACCGACCTGCTGATCACGCTGGCCTACCGGCTCGCCTTCTCGGGCGCGAACCCGAGCTACGGCCTCGCGTCGGCCGTCTCCATCGTCATCTTCGCCCTGGTCGCGATCATGAGCCTGCCCGGCTTCCGCGCCACCAAAGCCCTCGAGGAGATCAACTGATGTCCATCCCTGGAACCGGCGCTCCCGCACCCGTCCCCGTCACCCCGGACGCCCCGCAGCAGCTCACCGAGTCCCGAGCCGGCGGTGCCGGCGGCGGGAGCATGTGGTGGCGGCACGCGCTCGGGATCCTCGCCCTCGTCTGGGCGCTCTTCCCGATCATGTTCCTGCTGTCCGCGGCGCTCAACCCGTCCGGCCAGCTGAACTCCTCGTCGTTGTTCCCCACCGACTTCTCGATGGCGAACTTCCAGTCCCTGAGCCAGGATCCGGGCCGGCCCTACTGGACCTGGTACAAGAACTCGCTGGTGATCTGCCTGTCTGGGGCGCTGCTGTCGATGTTCATCGCCTCGCTCGCGGCGTACGCGTTCTCCCGGCTCCGGTTCGCCGGGCGCCGGCCCGGACTGCTCGCCCTGCTGCTGCTGCAGCTGTTCCCGGCGGTGCTCGCGCTCGTCGCGATGTACATCACCTTCTCGCGCATCGGCGACGTGCTGCCGGCCTTCGGCCTCAACACCACGATGGGTCTGATCCTCGCCTACATGGGCGGCGCGATGGGGTCCAACGTGTGGCTGCTCAAGGGCTACTTCGACACCATCCCCAAGGAGATGGACGAGGCGGCGATCGTCGACGGGGCGAGCCACGCGCGGATCTTCTTCACCATGACGCTGCGCCTGGTCGGTCCGATCCTCGTGACGGTGTTCATGCTCGGATTCGTCGGCCTGTTCAGCGAGTTCATGCTCGCGAGCGTGTTCCTCACCGACGTCGACCAGCAGACCCTGGGCGTCGGCCTGTGGGGTCTGTCGCGCGGCATCGACGCCAACCAGCGGTTTGGCTTCTTCGCCGCCGGGTCGCTGCTCTGCTCGCTGCCGGTGATGATCCTGTATCTCGCCTTCCAGAAGCAGCTCGTCGGCGGCCTCACCCAGGGCTCGGTCAAGTAGCCCACCCGCCCACCCACCGGGCCGGCGGGGAGCCTCGGCTCCCCGCCGGCCCGGTCAAGAGAGGCGGTGAACCGCGATGGGACCCGTGCGCAAGCCACGGCTGGCCGACATCGCCGAGCACGCAGGCGTGAGCGAGGCCACCGTCTCGCGCGTGCTCAACAACAAGCCGCTCGTCTCCGAGAGCACCCGCCGGGCCGTGCTGACCTCGCTGGACGTGCTCGGCTACGAACGGCCAACTCTGTTGCAGCGCAAGGCGGCCGGTCTGGTCGGACTGATCGTGCCCGAGCTCGACAACCCGATCTTCCCGGCGTTCGCGCAGGTCATCGAGACGGCGCTGAGCGTGCACGACTACACGACCGTGCTCTGCACCCAGACACCCGGCGGCGTCCACGAGGACGAGTACACCCAGATGCTCGTGGACCGTGGCGTCTCCGGCATCGTCTACGTCAGCGGGCAGCACGCGGACACGACGATGGACCTCGCCCGCTACACCCGGCTGCGGGACCGCGGCCTGCCGATCGTCCTCGTCAACGGCTATCGCGAGGGCGTCGACGCGCCCTTCGTCAGCAACGACGACGCCGCCTCGATGGCGCTCTCGGTGGAGCACCTGGTGCGGCTCGGCCACACCCGGATCGGCCTCGCCGTCGGCCCGGCCAAGTACGTCCCCGTCGTTCGCAAGATCGGCGGGTTCCGCGCCTCGATGCGCGCCCAGCTCGGCGTGGGGGTCGCGGAGGTCGACGAGCTCGTCGAGACCACGGTCTTCAGCGTCGACGGCGGGGCGGCCGCGATGGCGCGGCTGCTCGCCCGCGGTGTCACCGCCGTCATCTGCGGGTCCGACCTGATGGCGCTCGGTGCGATCCGCGCGGCCCGGGCGAGCGGTCTGCGGGTGCCGGAGGACCTGTCGGTCATCGGCTACGACGACTCCCCGCTCATCGCGTTCACCGACCCGCCCCTCACGACGGTGCGGCAGGCGGTGACGACGATGGGGGAGGCGGCGGTGCGCGCCCTGCTGGACGAGGTCGCGGGCCACCCGGAGCCGCGCGACGAGCTGACCTTCCGCCCCGAGCTGGTCGTGCGTCGGTCGACCAGCGTGGTGCCGACGTTCAGCGTCAGTGCCCGCCGCGCGCACTGAGCAGCTGCTCGAGCACCTCCAGCACCTCGGTGGCGTCGGTCACGCGGAAGCGCGCGGCTGTGGGGCCCGGTCCCACCTTGATGGTCAGGTCGTGCGGCCCGAGCCGCTCGAACGCCTGCTCGTCGGTCACGTCGTCACCGAGGTAGACCGTGGCCTGCGACCCGCGGGCCGCCGCCAGCTCCAGCAGCGCGGTGCCCTTGTTGGCGTCGACGACGGACATCTCGACGACGTCCTTGCCGCGCAGGACCTTCGCGGGGCGCTGCTCCGCACCCACCACCAGCGCCTCGGCCGTGGCCTCCTCGGCGACGGTCGGGTCGAGCCCGCGGGTGTGCAGCACCACCCCGGCCGGCTTGTGCTCGATGCGCACGCCGGGGTGGCGCGCCAGCACCTCGCTCAGCTCGGCGTCGAGGACGGCCAGCTGGTCGGCCTGCTCCGGCGTGAGCGCCTGGGTGCTGGTGTCGTCGGTGGTCGACTGGGCGCCGTGGCTGCCCACGGCCGCGATCCGCTCGTGCCCGTCGAGCCCGGTGAGCGCCAGCAGGGTCTCCAGGTCGCGCCCCGACACGACGGCGCAGGTCGTCCCCGGCAGCTGCGAGAGGGCGTCGAGGGCCTCGAGCGTGCCCGGGATCGCCCGGCTCGTCGACGGGTCGTCCACGAGCGGGGCCAGCACGCCGTCGAAGTCCGAGGCGACCAGCAGCCGGTCCAGCCCCGCGACCGCGGCGATGGCCGCCCGCAGCCCGGGGTCGAGGTCTACGGGGTCGAGGTCTTGGGGGTCGACGTCTGTGGGGCCGAGGTCTGTCGGGTCAGTGGGGTTCATGGCTGGGGTGGTGGCTGGGTCGGTCATGGTGGTGCCCCTTCCGGGGTGCTGGGCGGGCGGGAGCGCCTCGAGCGCGGAGAGGAAGTCGTCGGCCCAGGTCTGGACGTCGTGGCGGCGGACGGCGCTGCGCATGCGGCGCATCCGGCGGCGCTGCTCGTCGGGGCCGGCGTGGATGGCGTCGAGCAAGGTCTGCTTGAGGCCCTCGACGTCGTGCGGGTTGCACATGAACGCCTCCCTGAGCTCCTCTGCCGCGCCGGTGAACTCGCTGAGGACCAGGGCTCCCTGGTCGTCGTAGCGGCAGGCGACGTACTCCTTGGCGACGAGGTTCATGCCGTCGCGCAGCGGGGTGACGACCATGACGTCGGCGGCGAGGAACAGCGCGGCCATCTCCTCTCGCCCGTAGGAGCGGTGGAGGTACTCCATGGCGGGGGAGCCGATGGTGGAGTACTCGCCGTTGATGCGACCCACGGTGCCCTCGACCTGCTCCTTGAGCTCGATGTAGGCGTCGATCCGCTCCCGGCTCGGGGTCGCGATCTGGATGAACGTGGTCTCGCTGCCGTCGAGCGCCCCGTCAGCCAGCAGCTCCTGGTAGGCCTTGAGCCGGTGCCGGATGCCCTTGGTGTAGTCGAGCCGGTCGATGCCGAGCAGCAGGTGCTTGGGGTCACCGAGGGAGGCCCGGATCTCCTTGGCGCGCTCGCGGACCTCGGGCGTGCGGGCGAGGCGGTCCATCGCCTTGAAGTCCGTGGAGATCGGCACGCCGGCGGCCCGCACGAGACGGGCGTCCGGCCCGCTGTCCGCGGTGACGGTGTCGCCGCGCACCGTCATGCCGAGCAGCTGGCGGCAGGCCCGGCGGAAGTTGCCCGCGTCGGTGCGCCGCTGGAAGCCGAGGAAGTCGGCCCCGAGGAGGCCCTCGAGGATGGCGGCGCGCCAGGGCAGCTGGGCGAACAGCTCGACCGGCGGGAACGGGATGTGGTTGAACCAGCCGATCCGCACGTCGGGGCGCAGCTGGCGCAGGAATGCGGGCACGAGCTGGAGCTGGTAGTCGTGCACCCACACGGTGGCCCCGTCGGCGGCCACCTCGGCGAGGACCTGGGCGAACCGCTCGTTGACCTCGCGGTAGGCGTGCCACCACTCGCGGTGGAACTGCGCCGGCACGATCACGTCGTGGTAGATCGGCCACAGGGTGTCGTTGCTGAAGCCCTCGTAGTAGCCCTCGATCTCCTCGGCGGACAGGGCGATCGGGTGCAGCCGCATCCCGGCCTCGTCGAACGGCTCGGGCGCCTCGCCGGGCTCGCCGGCCCAGCCCACCCAGACGCCGTCGCGGCCCGCCATGACCGACTCCATGGCGGTCACGAGCCCACCGGGGCTGCGGTGCCAGCCGACCGACCCGTCCGGGGCGACCACCCGGTCTACGGGAAGGCGGTTGGCGGCGATCACGAGCTCGAAGCGGTCGTCGACCGGCATGGGAGACAAGCCTCCTAGGTAGAGCGGTGGTCCCACTATAGGAGTCGACCCGGCAGCCCTCCGAGACGGGACGGCAGCGGGCGGAGGTCTGGCGCGCTGCGTCACTTGGGCCTACTGTGCGCCCATGCGTATCTCCGATGTGGTGAAGAACAAGGGCAGCCAGGTCGTGACCATGCGTCCTGACGCCACCGTGCGCGACCTGCTCGCCCTGCTGGCGCAGCACAACATCGGCGCGGTGGTGATCAGCGAGGACGGCTCGGGCGTCGACGGCATCGTCAGCGAGCGCGACATCGTGCGGCACCTGGCCGCCGACGGCCCCGACGTGCTGGACGGCGGGGTGAGCAAGATCATGACCTCGGACGTGCACACCTGCTCGGCCGAGGACGACATCGAGTCGCTCGCCACCGAGATGACCCAGCGCCGGGTGCGGCACGTGCCGGTCGTCGCCGACGGTCAGCTCCAGGCGATCGTCACGATCGGTGACGTCGTGAAGCACCGGCTCGCCCAGCTGCAGGACGAGAAGGACCAGCTCACGGCCTACATCCAGCAGTAGCCCGTCCCGGGCCGGCCGGCCGTGGCTCACGGCCGATGTCCAGCCACAGCCCAGGCGCAGCGCCTACCCTCGTGCCATGACTTCGGTGCCAGAGGGGGGCGGCCCCGCGTCCGCGAACGCGCGCCTGGGCTCCTACCGCCTGGTCAGCACGCTCGGTGAGGGCGGCATGGGCGTCGTGCACCTGGGGCTGGACCACAGCGGCCGGGCGGTCGCCATTAAGGTGCTGCGCCCGCACGTCGCCTACGACGCCGAGTCCCGCCGCCGGCTCGCGCGCGAGGTCGCGACCCTGGAGCGGGTCAAGCACCGCCTGGTCGCCGCCGTGCTGGATGCCGACCCGGACGGGCCACGGCCCTACGTGGTGACGCAGTACGTCCCCGGACCCTCGCTCGAGGAGGTCATCACCTCGCGCGGCCCGATGCCTCCGGCCGACCTGGTCCGGCTCGGCCGCGGGCTCGTCGAGGCGCTGGAGGCGATCCACGCCGCCGGCGTCGTCCACCGGGACCTCAAGCCCGGCAACGTGCTGATGCTCGACGACGAGCCGGTGGTCATCGACTTCGGCATCGCGCACGTGGCCGACGACGTCCGACTCACCTCAACCGGCCTGGTCATGGGCACGCCCGGCTACCTGTCGCCCGAGGTCGTCGAGGGTGGCGCCGTCACCGAGGCCACCGACTGGTGGGGCTGGGCCGCCACCTTGGCGTTCGCCGCGTCCGGCCAGCCGCCGTTCGGTCGTGGCCCGATGAACATCGTCCTCGACCGGGTCCGCCACGGACGGCACGACCTCGGGGGCGTCGACCCGCGGCTGCGCCCGCTCCTCGCGGCCGCCTTGTCGCCCGTGGCGACCGACCGCCCCGCCGCGCGCGAGGTCCTCGGTGCGCTCGAGGTCTACTCCCGAGGCGGGGAGGCGACCGTCCCCACGCCCATCCAGGGTGCTGCTGGCGCCGGTTCGGCCGCGCCCACCGTGGCCGCCCCGATCGGCGCCACCCGCCGGCTCACGGCGGTCCCGCCGCTCGGGGAGCGCGTCTCCGCTCCCCGTCCCGTCCCGACCGGTCCCTCGCAGAGCGCCCCGCAGGCCCCGATCAGCTCCTACCCCCGCACTGGCCCTGAGGCGCCCGCCCCAGCGCCTGGGGCACCCGCCGCAACCCCTGGGGCAGCCGCCCCGGCGGGTTCTACGGGATGGACGACGGGTGTGGGGGCGGGCGACCCGCGCATCGGACGGCCCACGCGCACGAGCAGCCTGGCGGCGCTGATGATCGCGATCCTCGGACTGGCGGCGACCTGGCCGATGATCGCCCTCATGGTCGCCGTCAGCTGGGCGCTGCTGGCGCGGACCGTGGACCGCAGCGTGACCGCGCTGGTGCTGCGGCGGCACGCCTACGGCGCCAAGCGCGGGTCGGACGTGGCGCTCGCCGTCCTGGCCAGCCCGGCGCACGTCATCGCCGCCGCCCTGAGCACGGTGCTCGGCGTCATCGGCAGCGGGCTGATCGGCGTCGCGGCCGCCTATGTCACGTCCTGGGTGCTGCCGCTCGTCCTCGGCCGCCCGGTCAGCGTCGCGAGCGCGCTGCCGCTGCTTGCCGGGATGGCTGTCGCGATCGTGTTCTCCTGGTGGGGGCCTGGCGGGGTGCCCCTGCGCCGCGGCTCGCGCAGCATCATGCGCGGCATCGCGCCCGACGGCACGCCCGGTGACATCGTCACCAGCGCTCTTGCCGTCCTCGGCATCGGGCTGCTGGTCTGGTCGCTGCTCAGTCACGGCGTGCCGTCCTGGCTGCCGCTCACCGATGCCCCTCTCGGCGACGCCCTGAGCTGGAACTGGTAGCCCGGTCCGAACCTGTCCGAACGCTGTGGGTTCACGTCTGTAGCGCTTCGACTGCGCCCGAAGTGCCCGGAGGGCGTGTGGGATACGTCACACCGAAGACCTGTAACGTCGTGCGTAGCAGAGGCCCGCGAGCAGGTCAAACGCGTCGAAATCGCCCATTCGCGCAACTTCGCCGGTCAGCGCGGAGTTGTCACGGTCAAACGTTGGCCTTACCGTCGTTACTAGGTCGTTACCAAGGCGTTGCCCCCTCGAGCAAGTCGCACTTCTCCGTCGGGGTCCGCGGCGGTCGGTCCAGCGGGCACTCGGCCCCACCCACCCCTGTTGTGCGGTGACCGAGTGTGTCCGTTTACTGACAACTGCATAGACCCTTGCATTCATTCACACGTGTGCCCGCTTCGCCGAGCGTCGTCCGGCGGGCACGTCACCAGGCCCAACCCCTTGGCCTGGGCGCGGACGACGGTGGAGGACCCACTTCGGGCCGGCCCAGCCGGTCCTTGGGGTTAAGTCGCAGCAGCGACCGGGCACCTGACCGCCCGAACCCGACAGCTCACTTCACAGGCGTCGTCAGGAGAGGAATCCTCGTGCGTTACACCCCCCGTCACTCTGCCGTCGCGCCTGCTCGCGCCGTCATCGCCCGTCGCGCCGCCACCACCCTCGCCTCCGCGGCCGCCGTCGCCGGCATGGGCCTCGCGACCACCACCCCGGCCAACGCTGCCGGCTCGGTCTGGGACAGCGTCGCCGCCTGCGAGTCCGGTGGCAACTGGTCCATCAACACCGGCAACGGGTTCTACGGTGGCCTGCAGTTCACCCGCTCGACCTGGCTCGGCTTCGGTGGCGGCCAGTACGCCCCGCGCGCCGACCTCGCGTCGAAGTCCGCCCAGATCGCCGTCGCGCAGCGCGTCCTCGCCTCCCAGGGCCCCGGCGCCTGGCCGGTGTGCTCCCGCAAGGCGGGCCTGACCCGCTCCAACGGTGGCGCCTCCAGCTCGGCCTCCGCGCTCACCTCGAGCCGCAGCACCACCCGCACCCCGATCGCCAGCTCCGCCGGCATCAAGAGCTCGGACGTGAAGGCCATCCAGCGCCACGTCGGCCTGGCCCAGACCGGTTCGCTCAGCACCACCACGGTCAAGCGCATCCAGCGCCTGGTGGGTGCCCCCCAGACCGGCTACTTCGGCCCGGTCACCACCCGCAAGGCCCAGGCCCTCGCCGGCATCGCCCGCGACGGCGCCTCGCGCCCCAACGGCCGCACCATCGCCGGCCTCGCTCGCTGGGCGAACACCCACTGAGCAAGCCGCACCCCGTAGTGCCCCCACCGGTGGCCCCGTCGACCTCGCGTCGTCGGGGCCACCGGCGCGTTGTCGGTAGGATTCAAGCGCGGTCCGCCCCCTTGGCTGGGGTCGGCCCAGCCCGCTGGCGTGGCGCAATTGGTAGCGCACCTGTCTTGTAAACAGGCGGTTGTCGGTTCGAGTCCGACCGTCAGCTCTGTTCGTCTTGTGGCTGTGGCCTGCTGCTTCTTGCGGGCTTAGCGGTGGAGGAAGAGCTGGTCGGGGCGGTTTTCTGACCGGTTGTGAGTCATCGCGTGAGTCGTTTGGATCGAGCACAGACGAGCAGCGACAGGCGAGAATCGACACACGAGAAGCAAGGCCGCGGCCGCGCCCCTGGTGGGGTGCGGCCGCGGCCTTCTGCTGCCCGGTGAGGCCATCGGCCTGGGTGGAAGTGATGGCTGGGTGGGGCCGTGGGGGTCGGGGGGCCGCGTGAGGGGGTCTGTCAGTGGGTGGTGCTTGAGTGTGGGCCAGGTCCTTTGAAGGTGGTCCGTCCTCGCGGCGCACGTGTTCGAGCGGCCTGATCAGAGCAGATCAGGAAGGTGGATCGCGGACATGCCCCAGACGCTCGCCGCCGCCGCACCGGTTGCCGACGCCCCCGTGGGCGGGTCGCTGCTGGTTGCTGTGGCGGCAGCGATGTCGGACGAGGCCATCATCGGGTTCGAGGACTGCCTGACCTTGGTCGACGCCCTGGTTGCGCTGGACCGTGAGGGAGCCGCCGCGCTCCCCGTCCACGGGCGCGACGTCGCCGACGTGCTGGTGCTGACCCAGCAGAGCATCGCCTTCCTGACCACGCTGCAGGCGGCCGCAGTGCAGGTGCTGACCGCGGCCACAGCCGAGCAGAAGGTCGGCGACCGCTACGGTCCAGACCACGACCCGTCGCCAGCCGCGCTCGGTCGCATCGAGGGCCGGGCTCGACGGGCCGTCCTGGACGAGGCGGTAGCCACGTTGGGCTGGGATCCGGATCGGCGGGCCCTGATGAACCGGCTCGCCAACGGTGCTGCTGAGCGCACCCAGGTGGCGGCACGGCTGCTCGGCGAGGGCGTGCTCACCCCCGAGATGGTGCGCGTGCTGACCTCTCGGCGCTCCGAGCACCTCACCGACCCGCAGCTGGCGTGGCTGACCCGCCACGTCGCCGGCCTGACGCACCCCTGCGCCCCAGAGCTCGCCGCTGCTGCTGCCGGGACGCCTGCGGATGCAGCGCCTGGTGGCGTCCCCTTCCGACGCTGCGGTGCGCGGGCCGTTCTGCGGGCTCGCGCGGCGCAAGCGCGACGCGAGGCTTTGGTCGAGGCAACCGGCTGGACCGTGGGGGACTGGGTCGACCCTGAGCTACCTGCCCTGTCCTGGGTGGTGTTTCGCGACCGGTTCGACCAGGGACTCGCCTGGCTGCTGGACGAGGACCCCGACGTAGGGGACCGGGAGCAGGCCATGGCGGAGCGACGCGTGTCTTCACGGTTGCACCCGGACGGCACCGGCGAGGTCAACGTCACCGGTGATGCTGCCGCGGTAGCCGCCGCCCACAACCGGATCCACCAGATGGCCCGCCGCGCCCGCCAGCTCGGCGATCCCCGGACGATGGGCCAGCTCGGCGCCGACCTCGCTCTCGGGCTGCTGCTGCATGGCCATCACCCCAACCACCCTGACCACCCGGTGTCCTGCCATGGCGACCCCAGCCGCCCCGCCGAGACCAACAGCGACGCCCCCGTGCGTGCAGGCTCGGCCGGGGCTGACGCGGGCAGCGACACCTCCGCGGCTGGCGCGGGTAGCGACATCTGCGCGGCTGGCGCGGGTAGCGACATCTGCGCGGCTGCCGATCCATGCAGCGGTGCTCGGAGCAGCGACACCCCCATGCGTGCAGGCTCGGCCGCGGCCGACGGGGCAACGACAGCGATGTCCCCAGGTGTGCAGACGCGACGAGCGCCGATGCGAGGAGCCACAGCCACGTCCCCACGGGTGTCGCCGCGACCGGTGCGGATGCGGGCATCGACAGCGACGCTCCCATAGATGCCGACCCGCTGCTGCCGTATCCCGATCTGGCGGACCACCTTGCGGCTCAACCGAGCTCGTCCTCCCGGGTGACCTGATCGGGCCTCGCCCCTTCACACCGAGCGACCTCCCACCGAGCGACCTCTCACCCAGCGACCCGACGCCACCCTAGCCAGACCGTGCCGTGCCGGCCCCCAGCACGGTGGGTGAGGAGTTGCTGAACGGCTTCGACGGCGTACGTCCGGTCATGGCCATCCTGAACATCACCGTGTCCCTGGAGACGCTCCTCGGGACCTCGTCCCTGCCGGCCCGACTGGACGGCGGACCGGTGCGGGGCTACCTGACCGCGGCCCAGGTGCGGGCCGTCGCGCTCGCAGGCGGTGGGATCTGGCGTCGGATCGTGACGGACCCCGTCAGCGGGGTCGCGCTGAACACGCCCGTGCGCTCCTACCAGCCCGGCCGCGCCATGCGGGACCACCTCGCGGTGCTGGACAACGGCTGCCGGGCCCCGGGGTGCCTGCGCCATCACGACCTGCAGCTCGATCACGTATGGCCGCACAGCGAGGGCGGCCCGACCATGGGCGACAACCTGCACACGCTGGACGCGAACCATCACCACCACAAGACCGAAGGCCTGTGGCACGTCACCCCGGTCCATGTCGACGGTCCGCGCTCTGGCGGACAGGCTGCCGACGACCCCAGCCATGTCGGGCCTAGCGTCGACGTCCCGACCACCGCCGGGCCTAACGCCGGGCCCACGGCCGACACCCAGGGGCCTGCCAGCCGAGCCGCCGGCGGGCCGATCACTGCTGGGCCCACCGCCGACGAGCCGACCCCTGTCGTGGCTACTCCCGTGGACCCGGACCCGGCAGCACCAGGCCATGCAGATCCTGGCGGCCATGATTCGGTGAGCTCCGTGCTCGACGCCCTTGTCGATGGCCGGACCGACTGGCCGGAGCGGCACCTGCGCTGGACCCTGCCGACGGGTCGGACGGTCGTTACCAGGCCAACCCCGTACCCCCGACCCGAGCATCTGTGCCCTCCGCCGCCTGGCCACGTGGCGCGCGACGCCGAGCTGGACCGCTGGTACGAAGGTCTCCTCGGCGGGCTCGACGGCCTGGACAGCGTCCGCGCCACTCCCCGGTTGCCCTACACGCACTGGCACCCGACCGCGCCTGGCACCACGGGACCAGCCTTCGGACGACTCCCGCAACCTGCAGCAGGCCAACCTGCACCCGGCCAATCTGCAGCTGGGCAACCTGCTCTCGGGCAACCGTCACAGGGACAACCCTCAGCTGAGCAACACGCACCTGGGCAACCTGAGGCTGGGCAGCTGGCACCGGGGCAGCCTGCACCTGGACGACCTGCATCTGGACCGCCTGCTGCCCGGCAACCAGAGACTCGGCGACCTCTAGCCGAAGGACCTCCAGCACCACGACCGGTGGAGCCGGGGGACCACCGGCCGCCGTTCTGATGGGCGGCGCGTGGAGACCAGGCCACAGCTCGGGTGTCGAGGGACGGCGCAGAGGGACGGCGAGCAGGCCGGTACCTCAGGCCCGAGGGCGCCGCCACCAGGACAAAAGCCCCCGTCAGCCGGTCAGGCGTCCCGTCAGGAGGCCAGGCGCTCCCTCCGCAGGGCGGCCGCTCCTTCAGCAGGGCGGGCGCGACGTCAGCCGAGCCGGCAGCCGTCAACCGCGGGCAGGCGCTCCGTCAACCGGGCAGGTGCGTCGCGTCAGCCTCGGAGGCGCCGGCGCCGGGGCCGCTTCGGGGGTCGGGGTCGCCGGTGGGGCGCGGGCGGCGCTCGGGCTGCGCCCGCCCGGAGGTAGACCCTGGCGGGGCTCCGTCCATCAGCGCGGCGGTGCTGGGGTCGAGTCGGCCTTCGACCGACGCGTCGGCGTCGAGGTTGTCGTCGGTCGGCCGTGGCTCGTGGGCCGACCGACCGGTGGGTCGCGGGCCGGTGACGCCGAGACGGTGCAACCGGTCGAGCAACATCTTGCTGAGCAGGGCCATCAGGGAGCACCTTTCGAGAGCGGAAGGTCTACGCGGTCGCGGCTGGCGTCGGTGAGCCGAGCCCGCAACCGGGTCAGCTGCTCCTTGTAGGTCTTCACATTGTCCAGCTTGACGTCGTCGTAGCCGCGTACCACGTCGGGCAGCTGGGCGAGCTCGAGCGCGACGGCGTGGTTCGACTCACCCACGCGCGCCGCGAGCTCGTCGACCAACGCCTCGAACTCGGCCAGCAGCTCGCGCTCGACGACGCGCACGTGGTCGCGGCCGAACGGGTCGAAACGAGTGCCGCGCAACCGCTTCATCGGCGCGAGGGTGGCGAACAGGGCGTCACCGACCCGGTCGGGCACGGCGATCTTCTTGTGCAGGCCGAGCGACTTCATCATCGGCGGCTGCAGCATGAACCGGTAGCGCGCGTCCGGGCCGAAGCGCTCGATCACCTCGGCCTTGAGGGCGGGGTCGCGGTGCAACCGGGCGACCTCGTACTCGTCCTTGTAGGCCATCAGCTTGTAGAGCGAGAACGCTACGGCCTCAGCGACATCCGTGCGGCCGCCAGCGCGCGACACCTCGGCGACCCGGACCTGCTCCACCCGCAGCGCGTAGCGCCGGGCGTAGGCCACGTCCTGGTAGGCGATCAGCATCGGCACCCGGGACAGCACGATCCGCTCCAGCTCGGAGCCGTGCTCGGCACGAACGATGCTCGCGATCCACGACTCGGTCGGAGTCGGTTGCGGCGCAACGGTCTTCGGTCGTAGCTCAGTGAGCAGCTGGGCGAGCGCAGCCTCGTCGGACAGGAGCTGGCGGCCGCGTCGGAAGGCCTGGAGGTTGGTGTCGACCTGGACGCCGTTGAGCGTGATGGCGGCCTCGATCGACTCTGCGTCGAGGGGCAGCGCACCCGCCTGATAGGCCGCGCCGACGAGCAGGATGTTGGCGGTCTGGTCGCTGCCGAAGAGCTGCTCGGCGATGCCCGGGGAGTCGACCGCGAGGCTCGACCCGGGGCGAGACGCCGAAGCGATCCGCTCGAGCAGCCCTGCGGGGTCAGGGAACTCGACGTGCGTGTCCACGACCATCTGCCCGGTCGGCACCTGCGCGGTGGAGGTGACAGACACCGTGCGCTCGGGGTCGGCGACGACCAGGTTGGCCTGCTGCGCCCCGGCCAGCATGTCGCACGCCAGGTAGAGGTCGCAGTCGGCGACGGTGAGCTTGTTGGCCTGGTCGACCGGTGCGGTGGTGATGCGCAGGTCGGAGATGACGGGGCCACCCTTCTGCGCCAGGCCGGTCTGGTCCAGGCCGCGGACGAACCGACCCTCCAGCAGCGCCGCAACGGCGAGCGTCTGGGCGACGGTGACGACACCCGTGCCGCCGATCCCGCTGATGCGGAAGGTGAATTCGTCTGCAGGGACGATGAGCTCGGGCTCGGGCAGGTCCTCCGGCCGTAGCTCCGGCACGTTCGGTCGGCTCCCGGCGGAGCCACCACCCGAAGCACCCGTCGTCACCGTCACGAACGACGGGCAGTTCCCCTGCAGGCACGAGTAGTCGAGGTTGCACGAGGGCTGGTGGATCTGGGTCTTGCGACCGAGCTCGCTGCTGACGGGGTGCACGGAGAGGCAGTTCGACGCGGCGCCGCAGTCCCCGCAACCCTCGCAGACCGCCTCGTTGATCAGCACACGGGTGCGCGGCTCCTCGAGGGTGCCGCGCTTGCGGCGGCGCCGCTTCTCGGTGGCGCACTCCTGGTCGTGGATCAGCACGGTCACACCCGGCACGGCACCGAGCGTCTTGGTGGCCTCGGCGAATCGTGAACGGTCCCAGAGGTCTACGCCTCGGGGGAGGGGAGCGCGCGCGTAGCGAGCGGTGTCCTCGGTGGTGACGATGACGCGTGCCACGCCCTCCGCGAGCAGCTCGCGACACAGGTCGGGGACGCCGCGGATGCCGATCGCGGGCTGCGCGCCGGTCATGGCGACATGGTCGTTGTAGAGCAGCTTGTAGGTGATGTTGACGCCGGACGCCACGGCGGCGCGGATGGCGAGGATGCCCGAGTGGGCGTAGGTGCCGTCGCCGATGTTCTGGATGAAGTGGTCGAGGTCGCAGAACGGTGACGCACCGATCCACTGCGCGCCCTCGTTGCCCATCGCGGTGAGCCCGAGGATGTCGCCGACGTCGTCGGGGCGCATGAAGACCGCGAGCACGTGGCAGCCGGTGCCGGCCCCGACGACCGTGCCCGGTTCTACGGCGGCGACGGAGGTGTTGTGCGGGCAGCCGCTGCAGAAGTACGGGGACCGCGCGAGGGGCAGCGCCGGTCGCGTCGTGGGCCGGGTAACCCGCTCCAGCCGCCGCTGCATGTCGGGGAGGTCGTCGAGACGGCCGAGCCGCTCGGCGACCAGCCGCGCGATCGACGCGGTGTCGAGCTCGGCGTGCAGCGGCACCAGCGGGCGGCCCTGCTCGTCGAGCTTGCCGAGCACGAGCGGCCGGTCCGCCAGCGCGTAGAGCTCGTCCTTGACGAACAGCTCGATGAAGGGCCGCTTGTCCTCGAGCACCAGGATCTCCGACAGGCCCCGCGCGAACGAGCGGACGACGGTGCCGTCGAGCGGGTAGGGCATCCGCAGCTGCAGCAGGCGGACGCCGAGGCGACGCAGCTCGTCGTCGTCGATGCCGAGCTCGCGCAGCGTCTGCCGGAGCTCGTAGTACGTCTTGCCGGAGGAGATGATGCCGATCCGGTCCCGTTCGGTGGAGACCGTGACGCGGTTGAGGTCGTTGGCACGGGCGTAGGCGAGGGCCGCCTCGATCCGCCCGTAGATCTGGGAGTGCTCCATCCCCATGACGCTGCCGCCGTAGAGGTGCATGGAGGGCTGGTGGACGTAGGGCTTGCCGTCCAGCTCGATGTCGACCATCACCGGCCGCACCCGGTCGGGCGACACGAACGCCGAGCCCGACCCGTCCGCCACCGTCGTGGACATCTTGACGGCGACCCACAGGCCGCTGCTGCGGGAGAGGGCCACGGCGTGGGACACCGAGGTCGAGGACCTCCTGGACGTCGCCGGGGTAGATGATCGGCATCATCACGGCCGCGGCGGCAAGCTCGCTGGCACCCGGGGTCGGGGAGGACTTGGCGGTGGGGTCGTCCCCGACGAGGCGAGCGCCCCGCCGGTGCGGTGGGTGCCCATCAGGTTGGCCTGACGCAGCGCGTCGAGCGCCCGGTCGAAGCCGTTGGCCTTGCCGTACCAGAGCCCGAGGACCCCGTCGTAGCGCGGTCCCGGCAGTCGCTGGGTCAGCTGGCTCCCGGCCACGGCTGTCGCGCCGAGCTCCTCGTTGACGCCCATCTGGTGCACGACGTGGTGCTCGGCGAGCAGCCGGCGCCGGCGCTGCAGCTCCAGGTCGTAGCCGCCGAGCGGCGATCCGGGGTAGCCGGAGATGAACGTGGCCGTGCTCAGACCGTTCGCCAGATCGAGTCGACGTTGGACCAGCGGTAGCCGGACCAGCGCCTGGACACCGGTGAGGTGGATCATCCCCTCGTCGACGGTGAACTTGTCCTCCAGCGAAAGCGGCAGGGTTCCCGAGGTCATCGTGGTCCTCTCGCTCCCGTGCGCCGGCGGCGTTGCCGGCGTCACGTCCCCGCATCGTGGGCCACCGGCCGGTCTGCGTGCAAGGCGCCGGTAGAGCCGGCTGCCAGCCGTGCGTGAGTGCGAGGTGGTCAGCGCGGGCCCTGCAGCTGGAACCGCATGCCGCGCTCGAGCTGGCCGAGGATGTTCTCGACGGCGGCAAGGATCGAGCCGCGCAGCATCCACAGCGACGTGTCGGCCCGCGCGTCGACGAACATCAGCTCGGTCAGGATCGCCTGGGTCTCCTTGAGGATCTCGACGTTCTCGGCGAGCAGCTCCTCGGTCTGCGGGGACTCGCCGGTGACCTGGGCGTCGACCACCACGGCGTAGGCCTCGACCGATGCGGCCACGTCGGACAGGACCACCGCGAAGGCCGCCCGAACGTCCTCGCCGTAGGAGTCATCCCGTAGACCGTCCCCTGCGTCGGGTGCCTCCGCCCGGATTACGCCGAACAGGGAGCGCACGCCGAGGGCGACCAGCTCGAGGGTGGCGAGGCCCTCGCGCAGCCGCGGCGCCAGGTCGGCCCGGCCGATGGCTCGGGCGTTGAGGCGACGGGCGTCGACGAGGTGGTCGATGGCTGCGTCGGCGGCCGCGATCTGCGCGGTCGCGGCGCGGGCCTGGCCCATCCACTCCTCGGCCCGCTCGGCCGTGATGGGTTGAGTGGCGATCGACTCCTCGGCGTCGCGCAGCGCCTCGCAGATGGTCGCGGACACCCGGCGCACCGCCGTGGCCGCGGGCCGCTCCGGGACCGACGGCGGCAGCAGCAGGGTGAAGGCGATGCCGACGCCGGCACCGATGAAGGTGGTGAGGATGCGGGTCTCGACGGCGATCTCGTGGCCGTGGGCCTGCAGCAGCAGCATCGCCGAGATGGGGGTCTCCAGGCTCTGGTCGCCGAGGTGCAGGATCTTCGCGAGCAGCAGCGAGGCAGCCACCGCGAGCCCGAGGGTCCACCAGGCGAGGCCCCACCAGGACGAGACCACGACGGCTACGGTGACGCCGGTGAGGACCGCGCCGACGCGCACCATGCCCATCTTCAGCGTGGACACGCCCGACGCCTGCACGACGAGCAGCGCGGTCAGGGCGCCGGTGAGGTCGAGGTTGCCCTCGGTGAACGCCACCGTCAGCAGGTAGGCGATCACCGAGGCCGTGGTCAGCCGCGCGATGTGCGCGAGGCTCGGCCGCAGCCGGCCGGGCACGTCGCGCCAGCGGCGGGGGTGCGTCGGCCACAACCGGTGCACGAGCGCGCCGAGGAGGGCTACCGGTCTCGCCTGGCCCCGCCCCCGCACCTCGCCGGGTTCGTCCAGAAGGCTCACGACCCCATCGTGCCGTGTCAGCGGCTGCTCATGCTCCCGGTCTCCATGAAACGCTGGTGGAACGAGAAGGCCTCGCCCAGCAGGTGCGGGGTCTGCTGGCCCCACGCGCCCGCGCAGGCGCGGTCGAAGTAGTCCTGCAGCAGCGGCCGGAAGTCGGGGTGGGCGCAGTGGTCGATGATCTGCTGGGCGCGCTTGCGGGGAGCCAGGCCGCGTAGGTCGGCCAGCCCCTGCTCGGTGATCATCACCATCACGTCGTGCTCGGTGTGGTCCACGTGGCTGACCATCGGCACGATGCACGACAGCGCCCCGCCCTTGGCGGTCGACGGCGTGACGAAGGTGGTGAGGTAGCCGTGGTGGGTGAAGTCGGCGGACCCGCCGATGCCGTTCTGGATCCGGGACCCGATGACGTGGGTCGAGTTGACGTTGCCGTAGAGGTCGGCCTCGATCAGCCCGTTGCACGAGATGACCCCGAGCCGGCGTACCACCTCGGGGTGGTTGGAGATCGACTGCGGGCGCATCACGACCTTGTCGAGGTAGTCGACGACGTCGCGGTTGAAGCGCTCGACGCCCTCGGGGCTGAGCGACAGTGCGGTGCACGAGGCCACCGAGAAGGTGCCGTCGTCGATCAGGTCGAGCATGCCGTCCTGGAGCACCTCGGTGTAGGCCCCGAGACCCTTGCCGGCCCACGGCGAGGTGTGCAACCCGTCGAGGACGGCGTTGGCGATGTTGCCGACGCCGGACTGCAGCGGGAGCAGCTTCTTGGGCAGCCGGCCCTTCTTGACCTCGTGCTTGAGGAAGTCGATGAAGTGCGACGCGATGGCCCGCGACGTGTCGTCGATCGGCTTGAACGGCGAGTTGCGGTCGGGGGCGTCGGTCTCGACGACGGCGACGACCTTGCTCGTGTCGATTTCGAAGTAGGGCGTGCCGATCCGGTCGCCGGGGTGCAGGATCGGCACCGGGTGGCGGTTGGGGATGGTCTCGTTGCGCCAGATGTCGTGGACGCCCTCGATCTCGGCGGGCTGCCAGGCGTTGACCTCGAGGATGATCTTGTCGGCCTTGTCCAGGTAGGTGCGGTTGCAGCCGACCGACGCCGACGGCACGAGCCGCCCGCCCGGGGTGATCGCGGTGACCTCGACGACCGCGAAGTCGAGCCGGCCCATGAAGCCGTGCTCGACGTACTGGTTGAGGTGGGAGAGGTGGATGTCGACGTAGTCGATGTCGCCGCTGTTGATCTTGGCGCGCGTGACCGGGTCGGACTGGTAGGGCACGCGGGTCGAGATGCCGTCGACCTCGGCGAGCGCGCCGTCCAGCTCGGGGGCCGTCGAGGCGCCCGTCCAGACGCCGATCCGGAACTCCTCGCCGCGGTCGTGGGCGGCCTTGATCCGCCCGGCCAGGGCGCGGGGCACGTCCTTGGGGTAGCCCGCACCGGTGAAGCCGGAGAACCCGACGTTGTCGCCGTGGTGGATCATCGCGGCGGCGTCCGCGCCCGACATCACCTTCTGGGCCAGTCCGGCGTGGTGGATCCGGCTGCTCATCCTTGCTCCTTCGTGCGGTGGGCCGTATCTCGGCTGTCCTGCTCCCAGCGTAGGAGGCCCGGTCGCGCGCGATGCCCCCGGGGTACCCTGGGCCGGTGAGCGTGATCGCGATCCTCAACGGCCCGAACCTCAACCTCCTCGGCAAGCGTCAGCCGCAGATCTACGGGCACGAGACGCTCGAGGACCTGCACCGGCGGTGCGAGCGCCGCGCCGAGCGCTACGGGATGACGGTGGACTGCCGACAGACCAACCACGAGGGTCAGATGATCGACTGGATCCACGAGCTGCGCACCTCGGTGGCCGGCGTCGTCATGAACGCCGGCGGCTGGACCCACACGTCGGTCGCGCTGCGGGACGCGCTGGTGACGGTCGAGGCGCCGTTCATCGAGGTGCACATCTCGAATGTCCATGCGCGAGAGGACTTCCGGCACCACTCGTACCTCTCGGCCGTGGCCGCGGGGGTCATCGCCGGGTGCGGCACGCTGGGCTACGAGCTGGCGATCGACGTGATCGCCGAGGGGTTCGCCGGCAAGACCGTGGGCGTCAGCGGCGAGCCGTCCGCCCGCTAGCGCGCGCGGTCCGAGGGAGCGTCAGCGCGGTGGCATCCGCAGGGCGCCGTCCATCCGGATCACCTCGCCGTTGAGCAGCGGGTGCGCGACGACGGCCTCGACGAGCTGGGCGTACTCCTCGGGACGCCCGAGGCGCGCCGGGTGGGGGACGAGCGCGGCCAACGACTCCTTGGTCTCGGCCGGCAGGCCCGCCATCATCGGCGTCTCCATCGTGCCCGGGGCGATCGTGACGACGCGAATCTGCTTGTCCGCCAAGTCTCGTGCCGCAGTGAGGGTGAGGGCGGCGATGGCGCCCTTGGAGCTCGCGTAGGCCGCCTGCCCCACCTGACCGTCGAACGCCGCGATCGACGCGGTCATCACGACGACACCGCGGTCGCCGTCGACGGGCTCGTTGTCGACCATCGCCTCCGCACCCTGCGCGAGGGCATTGAACGACCCGACGGAGTTGATCTCGAGGACGGTGCGGTAGGTCTCGAGCGGCAGCCGACCGCGCCGCGACAGGATGCGACCCGGGGTGGCCACGCCGGCGCAGGTGACGACGACGCGCAGCTCGCCGAGCTCCTTGGCGGCGGCCACCGCAGCGCCCATCGC
Source organism: Arsenicicoccus piscis (assembly GCF_022568835.1). Lineage (GTDB taxonomy): Bacteria > Actinomycetota > Actinomycetes > Actinomycetales > Dermatophilaceae > Arsenicicoccus > Arsenicicoccus piscis. The sequence goes on from NZ_JAKZHV010000004.1 coordinate 57,184, forward strand.
CGCCTCGTCGCGAACATCGGTGGCCACGAAGCGAGCTCGCTCACCCAGCTCGTCGGCCAGCGCAGCGCCGCGGGAGCTCTCGAGGTCGGCGATCACGACGGCCGCGCCGAGCTCGTGCAGCCGACGGACGGTCGCCTCGCCGAGCCCTGAGCCGCCGCCGGTGACGAGCGCCGAGGTGGTGTCGGTGATCTTCATGACGTCTCCTTGAGCAGGTCGCGAGAGATGACGAGTCGCTGGATCTGGTTGGTGCCCTCGAAGATCTGGGTCACCTTGGCCTCGCGCATGTACCGCTCGGCCGGGAAGTCGGTGGTGTAGCCGGCGCCGCCGAGGACCTGCACGGCGTCGGTGGTGACACGCATCGCGGCGTCGGTGGCGATCAGCTTCGCGACCGACGCGGCCCGCCCGACCGGTCGACCGGCGTCCTTGAGGCGGGCTGCGTGCAGGTAGGTGGCGCGCGCCGACATGACGGCCGCCTCCATGTCTGCGAGCAGGAACGCGAGGCCCTGGTTGTCGGCGATCGGTCGCCCGAACTGCACCCGGTCCTTCGCGTAGGACACGGCCAGGTCGAGTGCTCCTTGCGCGAGTCCCGTTGCGGCAGCGGCGATCCCGAGCCGACCGGAGTCGAGCGCGGCGAGTGCGATGGGCAGGCCCTGACCGACGGCACCGACGAGCCGGTCGCCGGACACCTCGACGTCCTCGAAGTGGATCTGGCTGACGGTGTCGCAGTGCAGACCCATCTTGCGCTCGGGCTCGGCGAACACGAGGCCGTCGGCGTCGGCCGGGACGATGAAGCAGGAGATGCCGCGACCACCGTCGTCGGAGGTGCGCGCGAAGGTCGTGTAGTAGTCGGCGTGCCCGGCGTGCGAGATCCACGCCTTCGACCCCTTGATCCGCCAGCTCGAGCCGTCGGCGGAGGGGGTGGCGCGCGTCGTCATGGACGCGACGTCGGAGCCGGCCCGCAGCTCGGAGAGGCAGTAGGCACCGAGCTGGTCGCCGCCGAGCATCGGCTCGAGCAGGGTGCGCTTCTGCTCGTCGGTGCCGAACCGGTCGAGCGGGAACATCGTGAGCGAGTGCACCGACACCCCGACGGCCACGGACATCCACACGCTGGCGATCTCCTCGACCACCTGCAGGTAGACCTCGTAGGGCTGCCCCATGCCGCCGTGCTCCTCGGGGTAGGGCAGGCTGAGCAGCCCCGACCGTCCGAGCAGCGCGAACGTGTCCTTCGGGAACTCGTGCGCCGCCTCCGCGGCGTCCACCCGGGGCGCGAGCCGCTCGGCGCAGATCGCACGCGTCAGGTCGATGAGGTCCTGCGCGTCGTCGTCGGGCATCAGGCGCTGTGCGGGCATGGCGTCACGATAGGGCTTGACGTCGGGTGAGGGGAGAGCGCGCAGCCGGGCCCAACCGCCCCCTGGGTGCGACCGGCCAGGCACGCGTAGGCTCGGCTGCATGACCTTGACCATCGGCTACAAGGCGTCGTCCGAGCAGTTCGCCCCGCGGGAGATGGCCGACTACGCCGTCCTCGCCGAGGAGCTCGGCCTCGACAGCGTGTGGGTCGCGGACCACTTCCAGCCGTGGCGGCACAACGGCGGCCACGCCACCAGTGCGATCCCGTGGCTCGGGCACGTGGGGGCCCGCACCGAGCGGGTGACCCTCGGCACCTCCGTGCTCACCCCCACCTTCCGCTACAACCCCGCCGTCACCGCGCAGGCGTTCGCGACCCTCGGGTGCCTCTCGCCCGGCCGCGTCGTGCTCGGCGTCGGCACCGGCGAGGCCCTCAACGAGATGGCGGTCGGCTCCGTCACGGGGGAGTGGCCGGCGTTCAAGGAGCGCTTCGCCCGCCTGCGCGAGTCCGTAGACCTCATGCGTCGCCTCTGGTCCGAGGAGCGCGTGACGTTCGAGGGCGACTACTACCGCACGACGGACGCCACGATCTACGACCGACCGGCGGAGCCGGTGAAGGTCTATGTGGCAGCGGGCGGTCCGCTGGTGGCGCGCTACGCCGGCCGCCGCGGTGACGGGTTCATCTGCACGTCCGGCAAGGGCCGCGAGCTCTACCAGGACGAGCTGCTGCCGGCGGTCCGCGAGGGCGCCGAGAAGGCGCACCGGGACTACGCGGCGCTGGACAAGATGATCGAGATCAAGCTGTCCTACGACTCCGACCCCGAGCAGGCCCTGGAGAACACCCGGTTCTGGGCACCGCTGTCGCTCACCGCCGAGCAGAAGCACTCGCTGGACGACCCCACCGAGATGGAGGCCGCCGCCGACGCGCTGCCGATCGAGCAGGTCGCCAAGCGTTGGATCGTGGCGTCGCGGCCCGAGGAGGCGGTGGAGGCGGTCCGGTTCTACACCGATCTCGGGTTCAACCACCTGGTGTTCCACGGGCCGGGGGCCGACCAGGAGCGCTTCCTGCGCCAGCTCACCGAGCAGGTCGTGCCGGGGCTGCGCGAGCTGGAGCCGGCGCCCGCCCAGTGACGGCTCAGTGACGACCCGATGAGGTAACTCACACCCCTCGGGCTGGCCTCGGGACCCCTCGCCGGGGAGACTGGCGGCCACAGGATCGAGTCAAGGAGACCCTCATGCCCGCACGCGACGCCGTCATCGTCGAGGCCGTCCGCACCCCCGTAGGCCGTCGCAAGGGGTCGCTCGCCGACGCTCACGCGACCGACCTGTCCGCCCACGTCCTCACGGCGCTCGCCGAGCGCTCGGGTGTCGACCCGGAGGTCGTCGACGACGTCATCTGGGGCTGCGTCCAGCAGGTCGGGATGCAGTCGTTCAACGTGGGGCGCAACGCCGTCCTCGCCGCAGGCTGGCCCGAGACCGTGCCGGCCACCACCATCGACCGGCAGTGCGGATCCTCCCAGCAGGCCGTGCACTTCGCGGCCGCCGGGATCATGTCGGGGCAGTACGACGTGGCCGTCGCCGGTGGTGTCGAGCTGATGACCCGCATCCCGCTCGGTGCCCCGCTGGCGGTCAAGGAGCTCGGCTCGCCCTACTCCCAGGCCATGCTCGACCGCTACGGCGTCGACGGCTTCAACCAGGGCATCGGCGCCGAGCTGATGGCCGAGCGCTGGGGGCTGACCCGCGAGGCGTGCGACGAGTTCTCGGCCCGCTCGCACGCCAAGCTCGCCGACGCCGTGGACCACGGGCGGCTCGAGGGTCAGCTCGCCCCGGTGCCGCTGCCCGACGGCTCCACCCTGACCGCCGACGAGGGGCTGCGCCGCGGCACCTCCGTCGAGTCGCTGGCGGGGCTGAAGACGGTCTTCAAGGACGACGGTGTCATCCACGCCGGCAACTCCTCGCAGATCTCCGACGGCGCGGCCGCGCTGCTCATGACGACCTCCGAGAAGGCCGCCGAGCTGGGCCTGACCCCCATCGCTCGCTTCCACACCGGGGTGCTCGCCGGCGACGACCCGGTGATGATGCTGTCGGCGCCCATCCCCGCCACCCGCAAGGTGCTGGACCGCTCGGGGCTGTCCCTGTCGGACATCGGCGTCTTCGAGGTCAACGAGGCGTTCGCCCCGGTACCGATGGCGTGGCTCGCCGAGATCGGCGCGGACGAGTCGCTGCTCAACCCCAACGGCGGCGCCATCGCCATCGGGCACCCGCTCGGCGCGTCTGGCGCGCGGATCATGACCCAGCTGGTGCATCACATGCGGGACAACAAGATTCGCTACGGCCTGCAAACCATGTGCGAGGGCGGCGGCATGGCCAACGCCACCATCCTCGAGCTCCTGTAGACCGTCCGTGCCAGGACCGCTGGAGGGCGTCCGGGTCGTCGAGGTCGCCGGGCTCGGTCCGGTGCCCTACGCCGGGCTGCTGCTCGCCGAGCTGGGGGCGGACGTCGCCCGGGTCGACCGGTCCGACCAGGTCGGCGTGCCCGAGGGCGGCGTCGCGCCGATGGCGTCGCTGCACCGCAGCCGGCCGAGCCTCGCCGTCGACCTCAAGTCGGAGGCCGGGCGCAGCACCGTGCTGCGCCTGGTCGAGCAGGCCGACGTGCTGCTCGAGGGGATGCGTCCCGGGGTGATGGAGCGGCTCGGGCTCGGCCCGGACGTGTGCCTGGCGCGGAGTCCCGGCCTGGTCTACGGGCGGATGACGGGGTGGGGGCAGGACGGACCGCTGGCGTCGGCCGCGGGTCACGACATCACCTACGCAGCCCTCAGCGGAGCGCTGCACGTCACCGGACCGCCCGAGAAGCCTTATCCAGCAGCCAATCTCGTCGCCGACTTCGGGGGCGGGACGCTCTTCCTCGTGGTGGGTGTGCTCGCCGCGCTGCAGTCCCGGCACCGCACGGGCGTCGGGCAGGTGGTCGACGCGGCGATGGTGGACGGGGCGGCGAGCCTGCTCACCCTGGTCTACGGGTTGCTGGGCAGCGGCTGGGCGGACGAGCGGGGGAGCAACCTGCTCGACGGCGGCTGCCCGTTCTACGACAGCTATCGGTGTGCCGACGGTCGGTTCGTGGCGATCGGTCCGCTCGAACCGCCTTTCTACGCAGCGCTGCTCGCCGGTCTCGGGGTGACCTTCGTCACCGCGCAGTACGACCGGTCCGGCTGGCCGGAGCAGCGGCGCGTCCTCACCGAGGTGTTCGCGACGCGCACCCGGGACGAGTGGGTGGAGCACTTCGCCGGGACCGACGCGTGCGTCGCCCCGGTGCTCGCCCTCGGCGAGGCGCCCGACCACCCGCACCTGGCCGCACGCGACACCTTCGTCGAGGTGGACGGCCACCGGGTGCCGCGCGTCGCTCCGCGCTTCAGCGCGACGCCCGGCCTCGACCCGACCCCGGCCCGCCCCGCCGGTGCCGACACACGAGCCGTGCTGGCCCACTGGGGGTTTGGCGACGACGAGGTCGAGGACCTGATCGTGTCCGGGGCCGTGGCTCAGGCCGCAGGCGACGACGCGTTAGGCTCGCGACCATGAGCGAGCTCAGCACCGACAAGGTCGTCGTGACTTCGGCCGACGGCATCGCCACCATCACCCTGGCCGCGCCGGAGCGGCTCAACGCCGTCGACCCGGCCATGCTCGACGCCGTCGCCGACGCGGTCGTCGCCCTCGGCGAGGACCCGGCCGCCCGCGTGATCGTGCTGACCGGCGAGGGCCGCGGCTTCTGCTCCGGTGCCGACCTCGGCTCGGGCGACATCGCGGGTGACGACCCCGACACCGCCACCCTCGACGCGGCCGCCCGGCTCATCCGGGCCCTGACGCACTCGTCCCGACCCACCGTGGCCGCCGTCAACGGCGTCGCCGCAGGCGTGGGGTGCTCGCTGGCGCTGGCCTGCGACTACGTGCTGGCGCGCGAGTCGGCGTCGTTCATGCTGGCGTTCAGCAAGATCGGGCTGATGCCCGACGGCGGGGCCACGCTGCTCGTCGCAGCGTCGATCGGTCGCGCGCGGGCGGTGCGCATGGCGCTCACGGCCGAGAAGGTCCTTGCCCCCACGGCGCTCGAGTGGGGCCTGATCGCTGAGGTCGCCCCCGACGCGGCGTTCGAGAGCCGCGTCCAGCAGCTCGCGACCAGCCTGGCGGCGGGCCCCACGCGGGCCTACGCGGCGACGACCGCAGCGATCAACGCGGCCACCCTCGCCGACCTCGACGGTGCCCTGGCCCGCGAGGACGAGGGGCAGGGAAAGCTGTTGCGCTCCAAGGACTTCTCCGAGGGAGTCGCCGCCTTCCGCGAGCGGCGTGAGGCGTCCTTCACCGGCTCGGACTAGGTGGTCGTCCACTGGCGCCCCGGTCGGGGTGAGCGGGCGGGGCTGTGCTACGGCGCGACCGACCGGCTCGTGATGGCGATCGTCAATCGCACCCGGGACTCGTTCTACGACGGCGGGGTGACCTGGGGGCTGGACCAGGCTCTCGAGCGCGTCCGGCAGGCGGTGCGGGACGGCGCGGACCTGGTCGACATCGGCGGCGTCAAGGCCGGCGAGGGCCCGGACGTCAGCGTCGCGGAGGAGAAGGCCCGGGTCGTCGACCTCGTCGCCGCCGTCCGTGCGGAGCACCCCGACCTGCTGATCAGCGTGGACACCTGGCGCGCCGAGGTGGGGGCCGCCGTCTGCGCGGCGGGCGCCGACGTCATCAACGACGCGTGGGGTGGACCGGGAGCGGGTGATCGTCGACCCGGCGCACGACTTCGGCAAGGACACGCGCCACTCGCTCGAGGTCACCCGGCGGCTCGACGAGCTCGTCGCGCCGGGCTGGCCGGTGCTCGCGGCGCTCTCCCGCAAGGACTTCGTCGGCGAGACCCTCGACCTGCCTGTCGCGGAACGTCTTTCAGGCACCTTGGCGGCCACGGCCATCTGCGCGTGGCACGGTGCCATGGTCTACCGCGCGCACGACGTGGCTGAGACCCGGCAGGTGCTGGACCTGGTGTCGTCGGTCCAGGGGCACCGACCCGCCCGGCGGCTGGTCCGCGGCCAGGGCTGAGTCCTGGTCCGCGGTCAGGGCTGAGTCCTGGTCCGCGGTCAGGGCTGAGGCCAGCTGCTCAGAACCTCGGCGCCGGGAGCTCCTGGTGCGGGTCGACGACCTCCAGGGTGGGGCGCTTGGCGGTGATGTTGTCGCCGGACGAGCGACCGGTGAGCCGGCGGTGCACCCACGGACCGACATAGGTGCGGGCCCACTGCGCGTTGGCGCGCACGGCCTCGCGCCGCGGCAGGGACTCCATCGGCGGCAGCGGCACCCGCCAGTCGGCGTCGCCCTCGGCGAACCCGAGCGAGTGGAAGGCCTCGGCGGCGACGCGCGCGTGGCCCTCGGGCGTCATGTGGATGCGGTCGGGGGCCCACATCCGCCAGTCCTTGAGGGAGTCCAGCCCCCACTGGTTGAGGATGTAGGCGTCGTGGCGCGCCGCGATCGTGTAGAGGTTGGCGATGTACATCGCGGCCCGGCCGGCGGTCAGCCCGACGAGGGGTGCGCCGCGCGGGTCGGTGGGGGTGGCCATCAGCACGTCGGCGCCCGTCGCGCGGATCGAGGCCACGGCCTCGTCGAGTCGGGCGGCGAGCGCGTCGACGTCGGCCTTCGGGCGCAGGCTGTCGTTGCCACCGGCCACGATCGACACGAAGTCGGGCTGCAGGGCGAGGGCGTCGGGCAGCTGACGGTCGACGATGTCGGCGAGCAACCGACCCCGGACGGCGAGGTTCGCGTAGGAGAAGGTCCGCTCGTCCTTGGCCGCGACCACCGCGAGCCGGTGCGCCAGCCGGTCGGCCCACCCGAGGTAGCGACCCTCGTGGTCCGGGTCGTCGTCGCACATCCCCTCGGTGAACGAGTCACCGATCGCGACGTAGCGGCTCCAGGGCCTCGGGGTGCTGGCGATCACGGCAGGCTCCAATCGATCGGCTCGCCGCCCTGCTCCTGCAGGGCGGCGTTGGCACGGCTGAACGGCCGCGACCCGAAGAACCCGCCGTGCGCCGACAGCGGCGACGGGTGGGCGGACTCGAGGCACGGCACCGGGGCCAGGTGCGGGGCGAGGTTGCGCGCGTCCCGGCCCCACAAGATGGCGACGAGCGGCCCGCCCCGGGTCGCCAGCGCGTTGATGGCGGCGGCGGTGACGTGCTCCCAGCCCTTGCCGCGGTGGCTGGCCGGGCGTCCCGGCGCCACCGTGAGGACCCGGTTGAGCAGCAGCACCCCGCGCTCGGACCAGGGGGAGAGGTCGCCGGACGTCGGGGTCGGCACGCCCAGGTCGGCGGACAGCTCGGTGTAGATGTTGACGAGGCTGCGCGGGATCGGGCGCACCTCGGGTGCCACGGAGAAGGACAGCCCCACCGCGTGCCCCGGCGTGGGGTAGGGGTCCTGGCCGACCACGAGCACGCGCACGTCCGGCAACGGCTGGGAGAACGCCCGGAGCACCTGGTGACCGGCCGGCAGGTAGCCCCGCCCGTCTGCCAGCTCCGCCCGCAGGAACTCGCCTGCGGCGGTGAGGTGCTCGGCCACGGGTTCGAGCGCGGGGACCCAGGTCGGGTGGACGAGCTCGGGCAGCGCGGTCGGTGGCACGACGCTCACCCTAACCAAGGTGTCGCAGCCTCGGGGCCCGGTCGGGGTGTCGGTGGGGGGCGACAGGGGGTCGGGTAGGGGTCCGGTGGGGGTCGTCACGGAGGTGCCGTGTCAGTGCGCCCCGCTACCGTGGGCTGCATGGGACTCTTCCAGCGTCGGTCGCAAGGTCGTCATGCCCGCGGCAACACCCCCGTCGACCCGGTGGTGCCGCCCCGCCCGGTCAACCCCCGAGAGCGCGCCGGCGACGCTCAGGCCGTCGACGCGAAGGCCGTCGCGACGCCAGCCACTCAGCCGGCTCAGCCCGCCCAGCCGGCCCGGCCACCGCGGCAGCCGCGTCCGATCGGCCCGGCGGCCGCGGCCACGCGGGACCTCACCAAGATCTACGGCCAGGGCGACGCCGAGGTCCGTGCGCTCGACGGCGTGAGCATCGACTTCGAGCAGGGCCGGTTCACCGCCGTGATGGGGCCGTCGGGGTCGGGCAAGTCCACCCTGATGCACTGCGCCGCCGGCCTCGACGCCCCCACCGCGGGCGAGGTCCGCATCGGCGACGTCGAGATCGGCGCGCTGAAGGACAAGGACCTCACCGAGCTGCGCCGCGACCGCGTCGGCTTCATCTTCCAGGCGTTCAACCTGATCCCGACGCTGACCGCCCACGAGAACATCACGCTGCCGGTCGCCATCGCCGGGCGCCAGCCCGACCAGGAGTGGTACGACACCGTCATCGACACGGTGGGCCTGCGCGACCGGCTCGAGCACAAGCCGTCCGAGCTCTCCGGCGGCCAGCAGCAGCGGGTCGCGTGCGCACGAGCGCTGGTCAGCAAGCCGCAGATCATCTTCGCCGACGAGCCGACCGGCAACCTGGACTCGACCTCGGGGGCCGAGGTGCTGGGCTTCCTGCGCCGCAGCGTCGACGAGTTCGAGCAGACCATCGTCATGGTCACCCACGATGCGGTCGCCGCGAGCTACACCGACCGGGTCGTCTTCCTCGCCGATGGGCAGATCGTCGACGAGCTGCTCGAGCCCACCCGCGAGGAGGTCCTGCGCACCATGGCGCACCTCGACGAGACGGTCCGCGCGCGACGCGTCGGCGCGACGGCAACGGGGGTCTGAGCGATGCTCCGCGCGTCCTGGAAGAGCCTGCTGGGGCGCAAGCTGCGCCTGCTGATGAGCGCGTTCGCCATCGTCCTCGGTGTCGCGTTCGTGTCCGGCTCGCTGATCTTCACCGACATGATCGGCACCGCGTTCAACGGCATCATGAACGGCTCGGTCGCCGATGTGAACGTGCAGGCCAAGGGCTCTGGCGACAACGTCGAGACCAGCGTCGTCCGCGAGATCTCGCCCGAGGTGCTCGCCAAGGTGCGCGAGGTGCCGGGGGTGCAGTCCGCCTACGGCAGCATCACCGACCAGACCACCTACCTCATCGGCAAGGACGGCAAGGTCCTCGCCAGCCAGGGCCCGCCGTCGCTCGGCATGAACGTCATCGACGCCCCGGCCTTCGGCCACCAGCCCGGGCTGGTCATCAAGAGCGGCCGCGCCCCGACGGCCTGGGGCGAGGTCGCGATCGACCCCGGCTCGCTGACCCGCAGCGGCTACCAGCTCGGCGACACCATGAAGATCGCGACCACCGGCAAGGAGGCCACGATCTCCGCCAAGATCGTCGGCACTGCGCTCTACGGCTCGCAGGCCTCCACGGGTGGCGCGACCTACGCGGTCTTCGACACCAAGACCGCGCAGCGCCTGTTCCTCGGCGGAAAGGACGCCTACATGGGGCTGTGGGTCACCGCCGACCAGGGGCAGGACGTCGACCAGCTCGCCACCGCGGTGGGCCAGGTCCTGCCGAGCGACCTCGAGGCCGTGACCGGTGAGAAGCTCGCCGACGAGATCAACAAGGTCGTCGGGCAGGCCACCGGCTTCATCACCATCTTCCTGCTCGTCTTCGCCGGCATCGCCCTGGTCGTCGGCTCGTTCCTCATCGTCAACACCTTCTCGATCCTGGTGGCGCAGCGCAGCCGTGAGCTGGCGCTCTTCCGGGCGCTCGGCGCCTCGCGCGCGCAGGTGCGCCGCTCGGTCCTCTTCGAGGCGCTCGTCATGGGGCTGGTCGGGTCGACGTTGGGGCTGCTCGCCGGCGTCGGCATCGCGCTCGCGATCACCGCGATCTTCAAGCAGATCGGCCTCGACGTCGGGGGAGCGGGCATCTCGCTCGCCCCGCGCACGATCCTCGCCTCCTACCTCGTCGGCCTGCTCGTGACGATGGCCGCAGCCTACTTCCCAGCCCGCCGGGCCAGCTCGGTGCCTCCGGTCGCGGCCATGACCGGCGACGCGATGACCGGCAAGAACGAGACCGGCCGTCGGGTCGCGCTCGGTAGCGTGCTCGCCGCCCTCGGCTTCGCCGCGCTGCTCACCGGCCTGTTCTGGTCCGGGGCCGCCAACCGGGTCACCTGGATCGGGCTCGGCGCGCTCGGTGCCCTGCTCGGGGTCGCGGCACTGAGCCCGCTGCTCGGGCGACCGCTCACCTGGGCGCTGGGGCGGTTCTACCGCAAGGCGTTCGGCACTGTCGGTCAGCTCGCCGAGCTCAACGCCGACCGCAACCCCCGCCGCACCGCCGCCACGGCGTCCGCGCTGATGATCGGCCTGACCCTCGTCACGGCCATGGCGGTGCTCGGCAACACCGCGAAGGTCAGCACGCACGACGCGATCAGCAAGAACCTGCGTGCCGACTACCTCGCGAGCGGGGTGAGCTACGCCGGCTTCTCGACCACGGTCGGTGACGAGATGGCGAAGGTGCCGGGGGTGGCCTCGGTGCACCGGTTGCGGTTCGTGCAGGGTGCGTTCGACGGGCAGCGCGCCACCCTGAGGGCGATCGACCCGGGCGGCTTCGACAAGATCGTCGCCCAGCAGCTGCAGGCCGGGTCCGCCGCGGACTTCACCAAGGACACCGTGATCGTGGACGCTCAGGAGGCGACCGACAAGGGCTACGCCGTGGGCAGCACGCAGCAGCTCACCGTCAACGGGCGCACGGTCCCGGTGAAGGTGGTGGGCATCTCCGCCAAGTCCGAGGACGGCGGCGGGATCGGCGGGACCCTGATCACCACCGACACGGCCGCCGCGCTCGGGGCGCCGGCCGTCGACAACCTGGTCGCCGTCGACCGCGCGAGCGGCGCCGACCCGGCCGCCGTCCGCTCGGCCCTGGACGCCACGGTCAAGAACCTGCCGATGGTCACGGTGACCGACCAGCAGGAGTACGCCGACCAGCAGGCCGCCGGCATCGATCAGCTGCTCGCCCTGATCTACGGGCTGCTCGGGTTGGCGATCGTCATCGCGATCCTCGGCATCGTCAACACCTTGGCGCTGTCGGTCATTGAACGCACCCGCGAGATCGGGCTGCTGCGCGCGATCGGCCTGGGACGCGGGCAGCTGCGCCGGATGATCCGGCTCGAGTCGGTCATCATCGCGCTGCTCGGCTCGGTGCTCGGGGTGCTGCTCGGGCTGCTGTTCGGCTTCGCGCTGCAGCGCTCGCTCGCCGACCAGGGGCTGACGGCGCTCGCCATCCCGTGGGCTCAGCTCGCGGCGTTCCTCGTGCTCGCGGTGATCGTCGGCATCCTCGCAGCGCTCTGGCCGGCCATGCGGGCGGCCCGGTTGGACGTGCTCCGGGCGATCACCACCGAGTAGGCCGTTCGGGTGGGGAACTACACCGGTGTCATTCCCGGCGGTAGCATGAGCCCATGAGCGCAGCAGTCGACCTTGCGGGGCAGCACGACGTCCCCGGCCTGTCCGAGCGCGACCAGCAGATCCTTGCCTTCGAGCGCCAGTGGTGGAAGTACGACGGCGCGAAGGAGGCGGCGATCAAGGAGCTGTTCGACCTGAGCGCCACCCGCTACTACCAGGTGCTCAACGCCCTGATCGACACCCCTGACGCGTTGGCGGCCGAGCCGTTGCTGGTGAAGCGGTTGCGCCGGATGCGGTCCTCGCGCCAGCGCGCCCGGTCCGCCCGCCGCCTCGGTGTCCAGATCTGAGGTGCCGGGCTTGACGTGGGGCGTCGACCTCGGCCGAGCTCGCCGCTCCCGCAGCGGCGGGGTGTGGACGCCGCTCGGCTGACCATCCCCGTCGCGATCCCACCGGGTCAGAGCGTGCTGGCCCACCTGCGCAAACGTCTGCCGCTCGCCGAGGAGTCGTTGCTGGACCTGCTCGCCCGTGGTGGGGTCGTCGCACCGGACGGCCGGGTGGTGGCAGCCGACGAGCCGGCGAAGCCGGGGGGCACCCTCTTCGTCGAGCGCGACCTGCAGCCCGAGCCTCGGGTGCCGCTCCCGATCCCGATCCTGTTTCGCGACGAGCGCGTCGTGGTGGTGGACAAGCCGCCCTTCCTCGCCGTCACCCCGCGCGGTCAACACGCCGCCGAGACGGTGGTCGCCTGGCTGCGGGTCGAGCTCGACCTGCCGGAGCTGACTGCGGCGCACCGCCTGGACCGGCTGACCAGCGGCGTCCTGCTGCTCACGACCGAGCGACGGTGGCGTCGGCCCTACCAGGAGTTGTTCGCCCGCGGCGCGGTCACCAAGCGCTATCGCGCGCTCGCCCCGCTGCTGCCCGACCTGGTCGTGCCGCACCGGATCCGAGACCACCTCGCCAAGGAACGTGGCGAGCTGCGCGCCCACGTCGTCGCCGGGGCCCCGCCCAACGCCGAGACGGTCATCGAGGCGGTGGAGGCGGTGGAGGCGGTGGGGGCTGTCGAGGCTCCGGAGGGGGACCGGGCGGTCTACTCGCTGCGGCCGGTGACCGGGCGCACCCACCAGCTGCGGGTGCACCTCGCCGGGCTCGGGGCCCCGATCGACGGCGACCCGCTCTACCCGACTCTGCGCCCGGAGGCCCCGCCGCTCGTCACGGACGAGGGACAGGTCGTGGACGTGCGCGACCCGTTGCAACTGCTCGCCGCCGAGCTGTCCTTCGTCGACCCGGTCAGCGCGAAGTCGCTCCGGTTCGCCAGCCCGCGCGGGCTGCCGCTGCGGCCCTGTGACACGATGCGCAGATGAGCACCGGCCGCAGCGCCCTGTTCCCGGGCAAGCAGTTCATCTCCACGGTCCTCGAGGCGCTCGAGACCAAGACTCAGATGACCGGGCAGATGCGGCAGCGCTACCTGCAGCGGGCGATGATGGCGGGCTTCATCATCGGTCTGCTCTACATGACGAACTACTCGCTGGTGCAGCTGTTCGACACGTTGAGCTTCGGCGGGACGAGCCTGCGGCCGATCGGTCGGATCGCGGGGGCGCTGGCCTTCGGGTGGGCGCTGGTGTTCATCTACTACACCAAGTCCGAGCTGCTGACCTCGAACATGATGATCGTCACGATCGGGGCCTACCACCACCGGACCGGGTGGTGGCGCGCCTTCCGGATCCTGTCCATGTGCCTGGTCGGCAACTTCCTCGGCGGCCTGACGATCGCCCTCATCCTGCGCGCGTCGACGCTGACGTCGGGGCCCACGCTGGTCGAGCTGCAGACCGCCGTCTCGCACAAGCTCGCGTTCATCACCAGCGGCCCCGGTGGCTGGGTGGACCTGCTGATGCGGGCGCTGCTGTGCAACTTCATGATCAACCTGGCCATGCTGCTGGTCTACAACGGCGTGATCCGTGACGACCTCACCCGCAGCCTGACGATGATCACCTCGGTGTTCATCTTCGCCTTCCTCGGGTTCGAGCACTCGGTGGCCAACACCGTGCTGTTCACCATCGTCGGCCTGCACGGTGGGCTGGACGTCGCGGCCGCGCTCGGCAACGTGCTGGTCTGCCTGATCGGGAACTACATCGGCGGTGGCCTGATGATCGGGCTCTACTACGCCTACCTCAACGACGACCGCCGGTTCCTCGACCACGGGGAGGAGTCGTGAGGCCGGGGCCGACGAACTCCCTGGTCGACGTGGCCGGCCTCGCGGTGGGCCACCGCACCCGAGACGAGCCGGGTTGGCTCACCGGCACCACCGTGGTGCGCCTGCCTGACGGGGGAGGGGTCGCCGGGGTGGACGTGCGCGGTGCCGCCCCCGGCACCCGGGAGACGGACCTGCTCGACCCCCGCAACCTCGTAGACCGGGTGCACGCCCTGGCCCTCTCCGGCGGCTCCGCCCTGGGTCTCGCCGCGGCCGACGGGGTGGCCGAGGAGCTGCTGCGCCAGGGGGTGGGCTGGCCCATGGGGGCACCGGACGAGGTCGTGCCGATCGTGCCGGCCGCCATCGTCTTCGACCTCGGCCGAGGCGGGGTGTGGCGTCACCATCCGGTCGCCGAGGACGGCCGGGCCGCGCTGCTCGCCTGCACCACCGAGGCCGTCGCCCAGGGCTGCGTCGGAGCCGGCACCGGCGCCAAGGCGGGGAGCCTGAAGGGCGGCATCGGCTCGGCGTCGGTCGTGCTCGAGTCGGGTGCCACCGTGGCGGCCCTCGTCGTCTGCAACGCCGCCGGGGACGCCGTCGACCCGCGCACCGGACGCCTGTGGGGTGCCGCGCAGCTGCTGGACGAGGAGCGGGCGGGTCTCGCGGACGCTGGGCTCGCGGACGGCGGGCTGCTGGACGGTGGGCTGCTGGACGGTGGGCTGCTGGACGGCGGGTCCGACGGGGAGCCAGCTCAGCCGCATCGGCCAGGGATGGCCACCACGATCGGCGTGGTGGCCACCGATGTCGCCCTGACGAAGGCGCAGGCCCAGAAGATGGCGGGGATCGCGCACGACGGGTTGGCCCGAGCCCTCAAGCCGGTCCACACGATGGTCGACGGCGACACCCTGTTCGCCGTCTCGACCGGAGCCCGGCCCACCCCGGAGCTGCCGGACCTGGTCGCCGTGCTCGAGGCGGGCGCCGACTGCGTCACCCGGGCGATCGTCCACGCGATGCTGGCGGCCACGTCGGTGGACCGCAGCGCCGACGGGGGCGCGGTCTACCCCAGCTATCGGGAGGCCCGGCGGGAGGCCTGACCAGCCTCGAGTGGTCACCAATCACCCGTCTAGGTGCATACATCGTGTATCGACCGCGTGACTCTTTGTGATCGGGCTAAGCTCGGGAGACAGATCCGGCCGGTCGCGGCGGGGCACCGGCACGGCGGACGGGAGTGGCGATGAGCGGGGTGGCTGCTGCCGTCGTGCTCGGGGTCTTCGTCGTCGTCTTCGTCCCCACGTTCCTGGTCGGGCGCCGCGCTCCCGAGGTGCGGTCGTCCTTCCCCGCCGGCCTGGGGATGCTCGTCGCCGGCACGGTGGTCGGTGACGGCGGGCGCATCTGGCTCGACCAGACGGTCCTGTCGCTGGTGTTCAACCGAGATCGCGACCCTCGGCCTCGTGCTCGTCTTCTACTCGACGATGACGACGTGGGTCGAGGTGCTGAGCGAGTCCTGGCTGATCGGCGGCTGTCTCACGCTCATCGGCCTGCTGCCGGTGCTGGTGGTGCTGGACCCACCGACCCCCCTTGGGACCAGTCTCGACATCATCCAGGTCAGTCTCGCGCTGTTCGTGTTCCACGCGGTGTCGCGGACGCTGACGGTGACCCTGCCGACCGCCGGCCCGGCCCGCCTCGTCGCGCAGACCGTCCTGATGGTCCGGGTCCTGGCCTGGAGCTGCATCGCGGCGCACGGGATGGGGCTGCTCCCCAACGGCATGACGGCGGCCAAGGTCTTCCACCTCCTGCTGATCCCGACCGCGCTGGCGCAGCTGCTCAACTACCGCAACGCGTCCAACCGGACGCGCTACTACAAGTCGATCGAGACGTCGCCCGTCCTGCCGTACGTGCTGGCCACCATCGTCGTGGCGATGGTCGCGACCGTCCTCACGTTCTACCAGGACGCGGAGCGGCTGCCGGTGCTGGTCCTCGCCGCCGGCTGCGCGATCGCGCTCCTCGTCCGTCAGGTCGTGGGCAACCACCGGCTCTCGACGATGATCCTGCACAGCCGCGAGCAGGAGCACTACTTCCGAACCCTCGTGCAGGACTCCACCGACGTCATCATGATCTGCGACGACGCCGGCCGGCTGCGCTACGTCTCACCCGCCGTGGAGAACCTGCTCCCGGCCGAGGCGGGGGTCCCCAAGGAGGGTGACCGGGTCAACGAGGTGCTCGGTGTGGCCGAGGACCGGCTGCTGGCCTCCCTCGCCAGCGTCCGGGCCGGGGACCAGCTGCTCGTGGAGGGCCGGCGGGGCGAGCAGGTGCTCGAGGCCTCGCTCACCCCGCGCGGGGACGAGTTCGTGCTGTCCGTCCGTGACGTGAGCGAGCGGGACCGGCTGCGGGAGCGGTTGCACGACATGGCCTTCCATGACGCCCTCACCGGGCTCGCCAACCGGCACCGCCTGCTCGAGGAGGTCGGCGAGCTGCTGGTCCTGCAGGCCACCGCTCGTGGTCGGGGCAGCGGTTCGGTGACCGCCCTGTTCATCGACCTCGACCGGTTCAAGTCGATCAACGACGCCAGCGGCCACCACGTCGGTGACGCCTTCACCGTCGAGGACGTGGCGCAGCGCATCCACGAGGCCCTCGTCGAGCCATTCACCGCTGACGAGCGGGTCTACCAGATCGGCGCGTCGATCGGGATCGCGCAGGCCCAGCCCGGCGTCAGCGCCGAGGAGCTGATCCAGCGCGCCGACCTCGCGATGTACGAGGCCAAGCAGGCGCGGCGCCCGTGGCGGGTATACGAGCCCGCGATGTGGGCCACCGTGCAGTCCCAGCCCGAGGCCGACCAGCTGATCGCTCGTAGCTGGGGCCCGCAGTCGGCCGTGATGTTCGTGCAGCCGGTGGTGTTCACCCGCACCTTCGCCGTGCACTCCACCGAGGCGCTGCTGCGCTGGCGGGTGGCCGACGGCGTGGTCGGCTCGCCGAGCGCGGTCCTCGGGTTCGCCCAGCGCACCGGCCGGCTGGCCGCGCTGACCGACTGGATGCTCGCCATGGCGGTCGACGAGCTGGCCGAGCGCCGGCTGGTCGACGTGCCGATCGCCGTCAACATGCCGCCCCAGCTGCTCACCAACCCGGCGACCATCGACCAGCTCGCTGTGCGCTGCGGGGTCGGCAGGTGCCCGCGTCGCGGCTGCACCTGGAGATCACCGAGGAGGCGATGGTCGAGCAGGGCACCCGCGGCCTGGACGCCCTGCACCGGCTGCGCGAGCAGGGATTCAAGCTGCACGTCGACGACTTCGGCACGGGCTACTCCTCGCTCAGCTACCTGATCCGGCTGCCCGTCGACGCGATCAAGATCGACCGCTCGTTCGTCTCGGTGCTGCCGCGCTCCACCGCGGCACGGTCCGTGGTCATGGGGTGGTCTCGCTCTCGCGCGAGCTCGGCGTCGACCTCATCGGTGAGGGCGTGGAGTCCCCGGAGGAGCACGAGTGGCTGGTGCGGCTCGGCGTGCCGCTCGCCCAGGGCTACTGGTATGCCCGTCCCGAGGACGTCGGTGACGTCGCCGACCGGGGGTCGCTGGCGTCCTGGTCGAGCGCCAACCACGCCGTGCTGGCGCGGGCCCGCGGAGTGCTCGCGTCACGCCCGCGACCATTTGCACTCGGAGGGTGAGAGTGCTAATCATGGTCTTAGCACTCTCAGTGTGAGAGTGATAAGCACCCACACACGTCCCACGCGGGAGGAACCCACCCGATGGCCAAGATCATCGCCTTCGACGAGGAGGCCCGCCGCGGCCTCGAGCGCGGCATGAACATCCTGGCGGATGCCGTCAAGGTCACCCTCGGTCCCAAGGGCCGCAACGTCGTCCTGGAGAAGAAGTGGGGCGCCCCCACGATCACCAACGACGGTGTCTCCATCGCCAAGGAGATCGAGCTCGAGGACCCCTACGAGAAGGTCGGCGCCGAGCTCGTCAAGGAGGTCGCCAAGAAGACCGACGACGTCGCCGGTGACGGCACCACCACCGCTACCGTGCTGGCCCAGGCCATGGTCCGCGAGGGCCTGCGCAACGTGGCCGCCGGCTCCAACCCGATGGCGCTCAAGCGCGGCATCGAGCAGGCCGTCAAGGCCGTCTCCAGCGAGCTGCTGAGCATGGCCGTGGACGTCGAGACCAAGGAGCAGATCGCTTCGACCGCCTCGATCTCCGCCGCTGACCCCCAGATCGGCGAGCTCATCGCCGAGGCGATGGACAAGGTCGGCAAGGAGGGCGTCATCACCGTCGAGGAGTCCAACACCTTCGGCCTCGAGCTCGAGCTCACCGAAGGCATGCGCTTCGACAAGGGCTACATCTCCGGCTACATGGTGACCGACACCGAGCGCATGGAGGCCGTCCTCGAGGACCCCTACATCCTCATCGCCAACTCCAAGATCTCCTCGATCAAGGACCTGCTGCCGCTGCTCGAGAAGGTCATGCAGTCCGGCAAGCCGCTCATGATCATCGCCGAGGACGTCGAGGGCGAGGCCCTGTCGACCCTGGTCGTCAACAAGATCCGTGGCACCTTCAAGTCCGTCGCCGTCAAGGCGCCCGGCTTCGGTGACCGCCGCAAGGCCATGCTCGGCGACATCGCCATCCTCACCGGTGGCCAGGTGATCTCCGAGGAGGTCGGCCTCAAGCTCGACACCGCGGACCTCGACCTGCTGGGCCGCGCCCGCAAGGTCGTCGTCACCAAGGACGAGACCACCATCGTCGAGGGCGCGGGCGACGCCGAGCAGATCGCCGGCCGAGTGGCCCAGATCCGCTCCGAGATCGAGCGCAGCGACTCCGACTACGACCGCGAGAAGCTGCAGGAGCGCCTCGCCAAGCTCGCCGGCGGCGTGGCCGTCATCAAGGCGGGCGCGGCCACCGAGGTCGAGCTCAAGGAGCGCAAGCACCGCATCGAGGACGCCGTCCGCAACGCCAAGGCTGCGGTCGAGGAGGGCATCGTCGCCGGCGGTGGCGTGGCCCTGATCCAGGTCCGACGCGGCGTTTGGCACCCTCTCGCTGAAGGGCGAGGAGGCCGTCGGCGCCAACATCGTCAAGGTCGCCGCCGAGGCTCCGCTCAAGCAGATCGCGGTCAACGCCGGTCTCGAGGGTGGCGTCGTGGCGGAGAAGGTCCGCAACCTGCCCAAGGGCGAGGGCCTCAACGCCGCGACCGGCGAGTACGTCAACATGATCAAGGCCGGCATCATCGACCCGGCCAAGGTCACCCGCTCGGCCCTGGAGAACGCCGCGTCCATCGCCGCGCTGTTCCTCACCACCGAGGCCGTCATCGCCGACAAGCCGGAGAAGACCCCGGCGGCCCCCATGGGTGGCGGCGACGACATGGGTGGCATGGGCTTCTGAGCCTGCTGCTCGCCAGCACCTGCCTTCGACAAGGCCCGATCCCGCGTCAGGGATCGGGCCTTGTCCCGTCTGTGGGCTGTCCCGTCTGCGGGACGGCGGCCCGAGACGGCCGCAAGGGAGGAACAATGGCGCCCATGGGGACCTGGATGGGCGGCTCGGCGCAGCGGCCGGCGCGCTTCTTCGACGGACCGGAGGACTTCCGCGCCTGGCTCGTCGAGCACCACGACCAGGCCACCGAGCTGTGGATGGGCCTCACCAAGCGACACGTCCAGCCGCGCGGCCTGACCTGGGAGCAGGCCGTCCCCGAGGCGCTGTGCTTCGGCTGGATCGACTCGGTGTCGCAGGGCATCGACGAGGACTCGCGCCGTCAGCGCTGGACCCCGCGCTCGTCCACCAGCACCTGGAGCGCGGTCAACATCGCCCACGTAGAACGTCTGGTCGCCGAGGGCCGCATGCACCCCGCCGGGCTGGCCGCCTTCGAGCGCCGACGGCCGGAGCGGTCTGGGATCTACGCGTACGAGCAGGGCCGGGCGGCGCTGCCCGACGACTACGACGCGCTGCTGCGTGCTGACCCGGCGGCTGCCGCCTTCTTCTACGACGCCGCCACCGCGTCCTACCGCCAGGTGGCGACCCGGTGGGTGCTGGACGCCAAGCAGCAGGCCACACGCGACCGGCGGATGCGCCAGCTGGTCGAGGACAGCGCAGCCGGACGGCTGATCCCGAGCCAGCGCTACGGCACGGAGCCCGCCTGGGTGCGCCGCCGGCGCGAGGGGACCTGATGCCGCGCAAGGACGTCGGCCTCGCGACGATCGTCGTGCTCATCTGGGGGGTCAACTTCGTCGCGGCGAAGTACGGCATGGAGGTCATCCCGCCGCTGCTCTTCGCGGCCCTGCGGTTCACCCTCGTGGCGCTGCCCGCCGTGTTCTTCGTGCGGCCACCCGGCAACGGTTGGAAGACGGTCGTCGGCTGTGGGGCGACCATGGCCATGGGGCAGTTCGGGTTGCTCTACACCGCGATGAACCTCGGCATGCCGGCCGGGCTCGCCTCCCTCGTGCTGCAGATCCAGACGGTCTTCACGGTGACCATCGCGGCCTGGCTGCTGCGGGAGCGACCCACCTCGAGCCAGCTGCTCGGCATCGCCATCGGCGTGCTCGGGATGGCGGTCGTGGGTGGGCAGTTCGTCGCGGACGCCCCGGCCCTGCCGTTCGTGCTGACGATCGCGGCGGCGATGTCGTGGGCCACCGGCAACGTGCTCACTCGGCGCCGCCCACCGCGCGACGGCTTCTCGCTGGTGGTGTGGTCGGCGATCGTCGCCCCGGTGCCGCTCCTCGTCGGGTCGCTGCTGCTCGAGGGGTGGGGTGCCGACGTGCACGCCCTCACCCACCTGACCTGGCCCTCGCTCGGCGGGCTCGCGTTCGTGACCTATGGCGCGTCCATGGCGGGCTACGGCATCTGGAACCTGCTGCTGTCGCGGCACAGCGCGGCCGTCGTCGCCCCGTGGTCGATGTTCGTGCCGCCCATCGGCACCGTTGCGGCGTTCTTCTACAACGGCGAGACGCCGACGCTGCTCGGCATCGTCGGTGGAGTCATCACCATCGCCGGCGTGCTGCTCGCCCTCGGTGTCGGCGGTCGGCGCCGGGCCGACGTGCCCGACCGGGCGCACCCGCCGGCCGAGCCCGCCGGCCGAGCCCGCCGGCCTGTAGCACGGGCTGGTCGGGGCGCTCGTCGGCGGTTACCGCGCAAACATGGCCGTGTTGGCCTGCTCGGTCTCGGCGTACTGCGCACCCGCCTGGGCGAGCAGGTGGTTGATGGAGTCGAGGCTCTCGCGCACCTGGGCCTGGGTGGCGCGCCACTGCTCCATCACCGACTGGAAGCCGGCCGAGGCCGACCCCTGCCAGGCGTCCTGGAGACCGGTGAGCCGGGCCATCAAGGTGGCCACCTGGGCCTCGATGTCGCCGGAGATGCGGGCGACGTCACCGGAGGCGGCGACGATGCGGTCGGTGTCGACGCGGAACTGGGCACTCATGGGGAGCTCCTTGCTGGTGGTCGTGTTCGGTGTAGTGGGCCGCTGATTAATGGGTTTGCCAGCGTTTGCGTGCACTCACTATGACTGATCCTCGGCCCGGTCGGCTGGAGTTGTCCACAGGCTCGGCCCGGCACGGTCTACCGGATCGTGCGCAGCCGAGTTGCTCAGCCAGGGATCGCCACCTGGCCGTCTAGGCTGACCCGAGCCGGCCGGCCCCGAGCCTGCTGCCGGCTGACGCGAGCAGGAGGTGACGGCGTGGCGCTGTGGGTCGATCGACCGATCTGGCCGGCGCACGGCACCGTCTTCGCGCACCTGGTGAGCGACACCTCCCTGGCCGAGCTGCACGCGTTCGCCCAGGTGGTGGGCCTGCACCCGCGCAGCTACGACGGGGACCACTACGACGTGCCGCACCGGCGCTGGGACGAGGTGGTCGCGGCCGGGGCACTGGTGGTCGACGGTCGCGAGATCACTCGGATGCTGGTGCGGACGGGGCTGCGCTTCCGCAAGCGCAAGGGCGAGCGACCGCTGGCTGCGCTGCCCGACGCGCTGAGCTTCCTCGACGTGCCGCACCGACTCGACATCGTCGCCTCGCAGCTCACGCCACCTGACCGCACGACGGTGGGTGCGGCGACCTTCGTCTTCGACCGCGGTGATCGAGTCCTGTTGGTGCACAACGTCCGTCGCGACACCTGGGAGGCTCCGGGCGGCATGCGCGAGCTGCCCGAGCCGATCTCCCACACGGCGCTGCGCGAGCTGCGGGAGGAGACCGGGCTGGTGCTGGAGCCGGGACGGCTGCGGCCCGTGGGCTACGAGCGGCTGACGCTGCGGACCCCGAGCAGTCAGCAGCGCTGGCCGCACGTCGACAACCACATCGCGGTCTACGCCGCCCATCTGCCGCAGCGCGAGCCGGTGGTCGCGCCGGTGCTCCAGGACGTGAGCGGTGCGCAGTGGGTGCCGGTCGCGGTGGCGCGCGAGCGCAGCGGTGCGCTGCCGTGGTGGCCGCTGCTCGAGCACTACGTCAGCTCAGACGCCTTCGCTCCCGGGCGAGGTTGAGACGCGCCGCCGCGTCCCAGCGCGCGTGCGCGTGCTCGGTCGCGTAGAGCCGGTCCCGGTCCGCGAGCGGGCCGAGGATCGCGCTGCGGCCGGCGGCGTAGAGGTCGTCGGGGACGTGCGCGTACTCCCGGCGGACCTGGGCGCAGTACTCGTCGAAGCGCTCGGGCGGCGCCGCGAGGATCCACAGGTCAGCGTCGAGGAAGACCGGGACGCTGGGGACGGGGTTGCCACCGTGGGCCTCGTGGCTGGAGAGTTCCTGGCTGCTGGCGTCGTGGCTGGTGGTGAGGTCGACCAGGGTGACGACCGCGGCGATGTCGTCGGTGGACGTCCGGAGCGCCTCGAGCGCGGTGAGAGCCAGCTCGGCGCTCGCGCGCTCGTTGGCGCCGGCCGGGGCTGTGGGGTCGTAGATCGCGTCGTGGAACCACGCGGCCACCCGGGCGACCAGCAGGTCGTGTGGCGCCAGACCCGTCTCGGACGCCAGCTCGGTGATGGCGACCAGCATCTCGGCGAGGTGCCGCAGGTCGTGGTAGTGCCGCTGCGGCTCGGCCCAGCGGGTCACGAGGTCGGTGGCGAGTGCCTGCACGGCGGGATCGGTCGCGGTCGGCGCAAGGGCGCGAAGGTCGGCGGCGCAGGCCGCGGCGAGCGGGTCCATGGCACTCAGTCTGACACCGACGCTATGCGATGAGTGCTCAGTCAGCGTGCTCGGTCAGCGCATCGGGCAGCGGGTCGGCGTGCAGGACGACGAGGCGGGTCACGGCGCGAGTGAGGACGACGTAGAGCCGTCGCAGACCGGTGCGCTCGTCGGGCTCGGCCGCCGCGATCGCGGCCGGTTCGAGCACGACGACCGTGTCGAACTCCAGACCCTTGGCGACCGTGGCGGGTACGACGTCGACGCGGTGCTCGATGTCACCGTGCCCAGCGCCGAGCACGCCGTGGCCGATCTCCTTGCTGCTCAAGGCTGTTGAGGCGTCGTTCGTCCAGGCGTCCGGCACGATGACTCCGACCGAGCCGGGCTCGGCGAGCGCCTCGGCCACGGTCTCGGCCATCCGTGCCGAGAGGTCGGCGGCCGCGAGCTGCACGATGTCCAGCCGACCTTGGTTGTCGCGCACCGAGATCGGCGCGGCGAGACCCGGGGCCATGTGCGGCAGCAACCGGGCCGCGAGCTCGATCACCGCTGCCGGCACCCGGAATCCCTGACGCAGCTCGGTGACCTCGCCGGCGCGTCCGAGGTGGTGCAACGACTCCGCCCAGGACGTCGTCGACCACGGGGTGGTGCCCTGGGCGATGTCGCCGAGCACGGTGGCCGCGCTGGTGGCGCACCGTCGACCGACCGCGCGCAGCTGCATCGGGGACAGGTCCTGCGCCTCGTCGAGGACGACGTGTCCGAGGCTCGGCGTGCGGTTGAGCAGGTCGGCGAGCTCGTCGAGCAGCGTCGTGTCGGCCACCGACCAGCGGACGCTGCGTGCGGTGCGAGGAGCCTTGTCCCACAGCAGCATTCGCTGCTCCTCCGGTGTGAGCCCGCGACTGTGCCCAGTCGAGTCTCTCGCTGCGGGGTCTTCGTCGTCCGGGCCGACCGAGCCCTCCGAGCAGGCAGCCAGGAGCTCCGCGTCGGTGAACAGCCGGTGCAGGACGGCGCGTGGCTCGAGCTTGGGCCAGAGGGCGTCGGCACAACGACGCACGGGCGCGCTCCGCGCCACGGCGTCCTGGACCCGGTCGTCGGGGGAGTCTCCGGCGCGCTCCATCTGCAGCAGCACGGCATGGGCGAGCCGCTGCGGCAGCATGGCGCGAGCCGCTTCGTAGCGCACGCCTCGCGATCTCAGCTCGTCGATCAGCTCGCGCACCTCGTAGGCCGGGACGCGCCACTTCCGGGCGCCGCGCGGCACCACGAGGGCCTCGTCCGGCTCGCCGACGTGCGACCACACCGCTCGACGCAGCACCTCCGCCATCCGGGCGTCGCCCTTGAGGGCCGCGACGGCGGTGGGGTCGGTGCCGGTGGCCGGAGCCACGGCCGCGACGAGGTCCTCGACGGTCGTGTGGGTAACCTCGACCTCGCCCAGGGTGGGCAGCACCTGACCGATGTGCTCGAGGAAGGCCCGGTTCGGTCCGATCACGAGCACGCCCTGACGGGAGAGCCGCTCCCGGAAGGCATAGAGCAGCCAGGCCGCCCGGTGCAGGCCGACCGCGGTCTTGCCGGTGCCGGGTGCGCCCTGGATGCACACGGTCGTGGCGTCGTCGACGCGCACCAGCTCGTCCTGCTCGGGCTGGATGGTCGCGACGATGTCCCGCATCGGGCCGACGCGCGGACGCTCGATCTCCTCGGCCAGGATCTGTGAACGTCCTTGCACCTCAGCGGGATCCAGCAGGTGCTCGTCCTCGAACGCCGTGATCCGGCCGTGGTCGAAGCCGAATCGGCGACGCAGCAGCACCCCCATCGGTGCGCTGCGCGACGCGCGGTAGAACGCCGTGCTCATCGGCGCCCGCCAGTCGATCACCAGCGGGTCGCCCGCGTCGTCGGTCACGTGCCGACGACCGATGTAGAACCGTTCCCCGGCCTCGGCGTCGACAGCCCCGGCGTCGCCCCCGGACACAGCCACCTGGTCTACCCGTCCGAAGAAGAGGGCCCGGGTGGGGTCGTCCTCGAGGGAGCGAGCCCGGTGCCACAGCGTGGCGGCGAGGATCTCACCCGCGATCTTGTCGCCGCCGTGGGCCTCGAGCGCGAGGGTGCGCCCCCGCATGGCCGCGAGGGCCGCCCGGGTGCGGGTGAGGTAGGCCTGCTCGTGGGTCAGCGCATCGTCGGCAGGCACGAGGAGCAACCCTACTCCACTGTCTTCGGGAAGGGATCAGCTGTTGGGCTTGGCCGCCAGGGTGGCGGTGAGGCTCTGCTGGCTGCCGCCGCGGATGATCTGCAGGGTCACCTGCTGACCGACCGAGCGCTCCCGGACCTGCGCGGCGAGCGACGTCGCGTCGGTGACCGGCTCGCCGTCGATGCTGATGATCGCGTCGCCCTGCTTGAGGCCGGCCTTGTCCGCGGGAGAGCCGCTCACGACCTCGGAGATGCGGGCGGCCAGACGCTGGGCCTCGCCGTCGGTGACGACCGCACCGACGGACGAGACGCCGAGGTAGGCGTGCTGCGCCTTGCCGGTCGAGATCAGCTGGTTGGTGATCGACTTGACCTCGTTGGACGGGATCGCGAAGCCGATGCCGATGCTGCCCGACGTGGAGCCGGAGCTGCCGCCGCCGAGGGAGGCGATCGAGGAGTTGATGCCGATGAGCTGGCCACCCGCGTTGACCAGGGCACCACCGGAGTTGCCGGGGTTGATCGGGGCGCTGGTCTGCACGGCGTTCGTGACGACCTGCTCGGCGGAGCCCTGGTTGCCCAGGCCGCCGAAGGGGTCCTGGCCCTGGGTGGACTGCTGGGTCGTCACGGGGCGGTTGAGCGCCGAGACGATGCCGGTCGTCACCGTGCCGGAGAGACCGAGCGGGTTGCCGACGGCCATGGTCGGCTCGCCGACCTTGAGCGCGTTGGAGTCGCCGAACGCGATCGGCTTGAGACCCGACGGCACCTTGGACATCTTGACGACAGCGAGGTCCGTGGAGGGGTCGGTGCCGACGATCGTCGCCTGGTAGGCCTGGTAGTTCGACAGCGTAACGATGATCTGGCCTCCGCTGATCTCGCTCACCACGTGGTTGTTCGTGACGATGTGGCCCTGCGCGTCGAGGATGACCCCCGAGCCCTCTGCGGCCGTCTGGCCGTTCTGCAGGATCGAGATGGAGACGACGCTCGGCGTGACTGCGCTCGCGGTGGTGGTCCAGCTCGTCTTGCTGGCGTCGGCCTGGACCACGGGGGCCTGCGTGTAGGTGCCGGCCGACGGCGCCGTGCCGCTGGGCGAGCCGCCCGATCCGACCAGCGCCGCCGTGCCGCCGCTCGCCAGCAGCGCCGTGATGATGGCGGTCGCCGGGATGTGCCACCAGCGCAGCCGGGTGCCCGTGTCCTTCGTCCGGGTGGCTGCGCTCGTGCCGGCGGCGGCTGTGCTCGTGCCGGCGGCAGCGAGCGGCTGGGTCTGGTGGCTCGTGGGGTAGGCACCAGCCGGCGCGCCGCTCGAGGAGCTGCTGGACGTGCCTCCCGCGGCGGTGGAACCTGCCGCGGTTGAACCCGCTGGGGTCGCCCAGGGAAGCTCGGCGGTCGGCTCCGACGTCGGTTGGTCGTGGCGCGGTTGGTCGTCGCGCGGCGGCTCGTAGCGCGGCTGGTCGGTCATGTCGCAGGCTCCTTGTCGTGTCTACCGGGCGAGCTGTCAGGTGCGCCGGTCGGGGCCAGGGTGCCCCACCGGGGTGGGTGCGGCCTGGCTGCTTCCTATGAAGGTGCTATGGGTGTCAGTGGTGTCGGTGTGAGGGCTGTCGGTGCCAGGGGTGACGGTGCCATGACTGATTGTCCCACGGCTGATCGGAGATGGCTCATCGCTGGGCCGGCAGCTCGAGCACGAACGTCGCGCCACCCCCGGGGGTCTGCTCGACCCGCACCGTACCCCCATGGCCCACCGTGATGGCCTTGACGATCGCGAGGCCGAGGCCGGAGCCGCCGGCGCCCTGCTCCGATCGGGTGCGGCTGGCGTCGTGGCGGTAGAACCGCTCGAAGACGCGCTCGGCCTCGCGCGGGTCGATCCCGTGGCCGTGGTCGATCACCTGCGCGACGACGGTGTCGCCGCGGGTGCCGACCTTGAGCTCGATCGGGGTGCCGGCGGGGGTGTGGTTGACGGCGTTGGCCACGAGGTTGGTGATCACCTGCCGCAGCTTGGGCTCGTCACCGAGGACCAGGCTGGTGCCGATCTTGCCGTTGAGGCCGCCGAAGCCGATGGTGCGGTCGGGGGCGAGCGCGCGGGCATCCTGGGCGGCATCGGCGACCAGGACGGTGAGGTCTACGGGCTCGCGGGCCATCTCGCGATGCTCGTCCAGCCGAGCGAGGGACAGCAGGTCCTCGACGAGGACGCCCATGCGGGTCGCCTCGTCCTCGATCCGTTGGAAGACCGTCGCGACGTGCTCGGGCTGGGTCACCGCACCCTGCCGGTAGAGCTCGGCGTAGCCCCGGACGGCGGCGAGCGGCGTGCGCAGCTCGTGGGAGGCGTCCGCGACGAACCGGCGCATGTTGCCCTCGGAGGTCTCGACCCGCTGGAACGACCGCTCGATCTGGGAAAGCATCGAGTTCAGCGAGGTGGCGAGGCTCGCGACCTCGTCGCCGGACAGCCGCACGGGGATGCGTCGCGACAGGTCGCCGGCCGCGATGGCCGCCGCCGTGTCCTCGATCTCGCTCAGCGGGCGGAAGGCGCGCTTGATGGCGCTCCAGCCGGTGAACACCGCCGCGAGCACGGCGGCCGAGCCCAGCACCGTCCACAGCACCACGACCTGCGAGATCGTCTCGTTGATGCCGTCGGTCGGTGCGGCGACCGCGACAGGAATCTGCTTGCCCTGCAAGGTGACCGAAGTGGCTACGACTCGCCAGTGGCGGGTCCCGGACACCGAGCCGACCTCGAACGCCTCACCGGTCTCGACGGCCGAGGACGACAACGTGAGGGTGGGCACGGCCGGCTCGTTGGCGCTACCACCGGGTGCGGGCAGCACCTGCGTCGCGATGCCGCCCTCGGGCATGAACACGATGGCGTAGCCCGAGCCGATCGTCTCGGTCGACTCGTTCGACAGCACCAGGGCCGGGTTGGCCGCGAGCCGGTTGGCCGTGGTGCGGACGTCCTCGTCGAGCCCGTTGACGAGCGAGAGGTGCAGCAGGATCGTCGAGATGAACGCCGTGACCCCGAGCGCCGAGATGAGCAGCGCCACGAGGATGGCGATCAGCCTCTCCCGCAACGAGATCCGTTGCAGCGTGCGGTAGGCGCTGGAGCGGACGATCGTGTCCTGGGGGCCGGTCACGTGCCGGGTCAGGCGTGCTCGGGAGGCAGCCGCAGGACGTAGCCCACGCCCCGCTTGGTGTGGATGAGGTGCGGCTCCTCGGTGTCGATCTTGCGGCGCAGGTAGGAGATGTAGGACTCGACGATGCCGGACTCGCCACGGAAGTCGTAGTCCCACACGTGGTCGAGGATCTGCGCCTTGGACAGCACCCGGTTCGGGTTGAGCATGAGGTAGCGCAGCAGCTTGAACTCGGTGGGGGAGACGTCGATGACGCGCCCGCCGCGGCGGACCTCGTGGCTGTCCTCGTCGAGCTCGAGGTCATGGAAGGTGATCGCGCCGTCCTCGGGCTCGGCGTCGCGAGTGCGGCGCAGCACCGCCCGGATGCGGGCGACGACCTCCTCGAGGCTGAACGGCTTCGTGATGTAGTCGTCACCGCCGATCGTCAGGCCCTTGACCCGGTCGTCCACCGCGTCGCGCGCGGTGAGGAAGACGATGGGCACGTGCTGGCCCTTCTCGCGGAGCTTCTGAGTGACGGTGAAGCCACTCATGTCGGGCAGCATGACGTCGAGGACGACGAGGTCGATGTGCTCCCGGTCGGCGGTGGCGATGGCGGCGTGGCCGTCTGCCGCGACGTGGACCTCGAACCCTGCGAACCGCAAGGACGTCGCCAGCAGCTCGCGGATGTTGGGCTGGTCCTCCACGACGAGGAGGCGGGCTTCGGGCTGGGTAGTCACCTGGCCATTCTGGCGGTTGAGCCTGGTAGAACCCTGAACGTTGGCTGATCGAGTCGGGACTCGGGGCGGGGGGCTGCGGGTGCCAGCCGCATCGAAACTGCAGATGTCGGACACGACACGCCGATTTAGCGTCCGACATCTGCAGGTTCGATGCGTGGGGGCCACCGAAGGCGGTGCGCGCAGGGCGATCTGCCGGTCATCGACAAGGCCTGAGCCCCTGGCTGTCCACAGCCGCGGACCGACCCTGTCGTGACGGTGCTCCGTGCCGGGACGGTGACGCCATGACTCGCCACCTCCTGACCAACCACCCGCCGACGCCGCGCGAGACGATCGGACTCGCGCACCCGGGGTGGTTGCCCGCCGCGGTCAGCCTGGCCGACGCGCGCCGTGCGGGGTGGTCCGAGCGCAGGCTGCACCGGGCGGGGTTCTGGGCGCCCTCGCGAGGGGTTCGCTATCTCGACCAGCCCGCTGGCCTGCTGGAGATGGCGCGTGCGGCGCGGCCGGTCCTGGACGACGGCGGTGGTCAGTGGGCGTTCTCGCACCAGACGGCGGCCGAGCTGCTCGGCCTCCCGACCCGGCAGCCGTGGCGTCCAGGTGACTCGGTGCACGTGATCGTCACGGACCGATGCCCACCGCGCCGCCGTGGGTTCGTGGGGCACCCGGGGCTCGAGATGGCAGCGCTCGCCCGGTGGAAGGGTCTACCGGTCGTGCGGGCGGTGGAGGTCTGGGCGCAGCTGGGTGGCCAGCCGGGCTACGAGGTGGAGCACCTGGTCGCCGCGGGGGACGCGATCGTTCGCCATCGCCCGGACCTGGTCCAGGCCTTGCACGAGGTCGCCGACCGGCCCCGTCGCCGGGGTGCTCGCCAGCTGCGCCGAGCTGCCGATCTGATCCGGGTCGGGGCCGACTCCGCCCCAGAGTCCGTGCTGCGTCTGGTGCTGACGGCGGCCGGGATGCCTGAGCCGTTGTTGCAGGTCGAGCTCTGGGAGGGGCATGTCCTGGTGGCGATCTTCGACCTCTACTGGCCCGAGCTTGGTCTGGCCGGTGAGTACGACGGGGACCACCACCGCACCGACGCCCAGGCGTGGCGCCGAGACCGGGTCAAGCCGCGGATCTACGCGCAGCTCGGGATCCTCAGCCTCCCCGTGACGGCCACCGATCTGGCCACACCCTCCCAACGCGCAGCCTTGGGGCAGCACTTCCGATCCATCGCGACCGGCCGTGGACCTGCTCGGGGTGCCGACCTGCGTCACCCCGAGCTCTGAGCGAGACCTCGGCGGGGGCGTCGGATGAGCCGCACCGCCGCCGCCACGCGTCGAATCTGCAGATGTCGGACACGACACGCCGATTTAGTGTCCGACATCTGCCGTCTCGATGAGGAGGAGGGCGAGGGCGCCCGGTCAGGACCCAGCCGACGTGACGACGGGGATGATGGCGGCCACCATGATGGCCGTGTTGACCGCCTGGACGGCCTTGGCGACGGCGGTGCCCTCGGCGGACTGGGCGGCGATCTCGCCGATGCGCGCTTTTAGCTCGCGCTTGCTCAGGCCGAGCGCGTCCTCGCCGAGGACCGCGCGGGTGGCGTCGAGGCCCTGGACGATCGCGAGGATCGTGCCGTCGCCGGGGAGGACGGCCCGGCCGCCGGGGGCGAGCGCGGTGCGCAGCCGTGAGCGGACCACCTGCTCGGGTCCCGGGTCGAGAGTGGGGTACTTCGCCGGGACCAGGCCGGCCAGGCGCTTCGGCTCGACCCGCAGCACGCCACGGGCGGCGAGGGCCGCGCCGATCTGCTCGCCGGGGTCGAGGCGTCGGGTCTGCACGATCGAGGAGAGCTTTTTGCCCTCCTTGCCAGTCAGGCCGTCGAGCACGTGGTCCAGGGCCGGGTCACCCGTGGGCTCGGTGGAGAGCACGTGCGCCCGGGGGTCCTTGGCGTCGTCGAGCGTGATCCGCTCGGCGAGCACGAGGTCGGCGACGGCGGCCGCAACGAGCCCGAAGCCCCGCCGGGTGCCCCAGCCCTCGACGGAGCCCTTGTCGTTGGTCAGCAGCAGGAAGAGGTCTTCGCAGGTGGTCATGACGCCAACCTAGGGAGCGGCCGACTCCGGCGGATCCCTCTCGGGGCGGAACGTCAGGCTCCCTCCGCAGGCGGAGCCGGTGCGAGGTCGCCCGCGTCGACGATCCGGTAGGCGTAGCCCTGCTCGGCGAGGAAGCGTTGCCGGTGCGCGGCCATGTCAGCGTCGACGGTGTCGCGGGTGACGATCGAGTAGAAGTGGGCGGTCCCGCCGTCGTGCTTGGGCCGCAGCAGCCGCCCGAGGCGCTGCGCCTCCTCCTGGCGCGAGCCGAACGTCCCGGACACCTGGATCGCGACGGACGCCTCGGGCAGGTCGATCGAGAAGTTGGCGACCTTGGACACGACGAGCAGCGACAGCGCGCCGGTGCGGAACTCCTCGAACAGGCGCTGTCGCTCGCGCACGCTCGTGGCGCCGGTGATCAGTGGGGCGTTCAGGCGCCCCGCGAGGGTCTCCAGCTGGTCGAGGTACTGGCCGATGACGAGCGTCTGGGCGCCCCGGTGCCGGGCCACGAGCTGCTCGACCACCCCGTCCTTGACCGGCGCGCACGCGGCGAGCCGGTAGCGCTCGTCCGGCTCGGCGGTCGCGTAGGCCATCCGCTCGGAGTCGCTCTGCGCCACCCGCACCTCCACGCAGTCGGCGGGCGCGATGTAGCCCTGCGCCTCGATCTCCTTCCACGGCGCGTCGTAGCGCTTGGGGCCGATCAGGCTGAACACGTCGCTCTCGCGGCCGTCCTCGCGCACCAGCGTGGCGGTCAGGCCGAGGCGGCGGCGCGCCTGCAGGTCGGCCGTCATCCGGAAGATCGGGGCGGGCAGCAGGTGCACCTCGTCGTAGACGATCAGGCCCCAGTCGCGCGCGTCGAGCAGCTCCAGGTGCTGGTAGACCCCTTTGCGGCGACTCGTGAGCACCTGGTAGGTCGCGATGGTGACCGGTCGGATCTCCTTGCGCGCACCGCTGTACTCACCGATCTCGTTCTCGGTCAACGTGGTCCGCCGCAGCAGCTCGTCCTTCCACTGGCGTGCGGACACGGTGCTGGTGACGAGGATCAAGGTCGTCGTCGCGGCGCGCGCCATGGCTGCCGCGCCGACGATCGTCTTGCCCGCCCCGCACGGCAGCACGACGACGCCGGAGCCGCCGTGCCAGAAGCCGTCGACTGCCTGCTCCTGGTAGTCCCGCAGCGCCCAGCCGTCCTCGTGCAGCGCGATCGGGTGCGCCTCGCCGTCGACGTAGCCCGCGAGGTCCTCCGCGGGCCAGCCCACCTTGAGCAGCTCCTGTTTGAGGTGGCCTCGCTCGGAGGGGTGGACGACGACGGTGTCGTCGTCGACCCGGGTGCCGAGCAGCGGCTGGATCTTCTTGTGCCGCAACACTTCTTCGAGCACCGCGCGGTCGGTCGTGTGCATCACCAGCCCGTGCACCGGGACCTTCTCGAGGGTGAGCCGGCCGTAGCGGTCCATCGTGTCGGCCATGTCCACGAGCAGCGAGTGCGGCACGGCGTAGCGGGCGTGCCGGATGAGCGCGTCGACCACCTGCTCGGCGTCGTGGCCGGCGGCGCGCGCGTTCCACAGCCCGAGCGGGGTGACGCGGTAGGTGTGGATGTGCTCCGGCGCCCGCTCCAGCTCGGCGAACGGCGCGATGTCACGCCGGGCGGCGCTCGCGTCCGGGTGGTCGACCTCGAGCAGCAGCGTCTTGTCGCTCTGCACGATCAGTGGTCCGTCTGGCATGCGCGACAGGCTACGCCTCGGGTGCCGCCGGTGCCGCCGGTGCGGCAGCCCGGGCGGATGGGGGAGACTGGGGCCATCACCGCAAGCGAAGGAGCTGCCATGCGACGTCCTCAGGTCGAGCCACCGCCGAGCGCCACCGGGCTCGCGGGTCCGGTGCGGATCTACGAGGTCGGCGCACGCGACGGGCTGCAGAACGAGCAGACGCTCGTGCCGGCCGAGACCAAGGCCGAGCTGGTGCGCCGGCTCGTCGACGCTGGCCTGGAGACCATCGAGGTGACCAGCTTCGTGTCGCCGCGGTGGGTGCCCCAGCTCGCGGACGCCGAGGAGGTGATCACGCTGCTCGGACCGCTCGGGCTCGGTCATCAGCGCCCCGTGCTCACCCCGAACGAGCGCGGCCTGGACCGGGCGCTCGCGCTCGGGGTGTCGTCGGTCGCCATCTTCGGCAGCGCGACCGAGACCTTCGCGCAGAAGAATCTCGCCTCCACGGTGGATGGTCAGATGGCGATGTTCGAGCCCGTGGTGCGTCGCGCCAAGGACGCCGGTGCGTGGGTACGCGGCTACCTGTCGATGTGCTTCGGCGACCCGTGGGAGGGCGAGGTCCCCGTAGAGCGGGTGGCGTCGGTCGCGCGTCGCCTCGTGGACCTCGGGGTGGACGAGCTGTCCATCGGTGACACCATCGGGGTCGGGACGCCCGGGCACGTCGTCCGCGTCCTGGAAGCCTTGCACGACAAGGGAATCGGCGTCGAGACGGTGGCCGTGCACTTCCACGACACCTACGGCCAGGCGCTCGCCAACAGCCTTGAGGCGATCCGGCACGGGGTGCGCGTCGTGGACTCGTCGGCGGGTGGCCTCGGCGGGTGCCCCTACGCGCGGTCGGCGACGGGCAACCTCGCCACCGAGGACCTGGTCTGGGCCCTGGAGGGGCTGGGCATCGAGACCGGCGTGGACCTGTCCAAACTGGTCGCCACCAGCGCCTGGATGGCCGAGCAGCTGGGCCGCACGTCGGCCTCGCGGGTCGTGCGCGCCCTGTCCCAGCCGGAGTGACCCGTCAGCCGACCCCGGTGATTCGGTGCGCCACCAGCACCTGCTCCACCGGGCTCGACCCCCACGTCCCGTAGACCTGACCAGCCTGGATCCGCCTGGGGGAGAACAGCCCTCGTCGGGTCGAGCCGTCGTTGCCGGCGTAGCCGAGCTGCACGCCACGCCCGGCCGCAGCCGCCTCGCGGAGCTGGTCCACGATGGCTACCGGGTCGGTGGTGGGGAGGCCGTTGTCGAGCACCGGGTCCGCCGCGGCGCGCAGGTGGGCGACCACCTCCGACGCGGCGTCCGCGTCGACGACGCTGACCACGGCCTGCCGGCGCCCCCACCTCGGCCTGGCCCGGTAGCCGCGCGCGGGTGCTTCGTCGTTTGCGTCCGGGTCGTCCCAGTCGTCCGCGTCCGGGTCGTCCAGCGCCCCTGCCCCGCGCAGCAGGCCCTCGACGAGCGGGTGGACACCCGCCGCGCGGGCCGCCTGCAGGACGATCTGGGGGTCGGCCTGGGCGGTGAGCACCGTGGGAGCCACCCGCGAGAACCCTAGTCGGGCAAGGGATCTGGTGGCCGCGAGCTCGTCGAGCACGACGGGGTCCTCACTGGTCAGCACGGTGGCTGCCACGTGCAGGCGCACGCGACCGTGGCGCCGCTCGGCGTCCTCGACGAGGAAGGCCAGCGGCTGCGGCACCGGGGTGCTCGAGGCCGCAGCCAGGGCGGCGAGCAGTGACTGGGCGGACCAGCCGAGGTCGAGGGCTGCCGCCACGGACTCCGGCGTGAAGCGGTGGGTGGTCGCACCGCCGCGGGACTCGACCACGGTGCAGAGGGTGAGCAGGTCGGCGAGGTCCGGCGTCGGGGCGCCGGTGACGATCGCCGTGAGGTCGGCCTGCAGGACCATCCGATCGACCGGCTCGGGCAATTGTGGCTGCGCCACCTCGCCGCGCCCGACCGAGCTCGCCGCACCCCGACTGGTGAGACCGAGGAGCTCGCACTCGGCCAGCAACGCCGACACCAGGGTCTCGTCGAAGAGGCGCAGCACCGGGCGACGCCAGCGCAGGCGCAGCAACAGGTTGTCCACCGTCGGTGCGAATCCCGCTGGCAGTGAAGCGAGCTCGTCCAGCAGCAGCCGCCGCGCCCGCACGACGGGCGGCCACCAGGCGGCGCTCGACAGGGCGTTGATCGGCTTGTCGGCGTCGTCCCGCCCACCCACCAGGTGCGGTGCCTGCGGCATGGTGCGCCAGGCGTTCGCGAGCGCCTCCCACTGCTCGGCGACCGGTGCGCGTCGCCAGGTGTCGAAGGCCGGGGTCGGCGCCCACACCGCGTCCAGCTCGCCGTCCGCGTCGAGCAGCCCGGCTGCCCGCGCCAGCTCGACGACGAACGCGATCTCGTGGGTCGGGACGCCGAATCGCTTGGCCGCGAGCGCCAGGTCGCGTGCCGCGAGGCCGCCGGAGCGCAGCTGGCGCGGGGCGGCGGTGCGTGGCTCCGGGCGGTCGTCGCCACCCCAGGCCAAGGCCAGCTCGGTGATGGTGGCGACCAGACGCGCTCCCTGCTCACCGGCACCGCGGTCGACGTCGACGAGCGGCCAGACCCGGCCCACGGGCTCCGGGACGTCGAGCAGGCCGGCCGAGCGAGCGCCATTGGTCGCGGGGGTCACGAGCTCGGCGAGGATCCGCACGGGGTGCAGCTCGTCGCCGGAGCGCCACAGCAGCGCGAGGTCCCACAGCCGCTCGAGCGCCGCGCGCACCGCCTCGACGTCGTCCAGCGTGAACGCCTCGTCGTGGTCCAGCGCAGCCACGAGCGCTGCGGTGACCTCGACCTCGGTCCCGTGCCCGCTGCGGGCCACGCCGAGGACGGCACCCAGCACCTGCAGCTCGCCGGCGGTGAGCGACTCGAGGGCCCGCTGGACCGAGCCGCGGGAGCCGAGCCGGGCGGCGAGGGAGGTGAGGTCGGTCGGTGCGGGCCGGGCCACGTCAGGACGGGCGAGGAGCAGGGCGGCGAGCTGGGCGTCGCTGCGCTCGCGCAGGTCACCGGCCAGACCGCGCACCCGGTGGCGCGGCGACTCCGAATGCGACTCCGGTTGCGGCTCCGGCTGGGCCGGTCCGCTCGCAGGACTCGACGGGACGGGCGTGCTGCTCACCCGGTCTACGGTAGGTGACGCGCGCCCTTGCCGAGCAACCCCCGATCCTCCATGCTGTCGGCCATGACAGCAGCGTTGCTCTCGTACGCGTCGGGCACCTCGGAGGTGCCCTTGCTCGGCCAGACGATCGGCGACAACCTGGCCCGGACCGCGGCCCGGTTCCCCGAGCGCGAGGCCCTGGTGGACGTGCCGAGCGGGCGCCGGTGGACGTACGCCGAGCTGGACCGCGCCGTCGACGAGCTGGCGCGCGGGCTGCTGGCGCTCGGGCTGGAGCGGGGCGACCGCCTCGGGATCTGGTCGCCGAACCGGCCGGAGTGGACCCTGGTGCAGTACGCCACCGCCAAGATCGGCGTCATCCTGGTCAACGTCAACCCCGCCTACCGCAGCCACGAGCTCGAGTACGTCGTCAAGCAGTCCGGCCTGCGCGTGCTGGTCAGCGCGGTGTCCTACAAGACCTCGCAGTACCGCCGGATGGTGGAGGAGATCCGGCACGACTGCCCGGACCTGGAGCGGGTGGTCTACCTGGACGACCCGAGCTGGGACGAGCTCCTCGCGGGCGGCGCGTCCGTGACCGAGGAGGACCTCGCCGCGCGGATGACGCTGCTGGACAGCGACGACCCGATCAACATCCAGTACACGTCGGGCACCACGGGGTTCCCCAAGGGCGCGACGCTCACGCACCACAACATCCTCAACAACGGCTACTTCGTCGGGGAGATGATCCGCTACACCGAGGCCGACCGGGTGTGCATCCCGGTGCCCTTCTACCACTGCTTCGGCATGGTCATGGGCAACCTCGCGTGCACCAGCCACGGGGCCACGATGGTGATCCCGGCGCCCACCTTCGACCCGGCCGCGACGCTGCGGGCCGTGAGCGACGAGCGCTGCACCTCGCTCTACGGGGTGCCGACGATGTTCATCGCCGAGCTGGCGTTGCCGGACTTCGCGAGCTACGACCTGTCCAGCCTGCGCACCGGGATCATGGCCGGCTCGCCCTGCCCGACCGAGGTCATGAAGAAGGTCATCGCGCAGATGAACATGCGCGAGGTCGCCATCAACTACGGCATGACCGAGACGTCGCCGGTGTCGACGTCGACGCGGGTCGACGACGACCTGCGGCGCCGCACCGAGACCGTCGGACGGGTGATGCCGCACCTCGAGGTCAAGGTGGTCGACCCAGAGTCCGGCCGTCCCGTGCCCCGCGGCTCGACGGGGGAGCTGTGCACCCGGGGCTACTCGGTGATGCGGGGCTACTGGAACCAGCCCGACCAGACGGCCGAGGCCATCGACGCCGGCGGCTGGATGCACACCGGCGACCTCGCGACGATGGACGACGACGGCTACTGCTCCATCGTCGGGCGGATCAAGGACATGGTCATCCGCGGCGGCGAGAACGTCTACCCGCGCGAGATCGAGGAGTTCCTCTACACCCATCCCGACATCGCCGACGTGCAGGTCATCGGGGTCCCGGACGAGACCTACGGCGAGGAGCTGATGGCGTGGATCGTGCTGCGCGACGATAGCCAGACCCTCACCGTCGAGCAGGTCCGCACCTTCTGCACGGGCAAGCTCGCGCACTTCAAGATCCCGCGCTACGTCCACATCACCGACTCGTTCCCGATGACGGTGACCGGCAAGATCCGCAAGATCGAGATGCGCGAGACCGCCCAGCAGCTGCTGTCCGCGCGTGACGACGCTGGGTGAGATCGGCCCGGCCGGGAAGGCGTTTCTGTCCCATTTGCCCCCACCGATCCGACCCGTTCGCCTAGGTTGCCATCCATGAAGTCTCCGCTGACGACGCCGACGGCCCCCACGGGTGAGCAGTGGAGCCTGCGCCTGGGTGATCAGGAGGCCGTGATCGCGGAGGTCGGCGGCACGCTGCGCAGCTACACCGTCGACGGTCGGCCGCTCGTCAGCGGGTTCGAGGAGGACGAGGAGTGCGACGCCTGCCGCGGTCAGGTGCTCGTGCCGTGGCCCAACCGGATCCGCGACGGGGTCTACACCGTCGACGGCGAGGAGCACCAGCTCGCGCTCACCGAGCCGGAGCGGCACAACGCGATCCACGGCCTGGTCTGCTGGTCGCTGTTCGACCTGCTCGACCGCTCGCAGTCCACCGTCACGGTCGGCACCCGGCTGCGCCCGCAGAAGGGCTGGTCGTGGAGCCTCGACGTCGAGATCGAGTACGCCCTCGGTGACGACGGGCTCACCGTCACCCCGCTGGTGGTCAACGTCGGGGAAGGACGGGCGCCGTTCGCGTTCGGTGCCCACCCCTACCTCACGGCGGGCGAGACGCACGTCGACCAGACCTCCCTCAGCGTGCCGGCCGCCCACTACCTGCAGGTAGACCCCGAGCGGCTGCTCCCGGTCCGCGACACCCTCGCCGAGTCGCTGGCCGTCGAGACCGACTTCCGTGGCGGCGAGTGTCCGCTGGCCGGGCTGCAGCTCGACCGGGCCTACACCGGGCTCGTCGCCGGCGCCGACGGTCGGTGGCGGGTGCGCCTCGCCGGTCCCGAGCGGGCCGTCACGCTGTGGGCCGACGCCACGGCCTACCCCTGGCTGCAGGTCTTCACCGGCGACGCTCTGCCCGAGGCGGACCGCCGCACCACGGGGGTGGCGGTCGAGCCGCTCACCGCCGGGCCCAACGCGTTCGTCACGGGTGAGGGCGTGCTGTGGCTCGAGCCGGGTGAGGACTGGTCGGCGCCGTTCGGCATCTGCCCCGAGTGAGGCCGCCGCGTGGGGCGCGTGGTGCGCATGGGGCGGGGCGAGGCCGGGTGAGGCTCTGTCGGCGCGACACGTTAGCCTTGGGCGACCAGGGGCGCGCAGGCTGTGAGCCCCCCGCGAGCGACGACAGAGGTGGACCAGTGCC
Source organism: Arsenicicoccus piscis (assembly GCF_022568835.1). Classification (GTDB taxonomy): domain Bacteria; phylum Actinomycetota; class Actinomycetes; order Actinomycetales; family Dermatophilaceae; genus Arsenicicoccus; species Arsenicicoccus piscis. The sequence goes on from NZ_JAKZHV010000004.1 coordinate 95,889, forward strand.
AACGGGCAAGGTCAAGTGGTACGACGCAGAGAAGGGCTTCGGCTTCCTCTCCGACGACGAGGGCAACGACGTGTTCTGCCGCGCCTCGGCGCTGCCGGACGGCGTCACGACCCTCAAGGCGGGCACGCGTGTCGAGTTCGGGGTCATCGCCGGGCGCAAGGGGGCGCAGGCCCTGGACGTGATCGTGCTCGACAAGGCTCCGTCGGTGGCGACCGCGCAGCACGCCAAGCACCGCAAGCCCGCCGAGGAGATGGTCCCGATCATCGAGGACGTCATGCAGCTGCTCGACGCCGCCTCCACCTCGCTGCGCCGCGGCAAGTACCCGGAGCCCGCGCACGCGCGCAAGATCGCCGCGGTGCTGCGCGCCATCGCCCACGACTTCGACGGGGAGCGCTGATCACATGGCCGCCGTGAAGGCCGACACCACCGTGCTGCGCGCGGTCGACGTGGCCCGCGAGGCCGCCGAGTCGATCGCCGAGCCGGGGCTGGTGGGCGAGCACGTGACAGCCGTGATGGACGGCGAGCGCGTCGCGACGCACTACTTCGCCTGCCTGCACCCGGGCTACCCGGACTGGCGCTGGGCCATCACCGTGGCCCGGGTCGCACGGTCCAAGAACGTCACCGTGTCCGAGACCACCCTGCTGCCGAGCGCCACCTCCGTGGTCGCGCCCGAGTGGGTGCCCTACGCCGACCGGCTCGCCCCGGGCGACCTGGGCCCGGCCGACGTGCTGCCCTACATCGAGCAGGACCCCAACCTCGAGCCCGGCTTCGAGGCCACCGGCGATGAGGACGTCGACCGGATGGCCCAGTGGGAGCTGGGCCTCGGTCGCAAGCGGGTGCTGTCCGCCGAGGGGCGCGAGGTCGCGGCCCAGCGGTGGTACGACGGGGCCAACGGGCCGGACGCACCGTCGACCCACGCGGCATCCGAGCACTGCTCGAGCTGCGGCTTCTGGCTGCCGATGGCAGGCGCCCTGCGGCACACCTTCGGCGTGTGCGCCAACGCCTGGTCCCCGTCCGACGGCCGGGTGGTGAGCCTCGACCACGGCTGCGGGGCCCACTCCGAGACCGACGTCGAGCCGGCCCCGGCGCACCGCACCGACCCGCCGCTCGTCGACGACCTCGCGGTCGAGGTGGAGGCTGGCGCGGTCGAGGCTGAGGTGCCGGTCGAGCCGGAGGCGGCGGCCGAGGCTGAGGTGGCGGTCCAGCCGGTCGAGGCTGACGTGTCGCTGGAGGCTGAGGCCGAGCCGGCTTCAGCCGGCGAGGCTGTTGGCGATCCGGCCTCGGGCGAAGGACGCGAGCAGGGCGATGATGCCGAAGGCCACGGCGAGCCCGAGCAGCTCGCGGCCGGGGACGAGCGCGGCCCAGAGGAAGAGCGAGCAGCCGCCGACGACGAGCAGCGGGCTGAGCAGCAGCCAGAGGGCGGCGCGGATGGCGCCAGTGTCGCCGATCTCGGCGGTCATGACTCCGGTGGCCATGCCGGGCGGTAGCGACCCGGCGTAGGCGTCGGCCACCTGCCCGACGGCGACCGCGAGCACGGTCGGCACCGTCCAGACCAGGGCGGTGAAGGGTGCGTGCCCGAGCAGGGCGACCCCCAGCGTGACGGGCATGGCGACGGCGAGGGCCACGACCGCCGGAGTCACCAGGTGCTGCCAGGCGACCTGCTCGTGCCCGAGCCCCAGCCACGAGTCGCGGTGGGCGTGCACGACGTGCTGGCGCAGCCCCTGCACCAACGGCCCCAGCCCGACGTAGGTGACGACCACGCCGAGCACGCTGACGAGCAGCGGCAGGTGATGCCCGAGCGTGATCGCCTGCAGCACCGAGCCCAGTCCGACCAGGACGGCAGCGGTGGCCACCTGGTCCGGGGCTCGACGCAGCCCGAGGCGGTCCCGCGCGACGACCGGGGACGCGGCACGCGACAGCCGCAGCGCGCGACCGCGCGAGCGGGTGCGGCCCAGCGCGCTCTGCGCGTCGCGCAGGTTGCCCACGACCAGGGCGGCGGTGGTGGCCGCGGCGAGGCGGCCGGCGTGCTCGCTCAGCTCGAGGACCCCGATCCGGCGCAGGGCGCGCAGGTCGAAGGTGGCCCAGCCGGCGAGCAGCACGAGCGCCACGGTCGCCAGCACGGCTGGCAGTGACGGGCCGGCACCGTGCGAGCCCAGCAGCGCGAGGCCGAGCCAGCCACCGGGGCCGCTGAGCGCCAGCAGGGCCTGAACCAGCGGCGACGCCTCGTCCGTTGCAGTGCTGTCCGCGACGGTCGCGGCGAGCACCAGGAGCGTCAGCGCGGCGGTGCCGAGCCAGGCGAGCACCAGCGCCCGTCGCGGACCGAGCTGGCCGACCCGCCAGGCCCACGCGAGGCACCCGCCGGCGGCGACGATGGCTACCGCAGGGACGATCGCACCACCGGCGGCGACCGTGACCCCCGCGAGGAACAGCGCGGCGACGCCGAAGCCCGCCACCCGCCGCCACCACCCCGCGCTCAGGACGCGGGCGCGGTCGAGCGGCGCGGGGATCACGATGCCGACCACCCCCGGGGCTGCGTGGATCGGGGCGACCGTCACTGCGAGCCGGTGCAGCCCGACGAGGAGCGTGGTGACGGCTGCGGCGACGAGCACCGCGCCGTGCGGCGACGCGAGCGTCTGCAGCCCGCCCGCCGACATCTCGCGGGTCGCGGCGATGGCGAGCGGCGTGAGGTAGACCCAGCAGCCCAGCACCACGAGGTAGGCGCGGTAGAGGCTCTCCCCGCGATCGGTCATGCCGGCTCCAGCCACAGCTCCAGGTCACCCACGGCGTCGGCGAGGTCGGGGGAGTGCGTCGCGAGGACGACCGACCCGCCCGCGTCGACGCGCTCGGTGAGGCACGCCGCGAGCGTGGCCCGTCGGTCGGGGTCGAGCCGCTGCTCCGGCTCGTCGAGCAGCAGCAGCGAGCCGGGCCGGGCGAACGCCAGCCCGAGCACGAAGAGCTGGCCCTGCCCCGAGGACACCTCGTGCGGAAAGCGCTTGGCCAGGTGCTCGATGCCGAACCGGGCGAGGGCCACCTCGGGCGGGTCGACCACGAGGCTGCTGCCGCCGGCGCGCCAGGCGGACGCCATCAGGTCCAGGTGGTCGCGGAAGGTGAGGTCGGTGTAGAGCCCGGGCGGGTCCACGAACGAGGCGATCCGCTCGCGGCACCACGGGTCCCGCTCGTCCACGCGCGTCCCGCCGTAGGTCACCTCCCCCTCGGTGGGGCGGGCGATGCCGGCGAGGATGCGCAGCAGGGTCGACTTGCCGGAGCCGTTCTCGCCGCGCACCACCAGGCACTCGCCTGGCGCGACGGTGAGGTCGGTCGGGTGGAGCAGCCACTGGTCATCGATCCGACGGCACACTCCGAGCGCCTCCAGCACGAGCGCCTGGGTGGGGTCCTCGGTGGACTGCGTCGGCTGGTTCGGCTCGGTCGGCTGGTTCGGCTCGGTCATCGGGTGTCGGCCCGGGTCAGCAGGACGTAGGCGAGGCCGAGCAGCCCGAGGACCACACCGGCCACGCAGGCCCAGGGCCACCAGGCGCGGCCACCGTCGTGCAGGGCGGGCACGGCCAAGGTGATCAGCAGACCGATGGTCCACACCGCGATGCCCCCGAGGATCACGCGCGGCATGTCGACGGTGGCCGGCTCGATGGTGTCCGGGTCGATGGGCGGGTAGTCCTTGGGCACGCTCTCACCCTACGGCCGAGCGGCGGCCGGGTGTGTCAGTGGTCGGGTGCGTCAGCGGCCGGGACGGCCGCGCGGGGGAGGTGCGCACCGGCACTAGATTGGGACCATGTCTTCGGCTTCTGCATCGGCCACGCGCACCGCCCCGCCCGGGCGCTCCGGCCTCGATCGTTACTTCCGCATCAGCGAGCGCGGCTCCAGCGTCTCGCAGGAGATCCGTGGTGGCATCGTCACGTTCTTCACGATGGCCTACATCGTGGTGCTCAACCCGCTCATCATCGGCACGGTCAAGGACTCGTCCGGTCACTACATCGGTGGCGGCACGGAGCCCAACCTCGCCATGGTCGCGGCCTGCACGGCCCTGATCGCCGGCGTCATGACGATCCTCATGGGAGTGGTCGCCAACTTCCCGCTCGCGCTGGCGACCGGTCTCGGGCTGAACGCCTTCCTCGCCTACGGCGTGGCCAGCCTGCCCGAGATGACCTGGGCCGACGCGATGGGCCTGATCGTCATCGAGGGCATCATCATCCTGGTGCTCGTCCTCACCGGCTTCCGCAAGGCCGTCTTCCACGCGATCCCGGCGCAGCTGAAGACCGCGATCTCGGTCGGCATCGGTCTGTTCATCACCCTCATCGGGCTCATCGACGCCGGCTTCGTGCGCAAGCCCTCCGGCCCCACGCCGATGGAGCTCGGTATCGGCGGCTTCCTCAACGGCTGGCCGTTGCTCGTCTTCGTCATCGGCCTGTTCACGATCATCACGCTGCTGGTCAACAAGGTGAAGGGCGCGATCCTCTACGGCATCGTCGCGGCCACGGTGCTCGCGATCGCCCTGGAGGCGCTGCTGCACGTCGGCTCCCAGACGGACGCGACCGGCAAGGTCGTCAACCCCACGGGCTGGGGTCTCAACGTCCCGACCCTGCCCGGCAACCCGTTCGCGTCGCCCCAGTTCGGGCTGCTCGGGGACGTGAGCGTGTTCGGCGCCTTCACCAAGATCGGCGTCATCTCGGCGTGCCTGCTCGTCTTCACGCTGATGCTCGCCGACTTCTTCGACACCATGGGCACGATGGTGGCCATCGGAGGCGAGGCCGGGCTGTTGGACGAGGAGGGCAACCCGCCCGGGTCGCAGCGCATCCTCGTCGTCGACTCCGTCGCGGCGATCGCCGGTGGTCTGGGGTCGGTCTCGTCCAACACGTCCTACATCGAGTCGGCCGCCGGTGTCGGCGAGGGAGCTCGCACCGGTCTGGCCTCGGTCGTGACCGGGGTGCTCTTCCTGCTCGCGACCTTCCTGTCGCCGCTCGTCTCGGTCGTGCCCTACGAGGCCGCAACCCCGGCGCTCATCGTCGTCGGTTTCCTGATGATGCAGCAGGTTGCCGGCATCGACTGGGACGACCTCGAGCTCGCCATCCCGGCGTTCCTCACCATCGTGCTGATGCCGTTCTCCTACTCGATCTCGGTTGGCATCGGCGCCGGGTTCGTCGCGTACACCGTCATCAAGGTGGTGCGCGGCAAGGCCACCATGGTCCACCCGCTGATGTGGCTGGTGTCGGTGCTGTTCGTCGTCTACTTCGCGATGACCCCGGTCAAGTCCGCGCTCGGCGTGGAGTAGACCGGGCATTGGGTCAGCGGGCCGCGAGGCTCGCGTAGCGACCTGCGGCGGCGACCAGGGTGGCGTGCGTGCCGCGCTCGAGGATCTCGGCGTGGTCGAGCACCACGATCTGGTCGGCGTCGCGCACCGTCGAGAGGCGGTGGGCGATGACGATCGTGGTGCGACCGACGACCAAGGCGTCCAGGGCCGCCTGCAGCCCGCGCTCGGTGTCGTTGTCGAGCGCCGACGTGGCCTCGTCGAGCAGCAGGATGCGCGGGTTGCGCAGCACCGTGCGGGCGATGGCCAGGCGCTGCTGCTCGCCGCCGCTGAACCGGTAGCCCCGCGCCCCGACCAGCGTGTGCAGACCCTCGGGCAGGGTGGCGACGACGTCGTCGATCTGGGCAACCTCGAGGGCCTGCCACAGGTCGATGTCGCTGGCGTCGGGCCGGGCGAGCCGCAGGTTGTCGGCGATCGTGCCGTGCACGAGGTAGGTCTCCTGGGAGACCACGCCGACGAGCGCGGCGAGGTCGGCGCTGGACAGGTCGCGCACGTCGATGCCGTCGATGGTCACCCGGCCGGCGGTCGGGTCGTAGAGCCGGGAGACGAGCGCCGCGAAGGTGGACTTGCCCGACCCGGTCTCGCCGACGAGCGCCAGCGTGGAGCCGGCGGGCACCTCGACCGAGACGTCGTGCAGGGCGTCGGTGTGCGAGCCGGGGTAGCGGAACGACACGTCCTCGAAGCGCACCTCGCCGCGGGCCTGCTCCCGCGGCAACGCGACGGGGTGGGTCGGCTCGGGCACGTCGACCTCGAGGTCGAGGTAGCCGAAGATCCGGCTGAACAGCGCCATCGAGGTGACCCATTGGGCGCCGGTGTTGAGCAGGCCCATGAGCGGGCGGAAGATCGAGGACTGCAGCGCCGTGAACGCGACGAGCGTGCCGATGGTCATACCACCGCTGGTGGCGGGCAGTCCGGCGACGAGGTAGATGGCGGCCGGGATCAGCGCGAAGATGATCTGCATCGTGGCCATCCGCCACCGGCCGGCGAGCTGGGAGGCGAGCTCGAGATCGACGAGGGAGGCGCTGGTCGCGGCGAACTCGGCCGAGCGGCGTTCGCCGATGCCGAGGGTCTTGGTCAGCCGGGCGCCGCTCACGGACAGGGTCTCGTCGACGATGCCGTTGAGCTCGGCGAGGCCGCCCTGCAGCCGGGTCGTGAGGTCGCGACGCAGCAGGGCGACGCGGCGGGTCAGCCAGATGGCCGGGGGGATCACGACGAGGGAGAGCAGGGAGAGCCGCCAGGACAGGGCGGCCATCGCGACGGCAGTGGCGATCGCGGTCGTGACGTTGCTGGCGATCGAGGTCGCGGTGTCGGTGATCACCGACTGCATGCCGGCGATGTCGTTGGTCAGTCGAGACTGCACCTCACCGCCGCGGGTGCGGGTGAAGAAGCCGAGGCTCTGGCCCTGCAGGTGGTCGAACACGCGGGTGCGTAGACCGTGCATGAGCCGCTGCCCGACGCGACTGGAGATCCAGGTCTGCAGCACGCCGAACAGCTGGGTGACCACGGTGATCGCGACCAGCCCGCCGACGGCGAGCAGCAGCAGGCGCACGTCCTGGTGCGGGATGGCCTGGTCGACGATGTCGCGCACGAGGAACGGCGAGGCGGTGCCGAGCAGGCTGGTCCCGACGATCAGGGTCATGACCAGCGCGATCTGTCCGCGGTAGGGAGAGAACAGGGCGGCGACGCGCCGCCAGGAGACCGGGGACTCGTCGAGCTGGGCGCGGTCCGCGGGATCGACCTGAGCCGGGCGCGGACCACCAGGACCAGGGCCACCAGGACCAGGGCCACCGTGACCGCGCGAGCCGCCACGACCGCTGTGACCGCTGGAGCCGCCGGGACCGCCGTGACCGCCAGGGTCACCGGAGCCGGCACCCAGCGGGCGCGGGGCGGTGAAGGGGGAATGGGTGGTGATGCTCAAGGGCGTCACTCCTACCGGGGTGAGGGGCAAAGACGAGGGGCTGGGACAAGGGGCTGATCAGGTGCGGCGGGAGCCCTCTGGCCAACCGCCCGACCGCAGGTGCTGAGGCCACCTCCGTTGTTAGTGAGGCTACCTCACCATGAGGTAACGGAGCAACCTGCGCTAGCATTCCCTTCATGAACCGGCCCGACCCGCACGTCCACCGACCTGGCGCGCACGCCCACCGGCCCGACGTGCACACCCCTCGACCCGACCTGGACGTCGAGGTCGACCTGGACGGGCGGCTCACCGACCTGCTGATGCTGGCCGCCCGCGGTCTGCGCGGTCAGCTGCGGCCGCCCGCCGGGTGCACGCCGGGGGAGGGCGCCGCCGACGACCTGCCGCCGCACCTGGTGCGGGCGCTGCGCGTGTTCGCCCACTCCGACGGGCTGCGCGCGTCCGAGCTGGCCCGCCACCTGCGGGTGGCACCGCGCTCGGCGACGGAGATGGTCGACGGCCTGCAGGAGCGCGGTCTGGTCACCCGGGAGCCGGACCCCACCGACCGGCGAGCCACGTTGGTGCGGGCCACCTCCCGGGCCGAGGCCGTGCTCGCCGAGGCGGCCGAGCGACGCCGGGACGCCGGCCGGGCGGTCTTCGCCCGGCTCGAGGAGGGGGACCGACGCGAGCTGGCCCGCCTGCTCGGCCTCGTGGTCGAGGCGGAGGAGCAGACGGGCCAGGCGAGAGGGCATCGGCCGGGAGACCCGGGCGACCACCCGCGCGCGAGCCTGCGCTAGGGATCTACTGGCGCTGAGGGATCTACCTCAGCTGACGTCCGAGCGCTGCACGCGGATCATGCCGAGGATCGTCAGCACCGCGGCGTACCCGATGAGCACCAGTGCGCCGGCCCACCAGGACAGCTGGTGCACCGTGGGGCTCTGCGACGGCTGGTTGACGATCGCGCTGGTCGCCGCGCTCGGCAGATAGGGCACGACCTTGCTGCCCCAGCTGACGAAGGACAGCCCCAAGGACGCCAGCGGCTCGACGATCCAGGCGGCGCCGATCATCACGAGCAGCGCGGTGACCTGGTTCTTCATCAAGATGCCTGCGCCGAGCCCGATGAGGGCCCAGAGGCCGAGGACCAGCAGGCTGAGCGCCAGGGTGCGGAAGACGTCGCCGCCTGGGAACGGCGAGAACCCCTTGGACGCGAGGATGCTGGCGCCGACGGCCACCGACCCGATGAGCGAGATGATCCCGTAGAACGCGCCGATGCCGAGGAGCGAGATCACCTTGGCGATCATGGCGGTCGCGCGACGCGGGACGGCGAGCAGGGTGCTCGTGATGGTCTGGTGGCGATACTCCTGACCGATCGACAGCACGCCGATCGTCATGGTCAGGACGTACGCCATCGACAGGCCTCCGGTGTAGACCAGGTTGGCCATCTGCGACTTGGTGCCCTGGGGGGTCCCCTCGGCGCCGGGGGTGCTCGCGGTAACCACGAAGGCGAACAACGCCGCCATCGCCGCGCCGGCGAGGAAGATGCCGATGGCCATGCCCCACCACAGTCGGGTCGTGAACAGCTTGCGGAACTCGGACTTGATGGCTCGGGTCATCATCGGGGGTCCCCTCCCTCGAGGTTGCGGTTCGTGCCCTCGGTCAGCTCGAAGAACGTGGTCTCGAGGTCGGTCTGCACCGCCACGAGCTCGTAGATCGGCAACCTCGCCCCCAGCGCGAGGTCGCCGATCCGGACGTGGTCGTCGGTCTCCACGACGAGCGCCCCGTCGGGGCCGGCGGTCGCAGCCAGGTCGGCGGACCGCAGTGCCTCCTGCAGCGCTGCGGAGTCGGACGTGCGGACCCGCGTGCGGGGTGCGCCGTGCAGCTCGGCGATGGTGCCCTGGCGAATCATTCTGCCGTTGTTGATGATCACCACGTCGTCGACGGTCTGCTGGACCTCCGAGAGCATGTGGCTGGAGACGACGATCGTGCGGCCCTCGCTGCTCAGGTGGCGCAGGAACCCACGCAGCCACCGGATGCCCTCCGGGTCCAGCCCGTTGGCCGGCTCGTCCAGGACGAGGACGCCGGGGTCGCCGAGCAGGGCGGCGGCCAGGCCGAGGCGCTGGCGCATGCCCATGGAGTAGCCGCCGGCTCGCTTGCGGGCGGCCGCGGGGATGCCGACCAGCTCGAGGAGCTCGTCGACCCGCTGGTCCGACACGCCGCTCGCGGCGGCGAGGACGCGCAGGTGGTCGCGGCCGGTGCGGCCGGGGTGGAAGCTCGTGGCCTCCAGCGCGGCGCCCACGGTCTGCAGCGGGTTCGCCAGCTGGTCGTAGCGCTCCCCACCGATCAGTGCGGTGCCCGCGGTCGGCCGGACCAGGCCGAGGAGCATGCGCAGCGTGGTGGTCTTGCCGGCGCCGTTCGGGCCGAGGAAGCCGGTGATGCGGCCGGGGCTCATGGTGCAGGTGAGCTGGTCGACGGCGACGAAGCTGCCGAAGCTCTTGGTCAGTCCGTCGATCTGGATCGGTCGGCCGGTGGCCGTCATCGGATCCCCCTGTGGTCGTCGGGAAAGGTGCGGTGCTCGTTCACAGGCACCACCCTGCCCGGTTCGCACCCGCGGGGCATCCTCCTGGCGGTGGATTCAGGGAAGAGTCAGGGTCAGTCTGTCGGGGGAGCAGGGCTGACCCTGAGAGCCCGGGCCTAGACTGGCGACGTTCTCTGGCCCGCCCGTGGCGCGCCAGTCGGTGGTCTCACCCAAGGAGTGACCGATGGCCCCTTCCCCCACGTCCCTGACGCGCGCGCAGGTGGCGGCGATGGTCGACCACACCCTGCTCAAGCCGGAGGCGACGCCCGCCGACGTCGCGGCCCTGGTGGCCGAGGGCGAGCGGCTCGGGGTCTACTCGGTGTGCGTGTCGCCGTCCATGCTCCCGGTGCAGACGTCGCTGCTCGTGGCGACCGTCTGCGGCTTCCCGTCCGGCAAGCACACCCCGGCCGTCAAGGCCGCCGAGGCCGCCGAGTCGGTCAACCTCGGTGCCGACGAGGTCGACATGGTCATCGACGTGGGCTCGGCCGTCGCCGGCGACTTCGACCACGTGCGCGCCGAGATCGAGGCCGTGCGCGAGACGACCCGCGACGTGGTGCTCAAGGTCATCATCGAGTCGGCGGCGCTCTCCGACGACGCGATCGTCGCCGCGTGCGAGGCCGCCATGGCGGCGGGCGCCGACTTCGTCAAGACGTCCACCGGCTTCCACCCGGCCGGCGGAGCCTCCGTGGAGGCCGTGCGGCTGATGCGCCAGACCGTCGGAGATCGCTTGGGGGTCAAGGCTTCTGGCGGCATCCGCACGACCGAGGCGGCGCTCGCGATGATCGACGCGGGCGCCAACCGCCTGGGCCTGTCCGGCACGGCGGCCGTGCTCGACGGGTTGTAGACGACCGCGCCAGGACGGTGGCAGTCTGCTGGTCGGATGCGACCAGCAGGCTGCCACTGTCTTTCCCTGACCGTGTCGGGCCGGCGTCAGCTCGCGTGCACGACGCGGCCGGCGACCAGGGTGGCCACGATCCCCGTCTGCTGCAACGCCGCTGCCGCCTCACCGCTCGGGAGGTCCTGGGCGGCAAGGGGATTCGTCTCGAGCAGCACGAGATCGCCTGGGCCGCCGACCTCGACACCGCGGACGCCGTCGGTGGAGGACGACAGCGCCTCGGCCACGGTCAGGGCCTGCTCGGGGTGCCACGGCGGTCGGTCGTCGGCCGAGCGGTGGACCGCCGCAGCCATCGCCAGCCACGGGTCGAGCGGTGACACCGGGGCGTCCGACCCCAGCCGCACGTCGACCCCGGCGTCGAGCAGCGACCGCAGCGGGAAGCAGCGCTCGGCCCGGTCGGCCCAGCACGCCATCGTCACGTCGCGGTCGTCCCACAGGTGAGCGGGCTGGACGGAGGCGGCGATCCCGAGCCGGGCCATCCGGTCTACGTCGGACCAGGCCATGAGCTGGGCGTGCTCGACCGTGCCGCGGGCACCGGTGGCCTCGAAGGCCTGCAGGGCGTCGGCCACGGCCGCGTCGCCGATCGCGTGCAGGGCCACCTGCAGCCCTCCGGCGTGGGCGCGCGACAGCAAGCTGGTGAGCGCGGGCAGCGGCACGTTCTGCACGCCGCGGTCGTGCTGCTCGTCGCCGGGTATCGGGGTCGCGTCCGTGTAGGGCGTGCAGCAGTAGGCCGTGCGCGTGTTGAGCGACCCGTCCGAGATGATCTTGAACGGGCCCATGGTCACCAGGCCGTCGGAGCCGGGCAACAGCTCACCCGTGCGTAGACCGTGCGCCAGCGCCTCCTCGAGCCCGGCCTCGTAGACCGCTCGCCGGACCCGGAGGGCGGCGCCCGACGCCCTGGGTGCCGGTGGGGTCCCGACGGGCGGCCCGTCGACCCACTCCAGGTCGACGATGCCGGTCACGCCTCGGGCGTTTGCGGCGGAAACGACTGTGGCGCAAGCGTCCTGGACGGTCTGTCCCACGCCGGGCAGGTCTATCAGCCGGGGGAAGAGGGCGAACCACTCGGCCTCCGCGATGACGCCGGGTCGCGGCTCGAGCCCGAGGAGCCGCTGCGCCCGGGAGCTGAGCCAGCCGTGGTGCCCGTCGCCGCTGATGAGCACGACCGGGCGGTCGCCGGCGACCGCGTCGAGGTCGGCGGTGCCGGGCGCGCGGGTCCAGGTGGCCGAGCGGTGGCCCCAGCCTTGCAGCGTCGCACCGGGCGGGAGGCCGGGCAGCGCCGCAGCGACGATCGCGCAGGCGTCCTCGGGCGACCGGGTGCCGCTGGTGTCCAGGCGGGACGTCGAGAGGGCCCACTGGCCCAGGTGGACGTGCTGGTCCCACAGCCCCGGGATCACGAATCGCCCACCGCCGTCGATGATCTCGGCGCCGCGCCGAGCGAGGTGCGGACCCACCTCGCGGACGATGCCGTCGACGATCCGGACGTCGACGATCCGGACGTCGACGGGCGTGAGTGCGGGGTCGCTGGGGGTCTCGAGGTCGACGACCCGGACGTCGCGCACGAGCACCGACGTGCCCGTCGCGACGCCGGCCGACGCCACCGGAGGAGGGGCCGACGTCACCGACCGACGCCGGCCACGCCGGCGAGCCCGCCGTAGGCGGCCAGAGCCAGACAGACGATGAGGACCACCCAGGTGGCCATGCGCCGGAAGCGGGGGGTCATCGGTTCGCTACCTCACTGGTGTCGACGTGCGCGGGACGCTCCGGGACCTGCGGGAGCGCGGTGGGGTCGACGCTAAGGTGCTCGACGTCCAGCCACAGCGGCTGGCGACGGTCGAGGTGCAGACGCAGACCTTCCTTCCCCATGATGTACGCCACCGCGGCGAGGAATGCCAGTCCGGTGGCGATCGAGCCCACGAGGATGGTCCACCGTGCGCCCCAGGCGTCACCGATCCAGCCGATGATCGGCGCGCCGAGCGGTGTCCCGCCCATGAAGATCGCCATGTAGAGACTCATCACCCGCCCTCGCATCGCCGGTGTGACCGAGAGCTGCACGGCGGCGTTGGCGGTGGTCAGCACGGTGAGGGCCATCAGACCGGTCGGCACGAGCAGGACCGCGTAGACCGGGTAGCTGGGGGCGAGCGCCAGCGCGAAGGTCACGATCGCGAATCCGCCGAGGGCGCCGAGCAGCACGCGCAGGCGCGGCCGGGACCGCCGGGCGGCGAGCAGCGCCGCGGACAGCGAGCCGATGGCCATGACCGAGCCGAGGATGCCGTACTCGCTGGCACCCGCGCCGTAGACCTGGGTCGCCATCAGCGCATTGGTGATCTGGAAGTTCATGCCGAACGTCCCCAGCACGAACACGATCGCCATGATGATCATGATGTCCGGGCGGTGGCGCACGTAGCTGAGACCTTCGCGCAGGGCTCCGCGTCCGCGCCGCGCCGGCGCCGGGTGCAACGCCTCGGGGCTCAGCGCGAGCAGAGCGATGATCACCGCGACGAAGGACAGCGCGTTGATGCCGAGCGCCGGGCCGACGCCGAGCGCGGCGATCAGCAGGCCCGCGACGCCGGGGCCGATCAGGCGAGCAGCGTTGAAGGACGCGGAGTTCAGGCTCACGGCGTTGGTCAGCAGCGGCGCGTCGACGAGCTCGGACGCGAACGCCTGGCGGGTCGGGTTGTCGAACGCCGTGGCGATGCCCTGGGCGAAGGCCAGCAGGTAGACGTGCCACAGCTGGCAGGTCCCCGTCGCCACCAGCAGGTACAGCATGGCCGCCGTGACGAGCAGCGCCGACTGGGTGACCAGCAGGATGCGGCGCTTGGGGAAGCGGTCGGCGACCACCCCCGACCACGGCGCGAGCAGCAGCACGGGCGCGAACTGCAGCCCTGTCACGGTGCCGAGAGCGGTGGAGGAGTGATCGGTCAGCTGGGTCAGGACCAGCCAGTCCTGGGCGACCCGGCCCATCCAGGTGCCCACGTTGGAGAGCAGACCGCCGGCGAAGTAGAGGCGGTAGTTGGGTACCGCCAGCGACGCGAACATGCTGCGCGTCGGCGCCTCGTCGGCGGGGGTCTGCGGGGTGACAGCGGTCATCGGGCGGCAACCTCCAGCAGCAGGTCGGCGGCGGCGCGCAGGGTCGCTCGGTCCTGCGGCGACAGGTGAGCCAGGTGCTCGGCCAGCCACTGGGTGCGCTCGGCGCGCGTACGGTCTACGGCGGAGCGGCCGGCGTCGGTGAGGTCGATGAACACCTGGCGCCCGTCCGCCGGGTCCTTCGTGCGGGTCACCAGACCTTCGTCCTCGAGGCAGCGCACGGTCCGCGTCATCGACGGGCCGCTCACGCGCTCGATGTCGGCGAGCTGGGTGGGCGTCCTGGCGCCGTCCTGCAGCAGCCGCACCAGCACGCTGAACTGGTGCGGTGCCAGCGCCGACCTGCTCTCGTAGCGCACCCGCCGGTTGATCCGCCCGCACGCCACCCGCAGGTCCGCGGCGAGGTCGCTGATCTCGTGGTGCGGGTCGGGCTGCGCGCTCGGGGCCGGCTGGGGCGCGGTGGTGCTGGACGTCATCTGGTGCCTGCGATTCAGGGTTGCTCGGGCCGCTCGGTCGAACAGGTCCTTAGTCAAGGTTATTACCTGTGCTAAGGATCTGTCGAGCTCTCGCCCGGCCTCGGTAGCCCGGGTGGCTGGGTCTACGCGCAGGAAGGCGTGGTTTGCGCAGGATCGCGTGAGGTGCGCAGGGTCGGGAGGGCGGCGGCTCACGGGTTCGTGGGCGGATTCCCAGGGGACGCGGGTGAGCGGACTACCGAATGGTGCGCGGGCAGGCCGGGGCCAACACGCCGGGTTCGGTAGACCGTGGTGTGCGAGCGCGATGGCAGGCTGTCCGCGTGACGAACGTTCGCCAGAACAACCCCACCGCGTCGACCCGCACCGCGTCGACTCGCACCGCGTCGACTCGCACCGCGTCGACTCGCACCGCGTCCACCCGCGCCGCGTCGACCCGCAGCGGGCCCAGCACCAGGCCCCGCGGGGCGGCCGTGCTGACGGCCGTGCTGACGGCGGTCGTGCTGGTGCCGCTGGCCGCCTGTAGCTCGAGCCCGAGCCCGGCGCCCGCCACCAGCTCGTCGCCGAAGCCGACGACGGCGAGCTTCGAGGCGACGGCGTCGGGCACGATGGCGCCGGTGCCGGTCAACCCGTTGACCGGTCAGGGTCCGGTGCCGAGCGGGCCGGTGGTGGCGGTCAAGATCGACGACACGGCGAGCTCGCGACCGTCGCGAGGTGTGGACCGGGCCGACGTGATCTACGTCGAGGAGGTCGAGGGCGGGCTGACGCGCATGATCGGCGTCTTCACGACCTATCCCACGGTCCGGTCGGTGCGCAGCATGCGTCCGATGGATGCCGAGCTGCTCTGGAACTACGGCAATCTCGTCTACGTCGCGACCGGCGGTGGCGGGTCTGGTCCGGCCACGCTGGCGGGGAGCCCGTTCAGCAGGGTGATCATGGACGACGGCGCGGCGGGTTTCGCGCGCGACCGCTCGCACCCGGCGCCCTACAACGTCAACGCCGACCTGCAGCTGATCGCGAGTCGCACCAAGGGGGCTCGGGCGCACAATGTCGGATTCACTTGGGCGGCAAGCGATCCCAGAGTGGCCAAGGCACCAGCCGACGCGGCGGTGTCGACGCGGGTCGGCAACACGCCGATGACGTTCACCTGGGACGCCGGTGCCAAGACCTACGTCCGCACCATCAACGGACGACGGCTCAACACGGCCGAGGGCCGCCCGATCGCCCAGCCGAACGTGCTGGTGCAGATGTGCGACGGCTACACCGACCGCAGCGACATCGACCCGATCGGCAACCCGTCGCGCTACACGAAGACGGTGGGGTCGGGGCCGTTCGTCCTCTATCGCGACGGCAAGCGGCTGACCGGCACCTGGAAGCGCCCGACCCCGGGGGCGCCCACGTCCTACGTCGACGCGAGTGGCAAGCCGCTCCCGCTGGCGCCCGGTGGCGCGTTCGTGCTGCTCGCGCGCAAGGGCACGCCGGCGAGCTGAGGCCCCGCGGCCCGAGCCTCAGCGTGCGGCCCGGGCCTCGACCCGAGGACTCAACCCGAGGCCTCAACCCAGCAGCCGGCGTCAGCCCAACCGCTCCACCACGTAGTCGATCGCCTCGGTCAGCACGCCGATGTCGTCCGGCTCGATGGCGGGGAACATCGCGATGCGCAGCTGGTTGCGGCCGAGCTTGCGGTAGGGCTCGGTGTCCACGATCCCGTTGGCGCGCAACACCTTTGCGACGTCTGCGGCGTTGATGGTGTCGGCGAAGTCGATGGTGCCGACGACCTGCGAGCGCTGGCTCGGCTCCGCGACGAAGGGGGTCGTGACGTCGGTGCGCTCGGCCCAGCCGTAGAGCCGCGCCGCCGAGTCGGCCGTGCGCGCGGACGCCCAGTCGAGCCCGCCCTGCTCGTTGAGCCAGCGCACCTGGCGCTCCATCAGCACCAGGGTCGCGAGGGCCGGCGTGTTGTGGGTCTGGTTCTTGCGGGCGTTGTCGATGGCGGTCGGCAGCGAGAAGAAGTCGGGGATGTAGCGCCCCGACCCCGCGATCTCGTCGGCGCGCGCGAGAGCCGCGGGGAGAAGAGGCCGAACCACAGCCCGCCGTCGCTGGCAAAGCACTTCTGCGGGGCGAAGTAGTAGACGTCGGTCTCGGACACGTCGACCGACAGGCCACCCGCGCCGGACGTCGCGTCGACCAGGACGAGTGCGCCGTCGTCCGCACCCGGCACGCGCTGCACCGGTGCCATCGCGCCGGTCGACGTCTCGTTGTGCGCCCAGGCGTAGACATCGATGCCCGCCTCGGCGACCGGCGCGGCCACCGACCCGGCGGGCGCGGTGATGATCGACGACGCCCCGAGGAAGGGCGCGCGGTCGGTCACGGTGGCGAACTTGTGCGAGAACTCGCCGAACGACAGGTGCTGCGCCCGATCACGGACTAGGCCGTGAGCAGCGATGTCCCAGAAGGCCGTTGACCCGCCGTTGCCCAGCACGACCTCGTAGCCCTCGGGCAGGCTGAACAGCTCGGCCAGCCCCTCGCGCAGCGAGCCGACGAGGTCGCGGACCGGAGGCTGGCGGTGCGAGGTGCCGAGGAGGGTGGGGGCCACGGCGACGAGGTGGTCGACCTGGGCCTGGCGGATCTTGGACGGGCCGCAGCCGAAGCGCCCGTCGGCCGGCAGGAGGCCCACCGGGAGGCTGATGGTGTCGAGGTCGGTGCTGGGCATGGGTCGATCCTCCCAGACGGGCCGATCTCAGCGCAGATCCATCCGATCGGCGGCCGCGACCAGCCGTTCGAGGGCCACGCTGAGCGCAGGAGCGCTGAGCGAGAACGGGATCCGCAGATACTGCTCCAGCCCGCCGCCGGACACCGCGAAGACCGACCCGGGCACGAGGGCCACGCCGTGCCGGGCCGCCTCCCTCACCAGTGCTGAGGCCTCTGGCCGCGGCAGCCGGCACCAGAGGGACAGCCCACCGGGCGGCAGCCGGTAGCTCCACCCGGGCAGCTCGGCGTCGACCGTGGCCGCCACCAGGTCGCGCTGGGCCCGCAGCGTGGCGAGCCGCTCGGCCGTGGCGGTGGGTCGGCGCAGGGCGTGCGTGAGGGCCAGCTGCTCGACGACCGCGACCCCGAGGTCGAGCGACAGCCGGGCCGCCTCGACCGCCGGCACCAGGTCGGCGGAGCAGCGGATCCAGCCGAGCCGCAGCCCGCCCCAGTGCGACTTGCTCGCCGATCCGACGAGGACGACCTGGTCGCCGAACGCCGCCAACGGGGTCGGTGGCTCGGGGGACTCCAGGTGGATGTCAGCCATGGTCTCGTCGGCGACGAGCAAGAGGTCGTGACGAGCAGCCTTCTCGCACAGCAGCGCTCGCGAGGCGTCGTCGAGCAGGGCGCCGGTCGGGTTGTGAAAGTCGGGGATCAGCAAGGCAGCTCGCGCACCCGAGCGCCGCGCGGTGTCGACCAGGACGTCGATGTCGAGGCCGTCGTGGGTGCTGGCCACGCCGACGGGCACAGCGCTCGAACGCCGCAGTGCCGCCATCGAGTTCGGATATCCAGGCGTCTCGACGACAACCCGCTCACCGGGTCGCAGCAGCGCCCGGAACAGCGCCGCAACACCGGACAGCGCACCGCTGGTGACGACCACCTGCTCTGGCGTCGTCGGTAGACCGCGCCGGCTGTAGCGCGCCGCGATCTGCTCCTTCAGCGCCGGCAGCCCGGTCGCGAAGTACCCCGCCGTCCCGACATAGTCGGGCAGCTCGGTCACGGCCTGCTGGAACGCCGCCAGCACCCCCGGTGCCGCAGCCGGCGCCGCCGTCCGCAGGTCGTAGACCTCCCGCTCCGTCCCGGACGAAGCCGCACCCAGCTGCTCCTCGCGGCGCAGCACCGCCACCCCGGCGTCCGACGCCCCGGCGCCCAGTGCTCCCGAGCCGGCCGCCCCCGAGGCCGCCACTCCCGAGACCGCCACTCCCGAGCCGAGCGGCTCGACCGAGGTAGGCGCGCCGCGGCGCGGGAGGGTGAGGGTGGACCCCGAGCCCTGCCGCGGCACCAGGTAGCCGTGCTCGGCGAGCTCGGCGTACGCCCGCGTGACGGTGGTGCGGCTCAGCCCGAGGGTCGTGGAGAGGGTGCGCTCGCTCGGCAGCCGCGTGCCGGGCAGCAGCCGTCCGTCGCAGACGAGCACCCGGGTCTGGTCGGCCAGCCAGCGGTAGGCCGGCTCGTCCGCGGGGCGGTCGCCGAGGAGGGTGGCGAAGCGGCCGACCCCGAGGCGGGGCGAGGCGTTCGGCACGGTCACCAGACCACTGTCTCCCAAGTGGCCCTTCTCGGCAAGGCCACTTCGGGCTCATGCTTGGAGCATGAGCAGCACTGGACGCATGAGCAGCACCGACCGCACGAGCACCACCCGCACCCCGCGCCGCACCCTGGCGACCCTCGGACCGATCGAGCAGCTGCGCGCCGGCCGCCTGCCGCGCAGACTGGTCCAGCTCTTCGTGGGGCTCACGCTCTACGGGATCTCGCTCGGGATGTTCGTGCGCGCCGAGCTCGGGCTGGACCCGTGGGACGTGCTGCACGTGGGCCTGACCCACCACACGCCGCTGACCTTCGGGCAGGTCGTGATCGCGGCCGGGATCGCTGTGCTGCTGCTGTGGTGGCCGCTGCGCCAGCTGCCGGGTCTC
The DNA here is from genome assembly GCF_022568835.1 of Arsenicicoccus piscis. GTDB lineage: Bacteria > Actinomycetota > Actinomycetes > Actinomycetales > Dermatophilaceae > Arsenicicoccus > Arsenicicoccus piscis. The sequence goes on from NZ_JAKZHV010000004.1 coordinate 114,773, forward strand.
GGGACGGTGGCCAACGCGGTGTGGATCGGCGTCGCGGCCGACGCGACCCTCGCCCTGCTCGACCGACCCGACGCGCTCGCCACGCGGTTCGCGCTCCTGATCGGGGCCGTCCTGGTCAACGGCGTGGCGACCGGCATGTACATCGGCGCCCAGCTCGGGCCCGGCCCGCGCGACGGGCTGATGACCGGTCTGGCGCGCCGCACAGGATGGTCGATCCGGTTGGTGCGCACCAGCATCGAGGTCACGGTGCTCGCGCTCGGGTGGTTGCTCGGCGGGACCGTGGGGCTCGGCACCGTGCTCTACGCCGTCGCGATCGGGCCGCTCGCCCAGCTCTTCCTGCCGTTCTTCGTCGTCGAGCTGCCCACCCCCGACTCACGCGCCGACCAGGCCGGCAAACAGGCTCAGGACGCCCAGCCGGCGACCTCCTGCACCGAACGCGGGGGCTTGCCGACGTAGACCGCGCTCGGCCGGATCATCCGGCGCGCCCGCTTCTGCTCGAGCACGTGCGCGGACCAGCCGGCGAGCCGCCCGCAGACGAACATCGGCGGGATGAGCTGCGGCGCGACGCCGACGAGGTCGAGCAGCACGGCCGCCCAGAACTCCACGTTGGTGGCGATGACCCGGTCCGGGCTGCGCTCCTGCAGGGCGGCGGTCGCGGCCGCCTCGACGGCGAGGGCGCACTCGTAGCGGGGTGCCTCGAGGCGTCGGCACGCCTCCTTCAGCGCCACGGCCCGCGGGTCCGGGCCGCGGTAGACCCGGTGGCCGAAGCCCATGACCCGGCCCCCGTCGCGCAGCGACTCCTCGATGACGGCTTCCGGCGCCAGCCCCCGGTCGCACGCCTGCAGCATGTAGTGCACCCGCATCGGCGCGCCGCCGTGCAGCGGGCCGCTCATCGCGCCGACCGCGCCGGACAGGCACGCAGCGACGTCGGCGCCGGTGGAGGCGATGACGCGGGCGGTGAGGCTGGAGGGGTTGAGACCGTGCTCGGCGATGGCGATCCAGTAGGTGTCGAGCGCCTCGACGTGGCGGGGGTCCAGCTCGCCGCGCCAGCGGATCAGGAACCGCTCGGTGACGGTGGCGGCCCGGTCGACCTCGCGCTCGGGCACGACCGGCAGGTCGGCGCCGCGGGCGGACTGGGCGATGAAGGACATGGCCATCACCGAGGCGCGGGCCAGCTCGTCGCGCGCCTGCTGCTCGCCGATGTCGAGCAGCGGCCGGAAGCCCCAGACGGGGGCGAGCATGGCGAGCGACGCCTGCACGTCGACCCGCACGTCACCGGTGCGGACGGGCAGCGGGAACGCCTCGGCGGGCGGCAGGCCCGGCTGCAGGTCGTCGTCGACCAGCAGGCCCCAGACCTGCGCGAACGTCGTGCGACCGAGCAGCTCACGGATGTCCACCCCCCGATAGCGCAGCGACCCCGAGCTCCGGTCGGCCTCCGCGATCTCGGTCGAGAACGGCCCCGGCTCCGGGGCTGCCCCCGGCGCCGGGTCGGGCCCGTGCGTCGCCGCGGTCACGGCCGCTTGCGCCGCCTCGAGATGCGCGGCAGGACCCGGTCGGCCTCGTCGCCCGGCCGGATCCGCTTGTCCAGGTCGTAGCCCTCGATCAGCAGCGCGAGCGGCTTGGTGGTGGAGGGGTGCGACGCGACGGGCTTGTCGCCGGTGAAGACGATGAACCGCTTCTCGTCGCCGTCGAAGACCGTCATCACCGAGCCGTCCACCAGCTGGTGGGCGTGCTCGAGCGCGTGCATGCGGTGGTTGACCCGCTTGAACTGCTTGTTGGCCAGCTCGCGGGCCGGCCCTTGACCCTGCTTGATCGCCTCGTAGGCGAGCGGACCGTAGCGCACACCCAGCTTGACGATGTTGCTCACGGCCTTGCTCTTGGGACTCGGCACGGGGGCCTCCTTCGCGTGGTTGGGCCCCCTCAGCCTAATCTCGTCCCATGACGTCGATGCGCGACCTGCCCCGGGTCGACTACTCCGGTGTCGGGCTGGACGAGGCCGACACGGCTCCGACGCCGTGGCTGCAGGCCCAGCGCTGGCTGGCCGAGGCCGTGGCCCACGACCGCGAGCGCGGGGTGACCGGCGAGCTCAACATCCTCGACCTCGCCACCGTCGACGCCGACGGCCGCCCGGACGTGCGGCCGGTGCTGATGAAGTTCTTCACCCCCGGCGGTCCCGGCTTCATCTCCGACGCCCACTCCGCGAAGGCCTCGCAGCTCGGGGCCAACGCCCACGCCGCCGCGACGCTGCGCTGGCCCACGCTCTACCGGGTGATCCGGATGCGGGGCACCATGGTGCCGCTCGAGCGCGAGATCCTCGAGGGCTACTGGGTCACCCGGCCGTGGGGTGCCCAGATCAGCGCGCGGGCGTCGCTGCAGTCCCAGCCGATCGTCGGGCGGGAGGCGCTGGAGCTGGCCTACCGGGTCGAGGCCGAGCACTGGCCCGAGGACGGCAGCGCCGGGCCGGTCCCGATGCCGGACGCCTTCGTCGGCTGGTCGCTGCGGTGCGACGAGGTGGAGTTCTGGGCGGGGCGGCCCTCGCGCCTGCACGACCGGCTGCGCTTCCGGCGCACCGGCGACGGCGACCTCGACGACGTGGACAGCTGGGCGCGGATCCGCTTGCAGCCGTAGCCTCGTGGCTCATGAGCGAGCCCGCGATCACGTCGTTGCGCGCGATCGCGGTGCCCGCCTACGGACCCACGCTGCTCTCCGGGATCGGGACGGGCGCGATGGCTCCCGCGATCCCGCTGTTCGCTCGCGAGCTCGGTGCCTCGGTCGGCACCGCGGGGCTCATCACAGCGCTGTTCGGGCTGGGGGTGCTGGCCGCGGACCTGCCCGCCGGCGAGCTCGCCGCGCGCATCGGCGAGCGGCTCGCGCTGCTCTACGCGACGGCGTTCGGTGGGGCCGTGACGCTGGTCGCGGCGCACACCCGCAGCCTCGCGGTGCTCGCGATCGCCGTCTTCGCCTACGGGCTGTGCGGCGCGGTGTTCGGGCTGGCCCGGATGGCCTACCTGACCGAGGCCGCACCCGCGCACCTGCGCGCCCGCGCGATGTCCACGCTGGGCGGCACCATGCGGGTCGGGCGCTTCCTCGGTCCGTTCCTCGCCGCCGCGATCGTCACCCAGCGCGGGGTGGCCGGGGCATTCGAGCTGTCCGCCGCGATGGACCTGCTCGCCTTCGCGGTGGTGTGGCGTCTGCCGGACCTGCCGGGGGAGCGCAGGGCGCCGGTCAGCGAGGCCACCGTCCTCGCGGTGCTGCGTCGCAGCCGTCGGGTGCTCGCCACCCTCGGTGTCGGGGCGCTGCTGGTCGCCGCGGCCCGCGCGCTGCGCGACGTCGTGCTGCCCCTCTGGGGTGACCACCTCGGCCTGTCGCCCGCGACGACCGCGCTCGTCTTCGGGATCGCCGGGGGCGCCGAGATGCTGCTCTTCTATCCCGCGGGCATGGTCATGGACCGCTTCGGTAGAGCGTTCACGGCGGTCCCGGCGATGCTCGGCCTCGGGCTGGGCTTCCTGCTGCTGCCCCTCGCGACGAACCTCGGCTCGTTCACCGCGGCGGCGGTGTTCATCGGGGTGGCCAACGGGATCGGCGCGGGCATCTTGATGACCCTCGGCGCGGACAGCGCGCCACCCGACCAGCGCAGCCGGTTCCTCGGCGCGTGGCGGCTGGTCGCCGACGTCGGCAGCGCGGGCGGCCCGGCCCTGCTGAGCGCCGCGACGGTCGTCGTGTCCCTCGGCGCCGCGATCTCGGGGGCGGGGGTGCTCGCCCTGCTCGGTGCGGGGTGGCTGGGCTACTGGATCCCCCGGTCCGGCCCGGCCCGGGACGACGACGGGCAGGGCATGGCAGGCTAGAGCCGTGACCGAGCTGATCGACACCACCGAGATGTACCTCCGGACCATCTTCGAGCTCGAGGAGGAGGGCGTCACCCCGCTGCGCGCGCGCATCGCCGAGCGCCTCGGCCACGCGGGACCGACCGTCTCGCAGACGGTCGCCCGGATGGAGCGCGACGGGCTGCTGGTGGTCGCCGGTGACCGGCACATGGAGCTCACCGAGCACGGCCGGGCCGCCGCGACTCGGGTCATGCGCAAGCACCGGCTCGCCGAGCGGCTGCTCGTCGACGTCCTCGGCCTGGAGCTCGAGCACGTCCACGAGGAGGCGTGCCGGTGGGAGCACGTCATGAGCGAGCGGGTCGAGCGGCAGATCCTGCGGCTCATCGGTGACAGCGCCGAGTCGCCCTACGGCAACCCCATCCCGGGGCTCGCCGAGCTGGGGGTGACGGACGCGCCGACTCGCGTCCCGGTCTACGGGCTGCTGACCCGGGCCCCCCGCGAGGGCGCGCCGGCGGTCACCGTCGTCGTGCGCCGCATCGGTGAGCCGGCCCAGAACGACCCCGAGGCGCTCGCCCTGATCACTGCCGCAGGAGCCCGACCGGGGGAGCAGGTCCAGGTGACCACCGAGGGTGACCGGGTCGTGCTCGTCGGTGCCGACGGGTCCGGCGTCTCGCTGCCGACGGACGTCGCGTCGCACGTCTTCGTGAGCGACCTGTAGCACACCTGTGTGGGCGGATGTGGGGGATTTGCCCCGAAACGCTGCACAGATATGACATTGAACCGTCAACCGGTTACCGTCGATGTGCCCTCACCCCCAGAGGGTCCGCCCGAAGACGCCTAGTCCTGTCACTTCGCCAGCGGTTGCTCTAGCTCGTTGACAGGAGCGGGGGACCCACCATTCAGGAAGGACGCGATGCGTCCCTTGGGGTGAAGGTCCGCACCCACCGGTGCTGATCCGGGTGATTCCTCTCACCCGAACCCGACAGCTAACTTCGCCGGCGTTTCGAGAGGTCACCACGTGTCTACCCGCATGCCCGGGCGCCATCGCGCTGCCCGCCCCGTCGCCCCCGTCGTGAAGTCCGCCGCCGTCGTCGCCGCTGCCGGCGGCCTCGTGGCGTCCGCGTCCGTCGCCCAGGCTGCTCCGGAGGACGCCGCCGGTGCCGCCGCCACCACGAAGAGCAGCACCACCACCGGCACCACCTCCACCACCGCCACCCCGGCGCTGGCGGCCACCGCCGCCACGCTCAGCGGGCGTGGCACCGGTGCGGTCGTCTCCCCGGCCCTCGCCCTCACGGCGACCACGGCTGGTCCGACCCGCCCGGCCACCTTCGGCGACTCGCGTTTCGCGGTCGTGAAGAAGGCGCCGGTCAAGAAGAAGCGCGTCGTCCGCGCCACGCGCACCGCCGTGACCGAGGGCGCCACCGCGACCCGCTCGGCCACCGCGACCCGCTCGGAGCGCACCGTCTCCAGCTCGCGCAGCACCACCCGCACGGCGCTGCGCAGCACCACGAGCGCGGCCTCGAGCACCCCGAGCACCACGAGCACGGCGCGCAAGACCTCCGCGGTCAGCACCACCCGCTCGGCCGCTCCGACCTCCGGCGTGCTCGGCGTGGCCGCCGGCCTCTCGGGCATCTACTACTCGTGGGGCGGCACCACCCCCGCGGGCTTCGACTGCTCGGGCTTCACGTCCTACGTCTACCGCCAGCTCGGCGTCTCGCTGCCGCGCACCGCGGCGGCGCAGCAGGCCGCGCTCACGCCGGTGTCCAACCCGCAGCCGGGTGACCTGGTGTTCTTCGGCTCGCCCGCCTACCACGTGGGCATCTACGCCGGCAACGGCATGATGTACGACTCCCCGCGCACGGGCCGCACCACCGGCCTGCACGCGATCTGGAGCTCGAACGTCTCCTACGGTCGCCCCTGACCGTCCTGCGTGACCCTGCTGCGTGATCGGCCGTCCACCGGCCGACCTCACCGGCGCGGACCGCGTGGTCGTCTATGGTCGTGACCATGATCGACGACGCGGTCCCCGCCGGGGAGGGCACGCCCCTGGTGCAGTCCGTCGACCGGGCGCTCGCCATCCTCGAGACGATCGCGGCCTCGCACGACGACGTCGGCGTCACCGAGCTGGCCCAGCAGATGGGCGTGCACAAGTCGACCGTCTCCCGCCTGGTCGCCACCCTCGAGGCGCGAGACCTGGTCGAGCAGCAGCAGGACCGCGGCAAGTACCGCCTCGGCATGGGCATCCTGCGCCTCGCCGCCGCGGCCAACCAGAGCCTCGACATCGTCCGCGTCGCTCGGCCGGCGATGCGCGAGCTGTCCAAGGCGACCGGTGAGACGGTCAACCTCGCGGTCTCCGCAGACCTCGCGGCGCTCTACGTCGACCAGCTGAGCGGACGGTCTACGCTCCAGTCGCACAGCTGGGTCGGGCAGCGGATCCCTGTGCACGCGACGTCGAACGGCAAGGTGCTGCTCGCCTGGGCCGACGACCCCGACCTCGTCGAGCGGGTGCTCGAGCGCGGCCTGACCCGCTACACGCCCCGCACGATCGTGTCCCGCGCCGCGCTGAAGCGCGAGATCGAGCTGACCCGCAGCCGCGGCTGGGCCTGCGCCGTCGACGAGCTCGAGGAGGGCCTCACCGCGATCGCGGCCCCCGTCTTCGACGCCGACGACGCCGTGGTCGCGTCGATCTCGGTGAGTGGCCCCGGTTTTCGCATCGACGAGCGCCTCGAGGAGTTCGCCGCAGCAGCCGTCGCCGCGGGCGCCCAGGCGTCCGCGCGCCTCGGCCACCGCGCCCCCTGAGCGGTGCCCGCACCCCCAGCCTGAGAGCGCGTTGAGTCTCGCGCGCGTGCCGTTCGGCCCGAACACCGGCTCCGGGGTTGACGTATCGTCCAGGGGTGGCCATCTTTGTTGCACCAGAAGACACACGATGCGTGATGTGCAACAGAGGGGCTGTGGCCGTGCAGGAGCTGTTCATCGCAGGGGAGTGGCGCGCCGCGACCTCGGGTCGGACGCGCGAGATCCACTGCCCCGCGGACGGCGAGCTGGTCGCCACGGTGGCCGAGGCGGGCCCGGACGACGCGCTCGACGCGATCGCTGCGGCGCGAGCCGCCTTCGACGAGGGGCCCTGGCCGAGCACGCCGGAGCGCGAGCGCGGCGACCTGCTGCTGCGGGTGGCCGACCTGCTCCAGCGCGACAAGGCCGAGATCGCCCGGCTCGAGAGCGCGGACACCGGCAAGCGCTACGTCGAGAGCGAGTACGACGTCGACGACGTCACCGCCTGCTTCCGCTACTTTGGTGGCATCGCCGGGACCGACGCGGGCCGGGTCGTCGACACCGGCCGCAGCGACGCGATCAGCCGCGTCGTGCACCTGCCGGTGGGGGTGTGCACCCTCATCACGCCGTGGAACTACCCTCTGCTGCAAGCGTCCTGGAAGGTCGCGCCGGCTCTGCTCGCGGGCAACACGATCGTCATCAAGCCCAGCGAGATCTCGCCGTCGAGCACCGCCCACCTCGTCCGGCTGCTGCAGGAGGCCGGGCTGCCGGACGGCGTCGCCAACCTGGTGCTCGGCAGCGGCGCGGTGCTGGGGGAGACGCTGACCGGTGACCCGCGCGTCGACCTGGTCTCGTTCACCGGCGGCCTCGAGACCGGCAAGCGCATCATGGTGTCGGCCGCCGCCACCGTGAAGCGGGTGGCCCTCGAGCTCGGCGGCAAGAACCCCAACGTGATCTTCGCCGACGCCGACCGCGCGGCGGCCATCGACAACGCGCTCACCGCGATCTTCCTGCACTCCGGTCAGGTGTGCTCTGCCGGGTCGCGCCTCATCGTCGAGGAGTCCGCGCACGACGACATCGTGGACGCGATCGTGGCCTCGGCCAAGCGGATTCGGATCGGCGGGCCCTACGACGAGGACGCCGAGACCGGCCCGCTGACGAGCGCCGAGCATCTGGCCAAGGTCGAGGCCTACGTAGCCCGTGGGCTCGCCGACGGAGCTCAGCTGCGGTGCGGCGGGCGCCGACCCGACGGCGAGCGCTACGCCCGCGGCTACTACTACGAGCCGACCGTCCTCGACGGCTGCACCGGCACCATGTCGTGCGTGCAGGACGAGTCGTTCGGGCCCGTCCTCACGGTCGAGACCTTTCGCACGGAGGCCGAGGCGATCGCGATCGCCAACGACACGCCCTACGGGCTGGCCGGTGCGGTCTGGACCCAGGACGCGGGGCGCGCGCAGCGGGTCGCGGGAGCGCTGCGGCACGGCACCGTGTGGATCAACGACTTCCACCCCTACGTGCCGCAGGCCGAGTGGGGCGGGATGGGTCGCTCCGGCATCGGCCGCGAGCTCGGCCCGCACGGCCTGGCGGAGTACCAGGAGATCAAGCACGTCTGGCACAACCTCGAGCCTGCACCCACGGGGTGGTTCTCCGGCTGAGTCCCTTGGGCGGCCGCGAGAGCGGCTGTCCCCCAGAGGAGTTGATGCGCGGTGACTGCACACGCAGCGAGCCCGGACGCGATGGTCAGCGTCCGCAACCTGTGGAAGGTGTTCGGCCCCAAGGCTGCCGAGGTGCCGAAGTCACCGCAGCTGCAGCAGCTGAGCCGTCGCGAGCTGATGGATCAGGCGGGGTGCACGGCGGCCGTGCGCGACGCGACCTTCGACGTGAGCCGCGGCGAGGTCTTCGTGATCATGGGCCTCTCCGGCTCGGGGAAGTCGACGCTGATCCGGCTGCTCACCCGCCTGATCGAGCCCACCGCGGGTCAGCTGCTGCTCGAGGGCGACGACCTGATGACTCGCGATACCAAGGCGATGCGCGACCTGCGCCGCAGCAAGGTGTCGATGGTGTTCCAGCACTTCGGGCTGCTGCCGCACCGCCGCGTCGTCGACAACGTGTCCTACGGCCTGGAGATCCGCGGCGTCGACAAGGCGACCCGCACCAGGCGCGCGATGGAGGTCATCGAGCTCGTCGGCCTGTCGGGCTACGAGCGGTCCTTCCCGCACCAGCTGTCCGGCGGCATGCAGCAGCGCGTCGGCCTCGCGCGGGCGCTGGCGGGCGACCCGGACATGCTGCTCTTCGACGAACCCTTCTCTGCCCTGGACCCGCTCATCCGCCGGGACATGCAGGCCGAGGTGATCCGGCTGCACAAGGAGATGGGCAAGACGATGATCTTCGTCACCCACGACCTGTCCGAGGCGCTCAAGCTGGGCGACCGGATCCTCATCATGCGCGACGGGGCGATGGTGCAGACCGGCACCGGCGACCAGCTGGTCGGCGCGCCCGCCGACGAGTACGTCCGCAACTTCGTGCAGGACGTCCCGCGCTCGCACGTGCTCACCCTGCGCTGGGTCGCTCGGCCCGAGCGCCTCGGCGAGGAGGTGGCCGACCTGACCCTGCCGGCCGACACGATCATCCGCGACGCCATCCGCTGCGTGATCTCGGCGGGGCGGCCGGTCCGCGTCGTCGACGGCGGGTCTGGCGGGGCGGGCGGCTCGGGCGGCAAGGTCCTCGGCGTGGTCGGCGAGGACGAGATCCTCACGTCCATCGCGGGACTGGAGGACGAGTGAGCACCGCGGCCGTAGCGTCGGTGCCGACCTGGCGCAGACCGGGGCGGCTGGTCGCGAGTCTCGCCGTCCTCGTGGTGTGGTCGCTGCTCTACCTCGTCCTGCGCGGGCGCGACACGCTGCCGCTCGGCGAGACCGAGACGACGCCGCTGCACCAGTCCTTCAACCACCTGAGCGACAGCATCGCGAGCAACCGCAACTCCAGCCCGCTGTTCGTCTACTTCTTCAACTACCTGCAGATCTGGATGACGCAGTTCGTCACGTTCGTCCAGTCGCTCATCTCTCAGCCCGGATTCGGTAGACCCGCCCCGCTGATCGGGTGGCTCGGCGTCCTCGCGCTGGGCGGCTTCCTCGCCTGGCTCCTCGCCGGCTGGCGCTCGGCGGTGCTGGCCGTGCTCGGCTTCGCGTTCATCGGGTGGCAGGGCCTGTGGACCGAGGCGATGGACACGCTGGCCCTCACCCTCGCCGCAGTCCTCATCGCCGTCGTGATCGGCATCCCCATCGGCATCTGGATCGGGTTGAGCCGCAAGGCCGCTCGCGTCATCACGCCGATCCTCGACTTCATGCAGATCATGCCGACGTTCGTCTACCTCGCGCCGCTCACGCTGCTGTTCCTCATCGGGCCGGCGTCGTCGACGATCGCGGTCCTGATCTACTCGATCCCGCCCGTCATCCGGATCACCGGCCACGCGATCCGCTCGGTCCCCGAGAGCACGACCGAGGCGAGCGACTCGCTCGGCGCGACGCGTTGGCAGACGCTGACCCAGGTGATGCTGCCGATGGCCAAGCGCACCATCGTCATGGGCATCAACCAGACCACCATGGCGGCGCTGTCGATGGTCACCATCGCCGCGCTGATCTCCGCGCCCGGCCTCGGGCAGACGGTGCTGCAGGCCCTCACCACCCTCGACGTCGGCACGGCGTTCAACGGCGGCCTCGCCATCGTGATCATGGCGATCGTGCTGGACCGCACCACGACCGCGGCCGGTGAGGGCACCGAGCGCACCTTCGAGCACGGGCTGCCCCCGCGGCTGCGGTGGGGCGTCGCCGGGCTCGGCGCGATCGTCACGGCGGTGCTGGTGTGGGAGTCCGCGACCTTCTGGTGGGCCAACACCTTCCCCACGGGCCACTCGATCGGCCCGAGCATCGTGAGCGGGGTGGCGAGCGCGTCCACCTGGATCCAGGACACCTTCTCCGGGGTCACCAACGTGCTGAAGAACCTCATCTCCGGCGGCCTGCTCGACCCGTTGCAGACGCTGCTCACCGAGTCGCCGTTCTGGCTGGTCATCATCGCGCTCACGGCGCTCGCCGCCATCCTCGGCGGCCGCTGGGCGGCCCTGTCCACGGTCGTGTGCCTGCTCATCGTGGTCGGCCTCAACCTGTGGCAGAACTCCATGGAGACCCTCGCCGCCACCCTCATCGCCACCGTGCTGACGATGGTCTTCGCGATCGTCATCGGCGTGGCGATGGGCCGCAGCCGTCGCGTCGACCGGATCGTGCGACCGACCCTGGACGCCGGGCAGGTCATGCCGGCATTCGTCTACCTCGTGCCGTTCCTGGTGCTGTTCGGCGCGAGCCGCTTCACCGCGATCGTGAGCGCCATGGTCTACGCCGTGCCGCCGGCCGCGAAGGTGATCGCCGACGGCATCCGCGGCGTCTCGGAGTCGACCGTGGAGGCGGCCACCTCGGCGGGCGCCTCCACCTGGCAGATCATCCACCAGGTGCAGCTGCCGATGGCCTCGCGGGCCTTGGCGCTCGCGACGAACCAGGGGCTGATCTACGTGCTCGCCATGGTCGTCGTGGGCGGCATGGTCGGCGCCGGCGGCCTCGGCTACCAGGTGGTCAACGGCTTCGTGCAGGACCGCTTCATCGGCAAGGGCCTCGCCGCGGGCCTCGCCATCGTGCTGCTCGGGCTCATGCTCGACCGCATCTCCCAGGCCGTCGCGTCCCGCGTGGACCCGTCCGGCGCCCGCTGACCTCGCCCGCCCGACACCGAGGAGTCCTCATGTCATCCTTCCGAACTCGTCTGCAGGACGACGGCGTGCGTAGACCGTCTCGTGGCTCGCCTGGTCGCTCGGCTCACGGCTCGTCCCGTCGAGCGCGCGCCGCGCTGCCGGGCATCGGCGCCGCCGTCGTGGTGCTCGCGGTGGGCCTGAGCGGCTGCGCCGGCGCCCGGATCGGTGACACCAACGCGGCCGCGGGCGGCGGCGGGGGAGCCGGGGCCGCCTCGGGCGAGTGCGGCACCCTCAAGCTGGCGATGAACGACTGGGTGGGCTACACCGCGGACGCGGCGGTGCTGACCTACGTCGCGCGGACGGCGATGGGGTGCACGGTGCAGCAGCTGCCGATGAAGGAGCAGATCGCCTGGCAGGGCTTCGGCACCGGCCAGGTCCACGTGATCGTGGAGAACTGGGGCCACGACGACCTCAAGGCCAAGTACATCGACCAGCAGAAGACCGCGGTGAGCGCCGGGCCCACCGGCAACATCGGCACCATCGGCTGGTGGGTGCCGCCGTGGCTCGCGAAGGCGCACCCGGACGTGCTGCAGTGGAAGAACCTCAACAAGTACGCCACGCAGTTCGCCACCTCGGAGTCGGGCGGGAAGGGCCAGCTGCTCGACGGCGACCCGTCCTACGTCACCAACGACGAGGCGCTGGTCAAGAACCTGAACCTCAACTTCAAGGTCGTCTACGCCGGCTCGGAGACGGCCCTGATCACCAGCTTCCGGGCGGCGGAGCAGCAGAAGAAGTGGGTCATCGGCTACTTCTACAGCCCGCAGTGGTTCCTCTCGGAGGTGCCCATGCAGAAGGTCGAGCTGCCGCCCTACACGCCGGGCTGCGACGCGGACGCCTCGAAGATCGCGTGCGACTACCCGAGGTACGACCTGGACAAGATCGTCGCCGCGAAGTTCGCCAAGGACGGCGGTCCGGCCTACCAGCTGGTCAAGAACTTCCAGTGGACCAACGACGACCAGAACCTCGTCGCGAAGTACATCACCGCCGACAAGATGACGCCTGACGCCGCCGCCAAGAAGTGGGTGGAGGCCAACAAGGTCCGCGCCAACTCGTGGCTGGCCGGCATCGGCGGCGCCAAGCCGTTCTGACGGGCGGTCGGGGGTTGACAGCGCCTCTCCTCGGCTTCGAGACTGTTGCACATAGCGCGTGACTGTTGCACATGACGCATCGGAGGATTCTCATGGCCGGACCCCAGGTAGTCATCATCGGTGCGGGGGTCGTGGGCGCCGCGCTCGCGGACGAGCTCACGGCGATGGGTTGGGACCAGGTGACGGTCGTCGAGCAGGGCACCCTGCCGCGGCCAGGCGGCTCGACCTCCCACGCGCCTGGTCTGGTGTTCCAGGCCAACTCCTCCAAGGCGCTGTCGGAGACGGCGCGCTACACGGTCGAGAAGTTCATGAGTCTGCGCACGGCACAGGGTGACTCGTGCTTCCGCCAGGTCGGCGGGCTCGAGCTCGCCACCACCCCCGAGCGGGAGCGCGAGCTGCTGCGTCGGCACGGGTGGCTGACCTCGTGGGGCATCGAGTCGCGGCTCGTGGACGCCGAGGAGGCCATGGCGCTCTACCCGCTCGTGCAGTCGCCGAAGGTGCGCGGCGCCCTGCACATCCCGACCGACGGGCTCGCCAAGGCGGTCGACGCGGTGGAGGTCCAGATCGCGCAGGCCAAGGAGCGTGGCGCGCGAATCCTGGACAACACCAAGGTGATCGACATCGAGACGGTCGACAGCAAGGTCACCGCGGTGGTGACCGACCAGGGCACGATCCCGGCCGACATCGTCGTGTCGTGCGCCGGCATCTGGGGACCGCGGCTGTCCCGGATGGTCGGTCTCGAGCTGCCGCTCACGCCGCTCGCCCACCAGATGGCGTGGACCACCGACCTGCCCTCGGTGGCGGGGCAGCAGGACGAGATTGTCCGCCCGATCCTGCGCTACCAGGACGAAGACCTTTACTACCGTGACCGATTCGGCGGCATCGGCATCGGCTCATACCTGCACGACCCGATGCCGTTCAAGGCCGACGACATCCGCGAGCTGGACCCCTCGCAGCCGATGCCGTCCGAGCTCGCCTTCACCCAGGCCGACTTCGACCCGGCGTGGGCGCTTTCGGTCGAGCTGATCCCCGACCTCGCCGACGCGCGCATCGAGCACGCGTTCAACGGGCTGTTCTCGTTCACGCCCGACGGGATGCCGCTGTGCGGCCCGTCGCCCGACGTCGAGGGCTTCTGGGTCGCCGAGGCCGTCTGGGTCACCCACTCCGCCGGGGTGGGCCGCGCGATGGCCGAGTGGCTGCACGACGGGCACGTGTCGTCCTTCGACGTGCACGAGTTCGACATCAACCGCTTCGACGACTACCAGCTGGCGCCGGACTACGTGCTGGCGCGCGACTGCCGCAACTTCGTCGAGGTCTACGACATCCTCCACCCGCTCGACCCGCCGGCGAACCTGCGCCCGCTCCGCACGTCCCCGTTCTACGAGCGCGAGAAGGCGCTGGGCGCGGTGTTCCTCGAGGCGAGCGGCTTCGAGCGGCCGCAGTGGTACGAAGCGAACGCCCCTCTCGTAGAGCGCTACTTGGGCCGGATCCCCACCCCCAATGACTGGGCCGCGCGGCACTGGTCGCCCATCGTGGGCGCCGAGGTGATCGCGACCCGCGAGGGCGTCGCGATGTACGACATGACGGCCCTCAAGCACCTGGAGGTGACCGGCCCCGGCGCCGCGGCCTTCCTCGGCTCGCTCGTCACGGCCAACGTCGACAAGTCGATCGGGTCGATGACCTACTGCCTGATGCTCGACGTCGACGGCGGCATCCGCTCGGACGTCACCGTGACCCGGCTGGCGAAGGACCGCTTCCAGGTCGGGGCCAACGGTCACCTGGACCTCGCGTGGATGCAGCAGCACCTGCCCGCCGACGGCTCGGCTCAGGTCTTCGACGTCACGGCGGGCACCTGCTGCATCGGCCTGTGGGGGCCGCTCGCACGCGACGTCGTGCAGCCCCTCACGGGCATCGACCTGTCCGCCGACGGCCTCAAGTACTTCAGGGGCGCAACGGGATTCATCGGCACGGTCCCGGTGACCATGCTGCGGCTGTCCTACGTCGGCGAGCTCGGCTGGGAGATCTACACGACCGCCGACCAGGGGCAGAAGCTCTGGGACACCCTCAGGGCCGCCGGCCAGGAGCACGGCATCATCGCCGCCGGTCGCGGCGCGTTCAACTCGCTGCGCCTCGAGAAGGGCTACCGCTCGTTCGGTCACGACATGACCTTCGAGCACGAACCCGACCAGGCCGGAGTGGGATTCGCGGTCAAGAAGGCGCACAGCGGCTACGTCGGCGAGGAGGCGCTGGCGGCGCGCCGCGGTCAGGGCGACCGGGTGCTCGCGTGCCTGACCTGGGAGGACCCGACCTCGACCGTCATGGGCAAGGAGCCGGTCTTCTCCGGCGACCGGTGCGTAGGCTACGTGACCTCCGCGGCCTACGGCTACACGATCGGGCGCAACATCGCCTACACGTGGGTCGACAAGGACCTCGCCACGACCGGCACCGAGCTGACCATCGGCTACTTCGACGAGCACATCCCCGCCGTCGTCTCCGACGAGCCGCTCTTCGACCCCGGCATGGACCGCATCCGCGGCTAGGGCTCGGCTAGTGCGTGCCCGTTCAAAGTGCTTGCATACTGCTAGCATTGAGGTATGACGACTCTCTACATCCGCGAGGTCCCCGAAGCGGTGGCTGACGCATTGAAGGCCCGCGCAGCCGCGCAGGGACAGTCGCTGTCCGCCTACGTGAGTGCGCAGCTGGCCGTCATCGCCGCCCGTCCCACCAATGCTGAGATCGTGGCCCGACTGCGTGCCCGTGACCGATCACCAAGCGTCTCGACTGAGCGCATCCTCGACGAGGTCGAGTCGGCCCGCCGATGATGGTGCTGGATGCTACGGCCATGATCGAGGCTCTGGTCGGCGCCGACCCATCCGCCGAACTCCTCGATGCGCTAGAAGGCGACATCCACGCACCGCACCTGCTGGACGTAGAGGTTTCGTCCGTTCTCCGAGGGCTGGAGCTGGGGCGTGTCCTTACTCAGGCCAGGGCCGAAGAAGCACTGGAGGACTACTGGTCCTTCGGGATCGAACGTCACGACCTGGAGCCCCTGCGCCGACGCGTCTGGACGCTTCGCCATCAGTTCACGAGCTACGACGCGTCCTATCTTGCGTTGGCCGAAGCCTTGGGAGCGCCTCTGGTCACCGCCGACAAGAAACTCGCCACCCCGGGCCATGACGCCACTGTGATCCTCATGCCAAGAACGTCCTGAACTGCCGCTCACGGGACGTCGCGTCGACCTTGCCGCGGTGGGTGCGCACGACCCTCGATGCCTCACCGGCACATCTGTCCCTCGCTGGAGCCCCGTCATGTGGGCGACACGCCCTAGGCGTCGGTGGGGTAGAGCGGCATCGGCTCACCCTCGCCGGGCTTGACGTGCCGGTAGAACGGCAGGTCCAACGGCGGGAGCGGGGTGTTGCCGAGGATCAGGTCGGCGGCCTTCTCGGCCAGCATCATGACCGGGGCGTAGATGTTGCCGTTGGTGACGTAGGGCATGACGGAGGCGTCGACGACGCGCAGCCCCTCGGTGCCCCAGACCTTCATGGTGAGCGGGTCGACGACGGCCATCGGGTCGGACGCGTCGCCCATCTTGGCGGTGCAGCTCGGGTGCAGCGCGGTCTCGCCGTCCTTGGCGACCCAGTCGAGGATCTCCTCGTCGGTCTGGACGCTCGGCCCGGGGGAGATCTCCCCGGCGTTGTAGCGCGCCATGGACGGCTGGTTGATGAGCTCGCGCGAGACGCGGATCGCCTCGACCCACTCGCGCCGGTCCTGCTCGGTCGACAGGTAGTTGAAGACCAGCTTGGGCTTGTCGAGCGGGTCGGTGCTCGCGATCTTCACGCTGCCGCGGGCGTCGGAGTACATCGGGCCGACGTGCAGCTGGAAGCCGTGGCCGCCCTCGGGCTGCGAGCCGTCGTAGCGCACCGCCAGCGGCAGGAAGTGGAACATCAGGTTGGGGTAGGCGACGTCCTCGTTGCTGCGGGCGAAGCCGCCGGCCTCGAAGTGGTTGGTCGCCCCCGGCCCGCTGCGCGTGAAGAGCCACTTCGCCCCGATCCAGGGCGCGTTGCGGTACTTCCTGGCCATGACCGGTTGTAGCGAGACCGGTTCGTCGCAGGCGAACTGGACGTAGACCTCGAGGTGGTCCTGCAGGTTCTCGCCGACGCCGGGGAGGTCCTTGACCACCGGGATGCCGAGGGCCGTGAGCTCCTCGGCGTTGCCGACCCCCGAGAGCTGCAGCAGCGCAGGGGTGTTGATGGCGCCGCCGCAGAGGATGACCTCCTTGGCGCGCACCTGGCGGGTGCGGCCGCGCAGCTCGTACTCCACGCCGACCGCGGTGGTCCCCTCGAACAGCACCCGCGTCGTCAGGGCGTTGGTCACGAGGTGCAGGTTGGGGCGGTTCAGCGCCGGGTGCAGGTAGGCGCGGGCCGCCGAGTAGCGCCGACCGCGGTAGACGTTGCGGTCGAACGCCGCGAATCCCTCCTGGCGATAACCGTTCACGTCGTCGGTGAGCGGGTAGCCCGCATCCTGGACGGACTTCAGGAACGCGCCGAACAGCGGGTTGGTCGCCGGTCCACGCTCCAGCACCAGCGGCCCGGTGTGGCCGCGGCGCTGGTCCGAGTCGTCGGCGGCGAGGCAGGACTCCATCCGGTTGAAGTAGGGCAGGCAGTGGGCGTAGTCCCACGTCTCCATGCCCTTGTCCGCGCCCCAGCGCTCGTAGTCCATCGGGTTGCCCCGCTGGAAGATCATGCCGTTGATGCTCGACGACCCGCCGACCACCTTGCCGCGGGCGTGGTAGATCCGCCGGCCGGCCATGTGCGGCTCGGGCTCCGACTCGTACTTCCAGTCGTAGAACCGGGAGCCGATCGGGAAGGGGAGCGCGGCCGGCATGTGGATGAACACGTCTGCGGCCCAGTCCATCCGGCCGGCCTCGAGCACCAGCACCTGGCGCTTGCGGTCGGCCGACAGGCGGTCGGCGAGTGCGGACCCGGCAGAGCCGGCACCCACGATGACGGTGTCGACCTCGGCCGGCGGACGGATGGTGAGCGGCACGGTCTACGCCTCCTGACGGGGGGTGCCGACCATGCTGGTGACCCAGTCGTGGAAGGCGCCGATGTGGTGCTCGCTCGGGACGAGGACGCCGCCCTCGCGGTAGGAGCGCGAGCTCATCCCGAGCTGGGTGCGCTCGCACGCGTCGAAGTCCTGGCTGTTGACGCGGTGGAACAGCTCGACGGACGCGGTCACGTCCTTGCCGGCCTCGACGACCGACGGCAGATAGAGCCAGTCGCACTCGACCACGGTGCGGTCCGCGGCGAGGGGGAACATCCGGTGGATGATCACGTGGTCGGGGACGAGGTTGACGAAGACCTGCGGTCGCACGGTGATGGCGTAGTAGCGGCGGTCCTGGTCGTCGGCGACGGTGGGGATCTTGTCGAGTCCCTCGGACCCGTCGACGGTGAATCCCTTGACGTCGGGACCGAACTCGGCGCCGTGACCGACGAAGTACTGCGCGGCGTAGCCGTCGGCGAACTCCGGCAGCACCTCGGTCAGCTCGGGGTGGATCGTCGCGCAGTGGTAGCACTCCATGAAGTTCTCGATGATGAGCTTCCAGTTGGCGGCGACGTCGTAGACGATGCGCTTGCCGAGCGCCAGGTCGGCGACGTCGTAGTGGCTGATCGAGTCGAGGTCGCCGAGCCGGTCGACGATGTCCTGCTGGACGCTGTCCTCGAACGACGGCGGCTCGTCGGCGAGGCACACCCAGACGTAGCCGAGCCACTCGCGGACCGGGAGGCTGGTGAGCCCGAACTCGACCCGGTCGATGTCGGGCATCTTGGTCAGGTTGGGCGCCGCGATGAGCTTGCCGTCGAGGCCGTAGGTCCACGCGTGGTAGGGGCACTGGAAGCTGCGCTGCACCTGGCCCTGCTCGTCGGTGCAGAGGCGGGCGCCGCGGTGCTTGCACACGTTGAGGAATGCCTTGACGCTCTTGTCGCGAGCTCGGCTGATGATCAACGACTCTCGTCCGACCTGCACGGTCCGGTAGGACCCGGGGTCGGGGATGTCGGCACTGCGCACGACGCAGAACCACATGGTCTCGAAGATGGCCGCCTGCTCGGCGGTGAAGTACGCCGGATCGGTGTAGGCGGCCCCGGGCAGCGTCTTGATGAGGCTGGGGGTGGCGACGGTGTCGGTCATCACGGGCTCCGAGGTGGTGGGGTGGGGGTCAGACCTGCTGGGTGACGCGGGTGGCGAGCTCGCGCCGGAACTTGGTGAACGGACGCACGCAGTTGACGCCGAGTGCTCCGATGGCGACGTCGCCCTCCCAGTAGACCGCGAGGTAGCTGTCGTCGTCCGGTGAGCCGACCTCGAAGGAGATCCGGTCGGCGTTGGAGGAGGCGCCGGTGAACTGCAGGCGGGAGTCGTACTGGTCGGACCAGAAGTACGGCGGCGCAACGGGTTTGACGGTCGCTCCGGTGCCGAGCAGGTTGGCGACGGCCACCGCCGGGCGGTCCAGCGCGCCGGTCCAGTGCTCGATGCGGCGCGGCTGGCCGTAGGCGGGATCGAGCCAGGCGGCGCAGTCGCCGACGGCGGCGACGTGCGGGATGCCCGTGCCGCCGACCGCGTCGCACACCACGCCGTTGGCGAGGTCGAGGTCGGTGTCGCGCAGCCACTCGACGTTGGGGGTGGCGCCGACGCCGGCGACGACCACGTCGGCCTCGAGGACGGTGCTGTCGGCGAGCTCGACACCGGTCACCCGGTCCACCCCCTCGACGTGGTCGATGGTGACGCCGGTGCGCAGGTCGACCCCGTGCGCCTCGTGCAGCCGCCCGATGACCTCGCCCATCGTGACGCCGAGCGGGCCGGCCAGGGGAGTGGGGGCGACCTCGAGGACGGTGACGTCGAGCCCGAGCTTCTTTGCGGTGGAGGCGATCTCGGCGCCGATGAAGCCGGCGCCGACGACCACGAGACGCTTGCCGGGGAGCAGGTCGGCGCGCAGCCCCTGGGCGTCCTCGAGCGTGCGCAGGATGTGGACGCCGGGGAGCTGGCTGCCGGAGAGGTTGAGCCACCGGGCCCGGGCGCCGGTGGCGACGACGACGTCGTCGGCCACGATCTGCCGGCCGCCGGCGATCAGGACCGAGCGGGTGGACGGGTCGAGCTGGAGCGCGCGCTGACCGAGCACCCACTCGACGTCCAGGTCCTCGTCCGGAGCCTCCAGCGCGAGGTCGGCCTCGGACATGGAGCCGTCCAGGAACTGCTTGGACAGCGGCGGCCGGTCGTAGGGGCGGTGCTCCTCGTCGCCGATGACGATGACCCGGCCGTCGAACCCCTGGGCGCGGGCGGCCCGGGCCGTGGAGAGCCCGGCGAGAGACGCCCCGACGACGACCAGGGTGCGCTTCATGCGCTGGCCCCGTAGCTGACCCCCGGGGGCAGGTTCGGCGTCTCGTCGGACAGCTCGACGTAGATCGTGCCGTCCTGCACGGTGACCGCGTGCGCCCGGACGCCGACCTTGGCGGGCGGCTGGTCCACGCCGCCGGTGCGCAGGTCGAAGGTGCTTGCGTGCAAAGGACATTCGACGCGACAGTCCTCAACCCAGCCGTCGGCGAGCGACGCGTCCTGATGGGTGCACGTGTCGTCCAGCGCGTAGACGGCGCCGTCCTCGGTGTGGAACACGGCGATGGGCGGGTGCGGGGGCACGAGGACCCGCTTGGCCTCGCCTGCCGGCAGGTCGGCGAGCGGGCAGATCTCGATCATCGCGACTCCTGGTGCTGCGTTCTGGGTGCTGCGGGGTGGGGTGCTGTTGGTGGTGCTGATGCTCTTGCCGTTGGTGATGGTGCGGACCGGACTAGGCGAAGATGCCCGCCCCACCGGCGTCAGGGTCTACCTCGCGCAGGCGGCTGTACTCGGACAGGTCGAGCTCGACGCCGGTGCGGGGGAGGGTGAGGGGCGCGGGCTCCGTGTCGTGGTCGTGCCCGGCCTCGCAGTGGTCGATGACGGCGCGCAGGATCTGGCCGACGACGGGGGCGTTCTTGAACTGGTTGCCGCTCGTGCCGATCGCGACGTAGAACCCGGGCAGGCTCGTCTTGTCGTAGATCGGGACCCAGTCGCTGGACACGTCGTAGATGCCGACGACACCGGAGGGCGTGTTGGGGATCTGCAGCTCGGGGATGCGGCGGGCGAGCCGGTAGGACTGCGCCTCGTAGACCGCCTGGGTCGCGGTCGGCGTGTAGACGTCCGGGTTGTCGAGCCACTCCAGCTCGTCGCAGGCCGGCTCGGCGCCGCCGTTGAGGATGCCGCCGCCGGGCTCGCCGCGGAAGTAGGTGCCGAGGTCGGTGTCGGCCATGAACGGACCCGGGGTGCCGTCGGCGCGGCCGTAGCCCTCGGGGGCGCGGAAGTGGTGCACCTCGACCCGCATCGGCCGGGTCGTCACGGCGAAGTCGTCGAGCACACCGGCGAGCTCGTTGATCTGGCCGGAGTGGGGGCCGGCGGCGTTGACGACGACGTCGGCCTCGATGACCGTGCCGTCCTCGAGGCGCACGCCACTGACGCGCTGCTCGTCGCCCTCGCCGGTGCGCAGGATCTCGGCGACGCCGGCGCGGAAGCGGAAGGTCGCTCCCTTGCGCCGGGCGGCCGCCATCAGGTTGTGCGCCGCGAACTGCGGGTCGTCCATGAAGCCGGCATCCGGCATGTAGGTGCAGGTGAGCGGCTGGTCGGAGTCGTCCCAGAAGGCGTCCTCGGTGACCGGCTTCGGCGGGTAGTAGCTGGTGAAGTCCATTGCGGGGAAACGCTCTTCGAGCTCTGCCTTGGTCAGCACCTCGTGCGGCACACCGACCTTGTCGAAGCGGACGCTCACCGGCTCGCGGGTGCTGCCCGGGAGGTCTACGGAGAGACCGCCGACCTGGATGAAGCTCGCGAGCTGCCCGTCGTCCGTGCCCTCGAGGTAGCTCTCCCAGTCGGCCCACAGCAGCTTGGCCTCCCAGGAGACCGCGACGCTCGTGATCGTCGAGTAGTTGAACCGGATGCACGCCGAGGACGCGCTGGTCGACCCCGATCCGGGACCGGGGCCCTTGTCGACGACCGTGACGTCATAGCCAGCCTTGGCCAGCTCGTAGGCGACGTCACTGCCGATGATGCCGGCACCGATGACGACTGCAGTCGAGGACAAGGGAGCCTCCGAAGACGTAGAACGTGGTGAGAGCGATGGTGACAGATGTTGAGCATGTCGCAACAGTGTTGCGTCAGTGTTTTCTCAGATGACGGTCGCGTTGCGATCCGTAGACTCCCTGGCATGCCCACCGTCACCCTCGCCCCGGTCGACGACGCGGTCCTCGCGGACCTCACCCGCGTGGCCGTCGCGGACGCCGCGGCCGACGAGGTGACACCACCGCTGACCAGCGACGGGCAGTGGTCGGCCGAGCGGGTTGCGTGGTTCGAGGGCTACCACCGCGCCTGTCGAGCGGGCCTGCCCGGGTCGCGCCGGGAGGCCGTGTGGGCGGTGCTGGTGGACGGCTCGCCGCAGGGCGCGGCCCGCCTCCAGCTGACCGACGCAGCTGGTGTGCTCGAGGTCGGCATCTGGTTGACGCGATCGGCGCGTGGTCGCGGGGTCTCGGTGGCGGCTCTGGGGCTCCTGCTCGACGAGGCAGAGGCCCTCGGCGCGGACGCCGTCGTCGCGGACACGGCCGTCACGAACGTCCCCGCGCAGGCCGCGCTGCGTCGGCTCGGCTTCACGCTGGACGCTGCCGAGGTTGAGGGCCGGGTCCGCGCGCGGGTCGACGTCGTGGCGGTGCGCGGGTAGCGGGAGGGTCAGAGGTATCGCACCCACAGCAGGATGACGAGACCGAGCGCCATCAAGGCTGCGGCGTACGTCAGCGTGGCCGGCGGGGACCAGCCGCGTCGCTCGCGCAGGAGGGCCACCGCGGTCGCTGCTGCGAGGCATCCGAAGCCCAGCACGATCCACAGATACGCCATGACGCGATCGTGGCACATCCCTGCCCCCTGCGATGGCGCCCCCGACAGAGCGCGCACACCGTTGAGTCAGCGTCGTCGACCGGCCCGGTTGGCCAGGAACACGTTGAGCACAGCGGTGACGATCGCGCCGACGCCGACGAAGAACCACAGCCAACGGAGGGTGGGGTCGGGAACGCTGCGGGCGAACAGGAAGAGAGCTACCGGTGCCGTCACCGTCGCGCAGATGACGTTGATCCAGTACAGGATCGGAGGGAAGTGGCTCACCACGTCAGGTAACGGCTGAGCGTCCGCCATCATGCTTCGTTTCGTCGTGATCCGCGACCTGGCCGCCGACCATGCTCCCGCAGGTAGGAGGGCGTGGTCGATCGTGACGGTTGGTCGTAGGCTGCCGAGGACTGGCAGTTCACGGCGGCCAGGTACCAAGGGAGGTGCGGCATGGTCAGGGTCGTTCGATCTCTTGCGCTGGGAGCGGCGGGGCTCGCGCTGGCGGGCTGCGGCTCGACCACGGCGGGTGAGGCAGACCAACCCACCACGACCGCAGCCAACGTAACCGCGACGGCGTCGTGTCCGTCGCCGGCGGCCAAGGCCCCCGTCTCTTCGAGCCAGCTGACGGCCTTGGCGAGCTGTGACCTGACCGGGGCAATGCTGACTGCCGACTCGACGAAGGCCACGGGCGCCGCCGCCGGTGCCACCATCCCGCGCATCGGTGAGGCGGTCGAGGGCTCGGGGAGCCAGACCTCGGGACCGGAGGGCGCGGTGCTCTACCTGGCGAACTTCGGACCCCCTACCGGTGTGGCCGGCACGGTGACGAGCGGGCCGCAGACGAACCGCACCAAGGAGTACTTCGGCGCCCCGAAGGCGATCGAGACGTTGCGAGCGATCGAGCGGTCGCTGACCCGGACCTCGTCGACCGCATAGACCTGTAGACCGCTACCGACAGGGCAGGACGGAGCCCGGCAGGGGGTTGTGGCCTGTGAGACGTGTGGTGCCCCCGGCAGGATTCGAACCTGCGACACCCGCTTTAGGAGAGCGGTGCTCTATCCCCTGAGCTACGAGGGCGCGGCGCGTCCGCGCCAGCCGTCATTGTGTCACGGGCGGGCGCGAGCCTTCGTCACGGACTGCGATCGAGTTCTCAAACAGGTGACCACCAGTAAGGTTGCGTCACGCGCATCAGCGGGGCCACGCCACGGGTGGGTGAGGGTGCGTGGTCGGCTTGACCCGTACGCGGAAGTAGCACAGTATTCAACTAGCGGCGCGCATCATCCCCTCCCCCTGCATGATGCGCGCCGCCTCACTGTCTGCGCCCCCTGCCCGTTGCAGGTCGGCACCAGGTTATGAGGTCGGGTTGCGGCGGATGGTTGCGGTGCGTGACCGGCCCGACCGATAGCCTGACCCCGTGACGCAGGAAGCCCCACCCACCTCGGCAGCAGCCGCGGCCGAGCCGACCCGCGACGAGCGCACCGCGACGGCGGTGGCCCGCTGGCGGCGCGACCTGGTGGACCTGGGTGGCCCCAACAACCTGCTGTGGTTCTCCGACCTTCCCTCGGGCACGCTCGAGCTCACCCACGCCCACCCGGGCGGCATCGCCATGCTGCTCAGCGGACGCCCGGTCGTGCTCTCCGAGATGGTGCGCGAGCCGCGGGCGCTCGCCGAGGCCGCCCGCCGAGCCCGGGCGATCCGCGACGTCAGCCGCGAGCTCGCCGAGGAGCGGGGCGTGGGCGCCTGCTTCCTCGTCGCGGGCATCGCCACGTGGCGCACCCCGGGCCGAGCCGGCGGCCGGGTGCCCGCGGCGCCGGTGCTGCTGCGCGCGGTCGACCTGCGACCGCGCAGCCTCGCCGAGGAGGACTTCGACCTCGACGTATCCCACTCCGTCGAGATCAACCCTGCCCTCGAGGAGCTGCTCCGGGCCGAGCACGGCATCACCTTCGACGCGGACCAGCTCGCAGCAAAAGCTTACGGCCGCAACGGGTTCGACCCGCGGCCGGTCTACGAGCAGCTGGCCCGCATCTGCGCCGACGTGCCCGGCTTCACGATCACCCCGCGGCTGCTGGTCGGCACGTTCACCTACACGAAGGTCCCGCTCGTCAGTGACCTCCTCGGTCCCGTAGCCCCTTTCGCCGCAAGTGATCTCGTGGCCGCGGCGGCTGGCGACGAGGGCGCCCGAGCGGCGGTGCGCCGCGAGCTGCCCGACGTGATCGCCGACGCCGACCTCGCGCGGGAGCGGCTCGTGCTCGACGCCGACGCGGACCAGGCACGGGTGGTCGCCGCAGCTCGTGCGGGCGTGAGCCTCGTCGTGGACGCGCCGCCCGGGACGGGCAAGACGCAGACCATCGCCAACACGGCTGCGGCCCTCGCGGTGGACGGCAAGCGGGTGCTCGTCCTCTCCGAGAAGCGTTCTGCCCTGGACGATCTCGTCACGCGGTTGGGTCTGGTCGGCCTCGACCGCCTGGTCCTCGACGCCGGGGACGCGGTCCGGGACCGAGCCCATCTCGCGGCTGACGTGCTGGCGGTGATCGACAGCCCGACCAAGTACCCAGCGCCCGACCCCACCCAGACCATCGCCGACCTGCAGGCCAGTCGCAGCGCGCTCGCCGCGGCCCACGAGGCCATGCACGCCGACCGGCGACCCTGGGGGGTCACGGCCTACGAGGTGGCGAGCGCGCTGACCTCGCTGAGCGAGCGGCGTCCCACCCCGACCTCGCACGTGCGCGTCGCGCCCCCGGTCCTCGACGGGCTGGATCGTGCGACCGTGGCGCGCTGCGCGGCGGCGCTCACGACGGCGGCCGAGCGTCACGCCTGGTCCGAGGACGTCGCCGCCGACCCGTGGTTCGGCGCCCGGGTGGTCACCGAGGAGGACGCACGGGAGAGCCACGAGCTGCTCGACCGGTTGGCCTCGCCCGAGGGCGTGGAGCGGGTCGAGACGGTGATGCGCGCGCTCGCCTCCGACGCGAATCTGCCTGCGGCACAGACACCTGAGGGCTGGGGCGCGATCCTCGACCTCACCACCGACGTGCGTGACACCCTCGACGTCTTCACGCCCGCGGTCTACTCGGCCCCCCTGACCGAGATGCTCGAGGCGACCTCGGGGGACTACCGTGCGGCGCACGGGTCGACCCTCGGGGTGCTGGCTCGCTCGCAGCGCCGGCGTGCGGTCCGCGACCTGTTGCGCCCGGGCCGTCAGCCGGAGGACCTGCACGAGGCGCTCGCCTCGGCGGCCCGCACGGCACAGGCCTGGCGCGACGCGGCGCAGGCCGACACCACCCCGCGGCTGCCGAAGGGCATCGACGAGGCCCGGGTGCTCGTCGAGGCCGTGGCGGGCGACCTGCGCCGCCTGGGCGAGCGCCTGCGCGGCACCGCCGACGGCGGTGATCTGATGCGAGCTCCGTTGCCGGAGCTACGTGCTCGGCTCCACAAGCTGGTCCTGCGGGCCGACCGCCTCGACGTGCTGCCTGGCGTGACCTCCCTGCTGGACGAGGTCCGCGCTGCCGGCCTCGGTGAGCTCATCGGTGACCTGGCCGCGCGGGAGGTGCCCGCGTCGGCGGTGCAGGACGAGGTCGACTTCGTCTGGTGGGCCTCGCTGGGTGATCACCTGGACGCGTCCGACCCCGTCCTCGGCGCGCACGACGGTGACGCGCTGCGCTCGACGCTGGGGGACTATGGCAGCCTCGACCGGCACCTCCAGCAGCTCACCGCTCGACGAGTCCTGGCCGCCACCAACACCGCGCTGCGCAACGCGACGTCGCTGCACCCCGAGCAGGTCGACGTCATCCGTGCGGAAGCCGCTCGGACACAAGGGCGCCCGCGGATCGCCGACGTGCTGACCGGTGCGGCCGACGTGGCCCTCGCAGCCAAGCCGATCTGGATGATGAGCCCACTCGTGGTGCCCTCGTTGGTGCCACGCGACACGAGGTTCGACGTCGTGCTCGTCGACGAGGCGTCGATGCTCGGTCTGCCGCAGCTCGTCCCGGCACTCCTGCGGACTGGTCAGGTCGTCGTCTTCGGCGACGCCCACCAGCTGCGTCCGACCGGGTTCTCGACCACGCCCGCTGCCGAGGCCGAGCTGCTCGACGACCCGGTCGTCACCCGGCGACCGATGGCTCCGGTGCTCGATACCTTCGCGGAATTCCTTGCGGTGCAACCGCTCTCGTGGCACTACCGGTCCTACAACGAGCGACTCGTAGACCTCGTGGACCGGGAGGTCTACGAGGGTCGGTTGCGCACGTTCCCCGGCACGGCGCGGCGGGCACCCGTCCAGCTTGAGGTCGTGCGACCGGACCTCGAGCAGCTGTCCTACGACGAGCCGGTCGTGACCACCCAGGGTGAGGTGGACCGCGTGGTGCGTCTTGCGGTGACCCATGCCCGCACGAACCCGCACGAGGCGCTCGGCGTCGTCACGCTCGGCCCGCAGCACGCGACCCGGATCAGCGAGGCGCTGCGCCTCGCCCTGGCGTCCGAGAGCGACCCGCTGGTGCGGGCATTCTTCGACCCGTCGGCTGAGCGACGCTTCTTCGTCAAGGACGCCGGCAAGGCGCAGGGTGACGTGCGGGACGTGGTCATCGTGTCGGTGGGCTACGCCCGCGGGCTCGACGGTCGGCTGCTGCACCGCTTCGGCCCGCTCAACGTCGCGGGTGGGGAGCGCCGGCTCACCGTGGCTCTCACCCGGGCTACCCGCCGTGTGGTGCTGGTCGCGTCGTTCGCCGGCTCCGACCTCGAGCCCGAGCGGCTGCAGTCCACCGGGTCACGACTGCTGCGAACGGCCCTGCTACGCGCCGAGGAGGCCGGGCACCTGGAGAAGGCGCTGGCCGAGGCCGTCGAGGAGACCAGCACCGAGGACGGTCCCGCGATCGAGGACCCGATCGTGGCCGAGCTGGTGAGCCGGCTGCGGGCGCAGGGCCTGGTCGTGCGCCTCGGCGTGGGCGGCGCGCACCCGCCTCTCGACCTGGTGGTCCACGACCCCCTCGCCGTGCGCGGGCGGCACGTCGCCGTCGACCTGGACGGTCCGGCACACGCCGGCGCCATCAGCACCCGCGAGCGAGACCGGCTGCGGCCGGAACAGCTGTCCCGGCTGGGCTGGAAGTACGTGCGGGTGTGGACCACCGACCTGTTCCGGACGCCCGAGCGCGACGTCGCCCGGATCGTCGCCGCCACCCATGCCGAGCGCAGAAAGGCAGCGCCATGGCGAAAAGACATCGGCGGGTTGTCGCCCCACCCACAGGAACGCCGCCACGGCTGACCGAGGCCGAGGCTGCCAGGTTGCTCGGCACCGGCGCGGCCGCCAAGGCCGCCGAGCCGGGGGAGCGCCGCGAGTCGAAGCGCCCTCGCGTCGCCCGTGCGCCGGCCCAGCCGGTCGACCCGCACGACCAGTGGCTGCTCGACCAGCGCCCACCGCACTGGGGCTGAGGTCGACCCACAACCAGTGAGGCCCCCGCCGAGTGGCGGGGGCCTCACTGGTTGTGGTGCTGGTGGCGCTAGGCCGAGATCAGCGGCGGCGCAGCTCGTCGCGGATCTCCTGCAGGAGCGCGACCTCCTCGGAGGGAGCCTCGGTCTCCGGCTCGACGCCACGGGCGCGCAGCTCGGCGAGCTTGTTCATCGGCATGACGACCATGAAGTAGACCGCGGCGGCGATGATGACGAACGAGATGAGCTGGGTGAGGAAGGCACCGACGTGGATGCCGCCCGGGACGTAGCCCGAGAAGTTGGGCGTGCCGCCCAGCTTGCCGAGCAGGTCCATGATGATCGTGACGAACGACTCGACAACCTTGCCGAAGGCGGCGCCGATGATCACGGCGACAGCCAGATCGACGACGTTGCCCCGCATGAGGAAGTCCTTGAAGCCCTTGAGCATTGCATCTCCTGTGTGGAGTAGGTGAGTGTGAGCGTCTCGCTGACCCGACCTTGTGACGCGAACACCCTCAACGGTACTTGATCGTTCATGTGAGCGGGGGGTTGTTGCGAGGGGTTTCCCATCGGATGCGACCGGATCGTGATAAAGGGTGCGTCGGGTCAGCTCCGACGAGCCTCCAGAGCGAGCACCAGGCCCGCGTCGCTGGAGACGCTGCCGAGCGCTTGCGCCTGCTCGCTGGTGGCGACGACCAGCACGGTCGGTGCGCCGGTCGAGGTCGCTGGCAGCAGGCTCCCCCCTCCGATGGCGCCCGTGGTCGTGCCCCCAACCCGGGCCGCACCGGTGCCGGAGCCGCCGCCCGGAGCTGCTTCGCCGGGGGTCGCCAGGACGAGCAGGTGCCGCGCGAGGATGGTGCCGCCGCGAAGCGCGAGCAGGTGATCACCCGGGCGCACCAGCCTCGCCAAGGCCGGGTCCACCGCCGGCAGAGCGAGCACGACCTGTCCCGGACGGACGATCGCCAGGTCGGCGGTCGGCAGCAGGGCCGAGCGGGTGACCGGTAGCCCCCGGGGCAGCGACGTGCCGGCGATCTCTCCCACCAGGTCGTCGGGTGAGCGGGCCGCCTCGGGTGGCACCAGCCCGGGCGGGAAGGGCTGCACGTCGAGCAGCTCGGCGGTCAGCGGGGTGCCGAGGCTGAGGTCGGCTCGAGCGACGACCACCGGCACCGTCGCAGGCGCGGGCAGGAAGGCTCGCGCGAGCAGGGCCACCGCGGTCCCGACCAGCAGCGCTGCGAGCACGCGGCGCAGCACCGTCCGTCGCCAGCTCGCGCGGCGGCTGCGCCCGGTGAGCGGTGCGGTGCGTGCCCGGGCTGCGGCGGCCAGCCGCTCCGACCTGGACCGGGGCGGCGGCGGAGCGACCAGGTCGAGCGGCGCAGGGGGAGTAGTCACCCGCAGGACGCTAGGTCGGCAGCCGGCGCACGGGCTACCGCTGCTGTTGGCCTGTGGACGCGGGAAGGGTCAGCCGCCGCCGGAACCGTGATCGACACACGGGTTCTACTGAGGACGACGTCTGGGTCGCGCCCTCGGGGGCCTGCCGTGCCAGGACGGGCGGTACGGTCAGCCGCCCGAGCGAGCCCTTGACGAGGGGCACGAGGGCTGAGGTGGGTGCAAGGGCGGACGCGCGGGCCGGGGGCCAGGTCGGCTACGAGGCGGGCTTGGAGCTCGAGGACGAGGTGGAGCTGGCCTTGGCTGCAGAACCGGTGGACGTCGAGGACGAGCTGGTCGAGGACGAGGCGGCGGTCGAGTCCTTGCCACCAGAGCTCGAGGCGGAGCCACCGCCGGACGCCTTGTCCGCGCCCTTCTCGGAGCCGGAGCCCGAGTTGGAGCCGGAACCAGAGCCAGCGCCGTTCTTCTTGGCGCCGTCGCGGGAGTCGGTGCGGTAGAAGCCGGGGCCCTTGAAGACCACGCCGACGCTGTTGAAGACCTTGCGCAGCTTCCCGTCGCACTGCGGGCACACGGTCAGGGCGTCATCGGCGAACGACTGCACGATGTCGAAGGTGTGGTCGCAGTTGGTGCACTTGTAGGCATAGGTGGGCACGGTTACCTCGCGCTGGCTCGGTCGGGGCGCTGGACGGGATGCGCGGCGTCAGTTTAACGGCGGCTGCCGGTCGCCACGATCACGAGCATCATCGCGGCCCCGAGCATCACCAGCACCACCGTCACGACCAGCACCACCGTCACGACCAGCACCACCGTCACGACCAGCACCACCGTCACGACCAACACCTCGGTCCCGGGAGTCTCCCGGCGGGATCGGTCGGCTGGCGCGGGCCTGCTCGGTGCGGGACATCGGCGTGAAGGCACCGGCGCCGGCGCCTCCGCCGGAGCCCGCGCCGGCACCGGCACCAGGCCGGCGGCCTGTCGGCACGACCCGGGCGGGACGCTGGTCGGCGCGTTGGTCGGGTGGGCTGGTCCAGCCGGCCATCCGACCGGCCTCGGACACGGCTCGCAGCCGGTCCTCGGTCTGGGCGCGACGCTTGCTCGGCGTCACGACGAGCAGCTGGTCGCCGTGCCGCAGGACGGTGCCGCGCTCGGGCACGAAGCTCCGGTCGCCGCGCACGATCAGCGTCACCGAGGCGCCGCGCGGCAGCCGCAGCTCGAAGACCTCGACACCGGCGATCCGCGAGTCCGGGCCGACCTGGATGGTGAGGATGTCCGCGTCGAGCCGGTCCAGCGGGGTGAGCTCGACGGTGAGGTCGCGGGTGGCGTCGGCATCGAGCAGGCCGAGGCGACGGGCCACCCAGGGCAGGGTCGGGCCCTGGACCAGGGTGAAGATGACGACGAGCACGAACACCAGGTCGAACAGCCAGCCCAGCTGGGGCGCACCCGAGGTGACCGGGACGGTGGCGAGCACGACGGGCACGGCGCCGCGCAGCCCCGCCCAGCTGAGGAAGATCGGTCACGCCACGCGACCCGGAAGGGGGTCAGGGACACCAGGATCGACAGCGGCCGGGCGACGAGCAGCAGGACCAGGCCGACGAAGAAGGCCGGCCCGACCCAGCGCAGCAGCTCGCTCGGCGTGGCCAGCAGCCCGAGCAGCACGAACAGGCCGATCTGGGCGAGCCAGCCGACGGCTGCGGAGAAGCCCTTGATGGCTTGGCGGTGCGGCAGCGCCATGTTGCCGAGCACCAGCCCGGCGAGGTAGACCGCGATGAAGCCGCTCGTGTGCAGCAGGGTCGCCGCTGCGTAGGCGATCACGCAGACCGCCATGACGGCGATCGAGAACAACGCCGAGGAGGTGTCGGCGAAGTAGGCGAGCAGCCGCCCGCCGAGCCAGCCGAGCGCCGCACCGACCGCGGCTCCCACCACCAGCTCGACGCCGGCGAGCGCGGCGACCTCCCACCAGTTGGTGGGGCCGCTGCTCGCGACGGCGTGCGACAGCGCGAGCACCATCATCACCACGGGGGCGTCGTTGAAGCCGGATTCGGCCTCGAGCATGCCGGTGATGCGCCGCGGGAGGGGCACGGTGCGCAGCACCGAGAACACCGCGGCCGCGTCGGTGGAGGACAAGATGGCGCCGACGAGGAAGGACTGCTCCCACCCGAGGTCCAGCAGCAGGTGGGTGGCCGTGCCGGTGACAGCGATCGAGACGACCACGCCGACGGTCGAGAGCAGCGCCGCGGGTCGCACCGACGGCTTGATCGCCGGCCAGGAGGTGGTGAGGCCACCTTCGGCCAGGATCAGCACCAGCGCCGTGTAGCCGAGGACCTGGGTCAGCAGGTCGTTGTCGAAGGGGATACCGAGACCGCCCACGCCGAGCGCCAGCCCGATCGCCAGGTAGAGCAGCAGCGAGGGCAGACCGGAGCGCACCGACACCCGGACCGCGACGACGGAGAGCAGCAGGACCAGACCTCCGAGCAGCAGCGCGATGCTCAGATCGTCGATCCCGAAGGCCCCGCCGCCGCCCATGCCCACATGATTGCCTATCGGGTGCGCGGGGCGCTGCACGGTCCGTCGATCACGGGCGACTACCCTGCGATCTTGTGACGACGTCCAAGCTGATCGGCCGGATCGCCGTGAGCGTGATCGCCCTGCTGGCGGTCGTCGCGGTCATCCTCGGCAGCGTGGGCTACGCGGCGCTCTCGCGCCTGGAGCCGAGTCACTCCGGGCAGGTGCGCGTGCGCGGGATCGACGAGCCGGTGACGGTGCGCCGAGACGCCCAGGGCGTGCCCCAGCTCTACGCGGAGGACGCCGAGGACCTGTTCTACGCGCAGGGATACGTCACCGCCGGGGACCGGTTCTTCGAGATGGACCTGCGCCGCCACGTCGCCTCCGGCCGGCTGAGCGAGCTGGTGGGCAGCAGCGGGCTGCAGACCGACAAGCTGATCCGCACGCTCGGCTGGCGTCGGGTCGCCGAGGCCGAGCTGCCGCTGCTGTCGGCCAGCACCCGGCGCTACCTGCAGTCCTATGCGGACGGGGTCAACGCCTACGTCCGCGAGCGGGGTCAGCCGTCCTCCATCGCGGCGGAGTACCTGCTGCTGGGCGTCTCGCACCCGGGCTACCGGATCGAGGAGTGGAGCCCGGTGGACTCCCTGGTCTGGCTCAAGGCGATGGCGTGGGACCTCAAGGGCAACAACGACGCCGAGGTAGAACGTGCCCTGATGTTCGGCTCCGGCCTCACCATCGCGCAGATCGCCTCGCTGTATCCGGTGGGTGCCACGGACTCCCAACCACCCATCCTGTCCGCGCAGGACTGGAAGCCCGGCGCGGCGGCGGCCAAGACGGCGGCGACGTCCCAGCAGGCGCAACCGGCCCAGCTGACCCAGCCGGCCCAACAGACGCAGCAGACCAAGGCGGCCGTCCAGGCGACCCGAACGGCCCTGGTCAGCGCCTCGAGAGCGCTCGCGGCGGTGCCCGAGCTGATCGGGCGGGGCGACGGGGTGGGCTCCAACTCCTGTGGTCGGGCCGGCGCGCTCGACGACCGGCAAGCCGCTGCTCGCGAACGACCCGCACCTGGCGTCGAGCCAGCCGGGGGTGTGGCACCAGGTGGGGCTGCACTGCACGCGGGTGTCGTCCAGCTGTCCGTTCGACGTGTCGGGCTTCACCTTCGCCGGTGTGCCCGGCGTCGTGATCGGCCACAACGCCCGGGTGGCGTGGGCGTTCACCAACCTCGACCCCGACGTCGCCGACCTCTACCTCGAGCGGGCGACCGACTCCACCTATCTGCAGGACGGCACCCAGCACGCGCTCAGCCTGCGCACCGAGCGGATCGCCGTGGCGGGCGGCCAGGAGCAGACGCTGGTCATCCGCGAGACCAAGCACGGGCCGATCATCTCCGACGTGCTGGGGGAGGTGTCCCGGGCCGGCCAGCAGGCCCCGGTGGGGGGACGCCGGCAGAACCCGGGCGACCCCGTGCCGGAGGTGTCGCTGGCGTGGACGGCGCTGCGGCCGATGCGGACCGCCGACGGCCTCTTCGCGCTGAACACTGCCGGCAGCTTCGCGGACTTCCGGGCCGCGCTCAAGAACTTCTCCGCGCCCTCGCAGAACGTGCTCTACGCGGACGTGGACGGGCACATCGGCTACCAGGCGCCAGGGGACGTCCCGATCCGGGCCAGCGCCACCCCCGGCACCCCGCCGGGCTGGCTCCCCGCGCCGGGGTGGGACTCGGCCTACGACTGGCAGGGGTACGTGCCCTACGAGCAGCTGCCGTGGACCTACGACCCGCCCGAGGGGCTGATCGTCACCGCGAACCAGCAGGTCACCGCTTCGTCGACGCCGTTCCTCACGACCGACTGGACGCCGGGGTGGCGCAGCAGCCGGATCCGGTCGCTGCTGCTCGCCCAGGACAAGGTCAGCCCCGACCGGATGCGCGAGATCCAGCTGGACGACCTCGACCCGCTCGCGTCGACCCTGGTGCCGATGCTGCGCCGGATCGACCTGGGCAACGACGACTTCACCCGCGAGGGGCAGGCGCTGCTCGAGGGCTACGACGGCCAGGCGACCGAGGGGCGCAGCAAGGCGGCGAGCGCGGCTGCGTTCTACAACGTGGTGGTGGCGCACATCCTGAGGCTCGCGCTCGACGACAGCCTCCCCGACGGGGCGAAGGTGACAGGTGGCGGGCGCTACGCGAGCATCCTCGCGGGGATCCTGCAGCACCCGGACTCGCCCTGGTGGGACGACCGGACCACCCCGTCGGTGGAGCGCCGCGACGACATCCTCGCGCGCGCGATGGTGGCGGCCCGGCTCGACCTCACGGCGTCCGCGGGCAAGGCCGTCACCCGCTGGGACTGGGGCACGCTGCACGCCGCGTCGCTGCAGCACCCGCTGAGCGCCGGGCTGCCGGGGCTCGTGCGCGACCTCTTCGACCGTGGGCCGGTGCCAGTGCCGGGCAACGGCGTCACCGTCAACGCGATGGGGTTCGACCAGACGCAGGGCTACGCGACGACGCACGTCCCGTCGATGCGGATGGTCGTGGACCTCGGCGCGCTCGACTCCTCGACGTGGGTCAACCTCACCGGCGTCTCGGGGCACCCGCTGTCGCGGCACTACGACGACCAGACCGACGCGTGGGCCACGGGCCGCAGCTTCGCCTGGCCGTCGACCCCGAACGCGGTCCAGGCGGCCACCGTCGACACGCTCGTGCTGCAGCCGGACGGTTCCGGTGACTAGTCCGGCGTCCTGATGCGCCGGGCCCCCTCGGGGGTGAGGACACCGTCGACCCGCTGGTCCAGCTCGTCGTGCGGCAGCGGCTCGGTGACCACCTCGTCCTCGAACACGATCGCGTAGACCGGCACGCCCGCCCGCCGGCGCGGCAAGCTCCGGTCGTAGCAGCCGCCGCCCTGCCCGAGCCGGTGCCCCTCGGGGTCGACCCCCGACGCCGGCACGAGGGCGACGTCGACCGTCGCGAAAGCCTCCCGCCCGAGCGGCGCCTCCGGCGCCCCCAGCTCGGCCCAGTCCAGGTCCAGGTCGGGTCGGGTGATCGGCACCAGCACCGTGTAGCCCGCCTCCACCAGGGCGGCGTTGAGCGCCGCGGTCGGCGGCTCGACCGGCCACGACTCGTAGGACGAGACGCGAGCGGGGGGGTCTACGAGGGAGCGGACGAGGGCGAGCCCGTGCTCGGCGAGGCTGTCCTGGTGGCTGTCCTCGTGGCTGTCCTCGTGGCTGTCCGCGTCGGGACGGTGCTCTGCGCGGGCGCGTCGGCGGGCCCGCACCGCGCGCCGCAGGGCACGCTTGACCGAGGTCACCTCATCTGGCGAGGACGCGACGGGCTGGCTATCGTCCCGTGGGTGCGGTGAGGGCATACCGTCATTGTGCAACGCACCAGCCACGCACCACCCATGCTCCAGCCACGCTCGGGAGGCCGCGCCACATGACGATCAGGAGACGCCTGACCGCGATGCTTGCGCTGGTCGTGCTCCCGCTCCTCGTGGGGTCGGCACTGGTCCTCGCGGTCATGCTGCCGGCGCGCCTCGACGTCTCCCAGAAGCGCGGGCTGGAGTCTGCCGCGCGCACCGTCGGCTCGTCGCTGCGCTACGAGTGCCTGCTGCTCGGCGACCGGGCCCAGCTGATGGCCCTGGCCCTCGCCAACGGGCGGTCGTGGTCCCAGGTGACGGCCGACCAGCTGGCCGGCGCGACCGACCCCGACGGGCTCTATGCGGTCGCGACGATCCCGGGCGTGGGGACGCAGGGGACGCGCTACGCCCCGAAGCCGCTGTCGACCAGCCCGCCCGCCAAGCCGTGCTCCAGCACGCCCGACCCGGCCGAGAAGGTCGCCGCCCCACCCAAGCTCGTCGAGCGCGTCACGCTCTCGACCTCCTCCGGCGACCTCACCGTGCTCGTCGTGCTGCCGATTACACCGGCCCGGGTGCAGGCGCTGGTGAACCAGGCGCAGCTCAAGGACTCTCGCATCGCGCTGCGTTGCCCGGGTGGTGAGGTGCTGGAGTCCACCGACGTCGGTCTCGGTGACGTCGAGCAGGTCGCCCCCGCGCAGGCGGGGCAGCCGTGTGCCGTGTCGGCGTCCGCGACGGCGCCGGCCGGAGACGCGAGCCGGTGGTGGACGATCGCCGCGCTGCTCGGCACCGTCTTCCTCGGCGGTGTCATGGTGGCGTGGCTCGCGCGTGCCCTCACCGCGCCCATCGTCGAGATCAGTCAGGCGGCGCGGCGCGCCACCGCCGGTGACCTGGCCGTGCGGCTGCCGGAGGAACGCACCGACGAGATCGGTGACCTGGCGCGGGACTTCAACACCATGTCGAGCGAGCTGGAGCAGAAGATCTTCGCCGTCGAGTCGAGCCGCGACGCGCTGCGCGACTCGGTGCGGCGGGTCGGAGACGCGCTCGCGCGCACCCACGACCTGGATGGCCTGCTCGGCTCCCTCTGCGCGCTCGCGGAGAGCGCCACCGGTGGCGAGGTCGCGACGGTGTGGATGCGCGAGGGCTCCAGCCTCCTCGCCCGCGTCGTGCACCCCGTCGGCACCCGTAGACCGTCCGCCCGCCGACTGCCTCCCGCCGGCAACCTGCCCGGGGAGGCGCTGCGCGAGTCCCGTTGGCAGGTCAGCGGGGACGCGTCGCAGGACCCCGCCTCGATCCTCGGCGGCCGGATGCTCGCGGCGCCGCTGCTGAGCGGCGACCGGGTGCTCGGCGTCATCGCGGTCGAGCGGCCGGCGTCGCTGCCGCCGTTCGACACCGACGAGAGCGAGCGGCTGGCCATGATCGCCGGCCCGTCCGGTGTCGCCATCGACAACGCCATGCTGCACCGGGCGGCGCAGCGCCAGTCCGTCATCGACCCGCTCACCGGCGTCGGCAACATGCGCCTGCTCACCAGCACCCTCGGGCGAGAGGTCGAGCGGGCGCAGCGGTTCGACCGGTTCGTCTCGCTGCTGGTCGTCGACATCGATGGCTTCCGAGGGCTCAACGACCGGCTCGGCCCCACGGTCGGCGACGGGGTGCTGACGGCGGTCGCGGCGCGGCTCGCCAAGGCGGTGCGGTCGGTGGACACCGTGGCGCGGTACGGCGGCGAGGAGTTCGCCGTCATCTGCCCCGAGCTGTCCGCCCACGACGGGATGCTCACGGCCGAGCGGCTGGTGCGGGCCTTCCGCGAGCAGCCGCTGACGGTCGGCGAGCACGAGGTCGAGGTGCGGGTGAGCGTCGGCGTGGCCACCTGGCCGGTGCACGCGCACAGCGCGCCCGAGCTGATGGAGGCTGCCGACGCGGCCATGGTCACGGCCAAGAACGAGGGCCGGGACCGGGCCGCCGAGGCCGTCACCCGGCCCGGCCCCGACGGGCCCGCCAGGCCGGAGAACGCCCGACAGGTGTAGCCCGTGGGGGTGCGGTGGGTCGAACCGTGGCTAGGCTGTCCGCCATGCGCCCCGTCGACGAACACGCTGCCCTGCTGCTCGCCGCTTGCGCGCCGCTGCCCGCCGTCGACGTCCCGCTGCTCGAGGCCCACGGCCTCGTGCTCGCCGCGGACGTCCACAGCGGCGTGCGCCTCCCACCCTTCACCAACTCGGCCATGGATGGCTACGCCGTGCGCCACGGCGAGGTGGCCGCCGCGTCACCCGAGCGCCCGGTGACCCTGCCGGTCGCGGGGGACGTCGCTGCTGGGGCTCGTGGGGAGGTCTACGTGGAGGAGGGGACGACGGTGCGCATCATGACCGGTGCGCCCATGCCTCAGGGCGTGGACGCGGTCGTCGCCGTCGAGCAGACCGACCGGGGGACGGCGCAGGTCGAGATCTACGAGGCGGCACCGGCCGGGCAGCACCTGCGCGAGCTGGGCTCGGACGTCGAGGTGGGTGACCTGGTCTGTGCCGCAGGGACGCTCGTCGACGCGCGGGTCGTCGCACTGCTGGCCTCGGTGGAGGCGACGACCGTCAGTGTGCATCCGCGGCCGCGCGTCGTCGTGCTGTCGACGGGTGATGAGCTCGTCGAGCCGGGCTCACCGCTGGGCTACGGCCAGATCGTCGACAGCAACGGACCGATGCTCGAAGCCGCTTGCGCCGAGGACGGATTCGTCTCGAGCCGGGTGCACGGCGTGGTGGACGATGAGTCGTCGTTCACCGCGGAGCTCGAGGCGGCGCTCGCCGTGTCCGACGCGGTGATCACCACCGGCGGGGTCTCCGCAGGGGCCTACGACACCGTCAAGGCCGTCCTGTCCCGTGGCGGCGCAATGGAGTTCGGGCCGGTGGCGATGCAGCCGGGCAAGCCGCAGGGGTTCGGGGTGATGACCGCGGCGGACGGGCGCGAGGTGCCCGTCTTCACCCTGCCGGGCAACCCGGTCAGCGCCCTGGTGTCCTACGAAGTGTTCGTCGCGCCGTGCCTGCGGGTCCTCGCCGGGCGGCTGCCGTCGGTGGCCGACGTGGTCGAGGCGACCGTGACCGAGGGCTGGCGGGCGCCCGAGGGCAAGGTGCAGTTCACCCGAGTCGTGCTGTCCCGCAGCGAGACCGACCCCGAGCGCTACGACGTGCGGCCGGCCGGGGGACAGGGTTCCTACCAGCTGTCGAGCCTGGTCCAGGCCAACGGGCTCGCCGTCGTGCCGGTCGAGGTGACCCGCGTCGGTGTCGGCGACACCGTCGGCGTGCGGCTGCTCGTCCCCCGAGGAGAGATCACGTGACCGACGACCCGCAGCAGCCGCGGCTCACCCACGTCCGTGCCGACGGGAGCGCGCACATGGTGGACATCACCGCCAAGGAGGTCACCGCCCGGTCGGCGACCGCCTCGGGGCGAGTCCTGCTGGCGCCCAGCGCGATCGCCGCGCTGCGTGACGGCACGGTGCCCAAGGGCGACGCGCTCGCGGTGGCCCGCATCGCCGGCATCCAGGCGGTGAAGCGCACCCCCGAGCTCATCCCGCTCGCCCACCCGATCGCGGTGCACGGGGTGGAGCTGGACCTGGACGTCCTCGACGACGCGGTGTCGATCCGCGCGACGGTGCGCACGGCCGACCGCACCGGGATCGAGATGGAAGCCCTGACGGCGGTCAGCGTCGCGGCCCTGGCGCTGGTCGACATGATCAAGGCGGTCGACAAGCACTCCGTCATCACCGACGTTCGCGTCGTCGCGAAGTCCGGTGGGCGGTCAGGGGACTGGGCCCTGTGAGCGGCCTGGCGCACCGGCCCGGCCGAGCCGTCGTGGTGACCTGCTCGACCCGGGCCGCGGCCGGGGTCTACGAGGACCGGTCCGGGCCGATCATCGTGGCGACGCTGCGCGAGTGGGGCTTCGTCGTGGCCGACCCGGTCGTCGTGCCCGACGGCGAACCCGTGGACGTGGCTCTGCGCCAAGCACTCTCGGCGGGGCCTGCCCTCGTCGTCACGACCGGCGGGACCGGGCTGGCGCCCACGGACGTCACCCCCGAGATCACCCGGCGCGTGATCGACCGCGAGGTGCCTGGCATCGCCGAGGCGATCCGCGCCGCCGGCATCGCGAAGGGCGTTGCCACAGCGGCACTCTCGCGCGGTGTGGCCGGGCTGTGCGGTCCGACGCTGGTCGTGAACCTGCCGGGGTCGACCGGTGGGGTGAAGGACGGTCTAGCCGTCCTGGCCGAGCTGGTGCCGCACGCCGTGGACCAGGTGCGCGGAGGCGATCACCGGTGAGCGGGCTCGGCGGGCTGCTCTTCGGGACGCACGCGTGGCCGGTGCGGCTGCGTGGTCAGCTCGCCGACGGCGGCCGGATCCTGTTGCGAGAGCTGAGAGTCGGTGACCAGCGAGACTGGCTGGACTGCCGCACGCGCAACTGGGACTGGCTGCAGGAGTGGGAGCCGACCGCGGTCGACAAGACGTCGACGCCCGTGCCCTTCCGGACCTACGTGCGCTCCCAGCAGGTCGAGGCCCGAGCGGGTCGCTCGCTGCCCTGGATCATCGAGATCGACGGACGAATCGCCGGTGCCCTCACCATCTCCCAGATTGCTCAGGGGGTGCTGCTGAGCGGCGCGGCGGGTTACTGGGTGGCGAAGGAGCACGCCGGCCGCGGGGTCGTGCCGCTGGCGCTGGCGCTCGCCATGGACTACGCCTTCGACGAGCGCAGGCTGCACCGCATCGAGGTGAACATCCGCCCGGAGAACGCGAACTCCCTTGCCGTGGTGCGCAAGCTGGGCTTCCGCGACGAGGGGCTGCGGGTGCGCTACCTTCACATCAACCATGCCTGGCGCGACCACCGGACGTTCGCCCTCACCACCGAAGACCTCGACGGCGGCCGCCTGGTCGACCGATCGGGGGGCTCTCGGGTGTCGAATTAGCGACACACCGGACCTGGTGCCCGATCCGTCCCGACCTGCCGCATAACGTGGCACCGTGAGCGTTCAGCCGAGCAGCCTGGTCTTCGTAGTCCTCATCGCGGTGTGGGCTGCCTATGTCCTGCAGAGCTGGATGCGCCGTCGCGAGAACCTCGAGACCGCGCGGACGGTCGACGTCCTCACCGACGCCATGCGCGTCCTCGAGCGTCGCCAGCCCGTCCCCACCGGCTCGCCGAGCCACCCGCGCTCCTACGTCGCCTCCCCGCTGCGCACGCGGCCCCGGGTGTCGGTCCCCACTCCTTCCTCGCCACTGACCTCCGCTCCCACGCGCGCCACGAGCTCGGCTCTCGGGCGGGCGTTCTCGCCGCGCCGGCTGCGCGCCTACTCGCTGGTCGTCCTCGTCGCGGCTCTGGTCGCGTCCGTCGTCGCTGCGGCCTTCCACCTGGTCGGCTGGGTCGTCCCCGCGATCGTCGGCATCGCCCTCGTCGCCGACCTGGCCGTCCTGCGCACCCTCGCGTCGCGCCAGCCGCGGATCCGGCTGCGGGAGCGGTCCGCTCCTCGCGTGACCGAGTCGGCGCCGGTTGCTTCTTCCCCGGATGTCGAGGCTGCTCCGGTCGCCGAGACCGTTGCGGTTGTCGAGAGCCCCGCCGAGTCCGCTTCCGTCCTCGCGCCGGTGAGCGAGCGCGCGCCCGAGCCGGCCGTAGACCGCGTGGCCGAGCCGGCGGGATCTACCGTCTTCGACGTGCGCTCCTACGACGA
Organism: Arsenicicoccus piscis; assembly: GCF_022568835.1. GTDB lineage: Bacteria > Actinomycetota > Actinomycetes > Actinomycetales > Dermatophilaceae > Arsenicicoccus > Arsenicicoccus piscis. The sequence goes on from NZ_JAKZHV010000004.1 coordinate 155,524, forward strand.
GCCCGCGCCGACCCCAGCCGTCGCGCAGCAGCCCGCCGAGCCCCTCGAGCCCGGCCAGTGGCGCCCCGCGCCCGTGCCGACGCCCACCTACCTGCTCAAGCCGAGCGCCCCGCAGCGGCCCGTCGTGGCCGAGCCGGTGGCGCAGGCTGCGCCCCCGGCTGGCGTCGTGCCGGTGCCGGTCGAGATCGAGGACGACTTCTTCGACGACCTCGACGAGCCCGTGATGCTCCGTCGGCTCGGCTGAGTTGGGGCCACCCGGCGTCGGCTGCTAGAGTTCACTGTCGCAAGGGGCTGTGGCGCAGTTGGTAGCGCGTCTCGTTCGCAATGAGAAGGCCAGGGGTTCGAATCCCCTCAGCTCCACCAAGGAAACCCCGTCTGACCAGGGCAGAAGCCCTCGGTGAGGCGGGGTTTCTGATTGTCCTGACTATGTCGGTGACTGACCTGTCCAAAGGTCGGGTCACGGTGAGACCACTTCGCCATGGCCATGACGTTGAGGCTGAGTGATGACGACGAGCGGCTGCTGGCCGCTCTGGCTGAGGCGGACGGCATCAGCAAGCACGAGGCGGCACTGCGTGCCATCCGTGAGGTGGCGGAGCGGCGTGGGCACGGGAGGGAGGTCGCGGCCTCGTCGGAGCATGCTCGTCGCCGCTACGCGAAGACCCTGGAGCGGCTGGGCCTGGGGTGAGGCGGTCTACAAGAGCATCGCGTCGTGGGCGATGCCGGATCCGTCTAGGGTTGTCCTCATGACGATGTTGAGCCGTGCGGGCAAGCTGTTGCTGGGTGGATCGATCGTGCTGATGGGCTACGGCGCGGCGAAGGATCCGGGTGGCCGGACGGCCGTGGCGGCACCGACGCTGGCGAAGATTCGTGAGGTCGTGCCGCTCCCGGACGACGACGAGCTGCTGGTCCGCGTCAACGGTGCGGTGCAGACCGGCGCCGGCGCGGCCCTCGCCGTCGGTGTGTTGCCGCGGCTGTCCGCGCTGGCCGTCGCGGGGTCGCTGATCACGACCACGTACGCCGGGCACGCCTACTGGACGGTGGAGGACCCGGCGCAGCGCGCCGCCCAGCGCATCCAGTTCCTCAAGAACGCCGCCATGCTCGGCGGTCTCCTGGTCGTCGCGGGATCGTAGACCTCGACACAAAGAAGCATCACCGGGCCGAGCAGGATCGGAGGCACGCCATGGCACATGAGGGTCTTCAGCTGGGGCTGGACACGTTCGGCGACGTCACCCTGGGCACGGACGGCGAGCTGGCGTCCTACGGCGAGGTGCTGCGCAACGTCGTCGAGCAGGGCGTGCTGGCCGACCAGGTCGGGGTGGACGCCTTCGGGGTGGGCGAGCACCACCGCGACGACTACGCGGTGTCCGCGCCGGACGTCGTCCTGGCGGCGATCGCAGCGCGCACCGAACGGATCGTGCTCGGTAGCGCCGTCACGGTGCTCAGCTCGGACGACCCGGTCCGCGTCTACGAACGGTTCGCCACCCTCGACGGGATCTCCGGCGGTCGCGCCGAGGTGACCCTGGGCCGTGGCTCGTTCACCGAGTCCTTCCCGCTGTTCGGCTACGACCTTGCCGACTACGAGCGACTGTTCAGCGAGAAGCTCGACCTGTTCGCGGCCCTGCGACCCGAGGGGCGGGTGTCCTGGTCCGGCTCGCACCGGGCGCGGCTGGAGGACGCCGAGGTCTTCCCGAAGTCCGACCAGAAGCCCTTCCCGGTGTGGATCGGCGTCGGTGGGTCGCCGGAGTCGGTGATCCGCGCTGCCCGCTATCGCTGCGCACTCATGCTCGCGATCATCGGCGGCGACCCGGTGCGGTTCGCGCCCTACGCCGACCTCTATCGCCGGGCGCTCTCGGAGCTGCAGCAGCCGGCCCTGCCGATCGGTGTCCATGCACCCGGTTTCGTCGCGGACACCGACGAGGAGGCGCGCGAGGTGCTCTACCCGCACTTCAAGCGCTCCCGCGACCGGATCGGACGAGATCGGGGCTGGCCGCCGCTGACCCACGAGGAGTACCTCGACGACATCGAGCACGGTGCCCTGCACGTCGGCTCGCCCGAGACCGTCGCGCGCAAGATCGCCCGGACGGTCGGTGCGCTCGGCCTCGATCGCTTCGACCTGAAGTACAGCCACGGCACGCTCCCGCACGACGACCTCATGCACGCGATCGAGCTCTACGGCACGAAGGTCGCCCCGCTCGTCCGCGAGCTGCTCGCCGACTGATCGGGGCGGTGCGGCTCAGCGCGAGCGCAGCCAGTCCTCCAGCTCGGCCGTGGTGGGGTAGGACGCCTGCGCGCCGTGCCGGGTCGCCGCCATCGCTCCCACGTTGACGGCGTAGGCCGCGGCGGTCGGGACGTCGTCGCCGGCGGCGAGTCGCGTGGCGAGCGCGCCGAGGAAGGCGTCGCCGCTGCCGACCGTGTCGACGGCTTGGATCGTCGGTGCGGGGATGCGGTCGGAGGCGCTGCGGGAGCCGGGGTCGAGCACCAGTGCGCCGTCCTTGCCGAGCGTCACGACCACGTAGCCCGGGGCGTGCGCGAGCTGGTCCGCGACCTTCCCGGCGACCTGGGCCCAGTCCGTCGCGTCGGTGCCGTCCGCGGCCACCGCGTCCTCACCGAGCAGGTCGGCGAGCTCGTGCGCGTTGACGAGCAGCACGTCGGTCAGCTCCAGCAGCTCCGACGGGATCGGTTGGTACGGCGAGATGTTCAGGATCACTCGCACACCCTGCTTGTGGGCGGCGGAGGCGGCGGCGATCACCGCACCGAGGTCCACCTCGAGGCAGAGGGTGAGCACCGAACCGGGTCGCCCGTCGGCGAGTGCGAAGAAGTCCTGGGCCGCCTCGACGTCCGCGGCCTTGAGCCGGCCGTTGGCGCCGGGGGACAAGATGATGTTGTTCTCACCCGCGGCATCGACGGCGATGACTGCCACGCCCGTGGCGACGCCCTCGAGCGCCTCGACGTGCGAGGTGTCGGCCCCGGCGTGCTCGAGCGAGCCGCGCAGCATGCGGCCGTGGTCGTCGTCGCCGACCCGACCGAGGAGGGCTACGTCGGCGCCGAGCAGCGCTGCCGCGACGGCCTGGTTCGCGCTCTTGCCGCCGGGGGTGGTGACGAGGTCCTCGCCGTGGACGGTCTCGCCGGGGCCGGGGAGACGCTCGGTGCGCACGGTGAGGTCGGCGTTCAACGAGCCGACGACGAGGACCATGCCTCGTGCGTCCGACGCGTCGTCGCTGGGCTGCGGCGTCATGGTCGTGGTCACCTCGTGGGCTCGTCGTCGGCGGGGGTGGCGGAGGCGGCGCCGGTCGTCTCGGCGTCCACCGGCTTGGGGATGAGGAAGGACATCGCCAGGGCGCCCAGCAGGACGGCCGCGCCCATGAGGATGCCGGCCGTGTAGCCTCCCGCGGAGCTGGGGTCGGACGGGGCCAGTGCGGTCGAGACGGCATACAGCACAGCGAAGCTCAGGCCCGCGCCGAGGTTGAACGCACCCGCGTTGAGGCCCGGGAGGAAGCCTGGGTTCTCGCGCGGCGACAGCACGACGCCGAGACCGTTGAGCATGATGTTGACCGTGCCGGCGTAGGTCAGGCCGACGAGGATCGACAGCAGCAGCAGGAGCCAGCTGCTCGTGCTGCCGGCCGTGAGGCCGAGGGCGGCGACACCGATCAAGGTGCCGATCATGCCGATGCGCAGGATCGTCTTGTAGCCCGCGGTGCTGGCGAGGCGTCCGGCGAACGGCCCCATGAGCAGCCCCGCGATGGCGTAGGGCGTGAGCGTCCACCACGCCGAGGTCTCGGCGGTCATGCCGAGGCCGGCCTTCGCGTCCTGGGCGAGGGCGGGGACCAGCCCGTTCATGACCGCGAACACACCGGTCATGGTGAGCACGGTCGTGGCGAGCAGGGCCCAGGTCGAGCGCTGGCGCAGGTGCCGCGTCTCGACGAGCGGGTGGGTGACGCGGTCCTCGGTGCGCCAGAAGCCCACGAACGCCGCGATGGAGACCACCACGAGCACCGCGACGAGCAGCCAGCTGGCTGCGGCGAGCTTGCCGGCCTCGTTGAGCGCGATGAGCATCGCGCCGACCGACACGACGAGGAACGCGACGCCGACCCAGTCCATGCGCTGGTCGCCCGCGCCGCCCGCGTCGGACTCGGGCGCGAGCGTGAGCACCAGCCCGGTGGCGATCAGGGCGACGACACCCATGGCCCAGAAGACCGAGTGGAAGCCGTGGTGCTGGGCGAGGTAGCCGCCGGCCAAGGCGTCGACGCCGGCGATGCCGCCGTTGACGGCGGTGACGATGCCCATGAGGGTGCCGTAGAGCTTGGGGTCGCGGACCTCGTGGCGCAGCATGATCAGCGCGAGCGGCACGACCGGACCCGACACGCCCTGGACGATGCGCCCGACGAACAGCACGCTGATGTTGGGAGCGAGCGCCGCGATGACGCAGCCGACCGTCATGACGGCGAGCATGCCCGTGAGCACCCGCTTGCGTCCGACCAGGTCCCCGAGGCGGGGCAGGAACAGGCTGAAAAGTGCTGCGGCAGTGAAGAATGCGGTCTGGGTCAGACCGACCTCGGCGTCAGTGGCGTTGAGCTCTCGGGAGATCGAGCTCAGCGCCGGGCTGAGCATGCTGGCGTTGAGCTGGAAGGCGACGCACGCGGCGAGCAGGGCCGTGAGGAGGGCGGCGACGCTGGTGCGGGGGTGCGCGGCGTGAGTCCCGTTGGTGCTGCTCATGACTCGACCTCGCCGATCCGGCGCAGGGCGTCGACGACGAGGCCCCAGAACTTGTCGCGGTCGAGCTCCACGGCGACCTGGGTGTGGCAGTCGTCGGGTGCCGGGCCGCGCAGATCGGTGACGGTCATGCCGAGCGTCAGCGTGCCGGTGAGCTCGATGTCGACCGGCGCCTTGCGGACGGTCATCACGGTCGGGTCGGCGACGTAGGCGACGGCGCACGGGTCGTGCACGGGCGGGTAGTCGAACCCCTGGTTGTCGCGGTAGGCCTCGGTGAAGAACTCGAACAGGTCGAGCACGAACTCACCCGGTGTCGTGCCCACGGCCTTCACCTGCTCGACGACCTCCGGGGTCGCCAGCGCCTGGTGGGTGAGGTCGAGCCCGACCATGGTGACCGGCCACGGCTCGCTGAAGACGATGTGCGCGGCCTCCGGGTCGATCTTGATGTTGAACTCGGCGACCGGGCTCCAGTTCCCTTCGTGGAAGCCGCCGCCCATGAGCACGACCTCGCGCACACGGTCTACGATCGCGGGCTCCTTGCGCGCCGCCAAGGCGATGTTGGTGAGCGCTCCCGTGGGCACGATCGTGATCTCGCCCGGTTCGTGCGCCATGACCGTCTCGATGATGACGTCGACGGCGTGGCGCGGGTCGAGCTCGGTCGTCGCCGGCCGCTGCCGCGGGCCCTCCATGCCGGACTCGCCGTGCACGGACTCCGCGACCTCCTGCTGCCGCACCAGCGGCCGGTCACACCCCTTCGCGATCGGGATCCCGGTGAGCCCGATGACGGTCGCGACGGACAACGCGTTCGTCGTCACCTTCTCGAGGGTCTGGTTGCCCGCGACCGTCGTGATCGCCACCAGCTCGATCTCGGGGTTGCCGTGGGCCAGGATCATGGCTACGGCATCGTCGTGACCCGGATCGCAGTCCAGGATGATCTTGCGCGGCATGTGTTCGCCCTCTCCGTCGCGTACCTCGTCGAACGCTCAGCCTGCCCACCCTAGGAGAACGAGCGCCGTTGCGGTAGCGATTCGCTCGGGAGCTGCCGGGCAGGCCTGCGGCTACCCTGCCGCGAGCTGGGCTGCGACGTGGTGCGCCACGACCTCCACCAGCTCCGGCGCGTCCCGGCGAGGCACGATCCCGCGGCTGCTGCTCTCTCCCTCGGGCCGCGTCGCCTCGATCTCGAGCACCGAGCTGCCCCAGCGGAAGCGCACGAGGCGAGCGTCGAGGTCTACCCCGTCCGCGTGGTGGTGGGCCGAGCCGGTCGCCACGACCTGCTGAGCGAGCGTGCGCGCCAGCGGCATCGCCTCGCGGTGAGCTTGCTCGTAGCGCGCCTCCTCGCGCTCGCGGGCCCGTTCCAGGTCGTGCTCCGCGTCGACGCCCGCCTCGGCGTCGAGGCGAGCCGCCTCCGCCTCGAGCACGGCCAGCTCCTCGTCCGTCGGTGGAGCGTCACCGACCGCGTAGAGCGCGCTGCGGCGCGGGAGCTCGCCGCGCGCCCAGCGGGGGTCGGCCGGCATCGGCGAGCGCCGTCGCAGGTAGCGCTGAGCGGGCGGGAGCGCCCACCACACCAGCCACTCGGGAAGTCGCATCTGCTGAGGCTAGAGGATCCCGGTCATCACCAGGCTGGCCGAGCAGGGGAGATGCGCGCTTGACGGGCAAGCAGCCGCTTGCCTATCGTCAGGTCGTGGCAGACGTGTTCCGAGCCTTGGACGACGAGACCCGACGGTTGATCCTCGACGAGCTCGCGGCCGAGGACGGGCGGACGCTGTTCGACATCTGCACCCTGCTGACGATGCGCCACGGCATCGCGTCGACCCGTCAGGCGATCTCGCAGCACCTCGCGATCCTCGAGGGCGCCGGTCTGGTCACGACGCAACGCCGCGGTCGCACCAAGCTGCACTACTTCCATCCCGAGCCGCTGGCCGAGATCACTCGCCGGTGGCCGACACCCAGAGAGGGCACCCACTGATGCGCATCCGACTGACCTCCGTCTTCGTCGACGACCTCCAGCACGCGCTCGAGTTCTACACGGACGTGCTGGGATTCACCGAGAAGCACAACATCCCGCTTGGCGGCGGGGCGTCGTGGATCACCGTCGTGTCCCCGCAGGAGCCGGACGGGGCGGAGCTGCTGCTCGAGCCCGCGGGGCACCCGGCCGTCGGTCCCTACCGGGACGCCCTGGTCGCCGACGGCATCCCGCTGGCGCAGCTCACGGTCGACGACGTGCAACAGGAGGTCCAGCGGCTCACCGACCGCGGGGTGACCTTCACCCAGCAGCCGATGGACATCGGTGACCACTGGGTCGCGGTGTTCGACGACACCTGCGGCAACCTCATCCAGATCGTGTCGGCCAAGCAGCCGCAGCCGTAGCCGCACGCGTCGGCTCTGCCATCCTGGGGGAGTCCGGCCGGCGCCCCGGGGAGGGCGCGGGCAAGACCTGACCGTCGTCGAGGGAGTCACCCGTGTACACGCTCGCCGTCTGTGCCGAGATGGTCTACCAGGACCTGCCGTTCATCGACCGGGTCCGGCGCATCATGGATCGCGGATTCGCCGTCGAGATCTGGGACTGGACCGCCAAGGACCTCGACGAGCTGGCCGCCACCGGTGCGCGCATCACGTCGATGTCGGGCTACGTGACCGGAGAGCTGATCGACCCCGCGGGTGCGGACGAGCTGGTCCGCACCGCAACGGATTCCATCCGCGCGGCAGCCAGGCTCGGCGCCCCCAACCTGAACCTGCACGGCACAGGGCTCGGCGAGGGTGGCTTGCCGGTGCGGCCGATGAGGCGCGAGCCGACCGAGGCCGAGTGGGACGCGGCGCGCGCCACCCTGCGCCGGGTCGCGGACCTCGGGGAGGCCGAGGGCGTGGTCTTCTGCCTGGAGAACCTCAACACCGCCGTAGACCACCCGGGCACCCCGTTCGCGAAGGCCGCCGACACCCGCGCGCTCGTGCAGGCGGTCGACAGCCCGGCGCTGCGGATGAACCTCGACCTCTACCACGCCCAGATCGGGGAGGGGAACCTCGTCGAGCTGACCAGGCAGTCGTTGCCGTGGGTCGGCGAGATCCAGGTCGCCGACGTGCCCGGCCGGTGCGAGCCGGGCACCGGCGAGGTGCACTACCCGGCCGTCGCGCGCGCCCTGGTCGACGCCGGCTACGAGGGGGTCGTGGCGATGGAGGCCTACGCGTCCGGGGACTCGGACGCGGCGCTGGATCGCTTCCGCGCGGCGTTCACGCCCGAGCGCGCCTCTTGAGCCGCTCGCCGCGGCCGGCGGGCCCACGCAGGCGGTCGACGAGCAGGGCGGCGCTCGGCTCGTCGATGACGACGTCGGTGATGGCGCCGGCGCGCAGGGCGCCCACGAGCGCCGGCACCTTCGAGCGCCCCGACGCGATGCAGACCCGGCGGGGGATGGTTGCGAGGTCGGCGGGCGTCGGGCCGGACGATCGGTGGTTGAGCTCGATGTCGGCCCACGTCCCGTCCTCGCGGACGAAGACGGTGCACACGTCGCCGACCACGCCGGTCGCCTTGAGCGTCGCGAGGTCGGCGTCGTCCAGGTAGCCCCCGACGTAGACCTGGCTGCTCACCTCACCCTGGAGGGCGCCGACGCCGAAAACCGCGAGGTCGCAACGGCGTTGGAGATCAAGAACGCGCTTCAGCGAGGTCTCGCGCCACAGGGCCGCCTTGGTGTCCGCGTAGTCGAAGAAGGCGGGCGTCGGGAAGTAGGTGACGTCCGCGTCGAACGCCGCTGCGGTGCGGGTGAGCAGCTCGCCCGCGTAGGTCACGCCCGAGCTGACCTGGTTGGCGGCGCCGTTGAGCTGGACGATCGTCGTCCCGCGGGTGGGCTTGGCCGGCAGGTAGGGGATGACCGCGGACAGCGTGGTGCCCCAGGCGAGGCCGACGACCTCGTCGTCGTGCACGAGCGTGCTGATCAGCTGGGCCGCGACGCGGGCCACCTGGTCGAGGCGCTGGACACTGGTTGCGGACGACCGGCAGGGCACGACATGCGTCTGCACGCCGAAGGTCGACGAGATCGCTTGGGCCAGAGGGCTTTCCGACCCCGGGTCGCTGGCGACGGAGATCGTCACGAGCCCCAGCTCGCGCGCCGTCTTCAACATCCGCGACACCGTAGACCGTGACAGGCGCAGCTGAGCGGCGATGGCGTCCATGGTCTGGTCCTGGACGTAGTACATCGTCGCGACCCGGTGGATCGTCTGTCGATCGTGCATCGGCCCTCCTGACGTGTGCACGTTAGTGCAACCGCTTTGATCGTACGTGCAGAAGTGGTCTGATGGAGGAAGAGGTCGGCGCCCCGGGCGCCGCACCGGAGCCGATGACGACGAGGAGCGACGACGATGATGATGACCCAGTCGATGAATGCGCAGAGCCGGCGCGAGGCGCTGGACGCGATGGCCGAGGAGCGGCTCGACGTCCTGGTGATCGGCGGCGGTGTCACCGGCGCGGGCATCGGGCTCGACGCCGTCACGCGCGGCCTGCGGGTCGGCGTCGTCGAGGCCCAGGACTGGGCGAGCGGCACCTCCAGCCGCTCCTCCAAGCTCGTCCACGGCGGCCTGCGCTACCTGCAGCAGTTCGACTTCAAGCTGGTCTTCGAGGCCCTGCACGAGCGCGAGCACCTGCTCGACACGCTCGCCCCGCACCTCGTGCGCCCCGTGTCCTTCCTCTACCCGTTGCACACCAAGTACGTCGAGCGTCCCTACGTGACAGCGGGCGTCGGGCTCTACGACACCCTCGCCCGGCTCGGCTCCCGCCGGGGCGCCTCGATGCCCTTCCACAAGCACTACACCGCCCAGGGCGTGCTCGAGGAGTTCCCGTCGGCCAAGGCCGACAGCATGGTCGGCGCCGTGAAGTACTGGGACGCAACGGTCGACGACGCCCGACTGGTGCTCGCGCTCATCCGCACGACCGTGCAGCTCGGTGGCTATGCCGCCAACCGCACGCGCGTCGACGAGCTGACCAAGGACGCCGACGGCCGGGTCAACGGCGCCGTCGTCACCGACCTCGAGACGGGCGAGCAGCGCACCATCAGGGCGGGCGTGGTGATCGCCGCCGCCGGGGTGTGGACCGAGCAGACTCAGGACCTCGCCGACGCCGAGGGCGGGCTGAAGGTGCTGGCCTCCAAGGGGATCCACATCGTCGTGCCGCGCGAGCGCATCAAGGGTGGCACGGGCGTCATCCTGCAGACCGAGAAGTCCGTGCTCTTCATCATCCCGTGGAGCCGCTACTGGATCATCGGCACCACCGACACGCCCTACGAGCAGGACCTCACCCACCCCGTCGCCACCAGCGCCGACATCGACTACGTGCTCGAGCACGCCAACGCGATCCTCGACGAGCCGCTCACCCGCGACGACATCCTCGGCACGTTCGCCGGCCTGCGCCCGCTGCTGCAGCCCGGCACCAAGGGCGACGAGCCCGCGCAGTCCACGAAGGTCTCCCGCGAGCACACCGTCACCGAGGCCGCGCCCGGCCTGGTCACCATCGCCGGCGGCAAGCTGACGACCTACCGCGTGATGGCCGAGGACGCCGTCGACTTCGCGATCGGCGCCGAGCGCGCCAAGGAGCTGCCGTCGCTGACGACCAAGACGCCGCTCATCGGCGCCGTCGGCTACGAGACCTACCAGCGGCGCGCCGACACCATCGCCGAGCAGTTCGGCCTCACCCGCTTCATGGTCGACCACATGCTCCACCGCTACGGCGCCATGCTCCCGCAGCTGCTCAAGATGGTGCAGGAGCGCCCCGACCTCGGCCGCCCTCTCGAGCACGCGCCCGGCTACCTGCGGGCCGAGATCGCCTACGCCTGCACCCACGAGGGCGCGCTGCACCTCGAAGACATCATGGTCACGCGCACCCGCCTCACCTACGAGGTCAAGCGCCACGGCCGCGACGCCGTCCCCGAGATCGCCTCTCTCGCAGCGGAGTACCTCGGCTGGGACGACGCCCGCCGCGAGGCGGAGATCGCCTCCTACGAGGCGCGCTGCGAGGCCGAGGACGAGGCCGCCCGCCAGCTCGACGACGCCTCTGCGGCGGCCGCCCGGGCGCACGCCGCCGACGTCGTCGACGCGGTCCGCGAGGTCCACGCCGGCTGACTCGCCCCCTGGTCGGCGCAGCGCCCACCCCGGCGCTGCGCCACCGCTCGCCGCCGCCCTCAGGCGGCACCGCTCGCCGCCGCCCTCAGGCGGCACACCCCATGTCCCCGCTCCACGGTCTCGGTTGCCCCCAGGCCTTCGGCTCGATGAGGAGTCCCTCCATGTCCCATGCTCTTGCGCTCCCTGCTGCCCTCCTGCTGCCGCAGGCCCCGGCGGCCCCACCCGTCGCCCTCAGCACGCTCTTCGCGTCCGAGGTGCTGGGCACCGCCGTGCTCGTCCTGCTCGGCGCCGGCGTCGTGGCCAACGCGATCCTCCCGGCCGCGAAGGGCGCGGGCGGCGGTCCCGTGATGATCCACTGGGGCTGGGGGATCGGCGTTTTCGCCGGCGTCTACGTCGCGTATCGCTCTGGCGCACACCTGAATCCGGCAGTAACGCTCGGCCTGTGGGCCAACGGCGCCACGGAGTACGCCCCGGGCATCCCGGTCACCGTCACGACCACGGCGGTCTACCTCGCGGCCGAGCTGCTGGGCGCCTTCCTCGGTGCCGTGCTGGCCTGGCTCGCCTACAAGAAGCAGTTCGACCAGGACGCCGACCCGGCGCTCAAGCTCGGCGTCTTCTCCACCGACCCAGAGGTGCCGAGCCGGGTGTGGAACGTCGTGACCGAGCTGATCGGGACCTTCGTCCTGGTCTTCGTGATCCTGTTGTTCGCGAAGACCCCGTCCGGGCTCGGGCCGTTCGCCGTCGCGCTGCTCGTGGTCGGCATCGGCGCCAGCCTCGGCGGTCCGACCGGCTACGCCATCAACCCCGCCCGCGACCTCGGCCCCCGCATCGCCCACGCCCTGCTCCCGATCCCCGGCAAGGGCAGCAGCAACTGGGGCTACGCGTGGGTGCCCGTCGTCGGACCGCTGCTCGGCGGCGTCCTCGCCGGGCTTGTGGCTCAGGTCTTCTGACCCCGACGACCAGCGACCACCACCCCACCAGCACGCACCCGACCACCGACCCACCCGACACCACAGCCGCCGACGTGGCAGGCTGACCACACCACGATGATGTGAGGAGTTCTCATGAGCGACGCGAAGTACGTCATGGCGATCGACCAGGGCACCACCAGCACCCGGGCGATCATCTTCGACCACGACGGCCAGGTCGTCACCGTCGGACAGTTCGAGCACGAGCAGATCTTCCCGCGGGCCGGGTGGGTCGAGCACGACCCCAACGAGATCTGGGCCAACACGCGCCGGGCGGTCGCCCACGCGCTCGCCATGTCCGACGACCTCACGGGCGACGACATCGCCGCGGTCGGCATCACCAACCAGCGCGAGACGGCGGTGGTGTGGGACAAGACCACCGGCCGGCCGGTCTACAACGCGATCGTGTGGCAGGACACCCGCACCCAGAAGATCTGCGACGAGCTCGCCGGCGACGAGGGCGTCAACCGCTACAAGGACATCTGCGGCCTGCCGCTGGCCACCTACTTCGCCGGGCCCAAGGTCACCTGGATCCTCGACAACGTCGAGGGCGCCCGTGAGAAGGCCGAGCGCGGCGACCTGCTCCTCGGCACCACCGACAGCTGGGTGCTGTGGCACATGACCGGCGGCGTCAACGGCGGAATCCACGTCACCGACGTCACCAACGCCTCCCGCACCATGCTCATGGACCTCGAGAAGCTCACCTGGGACGAGGGCATCTGTGCCGACATGCGCATCCCGATGTCGATGCTGCCCGAGATCCGTTCCAGCGCAGAGGTCTACGGCGAAGGGCGGCGTCAGGGCTTCCTCTCGGGCGTGCCGATCGCGGGCATCCTCGGCGACCAGCAGGCCGCGACCTTCGGTCAGGCGTGCTTCGAGCGCGGCATGGCCAAGAACACCTACGGCACCGGCAACTTCATGCTGATGAACACCGGCACCGAGATCGTCCGCTCGCAGAACGGCCTGCTGACGACGGTCTGCTACAAGATCGGTGACGCCGACACGGTCTACGCGCTGGAGGGCTCGATCGCCGTCAGCGGCTCGCTGATCCAGTGGCTGCGCGACAACCTCGGGCTGATCTCGAGCGCGGCCGAGGTCGAGGAGCTGGCGAGGTCCGTCGACGACAACGGCGGCGCCTACTTCGTGCCGGCGTTCTCCGGGCTGTTCGCGCCCTACTGGCGGCAGGACGCGCGCGGCGCACTGGTCGGCCTCACCCGCTTCGTCAACAAGGGGCACATCGCGCGAGCTGCGTTGGAGTCCACCGCCTTTCAGAGCCGCGAGGTCGTCGAGGCGATGCTCGCCGACGCCAAGAACGAGGACATCGAGCTCACCGAGCTCAAGGTCGACGGCGGCATGACCGCCAACGACACGCTGATGCAGTTCCAGGCCGACCAGCTCGGCGTCCCCGTCATCCGCCCCAAGGTCGCCGAGACCACGGCCCTCGGCGCGGCCTACGCCGCCGGCATCGCGGTCGGGTTCTGGGACGGCGAGCGGGACGTCATCGCCAACTGGGCCGAGGACAAGCGGTGGGAGCCGCAGATGGACGAGGAGGAGCGCGAGCGCACCTTCCGGCTGTGGAAGAAGGCCGTCACCAAGACCTTCGACTGGGTCGACGACGACGTCGTGTAGAGCGTCTGGCCCTGGGCCGGGGTAGGGCACCGCCTGCCGGCTGGCCGAGACAGTGGTTGGCGACCGAGATGGTGGTTGGTGACGACCGGGCTGCCGAGATGGTGGTTGGCCACCGAGATGGCTGTTGTACCAGCCGTCTGGGTGGCGAAGTGCCGTGTCGGTGTGGGATCGGTGGCGAAGTGCCGTGTCGGTGCGCAACAGCCGTCTCGGCGCGGCGTCGTCGGCCGACGTCGTGTAGAGCGACGGGAGCGCGCCGGGAGGGGGATGAGAGGGTAGGGCCATGAGCGAGGTCATCACTGCTGTCGCGCTGCGCGAGCCGGCCCACCGGGTCAGCCCCCGCGCCAAGGTCGTCTGGATCATCCACGCGATCCTGGGGGCGATCTTCCCGCTGGCCGGGCTGGGCGTGTGGATGTGGTTCGACGAGGCGCGGCGCAGCGCCCAGCTCTGGCTCCTCGCGGTCCTGCTGGTGTGGCTGCTGCTCGATCTCACGGTGATGCCCTGGTGGCGCTACCGCGTGCACCGGTGGGAGTACAACGACGTCGCGGTCTACACCCGCTCGGGCTGGGTCAGTCAGGAGCGTCGGGTCGCGCCCGTGTCCCGCGTCCAGACCGTAGACCTCCAGCGTGGCCCCATCCAGCAGGCCCTGGGCCTCGCGACCGTCACGGTCACCACCGCGTCGGCGGCCGGCGCGGTCGAGATCGAGCAGCTGGACCTCGCCACGGCCGAGCAGATCGTCGCCGACCTCACCTCGGTCACGGCCCGCACCCCGGGGGACGCCACGTGAGCAGCAGCGCCGAGACACCCCAGCCCCCGGACGGGCACGCACCGGACCAGCCATCCGAGGCGCAGACAGCCGAGGCGCAAGCATCCGTCCCACCAGCACCCGCCCCGCCCGAGGCGTCCGAGGTCGAGTGGCAGCGGCTGTCGCCGAAGATGCTGCTCATCCACCCGGTGCAGGGCCTGAAGGAGCTGCTGCCGGCGCTGATCCCCGCACTCATCGTCGGCAACAGCTCGGGGACTCCCGACGTGAGCTGTGGAACGCCGCGATCGGCGCCATCGTCGTGGCGTTCGCGGCGCTGCGATGGTTCACCACGCGCTACCGCGTGACGCCGACCCAGGTGCAGCTGAAGACGGGGGTCTTCGCTCGGCAGACGCACACGACTCCGCTCGACCGGGTGCGCACGGTGGACGTCACGGCCCCGGTGATCCACCGCCTCCTCGGCCTCGTGCGCCTCGAGATCGGGACCGGCACGCACGGCAAGGGGTTGCAGCTCGACGGGCTGACCTCCGGTGAGGCGGAGGCGCTCCGGGTGGCGCTGCTCCACCGACGTCGAGCCGCCACGGCTAACACGGCCGCTGCGGCACCGACCGATCCGCAGCACGACCAGGCCGACCCAGCAAGCGGGCTCTACGCGGACGCGCCCACCGACCAGCACCCAGTCCACCCGGGCGACGCGCACCACCTCGACCCCCAACACCTCGACCTCGACCTCGACCCATCGCCAGAACCCGAGGTCGAGCTCGCGCGGTTCGACCCGGCCTGGGTGCGGTACGCACCGTTCACGACCAGCGGGCTGCTGACGGGCCTGGCGATCTTCGGTTTCGCCCAGCCGTTCCTCAACCGGTCGGGCCTCGCGGTCTGGCAGTGGGCCGAGGACGTCGCGGAGCACACGGCGGTGCTGGTCATCGTGGCGGTGGCGCTGGTCGTCGTGCTGGTCGTGCTGGCGGTGCTCGCGATGATCACGTACGTCCTCAACTACTGGGGGCTGCGGGTCGTGCGGCACGGTGCGGGCACGATCCGGGTGACGCGCGGGCTGCTGACCACGAGGGCCACCACCATCGAGGAGGCGCGGCTGCGCGGCGTGACGATGGGGGAGGCCGTGCTGGTGCGCGCCCTCGGCGGCGCCAGCCTGGACGCCGTGTCGACCGGGCTCAAGGGCGAGGGCGGCGGCTCCACCCTGCTCCCGCCAGCCGATCGCGCGGTGGTGGCGCGGCTCGCCGACGACGTCCTCGGCACGGCCGCACCGCTCGGCACACCGCTCGTCCAGCACGGCCCGCGCGCGCTGCGGCGGCGCTGGACCCGGGCTCTGCTCGCGGGTGCGGTCGTCCTCGCGCCGTTCCTCGTGGCAGTGCTGCTCTGGGGCTGGCCGTGGTGGCTGCTCGTGCCGGCGGCGATCCCGCTGCTGGCGTCGGTGTGGCTGGCGCCGGCGCGCTACGCCGCGCTCGGGCACGCGCTGGTGGACGACGAGCTGGTCACCCGGGCCGGTGCGCTGCAGCGCAACACGACCGTGCTCGAGACCCGCGGGATCATCGGCTGGACGGTGCAGCAGTCGTTCTTCCAGCGTCGGGCCGGGCTCGCGACCCTGGCGGCGACCACCGCAGCCGGCGACGGGGTCTACCTCGTGACGGACGTGCCCGTCGAGCAGGCGTGGGGGATCGCGCTCGCCGGCACGCCGGAGGCGATCGAGCCGTTCCTCGCCGCCTCGCCGCGCAGCGGACCGCAGGACCCCGGGCAGCTCGACGGCAGATCGGTCAGATCCACGAGTTGAACCACATCCGGTAGGTCCACTCGACGTACGGGATCACCTGCGCCGACCACACCGGCAAGAAGAAGAAGAACACGACGACGTGCAGGGCCACGAACGCCCCCACGACCGTCAGCCCGACCCGGCGCCGGTGCGCCGACGCGGACGGTCGGCCGATGATCATCCCCAGCACGTAGGTCGCGGCCAGCACGAGGTAGGGCAGGAACACGATCGCGTAGAACGTGAAGATCGTGCGGTCCTGGTAGGCGAACCACGGCAGGTAGCCCGCGGCGACCCCGAGCAGGATCGCCCCGGCCCGCCAGTCGCGCCGCAGCGCCCACGCGACGAGGAGCACCACGAGGGCGCCGGTGGCGAACCACCACAGCGTCGGCGAGCCGAGCGAGGTGATCGCGCGGGCGCACGAGTCGACGGTGCAGCCCTGCTCGCCCCGCTTGGGCGCCTCCCAGAAGAACGAGGTCGGCCGGCCCTGCACCAGCCAGCTCCACGGGTTCGACATGTAGTCGTGCTTGGAGGTGATGCCGCGCGCCGAGTTGTACATCTCGACGTGGTGGTGCCACAGCGAGCGCAGCGCGTCCGGCACCCACCCCCAGTCGGGGGCGGCGGCGTGGCTGTCGGCCCAGTTGCGGTCGTAGCCGTTGGAGCTGCGGAACCAGCCCGTCCAGGTCGCGAGGTAGACCCCGACGACCACCACGGACATCCAGATCGCCGTAGGGATGGCGTCGCGCACGAGGGTGGTGAGCACGGGTCGTCGCTCGCCGATCGCGCGGCGCGCCCCGAGGTCCCAGAGGATCGTCAGCACCCCGAAGGCGGCGAAGTAGAACCCGCCCGACCACTTCGTGCCGATCGCCAGGGCCAGCGCGACCGCCGCGACCAGCCGCCACGGCCGCCAACCCATCGAGACGCCGAGCCGTCCCGCGTTCTGCGCGTCCTGCGCGGCCAGGCGACGGGCCAGGCGCGCGCGGGTGCGGTCACGGTCTACGACCAGGGCGCAGAAGGCGGCGAACGTCCAGAACATCACGCCCATGTCCAGCAGCGAGGTGCGCGACTGCACGAAGTGGTGTCCCTCGAAGGCGAGCAGCACCGCGGCCACCGCCCCGAGCAGGGTGGAGCCGAACAGGCGGCGGGCGACGAAGCCCATCAGCAGGATGGAGAGCGTGCCCATCACGGCCACGCTGAAGCGCCACCCGAACGACTGGTCGATCCCGAAGGTCTGCTCGCCGAGCGCGATGACCCACTTGCCGAACGGCGGGTGGACGACGAACGACCCCTGGTCGGTGAAGATGTCCGTGTGCCCGGTGGTGAAGAGCTCGTTGACCTTCTTCTCGATCGCGGGCTTCACCGTCAGCTCGACGCCGGATCGCCACAGGGCGAGGGCGTCCTTGACGTAGTACGTCTCGTCGAACACGAGTGAGTGCGGGACCCCGAGCCGCCACATCCGCAGGGACCCGCCGATGGCCGCGATGACCGAG
Source organism: Arsenicicoccus piscis (assembly GCF_022568835.1). Taxonomy (GTDB): domain Bacteria; phylum Actinomycetota; class Actinomycetes; order Actinomycetales; family Dermatophilaceae; genus Arsenicicoccus; species Arsenicicoccus piscis. The sequence continues at coordinate 172,945 of NZ_JAKZHV010000004.1, forward strand.
AAGATGACCCAGGCACGTCGGGTGTCGGTCGGGCGTCGGCCGAGCAGGCGCTCCTCGAGGTCGGTCACGCGAGCCATCGTAGGGGGCGAACCGGTGACAGACTGGACCCGTGAGCTCACGTGCCAATCTGACCAAGTTCGCCTGGCTGTCCATCGCTGCGGCGCTGGTCACGATCGCGCTGAAGGTCACCGCCTGGCGGATCACCGGGTCGGTCGGTCTGCTCTCCGACGCGGCTGAGTCCCTGGTCAACCTCGCAGCCGCGATCATCGCGCTCTACGCGCTGACGGTGGCGGCGCGCCCCGCCGACCGCAGCCACCAGTTCGGCCACACCAAGGCGGAGTACTTCTCGGCGGCGGCCGAGGGGCAGATGATCTTCGTCGCCGCGATCGTCATCCTCTGGACCTCCGTAGACCGGTTCCTGCACCCCCAGCCGCTGGAGAACGTCGGCATCGGTCTGGTCGTGTCCGTCGGGGCCTCGGTGATCAACGCCGCGGTGGCGTTCGTGCTGCTGCGCGCCGGCCGGGCGCACCGCTCGATGACCCTGGTCGCCGACGGCAAGCACCTGATGACCGACGTGTGGACCTCGGTCGGTGTCGTCGTCGGCGTCCTCGTCGTGGCGCTCACCGGCATCGACCGGCTCGACCCCGTCATCGCCTTCCTGGTCGGCCTCAACATCATCTGGACCGGGTGGAAGCTGCTGGCCGAGTCGTTCTCCGGGCTGATGGACGGCTCGCTGCCGGCGGCCGAGAACGCCCAGATCGCCGCCGTCCTCGAGCGCTTCGTCACCGCCGACGTGCACTTCCACGAGCTGCGGACCCGCGAGTCCGGCCACCAGCGCTTCGCCCAGGCGCACCTGCTGGTGCCCGGAGCGTGGTCGGTCACCCAGGCGCACGACCTCGCCGAGGAGGTCGAGGAGGCGCTGCGCGCCGAGGTCGAGGAGCTGCAGGTGATCATCCACGTCGAGCCCCGGGAGGACCCCCGCGCCTACGAGGACCTGCCCGCCGAGGTCCCCGTCTCGCGCATCCCCTTCGACGGCCCCCGATGACGGCGTCCGCCGGCGCGGCTGGTCGAGGCGTGCTCGTGCTCGCCGCCACGCCCATCGGCGACCCGGCCGACGCCTCCCCGCGGCTCGGCGCCGAGCTCGAGGGGGCCGACGTGATCGCTGCCGAGGACACCCGGCGGCTGCACCGGCTCACCACCGCGCTCGGCGTGACCTCTCGCGGACGGGTCGTCAGCTATCACGAGCACAACGAGGCCTCCCGCACCCCTGAGCTGCTCGAGCGCCTGGTCGCGGGGGACCGGGTCGTGGTGGCCACGGATGCCGGCATGCCCTCGGTCTCCGACCCCGGCTACCGCCTGGTCACCGCAGCGGTCGACGCCGGCGTGCGGGTCACCTGCGTGCCCGGTCCGTCGGCCGTGCTCATGGCGCTCGCGGTCTCGGGGCTGCCGGTCGACCGGTTCTGCTTCGAGGGCTTCCTGCCCCGCAAGGCCGGCGAGCGAGCCCGGGCGCTCGCGGCCCTGGCGGACGAACGGCGCACGATGGTCTTCTTCGAGGCGCCGCACCGGGTCGACGACACCCTCGCCGCCATGGCCGAGGCCTTCGGCGTAGACCGTCCCGCCGCCTGCTGCCGCGAGCTCACCAAGACCTACGAAGAGGTGGTCCGCGGCACCCTCGCGGACCTGGTCGAGTGGTCGGCCGGCGAGGTCCGTGGCGAGATCACCCTGGTCGTCGCCGGCGCCCAGCCGGTCGCCGCCGACCCCGAGGCGGCGATCGACCAGGTGATCGCCCGGGTCGACGCGGGCGAGCGGCTCAAGGACGCGTGCGCCGCGGTCGCCGCAGCCACCGGCCTGCCCAAGCGGGAGCTCTACGACGGGGCGCTGCGGCGCCGCTAGCCCGCGCGCGCCGGCGGCGGTCAGAATGTGAGGTTGGTCACCTGACGGCCGCGCGGGAACCCCTGGACGGACATTTTCGTCCGTAGGGCGCGCCCTGCGTCGGCGAGTGTCAGAGGCACGCGGTAGGTTGCATGCGTGGCTACTTCGACTGTTTCCGCGAGGAGATCAGCACGAACGGCACGACCCTGGCCTACAAGTACTCGATGGCGCTGGCCGGTCTGCTGTTCGTGTTCTACGTCCTCATGCACATGTACGGCAACCTCAAGATCCTGTGGGGCGCGGAGGCCTTCAACGGCTATGCGCACCACCTGCGGATCCTCGGCGAGCCGATCCTTCCCTACGAGGGCTTCCTGTGGCTGTTCCGGCTGCTGCTGCTCGCTGCCCTCTTCGTGCACGTCGGCCTGGCGCTGCCGCTGTGGTCCCGGGCCAACAAGGCGCGCTCGACCCGCTACGTCGTCAAGCGCACGGTCCGTGCCACGTTCGCGTCGAAGATGATGCGCTGGGGCGGCGTCGCCCTGCTGGCGTTCATCGTCTTCCACCTGCTGCAGTTCACGATCCTGAAGTTCAACGTGGGCAGCGGGCAGTTCCCCGACACGGTCGTGGACCCGACGACGCACGAGACGATCGCGAACCCCTACCCGCTGGTGGTCTCGTCGTTCCAGGTCTGGTGGGTCGTGCTGATCTATGCACTGGCGATGTTCGCCCTCGCCATGCACCTGCGCCACGGCGTCTGGAGCGCCGGGCAGACGCTCGGCCTGACCGGCACGCCGGCCAAGGCCCGCGCGTGGAACCTCGCCGGCATCGCCATCGCCGCCATCGTCAGCATCGGTTTCATCGTGCCGCCGCTCGCGATCCTCTTCGGCCTGGTCGGGAAGTAAGGAATACGGAATCCCATGAGTGACAACCTGATCCACGGGCTCTACCGCGAGGGTGAGCCGATCCAGGACCCGAAGGCCCCGAGCGGTCCCATCGAGACCCGGTGGACCCGCCGCAAGTTCGAGGCCAAACTGGTCAACCCGGCCAACCGCCGCAAGCTGAGCGTCATCATCGTCGGCACCGGCCTTGCCGGTGGCGCTGCTGCCGCCACGCTCGGCGAGGCGGGCTACCACGTGAAGTCCTTCTGCTACCAGGACTCTCCGCGCCGCGCGCACTCGATCGCCGCCCAGGGTGGCATCAACGCCGCGAAGAACTACAAGGAGGACGGCGACTCGGTCTACCGGCTCTTCTACGACACGGTCAAGGGTGGTGACTACCGCTCGCGCGAGTCCAACGTCTACCGCCTGGCCGAGGTGTCGTGCAACATCATCGACCAGTGCGTGGCCCAGGGTGTGCCCTTCGCCCGCGAGTACGGCGGACTGCTCGACAACCGCTCGTTCGGTGGCGTGCAGGTGTCCCGCACGTTCTACGCCCGCGGCCAGACGGGGCAGCAGCTGCTGATCGGCGCCTACCAGGCGCTCGAGCGGCAGGTGGCCTCCGGCGCCGTCGAGATGTTCACCCGGCACGAGATGCTCGAGCTGGTCATGGTCGACGGTCGAGCTCGCGGCATCATCGCCCGCGACATGCTGACCGGTGAGATCGAGACCCACCTCGCCGACGCGGTCGTGCTGGCCTCCGGTGGCTACGGCAACGTGTTCTTCCTGTCGACCAACGCGATGGGCTGCAACGTCACGGCGACCTGGCGGGCCCACCGCAAGGGCGCCCTGTTCGGCAACCCGTGCTACACCCAGATCCACCCGACCTGCATCCCGCAGCACGGTGACAAGCAGTCCAAGCTCACCCTGATGAGCGAGTCGCTGCGCAACGACGGCCGCATCTGGGTGCCCAAGCGCGCCGAGGACTGCGACAAGGACCCGCGCCAGATCCCCGAGGAGGACCGCGACTACTACCTGGAGCGGATCTACCCCTCGTTCGGCAACCTGGTGCCGCGTGACATCGCCTCCCGCCAGGCCAAGAACATGTGCGACGAGGGCCGCGGAGTCGGCCCGGCCATCGCCGAGATGGGCCCGGACGGTGTCGAGCGTCAGGTGCGCCGCGGGGTCTACCTGGACTTCGCCGAGGCCATCGACCGCATGGGTCTGGACACGGTGAAGGCCAAGTACGGCAACCTGTTCGACATGTATCTGCGGATCACGGGTGAGAACCCGTACGAGACGCCGATGCGCATCTACCCGGCCGTGCACTACACGATGGGTGGGCTGTGGGTCGACTACGACCTGTCGTCCAACATCCCCGGCCTGTTCGTGACCGGTGAGGCCAACTTCTCCGACCACGGCGCCAACCGCCTTGGCGCCTCGGCGCTGATGCAGGGCCTGTCGGACGGCTACTTCGTGCTCCCCAACACGATCCGCGACTACCTCGCGAGCGGGCCGTACCCGAAGGTCACCTCCGAGGACCCGGCCGTCGCCGACGCCGAGCGCTCGGTCCGCGACCGGATCAACCACTTCCTCACCTGCAACGGCACCCGCACCGTGGACTCCATCCACAAGGAGCTCGGCGCCATCATGTGGGAGTACTGCGGGATGTCCCGCACCGAGGAGGGGCTGAAGAAGGCGATCGGCCTGATCCGGAACGTCAAGCAGGAGTTCTGGACCAACGTGCGCGTGCTCGGTGGTGCCGACGAGCTCAACCAGAGCCTCGAGAAGGCCGGCCGCGTCGCCGACCTGATCGAGCTCGGCGAGCTGATGTGCATCGACGCGCTGCACCGACGCGAGTCCTGCGGCGGTCACTTCCGCGAGGAGTCCCAGACCGAGGACGGCGAGGCGCTGCGCCACGACGACGAGTACGCCTACGTCGCGGCGTGGGAGTTCGGCGGCGACGACGGTGCGCCGACCCTGCACAAGGAACCCCTGGTCTACGAGTTCATCGAGCTGAAGCAACGGAGTTACAAGTGAGGATCACTCTCAACGTCCACCGCCAGGCAGGCCCCAGCGCGCCGGGTCACATGGAGACCTATCAGCTCGACGACGTCACGCCGGACATGTCCTTCCTGGAGATGCTCGACGTGCTCAACGAGAACCTCCAGGACGACGGTCAGGAGCCGATCGCCTTCGACAGCGACTGTCGCGAGGGCATCTGCGGCACCTGCGGCATGGTCATCAACGGCCAGCCGCACGGTCCGGAGGTCACCACGACCTGCCAGCTGCACATGCGGTCCTTCCGCGACGGCGACACCATCACCGTAGAGCCGTGGCGCGCCGACGCGTTCCCGGTCCTGCGCGACCTGGTCGTCGACCGCACCGCGTTCGACCGCATCATCCAGGCGGGCGGCTTCATCAGCGTCAACACCGGCTCGGCCCCCGAGGCCCACTCGGTGCCGGTGCCGAAGCCGCAGGCCGACCGCGCGTTCGAGGCCGCTACCTGCATCGGGTGCGGCGCCTGCGTCGCGGCTTGCCCCAACGCCGCCGGCATGCTCTTCATGGGAGCGAAGGTCACTCACCTCGGTGAGCTCCCGCAGGGTCAGCCGGAGCGCTGGTCGCGCGTCATCGACATGGTCAAGGCGCACGACGCCGAGGGCTTCGGCGGGTGCACCAACATCGGCGAGTGCGCCGCCGCCTGCCCGAAGGAGATCCCGCTCGACGTGATCTCGCAGCTGAACGCGGACTATCGGAAGGCCCGCTCCAAGGTCAAGGACTGAAGGCACCGCGAGCGCGGAGTCAGTCCGGTAGAGCTCAGACTGACGACAGCCTCGCGATCAACCGAACGGCCGCGGCCGCCCCACCTGGGCGGGCGCGGCCGTCGTGCGTGCGACCACTAGAATCACCAGCATGAGTTCCGCCCCGCGCAAGGTCCTGTCCGCCGTCGCGTGGCCGTATGCCAACGGCCCGCGTCACATCGGTCACGTCGCCGGCTTCGGCGTCCCGTCGGACGTGTTCAGCCGCTACATGCGCATGGCGGGGCACGACGTGCTGATGGTGAGCGGCACCGACGAGCACGGCACGCCGATCCTCGTCGCGGCCGACAAGGCGGGCGTCAGCGCGCGCGAGCTGGCCGACAAGAACAACGCCGTCATCGTCGGTGACCTGGTCGACCTGGGCCTGTCCTACGACCTGTTCACGCGCACCACGACGCTCAACCACTACTCGGTCGTCCAGGAGATGTTCCGGGTCTGCTACGCCAACGGCTACATGATCGAGCAGACCACGCAGGGGGCGATCAGCCCGTCGACGGGGCGCACGCTGCCGGACCGCTACATCGAGGGGACCTGCCCGATCTGTGGCTTCCCCGACGCGCGGGGCGACCAGTGCGACAACTGCGGCAACCAGCTCGACCCGGTCGACCTGATCGACCCGCGGTCCAAGATCAACGGCGAGACGCCGGAATTCATCGAGACCCAGCACCTGCTGCTCGACCTGCCCGCCCTCGCCGACGCGCTGGCCCAGTGGCTCGACGGCCGCGCCGAGACGGGCCTGTGGCGCCCGAACGTCATCAAGTTCAGCCAGAACCTGCTCAAGGACGTGCGCCCGCGCGCCATGACCCGCGACATCGACTGGGGCATCCCGGTACCGATCGACGGCTGGCGCGAGCAGCCGACCAAGCGGCTCTACGTCTGGTTCGACGCCGTCATTGGCTACCTGTCGGCCTCGATCGAGTGGGCCCGCCGGATCGGTGACGAGGACCGCTGGCGCGAGTGGTGGAACGACCCGGCGGCCGTGTCCTACTACTTCCAGGGCAAGGACAACATCACCTTCCACTCCCAGATCTGGCCGGCCGAGCTGCTGGCCTACGGCGGCCAGGGCGCGCTCGGCGGCGAGCCCGGCGCGCTCGGTGAGCTGGACCTGCCCACCGAGGTCGTCGCGAGCGAGTTCATGACCATGGAGGGCAAGCAGTTCTCCTCGAGCCGCGGCGTGGTGATCTACGTCGGCGACATGCTGGCCCGCTACCAGGCCGACGCGCTGCGCTACTTCATCTGCGCCGCCGGCCCGGAGAACCAGGACAGCGACTTCACCTGGGCCGAGTTCGTGCAGCGCACCAACTCCGAGCTGGTCGCCGGGTGGGGCAACCTGGTCAACCGCACGGCCAGCATGATCGCCAAGAGCTTCGGCGAGATCCCGGCCGCGGGCCCGCTCGAGCCGGTCGACGAGGCGGTGCTCGCCACCGTCGCCGAGGGCTTCGACGCGGTCGGTGACCTGATCGCCCACCACCGGCAGAAGGCCGGCATCGGCGAGGCCATGCGGATCGTCGGCGAGGTCAACAAGTACGTCTCCGACACCGAGCCGTTCAAGCTCAAGGGCGAGGACCAGCGCGAGCGCCTCGGCACCGTCCTGCACGTGCTCGCCCAGTGCGTGCTCGACTGCAACACGCTGCTGGCGCCGTTCCTCCCGCACGCCTCCAACCGGGTCTGGACGACCTTCGGCGGGGAGGGCGAGTTCATGCCGATGCCGCGGATCGAGCACGTCACCGACCTCGGCCCGATCACCCAGGTGCCCGCCGACCCGTCCATCGCGGACGACGAGCTGCGGGTCTACCCGATCATCACCGGCGACTACACCCCGACCCCTGCGTGGGAGCGTCGGCCGGTCGCCGTCGGGGCTCCGGTCGCGAAGCCGACGCCCGTGTTCACCAAGCTCGACCCGAGCGTCGTGGACGACGAGATCGCGCGTCTGGCCGGCGAATCCGCATGAGCCGCAAGGCTTCTGGGGCAGGGAGCGGGCACGCCGGTCCGCCGGCGGCGCCGGAGTCGCTGCCCGTCCCGGTCGTCGACAACCACGCCCACCTCGACGTAGCCCGTGACGGCGGCCCCCGTCCGGACGTCGCCGAGGCCCTGCGCGCCGCCGCCGCGGTCGGGGTGGACCGGGTGATCCAGATCGGCTGTGACCTGCCCGCCGCACGCTTCACCGCCGCGGCGGTCGACGAGCACCCGCGCCTGCTCGGCGGGGTCGCCATCCACCCCAACGACGTGCCGCCGCTCGCCGCGGCCGGCCGCCTCGACGACGCCCTCGCCGAGATTGCGGAGCTGGTCGCGCACCCCCGCATCCGGGTCGTGGGGGAGACCGGCCTCGACTACTTCCGCACCGCTCCCGAGCAGCACGCCGTGCAGCAGGACGCCTTCCGCTGGCACATCGACCTGGCCAAGCGCACCGGGCTGGCGCTGCAGATCCACGACCGCGACGCCCACGACGACGTGCTGCGCATCCTCGCCGAGGAGGGCGCGCCCGAGCGCACGGTGCTGCACTGCTTCTCCGGGGACGTGGCGATGGCGCGCGAGTGCGTCGAGCGCGGCTACTACCTGTCCTTCGCCGGCACCGTGACCTTCTCCTCGGCCCACGAGCTGCGCGAGGCGCTGGCCGTCGTGCCGCTGGACCGGGTGCTCGTCGAGACCGATGCGCCCTACCTCACGCCCCACCCCTTCCGCGGCGCCACCAACGCGCCCTACCTCGTCCCCCTTACCGTCCGCCGGATGGCGGCCGTGCTCGGCGTCGACGTGCCCACCCTCTGCCAGGCGATCTCCGCCACCAGCGAGGAGCTCTACGGGCCCTGGTAGCCGGGGGTTACCTACCAGTAGACGGTCCGCGGTTCGCGTCATTTCGACGTGATCTGACCCACAACGCAGGCCGCTGCAGAAATTGTGCTCAGCGGCTACTCTCCGTGGATGCGAATTCAGCCATTTGCCACACAGGTTTCGGCCTGATTTGACCTGTCCTGAGCGTTTTGACAAGGCTGACCGGTTGACCCCGGCGGGGCTGCGCGCGACTCTGGATGAGGCAGCCGGGATTCCCGCGGCAGCCGTGCAGGGTCCGGCCGGGCGAGGCGACGACGCCGCCGGAGGACCCTTGACCCCAGACCCACCGGTCTCAGTCATGAGCTGAGGACACCTGTGCCTGGCCGGGCTTGTGCTCGGCTTCACAAGGACTGACACAGGAGGCTTCGCACGCCGTCCTCGCCAGGGCGGGACCGCCTGGGGGCGCGGCACGCAGGTGACCCGGTACTACGAACCCTGGAGCATCGTGACCTCTCGCACCACCACCCGTGTCCTGCAGACCGTCGTCGCCACCGGCCTCGCCGCCGGCGCCGTGGGCGCTGTCCTCGTGTCGGTCGACAAGGACGTGACCCTCACCGTCGACGGGAAGACCTCCCAGACCTCGGCCTTCGGCGGCACCGTCGGCGACCTGCTGAAGAAGGAGGGCGTCACCGTCGGCGCTCACGACGTCGTCGCCCCGGCGCTCGACACCGAGATCGCCGACGGCCAGGACGTGGTCGTGAAGTACGGCCGCCAGCTCGCGGTCACGGTGGACGGTCAGAAGAAGACCTACTGGACCACCGCCACCACGCTGGACTCCGCGCTGGCTCAGGTCGGTCTGCGGCAGGGCCTCACCGACGCCAAGCTCTCGGCGTCGCGCTCGATGTCGCTCGGCCGTCAGGGCCTCGCCGTCACCGCGGTCACCCCGAAGGACGTCGTCCTCAACGTCGCCGGCAAGCCCGCCAAGATCTCCTCGACCGACGCGACCGTCGCCGACCTGCTCGCCGCGCAGAAGGTCACCCTCGGCGCCCTCGACACCGTCGCCCCCGCCTCGACCACCGCGCTCAAGGACGGCCTCGCCGTCACCGTGAACCGCGTTGCGAAGAAGACGGCCACCGTCACCGAGCCGGTCGCCTTCTCGGTCACCGAGAAGAAGGACGCCTCTCTCGCGCAGGGCACCCGCAAGGTCGTCACCGCCGGCAAGGCGGGCGCCAAGTCGGTGACCTACGTCGAGACCTTCGTCAACGGCAAGAGCACGGCCAAGCAGGCCACCCAGAGCGTCGTCACCACCGCCCCGGTCGCCCAGGTCGTGAGCGTCGGCACCAAGGCCGCCCCCAAGGCCAGCGCCACCACCGCGTCCGCCGGCTCGTCCAGCCGCAACAGCGGGAAGGCCGGCTCGACTGCCAACTCCGGCATGTGGGACCGCATCGCCCAGTGCGAGTCGACCGGCAACTGGAGCATCAACACCGGCAACGGCTACTACGGCGGCCTGCAGTTCGACCTCGGCACCTGGCGTTCCGGTGGCGGCCTGGCCTACGCCTCGCGCCCCGACCTCGCGACCCGCGAGCAGCAGATCGCCGTCGCCAACAACGTCGCGTCCACGCGCGGCACCTCGCCCTGGGCCTGCGCCTGAGCCGAATGAGTCAGTTGAGCTGACGAGCTGAGTCACCGCGACTCGCCGGGCGCAGGAGGGGGCCCGGCGAAGCGCCGCACCACACAGGCCGGACGGACCAGGGGGTCGTCCGGCCTGTGTCGTGCATTTCACCCGCAGACGCCCACCCTGCCCGATCCCCTAGGGTGGAGCCCATGCCCGAGCCCGAGTCCCCGGTCGACAGCGCCGCGACGCTGCTGGGTGCCGCGCGGGTGCGCGAGCTCGCCGACCGGCTCGGGGTGCGTCCGACCAAGAACTGGGGCCAGAACTTCGTCGTCGACGCCAACACGGTGCGCCGCATCGTGCGCCTCGCGCAGGTGGGCCCGGACGACGTGGTCGTGGAGGTCGGGCCGGGCCTCGGGTCGCTGACGCTGGCCCTGCTGCCGGCCGTGCGTCGCGTCGTCGCGGTCGAGGTAGACCCCGTGCTCGCGGGCGCGCTCCCGCAGACGGTGGCCGAGCAGGCCCCGACCCTCGCCGACCGCCTCGAGGTCGTCCACGCCGACGCGCTCGCCGTCCGGGAGCTGCCGGGGCCACCGCCGACGGCCCTCGTGGCCAACCTGCCCTACAACGTGTCGGTGCCCGTCGTCCTGTCCTTCCTCGAGCGCTTCCCGAGCATCGAGCGGGTGCTCGTGATGGTGCAGCTGGAGGTGGCCGAGCGGTTGGCCGCCCAGCCCGGCAGCAAGGTCTACGGCGTGCCGTCGGTGAAGGCGGCCTGGCACGCCGACGTGCGCCTCGCGGGCACCGTCGGGCGACACGTGTTCTGGCCCGCGCCCAACGTCGACTCCGGGCTGGTCGAGCTGGTGCGCCACGAGCCGCCGGTCACCGAGGCCCCCCGCGAGCAGGTGTTCGCCGCGATCGACGCGGCCTTCCTGCAGCGCCGCAAGACCCTGCGCGCCGCGCTGGCGGGGTGGGCCGGCTCCGCCCCGCGCGCCGAGGAGATCCTGCGTCGCGCCGGGGTCGACCCGCAGGCGCGCGGCGAGGCCATCGACGTCGAGGCGTTCGCTCGCATCGCGGACGCGGCATCCCACACGGGCCCCCGAACATGACTAGGTTGGGCACATGTCAGTGTCGATCGTGCAGCAGGTGACTGCTCGGGCCGCGGCCAAGGTCAATCTCGAGCTCGCGGTCGGCCCCCTGCGCCCGGACGGCTACCACGAGCTGTCGACGGTCTTCCAGGCCGTGGGGCTCTACGACGACGTGACCGTGACGGCCGCGGACGAGTTCTCCTGCGTGGTCGAGGGTCGCCAGGCCGACGAGGTGCCGCTCGGCGAGGACAACCTCGTCGTCAAGGCGGCCCGTCGCCTCGCCACCCTGCACGACGTAGACCGTGCCGTCACCATCGCGATCCGCAAGGACATCCCCGTGGCCGGCGGGATGGCCGGCGGCTCGGCCGACGCGGCCGCCACCCTCGTGGCGTGCGACGCCCTCTGGGGCCTCGGGCTCAGCAAGGAGGAGCTGTGCGCGGTCGGGGCCGAGCTGGGCAGCGACGTGCCGTTCTCGATCCTCGGGGGCACGGCGGTGGGCACCGGGCGTGGTGAGAAGCTCGCGCCGGTGCTGGCCCGGGGGACCTACCACTGGGTGTTCGCGTTCAGCGCCGAGGGGCTCTCGACGCCGGCGGTCTTCGCCGAGTGCGACCGCCTGCGCGCCGAGCACCACGGCCCGGGGGCGAGCGATCCCGAGCTCGGCCAGAGCGACGTCGACCTGCTGGCCGCCGTGCGCTCGGGCGACGCCGCGCGGCTCGGCGCGGCACTGCGCAACGACCTCACCGACGCGGCGCTGTCGTTGCAGCCGTCGCTGCGCGAGACGCTCGAGATCGGGCACGAGTGCGGCGCGCTCGGCCAGGTCGTGTCCGGGTCGGGGCCGACGATTGCGTTCCTCGCCTCCGACCACGAGCACGCCCTGGACCTCGCCGTTGCGCTGACCGCCTCCGGGGTCGCCGCCGACGCCCGTCGCGCGCACGGCCCCGTCGCGGGTGCCCGCCTTTTCAGCCCGGCGCGAGACAGCTAGTGGCCAACGTCGTCTCGGTCGAGCGGGTCACCCTCACGCTCGGCACCACGAAGGTCCTCGACGACCTCTCGCTCGGCGTCCTCACCGGCGAGCGCATCGGCATGGTCGGCCGCAACGGTGGCGGCAAGACCTCCCTGCTGCGCGTGCTGGCGCGGGCCGTGCCGGTCGACTCGGGTCGGGTCACCCACCCGAGCGGGCTGACCGTCGGCATGCTCACCCAGCAGGACACCCTCGACCCCGCCGCGACTGTCCGCGAGGCCGTCCTCGGCGACCGCGCCGAGCACGAGTGGGCCGGTGACGCCCGGATCCGCGACGTCGTCGACGGGCTGCTCGGCGGCCTCGACGCGGGAGCGGTCGGCGGCTGGGAGAGCGTCGTCGGTCCGATGTCCGGCGGCGAGCGGCGCCGGCTCGCCCTCGCCCGGCTGCTCGTCGACGACCCCGACCTGCTGCTGCTGGACGAGCCCACCAACCACCTCGACGTCGAGGGCGTGGCCTGGCTCGCCGACCACCTCACCCGCCGGCGCACCCGACCCGACAGCGCGCTCGTCACGATCACCCACGACCGCTGGTTCCTCGACGCTGTCGCCACGACCACCTGGGAGGTCCAGGGCGGGCAGGTCAACGCGTTCGACGGGGGCTACGCCGCCTACGTGCTCGCCAAGGCCGAGCGCGCGCGGATCGCGGCGGTCACCGAGGAGCGGCGCAACAACCTGCTGCGCAAGGAGCTCGCCTGGCTGCGTCGCGGCCCGCCCGCGCGCACGTCCAAGCCGCGCTTTCGGATCGACGCGGCCAACGCGCTCATCGAGGAGGAGCCGCCCGCGCGCGACGACGTCGAGCTGATGCGCTTCGCCACGACTCGGCTCGGCAAGGACGTCATCGATCTCGAGCGCGCCTCGCTCACCCTCGGCGTCGCCTCGGACACGCCTCGCGAGATCCTGCGTGATGTCACCTGGCGGCTCGCCCCGGGTGACCGGATCGGCATCGTGGGCGTCAACGGCGCCGGGAAGTCCACGCTGCTGCGGGCCATCGCGGGCGAGCTGACCCTCGTCGGCGGGCGGCGCAAGGTCGGCAAGACCGTGCGGCTGGCGTTCCTCAGCCAGGAGGTGCGCGAGCTCGAGCAGCTCGCCGGCCGTCGCGTCATCGAGGCGCTCGAGGACGTCCGGCAGTTCACCCAGCTCGGCGGCAAGGAGATCAGCGCCTCTCAGCTCGCGCAGCGGCTCGGCTTCACCGGAGCCCGTCAGCAGACGCTGGTCGGGTCGCTCTCCGGTGGTGAGCGCCGTCGGCTCCAGCTGGTCCGGCTGCTGCTCGACGAGCCCAATGTGCTGCTGCTCGACGAGCCCACCAACGACCTCGACATCGAGACCCTCACCTCCCTCGAGGACGTCCTCGACGGCTGGGCCGGCACGCTGCTCGTCGTCTCGCACGACCGCTACCTGCTTGAGCGCATGTGCGACCGGCAGGTGGCCCTTCTCGGTGACGGCGCGATCCGCGACCTGCCCGGCGGTGTCGAGCAGTACCTCGCCCTGTGGTCCGAGCAGCAGGCGTCCCGCGCGAGCGGCGGTGTTGCCGGTAGTGCCCGCGGGGGTTCTACGGGTGGGTCGGGCGGTGCGTCCGGCGCGACGTCCGCTGCCGGCTCCGCGGCTCCCGGCTCCGGTGCGGCCTCCGCAGCCGGGCCGACGTCCGCGCAGGTCCGCGAGGCCCGCAAGGAGGTAGCCCGGATCGACCGGGCGCTGGCCCGCCTCGCCACGCGCGAGGAGACCGTGCACCGACAGATGGCCGAGCATGCCACCGATCACCAGGCGGTCCTGGAGCTCAATCGCGAGCTGCGCGAGATCGTCGACGAGCGCGAGACGCTCGAGCTGGCCTGGCTGGAAGCGGCCGAGGTCGCCGGCTGATCGAGCGCCAGGGCCGCGCGCCGGGTCGGCACAACCCGGGTCCGGCGCTTGCTCAGGCCTCGAAGGGCAGCAGCAGCGAGCGCAGCAGGCGCGCCAGCTGGTCGCGCTCGCGGGCGGACAGCCCGGCGAGCAGCCGCCGCTCCCGGTCGAGCAGCTCGCTGAAGGCCGCGTCGACGACCTCCTTGCCCGCCTCGGTGAGCGTGACGATGACGCCGCGCCGGTCGTCGGGGTCGGGGCTTCGGGTCACGAGGCCGCGTGCGGCGAGCCGGTCGACCCGGTTGGTCATGGTGCCGGAGGTGACGAGGGTCTGCTGGACGAGGCGCCCGGGGGAGAGCTGGTAGGGCGTCCCTGCGCGCCGCAGCGCCACGAGCACGTCGAACTCGTAGCCCTCGAGCTGGTGCTCGGCGAACGTCTCGCCGCGGGTGAGGTCCAGGTGGCGAGCGAGCCGGGAGACCCGAGAGAGCACCTCCAGCGGGCCGAGGTCGAGGTCGGGCCGCTCCCGGCGCCAGGCCGCGACGATGTCGTCGACGTCGTCCGTGGCTCCAGTCATGGGCTCACTATAGCCGCGCCCAAAAGTATCTGAACGTCGAGATATCTCAGTGGGGCCGGTTGCGACGATCGCTCGGCGCTCTGGCGCCGGGGCCGCGTCAGTGGCCGGCGACGCGCAGGTCGGTGGAGAGGGCGGCTGCGGTCGCGCGCAGGGCAGCGAGCGAGTTGATCAGGTCGCCCGCGGCGGGGTCGGCGACGTTGGTCGACACGTTGACGGCGGCGACGGTGCGGCCGGCGGCGTCGACGACGGGCGCCGCCATCGAGCGCAGCCCGGGCTCCAGCTCCTGGTCGACGATGACGTAGCCGTCGCGCCGCACCTGGTCGAGCAGCTCGCGCAGGGCACTCTCGTCGTGGATGGTCTGCACGGTGAGCGCGGACAGCGCGGCGGTGCGGAAGTAGTCGTCCAGCTCGGCGGGGGTGAGCCCGGCGAGCAGGACACGACCCATCGACGTCGCGTAGGCCGGGAACCGGGTGCCGACGTGGATGTCCACGGTCATGATCCGCCGTCGGGCGACCCGTGCGACGTAGACGATGTCGGTCCCGTCGAGGACGGCGAGCGAGGTGGACTCGAGCAGTCGCGCGGAGAGGTCCTCGAGCCGGGGACGGGCCAGCTCGGGCAGCCGCTGGCTCGACAGGTAGGCGTAGCCGAGCTCCAGCACGGCCGGAGCGAGCGAGAAGAGCTTGCCGTCGAAGCGCACGTAGCCCAGCTCGACCAGGGTGAGCAGGAGCCGGCGGGCGGTCGCGCGGGTCAGCCCGGTGCGTCGCCCGACGTCCGACAGTGACAGCTCGGGGTGCTCGCTGTCGAAGGCGCGCAGGACGGCGAGCCCCCGGGCCAGCGACTGGACGTAGCCGTCGCCGGGCTCGGGGGTCGTCGGAATCCCTTGCGCTGCCATCGAGTCCGACCCTAGTCGAGGCTCCGCAGCGGGACGGACATGCGCTCGGCCAGCTCCTCGACGGTGGTGCCGAAGGTCTCGCGCACGGTCACGCCCTGGTCGTCGATGAGGAACACGGCGCACTCGGTGTAGACCCTGCTGACGCACCCGGGGCCGGTGAGCGGATAGGTGCACTCGGGGACGATCTTGGCCTCGCCGGTCTTGGTGAAGAGGTTCATCATCACCCAGGTCTCCTTGGCGCCGACCGCGAGGTCCATGGCGCCGCCGACGGCCGGGATGGCGTCGGGGGCGCCGGTGTGCCAGTTGGCGAGGTCACCGGTGGCGGACACCTGGAAGGCGCCCATGACGCACACGTCGAGGTGGCCGCCGCGCATCATCGCGAACGAGTCGGCGTGGTGGAAGAACGAGGCGCCGGGGACCTCGGTCACCGGGATCTTGCCGGCGTTGATGAGGTCCTCGTCGATCTCGTCGCCCTGGGCGGCCGGGCCCATGCCGAGCAGGCCGTTCTCGGTGTGCAGGGTGACGTCCTGGTCGGCGGTGAGGTAGTCCGACACGAGGGTCGGCTGCCCGATGCCAAGGTTGACGTAGGACCCGGGCGCGATGTCCTTGGCGATCAGCGCTGCCAGCGCCTGACGGTCCAGCGTGCCGCTCACTGCTCCTCCTCGTGCTCGGGGGTGGTCTCGGGGGCGACGGGGCCGCCCACGGTGACGATGGTCTGGACGAAGATGCCTGGGGTGGCGATGTTTTCGGGATCCAGGCCCCCCAGCGGCACGACGTCGTGGACCTGCGCGACGGTGTGCGCTGCGGCCGTCGCCATGATCGGTCCGAAGTTGCGTGCGGTCTTGCGGTAGACCAGGTTGCCGGCGCGGTCGGCGCGCAGCGCCTTGATGAGCGCCACGTCGCCACGGATCGGCGTCTCGAGCACGTAGCCGCGGCCGTCGATGACGCGCGTCTCCTTGCCCTCGGCCAGCGGGGTGCCGTAGCCGGTGGGGGTGAAGAACCCGCCGATCCCCGCGCCCCCGGCGCGAATTCGCTCGGCGAGCGACCCCTGCGGGACGACCTCCAGCTGCACGCGCCCCTCGCGGTAGGCCTTGTCGAAGTGCCACGAGTCGGACTGGCGGGGGAACGAGCAGATCATCTTCTGGACGTGCCCCTCGGCGATGAGCAGCGCGAGCCCCTCGTCGCCGTTGCCGGCGTTGTTGTTGACGACGGTGAGGTCCTTGACGTCGGTGCGCAGGAGCGCCTCGATGAGCTCGACCGGCTGGCCGGCCTTGCCGAATCCGCCGATGAGGACGGTGTCGCCGTCGCGGACGCAGGCGACGGCCTCGTCCACGTCGTCGAGGAAGTGCTTGGGCATCAGGACTCCTTGTCGCTGGTGGAGGGTGCGACGTCGTCGCTGGGGGAGGGCGCGGCGTCTTCGCTTGCGGCAGAGACGTTCTCGAGGACGACGGCGAGGCCCTGGCCGACGCCGATGCAGATGGCCGCGACGCCCCAGCGCTCGCTGCTCGCCTGCAGCCGGCGCGCCAGCGTGCCGAGGACGCGGCCGCCCGAGGCGCCGAGGGGGTGACCGACGGCGATGGCGCCGCCCCAGGCGTTGACCACGGCCGGGTCGACGTCCCAGGCGTCCAGGCACGCGAGGGACTGCGCCGCGAAGGCCTCGTTGAGCTCTACGGCTCCGACGTCGCCCCAGCCGATGCCCGCACGAGCGGCGCCCGGTTGGCGGCCTCGACCGGTGCGTAGCCGAAGAACTGCGGCTCGTTGGCGGCCGCCGCGCGGCCGGCGATGCGCGCGATCGGCGCGAGTCCCAGTGTCTCGCTGGCGGACTCGCTGCCGAGCCACAGCGCGGACGCGCCGTCGGACAGCGGGCTCGCGTTGCCCGCGGTGACGGTGCCGCCCTGCTCGGGGGTGCGGAAGACGGGGTTGAGCGTGGCGAGCTTCTCGGCGGTGGAGCCCGGGCGGATGCCCTCGTCGCGCGTGAGGTCGGTGCCCGGGACGGGCACCACGAGGTCGTCGTAGAACCCTGCGTCCCAAGCCTTTTCGGCCAGCTGGTGGGAGTGCGCGGCGAACTCGTCCTGACGCTCGCGGGAGATGCCGTAGCGCTCGCGCAGCTGCTCGGTGGCCTCGCCGAGGCTGACCGTCCACTCCTTCGGCATCGCCTTGTTGACCAGGCGCCAGCCGAGGGCGGTGTTGGCCATCGTCAGGTCGTGCGCGGGGAACGGCTTGGTGGTCTTGGGGAGCACCCAGGGCGCCCGGGTCATCGACTCGACGCCACCGACGAGGATCACGTCGGCCTCGTCGACGGCGATCTGGCGGGACGCGATGATCGCCGCGTCGAGGCTGGAGCCGCACAGTCGGTTGACCGTGGTGCCCGGGATGTCGACCGGCAGGCCAGCGAGCAGCGTGGCCATCCTTGCGACACAACGGTTTTCCTCGCCCGCGCCGTTGGCGTTGCCGAAGATCACCTCGTCGATGCGCTCCGGGTCGAGCCCGGGGGCGCGCTCGACCATCGTGCGCACCACGTGGGCGGCGAGGTCGTCCGGTCGCACGCCGGCGAGGGCTCCGCCGAACCTCCCGAACGGGGTGCGGACGGCGTCGTAGACGTAGGCGTCGGTCACGAGGGCTCCTTGCGGGTGGCGTCAGTGGTGGTGGCGTCGGTGGTGGTGGCGTCGATGGGGGAGGTGGCGGTGGCGGCTGGGTGGGCGGCGGTGTCGCCCTGGGCGTCGACCTCGGCGAAGACCCGCTGGGCGACCTTGAAGGCGGCGTTGGCGGAGGGGACGGAGCAGTAGATCGCGGACTGCAGCATGACCTCCTTGATCTGGCCGCGGGTCATGCCGTTGTTGAGGGCGGCCCGCACGTGCATGGCCAGCTCCTCCCAGTGCCCGTGTGCGATCAGGGCGGTGAGCGTGATGGCGGACCGGGTGACCCGGTCCAGGCCAGGGCGGGTCCAGATGGTGCCCCAGGCGTAGCGGGTGATGAGGTTCTGGAAGTCGGCGCTGAACTCGTCGATGGCGGCGTTCGCGCGGTCGACGTGGGCGTCGCCGAGCACCTCGCGGCGCACCCCGATGCCGGCGTCGTAGGTCTGCTGCGCCGTGAGCGACATGTCGGCGCCGCCCAGGCTCGCGGCGGGCACGGTCCCTCGGGCGCCCTCGTGGCCGGTGGCGGAGCCGCCATCGTGCTCGGTGGCGGAACCATCCTCAGGCTGGGTCAAGACGGCGCCCGCGTGCTCGGCGAGCGACAGCACTGCGGAGGCGGTGCCCTGCGGGTCCTCGGCGGGGGCGAGGTGACCGACTCCGCCGAGGGCGATCGAGCGGGCGCTGGCACACCGCTCGGTGATGTCGTCGGCGAGGCGCGGCGGGGCGACCTGGTCGTCGGTGCCGTTGACGAGGACGACCGGGTCGGTGATGCGGTGGACCTGGTCCAGCACGTCGAAGCCGGCGAGCGCCTCGCAGCAGGCGGCGTAGCCGAACCGGTCGGTGCGCTGCAGGGTCATCAGCAGGCGGCCGCTGATGTCGGGCTGCTGCTCGATGAATCCCGGTGCGAACCAACGCTTTGCGGACCCCTCGACCATGACGGGCGTGCCCTGGGCGCGCACCGTCTCGGCGCGCTCGCGCCAGGCGTCGGGCGTGCCGAGCGCGGCCCCGGAGCAGATCACGGCGAGCCCGGTGAACAGGCCCGGGTGGTCCAGCGCCAGCTGCAGCCCCGTGGCCCCACCCAGTGACACCCCGGCGTAGAACACGGGCGCGGCAGCGTCGGCAACGGCGCCGGTGTTGGGGCCGGCATCGGCACCGGAGCGCAGGGTCGCGACGAGGTTTGCCACGGCGTCGGCGAGGTCGGCGACGGTGAACGCCGCCCCGTCGAACGGGGTGCGGCCGTGACCCGGGAGGTCCCAGCCGACGATCTGGAAGTGGGGAGCCAGCAGGGGCACCGTGCGCTCCCAGAGCACGTCGACGGCGGTGCCGAGCGAGGGGCCGACGACGAGCAGCGGCTTGTCCGGGGACGGTGGCGTCAGCGCGGTGCCGACGAGGGTGAGGGTCATGAGTTCTCCTGCGAGAGAAGGCGATCGGTGAGCTGAGGTGCGAGGCCGAGGTAGCGCGTGGGCTGGAGCAGGTCGTCGAGTGCGGCGTCGTCGAGCGCCGACGCCGGCACCAGGGCGCGCAGGGCGGTGGCCAGGTCGGTGCCGCCGCTGAGCGACTCGTCGACCGCGGCCTGCACGGCGGCCTTGCCGGTGCGGCCCTCGGTGGCGGGGACGAGCGGCGCGACGACCGCCATGATGCGCTCGGTGACGACGGCCGCGCCCGAGTGCTCGAGGTTGCGGCGCAGGGCGGTCTCGTCGACGGCGAGCCCGCTGCACAGCTCGGCGAGCTTGGGGGTGACCCCGCCGGCCAGGCGCAGCAGCGCGCGCAGGCTGGGCCACTCGGCGTGCCACGCGCCGTCTGGGCGCTCGTGGTCGGCGAGGCCCGCGGCGGTCAGCAGGGTGGCGACCTGTGCGGGGGCGTCGAGGGCGGCGCTGCGGATCATGATGGACAGCACCGGGTTGCGCTTGTGCGGCATCGCCGACGAGCCGCCGCGGCCGGGGGCGGAGGGCTCGACCAGCTCGCCGACCTCGGGCCGGGTGGCGAACGCGATGTCGGTGGCGATCTTGCCGGCCGCCGCGACGACGTCGGCCAGCGCGAAGCCGAGCCCGGTGACGGTCTGGCGGCGGGTGTGCCAAGGCAGCGACGCCGCGAGGCCGAGTCGCTGCGCCAGGTCGTCGCTCAGCGCGAACGCGTCCAGCCCCGCCGGCGCGGTGCGCAGCTCGAGGCCGGCCAGGGTGCCCGCGGCCCCGCCCCACTGGAGCGGCAGCGAACCCCCGACCCGGCGTAGACCGTGGGTCGCGGCGAGCAGCCCGGCCCGCCACTGCGCGACCCGCAGGCCGAACGTCGTGGGCAGGGCGTGCTGGCCGAGGGACCGGGCGATGCAGGGGGTGTCGCGGTGCCGCTCGGCCAGGGTCGCCAGCGCGGCGAGGGCGCGGTCGAGGTCCGCGAGCAGCAGCTCGACGACCTCGTGCGCCATCACCATCAGCGCCGTGTCGATGATGTCCTGGCTGGTCGCGCCGAGGTGGACGCCACGGGACGCGGCGTCCAGCCCGGCCGCGCGCAGGGCGGACCGCAGGTCGCCGAGCAGCGGGATCAGCGGGTTGCCGCCGCCGGCCGACCGCTGTGCGATCGAGACCAGGTCGTAGGCCGACGCGTCCCACGGCGACCCCGCCCCCGCCGCGCCACCAGCGCCACCAGCACCATCAGCACCATCGCCACCAGCATCGCCACGACCGCCAACACCCTCCGCCCCCAGGTCCACCAGCCCGGCCGTCGAGCACACCTGCAGCCAGGTGCGCTCGACGTCCAGCAGATCCTGGGCCAGCGCGCGGTCCGAGGTCCGCCGGGCGACGGCGGTGCCCGCCCACACGGGGGCGAGCAGGCCGAGGTCGGCGTCGTCGGGCTGCGAGACGGGCTGGTTCACGGAGTTCCTTTGCGGGAGAAGGGTGTTGGCGGACGGCAGCGCGGGCAAGGCAGCGCGTTCTACAGGGGTGAGGCGGCGCGGTCTACGAGGCCGCGTGGGCTACCGCTCGGGGTAGGTGAGGAAGACGGTCTCGCCCTCACCCTGCAGGCGCAGGTCCCAGCGCAGCGCCCCGTCGTCCTCGCGGGTGGCGATCAGCGTCCCCCGCTCGTTTTCGGGCAGCGACGACAGCAGCGCGTCGGCGGCGACCGCGTCGGCGTCCGCGACGTCCTCGGGCAGGTAGACCCGGGTGTGCAGCTTGTTGAGCAGACCGCGCGCAAACACCACGACCGAGATGAAGCGGGCGCCGCCGTCGGGGCGCGGACCCGGCTCCACGGTGGTGAAGCTGAAGCCGCCCACGTTGTCGACCGCCGTGCGACCGAAGCCGGTGAAGGTGTAGCCGTCCCGGATCAGCGAGCCGTGCGCGTCGGGGACGGTCCCGTCGGCGGCGGCCTGCCAGATCTCGAGCAGGCAGTCGGGGATCGGGTCACCGTTGCCGTCGTAGACCGTGCCGTGCAGCCGCACGGAGCCGGGGGACCCGACGGGCACGAGCTGCTCGCCGCGCTCGAACGGCAGCGCGAAGCCGTAGAACGGGCCGATGGTCTGGCCGGGCGTGGCCACAAGCTTGGTCATCAGTGGGCTCCTTCCGGGGACTGTCCGGCGGTGGTGTCGGTCTCGAACGGGGTGCGGTGGGTGCCGGTGAGCACGAGGTCGAAGGAGTAGCCGGTGGCCCACTCGTGGCTGGTGATGTCGTGGTCGTAGGTCGCGACCAGTCGCTGGCGCGCGGCGGGGTCGACGATCGCCTGGTAGATCGGGTCCAGCGCGAAGAGCGGGTCGCCCGGGAAGTACATCTGGGTGATCATCCGCTGGGTGAACTGCGTGCCGAACAGCGAGAAGTGGATGTGCGCCGGGCGCCAGGCGTTGAAGTGGTTCTTCCACGGGTAGGGGCCGGGCTTGATCGTCGTGAACTCGTAGCTGCCGTCGGCGCCGGTGATGGCGCGGCCGACGCCGGTGAAGTTCGGGTCGAGCGGTGCGGGGTGCTGGTCGCGCTTGTGCACGTAGCGGCCGGCCGAGTTGGCCTGCCAGATCTCCAGCAGCTGACCGGCGACGGGACGGCCGTCGCCGTCGACGATCTTGCCGCGCAGGATGATCCGCTCGCCGAGCGGCTCACCCTTGTGCTGGATGGTGAGGTCGCTCTCGAGGGTGTGCACGTCGCGCTGACCGAACGCGGGCGACCACAGCTCGATCGACTCGGGGTCGACCGGTCGGGGCGCCTTCGTCGGGTGGCGCAGGATCGAGCTGCGGTAGGGCGCGTAGTCGATCCGCGGCTGCGTCTCCTCGGCGCCCGCGGCCTCGTAGTCGCGGGTGATGCCGGCCATCTGCTCGTTGATCTCGGCCTGGGTGCTCTGCGCCGAGTCTGACGACGTGATGACCCTGGCGTCGTCGAAGGTCTCGTCCACCACGGTGTGGCTCCTCTCGGTGGATGGGGATGGGGGAGTGCTCAGCAGCAGGGCGCTGCCGGTCGAGGGGGCAGCCCGCGCGCGAGGCGCCGGGCGTGCTGGGTGGCGAGACGCACGGGGGCGTTCGGGGCGCCGAATCCGTCGTAGCCGCCGCGACGTTCGACGACCTCGAGGAAGATCGAGCCGACCGTCTCGGTGTAGAAGTGCACGAACTCGCCGCTGTCGTCGCGGTCGTAGAGCAGGTCGAGGCTGCGCAGGGTCTCGAGCTCCTCCGTCGACAGGTCGAAGCGGGCGGCGAGGTCGGCGTAGTAGTTTTCGGGGATCGCGAGGAACGACAGGCCGCGGTCCCGAGCGGCCCGGGCGAACGCCACGATGTCGTTGCAGTGGAAGGCGACGTGCTGCGCGAAGTGCTGACCGGGGTCGGCGCCCTGGGCGCTGATCGGCGGGACGACGTTGAGCGCCAGCCGGATCGCGTGGTCGTCGGAGTCCATGACCTGGCTGCGGACCAGCCCGAGCGGGCTGGCCACGTCGACGCTGGGGCGCGGGGTGAGGGACAGCACGCTGCCGAGGAAGAGGACGGCCTCGTCGAAGTGCTGCCACGGCTGGGCCAGGTTGACGTGGTCGACGTGGATCTCGCCGGACGACCTTGCGGGAGAGGAGAACTCGTCCACCCACGCGCTGACGCCCTGGCTGTCGGTCCCCACGAAGAAGACCTCGGTGCCGTCGGGGGCGGTCACCGCGCGCAGCTCCTCGTCGCCCGCTCCGGTCTCGCGAGCCACCGGCACGGCCTGCAGGGCCTCGGCTCGCGCCGCCGACGCGGCGGGGTCGGCCACGGTGAACCCGATGGAGGCGATGTGCTCGTCGCCCACAGAGCCGTCGACCTGGTTCAGCACCACGCGCGCGTCGTCGAGCGTCCACAGGCTGACGGCGGGCTTGGACCGGTGCCGACCGTGGTCGGTGAATCCCATGGCGCGCAGCAGGGACTCGATGTGCTCGACGGAGGGGCTGCGCACCTCGACGAAGCTGATGGCGCTGGGGTCGTCGACCGGCGGCAGCGCGGGCACGTCGACGGGCGCCGAGAGCCCCTCGGCCTCCATCCGCCGCGCGGCGCGGTCGGCCAGCCACACCAGCGAGCGGTGCGCGTCGACGGCGGTGCGCTGCACGTCGCTCTGCCGGAAGGTGTCGTTGAAGATCTCCAGCGACAGCGGCCCGGCGTAGCCGGCCTTGAACAGGTGCACGACGAACTCGGCCAGGTCCCAGGACCCCTGACCGGGGAAGAGGCGGTGGTGCCGGCTCCAGGACAGCACGTCCATGTCGAGGTCGGGGGCGTCGGCGAGCTGCACGAAGAAGATCGACCGGGTCGGCAGCGACTCGATCCCGGAGGGGTCCCAGCGCCGCGACAGGATGTGGAAGGAGTCGAGGCAGGTGCCGACGCGGGGGTGGTCCGCCAGGGCGACGATCCGGGCTGCGTGCTCGAAGTCGTTGACGTAGCGACCCCACGCCAGGGCCTCGTAGGCGATGGACACGTCGTAGCGGTCGGCGAGGTCGCCGAGGCGGCGCAGCTGGTCGGCGCACACCTGGTCGTCGTCGACGGTCGCCGTGGCCACGTTGGTGCAGACCAGCACGAGCGTCGCGCCGAGCTCGCGCATGAGGGCGAACTTCGCCTCGGCGCGCCGCAGGTTGGCGGCGAAGAGGTCCTCGCTCACGCCGTCGAGGTCGCGCAACGGCTGGTAGAGGTCGATGGTGAGTCCCAGCTCGGCGCAGCGGTCGCGCACCTGGGCCGGGGTGAGCGGCGACACCACCAGGTCCGGCTCGAAGATCTCGACGCCGTCGAATCCTGCTGCGGCACAAGCCTGGAGCTTCTCGTCCAACGTGCCGGACAGGCAGACGGTGGCGATCGACGTGCGCAGCGCGGTCATCAGGTCAGCGCCCCTCGGCGATCAGCTGCAGGAACGTCGCGCGCACCCGGTCGGGGTCGGCGGGTCGACCGGTCATCAGCGTGAACGACTCGACGGCCTGCGCGACGGCCATGTGCCCACCGTCCATCACCGCGCAGCCGAGGGCCTGTGCGGCCTCGATCAGCGGGGTGTTCATCGGCCGGTAGATCACGTCGGCGACCCAGTGCTGCGGGCGCAGCAGGGTGAGGTCGAAGGGGGCGCCCGGGTGGTTGTGCATGCCGAGCGGCGTGCAGTTGACGACGCCGGTGGCGGCGGCGAGCAGGGCGGGCAGCGCGTCGGGGGTGGCGGCGTCGACGGTGCGGTCGGGGAAGAGCGCGCCCATCGCGGTGGCGCGCTCGGCGGCGCGGTCGAGGTCGAGGTCGATCAGGTGCAGTCGCTGCACGCCGCGCTCCAGCAGCGCGTAGGCGACCGCGGAGCCCGCGCCGCCCGTGCCCACCTGGACCACGTCGGTGAGGTCGGCGTCCGGCAGCGCCTCGGCCAGGCCGCGACCGAATCCGGCGGCGTCGGTGTTGTGCCCGACCAGGCGGCGCTCCTCGCCCGTGACGACGACCGTGTTGACGGCGCCGAGCTGCGCGGCGGCGGGGGCGATCTCGTCGAGGTGCGCCAGCACCAGCTGCTTGCACGGGTAGGTGATGTTGAAGCCGTTGAACCCCAGATCGCGTCCGGCGCGCACCAGGTCGCCCACGTCGGCGCCCGGGCGGCCGATGATGGAGAGGTCGACGGGCCGGTAGACGCAGCGCAGCCCCTGGGCCTCGGCCTCGGCCTCGTGCATCGGCGGGGTCAGCGACGGGATCACCCCGTCACCGATCAGACCGGCGAGATAGGACTGCGTCGAGGTGCTCACCAAAGGCCTCCGCTGGCTGGTCGGGTGGGTGCTCCTCACTCTACGATGTGTTCACCTAGAGCACAAGAGTTCGTAGAGCGAACACGCGGCGATCGCGCCACGTGCGACGATGGCCGGGTGAGCAGCGAGCAGAGCGCGTCGGCAGAACACTCCGCCAGGGACTCCGCCAGAGAGTCGGCCCGGGGCGCTGCGAGAGACTCCAGGGAGCGGCGCCGGGGCCGGATGACCGGGCCGGAGCGTCGCGAGCAGCTCATCGACGTGGGACGAAAGCTGTTTGCCGACAAGGGTTTTGAGGGCACGTCGGTCGAGGAGATCGCGGCGTCCGCCAAGGTGAGCAAGCCGGTGGTCTACGAGCACTTCGGGGGCAAGGAGGGGCTCTACGCGGTCGTCGTGGACCGCGAGATCGGCAGCCTCCTCGGTGCGGTGACCACCGCCCTGACCGCTACCGACACCGGGCCGCGCGACCTGCTCGAGGGGGCGGCGCTGGCGCTGCTCGACTACATCGACAGCAGCACCGACGGCTTCCGGATCCTGGTGCGCGACTCGCCGCCGGGCCAGGCGACCGGGTCGTTCGCGAGCCTGCTCTCCGACACGGCGAGCCAGGTCGAGCACCTGGTGGTGTCGGAGTTCCACTCGCGCAAGCTCGACGCCAAGGCCGCCCCGATGTATGCCCAGATGCTCGTCGGCATGGTCGCGATGACCGGCCAGTGGTGGCTGGAGAGCCGCAAGCGCCGGGGCTTCAGCCGCGAGCAGGTCGCCGCGCACCTGGTCAACCTCGCCTGGAACGGTCTGGCGCACGCCGAGCCGAAGCCGACGCTGCGCACCCGGCCCAAGAAGTAGCACTACCCTGGTCCCGTTGTCGGCCCGGTCGGTCCGGGCTGCCTCGCCGCGCTCGGCCCGTCCGACCGCGATCCCCGGTTGGTCTGCTGGCAGGGCCCGCCTGACTTTGAATCAGGATTAGCGACGTTGGTTCGATTCCAACCCGGGGAGCCACCCAGCAGTCACCAGCACCAGCACCACACGGCAGGCAAGGGAGCGGCGATGAGCACCAACGAGGACCGGGTCGAGGCGCTGCTCGCCAAGGGCGTCACGATGGCCCTGCCCGCCACGGTCGAGATCGCGCCCGAGGTCGACCTCGACCGGATCAGCGGCGACGGCGTCGTCATCCACCCCGGCTGCCGGGTCCGCGGCGCCTCGACCGTGCTGTCGGCGGGGGTGCGGATCGGCCGCGAGGGTCCGGTGACCGTCGAGAGCTGCCAGCTGGGTCCGTCCGTAGAGCTCAAGGGCGGCTACGCGGCGAAGTCCGTCTTCCTCGCGGGAGCCTCGCTCGGCCTCGGGCACCACGTGCGGGAGGGCAGCATCCTCGAGGAGGAGGCGAGCGGTGCCCACACGGTCGGGCTGAAGCAGACCATCCTCTTCCCGTTCGTCACCCTGGGCTCGCTGATCAACTTCTGCGACGCCTTCATGGCGGGCGGCACGAGCCGCAGCGACCACAGCGAGGTCGGCTCGTCCTACATCCACTTCAACTTCACGCCGGCGGGGGACAAGACGACGCCCTCGCGCTTCGGCGACGTGCCGCGCGGCGTGATGCTGCGCGAGCACCCGATCTTCCTCGGCGGCCAGGGTGGGGCCGTCGGCCCGGTGACCGTCGGCTACGGCTCGGTCGTCGGGGCGGGCTCGGTCCTGCGGCGCGACATCGACGACGAGGACACGCTGCGGGTCGTCGCCGCCCCCGGCAACCTCAACCGCCCGTTCACGCCCGACACCTACGCCCGGCTCTACCCGCTGGTGGCGCGCAACGTGTCCTACCTCGCCCACCTGGACGCGCTGGAGCAGTGGTATCGACAGGCCCGGCGTCCGTTCTTCGCCGCGCAGGAGCTGGGCGAGGCGGTCTACGAGGGGGCGCTGGTAGCCATCGCAGCGGCACGCAGCGAGCGAATCACCAGGCTGCGCAAGCTCGCTCGCAAGCTCAGCGCCGACAACCCGGCGCACGAGCCGATGCGCACCCGCGTCGAGGAGCTGGTGGCGGTCTTCGGTCCCGAGGTCGAGGCGCTGCCCCCGCTGCCGATCGCCGAGCACCTGGAGCAGGCGGCCGGGTCGGTCACCTACCTCGAGGCCGTGCGCGGACTGGACAACGAGCAGGCGCAGGCGGGCACCGCGTGGCTGCAGGCCGTCGTGGACGGTCGCGTCGCAGCGGCCGAGGGGATCATCCCCGAGCTGGCCTGACGGTTAGACTGTCGCCGGGCGACCGCCCGACCCGGTGGCTGACGGCGCGTCCGATCGGCCAGCCCCCACCGCCCGAGGAGCCTTCTGGATGACCGGCGTCAAGCGCAGCAACGAGAAGAACCTGATGATCTTCAGTGGCCGCGCACACATCGCGCTGGCCGAGGAGGTCGCCTACCAGCTGGGCACCCAGATCGTGCCGACGGACTTCCGGACGTTCGCCAACTCCGAGACCTACGTGCGCTTCCAGGAGTCGGTGCGCGGCTCCGACGCGTTCGTCATCCAGAGCCACACCGCGCCGATCAACGAGTGGATCATGGAGCACCTGATCATGATCGACGCCGCCAAGCGCGCCTCGGCCAAGCGGATCACGACGGTGGTGCCGTTCTACGGCTACGCCCGCCAGGACAAGAAGTCCCTCGGCCGCGAGCCGATCACCGCCCGGCTGCTCGCCGACATGTTCAAGGCCGCCGGCGCCGACCGGCTCATCGCCGTCGACCTGCACACCGAGCAGATCGCGGGCTTCTTCGACGGTCCCGTCGACCACCTGCAGGCCATCCCGATCCTCACCGAGTACATCAACGCGAAGTACGACGAGGAGAACCTCTGCGTCGTCTCGCCGGACGCCGGCCGGATCAAGGTCGCCGAGAAGTGGGCCGCCCGGCTCGGCGGCACGCCGCTGGCCTTCATCCACAAGACCCGCGACGTGCACCAGGCCAACAAGTCCGTCGCCAACCGCGTGGTCGGCGAGGTCAAGGACCGGCTCTGCATCCTCGTCGACGACATGATCGACTCCGGCGGCACGATCTGCCAGGCCGCGGACGCGCTGATGAACGAGGGCGCGTCCGGCGTCGTCATCGTCGCCACCCACGCCATCCTCTCCGGCTCGGCGGTCGAGCGGCTGCGCGACTCCGTCGCCCAGGAGGTCGTCGTCACCAACACGCTGCCCATCCCCGAGGACAAGCGCTTCGCCAAGCTCACCGAGCTGTCGATCGCCCCGCTCATCGGCGACGCCATCCGCGAGGTCTTCGAGGACGGCTCGGTCACCTCGCTGTTCGACGAGGAGTAGACCTCCCCGACACGCACGAAGGGCTCCCACCGATCTCGGTGGGAGCCCTTCGGGTGCTGCGGGTGGTCACGCCAGGGGGAGGGTCACTCCTTGTCGTCGCCTTCGGCAGCGGGGGTTTCGTCGCCGGACTCGGCAGCCGCGTCCTCGGACTCGTCCTTCTCGATGCCGGCCTCCTCCTCGGCCTCAGCCAGCTCGGCGTCGAGGGCCTCGGCGGAGATCGCCTGGGTGATGTTGACGATGAGCAGCTCCTCGTCGGCGGCGAGGGTGGCGCCGGCCGGGAGGGTGACGTCCTTGGCCAGGATCTGGGTGCCCGCCGTCAGGCCCTCGATCGAGACCTCGAACGACTCGGGGATGCGGGTGGCCTCGGCCTCGACCTGCAGGGTGTTGTTCTCGACCTGCACGACGGTCTCGGGGGCGGCCTCACCGGTGACCTGGACGGGGACGTCGACGGTGACCTTCTCGCCGCGGCGGACGACGACGAGGTCGACGTGGTCGATGACCGGCTTGATCGGGTCGCGCTGGACGTCCTTGGCGAGGGCCAGCTGGTCCTCGCCGTCGATCTCGATGGTCAGCAGCGCGTTCGCGTTCTTGAGCGCCATCATCGTGTCGTGACCGGGCAGGGTGATGTGGACCGGGGCAGCGCCGTGGCCGTACATCACGGCGGGGATCTCGTGGGCGCGGCGGATGCGGCGGGCGGCGCCCTTGCCGAACTCGGTGCGGGCGGTCGCCTTGATCCGGATCTCGTCGGACATGTGCAGTCTCCTCGAAAAGCTCGATAGCTGTCGGTGCGGTGGTGGATCGGGCCTCAGCGCGGGACACGGTAGGTCGGCGGGCACATCGAGCGCACCACCGCGTCGATCACGGACGGGGGCGAGCGCCGCGGCGCTCGACCTCCGGCATCCCTCGCCGAGGCAGGTGATCCACGATACCGGGCGCGCCGCGCTGCAGAGAAATCGCCAGAAGGAGCCAACAAGGAGCATCGTCGGGCCCCAGACCGTAGACTTTTGCGGAGAAGGCCCAGGGCGTAGCACTCGCCCCCGGGTCACGCCACAGCGAGGGGACAGCACGATCGTGGCACACGGATCGACGGTGGGGCTTCGCCCTGCGCTCGGGGGTGAGGTGGTGCTCGGCATCGGTATCGACACCGCCGACACCAGCGACGTCGCCGCGTCCCTCGCCCGCTTCGGCCGTCGCTACGTAGACCGGGTGCTCGCCCCCAGCGAGGCCGTCGCCCTCGTCGGGTCCCCCGAGCCGGCGCGGCTGATCGCGTGGCACTGGGCGGCCAAGGAGGCCGTCACCAAGACGCTGGCACCGGTCCCCGACGACAGCTGGCCCTGGCCCGCCATCGAGGTGGACCGCGCCGACGGGTCGGTCCGCCTGCACGGCCGCCCGGCCGAGCTGGCTGCCGCGCTCGGGGTCGAGCGTGTCACCGTGGCCACGGCCGGCGAGGCCCTCCCCGCTGAGACGTGCCACACCGTGACGGTCCTGGCCGTCGCCACGAGGTCTACCCGTTCCCGTGACTCGTCCTCCCGACGGCACGACCCGCACGACCTGCACCAGACGCACGCACCGCACCACCCCACCCTGCACACCATCCAGAAGGGCACCCCTGCATGAGCACCATCGACACCGTCCGGACCATCGTCGAGAGCCAGGCCGGGCTCAGCGTCCCGGCCGCGGAGCTGACCGAGGACCAGGACCTGTTCGAGGCAGGCATGACCTCCCACAAGAGCGTCAGCGTGATGATGACGCTCGAGGACGAGTTCGACCTCGAGTTCCCCGCCGAGCTCCTCACCAAGTCGACCTTCACCTCGCTGCGCTCGATCACCGACGCGGTCGACTCGCTGGCCTGACCGATGACCGCGGGGGGAGCGGCGCAGTCAGGACCCACGGCTCGAGACAGCCGCGACGGCCGAGACAGACGCGAGCTCGGCCAGCAGGTGCTGCTGGACGAGCTCGTCGCCGCCGGCCACGTGCGCCCGCTCGGCGTCGACGGGGTGTGGGGACGCAGCGCGGCCTTCGAGGCCGTCGTCGCCGGGTTCACGGCGGCCATGCGAGACCGGTTCGCCTACCTGGACGCCGAGTACGTCTCCTTCGGGCCGCTCGTGCCCATGGCGGCGTTCGAGTCCACCGGCTACGTCAGCTCCTTCCCCCAACTGATCGGTGGCGTGAGCGTCTTCACCGGTGACGACCGCGATCACCGGGCGCTGCTCGCCGCGCGCGACCGGGGCGAGCGGTGGTAGGACCAGCTGACCTCCGCGGGCCTGATGATGGTGTCCGCGTGCTGCCACCCGCTCTACGCGATGCTGCGGGGGCAGCAGGTGGACGGTCAGGCCTACGGCGTGGGCGGACCAGGCGGCTTCGCGTTCCGGCACGAGCCGTCCAAGGACCCGTTCCGCGCGGTGACCTTCCGCCAGATGGAGCACGTGGTCTTCGGCGACGAGGCGCACGCGTCGCGCACCCGGGACCGCTGCGTGCAGACCGCGTTCGACCTGCTCACCGTCCTCGGTCTGGACCCGCGCGCCGAGGTGGCCTCGGACCCGTTCTTCGGGCGTGCCGGGCAGCTGATGGGCAGCGGGCAGCAGGCCACGTCGGCCAAGATCGAGCTGACCTACGACGCCTACGGCCCCGACTGCGAGCGGGTGGCGCTCGGCTCCGGCAACAAGCACGGCGGCCACTTCTGCCACGACTTCGGGCTCACCCTCGCCAGCGGTGAGCCGGCGCACAGCATGTGCATGGGCTTCGGCCTCGAGCGCGTCGCCGTCGCACTGCTGCAGACCCACGGCATGTCCGTGGGCTCCTGGCCGATCGACGTGCGCGAGCTGCTGGACCTGGCCTGAGCGACGGCGTCAGCGGCCGTCCTTGAGCCTCGTGGCGGCGCTGCGACGAGCGTGCCAGGCGAGCAGGTGCGGGCCTCCGGGCAGCCGGCTGACGCGCGCCTTGGCGGCGAGCTTGGTCTCGCGTGGGTTGAGCGAGCTGGCCTGGCGCAGCAGCGCGGCGCCGGTCACGCGGTCACCGGACTCCAGCGCCCGGTCGGCGCGGTTGGCCAGGTCCATCGGCGATCCTTCGGCGAGTCGCCGCTCGCAGTAGGCGCGTTCGCGCAGCGCCATCTGCGGGCCGAAGCGCTCCAGCGCCCGCCGCACGACCAGGTCCTCGGTCGCCGTCATGGTGGCGCGGTCGGTGCTCAGGCTGTCCGGCGTCCACGCGTAGAGCGCGGTGGGGGTCGGCTGGCGCACGATGCTCCAGCCGCCGAACAGGGCGCGCACCCACAGGTCCCAGTCCTCGCTGGAGCGCATGGCGGGGTCGTAGCCGCCGGTCTCCTCGAACAGCCGCCGCGGCGCCAGCATCAGATAGCTGGCCCAGTTGGCCTGCAGCATGGCCAGCCGCTGGTCGGCGAGCCCCGGGTCCTTGCCGTGGCGCAGGGTGCGGCCGGTGTCGAGGCCGGCCGGGCCGCTGATGAACGCGTTGCACGCCACCGCGAAGCGCGGGAACGGCGCCGAGTCCAACGTCTCGACGGCCTGGGTGACGTGGTTGGGCAGCAGGATGTCGTCGGAGTCGCAGGTGGCGATCAGCTCGCCGCGGGCCGCCGCGACGGCGGCGTTGCGGGCGGCGGCGGGCCCGGCGTTGACCTGCTCGACCACGCGGACGCGCTCGGGGTCGTAGCTGCGCGCGATGGCGACCGTGCGGTCGCTCGAGCCGTCGTCGACGACCACGGCCTCGACGTGCGGGTAGGTCTGGGTGAGGATGCTCGACAGGGTCGCACCGAGGGTGCGCTCGCGGTTGTAGGCCGGCACCACGACCGACACGAGACGCGTCATGCTCGCTCCTGCTTCGTCTGGTCCGGCACGAGCCTGCGGTAGATGTCCTCCCACGCGGTGAGACTCGCGTCGACCGTGAGCGGCTCGACCGTGTCGCGTCCGGCGTAGCCCCGTCGGCGGGCCTCGGCGGGGTCGTCCAGCGCGTCGACGAGGGCTGCGGCCAGGGCTACGGGGTCCTTGGAGGGGACCAGCCAGCCGTTCTCGCCGTCGACCATGACGTCCGGGATGCCGCCGACCGCCGAGGCGACGACGGGCACGGCGGCCGAGTAGGCCTCGAGCAGGACGTTCGGGAGTCCTTCGCTGGTCGAGGGCATGGCGAGCACCGCAGTGTCCGCGAGGTAGGGGCCGGGGTCGACGCGACCGAGCATCGTCACCGTGCGGGTGAGCTCGGGGTCGGCCGCGATGACGGCCTCCAGCTCGGCCTTGAGCGCGAGCTCGTCCGGGGCCTGCGCCGGCCCGGCCATCGTGAGTCGTGCCTCGGGGTGCGCCGCCACGACCGTGCGCCAGGCCTCGAGCAGGGTGCGGTGGCCCTTGCGCCAGTCGACCCGCCCGAGCAGCAGCACGTGACCGGGGGTGGGGTTCCGCTCCGGTCGTGGGCCCGCGTCCACCCCGAGGTAGACCGTGTCCGTCCGGGCCGCGTCGGCGCCCCGCGCGACCGCCACGCGGGTGACCTCCTCGACGCACCCGACGACCGCGTCGGCGCAGCGGTAGGACAGCTGGTCCCCGAGCCGACTGGCCCGGGACTTCCACTCCTCCAGGCCGACCTCGGCCAGCACCACCTTCGGTGCCGGACGAATCGACTTGGCCACCAACGGTCCCCACTGGTTCGGGGTGAAGGCCCAGGTGTGCACCACGTCGGCGTCCGCGGCCACGACGGCGTCGCGGAACCCGCGCAGGAAGTCGGGGTCCACCTTGCGCTTCTTGTCGAGCACGACGGTCGGGACCAGGCTGCGGAACTGATCGACGAGTGGCCCGGGACGGGTGATGACGACCCGGTGCTCGACGGGCCGGCCGGCGGCCGAGCGCTCCTCGTCGGTGCGTTCGGTGGCGCGGGTGAGGAGGGTGATCAGCTGCTTCTCGGCACCGCCGAGGTCACCGCCGGTGAGGTGGACGACGCGCAGGGGGCGAGGGTCGAGGGAGGAAGGCACGACGACGTGTTTACCACGACTGGACGACGGCGTCCCCGGAGTTGACGTCAACGCACGCCGCCAGGTGGATGAGGGGGCCAGAGGTTGACCGAGTGACCTCGGCGGGGTGTGCCGAGTCGGTACCCTGGTCCCGGGGATCTGACGAGTCGAGGAGCCGGGTTGGTAGGCGCTGTCCAGTCGCGGTCTCCGCGTCTCCTCGAGCCGCTCATGCGCGGCTGTCTGGTCATCTTCTTCGCGTTCTTCCCCGCAAGCGGCGCGTTGCGTGGTGGTTCGCTGCCCAAGCTCATGGTCGGTGCGGTCATCGGCATCGCGGCGTGGGACGCCCTGTCGCGCTGGGCTCGACCGCGGCTCGGCCTGAGCGAGCTGCTGCTGATGGCGTTCGGTCTCTGGTACGTGCTGGCCGTCGCGGCCTCGCCCTGGCCCACACTCGCCAAAGAGACGATGGTGACGGTCGTGGGATGGACCATCGTCGTCTTCGCCCTGGCCCAGCTGATCTGCAACGCAGGGCGCGTGCAGGCGGCCCTGGTCGGCTACGTGGTGGGCTCGACGATCGCGGGTCTGTGGGGGATCTACAACCTGGCGTCAGGTGCCGTCCCGACCGTCCAGATCCCCGGCCAGGACGTCAACGACACCGGCTTCTACACGGCTACAGGCGGTGTGATCGCGATCGGCATCTGGGCGTCTCGGGGGGTGAGCCCCTGGATGCGCCGGGTCTGCGGCGTGTGCGGGCTGGTGCTGGCACTCGCTGTCGCCGGCTCGCTGTCGCGCGGCTCGACGGCGGGCCTTGCGCTTGGCCTGGCCATCATCGCCTTCGTCAACGTCTACGCCCGGTGGTCACTGCTCAAGGGTGCCGGCCTAGCGGCCGTCCTCGCAGTAATGACCGTCCCGGTCTGGCTGCCGAAGTTCCAGTCCGGTGCCAAGGTCAAGGGGCACGTAGCCGGCGAGAACGTCTCGAGCCGGCTGGATGCCTGGGGCATCGGGGCCAACCTCGGGTTGGACCATCCCCTCGCAGGAGTAGGGCCGCAGTCCATCGCGCCGTACATCCTCAGGGCCGAGTCGATCCCACCTGGTGCCTTCGTCGTCCACGTGGCGCACAACACGGTGGTGGAGGCGCTGTACGGCACGGGCGTCGTGGGGCTGGCCCTGCTCGGCGGTGGTGTCTACACGGCGTTCCGCAACGCCCGACGCAACGCGCATTCCAGCGGGGGTCGCGCGGTCATCGGCGGCCGGGCCGCCTCCCCGGTGCTCGCGGCCCTCGCGGCCGGGCTGATCTGCTCGCTCTTCACGACGCAGCTGTTCAACCCCACGATGTGGCTCGTGCTGGCGCTCGCCAACGCCGGATCCTCCCCAGTGTTGCCGCGGCTACGCCGGTCGTCGACGGCGCGCGAGCCTGCCGCGGTGCCTCGGTGAGGGCAGGGCGATCAGGCCAGCTGCGCGTAGAGATCGGCGTAGTCGGAGGCCATCCGTGCTGCGGTGAACTCGGCCGACCGCTTCTTCGCGCCGGTCGCGAGGCGCTCACGCAACGTCGTGTCGCCGTGCAGGCGGTGGAGAGCGTTGGCGAGGCCGTCGACCGAACGCTCCGGCAGCAGGCCGTCCGCGCCGTCGCGGATGAGCTCGGTGACCCCGGGGGCGCGCACTCCCACGACGACGGCTCCCAAGCTCATCGCCTCCAGGAGCACCAGGGGCAGGCCCTCGAAGCGCGAACTGAGCTGCACGACATCCGCTGCCGCCATCAGGTCAGCAGCGTCCGGGCGGGGTCCGAGCAGGCGCACCCGGTCGGCGACGCGCTCCTGGCGGGCGACCTCCCGGACCGCTGCGTCGAGGTCCCCGGCGCCTGCGAGCAGGAGGAAACCCGGCACGCCGGATCGAGCAAACGCCTGCACTGCGAGCTCCGGGTGCTTCTGGTGCACCAGCCGCCCCACCTGCAGGACCACGAACTCGTCCTCGTCGATGCCGAGGTCGGCCCGAGTCTGCGTCCGGGTGCGTTGGGGGCGGACCTGGACCCCGTTGATCACCGTGGCGCTCACGGGTGCGCCCGCATCGGCCATCTGCTGCGCGACGGCGGGTCCGCAGGCGACCGTGAGGAGGCCTGCCACCGTGGCGAGCCGGGCATTCGCGCGGTACTGCTCGGCCGGGCTACCGTGCAGGGTCGCGAGCGCCGGGACCAGCCGACCGCGTCCGGTGGCGAGCGACGTGACCGGCATCGTGCCCGGGTTGTGCGCGTGCACCACGTCGGGGCGGAAGTCGCTGATCGCGGTCCGCAGCGCTCGCACCCCCTCGGGGAGCAGTCGCGGGTCCGCCCCCGTCATCGGCAGGCCGTACTGCGGGACGGTGAAGTCCGGCGACAGCCGTCCCGGCATCGCCGCCACCGCCACCTCGTGACCGGCGGCGGTCAGCTCCTCCACCAGGTGGCGCACCACCACCTGGGCCCCACCCTCGTCCAGATCCTTGATCACCTGCAGCACTCGCATGGCGCCCAGTATGGCGCGGAGAGGCAGACCGACCAGTGAGCGCCCCGGAAGTCCAGCCCAGCCAAGGCAGTTCATCGGCGCGCACCATCGGGCTCGGCGCCATCTGGAACGTCGGGGCATACCTGCTGCCCCAGGTGATGACCCTCGCGCTGTCCGTCCTGGTCGCCCGCACGCTGGGGCCGACCGAGCAGGGCGTGCAGAGTTATCTGATGTTCATCGCCATGACCGTGGGCACGATCTTCGGGCTGGGGCTGCCCTCCGCGGTCGAGCAGGCCGTGAGTCGCTACGTCGGTGAGGGGCGGCCGGCGCTGGTCCGCGCCTTCGGCCACTGGGCCGTCCGCAGCACCGCCATCCCGGCCGTGCTGTCCTTCGTCACCGTCTGGGGGATCGGGCAGCTGCAGTACACCGAGTGGGCCTACGCGTGGGTGGCGGCGGCGGTCGCCGGTGCGATGGTGACCACCCACGCCGTCGTCGCGCAGGGGCTCAACGGCCTGCACGAGTTCCGCACCCCGTCCGGCATCGGTGTGTCGTGCCAGCTGGTAGCGGCCTTCGGTTGCGTCTTCGTGCTGCTCACCGGTGGCGGGGTCGCCGAGTTCGTCGCCGTCCAAGCGGCGGGGATGGTCGCCTCCGCGGTGCTCACGATGTCCGCGTTCCTGCGACACCTCCCGAGGGCTGGCGAGACCGGACCCGGGGAGGTGCAGCCCGATCGCCCGATGCTGCGTGAGGCGTCGCACGCGGCCCTGCGCTTCGCGACGATCAGCGGCGTCGTGGTGCTGCTCGACACGATCGTCGCGCGGCGCAGCGAGTTCGTCTTCCTCGCGCTGTTTCACCACGATCGACCCACCGAGATCGCCTTCTACTCAGTCGCTTTCGCTGCTGCCATCGCCGTCGCGCAGGTGCCGGCGGCGCTCGTCTCGGTAGCCCTCCCGGTCGTCTCACGGCTCATCGCGAGCGGTGACCACGCCCGGGTGCGGACGGGCTACCACTCGGCGCAGCGACTGCTGCTGATGCTCAGCGCTCCTGCAGCCGGGCTGCTGCTCGGGTGCGGCGGGGCGCTCGTGCTGCTGGCCTACGGCCACGAGTACGAGAAGTCGGCCCACCTGCTGCTCATCGCCACCATCGCCCCGGTGCTCTTCGGGCCGATCGGCTCGCTCGCGTCGGCCTCGCTG
Organism: Arsenicicoccus piscis; assembly: GCF_022568835.1. GTDB lineage: Bacteria > Actinomycetota > Actinomycetes > Actinomycetales > Dermatophilaceae > Arsenicicoccus > Arsenicicoccus piscis. The sequence goes on from NZ_JAKZHV010000004.1 coordinate 209,985, forward strand.
CTGGGGTCGGGCGTGCCGCGCGCGGCGGTCCGCGCCCAGCTGGTGGCCGCCACCGTGACCGTCGTCGCCGACGTGGCGCTCATCTGGCCGTTCGCGTCCTACGGCGCGGCCGTCGCGGGCGGCCTCGGCATCCTCGCCGGCACCGCGAGCCTCATGCACCAGGCGCGTCGACGGCTGGAGGTCCCCGCCGTGGGGGCCGAGGTCTGGACCAAGGTCGTGCTCACGATCGTGGCCGCAGCCCTCCCCGGTGCGCTGCTCACCCTGGTCGTGGGCAGCCACGAGCTCGTCGTGCTGCTGGTCGGCGGCGTCGGCGGTCTGATCTGCGTGGGCCTGACCTGGACGATCATCCGGCCGCTCACGGGCGATCACCTCGCGATGGTCAGCGCCGTCGTCTCCCGGCTGCCCGCGCGGGGGCGCCGGGTGCTGGAGTCGTTCGTGTCCTACGAGGGCCGTCGCCGAGGCTGACGGGCGGGTCTCCTCGGCTTCGGCGAGATGGTGGCGGTCTGCACGTCAGATGTAACCAGCAGACTGCCACTGTGTTGGGCCACGGCGCGGGAGGCCCGTCAGCCGGCGTGGCCGGGGGTGTGCTGGTCGCCCTCGCGGCGACGCGCGAGCCCCAGGGCGAGCGCAGCGCCGACCAGCAGGCCGGCCAGCCCACCGGCGGCGTAGAGCACCTTGGGCGACAGGCTCTGCGACGCGGTCGGCTCCTGGGCGTGCGCGACGATGGCCAGCCGCGCCTGCTCCGACCCGACCGGTTGGCCCGCGGCGGCGCGTGCGAGCATGACCCTCTCGAACGCCTGCGCCGTCTTGAAGACCAGCTCGGGATCGTCGCCGGTGGAGCTGATGGTGAAGAGCAGCTGGCTGTCCGGGTAGGTCTGGGGCACCGAGGTGGCCGGCGCCCGGCCACCCAGGTCCTTCTTGACCTCGGCCGCGGTGTTGGGGTCGTTGGCCTGCGCGGCGAAGACCGGCGTGAGGAAGGCGACCTGCCCGAGATTCTCGCCGGTCGACCGGGTGCCGGGGAGCACCGCGAAGTTGGTCGTCGCCGAGTAGGTCGGCTTGGACGTGCTGGCGACGGCACCGGCGACGAGCAGGCCCAGCAGCAGGCCGCCCACGAGGCAGGCAACGGTCACGGCTCGCGCGATCGTCGTGCGGCGGGGGGTGGGGCTGGCTGGCATGGAGATCCTCACGAGGCGACGGACGACGGGGGCAACGGCTGACGGGCGCGGGAGTCGGGGGACGGCTCGATCACGAGACCGGGGTGCCGGTGCCCGCCGGCTCACGGCCCAGCATGGCAAGCAGATAGGTCACGGTGCTGCGCCGCGCCGCGTCGGACAGGAGCGAGTGGTCGAGCTCAGGTCGCCGCGTGATGGTCAGGCGCCGACCGCGTCCGACCAGCCGGCGCACCGTCGGGGTCATCTGCTGGACGTTGACGTAGTCCAGGTCGGCGCCGGACAGCAGCTGGTGGATGGCGGTGCCGCGCGCAGTCACCCGGTCGTAGAGCGGCGCCGGCATCTGCACCTGGCCACGCTCGGCGAGCGCGCGCCACACCGGCTGCGGGGCGTAGGCCTTGAGGGCGTGCCGGATCGCGATCCTGACCCGGTCGCGGGTGCTGACCTTGGCCGAGTCGGGGAGCAGCTCGCTCTCGGCCATGGACGGGTCGACGATCTTGGGGACCGGGTTGCCCTCGGGGAGGGCGGCGACGTCCCACGCGACCTGGTTGACGGCGATGACCGTGTCGACGTCGGTGCGCAGCGCCACCTGGGTCGCGATCCAGGCGCCCGAGCACATGCCGATCGGCACCGGCCGCAGCCCCGTGCGCGAGCGCAGCCAGTCGTACGCGGTCGCGAGGTCGTCGACGGCGGGGCCGTGGTAGGGCCACGGGTCGGTGAGGTCGGCCGGGTCGCTCATCTCGCCCGCGCCGTGCCGGTCGACCCGCAGCGTGGTCACGCCGCGCCCCGCCGCGACCCGCGCGAACCGGGTCCACAGTCCCGTCGGGCCGTCCATCGGCTCGCCCGAGCCCGGGATCGTCAGCACGGCGCGGGTCGGCGCACCGATCGCGTCGGTGACCACCGCGTGCATGCCGTAGACCTCGGTCAGGCGCTCGTGGACCGGCGTCGGCCGGCCGCGGTGGGGCAACAGGGCCACGACCGCGTCGGTGCGCGGCGCGAAGGTCTCGATCGCCACCGGCTCGGCGCCGCGCTGCACCAGCGCGACGAGCGTCGCCAGCGTCTCCAGCGAGACCCGGGCCATCAGGGTGGGGGTGTCGAGGGCCTCGGCCTGACCGGCCACCCGCGTCACCGAGGCTGCGCCGTCGAGGAAGCGGTCCAGCACCCGGTCGCCGGGATGGTCCGGACGGATGACCACGTCGACGCGCGTCGGCTTCGGGTCGACGATCCTGGCGGCGCGCAGGGCCGCCACGTCGGCGGCCGGGAAGAGCCGACCCGGCACCTCGACCGCGCCCTCGGGCAGGGGCGGGCGCGCCTGCCGCATGCGGTACTCGAAGCTGATCTTGTGCAAGGTCTCCTGGGTGCGCAGCCAGGTCCGCCCCGACCCGACCGGCTCCCACAGGAGGATCTGGTCGACGGCGCCCGGGTGCTCTACGGCATAGCGGGTGGCGATCAGCCCCGAGGCACGCAGCCCGACCAGGACGACGGGGACGCCGGGCGCGAGCGAGGCGGCCAGGGCGACGACGGCGTCGAGGTCCTCGACCCAGCGGGTCAGGCTGTCGCGGTCGTCGTCCGGAGCCGGAGCGCCCGAGTCGGCCGTGTCGGACCAGGCGAAACGCACGGCGAGGGCACCGGACTCGGCGAGCTGGTCGGCCAGCATGCGGTAGCTGCGGAACCCGAGCACCTGGTCGCGGGCCAGCCCGTCGCACAGCACCACGACGGCGTCGGCCCGACCCGAGGCCGGACGGTGCACGTGGGTCATCAGCTCACGGTCGTGCGCCCGGGTCCAGGAGTGGGTGACCGAGCGGGTCGGGCCTGCCGGATCCGGGCCGGCGCCAGGGGCGGCGGTCGCCTCGTGCTCGGCAACCTGCTGCTGGCTCACACCCACCTGATCCCACCCCGTCGAACGCTGTGACTGCCCGATCCGGGCACCCCCTCGAGTATACGGACCAGCCACTTCTCGCTCCGGCAAACGATGAGATGCTGACCCCCATGGACCCCTGGCTCGTCGTCGGACTCGGCAACCCCGGACCGCGCTACGCGGGCAACCGGCACAACGTGGGTGCCATGGTCGTCGACGAGCTGGCCCGCCGTGGGGGCGCCACGTTGACCAAGCACAAGACGCGCATGCTGACCGCCGACGTCCGGCTCGGCCCGTCCGGGATCGTGGCGGTCGGGGGCGATCGGCTCACGCTGGCCGTCCCCCTGTCCTACATGAACGAGTCCGGCGGTCCGGTCAAGGCGCTCATGGCGTTCGCGAAGATCCCGCCCGACCGTCTGGTCGTCGTCCACGACGAGCTGGACATCGACGCCGACACCGTCCGGCTCAAACGAGGCGGTGGCGAGGGCGGGCACAACGGGCTCCGCTCGATCAGCTCGGCCCTCGGCACCAAGGACTACCTGCGGGTGCGGGTCGGCATCGGTCGGCCGCCCGGCCGTCAGGACCCCGCAGACTTCGTGCTCAAGGACTTCTCCACCACCGAGCGGCGCTCGCTGCCGCTGCTCCTCGACGAGGCCGCCGACGCGGTCGAGGCCCTCGTGCTCACCGGCCTCGAGCCGGCCCAGCAGCGCTTCCACGCGCCGCGCTGAGACCCCGGCGGGGCCTCACCCGTAGGGCTCGCCGACCGTGACCCGGGCGCGGCTGCCGCGCGGGGCGATGGTCTTGACGCGCGCTGCCAGCTCGACGGGGTCCACGCCGTGCTCGGGGGTGACGTCGATGCGCAGGTTCCGGGCGTCCCAGCGGGCCGACGCGGCGTGCACCCCGGCCGCGTGCCGGACCTCGGCCGCGACCCCGTCGGCCTCGACGTAGGCGCCCGCCACGAGCCGGCGCTGGTCGGCCGGGCCGCGGTAGCGCAGGCCGTCCGGGAGCACCTGGGCCAGCAGCTCGGTCTCGTGCAGGGAGCCGCCGCTCACCACGTGCACCCGGCCGACCATGCCGAAGCGCGCCGGTCGGCCCAGCAGGTCGAGCACGGCCAGGCCCCGCGGCACGTCGTCGGCCAGGTCCGGGCAGCGCACCTGCGCCACGCTCAGCACTTCGCCGTAGACCGGCCGGTCACCTGAGGGACCGTGGCCGTGCTCGCCGGACCGTTGGCCGGACCACTCGACGGGCCCCGCGTCGGACCGATCGACCACCTCCTCGACGGCCAGCCGCTCGGCGGCCTCGATCTCCGCCGCCATGCGTAGCTCGACCTCGTCGAGGGCCACGCCGGGCTGGGCGGCGAGCCGCTCGAGGAGCTCGGCGATCCGCTGCGTGTGCCACCGGGTCTCGTCGTCGGTGTAGTGCGAGGGGTTGGCGCTCACCTCGACGCGCAGGCCGGCGTCGTTGGTGGGCACGACGGTGATCAGCAGGTCGAAGGCCGGGCCGCGGCGCACCGGCTCGGTGTGCAGCTCCAGCCCCTCGCTGACGAGCTCCTCCTCGAACGGGATGACGTTGACGGTCGGGCCGTGGATCCGACCGGTGCGCCAGGCGACGGGCACGACGGAGAGCAGGTGCTCCGGGCGGGCCCGGTTGTGCGGCCGCACGGCTCGCATCTCCTTGGCCGCCCGGCGGGTGGCGGCGGCGAGGTCGCCGCCCGGCTCGACGGCGAGGCGCAGCGGCAGCACGCACATCATCATCGTGGCGACGCGCCGCTCGAGCGGGGTGTCCCGGGCGACGACCGGCGCGCCGATGACGGCCTCGTGCTGCTCGCAGGCGGCCGCGACGTAGGCACTGACGGCGGCGATCACGGGGTAGCTCCACACCCGATTGCGCAGCGTGTCGCCGAGCGCCGTGCGCGCCTGAGCCGACACGCGGGCGCTGTGCTCGTGGGCGTGCGACCGGATCAGCGCCTGGCTCTCGGTCGGCGACATCCGCTCGGGCACGCCCGCGAGGTAGTCGACCCAGAACTGCTCGCTCTCGGAGCTCTCGTGCTGCTCCTGCTCGACCAGCTCCACGATGCTGCTCGTCTGCGCCGGCGCTGCGGGCGCCCCGCCGATCAGCTCGCCGTAGATCTCGAGCGCTCGGGTGCGCAGGATCTGCGCGCCGTAGCCGTCCACGACGCTGTGGTGCGCGCGCTGGTAGTACCAGGTCTCCTGCGGCCCGACGGCCAGCACGGCGAACTCCATCAGCGGGTCGTCGCTGCGCAGGTCGAAGGGCAGGTCCGTGCGCTCGCGGCACCAGCGACGGACGGCCTCGCTCGGGTCGGGCGCGGCGGTGAGGTCCACGATGTAGGGCTCGATCTCCGCGCCGAGGTGCTGGGTCATCGGCTCGTCGTCGACGTCGAATCGCACTCGGGTGCAGTCGGACTCGGCGAGCGCGCGCCGGGTGGCCGCACGCAGCAGCTCCCGGTCGACCAGGCCCAGCAGCTGCGTGCGCAGCGCCACGGTGAACGCCGAGCCGTTGGGATCGATCCGGTAGCCCTCGACCATCCCGTGCTGGGACGGCAGCACCGCGAAGCGCTTCGTGCTGCCGGCGGTCCTGCTCGTGGTCGAGCTCGACGGCCGCACCGTGGTGGCGGGGGGAGCGCCCGAGGGCGGGGGGACCATGATCAGAGCACCTTGCAGTCGAGGGGTTCGCCGCCCAGGCGGCGCACCGTCACGGGAGGGAGAGCGACGGGGACGGTCTCGGCGGGGTTGTCGGCTGGGTCGTGGGGCGGGACGTCGGCGCGAGGGGCGGGGGTGCAGCGGATCTCGGCCTGCTGACCGGGGGCGAGGTGGAACCAGCCCCGGTCGGGAGCGTAGCCGGTCGGCAGGTCCAGGTGGAGGAACTCCATCACCTGCGCGGCCGAGACCGTGACCACCACGTCGTCGCCGTCGCGGCGGGCCGAGGCCTGCAGCGGTGACGCGGCCTCGTCGGGACGGCCCGCGGTGGCGACGGGCGGGCCGAGCAGGACGGTGCGATCGACGAGCACCTCACCCGTGAGGTCGGTGACCGTGGCGCGCAGGGCGCGGTAGGTGCGCTCGCCGAAGCGCCAGGCATAGGTGAGGTCGCGGAAGCCGCCCAGCAGCGGCTCGACGGGCAGCGCCTGGTGCCCGTGGGGCGGCACGCTCAGCTCGGTGCGGGCGTCCAGCACCGGCCGGGCCCCGGTGGCGAACACCTCCACCGCCAACGTCCCGTAGACCGGCTGGTCGCCGTCGTTGACCACGTCCAGGAGCAGCCCATCCAGGCCGCGGTCGACGGCGAGGACGGCGAGCGGACGCAGCACCTCGCCGAGGGCGAGCAGGGGTGCCTTGGCGCCGCCGCGGTGGTCGAGCAGGCCCCAGCCGGGGCCGGCCGTCAGGTCGCGGTGGGACAAGATGACGGCGCCCTGGGTGACGGTGTCGCTGGACCGCCAGGCCTCCATGGCGCGAGTCATGGTGTGCGCCAAGGCCGCTCGTTGCAGGTCGAGCCATCGGTCGGTGTCGACGTCGGCGCGACGCAGGCCAAACACGTCGGTGACGTAGTGGTCGGTGACGTCCTCGAAGTCCCAGTCGACGCCGCGGTCGCTGGGGATGCCGTCGCGCCAGGCCGTGCCCCGACCGGTGCTCGGGCCGGGCCCGAAGTCGGCGACGACCTGCGCCCGTGACGGCGGGATCGCGAAGGCCAGGGCCTCGGACGCGAACGACACGCGGGCGGAGCGGGCGTCGTCGAGCGGCCGCAGGTAGGCGCCCACCCCGAAGTAGTGGCTGACCCCGTGGTCGATGCTCACCGGCAGCGGGCCGCCCGAGGGGCTGGACGTGACGTGCACGGCTGCGGGCACCACGGTGGCGCAGACGCGAGGGAGCAGCTCATGGACGGCCGTCATGACATAGCGGTCGGGGGAGAGGCCCATCAGCGTCGGCTGCTGCTCGGTCTCGGTGCCACCGGCGACCACGGCCAGGTTGGGGCGACCGGTGAGCCGGGTGAGCTGGTCGACGACCTCGGCCTCGAAGTCCGCGAGCCAGGCCGGGTCCTCTGGCGGGTCGAACGTGCTGAGCATGACGTCCTGCCAGACGAGCAGACCGAGCTCGGCCGCTGCGTCCCAGACCGCCGCCGGTTCGTATCGATTGGTGCCGGTGATGCGCACCAGGTTGAAGCCGGCAGCCGCCAGGCGAGCGAGGTCGGTGCGCGCCGTGGCCGCGTCGACGGTCCAGTGCACGGGGTCGGTCGGCACCCAGCAGGCGCCGCGGACGAAGACGGGGACGTCGTTGACGACCAGCCCGAAGCGCCCGTCGGTGCGGTCGGCGACGACGGTGCTGAAGCCGATGACGCGGTGCTCCACGACCTCGTCGGCGCAGCGGACCTCGAGCAGGTAGGTGCTCGGCGTGCCGTGCGTGTGCGGCCACCACCGCTCGACGTCCGTCACCTCGAGACGCACCCGACCAGTGAGCGCGGGATCTCCTGGCTGCCAGTCGATCTCATCCTCGACGATGGGTTGTGTGGAGTCGGCCCTACGCAGCGCGACCCGGGTGGGCACGTCAGCGAGACAGCCGAGCTCGACGTCCACCACGCCGCTGCCGTCGTCCTGCAGGTCGGCCCGGACGATCCCGAGGGTGGGACGTGCTGCACCGAGGGTCAGCTCGCCGAGCACCCCCACGGGCGGGGTGGCGCCGCGCCAGCTCGGGATCCGCCCGAGGTCGGGGGTGCGTCGCCAGCGCAGCGAAGAGTCGGGGATGAGCGACGAGCGCCAGCGGGCGCGGGGCTTGCGGGGGACCGGCACCGAGCCGAGCGCCTCGAGGCGCACCGACAGCCGGTGCTCGCGACCGTCGCCGCCGCCAGGGGCGAGCGAGCCCAGCGCCACCTCACCCCGCCGGAACGCGTTGGCGCTGCGGACGACCTCGGTGTCGTCGACGAAAACCGTTGCGTAGGTGGACAGTCCGTCGAACCGCAGCGTCGGCAGTGATGCCGATCGGGGGTCGAGCGTGATGGTCGTCCGCAGCCACCAGTCGGACGAGTCGGCGTCGGTCACACCGACGGCACCGGGGAAGTCGACGGGTCGCCAGCCGTCTGCGGGCAGCTGCGTCGGGCTGGTGATGGTGCCGGGCTCGACCCGCAGGCACTCCCAACGCATCAGCAGAGGGCGCCCACGACGCGTCGCACGGCCTCGTCCCACTGGTCGGTGACCAGGGTGAGGGCGGGCTCGATGTCCTTCTTGCGGCCACCCGTGACCCGCGCGAGCGCGAACTGCAGGTTCTTCATCTCCTGGGACACGACGTCGAACGACGTTGCGGCACTGGCCAGCTCGCTGCGCTGCTGGTCCGTCAGCACATCGGGGTCGATGGTCTGGGACGCCAGCCAGCGGCACGCGTCGGCGGCGTTCTGCGCGGTGAGCCCCAGCTGGCGGGTGTAGGCGAACGAGAACTTGTGGAAGTAGTCGAACCCGCGCTCGGGCAGGGTGGGCGCGATGGTGCGCACCTGGTCGGCGAACCGGGCCACGGGGTTGTCGGCGGGACGCCGCGCCAGGTGCTCGCGGGCGAGGGCGACCGTGCGCCGAGGCAAGGTCTCGACGTCCCGGTCCAGCCGGTCTACGCGGACCAGCTCGACGTAGGGCTGGGGGGCGACGTTGCTGGTGCCCGGCTTCGAGAAGACGCCGTCGTAGTCGACGCCCTCGAGCTGATAGAGCCCCGCGTTGTGCAGGTAGGTGAGCCGGCGCGCGGCGGGGTCGATGCGCAGCGGCATGATCGAGGACTTGACGTGGTCGAGCTGGTAGGCAACGCCGGCGGTGTCGGGGAGATACCAGGAGTCGGTCTCGAGGGTGATGAGGTGGCCGGCGGCCATCATCTCGAGGACGTGCTCCTCCATGTCCTTCCACGGGTTGAACTCGGCGACCTCGATGCCGTAGAGCGCCCGCAGGTCCTCGGGCTGGTACTTCAGGAACGACCACTGGCCCGGCAGGGAGTCCGCGCTGAACGCGCAGACCCCTGCCGGCTCAGCGGCCAGGCCGAGGAGGTGGACGAGCTCGATCCAGATGTCGATGTAGCAGTTGGTCTCGGTCCACGTCCGGGCCCCTCCGTGGAGAGGGCTCTGCGTGTAGGACGGGACGTCCAGCTGGTCGAACATCTGTGCTGCCAACCTCTTTCGCGAGTGCGGAGGACTACGCGGACTGCTCGTCCGAGGACAGGCCCAGGACGGCGCGCACGTCGGCCGGCCAGGTGGACACGTCCATGCCGTGCGTGGCGAACAGCGCCACCGTGACGCGCTCGAGCCCGAAGCCGATGCACGAGGAGTGCGCGAGGCCGCCGCCCGGGACGTGCACGTCGAAGTCCAGCCCGAAGTGGTCGTTGTGGTAGTTCGAGGACCCGAGCGCGGTGCCGGAGTTCTCGTCGCCGTAGACCTTGCAGACGAACTCGTACTTCAGGCCGGCGTCGAGCTGGCCCTGGGCGAAGATCTGCGCGGCGCGACCGAAGAACGGGTCGTTGGCGGGCTCGACCTCGATCGTCAGCCCCATCGAGCGCAGCAGCTCGGGGCCGACCCGCATGCCCAGCTCGCGGTGCTCGACGGCCGCCTCGGGGGTGCCGAAGCAGACCTTCTCGCGCATCCGGAAGCTGACCAGGCGCATCGGGTCGTCCGACGGCTCGTGCCGGAAGCAGCGCGAGGAGACTTCGTACTTGACCGGCTCCTCGAGCGTCGTGCCGGCGTGCATCGGGTAGGTCGCGTGGCACGGGGCCGACACGAGGTCCAGGTGCGCGGGCGTGAGGTAGGTCGTCCAGTCCTCACCGGCGTCCTTGGCCGCGACCATCTTGCGGTGCTCGCGGTTGTCACCGGTGAACACGTCGACCGAGCCGATCAGCTGGGGGAAGGAGTTCATGTAGCCGGTCGCGACGAACTCGCGCTCACCGAGGAACGGCGGGAAGGTCATCTGGCGCACGCCCTGGAGCGGCTCCATCAGGTGGACCTGGCGCTCGACCCCGGCGAGGACCGCCTCGAAGTCGCCGCCGAAGGCCCACAGCCCCTGGTAGGGCTGGGGGTACAGGTGACCCGCCTCGATCAGGCGGGCGCGCAGCTCGGCCTGCGCGGCTTCACGCTCCATGGATCAGTCTCCCCGGTAGACGGACGCGAGCGCGGCCGTGTTGGTCAGGATGCGGTCGTTGTTGACCATCAGCTGCGCGCCGTAGGCGTCGCGCAGGTGGCGGTCGAGGGTCAGCGGGCTGTCCAGCCGGTAGCCCTGGATGCCGACGACCAGCAGCGCGCGGGCGACCACGTCCACGACGGTCGTGGAGGCGAACACCTTGAGGGTGTTGAAGTAGATCGCCCGCCCCATGGCCGTGGCCGCGGGGTCGTTGGGGTCCAGCTCGGCGTAGCGCTGGGCGGCGCCGTGCACGCGGTCCTGGAAGGAGGTCAGCACGACCTCGAGCTCGGCGAGCCGCAGCGCACCGGGCGGGGTGCTGCCGGAGCGGCGGGCGGCCTGGCGGACGAACTGGCGGGCCAGCGAGGTGGCGCTCGTGGCGATGCCCAGCCAGCTGTGCGCCCACAGGGTGTGCGAGACCGGCAGCATGGTGCGCGCCGAGATGTCGGCGTACTCGTGCGGGATGATGTGGTCGGTGGTCGACCTCGCGGTGAGGATGAAGCCGGGGGAGCAGGTGCCCCGGAACCCCATGGTGTCCCAGGTGCTGGTCGGCTCGAGGGTGAGGTCGGCCTTCTCGCACAGGACCAGGACCTGGTCGCTCGGTGCGGCGTCGGGGGACTTGCGGGCCGTCACGAGGATGATGTCGGCGGCCTCGGCGTAGGAGATGACCGGGGCGTTCTTGACCAGCACGAAGGTGCCGTCGCCGTGGTCCTCGACCGCGCAGGTCGAGCGGCGGACGTCGCCGCCGATGCCGATCTCGGTCGTGGCCGAGGCGAGCAGCAGCTGCTCGTCGGCGACCCGCTTGCGCAGCCCGGCCATGTAGTCGGAGGTGCCGTGGTAGACCAGGCAGGCCACCTGGATCTGGTGCATCGCGAAGATCATGGCGGTCGAGGCGCAGTGCTTGCCGAGCTCCTCGGTGGCGCGGCCGATCTCGAGGATCGTGGCACCGGCGCCGCCGTCCTCCTCGGGGATCCACGCGGAGAGCAGGCCGGCCTCCTTGAGCGCGTCGAACGCCTCGACGGGGAAGCGACCCTCGCGGTCGACGTCCTTGGCGTGCTGGGCGGCGACCTCCTGACCGATCCGCTTGGCCTCGGCGACCAGGGTGTCCTTGGTGACGCGCGCCATCAGGCGCCCAGCTCGGACTCGACCGCGGCCGAGATGGCGGCGATGGTCTCGAAGGTGGACTTGACCAACAGCTCGTCCGGCAGCTCGATGTCGAAGGCGTTCTCGAGGCCCAGCACGACGTTGATGGTGGCGTGCGAGGTCAGGCCGGCGGCGTAGAGGTCGGCCGTCTCGGAGACGGTCTGGGCGTCGACGGACAGGCGGCCCTGCTCGGCGAGGACGGTGCGAATGGTCGCAAGGGTGTCGGACATGTGAAGGAGCTCCGCCTGGCTGTCGATGGATGGCTGCAGCGGGGTCGTCGCGCGTGAGGCGTGCCGGCCGAGCAGCCGGTCGTCCCGACGTGCGACGGGCCGGTCTCGACGTGCTCCTCCCCCGTGTCTGAGAAGCCTATTACCTGACCTGAAATCAATCTTGCGGTGGGTATCCCGTTCACACCGACGGCGGGTCGGAGTAGCGAGATGCTCAGGCATGAGCACATTCTGTCACACGGCCATTGCTGCGTTTCCCTCGAACGGCGTAACGTGATCGGCGGGTTCGAGGTGCCTCGCCGGAGACGTAGGCTGGCCTGGCATCCCCCCACGCCCCTGGAGTAGCCCGTGTCCCTTGCCGCCTTGGTGCCTGCGCTCGAGCAGGACGGCGCCACCGCCCGCCTGCTGTCGCGGATGGACCAGGCCGACGCGGTCGACGTGGCGCTGGTCAACGGCGCCCGGCCGGTGCTGCTGGCCGCGATGGAGCATCGTCAGGACGAGCCGCTGCTCGTCGTCACGGCGACCGGGCGCGAGGCCGAGGACCTCGTGTCCAGCCTGCGCGCCATGATGCCCGCCGAGCAGGTCGCGGGCTTCCCGAGCTGGGAGACCCTCCCGCACGAGCGGCTCAGCCCGCGCAGCGACACCGTCGGGCAGCGCCTGGCCGTGCTGCGCCGGCTCGCCCACCCGGTGGCCGGCGACCCGGTCTACGGGCCGGTGCGGGTGCTGGTCGTCAGCATCCGCGCGCTGCTGCAGCCGATCGCCCAGGGGCTCGGCGACCTCGCCCCGGTGGCCCTGCAGGCCGGCGACGAGGTGTCCCTCGACGACGTGGTGGCGCGGCTCGTCGACGCGGCCTACACCCGCACGGATCTCGTCGAGCGGCGCGGCGACTTCGCGGTGCGCGGCGGGATCCTCGACGTCTTCCCGCCGACCGAGGAGCACCCGCTGCGGCTGGACTTCTGGGGCGACACGATCGAGGAGATCCGCTGGTTCCGGGTGGCCGACCAGCGCAGCCTCGAGGTCGCCGAGCACGGCCTCTGGGCGCCGCCGTGCCGCGAGATCCTGCTGACCGATGCGGTGCGCGAGCGGGCCCGCGACCTGATGCCGCAGCTGCCGGGCGTGGCGGACCTGCTCGGCAAGGTCGCCGAGGGCATCGCCGTCGAGGGCATGGAGTCCCTCGGCCCGGTCCTCGTCGACGGCATGGAGTCGTTGCTCGACGTGCTGCCGCGGGGGTCGCGCGTCGTCGTGTGCGACCCCGAGCGGGTCCGCATCCGGGCGCGCGACCTGGTGGCCACGAGCGAGGAGTTCCTCGAGGCGTCCTGGGGTGGCGCCGTCGCCGGCAGCGCTGCCCCGGTCGACCTGCGGGCGGTCCTCGGCAGCGGCTCCTACTGGACGCTGCCGGAGGTGCGCGACCACGCGCTGACCCGGTCGATGGCCTGGTGGACCTTCACGCCGTTCGCCATCGACGCCGAGCTCGGCTCTCTCGCACCAGAGCTCGGCGACGACGACGTCGTCGGGGTCACCCTGCCGGTGACCGAGGTGCCGACCTACCGCGGCGACCGCGAGCAGGCGCTCGCCGACCTGCGCCGGTGGACCCACGAGCGCCAGCGCGTCGTGATCGTCACCGAGGGCCCCGGTCTGGCCAAGCGCCTGGTCGAGCTGCTCGGCGAGGCCGAGGTGGCGGCGCGGCTCATGTCCGACGACGCCGCGCAGGCGCTGGAGCCGGGGCTGGTGTCCATCACCACGGGGGCGCTCGGCAGCGGATTCGCTTGCCCCGGAGTCGATCTCGTCGTCGTCACCGAGCAAGACCTGACGGGCACCGCCGTCGGTCGGGGCTCGACGCGTGACATGCGACGGATGCCGTCGAAGCGCCGCAACACCGTCGACCCGCTCCAGCTCAAGCCCGGCGACTTCGTCGTGCACGAGCAGCACGGCGTGGGCCGGTTCGTCGAGATGATGCAGCGCACGGTCGGTGGGGCGACCCGCGAGTACCTCGTGCTCGAGTACGCCTCGTCGCGGCGCGGCCAGCCCGGCGACCAGCTCTTCGTGCCGTCCGACCAGCTCGACCAGGTCACCCGCTACGTCGGTGGCGAGCAGCCGACGCTGTCCAAGATGGGCGGCTCGGACTGGCAGAAGACCAAGAGCCGAGCCCGCAAGTTCGTCAAGCAGATCGCCGGCGAGCTGATCCGGCTCTACTCCGCGCGCATGGCGACGGCCGGGCACCCCTTCCCGCCGGACACGCCCTGGCAGCGGGAGCTCGAGGACGCGTTCAGCTACGTCGAGACCGCCGACCAGCTCTCGTCGATCGACGAGGTCAAGGCCGACATGGAGAAGGCCGTCCCGATGGACCGGCTCATCTGCGGTGACGTCGGCTACGGCAAGACCGAGATCGCGGTCCGCGCCGCGTTCAAGGCGATCCAGGACGGCAAGCAGGTCGCCGTCCTGGTGCCCACCACGTTGCTGGTCCAGCAGCACCTGCAGACGTTCGGGGAGCGCTACGCGCAGTTCCCGGTGACGGTGAAGGCGCTGTCGCGCTTCCAGACCGACAAGGAGGCCAAGGCGGTCATCGCGGGGCTCGCCGACGGGTCGGTGGACCTCGTCATCGGGACGCACCGCCTGCTGTCCAAGGAGGTGCGCTTCAAGGACCTCGGGCTGGTCGTGATCGACGAGGAGCAGCGCTTCGGCGTCGAGCACAAGGAGCAGCTGAAGGCCATGCGCACGGCGGTCGACGTGCTCGCCATGTCGGCGACACCGATCCCGCGCACGCTCGAGATGGCGGTCACAGGCATCCGCGAGATGTCTACTCTCGCAACGCCGCCCGAGGAGCGCCACCCGGTCCTGACCTATGTCGGCGCCTACGACGAGCGGCAGGTCGTCGCGGCGATCCGGCGCGAGCTGATGCGTGAGGGGCAGGTCTTCCTCGTGCACAACAAGGTGTCCTCGATCGAGCGGGCCGCCTCGCGGCTGCGCGAGCTGGTGCCCGAGGCGCGCATCGAGACGGCCCACGGCCAGATGGGTGAGAACCGCCTCGAGCAGGTCGTCCTGGACTTCTGGGAGAAGCGCTTCGACGTGCTGGTGTGCACCACGATCGTCGAGACCGGCCTGGACATCTCCAACGCCAACACCCTCATCGTCGAGCGGGCCGACATGCTCGGCCTGTCCCAGCTGCACCAGCTGCGCGGTCGGGTGGGGCGTGGCCGGGAGCGGGCCTACGCCTACTTCCTCTACCCGCCGGAGAAGCCGCTCACCGAGACGGCCCTGGACCGGTTGCAGACCATCGCCAGCCACACCGACCTCGGCGCCGGCATGCAGGTCGCGATGAAGGACCTGGAGATCCGCGGCGCCGGCAACCTGCTCGGCGGCGAGCAGTCCGGGCACATCGCGGGAGTCGGCTTCGACCTCTACGTGCGGATGGTCGGTGAGGCGGTCGCCGACTTCCGCGGCGACGGAGGCACCGAGCAGGCCGCCGAGATCAAGATCGAGCTGCCCGTCGACGCCCACCTGCCGCACGACTACGTGCCGGGGGAGCGGCTGCGCCTCGAGGCCTACAAGAAGCTCGCCGTCGTCGAGGACGAGGCCGGGCTGGCCGAGATCGTCGCCGAGCTCGAGGACCGCTACGGCGCGCTCCCCGAGCCGGTGCAGAACCTCGTCGAGGTCGCGCGGCTGCGCATCGTCGCCCGCCGCGCGTCGATCCACGACGTGGCGCTGCAGGGCAAGGTCGTGCGGTTCGGCCCGATCCACGAGCTGCGCGACAGCCAGCAGATGCGCCTGATGCGCCTCTATCCCGGCACCCTGATCAAGGACGCGCAGCACGTCGTGCTCGTGCCCGCCCCCATGACGGCCCGCGTCGGCGGCAAGCCGCTGCGCGACGTCGCCATGCTGCGGTGGGCCAGCGATCTGATCCAGGCGGTGCTGCTGGACGACATCGCGGCCGCCGCGAATGTCGCCTCGACGTAGTCGGTTGCAGGTCGCGCCGGAGGTGGTACGGAGCATTCCGTAGCCCCACGGGCACCGATGGTGACAACTAGTTCAGGGCCGTCCGACTGGGGCCTGGATTGGTAGCCTGGAAGGGTCGCCCGAGCGGCTGAAGCCCTCGAGCCTGCATCCACCGACTGCCGAGACCGCGAGGAAAGCCGCCTTGTCCCTGGAACACTTCGCCCGGGTTCTCCGGCACGGTTGGTATCTCGGCCCACCGTGCCGACGACGGGGCGTCGGCCGGGGTGGCCACGCCAGGTGGGGAGGGTGTCGGCGTCCACGGTGTTCTCCAGCACCGAGACGTTGCGGGTGCGCAGGCGGGTGCTGGCGAGCGCCGCCTCCGAGGGGGACACGCAGATCATGCCGTCGCAGGAGCGCGCCGCGAGGTACTCGACCGCGAAGGCCGCCCGCTGCAGGACGACGGGGTAGTCGGTAAGGACGAACGAGAAGCCGTGCGGGGTGTAGAACACGCGGGACCCGCGCCGCAGCAGCGGGTAGATCGCCCGGGCGGAGACGCCGGCCAGCGCGCTGTGGACGTGGACGGCGTCGGCCTTGGTCGACCGCGCCGTGCGGAGCACCTGCGCGGCGAGCCGCGCGAGCATGGCGGGTCTGGACTCCGAACGCTCGATCTCGATGCGCTCGCAGGACGGGAACCACTCGGAGTCGAGGTCGGAAGCCGGCGGGGTGTCGGGGCGACGGGTGTGCAGGAGGACCACGCGATGCCCATCCGCGGCCTGGGCCTGCGCAAGCGTGCTGACGGAGGTGAGCAGTCCTCCGCCAAGCGCCTCGGTGACGTGGAGGATCGTAGCCATGGGACCTTCAGGGGGAGAGGGCGAGGGCTGGCCGGCAGCCGGGTGAGCGATGACTAGTCAATGATGATGGCCCGCGCCACATTCGGCACGGCTTTCGTCCGGTTTCATCCCTCATCGGGCCAGATATGGCTCTTTCGCCTCATTTGGCGACGTATAGTGACGGCATGGCGCCAGCAAATCACTCAGTGCCAATCCTTTTATCCCCTAAATGGGTGACTCAGCGGTGCCGTCCCGTGGCGCTCGGTGCCCGGCCGACACGAGGAAGACGGCCCCGGCTCGCACCCACCAGGACGCCGGTGATCACCACGACGCCGCCCACCAGCTCGAGCGGGGTGGGGATCTCGCCGAGGGCGAGGGCCGCGGTGGCGATGCCGACGACCGGCACGAGCATGGAGAACGGCGCGACGACGCCCGCGGGGTGCCGGGCGAGCAGCCAGGTCCAGATGCCCGATCCGGCCACGGTGCCGAGCAGCACCGTGTAGGCGAGGCCGAGCCAGGCTGGGATGGCGGCCGGCGAGAGCGACGTGGCGAGCGAGTGGGTGATGGCCGCCGGACCCTCGACGGCGAGCGACAGCAGCAGCATCGGCACGGGCACGACGACCGACATCCACAAGGTGAGGTGGAGCGGGTTCGGCGGCGCCGCCAGCCGGCTCGAGAGGTTGCCGAGCGCCCAGCCGAGCGCCCCCAGCAGCACCAGCACGTAGGGGAGCAGCTGAGCGGCACCCGCCCGCGACAGGCCGACCATGATCATCCCGACCGCGGCGACGGCGACCCCGAGCCACTGCCGCGGGTGCACGCTCTCGTGGAGCAGCAGCGCGCCGAGCACCAGGGTGAACGGACCCGACGCCTGCAGCACCAGCGACGCGACGCCCGCCGGCAGGCCCGCCGCCATGCCCGTGTAGAGGAAGGCGAACTGCAGCACCCCGAACCCCAGGCCGTAGCCCACGAGCCAGCGCGTCGGCACCTGCGGGCGCTGCACGAGCAGCATCGTCGGCACGGCGAGCAGGGTGAACCGCAGCGCGACCAGGAACAGCGGCGGGAACTGCTCGAGCGACGCGTGGATCGCGAGGAAGTTCACGCCCCACAGCACCGCCACGAGGGCGGCGAGCAGGCGGTGCGTGGGCGGCAGGGCCGTGCTGGGACGGGGCCCGGCCGTCGGGCCGACGCTGGGGCTGGGGGTGGAGACGAGAGCTGGCACGAGGTCTACGGTGGCGGTTTGGTTCGCGTAGCACAATCGCATAGTTGTGAAGCAAAGCTTTAGTCTGCCTACATGGACGTTCGCCACCTCGAGCTGCTGCGCGACCTCGCCGACCGCGGCACCGTCACCGCCGTCGCCGCCGCGACGCATCGGACGCCGTCGGCCGTGTCCCAGCAGCTGCGGTCCGCGGAGCGCGAGCTCGGGGTCACCCTCGTCGTGCCCGACGGTCGCCGGCTGCGGCTCACGGCGGCCGGGCGGCTGCTCGCCGACGGCGCGGCCGACGTCGCGCTCGCGCTGGCCAACCTGCAGGCCGAGCTGGACGCTCTACGCGACGCGCCACGGGGTCTGGTGCGCCTCGGAGCCCTGCCGAGTGCAGCGGAAGTCTTTGTGCCACAGCTCTACTCGCGACTGAGGGGGACCGACGTCCGGATCGAGCTCGACGACTTCGACGTCGCCGAGGCGGAGTTCGACACGCGCGTGATGAACCATGACATCGTCATCGGGCACACCCTCTCGACCCCGCGGACCGACCGTCAGGCCGACCTGGTGCGGGTCGTGCTGGCGCGCGAGCCGCTCGACGTCGCGCTTCGCGTAGACCACCCGCTTGCCAACCGCGAGCGGCTGCACCCGCGCGACGTGGCGGGGGAGCCGTGGGTCGGCGTGCCGGCGGGATACCCGTTCGACACGATTCTTGTCGCCGTGGAGCACGCGACCGGCACGACCGTCCAGCGGGTGCAACGGGTGCGGGACAACCACGTCGTCGAGGCCCTGGTGGCGGCCGGCGCGGGGCTCGCGATCCTGCCGCGCTACACGACCCGTCCACGCGACGGCGTGGTGACCCGACCGCTCGTCGGCGTCCGGGCCATCCGCGACATCGTCGCCCTCGCCCGGCGCGACCGGGCCGCCCAGCAGGTGGTGCGCACTGTGCTGGGCGAGCTGCGCGAGATCGGCCGCGCCCTGGGGTGAGCCGTGGGCGACCTGCGAGGTGCACGTCCACAACGTGCTGTCCCAGTGCTTCAACTTCTCGGCCACGCGGCCGGGCGAGGAGGATCACCCTCAGCCACACGATGACCGACCCGACTCGTGAAGGACGCCCAGCATGGCCGAGCTGACCATCCGACCCCTCGCGCCCGCCCGGCTCTCCGCGTTCATCACCGCGGTGGAGAACCGATATGCCGAGCAGAAGGCAGCCCTGGGCGGCGTGCCGGCCGACATCGCCCAGAGCCAGGTGCGAGCCGAGACGGCAGCCATGTTTCCTGACGGCAGACTCCTCCCTGGACACACCGTCCTGCACGCCAGCATCGGCGACGTCGACGCCGGCGACGTCTGGATCGGGCCACACCGCAGCGAGCCACAGCTGGCGTTCCTCTACGACATCGCCGTCGATCCACAAGCACAAGGACGGGGCACAGGCCGTGCCCTGCTCGCCGCGGCAGAGCAGTGGGCGCGAGCGCAGGGCTACACCGAGCTGAGCCTGCACGTCTTCGGCGGGAACGAGCGTGCCATCGCCCTGTACTCGTCTCGCGGGTACCGCACCACCGACCTCATCATGCGTCGCCACCTGTAGTCCCACCGGATGATCGCCGTCCGAGCGGGCCTCGCTCGTGACGACCGGGGGGACCGCGTAGGCTGACCGCGACGATGCCGCAGAGGGCAGCAGCAGCAAGGTCGGAGGACGATCGTGGTTCGTAGGGCAACGGTGCGCCGAGTCGGCGCCCCGAGGGTGATGGGTGCGACGGTGCTGGGCGCCGCGGCGCTGCTCGGGATCAGCGGGTGCGGCACGGCGGCGCAGGCCGGTGCGGCGGCAGTGGTCAACGACCACGTCATCTCCGACCAGGCCGTCCAGAAGGCCGCCGCCGAGCTGAGCCAGGGCACCCAGGACGGCCAGTCCTTCTCGCCGTCGGAGGTGGTGACCGGGCTGGTCATCGGTCAGTTCGCACTGCCCGAGGCCGCCAAGCTCGGCAAGGGCGTGTCCGCCGACATGGCCAAGAGCTACCTGCCGAAGCTCACCGACCCGTCGCCCGAGGCGCTCGACTACGTGCGCACGGTCGTCGCCATCCGCAACCTCGACGCCAACGCCCAGCGCAGCCTGGTGCAGCAGATGAAGGACGCCTCGATCAGCGTCAACCCGCGCTACGGCACCTTCGACCCGGGCGCGTTCGACTCCAACGGCTCGCCGCTCGTGCCCGAGTCGCGCAACTGGCTCAAGCCGACCGCCAACCCCACCACGGCCCCGGCGCCCGCCCCGGAGGGTGGCGCCACCCCGGCCCCGACCACGGCCCCTTGACCGAGCGGGGGAGCACCCTTCTCGAGCTGGTCCAGGTGATGGACCGGCTCCGCTCGCCCGGCGGCTGCCCCTGGGACGCAGAGCAGACGCACGCCTCGCTCGCGCCCTACGTGGTCGAGGAGGCGCACGAGCTGGCCGAGGCCATCGACTCCGGCGACCGCGAGCACCTGCGCGAAGAGCTCGGCGACGTGCTCCTGCAGGTCGTCTTCCACGCCCGCGTCGGGCAGGAGGACCCGGCCGACGCGTTCGACATCGACGACGTCGCTGCCGGGCTGATCGCCAAGCTGAAGCGCCGCCACCCGCACGTCTTCGCCGACGCCACGGTCTCCGGCGCGGCCGACGTCGAGGTCAGCTGGGAGGCCATCAAGGCGGCCGAGAAGCCCGAGCGCGCCGGCATCCTCGACGGGGTCCCCGCCTCCTTGCCGGCCCTCGCGACCGCCACCAAGCTCTACACCCGGCTGCGGCGGCGCGACCGGCTCGACCTGTGGCCGGGTTCGCCCACGCCTGCCGTAGACCGTGCCGCGGGCCTTGCTGCAGATCCCGCCGCGGAGCCCGCAACGGACCCTGCTGTAGACCCTGCAGCAGCCCTGCTCGCCGCGGTCCGCGCGTGCACCGAGCAGGGCCTGGACGCCGAGCAGCTGCTGCGCTCGGCGACCCGCGAGATCGCGGAGCGAGCCGATCGGTCCGCTCGCTAGCCCCCGGACGGACGTCGGGTCTCCGACCCGATAGGCTCGAACCGGTTCACAGTCCGCCCGTCACGGCCACCGCGGCCTGACACCTATCCACCAGGAGAGTTCTAGTGGCCAGCATTGAGGCAGTAGGCGCCCGCGAGATCCTCGACTCGCGCGGCAACCCGACCGTGGAGGTCGAGGTCGCCCTCGAGGACGGCACCATCGCACGCGCCGCAGTCCCGTCCGGTGCCTCCACCGGCGCGTTCGAGGCGGTCGAGCGGCGCGACGGCGACAAGGGCCGTTACCTCGGCAAGGGCGTCGAGGACGCCGTCAACGCGGTCCTCGACGAGATCGCCCCCCGCGTCCTCGGCTACGAGGCCAGCGACCAGCGCATCATCGACCAGGAGATGCTGTCCCTCGACGGCACCGACAACAAGGCCGCCCTCGGCGCCAACGCGATCCTCGGCGTCTCGCTCGCCGTCGCCAAGGCCGCGGCCGAGTCCGCCGGCCTGCACCTGTTCAAGTACGTGGGCGGCCCCAACGCGCACGTCCTGCCCGTCCCGATGATGAACATCCTCAACGGTGGCTCCCACGCCGACTCCAACGTCGACATCCAGGAGTTCATGATCGCCCCGATCGGCGCACCGTCCTTCAAGGAGGCGCTGCGCTGGGGTGCCGAGGTCTACCACTCGCTCAAGAAGGTGCTGCACGACCGTGGCCTCGCCACCGGTCTCGGCGACGAGGGTGGCTTCGCGCCCAACCTCGAGTCCAACGCCGCCGCGCTCGACCTCATCCTCGAGGCGATCAAGGCCGCCGGCTACGAGCCCGGCAAGGACATCGGCCTCGCGCTCGACGTCGCCGCGTCGGAGTTCTTCGACAACGGGTCCTACGCGTTCGAGGGCGGCACCAAGTCCTCCGACGAGATGATCGACTACTACGCCGGTCTGGTCGACAAGTACCCGCTCGTCTCGATCGAGGACCCGCTGAACGAGGACGACTGGGACGGTTGGAAGGCCATCACCGACAAGCTCGGCCAAGCTCGTCGGCGACGACCTGTTCGTCACCAACCCCGAGCGGCTCAAGCGCGGCATCGATACCGGCACCGCCAACGCGCTGCTCGTGAAGGTCAACCAGATCGGCTCGCTGACCGAGACCCTGGACGCGGTCACCCTGGCCCAGTTCAACGGCTACAAGTGCATGATGTCCCACCGCTCCGGTGAGACCGAGGACGTCACCATCGCCGACCTCGCCGTCGCCACCAACTGCGGCCAGATCAAGACCGGCGCCCCGGCCCGCTCCGAGCGCGTCGCGAAGTACAACCAGCTGCTGCGCATCGAGGAGGAGCTCGACGACGCCGCGGTCTACGCCGGCGCCTCGGCCTTCCCGCGTTTCACGCAGGCTTCCGCCTGAGGCGAGGCCGTACCCTTGCGGTATGGCTTCTGACCCGACCCGAGGAGGTGCGTCGCGCTCGTCGCGGCGCACCTCCTCGTCGTCTGCAGGCCCGCGCAGCGACCGGGCGACCTCGCCTGCACCCAAGCCCCGACCCGCGAGCACCGGGGCCCGCCGTCCCGCGGTCACGCGTCGACCGTCGGCCGGGCCGGCCCGGTCCACAAGTGCTGCCGGTGCTGCGAGCGCCGGCACGGGGTCGCGCGCTGGTGCTGGCTCGGGATCGGGCTCCGGGTCCAGCTCGGTAGCCCCCCGCGCCACCTTGCCGATCTCGCGGCGGGTCATCGCGCTCGCGGCCATCCTCGTGCTCCTCGCGGTCATGCTGGCGCCGACGACCCGGCGGTACGTCGCCCAGCGCAACGAGATCGCGGCACTGCAGTCCGAGATCGTCAAGCAGCAGGCCGAGGTCGACGCCCTCGCCGAGCAGCGCGCCCGGTGGAACGACCCGCGCTACGTCGAGCAGCAGGCCCGCGAGCGGCTGCACCTCGCCAAGCCCGGCGAGACGGTCTACTCGGTTCTGGAGCCGGCCGCCCCGTCCACCGGTGGCACCCGGGCCCGGGTCGTCGGCGTAGACCTCGGCGACCGGTCCGCTCCGTGGTACACCCAGCTGTGGGGCACCCTCGACCGCGCCGACCGGCTCGGGGCCGTGCCGACCGTCACGCCCGCGCCCACCTCGGGGCCGACCTCCGCGCCCACTCCGGCGCCCACTAAGGCCGACGCTGCCCAGCAGCCCACCTCTGCTCCGACGTCGGCGGGCGCACGGTGAGCCCGTTCCGCATCCGCGGGGTCTCGGACGAGGACGCCGCCGCTGTCGAGGCGCAGCTGGGGCGACCCGGTCGCGGCATGTACTCCGTCGCCCAGCGCTGCCCGTGCGGTCTGCCCGACGTCGTCGCCACCGAGCCGCGACTGCCCGACGGCACGCCGTTCCCGACGACCTTCTACGCCACCTGCCCGCGGCTGACCGGCGCCATCTCGACCCTCGAGGCCTCCGGGCTGATGAAGGACATGACCGAGCGGATCGCCGCCGACCCCGAGCTGGCCGCCGCCTACCAGCGGGCGCACGAGCACTACCTCGCCTCCCGCGCGCTGCTCGGCGACGTCCCCGAGATCGACGGCATCTCCGCCGGGGGGATGCCCACCCGCGTCAAGTGCCTGCACGTGCTCGCCGCTCACTCGCTCGCGGCCGGGCACGGCGTCAACCCGCTCGGCGACGAGGTGCTCGAGGCGCTCGGCTCGTGGTGGGCGCCCGGCCCGTGCGTCACCTGCGTCGACGGGGTGTGGGAGCGGCAGTGAGCGCTGCTGTTCCGGGCGCCGTGGGCGTCGGTGCCGTGCGTGTCGGTGCCATCGACTGCGGCACCAACTCCATCCGGCTGCTGATCGCCGACGTCGACCCGCGGGCCGGCGTGCTCTCCGACGTCGTGCGCCGCATGGAGGTCGTGCGCCTCGGCGAGGGGGTCGACCGCACCGGCGTGATCTCCGCCGCTGCCCTGGAGCGGGCGTCCGTCTGGGCCCGGGAGTACGCCCGTGAGTGCCGGGACGCCGGTGTCGAGGCGGTGCGCTTCGTCGCCACGTCGGCCTCGCGGGACGCGCGCAACGCGGCCGACTTCGTCGCGTTGGTGCGGGAGGCGTTCGGCGACTACGACGTGCGGCCCGAGGTGATCTCGGGCGCCGAGGAGGCCGCACTGTCCTTCCGCGGCGGAGCCGGCGAGCTGGCCGCCGCAGGCTTCGCCGGGCCGTATCTCGTCGTCGACCTCGGCGGTGGCTCAACGGAATTCGTGCGCGGCACCGATCACGCCGAGACCGCCCTGTCCGTCGACGTCGGGTGCGTCCGCTTCCACGAGCGACACCTCGCCGGCGACCCGCCGACGGCCGCCGAGCGGGCGGCCGCCCTCGCCGACGTCGACCGGGCGCTCGATCGGGCCGAGGCCGAGGTGGGCTTCACGGGGATCGCGACGCTGGTCGGCCTGGCCGGCACGGTCACCACGCTCACGGCGCACACGCTCGGCCTCACGGTCTACGACCCGGAGCGGATCCACCTGGCGAGCCCGTCGGTCGCCGACACCCTGGCCGCCGCGGCCGACCTGCTGGACCGCACCCGCGACGACCGCGCCGCGCTGCCCTTCATGCACCCCGGCCGCGCGGACGTCATCGGTGCCGGCGCCCTGGTCTGGGCGCGCATCGTCGAGCGCGTCGTCGCCGCGTCACCGGACGTGCGGCTGGTGTCGAGCGAGCACGACATCCTGGACGGCATCGCCTGGTCGCTCGCGGACTCAGCGAACCCTCAGGACTGAGACGCTTCACTGGCGCTGCCGGCCAGCCCCGCCGTCGCTTCGCTGGATGGTTTGCCGGTAGCCCGACCCGCTCGCCCCCAGCTCGTCTCACCTCTGAGCTGGCTGAATTCGCTTCCCCCTCAGTATGTTTGCCCCCCCCCGAGTCCGCTTGCCCCCGCGTCTGCTTGCCGCCGAGCCCACCCGAGGTGTCCTCCCCATGCCGCTGTCCCCGTCTGAGCTGCTGTCCCGTCCGAGCGTGTCGGGCGCGAGCGTATCCCGACCGAGCCTGTCCCCGTCGAGCCTGCGCCGGGCGATCCGGTCCCGGCGGCACCTGCGCCGCACGATCCTGAATCGGCTGACCCTCAGTCGCCGGCGTCTCCTCGGCGGCGCGGCTGCCGTCGGTGCGTCCGTCGCCCTGCCGGCCGCCCTCCCGACGCTTCCGCCCGCAGCCGCCGCGTCCGGCTGGGGCCTGACCTGGTCCACGAAGGTCGACGACCGGCTCTACCGCGCGGGGATGTGGTCCTCGGAGCTCCACCGAGGCGCCGAGATCGCCGTGCTGGTGCCCGAGGGCTACTGGACCAGCACGAAGCGCTACCCCGTGGTCTACCTCCTGCACGGCTCCTCCGGGAGCTCGATGGACTGGCACCAGCTCGGGGACGCGCGCGCCGTGAGCGCCGGCCACGACGTGATCGTGGTCATGCCCGATGGGGGCAGGGGCGGGTGGTACACCGACCACACGCACTCGACCGCCGGCGTGAGCAACTGGGAGCGCTTCCACCTCGGCCACCTGATCGAGGCCGTCGACGCCAACCTGCGCACGCTGCCGTGGGCGGGCGCTCGCGGTGTGGCTGGGTTCTCGATGGGCGGGTACGGCGCGGCCATCTATGCCGCGCACCGGCCGTGGCTGGTCGCCGCGATGTCGAGCTATTCCGGGGCGGTCGACCTGTCCGACCTGACCTGGCGCCCCGAGATGTACTCCGAGCCGCAGGCCGACGGTGAGAACGCCGGCGCCATTTTCGGCACCACGCCGGGCAACGAGGACCCCGCCGACCTCGCCTGGCGCAACCCGGTCGCGCAGGCCGGCAGCCTGGCCTCGCTGCGCCGAGTCGCGCTCTACTGCGGCGACGCCGGAGGCTACGAAGGCATCGTCCGCCGCTCCTCCCAAGCCCTCTCGGGGGCCCTGTCGGCGCACGGGATCGCGCACACCGGGGCCGTGATCTCGGGCGACCACTCGTGGTCGACCGCCGCCACCGCGCTGGCGCGCGACTTCGACGGGCTCGTGGGGGCGCTCGACGTGGCGCGGTGAGGCGTGGCGTGACGCCGTGAGAGGTGGCGTGACGCCGTGAGGCGACCCGGCAGGATGGGGGCATGCACGTCGTCTCGGTGGGCTTCGCGGCCGTCAAGGGCACCCGGCACCTCGCGCGCCCGGCCGTCCGGCTGTCCGCCGCCGGAGCCGTGGGTGACCGGTCGCTCTGCCTGATCGACGACGCCGGCCAGGTGCTGCGCACCGTCGCCCACCCCGGGCTGCTGCGGGTCGTCGTCACGGCCGCGGACCTGGCCCAGGTCGAGCCGACGGGGGAGCGGCTGGTCGCCGACTACTGGAGCCGTAGCGCCCCCGTCGAGGTGGTCCGGCATCCGTCGTTGCCGGCGCGGCTGGCTTCCGCCGCCGGTGTGTCGGCCGCGTCGGTCCGGCTCGCCCGGCCGGACCCGGCTGCCGTGGTGTGGGGGCGTGGGGTGAGCCTGGTCGGCACCGCCTCGCTGCGCGATCTCGCTGCGCGGGTGGCGCCTGGGCCGGATGGCCGTGGGGTCGGTGCTGGCGGCTCGGGGGTCGGCTCTGGCGACTGGGGTGTCGACCCGGCCCGCTTCCGAGCGACGGTGGTGGTGCACACCGACCAGGCGTACGTCGAGGACACCTGGTGCGGGCAGCTCCTGCGGGTCGGCGACAGTGTGCTGCGCGTCGGCTCGGTCATGCCTCGCTGCGCTGTGATCGACCTGAATCCCGTTGATGGACAACGAAACTCGCGCCTATTGGACCTACTCGCTCGGTATCGGCCCAGCCCGGAAGGGCCGCTCTTCGGCGTCGACGCCGAGGTGGTCGAGGCGGGCACCGTCCGCCCCGGCGACGAGGTGTCTACCGTCCGCTGAGCCCCCGGCCAGCGGCGGCACCGGGACTCGCGCCACCCGCCCGCTCTCGCGGTGTGCGAGGTATTGCGCAACGCACAGTACCGCGTCTATCGTGAGAGCAGGTCGGGAGCCCGGCCGCGAGAGGGGAGCGATGGAGACGACCCAGCTGGTCAAGGGGGTGCTCGACCTGGCCGTCCTGGCGGTGGTCGCCCGCGAGGACGGCTACGGCTACGACGTGGTGCGGCGACTGCGCGAGGCCGGGCTGCGCGACGTGGGGGAGGCCAGTGTCTACGGGACGCTCCGGCGGCTGTTCGCCGCGGGCGCGCTGACGTCCTACGTCGTGCCGAGCGACGAGGGACCGCACCGCAAGTACTACGGCATCACCAAGGAGGGTCGAGCGATCCTGGAGCGGCAGGGCAAGACCTGGCGCGACTTCTCCTCGACCATGGACGACCTGTTGACCGAAGCGGAGAAGGTGGCATGAACGAGCCGACGACGGTGCTCCCCGAGGCGAACGGGCAGCGCGAGGTCCAGCACTACGTAGAGCGGGTGCGTGCGGCGCTCGCTGACCTGCCCAGCGACGTGGTCGACGACCTCACGCTCGGCATGGAGGCCGATCTCGCCGAGATGCGCGCCGAGATGGGCCCTGGGGCTGGCGACCCGCTGACCGCACGCCTCGGCGAGCCCGAGGTCTACGCCGCCGACCTGCGGGCCGCTGCGGGGATCCCGGCCGCCACCGGGTCGCGCGAGCTGGGGGCGCGCGACCCGCTGGCCGACCTCCGGCGCAGCTGGGACCGACTGCGGGCCGAGCAGGGGTGGGTCGACGAGACGGCGCGCTTCCTCCTCACGCTGCGCCCGGCGTGGTGGGTCGTGCGGGGCTACGCCATCACCGCGCTGATTCTCGCCGCGCCGTTCGGCGGGCTCCGCTCGATGGTGCCGCCGGGTCCTGGCTTCTGGGTCGGCACCGTAGCTGCCGTCGTCAGCGTGCGCTGGGGCCTGCGCGGGCCGGTGGACTCGACTCGCACGCTGCTGGTCCGGATCGCGAACGTCGTCGCCGGGCTCGTCGTGGCCTGGCTGCTCGTCGCGATCTCCGCGTCGCAGTCGCTCGCCGGCGCGCAGGTAGCCCCTGCCGACGCAGGGCCGGCCCCCGCATACAGCTCGATGTCCGGGAGCTACGACCTCAGCAACCTCTATCTCTACGACCAGGACGGGAAGCGCCTGTCCAACTTGCGCGTCTTCGACGCCATGGGTCAGCCGGTCGACCAGATGGACCAGGACGGCGTCGACGAGCTGGTCCGGGTCGACACGGTGGGCGTGCACCACCAGAACGTCTATCCCAAGGCGATCCGTGGCCAGGACGCCTGGACGCCGGGTGCGGCGCCCACCTCGAGCCCGGCGGCTCCCCAGCCTGCGGTCAGCGGGGCAACGTCAGCCGCATCGCCGGGAACGCGGTGACCTCGAAGCCCCACTGCTCGTAGAGCGGTCGGCCGTCCACGGTGGCCATCAGCTCGAGGCGCCGGATCGGCGTCCCGGTCTCGAACCAGCCGATCACCGTCGCGAACACCGCGCGGGCGTGCCCCTGCCTACGGGCCCACGGGTAGGTGCACACGCTCTGCACCAGCCCGTCCCCGCCGCCGGGGTTGCCGGGGGCCGGCGGCGCGTCGCGCACCTGGCCAACGACGCTCGCGCACACCCGCTCGCGGCCGTCCGGCCCGCCCTGGTCCACGCTCACGAAGATCCCGTAGACCTCGGGCTCGCCGAGCGCGCGCTCGAACCACTGGGCGGCGGCTCGCTGCCAGCCGGGGTCGGCGTGGCCGGCCGAGCCCATCGCCTCGAACATCAGCCGCCGCAGCTCCACCAGGTCGGGGATGTCGGCGGCCACCGCGCGTCGGGTGGCGGGCAGCGCGGCCCTGGCGATCCCGGCAGCCCCAGCAGCACCAGGGGAGAGGCGGGTGGACGGGTCGTCGGAAAGGTCATCGGTCCGGGCCATGGCCGCCACCCTAGGTCGCGCAGGGCGGCTGGTCAGCGGGTTTTCCGGTCCACACCGTGACCTGTCTGGCCTCGTCGGCGCCTGGGTGGTTGAATCGGGCCGAGCCGTCGCCGCCTCCTGACGACGCGTCGCGCCGTCCGCGACAGACTCGACCCCCGACTCGCTCACCTGCGGAGGAACGCTCGCCATGACCGCGCCCGTCGACCCCACCACGACCACCGCCTGGGCGGACCTGCAGCAGGACTACGACCAGCTCGAGCCGGACCTGCGCGGCTGGTTCGCCGACGACCCGGAGCGGGCCGAGCGGCTGAGCTTCGACGCCGCCGACCTGCACGTGGACCTGTCCAAGAACCTCATCGACGACAAGATCGTCGCCGACCTGGTCGCGCTCGGTCGCGCGGTCGACCTCGAGGGCCGCCGCGCCGCGATGTTCGCCGGCGAGAAGATCAACGTCACCGAGGGCCGCGCCGTCCTGCACACGGCCCTGCGCGCGACGCCCGACCAGCACATCGAGGTCGATGGCCACGACGTCGTCCCGGACGTGCACGCCGAGCTCGACAAGATCTACGCGTTCGCGGAGCGGGTGCGCTCGGGCGAGTGGCGCGGCGTGACCGGCAAGCGGATCCGTGCGGTCGTCAACATCGGCATCGGCGGCTCCGACCTCGGACCGGTCATGGTCTACGAAGCCCTGCGGCCGTACGGCCAGGAGGGGCTGGAGCTGCGCTTCATCTCCAACATCGATCCGACCGACCTGTTCGAGAAGACCGCCTACCTCGACCCCGAGGAGACGCTGTTCATCGTCGTGTCCAAGACGTTCACGACGCTGGAGACCCTCACCAACGCCCGGCTCGCGAAGAGCTGGCTGCTGGACGGGCTGGTCGCGGCCGCGGCCGTCCCCGAGGGTGACGCCGAGGCGCAGCTGAAGGCGATCTCCAAGCACTTCGTCGCGGTGTCGACGGCGCTGGAGAAGGTCGCGGAGTTCGGCATCGACCCGGCCAACACGTTCGGCTTCTGGGACTGGGTGGGCGGTCGCTACTCCGTAGGCTCCGCCGTCGGCACCAGCGTCGCGGTCGCCATCGGGCCGGAGCGGTTCGCGGAGTTCCTCGCCGGCATGCACGCCATGGACGAGCACTTCCGCACCACGCCGCTCGAGCGCAACGTGCCCGCCCTCATGGGGCTGCTCAACGTGTGGGACGTCAACTTCCTCGGCGCGCACACCCACGCCGTGCTGCCCTACTCGCAGTATCTGCACCGCTTCCCGGCCTACCTGCAGCAGCTGACCATGGAGTCCAACGGCAAGAGCGTCCGCTGGGACGGCAGCCCGGTCACCACCGAGACCGGCGAGGTCTTCTGGGGCGAGCCGGGCACCAACGGCCAGCACGCGTTCTACCAGCTCATCCACCAGGGCACCCGCATCGTGCCGACCGACTTCATTGCGTTCGCCAACCCCGCGCACCCGCTGAAGGACGGCGCGCAGGACGTGCACGAGCTGTTCCTCGCCAACTTCTTTGCCCAGACGGCGGCGCTCGCGTTCGGCAAGACCGCCGACGAGGTCCGCGCCGAGGGCACCGACGAGTCGCTGGTGTCGGCGCGAGTGTTCCCCGGCAACCGCCCGTCCACGTCGATCATGGCGCCGTCGCTCACCCCGTCGGTCCTCGGCCAGCTGATCGCGCTCTACGAGCACATCACCTTCACCCAGGGCGTCGTCTGGGGCATCGACTCGTTCGACCAGTGGGGCGTCGAGCTCGGCAAGAAGCTCGCCATCGCCGTCGGCCCCGCCATCGAGGGCGACGCCGACGCGCTCGCCAAGCAGGACCCCTCCACGCGGGGGCTGATCGAGTACTACCGGGCGCACCGGGGCTGACCTGGCGGTTCGGGTCGGGCGAGGCCCGGCTGGGGCCGCTGAGCACGGTCTACGGGGGTCTGGTCAGTATGCTGACCGGGCCCCCGTAGCCCAATCGGCAGAGGCAGGCGCCTTAAAAGCGCTCGAGTGCGGGTTCGAGTCCCGTCGGGGGCACCCGCCGGCCCGTTGACCACCGCGGAGTCCACCGAGGAGTCGACAGGGACGTCACGGGCGGGCCGAATCCGCGCACGAACCCGTGACATGCGCACGAAACGGTGAGGCGCAGCCTTCCCGGACCCCAGCGTCTCACGCGTTCCTGCGCACCTCTCGGTTTCCTTCGCGTCTGCACACCTCCCGGGCGTCGACCACCGCGACCCCAGCCACGGCGTGTCCGCCTCAGAGATCTTTCAGATAACAATGATGCGCTGGGTCCCAAGGAGGGGAACAAACCCAGCGCTGCTGGCGTCTACCCTCGTGAACGACGCGTCGCGTCTGTGCGACCACCACCGCTCTTCCAGAAGGGGCACCATGGCCCAGAACCCGATCTTCAACCGCCTCGACAAGGAGGCCGCCCGCGGCTACGCCGGCTTCGACCGTCGTGGCAACGCCGCCGGCCCGCAGGACCTGTCCGCCGCCCAGCTGCAGGACCTGTACTCCCAGCCGTCCGCCACCAACGTCCAGAGCCGCCGGCTCACCATGGACGACGTCGTGATGAAGGCCCTCGGCCTGTTCGCGATCGTGCTCGTCACGGCCGCCGCCGCATGGTTCGTCTCCGCGGGCGACGCCACCGGCAGCACCGGCCTCGCGCTGTGGATGGGTGGCATGTTCGGCACCCTGGCGCTCGGCTTCGTCATCGCGTTCAAGAAGGTCGTGAGCGTCCCGCTCATCGTGCTCTACGCGGTGCTCGAGGGTGCGTTCGTCGGTGCCGTCAGCCAGTTCTTCGAGGCCCGCTGGGACGGCGCCGTGCCGACCGCCGTGGTCGCGACGATCTCGGTCTTCCTCGCGATGTTCGCCGGCTACAAGCTGGGCTTCATCAAGGTCACCAACAAGTTCCGCCGGATGATGGGGATGGCCATCCTCGGCTACTTCATCTTCGCGCTGATCAACCTCGGCTTCGCGTTCGCCGGCTTCGGCGGCGGCTGGGGCGCCTTCGGCACCGGCATCGGCCCGCTCATCTCGCTGTTCGCGATCGGTCTGGCCGCGTTCTCGCTGGCGATGGACTTCGACTCGATCGACCGGGCCGTGCGCGCCGGCGCTCCCGAGAAGTACTCCTGGTTGCTGGCCCACGGGCTCATCGTCACCCTGGTGTGGCTCTACATCGAGATCCTGCGTCTCATCGCCATCACGCGCGACTGACGTCAGTCACACCACAAGCACCACAGGCACCACCTGCACCACGCAGTCGCGAGGGGCCGTCCGACCGGACGGCCCCTCGTCGCGTGTGCGGGCTGGCTAGGCTGGGGCCATGCCCGCCGCCGAG
The DNA here is from genome assembly GCF_022568835.1 of Arsenicicoccus piscis. GTDB lineage: Bacteria > Actinomycetota > Actinomycetes > Actinomycetales > Dermatophilaceae > Arsenicicoccus > Arsenicicoccus piscis. The sequence goes on from NZ_JAKZHV010000004.1 coordinate 241,616, forward strand.
CCGCACGACCTCGTGCGCACCGAGCTCGACCGGGTCGCGCGCCGCTGGCGCGACCTGCCCGTAGACCGTGCCCTGGCTGCCGCTCCCGGCCTGCGCCGGCTGGCCCAGGAGCTCGCCGACGAGACGGCGGCTCGACAGGGGCGGCCGGTTCGCGAGCTGCCCGATCTCGGGCCCGCCGTGCTGCTCGACCAGCTGCTCGTCACCTGCTTCGACGCGACCGAGGCGGGGGTGGAGCAGGCCGGGCTGGCGCAGCGGCTGTCGACGCTGCGGTCGAAGCTGACGCAGGCGTAGCCTTCGGCGGACGCGACCCAGGCGGGTGCGCTAGGTTCCTTCGCATATCGGTCATTTCGGGGACGAGCCTTCGGGCTCGCGACGCACGCGGTGGGGCGTGGCGGGACTGGACCGCGTGGGACTGGACTGGGTGGGACTGGACTGGGTGGGCTGGACGGCACGGAAGGCACGGACGGCAAGACACAGCACGACGTGGTGGGCGTTGGGGTGGACGACAGGGCGAGGGGTGGGCGTATGTGGCGGCGAGCCACGCCGGACGTGGAGCGCGCGGTCGTGCCGCGCGGGTCACGCGGGCCGCGCGTGCAGCTTGGGCCGCGCGCGGTCGTGCCGCGCGGCGTCTCGACCCTCGACCCGCGGCGCCGGCTCACTGCCTTGCGCCCTGCGCCATGCACGCCACCACTCACCCCCCTGCTCGCGGCCCTGCTCGCCGTGCTGCTCACCGTCTCGGCGGCGGGCTGCTCCCGCTCGTCGATGGTGGAGAAGGACGCCTTCGTCGACGCGATGATCGCGGCCATGCAGCAGGCCAAGACCTACCACCTGCAGGGGGACAGCACGGGCTCGGCCCGGGTGTCGTTCACCGCCGACGCGGACCTCGCGACCAACGCGATGGACCTACGGCTCACGCCGGCCGGGGGCAACCCGGTGCGTCTGCTTCTCGTGGGGGGAGTGTTCTACCTCGGCGGGACCCAGGGCGACGAGCGCTACCTCAAGATCGACCCACGGACCGCGACCGGCCCGGTGGCCGAGCAGGTCAAGGCGCTCGGGGCGCTCTCGCTCGACACCTCGCTGGAGCAGCTCAAGGCCAACCTCGTCTCGGTCGAGTCCCTCGGCACCGAGTCGGTGGGCGGGGAGAGCCTGGACAAGTACGCCCTCGTCACGCGGGTCAACCCCACCACCGGCGCGGCGAACGACCCGAGCTCGCCTGCCCCGACCTCGGCCGCCACCACCTCGACCACGAGCTCGCTGGTCTGGCTGGACGGCTCGAAGCTGTTGCGTCGCATGGAGTCCGGGCAGGGCGGGTCAACCGTGACCTACGCGATCTCGCGCTGGGGTCAGCCGGTGTCGATCACCGCCCCGCCCGCCTCCGACGTCGTCACCCAGCCGTAGTCGCCCAGCCGGGAGTCGGACCTGCCGCAGAGGGCGAGGTGCGCGGGCTACGCCTTGATGACGATCAGCGGGTTCTTGCCCGGGTCGAGCCACTGCACCGTGCGGGTCAGCTCGGTCATGCTGGTCAGGCCCACGCAGCCGCCGGTGTAGGACGTCGCGTAGTGCAAGAAGATGCCCGAGCCCTTCCCGTAGACCGGCCGGTCGTAGTTGTAGCCGATGACCACGGCCTGCCGGTAGAGCCGCCCGACGTAGCTCGCGAGCCGCTCGCCCGAGCGCGGCGGCGTGGCGCAGCTCTCCCGCCAGCGGTTGTAGTCGGGCTCGTTCGACTGCACCCAGTACGAGCAGCCGCCGATGGTGCGGTAGCCCATCTTCGTGCCCGGGTTGCCCGCGCCGAACGCGTACTTCAGCGAGTACGTGCCCGCGGGCGTCGTGTTGGTGCCCTGCTTGCGGATCGTGCCGGACACCACGCCGCCCTTGCCGAACACGGCGGCCGAGGTCCCGTTGACGCGCACCCAGCCGGTCGCGTTGCCGCGCCACTCGTAGCGCGCCCACGTGCCGCGGGTGCCCGAGGTCCGGTCGGCGACCAGCACCTGCTGGGACTGGCTGGCCGAGATGCTCGTGCCCGGGGCGTACCGGCTCGGCGCGGCCTGGGCGCTGGGCGCCGCTGCGACGGTGGCCGCCGGCACCAGTGTCGCGGCCAGGGCGAGGCCGACCGTTGCCCGGCCGCGGCGGGTGCTGGGCTGTGGGGCCTGGTGGACCCCGTCGGTCTGGGCCTTGAAGGGCGTGACGGGTGGGGAGCTGCTGAACGTGACGGTGGACGTCGAGCTGGTGCGGTGGGCGGGGGAAGCCACGGCAAATCCTCTACGTAGAGTGACAAAGACTCACGTAGCGTAACCGGCTGATCGCGCAAATGGCTACATACTGTGACTAGTTGTTGCCCTCAATGGCTCCGAACGGTCACGGACCAGGGCCGCCCGCCACACCCCAGCCCCCAGGCATCGAGACTGCAGATGTCGGACGCCACATCGGCGTGTCGTGTCCGACATCTGCAGTCTCGAAGGGGTCCAGCCCCGGGCGGCGACTCGGCGGGAGTCCAGACTCGGCTCAGCGGCCGAGCGCAACCCCTCGGCTACCGGGGCGGCTCGACGTCGGTCTGGGCGGGCAGCTCGTCCTGCCGGACGATGCCGACGGGGCAGGTCAGGCCGTTGGGGCCATGGTTGCAGTAGCCACCCGGGTTCTTGGCGAGGTACTGCTGGTGGTAGTCCTCGGCGTAGTAGAACGGCCCGGCCTCGGACATCGGGCGCAGCTCGGTGGTGATGGTGCCGAGGTTGCGGTCGTCGAGCACCTGCTGGAAGGCGTCGCGGGTCCGGCGAGCCGCCTCGCCCTGGGCGTCCGTGGTCCAGTAGATCGCCGAGCGGTACTGCGTGCCGACGTCGTTGCCCTGGCGGTTGGCCGTCGTGGGGTCGTGGTTCTCGAACAGGGTGGCGATCAGCCGCTCGGCGCTCACCTGCTGCGGGTCGTAGACCACCTGGACACTCTCGGTGTGCCCGGTCCGGCCGGTGCAGGTCTGCTCGTAGGTCGGGTTCGGGGTGTAGCCGCCCGTGTAGCCCACGGCGGTCGAGATCACGCCGGGGACCTTCCACATGATCCGCTCCAGCCCCCAGAAGCACCCACCGGCGAGGTAGAGCGTCTCGCTCCCCTCGGGGAACGGCCCGGCGAGCGGCGCGTCGAGCACCAGGTGTCGCTCGGCGACCGGGACGGGGTGGGACTGACCGGGCAGTGCCTCCTCACGGCTCACCATGCGCGGGGTGGGGCGGAGGCCGAAGATCTGGTCGAGGTTCACGCCCTCGTCAACGCCTCGAGGCGGTCGAGGATTCCGCCGGCGCAGAGGTGGGGGACTCCCCGTCGGCGTGCGGACGGGCTACCGGCAAGGGGCGCCGCAGGCTCTCACGGATGTCGATCTGCTTCTTCGCGTGCTCCTGCAGGGCGAGGTCCTCCTCGAGCCGGGGGTTCCAGGAGCGGACGTGGACCTTGTGCCAGTCGTCGTCGAGGGCCACGAGCACCATCGTGCAGTGCGTGGTGGCGGCCATCTCGCCGGTCTTGGGGTCGCCGGAGCGCACGTGCACTGAGATGTGCATCGACGAGTGGCCCGTGTAGATCAGCCGCGCCTCGACCTCGACCAGGTGCCCGATCAGCAACGGCCGGTAGAACCGCACCCCGCCGGCGTAGACCGCGACCGACGGACCGCCGTGCCAGCGCGAGGCGACCAGGGAGGCGGCCTCGTCGATCCAGCGCATCACGATGCCGCCGTGGACCTTGCCGCCCCAGTTGACGTCGGTCGGCGCCGCCATGAACCGCAGCGTCTCGCGGCACGACTCGGTGGCGTCCGTGTAGTGCTGGCGCTCCATGTCGGCCTCGATGTCCTGGCGCACCCCCATCAGCCGGATCGCGCGCTCCTGCTCGGTGCGCTCCCAGTCGTCCTGGGGCGACCAGGGTGCCACCGGGATGGGGCGACCGTCCTCGCCCACCGACACGAAGATCAGCAGGCACTGGGTGCTCGGCGTCAGCTCACCGTCGCGCGGGTCGCCGCTGGAGACGGTGCACACGACGTGCATCGACGTGCGGCCGGTGTGCACCACCCGGGCCTCGACCTCGACGATGTCGCCCACCTCGACCGGGCGGGTGAAGTGGATGTTGCCGACGTACGCGGTCACGCAGTAGGTCCCCGACCACCCCGCCGCGCACGCGTAGCCGGCCTTGTCGATCCACTCCAGCATCTTGCCGCCGCCCACCCGGCCGCGGACGTTGCCGTCGGTCGGCGCGGCCATGAACCGCAAGGTCACGCTGCGCTGGGTCCCGGGCATGCGCCGATCGTAGAGCGCCCGGCCGGCACGCGACTTGTAGTCTCGCCTGCGTGCAACGGGTGCTCGCCGTCGACGTCGGCTCGACCTGGACCAAGGGCGTCCTCGTCGACCCGTCCACCGGCGCCGTCCTCGCCTGCGTCAGCGAGCCGACCACGTCGGCCACCGACGTGCTCGAGGGGCTCGACGCGGTGGTGGCGTCGGCGGGTGCCGCGGGTGGCGGCGCCTCTGGGGACACGTCGATCGCGGACCCGCTGGTGTGCTCGAGCGCCGGGGGCGGGCTGCGGCTGGCGGTGGTCGGGCACGAGCCGCTGGTGACCGCCGAGGCGGGCCGCCGGGTCGGTCTCTGCTCGGGCGCCAAGGTCGTCTCGGTGACCGGTGGCCCCCTCGACCCGGCCGGCGTCCGAGAGCTTCGGGCAACCCGTCCCGACATCGTGCTGCTGGTCGGCGGCACGGACGGCAGCAACTCAGAAGTGTTGCTGCACAACGCCTTTGCTCTGGCTCGGGCACGCATCACGGCCCCGGTGGTCGTCGCCGGCAACGCCCACGCAGCGCGGCAGGTGGGGGAGGCGCTCGCGGCGACCGGCAGGGTCTACCAGGTGGTGGCGAACGTGCTGCCCCGCATCGGGGTGATCGCCGCGGAGCCCGCCCGCGAAGCCATCCGCGAGGCGTTCGTGCAGCACGTCATCGGTGGCAAGGGGCTGTCGCGGGGCCGGCGCTTCGGGCAGCTGGTGCGCGCGGCCACCCCTGACGCGGTGCTGCGCGGGGTGCAGGTGCTCGCCGAGGTCGCCGGGTGCGACGTGCTGGTCGTCGACGTCGGAGGCGCGACCACCGATGTCTACTCCGTGATCGAGCCGAGCGGCGAGGACGCCACCTTGCGCAAGGAGGTCGTCGCGCCGCTGTGGTCGATGCGCACCGTCGAGGGTGATCTCGGCCTGCGCTGGTCGGCCGCGACCGTCCTCGACGCGGCCCGGGCCGAGGCCGTAGAGCTGGCGGCTCCAGGGGTGGGTGCCTGGGCGCTGGCTGACTGGGCGGAGCAGGTGGCCGCCGAACCAGGCCGGCTGCCGGCGTCCGCCGACGAGCGGGCGTGCGACCGGGAGCTCGCCCGCGCCTGCGCGGTGGTGGCCGTGCGGCGACATGCCCGCCCGGATCGGCCGCTCGCCGACGTGGGGCTCGTGGTGGGCTCCGGGGGTGCGCTGCGGCACGGACCGGACGGGTTGGGCGAGGCGGTGCTCGGCGCGGTGCTGTCCGACACCGCCGGTGGCTGGCGCCTGCCGCGAGCTGCCCGGGCGGTGGTCGATCGGGACTACCGGTTGGCGGCCGTCGGTCTGCTGGCCGACGTGGACGCGGCCGCCGCCCGCCGCGTCGCCGCCGGCCTGCTCGGGTAGCCGCCGATCGGGGTGCACGCAAAGACAGTGGCAGTCTGCACGTCACATCTGACGAGCAGACTGCCACTGTTTGGCCTGTCGCTCAGCGCGTTCTCGGGCTGAGCTCCGCGCCCGGCTCCGGGCCTCCCTCGCTGGCGCTCGGTCGTGTCCTCACCGGGCTGTCGCTCAGCCGTTGTACGGCTTGGCGTCCTTGATCTTCACCGTGATCGTCTTGCCGTTGGGGGCCTCGTAGGAGGCCGAGTCGCCCTTCTTCTTGCCGTTGATGGCGGCACCGAGCGGGGACTTCTCGGAGTAGACCTCGAGGTCGGCGTCACCGGCGATCTCGCGGGAGCCGAGCAGGAAGGTCAGGTCGTCGCCGAGCAGGTCGACGGTCACGACCATGCCGGGCTCGACGATGCCGTCGTCCGCCGGCTTCTCGCCCACCTTGGCACTCTCGAGCAGCTGGGTGAGCTGGCGGATGCGGGCCTCCATCTTGCCCTGCTCCTCCTTGGCGGCGTGGTAGCCGCCGTTCTCCTTCAGATCGCCCTCTTCGCGAGCGGCCTCGATGCGCTTGGCGATGTCGGTGCGGCCCGGGCCGGAGAGCTCTTCGAGCTCTGCCTTGAGGCGGTCGTAGGCCTCCTGGGTCAGGAAGCTCGCCGAAGCGGTCGTCTCGGTCACGGTCTTCTCCTTGCTGACGTGGTCAGTACCAAACAAGCAGGTCCAGGCGGTGAACCTCACGTCACCATCTGGACCCGCACAGCGAATAAACCACCAGTGTACCTCGTCGTCCCACCCAGCCGTCGCCGGGCGCTCGCCCGCGGGTCAGCCGGCGTCGGCGTAGGAGCACACCTTCACCGTGCCGGTCACGGCGCGGGAGGTCGTGCGCAGCACCGCCTTGGACTGCACCTGGGCCGGTGCGTCCGCGGGCACCGTGATGTCGAGCGAGCCCACGGTGAGGAAGCCGCCGTTCATGGCGCGCAGCTGACAGGTCACGGCGCGGCCGACGGGGCGCTCCACCTGGTACTGGATGGTCACCTGGGAGTCCGAGTCGATGGTGTAGCCCACGGTGTTGTAGTCGATGTTGTCCTTGGCCATCGAGTAGCCCCACACGATGCAGAGCGCCACGAACGCCCCGATCAGGATCCCGCCAATCACCCACCACTTGCGGTTGGCGCGGGTGAACAGCGACCGACGCTCGGCGTCCTCGACCAGCGCCTCCTGCTCGTCGATCGACAGGCCCTCCTCGTCGGAGGGGTGCGACGTGGAAGGCGGGGGAGCGCTCGGCGTGGTCACGGGGGTCTTTCGACGTGGGCGGGTCTGCAGGGGCACAATGAACGGCAGTGCCCTCCCACCGTATCTCGTGTGGGTGCCTGCCCCGTGGGTGCACCCCGCGGCGGCACACCATCGACGGGTGGGGGCGGACCGACCGCACGGTCGACAGACGATTCAGCCGATGTCACGAGGACATCGGCACGGTCCCGGGCAAGTCCCGGTGACGGACGCAAGGATGGGTGGTTCCGTGGGCGAGACGCTCCGGCTGATGTGTGTGCACGCTCACCCCGACGACGAGTCGAGCAAGGGTGCGGCCATGATGGCCAAGTACGTCGCCGAGGGGGTCGAGGTGCTCGTCGTGTCGTGCACCGGGGGCGAGCGCGGCGACGTGCTCAACGAGGCGTTGAAGGACGACGTGCACATCCAGCGCAACCTCCCGCAGGTGCGTCGCGAGGAGATGGCCCGCGCCAAGGAGATCCTCGGGATCGAGCACCAGTGGCTGGGCTTCGTCGACTCGGGGCTGCCCGAGGGCGACCCGCTGCCGCCGCTCCCGGACGGGTGCTTCGCGCTGGAGCCGCTCGAGGTGTCTACCGAAGCCTTGGTGCGTGTGGTGCGCGAGTTCCGCCCGCACGTGATGACGACCTACGACGAGCTCGGCGGCTACCCCCACCCGGACCACATCCAGTGTCACGTGGTGTCCATGGCGGCGTTCGACGCGGCCGGCGACCCCGAGCGCTTCCCGCACGCGGGCGAGCACTGGCAGCCGCTCAAGATCTACTACAACCAGACCTTCACGCACGCCCGTATCGTGGCGTTCCACGAGGCGATGATCGCGGCCGGGCTCGAGTCGCCCTACGCTGACTGGCTGGACCGCTGGCGCGACCGCCCCGAGCGCACGATCACGACCCGGGTGCCTTGCGCCGAGTACTTCCCGACCCGCGACCGGGCGCTGCTCGCGCATGCGACCCAGGTCGACCCCGAGGGCACCTGGTTCAAGGTGCCGCTCGCGATCCAGGAGCAGATCTGGCCGACCGACGACTTCGAGGCGGCCCTGTCCTACGTGCCGGTCGAGCCCGGCGAGGACGACCTGTTCGCCGGTCTGCGGGACATCGACGCCTCGGCCCTGGCCCGGCGCACCGACCTCGAGGTGGCCTACGACGGTCGGGTCGAGCCGGCCGAGGACCCGGCCGCGGTGTTCACCCGGCGCAGCACCACCGCCAGCAGCACCCCCAGCGCCAGCAGCGCTGCCCGCGACTCCATCGACTCGGACGACACGTCCGAGCGCCCCACCGACTCCCAGGAGGCGTCGTGAATCCCGGAGGACCTACCAACACCGAGTACTCCCTGATCGGCCCTGGCTTCGCGGCCTTCGTGGCCTTCTTCGTGCTCGCCATCGCGCTGTACTTCCTGGTCCGCTCGATGAACGGACACCTGCGTCGCGTCGCCTGGCAGCAGCGCGCGGAGGAGGAGGCGCAGGCCGCGCTCGAGGCGGGCACGACCGAGGAGCAGCGGCAGCCCCGGTCGTAGCGGGCGCGGCCCGTCAGGCCAGGGCGGGTGAGCCGACGACGATCAGCGACACCGCGGTGAAGTGCGCGAGGAACGCGAGCACCGTGAACACGTGGAAGATCTCGTGGAAGCCGAACCACTTCGGCGCGGGGTCGGGTCGGCGCAGCCCGTAGACCACGGCCCCGAGCGTGTAGAGCACCCCGCCGACGGTGAGCAGGGTCATCACGAGCGGGCCACCGGTCTTGGCCAGGGGCGCGAAGTAGAACACGGCCACCCAGCCGAGGGCGACATACATCGGGGTGTAGAGCCAGCGCGGCGCGTGCACCCAGAAGACGCGGAAGGCCATGCCGGCGAGCGCGCCCGCCCAGACGATCCACAGCAGCGTCCGGGCGGTGCCCTCCTCGAGCAGCAGCGCGGCGAACGGCGTGTAGGACCCCGCGATGATCAAGAAGATGTTGGCGTGGTCCAGCCGCTTGAGCACCTGATGGACCCGGGGGCTCCAGTGCCCGCGGTGGTAGATCGCGGACGTCCCGAAGAGCTGGACGGCGGTCAGGACGAAGATCAGCGCGGCGATCTTGGCCTTGTCGCTCGGGGCGACCCAGATGAGGACCGCGCCGGCGATCAGCGCCAGCGGTGCCGTGACGGTGTGGATCCAGCCCCGAAGGTGGGGCTTCACAGCGGCTACGAGATCTGCGGACATGCCTCCACCATAACCTACGCAACCGTAGGTTACTGGCTAGTGCGCCGGGAGTCGGTGGGCGCCGTCGAGAGTTCGTGACCCGGATGTGTCGCGGATCCGTGCTGGCCGTCGTCGATTCACCCGGCGTCCGGAGTAGCGTTAGCGCCGTTCGGCAGCAGCAGACCATCAGTCAACGAGCAGCAGACCAGTCGGAAGGGAGCGCGGTGGTTCCGCTCACGATCCACAACCCGCTCTACACGGCGTACGAGCGGTTGCTGCTGTCCCAGCTCGACGCCGACCGACTGCCCCGCCACGTCGGGGTGATGCTCGACGGGAACAGACGCTGGGCCAAGGCGAAGGGCGCCGGCACGGCCGAGGGCCACCAGGCCGGCGCGGACCGCATCGAGCACCTGCTGGAGTGGTGCGACGAGGTCGGTATCGAGTACGCCACGCTCTGGCTGCTGTCGACCGACAACCTGAATCGCCCTGCGGCAGAGCTGAGCCCGCTGCTCGGCATCATCGAGGGCGCGGTCCGCTCCCTCGCCGAGCAGGACCGGTGGCGGATCAACCCGGTGGGTGCCCTGGAGCTGCTGCCGCCCGACACGGCGGCCGTCCTGCGCGAGGCTGCGGCGCGCACCGCAGGCGTGACGGGGCTGGTCGTCAACATCGCCGTCGGCTACGGCGGGCGCCGCGAGATCGCCGACGCCGTCAAGCAGCTGCTGCGGGCCGAGGCCGACAAGGGCAAGTCGATCGAGGAGATCATCGAGAGCCTCGACGTCGACCAGATCGCCGACCACCTCTACACCAAGGGCCAGCCCGACCCCGACCTGGTGATCCGCACGTCCGGCGAGCAGCGGATCGGCGGCTTCTTGCTGTGGCAGTCGATCCACTCAGAGTTCTACTTCTGCGAGGCGTACTGGCCCGACTTCCGGCGGGTCGACTTCCTGCGCGCGCTGCGCGCCTACAGCGAGCGCAACCGCCGCTACGGCACCTGAGCCGCGCGCGACGCAACGCGACCAGCGGGCGGCGCCAGGGTGAACACTCGCGGCGCGCGGGGTGGGCTACCGGGTCAATGTCGGACCCGCGACGTAACGTGAGCCGCACGTGGCGCACCCAGCGCCACGTTCGGGAGGCCCAGTGGCGGAGCAACACGTGCTCCGGGAGGGCCGGCACCGGCCCCAGCCCATGGGGTCCGGTCCCGGTCAGACCCGCGAGCAGACGCAGCGCCAGCGCTGCGGGTAGGGAGACCTCCGTGCCTATGACGCCCACGACCACCCACGTCGAGACCAGCACGCACCCGCACGACTCCCGCGCCGAGCACGTCGGTGAGGCTCCGCTCGACCACCTCGAGCAGGTCGAACCCGTGGCGCTGGCGCAGCGGGAGGGTCCCCGGCGCACCTACGTCGTCGACACCTCGGTGCTCCTGTCGGACCCCAAGGCGCTGCTGCGGTTCGCCGAGCACGAGGTCGTGCTGCCGGTCGTCGTCATCACCGAGCTCGAGGGCAAGCGGCACCACCCCGAGCTCGGGTACTTCGCCCGGTCGGCGCTGCGGATGCTCGACGACCTGCGGGTCAACGCCGGGCGCCTCGACGAGGAGCTGAGCCTCAACGAGGGCGGCGGCACGCTGCGCGTCGAGCTCAACCACACCGACCCGTCGGTGCTGCCCGACGGCTTCCGGCTCGGCGACAACGACACGCGCATCCTCGCCGTCGCCAAGCACCTGGCCACGACCGGACGCGACGTGTGCGTGGTGTCCAAGGACCTGCCGATGCGGGTCAAGGCGTCGGCCGTCGGCCTGGACGCCGAGGAGTACCGCCACGAGTGGCGGGTCGACTCCGGCTGGACCGGCGTCGTCGACCTGGACGTCACCACCGAGCAGCTCGACGCGCTCTACGAGTCGGGGCGGACGCCGCACGAGGGGGTGGCCGAGCTGCCCGTGCACACCGGTCTGGTGCTGCACAGCCCCCGCGGCTCGGGGCTCGGCCGGGTCACGCCGGACCACCAGATCCGCCAGGTGCGCGGCGACCGGGACGCGTTCGGGCTGCACGGCCGGTCCGCCGAGCAGCGGATCGCCCTGGACCTGCTGCTCGACCCCGACGTGGGCATCGTGTCGCTCGGCGGCCGCGCCGGCACCGGCAAGTCGGCGCTCGCCCTGTGCGCCGGGCTCGAGGCGGTCATGGAGCGTCGCCAGCACCGCAAGGTGATGGTGTTCCGGCCGCTCTACGCCGTCGGCGGCCAGGAGCTCGGCTACCTGCCCGGCAGCGAGGCCGAGAAGATGAACCCGTGGGGTAGGCGGTCTTCGACACCCTGGGCGCCATAGTGTCGACCGAGGTCGTCGAGGAGGTGCTCGACCGCGGCATGATCGAGGTGCTCCCGCTCACCCACATCCGCGGCCGGTCCCTGCACGACGCGTTCGTGATCGTCGACGAGGCCCAGCAGCTGGAGCGCAACGTGCTGCTCACCGTGCTGTCGCGCATCGGCCAGAACTCCCGCGTCGTGCTCACCCACGACGTCGCCCAGCGCGACAACCTGCGGGTCGGGCGGCACGACGGCATCGCGGCCGTCATCGAGACGCTGAAGGGGCACAACCTGTTCGCGCACGTGACGCTGACCCGCTCCGAGCGCTCGCCCATCGCCGCGCTCGTCTCCGAGATGCTGGACGGCGAGCCGGCGTAGACCGGAGGCGCGCGATCTACACGAGCTTCTGGAGCTCGGTGACCGCGAGCGCGACGAAGACGAGCGCGCACAGGCCCATCAGCACGTTGGAGCCGAGCCGGTTGCGCCACTGGCGCGGGACCCGGTCGGTGTTGAGGATCCACAGCAGCGTGACCGCGAGGAAGGGCATGAAGCACGCGCCCAGCACGCCGTAGGCGAGGATCAGGTAGATCGGCCGGCCGAGGAACATCATCACCATCGGCGGGAAGGTGAGCCAGAGGATGTAGACGCGGTACCACTTGCCGCCGATCCGGCTGTCCGGGTCGTCCTTGTCCTTGCCGCGGATGTGGCCGACGAAGTCCGCGAACATCATCGAGACGCCGTTCCAGACGCCGACGAGCGAGCTCATCGCGGCAGCCCAGAACCCGACGAGGAAGACCTTGCCGGCCCAGCTGCCGTAGCGGTCCGCGAGCACGTTGCCGAGGTCGAGCAGGCCCTTGTCGCCGGTGCTGACGGCGATCTTGGCGCTGTGCAGCAGCTCGGCGCCGACGATCAGCGTGGCCACGACGAAGATGCCGGTCACGACGTAGGCCACCGTGTTGTCCAGGCGCATGACGCGCATGTGGCGGGGGGAGTCCCAGCCCTTCTCGCGGATCCAGTAGCCGTAGGCCGCCAGCGTGATCGTGCCGCCGACGCCGCCGGCGACCGAGAGCACGTTGACGAGCGACCCGGGCGGCACCGTCGGCACCAGGCCGGTCAGCAGGTCGGGAAGGTTGGGCAGCGTCAGCAGGGCGGCGCCCACCATCGAGATGAACATCAGGCCGACCAGGGCGGCGCAGATCTTCTCGAAGAGCGCGTAGTGCCCCCACCACACCAGGGCCAGACCGATCAACCCCGAGAGGATGCCCCAGGTCGGCACCGAGAGGAATGGGAAGAGCGAGTGCAGCGGCAGGCCCGTGCCCGCCATCGCCGCAGCGCCGTAGACGAAGCCCCAGATCACGATGTAGGGCCCGAAGTACCAGTGCGTCCAGCGGCCGAGCGTCGACCAGCCCTCGTAGATCGTGTTGCCCGTCGCGAGCGAGTAGCGGCCCGCGCCTTCGACCAGCACGATCTTCATGACGCAGCCGAGCAGGACGCACCACAGCAGCGCGTAGCCGTACTTCTGACCGGCGATCAGCGTGGCCACAAGGTCGGCCGCGCCGACACCGGTGGCGGCCACCACGAGGCCGGGGCCGATGAGCTTCCAGCCTGGGGCCTTGCCGGTGCCGTCGGCGGCCGACGTGTCGCTCGGTGCGGGGTGGGCTGAGCTGGGCGGCATGGGCACTCCCTTGTGCTGGCTGTCGGGTGGGGGCTCGGGGTTGGGGCTGGCGTGCTTGGAGTTGGTGTGCTCGGGGCTGCGGGGGCCTGGCGGCGCTCGTGGTGCAGGCTGAAAGCGTGCTGAGGTTAACACTCGGCGTCTGGGCGGTGCCGAGCGCAGACCGCTGCACCGGTGGACCCGGGCCGCGGCACGGTCAGGTTCTACGAGCTGTGTTCTTGCTCTCTTCGCGCGGTGGGTGCGGCAGCGGGACTCGTGCTGCCCAGGGGTGCACCTGAGGTGGGGCTGAGCGCGACACCCTTCATGGCGCGGTCCCCAGGGCGACCCCGCTGAGGGTTGCCTAACCTCAGCGCGTATCGTGATCGCATGCCTTCCCTCGAAGACCGTGTCCCGCTGGGTTCCGCGCCGTTGCGTGCCCCCGCGCGGGTGGTCGAGGTGGTCGCCGCTGCGGCGCCCCGACGTCGGCTGGCCGAGCTGGGGCTGCGTCCGGGCGCTGTCGTGCAGGCGCGCTCCCGGACGTCCGGCGGCGGGCGAGTGGTCGCCGTCGACGGGTCCCGGATCGCCCTGGACCGGGCCACGGTGAGCGGGTTGATCGTCGAGCTGGCGGATGCCGAGCTGGCGGACGTCGAGCTGACGGACGTCGAGGGCTCGGCCCGATGACCGATCAGCTGGCTGCCCGCACGGCTGTCCCGAGCTGTCACAGCGACGCCGGCGGCCGGTCGGCGGCGCCCGGTGCCCCGGTCGTGGCGCTCGCCGGGTCGCCCAACGTGGGGAAGTCCACCCTGTTCAACGCCCTCACCGGGGCACGCCGCCAGATGGGCAACTGGCCCGGCACGAGTGTCGAGGTCGGCCGTGGCTCGTGGGCGCTCGGCGACGCGCGCGTGCCGGAGGTCGCCCTGATCGACCTGCCGGGTGCCTACAGCCTCGACCCGGCCTCGCCCGACGAGGAGCTCACCCGCGACCTGTTGATCGGCGCACCGCCGGACGAGCGCCCTGACCTGGTCATCGTCACCGTCGACGCGGCGCACCTGGCTCGCAGCCTCTACCTCGTGGCGCAGGTCCGCGAGCACGCCCTGCGCGTCGTGGTTGCGCTCACCATGGCGGACATCGCCGCCCGGCGCGGCATCCACGTCGACGCCCACGCCCTCGGCGCCCACCTCGGCGCGCCGGCCGTCGACGTCGACCCGCGCCACCGGTCCGGCCGCGCGTCCCTCGGCGAGGTCGTCGCCGAGACTCTGCACCAGCCCGTCCCCGTGCCGCGGCCGTTGCCCGAGATGGACCTGGGCGCTGATATGGGCGCCGATCTCGACGCCTTGGACGCCGACCTGGCGCTCGCCGACTCGCGGTTCGCCTGGGTCGACGAAGCGGTGCGGGCCGCCTCGCGCACGGAGGCGACCGGGAGGTCTACCTGGTCGGACCGGATCGACGCCGTGGTCACGTCGCGGCTGTGGGGACCGCTGGTGTTCCTGGGTGCGATGTGGCTGGTGTTCCAGGTGACGACCACCGTGGCGGCTCCGCTGCAGGACGCGCTCGACACCTTGTTCACCGGCCCGGTGTCGGAGGGTGCGCGGCGGCTGCTCGGCCTGGTCGGGCTCGGCGGCACGCCCGTCGAGGGCTTCGTGGTCAACGGGTTGATCGCCGGCGTCGGGATGCTGCTGACCTTCGCGCCGCTGATGGCGCTGATGTTCCTGCTGCTCGCCCTCCTCGAGGACTCCGGCTACCTGGCGCGGGCGGCCGTCGTCACCGACCGGCTGATGCGCTCGATCGGCCTGCCGGGGCGGGCGTTCCTGCCGCTCGTCGTCGGGTTCGGCTGCAACGTGCCCGCCATCAGTGCCACCCGCACCCTGCCGAACGCCCGCCATCGGATCATGACGGCCCTGCTGGTGCCGTTGACGTCGTGCTCGGCCCGGCTCACGGTCTACGTGCTGATGGCGACGACCTTCTTCCCGCGCCAGGCGGGCACGGTCGTGTTCTTGATGTACGTCCTGTCGATCGCCCTCGTCATCCTCCTCGGCCTCGCTCTGCGCGCGACCCTGTGGCGTCGGGTCGGCGACGAGCCGCTCATCCTCGACCTGCCGCCATACCAGCGTCCGCACCTGCGGCTGATGGCCGACCAGACCTGGGTGCGGCTGCGCACCTTCCTGCAGACGGCGGGCGGGATCATCGTCGCCACCGTCACCATCGTCTGGCTGCTGCAGGCCACGCCCGCCGGCCCGGGCCACGGCTCGTTCGGTGACGTGCCGGCCGAGGACTCCGCGTACGCCGCCACCGCCATGGCCGTCGCTCCGGTCTTCGAGCCGGCCGGCTTCGGCGAGTGGCGCACCTCGTCGGCGCTGGTCGTCGGCTTCGTCGCCAAGGAGGCGGTGATCTCCTCGTGGGCGCAGACGTTCGCGGTGAGCGAGCCGTCGTCCTCCGACCAGCCTGGGCGTCTGGGTGAGCTCGTCCGGGCCGACTTCGAGCGTTCGTCGGGTGGGCACGGCGCCGTCGCAGCGGTCGCCTTCATGGTCTTCCTGCTGGCCTACACCCCGTGCGTAGCCACCGTCGCCACCCAGCGTCGCGAGATCGGTCTGCGCTGGACCCTGTTCGGCATCGCCGTCCAGCTCGCCATGGCGTGGACGCTCGCCGTGCTCGTGTTCCAGGTCGGGCGGGTGTTCTGGTGAGCACGCCGGGGCCGCTCTCGGCCGTGCTCGCCGCCCTGCGCGAGGGGGCTACGTCGCTCGACGAGGTAGCCCGGGGCACCGGTCTCGCCCGCGACACCGTCTCCGCCGCCGTGGACCACCTGGTCCGGCTGGGCCGCATCGAGGCCAGCGACCTCGCGGTGGGCTGCCCGACGGGCGGCTGCGGCTCCTGCGCGTCCGGCACCGAGACCGGCGAGGCCGGTTGCGGCTCCACCCCGTCACCCCGCCGCAGCGGTCCCGTCCTCGTGGCGCTCTCCATCCCACGCCGGTAGCCCTTTCGTGAGCGGTGCGCAGGCTCCGGTAGTCCGCGCAGGTCGGCGTGGGGCGCGCAGGGTCGGGAGGGCGGCGTGTCACGGGTTCGTGGGTGTGTCTCGGGTTCGTGCGCGGATTCCCAAGCCGACGGACCGGCGTGGTGGCATGCGGGTCAACCCCCCAGGCCCGGGACTCCGAGGACGCCCGGCGGCGGGACCCGTCAGGCTCCGACGGCTCGGGCCGACGCGCGATGTGCGCTCATGACGCGCCGCTGCAGGAGCTTGATGTCGCCCAGCTCGTTCCAGAAGACATGCACGACCTGGTAGCCCAGCTCGATTAGCTCGGCGTCGCGGGCGAAGGTCGCTGGGACGGCACCGGAGCTGCGAGGGCCGGCGAACTTCTTCAGCCCGTCGAACTCCACGATCACGCGCGTCCCCTTGATCACGAAGTCGACCCGGCGGGCGCCGCTGCGGGTGGTGAGCCGCACCTGGGACTCCACCGCGAAACCGGCCATCATCAGGTCGAAGCGCAGCAGACTCTCACCGACCGACTCGGCCACCGGATCTACCAGGCTGGGAAGCGCGTGCAGTGCTGGGACCCCGGTGCGGTTCCTGGCACGCGCGATCGCCTCCCGCAGGGCCGCCACGTCGGTCGAACCTGCCCGGAGTGCCTGGTCGGACGATGCCAGCGCTGACCGCATCCCCGCGCGGAGTCCGTGCTCGACCACGGCGGTCGCGGCGTCGACGACTCCGGCCTCGGACACGGTAGCGCCCGGGTCGTGGGGACCGAGAAGCAGCGTCTTGGCAGCCCGGGTCCTCCCTGGGCGCGTGCGCGCGAGACTCACCTGGCCCAGGCGGGCGCCGTGCGCGGGCAGCCCCATCATCAGCAGGGCCGAGTGACCCGTCACCACAGCTCTGCGGGCGTACTCGACCTGGTAGGAGCGGACCATGAGTCGGTGCAGAGCTTCGGCCCGCCGGATCGGCTCCGGCACTTCCAGCTCCGGCGGGTCAGGGGCCGAGCCGGCGGTCAAGGCTGCCTCCGTGGCGTGCCACCCGCGCCGGAGCCGCAGCAGCAGGCCGCTTCGGACGAGTCCTCGCCGCCCCCAGTCGTCCAAGCCGACCTGGTCGGCCTCGACGACGGAAAAGACACCGCCATGACGGTGCGCCAAGGCATCCATGAGTTCGCAGTCGTTCTCGGTGGGTCTATGTGTCATTGGGCCATCATCGAGCGCAAACGTAGGGAAATGGCGTCAAACTTCGCAGGCTGTGGATAACCACGGACCGACTGGTGCGCTGTGTCCGGTAGTCCGCGCAGGTTGGCGTGGGGTGCGCAGGGTCGGGAGGGCGGCGTGTCTCGGGTTCGTGGGCGTGTCTCGGGTTCGTGCGCGGATTCGCCAGGGTGTCGGTCGGCGAGCCCGGGGACGTGGGGCGTGGCGGTAACGCGCCCGCCCGGCCGGGCTGTTGCCTGCGTGGGTGTGAATGTGCGCAGGATCCCGTAGCCCGCGCAGGTTGGCGTGGGGTGCGCAGGGTCGGGGGGGCGGCGTGTCACGGGTTCGTGGGCGTGTCACGGGTTCGTGCGCGGATTCACCGGGGTGTCGTCGGCGGGTCCGGGGTGTGGGACACGAGGGGCATGAGGGGCCGGGCGGGCGCCGACCGACCCACCCAGGAGGCGGACGGGTCTACAGCTTGCGGAGCAG
Source organism: Arsenicicoccus piscis (assembly GCF_022568835.1). Classification (GTDB taxonomy): domain Bacteria; phylum Actinomycetota; class Actinomycetes; order Actinomycetales; family Dermatophilaceae; genus Arsenicicoccus; species Arsenicicoccus piscis. The sequence goes on from NZ_JAKZHV010000004.1 coordinate 259,295, forward strand.
GATCCGCCGCACCTCGTGGTCCTCGCCCTTGGTGAGCACGCAGGTGGCGCGACCGCGGGTGGGGAGGACGTTGTCGCGCAGGTTGGGGCCGTTGATGGCGTCCCAGACGTCGAGGGCCTGGCGGACGGCGTCGGCGTCGCTGAGCGAGGCGAAGCGGTGGAAGAACGAGCTCGGGTCGGCGAAGGCGGTCTGACGCAGGACGAGGAAGCGGTCGACGTACCACTTCTTGACGAAGTCCTCACGGGCGTCGACGTAGACGCTGAAGTCGAAGAAGTCCGAGACCGCCAGCCCGAGCCGCCCGTCCTTGCGGACCTCGGGGGCCTGCAGGACGTTGAGGCCCTCGACGATCAGGACGTCGGGGCTGCGGACCGTGACGTACTCGTCCGGCACGATGTCGTAGACCAGGTGGGAGTAGACCGGAGCCCGCACCTCGGGTGCCCCGGCCTTCACCTCCTGGACGAATCGGAGCAGCGCCCGCCGGTCGTAGGACTCGGGGAAACCCTTGCGGCCCATCAGGCCACGCTTCTCGAGCTCGGCGTTGGGGTGCAGGAAGCCGTCGGTGGTGACCAGCTCGACGCGAGGGGTCGAGGGCCAGCGGCGCAACAGCTCGCGGAGCAGTCGGGCGGTGGTGGACTTGCCGACGGCGACCGAGCCGGCGACGCCGATGATGAACGGCGTGCCGCGCGGGGTGGCCTCCATCAGGAACTGGCTGGTGACCTGGTGCAGTCCCTGGGTGGCGTCGACGTAGAAGCTGAGCAGCCGGGACAGGGGGAGGTAGACGTCCTCGACCTCGCGCAGGTTGATCTCGGCGCCGACGCCGGAGATCCGCTCGAGGTCGGCCTCGGTGAGGGGGATGTGGTGGCGGTCTCGCAGCCGGGACCACGCGGCACGATCCATCTCGATGAAGGGGGAGGCGTAGGCCGTCGAGGTCGCTTGACTCACGTCGACATTCTGGCCTACCTGGGACCCCCGTGCAGGCTAGGCTTGAACCATGTGTGGAATCGTCGGATACGTAGGGTCCCAGGTCGATGGCAAGGCCCAGCAAGTCGTGATGGAAGGCCTCGCCAGGCTTGAGTACCGGGGCTACGACTCCGCCGGTATCGCGCTGGTGTGCAACGACCACGTCGAGGTCGCGAAGAAGGCCGGCAAGCTGGCCAACCTGGCCGGCGAGCTCGAGGCGCACCCGCTGGACGCGTCCAGCACGGGCATCGGGCACACCCGGTGGGCGACGCACGGTGGCCCCACCGACGCCAACGCCCACCCGCACCGCGGTGGCGACAGCGGCAAGCTGGCGCTGATCCACAACGGCATCATCGAGAACTTCCACCCGCTGAAGCAGGAGCTGCTCGAGCAGGGTGTCGAGTTCACCTCCGAGACCGACACCGAGGTCGCGGCCCAGCTGCTGTCCCGCGCCTACGACGAGGCGGGTGACCTCACCCAGGCGATGATCAACCTCGTCAACCGCCTCGAGGGTGCGTTCACCCTGCTCGCCGTGGACGCGGACGAGCCCGGCAAGGTCGTGGCGGCGCGCCGCAACAGCCCGCTCGTCATCGGCCTCGGCGAGGGCGAGAACTTCCTCGGCTCCGACGTGGCCGCGTTCATCGGCTACACCAAGGACGCGATGGAGGTCGACCAGGACCAGGTCGTCACCATCACCAAGGACTCGGTCGACGTCGTCGGGTTCGACGGCACGCCCGCGCAGGGCAAGCGCTTCGAGGTCACCTGGGACGCCGCCCAGGCCGAGAAGGGCGGCCACAGCTCGTTCATGGAGAAGGAGATCTTGGAGCAGCCGCACGCCATCGCCGACACGCTGCTCGGCCGCACCGACTCCGACGGCGCGCTGATCCTCGACGAGCTCAACATCGACCCCGAGCGGCTCAAGGCGATCGACAAGATCATCATCGTCGCCTGCGGCACCGCCTACTACTCCGGCCTCACCGCGAAGTACGCCATCGAGCACTGGACCCGCATCCAGACCGAGGTAGAGCTCGCGCACGAGTTCCGCTACCGCGACCCGGTGATCGGCCCCAACACCCTGGTCGTCTCCATGTCCCAGTCCGGCGAGACGATGGACACCCTGATGGCGGTCAAGCACGCCAAGGAGCTCGGCGCCCTCACCATCGCGATCTGCAACACCTACGGCGCGACCATCCCGCGCGAGTCCGACGGTGCGCTCTACACGCACGCGGGCCCGGAGATCGCGGTGGCCTCGACCAAGGCGTTCACCTCCCAGATCGCGGCCTGCTACCTGCTCGGGCTCTACCTCTCGCAGCTGCGCGGCGGCACCTACGCCGACGACGCGCGGTCGATCATGACCGAGCTCTCCGAGGTGCCCGCGCACGTCCAGACGGTGCTCGACGGCATGGACCGTGTGCGCGAGATCGCCCGCTTCATGGCCGACTCGCGCTCGGTGCTCTTCCTCGGTCGGCACGTGCAGTTCCCGATCGCGCTCGAGGGTGCCCTCAAGCTCAAGGAGATCGCCTACATCCACGCCGAGGGCTTCGCCGCCGGCGAGCTCAAGCACGGCCCGATCGCGCTGATCGAACCCGGCCAGCCGGTCTTCATCATCATGCCGTCGCACGACACGCCCCACGACCTGCACGCGAAGGTCGTCTCCAACATCCAGGAGATCCGGGCCCGTGGCGCGCGCACGCTGGTCATCACCGAGGAGGGCGACGAGGCGGTCCGTCCGTTCGCCGACGAGGTCATCGAGGTCCCGAAGACATCGATGATGATGATGCCGATGCTGTCGATCATCCCGCTGCAGGTCTTCGCCTGCGAGCTCGCCACCGCCAAGGGCCTGGACGTCGACCAGCCCCGCAACCTCGCGAAGTCCGTCACGGTCGAGTGAGCAGGTCGTGATCATCGGCGTCGGCATCGACGTCTGCGACATCGACCGCTTCTGGGCCACCGTCGAGCGCACGCCGCGACTGCTCGAACGCCTCTTCACGGCGTCCGAGCAGGGGCTGGCGCCGCAGTCGATGGCGGCCCGGTTCGCCGCGAAGGAGGCCCTCGCGAAGGCGCTGGGCGCTCCTGGCACGCTCGCCTGGCACGACGCCACCGTCGTGCGCGGTGAGCACGGTAGACCCCACTGGGAGATCCAGGGGTCGGTCGCCGCTCGTGCGGCCGAGCTCGGCGTAGCCCGGCTGCACCTGTCCCTGTCCCACGACGCCGGCGTGGCCAGCGCGTTCGTGATTGCCGAGGGCTAACGGGTTGCTGACGGGCGACTGACCGCTGGCTGACGGCGGGGTCGTTGCTCGGTGCGTGCCCGGACGGGGTAGCGTCTAGGGCGTGATCCACGCATGGTCGGTCGAGCAGGTGCGAGCGGCCGAGGCCGCCGCCATGGAGCAGGTCGGGGACGAGGAGCTGATGGACCGGGCGAGCCGAGCGCTCGCCGACGTCGTCGCCGCCCGCCTGGAGGAGGAGCGCGACGAGCGGTCCGACGGACAGCCGGGTGAGGCCTCTCGGGCCCCGCGGGTGGTGGCGCTGGTCGGCCGCGGCAACAACGGCGGTGACGCCCTGTGGGCGCTGGCCCACCTGGCCGAGCTGTGGGACGGCGACCTGCAGCTGACCGTCGTCCAGGTCGCCGACGTCGCCCACCCCGCGGGCCTGGAGGCCGCGCGCCAGGCCGGTGCGACCGTGCTGGTCGCCAGCTCGCACGGCGAAGAGGGCGAAGAGAGCGATCAGGGCGGCGACTCCGCTGCCGCCCCGGCCGAGCAGGCCCTGGCCGACGCCGACCTGGTGCTCGACGGGATCGCCGGCCTCGGCAGCCGACCCGGCCTCGACCCCGCGACGGTGGACCTGGTCGACGCGATCGGCCCGCAGGCCTACGTCGTCGCCGTCGACCTCCCGAGCGGCGCGGACCCGAGCGGCGAGACCATCCCCGACAGTCAGGTCTACGCGGACGAGACGGTGACCTTCATCGCGCCCAAGCCGGTGCACGTGCTGGCCGGCGCGGCCTCGTGCGGGCTGCTGACGGTCGTCGACATCGGCGTCGAGCTGGACCCCGACGAGCAGCCGGTGGCGCAGAGCCTGGAGTTCGACGACGTGCCGCACCTGTGGCCGATGCCCGGGCCGGAGGACGACAAGTACACCCGGGGCGTGCTGGGCGTGGTCGCCGGCGGCCAGACGTACACCGGCGCGGCCGTGCTCAGCACCCTGTCGGCGGTCGAGTCGGGCGTGGGCATGGTGCGCTACGTGGGTCCCGATCACGCCGCCGACCAGGTGCGCGGCTTCGTCCCCGAGGCCGTCTACGGCACCGGGCGGGTGCAGGCGCACGTCGTCGGCCCAGGCCTGGACGTCGACGACGACAGCGAGCCCGGCCGCGCCCAGGTGCAGGCCGCTCGCGACGCGCTCGACTCGGCCGAGCCGTGCGTGGTGGACGCGGGCGCGTTGAGCCTGCTCGACGGGCCGCGCTCCCAGGCCGGCGCCCGCACCCTGCTCACGCCGCACGCCGGCGAGCTCGCGACCCTGCTGGCTCGGCTCGACGGTGAGGTGACGATCGAGGAGGTCAAGGCCCGGCCGGTCCAGAGCGCGCGCCGCGCCGCGGAGCTGCTGCACGCCACGGTGCTGCTCAAGGGGGCGACGACCTACGTCGTGCCGCCGCCGCGCAGCGGGCTGCCGGTCCGGGCCCAGTCCGATGCGCCGGCCTGGCTCGGGACCGCTGGCTCCGGTGACGTGCTCGCCGGTCTCTGCGGCGCCCTGCTGGCGGCCGGGCTCGACCCGTTGGACGCCGGCTCGCTCGCGGCGCTCGTGCACGGTGTGGCCGGCCACGACGCGAATCCGCACGGCCCCGTCCGCGCGACCCGGGTGGCCCAGCAGATCCCCCGGACGGTGGCGCACCTGCTGACTCGTCGTCCGTAGGGGTCTGTCAGTGGGAGAATCTACTGTTGGCCTCACGAGGGACGAAAGGATGGGTGCGACATGGCGAAGAGCCCCCTGGGGGTCCTCGGTGGCATCGGTGTCGGTGCGGCGGCGCTCGGCGTCGGCGCTCTCGCCGGGGTGGCCGCTCGCGCTATAGCGCTTGCTCCCGAGACCGGGGAGGACTACGCCTGGACTGCGAGCTCGGAGCAGATCGTCGTCGCCGACGACGGGGTCGTCCTGCACGTCGAGATCGACGAGCCGGCCGCCGACCAGTCCGCGTCGCCCCTCGGGCCGACGGCGGAGCAGGCCGACTGGGCCGGGCCGGTCCCGACGATCGTGCTCTCGCACGGCTACACCCTGTCGATGAAGGCGTGGATCTTCGTGCGCCGGGCGCTGACCGCGGCCGGTTATCGGGTGGTCACCCACGATCACCGCGGGCACGGATTGTCCGGCGTGGGCATGCGCGACTCCTACCGCATCGAGCAGCTCGCCAGGGACCTGCGGCTGATCATCGACACCGTCGTGCCCGAGGGGCCGATCGTGCTCGTCGGCCACTCGATGGGCGGCATGTCCCTGATGAGCCTGGCCCGCCAGTTCCCCCAGCTCGTGCGCGACCGGGTGGTCGCGGTCGCGTTCGTCGCCACGAGCGTCGGCGGCGAGGGTGAGCTGCGCGTAGAACTCGGGGACGCCTTCGGGCGCTCCGTCCAGCGGCTCGGACCGTTCGCCCTGGCACCGCTGACGGGGCGTCAGACCCTGGTCGAGACCGCCCGCAAGGTCGCTCGCGACGCCGAGGACTTCTTCACCTACCACTACTCGTTCGCCTCGCCGGTGCCGCTCAGCCTGGTCCGCTACGCCGCGGGCATCATCATGGGCACCCCGATCGAGGTCATCCACGGCTTCCTCAAGTCGCTGTCGTCGCACGACGAGCACGCCGGGCTCGCCCAGTTCGACGGCATCGAGACGCTGGTCATCAACGGCACCGGCGACCTGATGACCCCGCCGAAGCACAGCCTCGAGCTGGTCCGCTCGCTGCCGGGCGCCGAGCACGTCGTGGTCGAGGACGCCGGCCACCTGATCATGCTCGAGTACCCAGAGCTGGTCTCCAGCCAGCTGCTCGCCATGCTGGCCCGGGCGGCCCGCCACGGTCGCGAGCAGACGGCGTCCCCGCACGGTGTGCGCACCGAGCACGCGCGGGCCGACCGCCGCAAGTCCACCGCCGCCATCGCCGTCGAGCGGCTGCCTCGTGCCGGTCAGCCGCTGCGTCGGCACTCGTCGGCGGGTGCCCCCAAACGGCCGTCCGACGCCACCCCGAGCCAGCGGGCCGTGCGCCGCGGCAAGGGTGGGCCCCCCACCAGCCAGGGCAGCCGACGTGGGCGCAGCGGTCGGACCGGCACCGATGGCACGTCATGACCGGGCCGACCCTTTCTCCGCGGCCGCTCGAGACGGTCGACGACACCCAGGCCTTCGGCGCGCGGCTGGGGCAGCTGCTGCGGGCCGGTGACGTCGTCGTGCTGACCGGTGAGCTCGGCGCGGGCAAGACCACGTTGACCCAGGGGCTCGCCTCGGGCCTCGGCGTGCGCGGCCCGATCACCTCGCCGACCTTCGTCATCGCTCGGGTGCACCCGTCGCTGGTCGGTGGCCCGCCGCTCGTGCACGTCGACGCGTACCGCCTCGGTGGCGCGCTCGACTTCGACGACCTGGACCTGGACGCCTCGGTCGAGGAGTCCGTGACGGTCGTCGAGTGGGGCCACGGGGTCGCCGAGCTGCTGTCTCAGGACCACCTCGAAGTGGAGCTCTCCGGCGACGACGCCCGCACCGTCCGGCTCATCCCCGTCGGCCCCCGCTGGGCCGACCCTGACGCGGCGAGCGAGCTCGCTGCGCTGCTCACCTAAGGTAGACGCCGTGCTGCTCGCCATCGACACCTCCACCAGCGCGATCACCGTCGCCCTTCTCGACCAGGGCCAGGTGCTCGCCGAGTCCTCCGTCGTCGACGCCAGGGCGCACGGCGAGCTGGTCGCGCCCGGCATCGCGGCCGTCCTCGATCAGGCCGGGGTCACGGCGCAGGACGTCACCGCCGTGGTCGCCGGCCGCGGTCCGGGGCCGTTCACCGGGCTGCGCGTCGGGCTCGTCACCGCCCGGGTGTTCGCGCTGGCCCGGTCGTTGCCGCTCCATGGCCTGTGCAGCCTGGACGCCCTGGCCTTTGCCGCGGTGGTCGACGGGCGGGTCGGTGGGGGCGCTGGCGCTGGTGCTGACGGCGCTGGCGCTGGTGCTGACGGCGCCGATGCTGCCGCGGAGCCGGTGGAGTTCCTGGTCGCGACCGACGCCCGGCGCAAGGAGGTCTACGTCGCGAGCTACCGGGCGACGGGTGACGAGCGCGTCGTCGAGGCCCTCACCGCACCGGCCGTGTCCACGCCTGCGGATCTCGCCGAGGTGCGGGCCGGTCGCCCGGTCGTCGGGCGGGGCGCCGAGCTCTATCCCGACCTGCTCGGGCCGACGGTCGGGCCGCTCGACGTGAGCGCCGCCGCGCTCGGTCGGCTCGCCACGCTGCGACTGGACGCCGGCGAGGACCTGAGCGACACCACCGCGCTCTATCTGCGCCGCCCCGACGCCCTGACCACCGCCGAGCGCCTCGCGAGGGCCGCCGACAAGGCTGCCCGATGAACCTTCGCGCCCTGCGCTGGACCGACATCGACCGGCTCGTCGAGCTCGAGCAGGCGGCGTTCGGCGCGCACGCGTGGACCGCTCCCACCTGGTGGGCCGAGCTGGCGGCTCGACCCCGTCGCGCCTACGTCGTGGTCGAGTCGGAGCCCGAGCGCGTCGTCGGCTACGCCGGGCTGGACCACGGCGGCGGTGTCGCCGACGTCATGACGATCGCCGTCGACCCCGCCGCCCAGGGCAGCGGAGTCGGGCGGGTGCTGCTGGACGAGCTCGTGCACCGAGCGGGCTCCCAGGGCGCCGAAGCCCTCCTGCTGGAGGTCCGCGCCGACAACGATCGTGCGCGAGCGCTCTACGAACGCAACGGTTTTGAGGTGATCTCGGTGCGCCGCCGCTACTACCAGCCCGAGGGGGTCGACGCCGTCATCATGCGTCGGCACCTCGCAGAAGGAGAGGCCACCCGTGGCTGCTGACCGACCGATCGTCCTCGGCATCGAGACGTCCTGCGACGAGACCGGCGTCGGGATCGTGCGGGGCGAGGAGCTGCTCGTCGACGCCGTCGCGAGCTCCGTCGACGAGCACGCGCGGTTCGGCGGGGTGGTGCCCGAGGTCGCGTCGCGCGCCCACCTCGACGCGATGGTCCCGACGATCCAGCGCGCGTGCGAGCAGTCCGGGGTGCGCCTCGCCGACCTGGACGCCATCGCCGTCACGTCGGGGCCGGGCCTCGCCGGTGCGCTGCTCGTGGGCGTGGCCTCCGCCAAGGCCCTGGCCGTGGCGCTGGACAAGCCGCTCTACGGCGTCAACCACCTCGCGTCGCACGTGGCCGTCGATATCGTCCAGCACGGTCCGCTGCCCGAGCCGACCATGGCGCTGCTCGTCTCCGGGGGGCACTCCTCGCTGCTGCTTGTCCCGGACGTCACCGACGACGTGCGCCCGCTGGGCTCGACGATCGACGACGCCGCGGGCGAGGCCTTCGACAAGGTAGCCCGGGTGCTCGGCCTTCCGTTCCCCGGCGGTCCGCACGTGGATCGTGCTGCGCGAGAGGGGAGCTCGATCGCCATCGACTTCCCGCGGGGGCTGAGCTCGGGCAAGGACCTGGAGCGGCACCGCTTCGACTTCTCGTTCTCCGGGCTCAAGACGGCGGTGGCGCGCTGGGTGCAGGCCAAGGAGCGAGCCGGCGAGTCGGTGCCGGTCGCCGACGTGGCCGCGAGCTTCCAGGAGGCGGTCGTCGACGTGCTCACCCGCAAGGCCGTGCTCGCCTGCCAGGACAACGGCGTCGACGACCTGCTCATCGGCGGGGGAGTCGCCGCGAACTCCCGGCTCCGGGCCATGGCTCAGGCGCGGTGCGACGACGCGGGGCTGCGCCTGCGGGTGCCGCGGCCTGGCCTGTGCACCGACAACGGCGCGATGGTCGCCGCCCTCGGCGCGCAGATGGTGCTGCGTGGGCGTGCGCCCTCGCCGCTGGACCTCCCGGCCGACTCCTCCATGCCGGTGACGACCGTACTGTCTGCGTAGGCGGTCGTTGCGGCCGCGGCCGATCGTCGCGGGTCGCAGTGCTTCAGGGCGTCGAAGGATGGGCGCCGGGCGTAGCGTCGCGGTCGGCGCTGAGTGACCGGTGTGCCGATCCAGCCCACCCAACGATCCAGCCCACCTGGTCCAGCCGGCTCAGCGCTTGCAGGGGGTGAGACCGAGCGTGGTCTTCAGCGTGACGATCCGCGTGGCCGAGGCGGTGACCTTGGCAGCGAAGGCCGGGTCGGCAGCCGCCTTGGCGACGAGCGCGGACGCCATGGGTCGCGCGAGGCCGACCTGACCGACGACGAGCAGGTCGCCACCGGACGCTACGAAACGGGTGGCTCGCTGCCCCGCCGGAGTCCCTTGCAGCGCAACGGCGGCCACGTCGTCGGTGGTGACCACGCCGTCGTAGCCGAGACCTTGGCGCAGCGCACCTTGAATCACCTTGGGAGAGAACACTGCCTGGTTGTCCGGGTCGATCTTGGGATAACGGGCCGAGGACACCATGACGAGCTGGGCGCCCGCGTCGATCCCGGCCTTGAAGGCCGCGAGATCGGCGGCCGACCCGGTCGTGACCGAGTCCGTGATGCCCTCGGTCGTGAGGTCGGTGTTGCCGGTGATCCGGCCGAGGCCAGGGAAGTGCTTGACCGTGGCGGCGACGCCGGCGGACCGGAGCCCGCGCGTGGCGGCCGCGACGAACGGTGCTGCCTGCGCGGGCGTGCTGGCGTACTCCCGACCCCAGTAGCCGATCGGCTTGTTGGCCTTCCCGAGCGAGGCGGGGACGGCGTCCGCGACCGGCGCGAGGTCTACGTTGACGCCGGTGGCCTTCAGCTCGGCGCCGACGGTGCGGAAGGTCTGGGTCACCGCGGCCGGCGAGCCGTTGGCCTGGACCCGGGCGGACGGGATCCGGGTGAAACCCTCGCCCTTGAGCTGCTGGACCGCGCCGCCCTCCTGGTCGGCGGCCACCAGCAGGCCCACCTCACCGGTGCTCGGACCTGCCGCGGCCGCCAGGCGCTTGGCGGTCGCCGACACCTGGGCGCGCCCGGTCCATCCGCCCAGGAAGAACACGTTGCCGACGTGCTGGTTGCGGATCGCCGCGTCGAGCGCGCCGCCCGAACCACCCGCTGGCTCGGCCACCATGAGCAGCTGGCCCGCGCGCTCGGCGCGGGACTCATCGCCTCGACCACCTTCTGCTCGCACGAGCCCGCCGCCGTGCCCGCGGGCGAGGTGGCCGCTGGCGAGGTGCTGGCTGGTGGGGTGCCGGCGGCGGACGATGTGGTGGACGTCCCCGTGGTGGGCGAGGCCTCGGTAGGCGTCGGCGCGGCCGGGCTGGTCGAAGGCCCGCCGGCGGTGCCCGACGGCTCGCTCGGCTGGACGCTGCAGCCGGTGGCCACCAGGGCTACGGCAGCCAACGCCGTGCCCACCCCGATGGCTCGGCCCGCGAGCGCCCGCGGGGTGCGATCACGCGGGGTTCGAGCACGAGGCGGGAGAGCTGGGGCGGCCACAGTGCGACGGTAGCCCAGCCGCCCGCGCCCGTGCCTCTGATTCGCCGCCGAACCCGCCGCCACGGCGCTCCCGACGTGCTCCCGATGCACTGGGTTGCTGCCGGGCGGAGCTGCTAGCCGCCCGGTCACACGGGCTACTGGGTCGTTGTGGGGGCAGGTCCGCGGGTGGCGTTCGGGCGGGGTGCGTGCCGTTCGGACGGATCCATAGCCTTGCACCGCCATTTCGAACGTTCAAAAGCTCGTGAATCAGTCCGAAGCGCACACTGCCGCCTCTCTCCGCCGAGCCGCCGGGTCAGAGCTCGGCCAGCAGACCGGACGCCTGGGCGCCGACGTGTCGCACCGCGGCGGCGCCGGCGGCGAGGGCCTGAGTGAGCGCCTCGTCCTGGGGGAGACCGCCGGCGAGGCCGGCCGCGAGCACGCCGCAGAACGCATCACCGGCGCCGGCGGCATCGACCACCTCGTCCGGGTCGACCGGGTGCGCCGGGTGCTCGACGCCGTTCCAGGAGACGCCGTGCGCCCCGAACGTCACGAGCAGCGACGCGGGCAGGGCTCCGGTGTCGGCGAGCTGTCGGGCCTCGTGCTCGTTGACCACGAGCGGGTCGGCCTCGGCCATCACCTCGGCCGGCAGCTCGGCGAAGGGCGCCGCGTTGACGATCACCCGCACGTCCTTGGCCGCTACCATGCGCACCGCCATGGCCACCGAGCGGCGCGGCACCTCGAGCGACACCAGCAGTACGTCGCCGGCCTGAGCCTGGTCCAGGACGTCGAGGTGCTCGGGCCCGAGCAGCGCGTTGGCGCCGGGCACGAGCACACCGGCGCGCTCGCCGTCGGCGTCGACCGTCACGAGCGCCATCCCGGTGGCCTCCGGCACCGTCGCCACCCCGCGCACGTCCACGCCCAGCCCCACCAGTCGCTCCCGGTAGACCTCCCCAGCGGCATCCGCGCCCACCGCACCCACCAGGGTCACCGGGGCCAGACCGGAGGTGGCAGCCGCCACGGCCTGGTTGCCGCCACGGCCGGCGGCGCGCCGCTCCAGGGCGTCGGCGAGCACCAGATCACCGGGGCGGGGGGTGCGCTCCACCCGGGTGACGGTCTCGACGGTGAGCGAGCCGAGGACGAACAGGCGGCCCATCGGGGCTCCTTCGCGGGGATCTGGGGGTTGCGGGCTCTCGAGCTGCGGTGCCTTCCACCGAGCGCGAGGCGAGGGGTCTACAGCGTTCGACGCATGACGATACGCGGCATCTTCGACGCCACGGCATCGGTCGTCCCGACCACCTCGAAGCCCACCTTCTCGAACATCGAGCGCGTCCCGACGAACGCCATGGTCGTGTCCATCCGCCCCGCCGGGTCGACGGGGTAGGCCTCGACCGCGGGTGCGCCGTGCTTCTTCGCGTGCGCCACCGCCCCCTCGATGAGCGGCGTCGTCACGCCCTGCTTGCGGTGCCCACCGCGCACGACGACGCAGATGATGCTCCAGACCGGCACCTCGTCGATCGGCGTGATGAGCTTCGAGGCGACCAGCCGGGGGATCTCCGACCTCGGCGAGACGTGGCACCAGCCGACGGGCACGCCGTCCTGGTAGACCACGACTCCCGGCGGCAGCTCGCGCGAGCACAGCGCGCGCATCGCCTGCTCGCGCGAGCCGTGGCCCAGCTCCTCGATGTCGGCGGCGCGCAGCCGGTGCGACAGGCACCAGCAGTGCGTGGCGCGGCGGTTCGGGTTGATCACGTCCGCCAGATCGTCGAACCGGTCCTCGGTCACGGCGTGCGTCGTCCAGGCCATGACTCAGTCAAGCACAGCCTCAGTCGGACGCGCAGGCCTCCACCTCGAGGGCAATCTGCCGGCCGTGATGGCGCGTCAGCACCAGGATGCGTTCGACGCCGGTCTTGCCGATCAGCTTGCGCCGCAACGCTTCTGAGTCACCAGGAACGCCTCGCTTCTTGATGGTCAGTGCCCCCACGTCGCGTCGTCGGGCCCAGCGGCGCAGCGCCTTCGGACCCGCGTCCAGCACCTCCAGCACCCGGTAGCGCCGCGCCCACGGCACCGCACCCTCACCCGCCGTCAGCACGTAGCCGACCCCTGGCTCCACCTCGGTCCCGTCGACCGCGCGCTCCAGCGCGGCGACGAGCCCGGCGCGCACCACGGCCTTGTCCGCCTCGTGCAGGTAGACCCCCTCGCGCAGGTAGACCCCATCGCTCACCTCGGTGGGTGGAGCGGCCGCGCCCACCGCGGCATCTTCCTCCGCAACGGTCCACGCCTGGTCGCCGCGCAGCACCGTGGCGCAGCGGCCGGGCCGACGCACGGCCGCTCCCCACCAGACGACGCACTCGACGACCTCGCCGTCGACGGAGACCCACTGCGCCTCGGCACCCGGCGGCACGGCCTGGTGGGGGAACGACGGGGAGAGCTTGGCACCGGCTGCCGGCACCGCGGCGGCGACCTGCTGCACCACCTCCCACGTGGGCGACATGTCCTCGAGGCGGAAGACGCGCTTGGTGCGTCCGCGGATGTCCGCGATCCCCGGCGTGCGGCGCGCCGGGTCGAACCACGCTGCGGTGCGGGCGATCTCGTCGGCGGGCCGACCGTCGAGCGCCGTCTCGGCCAGCCCCACCGACACGTGGGCGCGTGGCACGCCGCTCAGGTTGGCCGCGGCGACGGCGGCGGTCACCGGGTCGCCGTCCACCGCCTCGACCGCCAGGCCGGCGTCCGCGAAAGCCAGTGCGTCCGAACCGATCCCGCAGCCGAGGTCCAGCACACGGTCTACACCGGAGTGGGTGAGGCGAGCGGCGTGCAACGCGGCGACCTGCGGCCGGGTGGCCTGCTCCAGCCCGTCCGCGGTCAGCAGCAGCCGACCCGCGAGAGCACCCAGCTTGCCTCGCGCCCGGTGCCGCAGCCGCGACTGGGTGAGCAGCGCGGCCGTCAGCTCGGGTGAGACCCCTTGCGCCCGTAGCGTGCTCGTCAGCCCCAGCACCGCACCCTCGTCGTAGTCGGGGAGCGACGCGAGCAGCTCGCGCCCCTCGGGGGACGCGAGCTGCTCTACGGTCTGGGGGTCCATGGGCCCATTGTGCCCGGGGCGGTCCGACCCATGTGCCGACCCATGTGTCGACAGATATTCCGACCGGTGGGCCGATCGAGTTCAGCTGCGGTCGATGGCGGCGAGGTCCCGGTCGGAGGTCTCGTGGTAGGCGAGGACCGCGACGATGGTGATGACCGAGCAGGCGAGCACGTACCACGCGATCGGGTAGCCGGAGCCGCCCGACCGCTTGAGCAGCTCGACGGCGATGATCGGCGCCAGCCCGCCCGCGAAGATGGAGGCCAGTTGGTAGCCGATGGACACGCCGCTGTAGCGCACCTTGGTGCCGAACAGCTCGGAGAAGAACGCCGACTGCGGGCCGTACATCGCGCCGTGGAAGATCAGTCCGAGGATGACGGCGATCGTCGCCAGCGCGAAGTTCTTGGTGTTGAGCAGCGCGATGAACGCGAACGACCACACCCCGACGCCTGCGGCGCCGAGCAGGTAGACCGGCTTGCGACCGACCCGGTCCGACAGCCCACCCCATGCCGGGATCGTGAGGAAGTGGATGGCCGCCGCGATCAGGACCGCGTTGAGCGCGAACGTCTTCGGCAGCTTCAGCGAGGTGGTGACGTAGGTCGTGATGACGATGGTGAAGATGTAGTAGGACACGTTCTCGGCCATCCGCGCGGCCATGGCGGTGATGACCTCGCGGGGGTAGTGGCGGATGACGTCGAGGATCGGCATGCGCTCCTTGGCCGCGGCGACGGGCTCGGCCGCGCCGGCGGCTGCCGCCCGCTCGGCCGCGTGCTGCTGGGCCGCCTTGAAGACCGGCGACTCCTCGACCTGCAGGCGCACCCACAGGCCGATGATGACGAGGACGGCCGACAGCAGGAACGGGATGCGCCAGCCCCACGCGAGGAACGCCGCGTCGTCCTGGACGAGCGCCATGACGGCGAGCAGGCCGTTGGCGATGAGCTGCCCGAGCGGCGCGCCCGCCTGCGGCCAGGACGCCCAGAAGCCGCGGCTCCTGGCGTCACCGTGCTCGGAGACGATGAGCACCGCGCCACCCCACTCACCACCGAGGGCGAAACCCTGCACGCAGCGCAGGACGGTGAGCAGGATCGGCGCGAGCACCCCGACCCCGGCGTAGGAGGGGAGCAGGCCGATGGCGATGGTCGCGACGCCCATCATCAGCAGCGAGAACACGAGCAGCTGCTTGCGCCCCAGCTTGTCGCCGTAGTGGCCGAACACCAGGCCGCCGAGCGGGCGGAAGAAGAAGCCGACCCAGTAGGTGGCGAAGCTGAGCAGGGTCGCCTGCAGCGGGTCCGTGGCGTTGGGGAAGAAGACGTGCGGGAAGACGGCGGCCGCGGCCACGCCGTAGAGGAAGAAGTCGTACCACTCGACGGTGGTGCCCATCAGGGAGGCGCCGACGACCCGGACGATGTTGCCGGGCCTTCTCGAGTCGTTGGGTGGGGTGGTGCTGACCCGACTGGTGGACATGGGATCTCCTTGGTGGTGAACCAGTTTCGAAGCGATGGCGGGTAGGGCGGTGGGCGGGGCGGCCCACGTGACCGGAGGTCGTGGAAGGGTCAGTGCGCCGTCCAGCCTCCGTCCATGAGGTAGGACGAACCGGTGACCGAGGCGGCGGCTGGGGACACGAGGAAGGCCACCAGCTCGGCCACCTCGCTCGGCTCGACGAGCCGCTTCACGGCCGCCGGCGCGAGCATGATCGTCGACACGACCTCCTCCTCGGCGATGCCGTGCGTGCGCGCCTGGTCGGCGATCTGCTTCTCCACCAACGGAGTTCGCACGTAGCCCGGGTTGACGCAGTTGCTCGTCACCCCGTGCTCGGCACCCTCCAGGGCGATGACCTTGGAGAGCCCCTCGAGGCCGTGCTTGGCCGTGACGTAGGCGGACTTGAAGGCGCTGGCGCGCAGCCCGTGGACGCTGGAGATGTTCACGACCCGGCCCTCGCCGCGCTCGTACATGTGCGGCAGCACGTGCCGGACGAGCCGGAACGGCGAGCGCAGCATCAGGTCGAGGATGAGGTCGAACCGGTCGAGCGGGAAGTCCACGATCGGGCTGACGTGCTGGATCCCGGCGTTGTTGACCAGCACGTCCACGTCGTGCGGCAGGTCGACGATCGCGGCGAGGTCGGCGAGGTCGGCCACGCGCGGCGTCACCTGCCCCGGCGCGCCCGACGTCTGGCCGACCAGGGCGGCGAGCCCGTCCTCGTCCCGATCGACGGCGGTCACGCGCAGCCCGTCGGCCGCGAGCCGGTGCACGGTGGCGGCGCCGATCCCGCTCGCGGCGCCGGTGACGAGAGCATGACGCGGCGGTGCGCCCGGGGAGGGTTCAGTCTGTGGCATGACCGTGACTCTAGGTGCCCGTAGACCGTGCGCCTATGTGTCCCGAAGCTACGATTGTGCGCGTGACCAGTGACGCCACCACACAGCCGCGCCACCCGCGTGCTGAGCACGACCTGCTGCGCCTGCTGGCCGAGGACCGCCCGGCCCGCGAGCTGTCCGCCGTGGACGCGCCGACGGAGCTGGTGGACCTGGCCCTGACGGTCCGGACGCGGATCGACGCCCTGCGGCGCAGGGAGCAGGCGCTGGTCGCCCTCGCGGACTCGGCGCGCGACCTGGCCACCTCCGACACCCAGGCGCAGACGCTGCACGCCATCGTGCGCCGGGCCCGCGCCCTGCTGCGCACCGACGTGGCCTACATCCTGCTCTACGACCGGGAGCGCGGTGACACCTACATGGAGGCGACCGACGGCTCGGTGTCCGCGGCCTTCCAGTCGCTGCGGGTCCGGCTGGGTGACGGGCTCGGCGGGCTCGTGGCGAAGACCCGCAAGCCCTACTGGACGGCGGACTACCCCCACGACGACCGGTTCACGCACACGCGCGCCATCGACGACGCCGTCGGTGAGGAGGGCATCGTGGCGATCTGTGGCACGCCGCTGCTGGTCGACGAAGAGTTCGTCGGGGTGCTCTTCGCCTCGAACCGCAGCCCGCGACCGTTCGACCGCGACGAGGTGGTGCTGCTCGGCTCGTTCGCCGCGCTGGCCGCCGCCGCCCTGGTCAAGACCCGGTCGGTGACCGACAGCGCGGCCGCCCTGGCGGCGCTGTCCGAGGCGCACGAGACGGTGCGGCGGCACACGGAGGGGGTCGAGCGCGCGGCGGCCGCGCACGACCGCTTCACCGAGCTGGTCCTGCGCGGGGGCGGGGTGGACGACATCACCGACGCGCTCGTGCAGTCGCTCGGCGGCTGGGCCGTCCTCGTCGACGTCGGCGGCCAGACCCGGAGCGCGGCCGGCGACCCGGCTCCCACCGAGAGCGTCGTCGAGCCCGACGCGGTCCTCGAGGCTGCGCGGGCCGCCACCAGGGCGACGCCGCACGGGCGCACCTGGGTGGCGCCGGTCGCAGCCGCCTCGGAGCTGCTGGGCGCGCTCGTGGTCGGTGGGCCGCGACCCCTCGACGACGCAGACCGGCGGACCGTAGAGCGTGCCGCGGTCGTCACGGCCCTGGTGCTGACCTTCGAGCGGTACGCCGCGGACGGGCGGCGTCGCCTGCGCGGCGGCCTGGTCACCGACCTCGTGCAGGGCCGGGGCCGAGCGACCGGGCGCCGGCAGGGAGCGCTCGCCGAGGGGATCGATCTACGAGAGCCGTTCTGCCTGGCCGTCATTCGTCCCGTAGACCCTGCTGATGGCCAGGGTCTGGCCCGTTCCGTGGACGGCGCGGTCGGGGACCGCGGGCTCGTCGGCCGCATCGACGACGACGTGGTGGTGCTCCTGCCCGCGGAGGACGCGGCCAAGGCTGCCGAGCGCCTGGCGCGCCTCGTGCGCGGCGTGCGGCCGGTCACGATCGGGACCGCCGGGCCGGGACGCGGGGTGGAGGCGCCCGGCACGCTCTACGCCTCGGCCCGTCGCACCGCGATCGCGCTCGAGGCCCTCGGGCGAGCGGGGGAGCACGGGGCCGCCGAGGGGCTCGGCTTCGCCGGGCTGGTCGTGGCGGACCAGCCCGACGTGGGGGCCTTCGTCGACGGCATGCTCGGTCCGGTGCTGCGCTACGACGCCGAGCACGGCACCGACCTGGTCGGGACGCTCGACGCCTACTTCGCCGCCGGCGCGAGCCCGCGCGAGGCGTCGCGACGCCTGCACGTCCACCCCAACACCGTCGGCCAGCGGCTCGCGCGGGTCGCCACGCTGCTGGGAGCCGGGTGGACCCGACCCGAGGTCGCGCTCGAGGTGCAGCTCGCGCTACGGATGCGTCGCCTGCTCCCGGCCGCCCCGTCCACCCCGCGAAGCACCGGAGCAACCGGCGCTCGGACCACCCCCGCCAGCACCCCCCACGACCACCCCCGCCAGGCCCCCCACAACCGCTGCCACGACCCGTTGGCACTCGACTTGACCGAGTGCCAGGCCGCTCCTAGATTGGCTTTAGCACTCTCGGCCTTGAAGTGCTAACCGCGGCGGGGTCGCCCGCTCCGGACGCCCGCACGGGCACGACGGGCCGGGCAGTGGGACCCATCAGCTACTTTCCATTCCCCGTCAGCGGGGGAAACGAAGGGGAGATCAACCGTGTCGGTTAGCATCAAGCCGCTTGAGGACCGCATCGTCGTCAAGGCCGTCGAGGCCGAGCAGACCACGGCCTCGGGCCTCGTCATCCCGGACACCGCCAAGGAGAAGCCCCAGGAGGGCGAGGTCATCGCCGTCGGCCCGGGCCGCATCGATGACAAGGGCAACCGCGTGCCCCTCGACGTCTCCGTCGGTGACAAGGTCATCTACTCCAAGTACGGCGGCACCGAGGTGAAGTACGGCGGCGAGGAGCTCCTCATCCTCTCGGCCCGCGACATCCTCGCGATCGTCGGCTGATCATGGCCAAGTCTCTCGAGTTCAACGACGAGGCACGCAAGTCGCTGGAGCGGGGCGTCGACGCGCTCGCCAACACCGTCAAGGTCACGCTCGGCCCCAAGGGCCGCAACGTGGTCATCGACAAGAAGTGGGGCGCGCCGACCATCACCAACGACGGCGTGACCATCGCGCGCGAGGTCGAGCTGGAGGACCCCTACGAGAACCTCGGGGCCCAGCTGGCCAAGGAGGTCGCCACCAAGACCAACGACGTCGCGGGTGACGGCACGACCACCGCGACCGTCCTGGCCCAGGCCCTGGTCAAGGAGGGCCTGCGCAACGTCGCGGCCGGCGCCGCCCCCTCCGGGCTCAAGCGCGGCATCGACAAGGCCGTCGCCGCGGTCAACGACCGCCTCCTCAAGAACGCCCGCGAGATCGAGGGCAAGGAGGAGATCGCCCAGGTCGCCGCCCTGTCCGCGCAGAACGACGAGGTCGGCGAGCTGATCGCCGACGCGTTCGACAAGGTCGGCAAGGACGGCGTCATCACCGTCGAGGAGTCCTCGACCGCCAGCACCGAGCTGGAGTTCACCGAGGGCATGCAGTTCGACAAGGGCTACATCTCGCCCTACTTCGTCTCGGACCCCGAGCGGATGGAGGCTGTCCTCGAGGACTGCTACATCCTGCTCAACCAGGGCAAGATCTCGGCCATCGCCGACGTCCTGCCGGTCCTGGAGAAGGTCGTCCAGGCGGGCAAGCCGCTGCTGGTCATCGCCGAGGACGTCGACGGCGAGGCGCTGTCGACCCTGGTGGTCAACAAGATCCGCGGCACGTTCAACGTCGTCGCGGTGAAGGCCCCCGGGTTCGGTGACCGCCGCAAGGCGATGATGCAGGACATCGCCATCCTCACCGGTGGCACGGTCATCGCCGAGGAGGTCGGCCTCAAGCTCGACCAGGCCGGGCTCGACGACCTCGGTCAGGCCCGCCGCGTCGTGGTCACCAAGGACACGACGACGATCATCGACGGCGCGGGCGACCGCGACGCCGTCGAGGGCCGGGTCAAGGAGCTCAAGTCCGAGATCGAGCGCACCGACTCCGACTGGGACCGCGAGAAGCTCCAGGAGCGTCTCGCCAAGCTCGCCGGTGGCGTCTGCGTCATCAAGGTCGGCGCGCACACCGAGGTGGAGCTCAAGGAGAAGAAGCACCGCATCGAGGACGCCATCTCTGCGACGCGCGCCGCGATCGAGGAGGGCATCGTCGCCGGTGGCGGCTCCGCTCTCGTCCACGCGACGACCGCGCTCGACGAACTCGCGCTCGAGGGCGACGAGGCCACCGGCGCCGCGATCGTCCGCAAGGCGGCCGCCGAGCCGCTGCGCTGGATCGCCGAGAACGCCGGCATGGAGGGCTACGTCGCTGTCTCCAAGGTGCGCGACCTCGAGCTGGGCCACGGCCTCGACGCCGCGACGGGGGAGTACATCGACCTCGTCAAGGCTGGGGTCATCGACCCGGTGAAGGTGACCCGCTCGGCGCTGCGCAACGCCGCGTCGATCGCCTCGATGGTGCTGACGACCGACACCCTGGTCGTCGACAAGCCCGAGGACGAGCCCGCTCCCGCGGCGGGTCACGGCCACGGGCACGGTCACTGATCGACCCGTAAGCCGCTGCCAGCGGCACGGGAAGGCCCCCGATCTACCTGAGACTCAGGAAGATCGGGGGCCTTCCGCATCGTGATCCATGGGTGATCCGCGGGCTCGCTCCGGGATCAGTTCTCGGGCACTAATTGCACATTGTGACCGATCATTGCGCAAAGTAATGATTTGTCGCGATCATCCAGTGGCACGCGGCGCAACAATCCACCACACGCGGGGGCGACCGGTCAGCTGGCGACCTCGAGCGAGGAACCCTCGCGACCTGCGTAGGCCGCCTCGCGCTCGTCCTCGGTCATCCCGCCCCACACGCCGTAGGGCTCTCGCACCTTGAGTGCGTGCTCGCGACACTCGACCAGGACGGGGCAGGCGATGCACACCGCCTTGGCTGCGCCGTCACGGTTGCGCCGCGCGGGGCCACGCTCGCCCTCCGGGTGGAAGAAGACGTCCGGGTTCTCCCGCCGACAGGAGCCCTCCAGCTGCCACTCCCACACCGAAGCCATGGGACCGGGGAGGCGGCTGATCTCTGCCATTGAGCTCTCCTTGCATCAACGTCGATGCCTACGCCCGGCGACGAATGGTGACTGTTCGGGTCGAGGTCACCATGCGCGGCCGAAGCAAGCACGGAAGGCGGGATACGACCAGCCCTCAGGGGGTGTGAGAGCGGCCTATTAACCCGACTGACTGCAACCTACCTAGGGATTTGACGAGTCACAAGGCCCCGGCCGAATGCTTTTTTCACGCGATTGGCCCAGACGATGACGGCGGGCCTCGGCCGGCGCCCGCGGCCCGGCGTGGCGCGCGCGTGCGACGGGCGTCACAATGGCTCGATGACTACCGGCCGGACGAGGACGTCTGTCCCCGCGATGAGCGACAGCCTGACCGTCGCCGCCGTCGCCCAAGTGGTGGGGGTGGCTCCGTCGACCCTGCGGACCTGGGCTCGGCGCTACGGGTTGGAGCCGTCGGGGCACCGCTCGGGTCTGCACCGGCGCTACGCCGAGAGCGATGTGGCCCGACTGCAGTTCATGCGGATGCTCACCCAGACCGGCCTGTCGTCCAAGCAGGCGGCGGCCCGTGCCCTGGACGCGACCGAGGAGCAGCTCGTGAGCGCGACCCTCGCGCACCCGCTGCACGACGCGTCCTCGTCGACCGCCGGCGGGTCGGCGCGCCCTCTCGCCGCGGGTGCCGAGGACCCGGCCCTGACGGTAATCCCGCTCCGTCCAGGGGTAGACCGGGTGCCCCTCGCTGGTGCGCCGGGCCTGCCCCGTCCCACCTACCCCCCGCGGCCGCGGCCCGGTGGGGAGGTGAGTGCGGCGGTCGGCACGCTGGTGCGCACCATCGGCAACGGCGACGCCCAGGGCTCCACGGCCCTGCTGCGTCTGGCCGTGCGCGACATCGGCGCCGCCCGGACCTGGGACGAGCACGTGCTGGCGGCGCGCACCGTCCTCTGGGGCCTCCCGGACAGCCAGCGGCCACGCGCGCTCGGGCTGCTCGACCACGCCGTCGGGGCCGCGGTGGGAGAGCTGCGCAACCGCCGGGCCCCGCGCAACCCGGTGCCGGTCCATCTCGCGTGCCTGCCCGGCCACCTGGACCACGCTGCGCTGCGCCTGCTCGAGGCGGCCCTGTGCGAGCGCAGCATCGAGTCGCGCAGCCTGCCCACCGAGGCGACCGTAGCCGCCGCGGTGGGGACCTTCTCGGCGCTGGGCTCCGGCGTGCTCGCCGTGTTCGTCGCCGAAGGTCCGCTCCCGAGCCAGCTCGCCCCGCGCGTCCGCCAGGCGGTCATGGGGGTCGACCAGGTCTACTGGGGGGAGGGGTGGGTGCACTGGCCCGGGCAGGAGGCCACGCTCACGGACGTGGTCCGCGCGGTCGAGTCCCGAGCCGTCCCGGGAGAGGGGTAGCCGCTCGCCGGTCACCCGGTTGTGACGATTCGTGCCGATCTGTCATCTATCGTGACGACTCAGCGTAGTCTGGGAGGTCAGCCGCGACGATGGGGGATCGGGACGTCTGCCAGGAGGTTTGTCATCCACCTGGGGAAACTTGGAGCAATGAGTGACGTCGTTTGACTACTCCGCGTAATATTGCGGTACGCAATGTAGGTGATGGAGAGCGACTGGAGGGCCTTGATGACCACGGTGATGGTCTGCGACGACGCGCCGCTCACCCGCGAGGTGATGATGCGGCGCATCGGCACCCTCCCGGGGGTGACCCGGGTCACCGGCGCCGCCTCCGGCGAGGAGCTCTTGGCCAAGTTCGCGGCCGAGACGCCTGCGCTCACGCTGACCGACCTGCGGATGCCCGGCATCGGAGGCCTGGAGGCCGTCCGTCGGCTGCTGGCGCTGCGTCCGAACGCCCAGGTCATGATGATGACGCTGGCCGAGGACGTGGACGGGATCGCCCGCGCGCTCACCTACGGCGCCAAGGGCTACGTGATGAAGGACTCCACCCGCGAGGAGCTGGCCGTGGCCCTCGCTCCGTTCATCGGCGAGGCGATGCCGCGCGGCGCCATCGGTCTGCACCACGGCGGGGTCGTCGCCAACCTCACGACCCGTGAGCTGGAGGTGCTGCGCGGGATGAGCCAGGGCAAGAGCAACGCCGAGATCGGCGCTGAGCTCTACCTCACCGAGGACACGATCAAGACCCACGCGCGGCGGCTGTTCCGCAAGCTCGACGCCTCCGACCGCGCGCACGCCGTGGCCCTCGCCTACCGCTCCGGCCTGATCAGCTAGCTCACGCTGCGTCGCATCCGGGGCCCGATCGTCGACGCGCGCGGGGGATCTGTGCGCGGGACTTGCCGGCCGCTCAGACCCGCGCGCTACCGTGGGGGCAGACCAGCTCGAGGTGGACCGGTGCGCCCCGGACCCTCGAACCATCGCCGGCCGGGGGTGCTACGACGTGACCGAACCATCATCGGTAACGAACCATGCCTCGGCGCCGATGTCACCCAGTGATAGTGGTCTGACCACTGGGGTGGTGGCCCGCGCCGCGCGCTCGGACGCGCAAGCGGTGCACCAGCTGATGACGGACATCCGCCCCTTGGCCTATCGCTACTGCCGTGCCCGACTCGGTGGTCTCCCCGCGGGGATCCACGCCTCCGACGATGCTGCCCAGGAGGTGTGTCTCGCCGTGCTCCAAGCCCTGCCCCGCTACGTCGACCGAGGCGCGCCCTTCGAGGCCTTCGTCTACGCCATCGCCGCGCGCAAGGTGGCGGACGTGCAGCGCTCGGCCCTGCGCGGACCGGTCGCGACCGACGAGGTCCCCGACGCCGTGGACGGTCACGACCCGCTCGCGTCCGTGCTCGCGGACGAGCGCACCACCGCCACCTGGCGGTTGCTGGAGTCCCTGCCCGAGCAGCAGCGTGAGGTCCTCGCCCTGCGCGTCGGCGTCGGGATGAGCGCCGACGAGGCAGCCGGGGTGCTCGGCATGACCGCCGGTGCCGTGCGGGTCGCCCAGCACCGCGCGCTCGCCCGGCTGCGCGCCGCCGTCGACGCCGGTGACCTCACCCACCCGGGGGGTGCGTCGTGACGCCTCCCCTCGACATCTCCTCCCTCGACCGGCTGCGCGACGACGAGCTCCTGCTCGACGATCTCGCGGCCCGGCGTCCCATCGACGACCCCGACCCGCTCGCCCAGCTGCTCGGTGCCTGGACCGACGACCTCGACGTAGGCCTCGAGCCCAGCCCCGAGGTGGGGGTGGGTGCCGGTTCGTCGCGTGTCGGTCCGTCGCGTGTCGGCTCGGGTGCCGGCGCGCGCGCTGTCGGTGCCCGGCGGCCCGGCGCCCTGCGCAGCGGCACTATCGTGCAGGTCTCGCGGGTGGGCGTCGCCGTCGGTCTCGCCGCCAGCCTGGTCGGTGGCGCCACCGTCGCCGCGGCCGCGAGCGGGCGCTTCTCGGAGTTCATGCGCGGCAGCTCGCTCGCGGCCGGCCCCGGCGCGCTCGACCTGACGCGTCCCCGCACCACCGGCGCGGCCACGCCGGACGACCCCACCGTCGCGGCCACGCTCGTCGCCGCCCAGCAGGCCGTAGACCGTGGCGACCTCGCCGCTGCCAGCGAGCTCCTGCGGGAGGCTGCCGCCGCGCTCGCCGAGCGGCCGGGGGCCGACCCTGCCGTGTCGGAGCGTCTGCACGACCTCTCGGGGTCGGTGGCCACCGGCCCCCGCTCAGGCGCGGACCTCGGTGAGCTCGCCCGCGGCGCGGGTGTGGACGGCGCTGGTGTGGACCAGGGGTCGCGCGCACGGTGGCGTGGTGGCAGCACCTCAGGTGCCGGTGCCGGCTCGATCGGTGGAGTCGGCTCCGCCGGTCGCGTGGGTGGCACCGGTGCCTCCAGTGGCACCGGAGGTACCAGTGGCGCCTCGGGTACGGCCTCCAAGAGCGCCGCCACCTCGACCAAGACCGTCCCGGGGTCGAGCGCCTCCAGCGGCGCCGCTGGTACTGCCGCCGGTGCTGGTGCGAGCGCCTCGCGCCCTGGTCAGCCCGGCACCGGTGCTGCCGGCTCGGGCGCGCTCGCGCCGGGCGGTGCGCCTACGGGGTTCGCGTCGACCGGCGGGGGTGTGCGCTTCGGTGCGACCAGCCCCAACCCGACCCAGCCGCGCCCCACCGACCAGGCCGTCACGCTGCCCACGGACAGCAGTGCGCGCTTCATGGTGGGGCCGCCCGGGACCGACCAGCTCGTGCTGCAGCCGGCACCAGCCACCGTCTTCGGGGCGCCCGGCACCGCCGACAGCGGCCCGCTCGTCACGCCGCCGGCGCCCGCGCAGTCGCCGAGCGAGGCCGCCTCGGCGCACCGGTCGGTCGACGCGTCGCCCCGCCCGCAGACGCCCGCCCCGCGGACTCTCTCCACGCAGGCCCCCAGCCGCTCCACCGCTCCGGCGGCTGCGCCGCCAACCGCCGCCGCCAAGGCCGCTACCAGCAGCACGGCGGCCGCCACCAAGGCGACCAGCGTCACCGCCGCCAAGACCACGGCCACCAAGACCACCGCCGCCAAGACCACCGCCAAGACCACCACCGCGGCCTCGACCGCCACCGCGGTCAAGGCCGGCCGGGCGAGCACCAACCCCACGACGAAGGCCACGTCCAGCATCAAGGCCACGACCAAGGCCACCACCAGCACGAACGCCGCACCGGCAGCGTCGACCACCGCCTCCCGGTAGTCGCGCACCCGCCGACACCAGCGCCGGTCAGCCCTGATCCACGAGGTCGCAGCCTCCGCCACAGCACCCGTCGCAGCCCCCGTCACAGCCACCCCTCGCCGAGCCCGCAGCCCACCCCGAGAGGGCACCGGGCGAGCGCCCGAGGCGGTCACGGACCGTCAGGGAGGAGGTCTACGGGCCGGTAGGATTGGACCATGACGCACGAGGCACCTGCGGCTCTCCCTCCCAAGTTCGCTCCCCTGGGGCTGACCTACGACGACGTCCTGCTGCTGCCCGGCGAGACGGACGTCATCCCGAGCGAGGTCGACACCACGACCCGGCTCACGCGGGGGATCTCGGTGCGGATGCCGCTGATCTCGGCGGCGATGGACACCGTCACCGAGGCGCGGATGGCGATCGCCATGGCCCGCCAGGGTGGCCTCGGCATCCTGCACCGGAACCTCTCGATCGAGGACCAGGCCTACCAGGTCGACCTCGTCAAGCGCACCCAGACCGGGCGCATCTCCAACCCGGTCACCATCGGACCGGACGCGACGCTGGAGGAGCTGGACCAGCTGTGCGGTGAGTACCGCATCTCCGGGCTCCCCGTCGTCGACCCGCAGGGCGTCCTGCTCGGTATGTGCACCAACCGCGACCTGCGCTTCACGCCCGTCGCCGAGTGGGCCACCACGCTGGTGCGCGACGTGATGACGCCGATGCCGCTCGTCACCGCGCCCGAGGACATCTCGCACGCCGACGCCACCGCGATCCTGCGCCAGCACAAGCGTGAGCGGCTGCCGATCGTGGACGACGCGGGGCACCTGCGCGGTCTGATCACGGTGAAGGACTTCGTGAAGTCCGAGCAGTTCCCGATGGCCTCCAAGGACGACCACGGTCGGTTGATGGTGGGCGCCGCGGTGGGCTACTTCGGCGAGGCGTGGCAGCGCGCCACGACGCTCATCGAGGCTGGTGTCGACGTGCTCGTCGTCGACACCGCCCACGGGCACGCCCGGCTGCTGCTCGAGATGATCGAGCGGCTGCGCTCCGACCCGGCCACCCGGCACGTGCAGATCATCGGCGGCAACGTCGCGACGCGCGCGGGTGCTCGGGCCCTCGTCGACGCCGGGGTGGATGCCGTCAAGGTCGGTGTCGGACCGGGCTCCATCTGCACCACCCGCATCGTCGCCGGCGTCGGCGTCCCGCAGATCACCGCGGTTTACGAGGCGGCCCAGGCGGCGACCCCAGCGGGTGTGCCGGTGATCGCCGACGGTGGCCTGCAGTACTCCGGCGACATCGCCAAGGCCCTGGTCGCCGGTGCCTCGAGCGTCATGGTCGGCTCGCTGCTGGCCGGGTGCGAGGAGTCGCCGGGCGAGACGGTCTTCATCGCCGGCAAGCAGTACAAGCAGTACCGCGGCATGGGTTCGCTCGGCGCGATGAGCTCGCGCGGCAAGACGTCCTACTCCAAGGACCGCTACTTCCAGGCCGACGTCAGCTCCGACGACAAGATCGTGCCGGAGGGTATCGAGGGCCAGGTGCTCTACCGCGGTCCGCTCGCAGCCGTCACGCACCAGCTCGTCGGAGGGCTGCACCAGTCGATGTTCTACGTCGGCGCGCGCACCATCCCCGACCTGCAGGCCAAGGGTCAGTTCGTGCGCATCACGTCGGCGGGGCTCAAGGAGTCGCACCCCCACGACGTCGCCAACATCGCCGAGGCGCCGAACTACTCACGGCGCTGAGGGAATTCGTCGATCGTCCAGCTCGCGCCACGCGGGCAGCAGCGCCGGTGCCACCGTCACGACGAGGTAGAGCGCGCCGCACGCCCACAGCGCGCCGCTCACTCCGAGCGGGGTCATGAGCGCCGCGGCCAGCAGCCCGCCGAACGGCATGAGTGACCAGCAGATCGCCGTCGTCAGCGCCGACACGCGGCCGACGAGCTGCGTCGGGATCCGCTCGAACAGCACCGCGGACAGGATCGGGTTGATGAAGCCGCTCGCGAA
Source organism: Arsenicicoccus piscis (assembly GCF_022568835.1). Classification (GTDB taxonomy): domain Bacteria; phylum Actinomycetota; class Actinomycetes; order Actinomycetales; family Dermatophilaceae; genus Arsenicicoccus; species Arsenicicoccus piscis. Next base: position 286,461 of record NZ_JAKZHV010000004.1, read on the forward strand.
GCCGGACACCAGCACTACCGCGAGCACCCCCAGCAGCGGCAGGTCGAGCGCGGGTGCGGCATAGCGCGGTGCCCCCGCCAGCAGGAACGCGATGAGGTAGACCGGTCGCCGCGGGAGGCGCTCGGCGAGCAGTGACGCGAGGGCCGAGCCCACGACCGCGCCGCCGGTCATCACCGCGAAGGTCCACCCCACCGCACTGGCGTCGAGGTCGTGGCGCAGCGCCCAGCTCGGCACCAGCACGATCACCCACGCCTGGTCGAGCAGGTTGGTCAGCGCGACCATGATCGTGATCGCCAGGATCACCGGGTCGGTCATGACGAACCGCCAGCCCTCGCGCAGCTGGTTGACGTATCCGGTTGGGGTGCTTGGTGATTCGTCGCTCTCCAGGGTGGACACTGCCGGAGGCGATGCCACCGACCGGTCGGCCTCGACGGGGCGCAGAGCGGGGCGCACCAACAGGCCGATCAACGCCGCGCAGCCGAGCAGCGCGACGGCGGTGACCCAGATCGTCGCGATCGCCCCGACCGCGGCGATGAGCACGCCGCCGGCCGCCAGGCCCACGGTGGACGCGAGACGTTCGCTGGTGCCTGCGATCCCCGAGATCCGCTCCAGCGACCACCCGGAGCGACCGGAGACCTCGGGCACCAGGGCCTGCTTCGCCGCGTCGCCGGGGCCACGCGCGGTGCCGAGCACCGCCACGATCGCGATCAGGAGGGGCATGCTCAGCAGCCCCGCCGCGTGCAGCAGCGGGATCGCGAGGACCAGCGGCACCGAGACCAGATCGGCCGCGACGGCGACCCGCGCAGCGCCGATCCGGTCGATGAGCGGGCCGCCCAATGCCTTGGCCAGCACCATCGGCGCCATCTCGGCGAAGGCCACGGCGCCGGTCTGGGCGGCGCTCCCGGTGCTGGTCAGGACGAACCACGGGATCGCCAGGGCGAGCAGCCGGGTGCCGACCACGGACACCACGTCGGCCGTCGCCCACGGCAGGACGAGGCGAGTGATCATGGGTGCCCCGGCCGGTCCAGCGGCGGCTCGTCGCGGTGCCCGAGCACGCCGGGGCGCGGGAACCCGTAGAGCTGGATCATGTACTGCTCGCTGTCCTCGCTCTCGTCGGGGTCGTCGGCGAACCCCGAGATCAGCTCCTCGACCTGCTCGACCAGCTGGCGCGCGCGATCCGGGCGCAGCCGGATCGTCCAGTCGCTCACCGTGCTGGCTGCCCGCCACGTGTGGGGGAGGTCGGCGTGCTCCTGCAGGGCGGCGTCGCGCTGCCAGGCATGCGTCGAGTGGACCGCCCGCAGGAAGCCGCTCTCGACGTCGGGCTCGAGCTCGGCGGGCTCGACCCAGGTGCTGGGCTGGGCGGCCCGCCAGTAGCGATCACGGCCCCCGCCCAGCTCGGGGGCATCCTCGACGAAGCCGTGCGCGTGCAGCTGACGCAGGTGGTAGCTCGTCGCGCCCGTGTTGAGCCCCAACGCACGGGCCAGCGTGGTGGCCGTCTGTGGGCCGTCGAGGCGCAGCAGGCCGAGCATCCGCAGCCGCACCGGATGAGCCAGCGCCTTGAGCTGCTCGGGGCTCGTGCCGGCGCGCGGCGGTGGGTCGGGCTGGGCAACCTCGGGATCGCGGGGGATGGCCACCGGCCCACCCTAGAACGACAAAGATTTCTTTGCAAAGAGTCATGTGCATCAGCGGGTGCGCGGTCGCGCCCGGCCGTCGAACGGGCCCGGGCCTCGCCGACCTCGGCCAGTAGAGTGTCCGGGTGAGCGAGATCGAGATCGGCGCAGGCAAGCGGGGCCGTCGGGCCTACTCCTTGGACGACATCGCGGTGGTGCCGTCGCGGCGCACCCGCGACCCGGAGGAGGTGTCGACGTCCTGGCAGATCGACGCCTACCACTTCGACCTGCCGATCATGGCGGCGCCGATGGACTCGGTCATGTCGCCCGAGCTGGCGATCGCGCTCGGCCGGCTCGGCGGCCTCGGGGTGCTCGACCTTGAGGGGCTGTGGACCCGCTACGACGACCCGGCGCCGCTGCTCGCCGAGATCGCCACGTTGGACGGCGCCGTCGCGACGCGACGCATGCAGGAGATCTACGCGGAGCCGATCAAGGCCGAGCTGATCACCGAGCGGCTCAAGCAGATTCGCGACGCGGGCGTCACGGTCGCCGGCGCGCTCACACCGCAGCGCACCCAGGAGCACTGGAAGACCGTGGTCGACGCCGGGTGCGACCTGTTCGTCATCCGCGGCACCACCGTCTCCGCCGAGCACGTGAGCGGGCGGGTCGAGCCGCTCAACCTCAAGCGCTTCATCTACGAGCTGGACATCCCGGTGATCGTCGGCGGTGCGGCGACCTATCAGGCGGCGCAGCACCTGATGCGCACCGGCGCGGCCGGCGTCCTCGTCGGCTTCGGGGTGGGGCCGCCCACACCACCCGCGACACGCTCGGGATCCACGCGCCGATGGCGACCGCGGTCGCTGACGTGGCGGCCGCGCGACGCGACTACCTCGACGAGTCCGGCGGGCGCTACGTGCACGTCATCGCCGACGGCGGGATGGGCCGCAGCGGCGACGTCGTCAAGGCGATCGCCTGCGGTGCCGACGCCGTGATGCTCGGTGCCGCCCTGGCCCGGGCCACCGAGGCGCCCGGGCGCGGCTTCCACTGGGGCCCCGAGGCGCACCACTCGCAGCTGCCGCGCGGCGAGCGGGTCGAGGTGGGCGCCGTGGCGTCGCTGCAGGAGGTGCTCTTCGGGCCGGGCCGCCAGGCCGACGGCACGACCAACCTCGTCGGTGCGCTGCGCCGGGCGATGGCGACGACCGGCTACCTGGACCTCAAGGAGTTCCAGCGGGTCGAGGTCGTGGTCTCGCCCTACCTGCCCCGCTGACCGTCCACTACCGTGGGTCGCGCGTGCGGGGGAGCGCCCAGTGCGTCAGGGCCGCGCCACGACCACGACCACGCCACGACTGCGCCACGACTGCGTAGGCACCGCCAACACAACCGACAACCCCAACAGACCCACCCGAGGGAGGCCATCGCCGTGACCGGAACGACGCCGGACACCGACACCCTGCGCCAGGCCGTGGAGCCGGCGCGCGCGAGCTACGAGGAGCTCAAGGCCAAGGGGCGCAAGCTCGACCTGACTCGTGGCAAGCCGTGCGTCGAGCAGCTCGACCTCTCCGAGACGATGTTGGCGCTGCCCGGGGTCGGGGAGCACACCAGCCCGGACGCCGGTGACCTGCGCAACTACGGCGGGGCACCCAAGGGGCTGCTCGCGCTGCGCGAGATGTTCTCGCCGCTGCTGCAGATCCCGGTCGAGCAGCTGGTCGCCCGCGACAACTCCAGCCTGTCGCTGATGCACCAGTGCCTGGTCACCTCGTTCTTCCACGCCCCCTCCGGTGCACCGTCGTGGCAGGGGCAGACCGTCAAGTTCCTGGCCCCGAGCCCGGGCTACGACCGCCACTTCACGGCCAGCCTCGACCTCGGCATCGAGCTCGTCACCGTGCCGATGGGTGAGCTCGGCCCGGACATGGACGTCGTCGAGTCCCTGGTCAAGGACGACCCGAGCATCAAGGGCATCTGGTGCGTCCCGAAGTACTCCAACCCCACCGGTCTGACCTACAGCGACGAGGTGGTGCAGCGCCTCGCCGCGATGCCGACCGCGGCGGAGGACTTCCGGATCTACTGGGACAACGCCTATGCCATCCACCACCTGCGCTCCGTCGAGGACGAGCTCGCCGACATCCTGGTGGCGTGCGCCGAGGCGGGCCACCCCGACCGGGCGTTCGTGTTCGCGTCGACCTCGAAGGTGTCGCTGGCCGGCGCCGGTGTCGCGTTCTTCGGCTCCTCGCCCGCCAACGTCGAGTGGTTCCTCAAGCACGACGGCATGCGCTCGATTGGCCCGGACAAGCTGAACCACCAGCGGCACATCGCGTTCTTCAAGGACACCGAGGGCGTGCTCGCGCACATGGCCAAGCACCGGGACATCCTCGAGCCGAAGTTCGACGCCGTGCTGCGCCACCTCGAGAAGGGGCTCGGCGACCTCGGCATCGCCCGCTGGACCGACCCCAACGGTGGGTACTTCGTCTCCCTGGACGTCGTCCCCGGCACCGCCAAGCGCGTCGTAGCCCTCGCCAAGGAGGCCGGTGTCGCCCTCACCCCCGCGGGTGCGACCTTCCCCCGCGGTGAGGACCCGAACGACGAGAACATCCGCATCGCCCCCACCGTCCCCACCATGGACGAGCTCGAGGCGGCGATGGAGGTGCTCACCGCGGCCGTCGTCCTCGCCGCCGCCGAGCAGCTGCTGGACGACGGGTCTGCTGGGTAGCGAGGTAGCCGGGTCGGTCGGCGTCAGGCCGGCCGAGATGGCTGTTGGCGACTGAGATGGCTGCTCTACCAGCCGTTTCGGTGGCGAAGTGCCGTGTCGGCGTGGGATTGGTGACCAGCTGCCGTGTCGGGGAGGCGCGGCGCGGTCAGAGGCTGTCAGGGCTGCGCCGCGGCTGCTGCCTGGGCAGCCAGCGAGCGTCGCCGCCACACCAGCACGACCACGAGCAGGGCTGCGGCGTAGCCGACGGGGGTCATCGGGAAGTACGAGTGGCCGCCGTAGGCCAGCACGCCGGCCACGCCGAGGGCGAACCACTCGAGGCGCAGGGTCATTGTGGCGAGGGCGAGCAGGGGGAGTGAATACCACGCCAGCACAGGGGTGGTCGTGAAGAGCAGCGTCCCGAGGAGCACCAGGGCGGGCAGCGCCGGGTCGTCGAAGCTGAGGGTGCGGCGTCGGAAGACCGCCCAGCACGCCACGCCGAGGGTGATCACCACGGCGAGCAGGTTGGCGGCGGAGAGGCCCACGCCGAGCTGCAGCAGGGAGGCGCGATTCTCGCCGTTCTCCTCGACGACGTAGCCACCGATCGAGCCGAGCACCAGCGTCCCCACCGCGAGGAAGTGCGGCAGATAGCTCAGCACCACCGTGCCGATGGCGGTGGCGATGCGAACAGCGCTGGCGGGCAACCGTTTCCAGCTGACGAAGCCCGGCAGCATCACGAACGGCGTCAGCTTCACCCCGGCGGCCAGCCCCACCAGCAGGCCGACGAGCAGCGGCCCTCGCCTGGCCTGCGCCGCGAGGACGGCGAGGACGATGAAGAAGGCGACCAGGATGTCTACGTGGCCGCCGTTCCCGGCCTCAAGCACGACGGTCGGGCACCACGCAAAGAGCAATGCCAGCAACGGATCTCGTCCCCGAGCCCTGAGGTAGAGCGACACCAGGGCTGCGGTGGCCACGGCGAGTGCCGCTCCCGCCAGCTGGAATCCCTTGACGCCCCACGACCAGGGAGTGACCGCCGAGACGGCCGTGTAGTAGGCCTCGGCCACCGGCGGATATGGCGTGGGGAACCGCGGGCGCGACAGCACCGTCTGCTCGGGGTAGTTCTTGGCGACCTCCAGCAGGGCCGCCCGATCGGTGGGCAGCGGCTCGGTCGTGTAGCCGCTGCTCTGGTCGGGTCGCAGGCCGGGGAACAGGATCGGGTCGCGCAGGTGGGCGAGCCGGTCGTCGAACGGCACGTAGCGATACGGGTCCACTCCGGAGAGCTGCACCCGCCCGTCCCAGACGTACCGGTTGAGGTCGGTGCTCGACACCGGCGCGAAGAACATGCCGGGCAGCTGGATCGCCGCCGCCAGCAGGGCGACCAGCAGGACCGGGCGCGTGGCGAGGCGACCATCTCCCTCGACAGCACCTCCCTCGACAGCACCGTCCCGACGCGCGAGCCAGAATCGCCGCGCCACGACAGCGAACACCACCCACGTCGCCAGCGTCACGATGAGGTAGAGCCAGCGCCGGCCATCGGTGTTGCCGACGCAGTAGAGCGCGAGATAGGTCAGCGCGAGGACTGCCGTGCTCCCGTAGATCCTGCTCACGGGCCTAGCCTGCCACGCGGGCGGACCCCCTGTGAGAGTGGCCACGCGCGGCCCGGTCATCGGCCCGCACCCAGTCACGTGCGGCACCCTGGTGCCATGACGGTCACCGATGCGCAGCAGACCCAGACCGGACCGACGGTGCTCCTCCCGCGGGTGCGGACCCTGCTGACGGGTCTACCGAGCTGGGAGGCGGCGGTGGTCGCGAGCCCGCAGGCCGAGCGCTTCGAGCTGACCACCCCGCTCACTGGCGAGACGCTGGCGACCGTCCCGCAGTCGACGCCGGCCGACGTGGCGGCGGCCTTCGCGGCGGCCCGCCCGGCCCAGCGCAGGTGGGCGCGCACGCCGCTGCACGAGCGGTCGGCGATCGCGCTGCGCTTCCACGACCTGGTGCTCGACCACCAGGAGGAGCTGCTCGACCTGATCCAGCTGGAGTCCGGCAAGACGCGCGCCAACGCCTTCGAGGAGGTGGCGGACACGGCGCTGGTGAGCCGGCACTACGCCCGCCGGCTGCGCGAGTACCTCGTCGGCTACACCCGCCACGGCGCCTTCCCCGTGCTCACCGTCAGCCGCACGTCGCGCCTGCCCAAGGGCGTCGTCGGCGTCGTCGCGCCGTGGAACTACCCCCTCTCCATGTCCCTCACCGACGCGATCCCGGCGCTGCTCGCGGGCAACGCCGTCGTGCTCCGCCCGGACAACAGGTCGGCACTCACGGCCCTGCGCGCCGTCGCCCTGCTGCGCGAGGCCGGCCTGCCGGACGGGGTCCTGCGGGTGGTCCTCGGCGACGGTCCCACGGTGGGCCAGGCCGTGGTCGAGACGGCCGACTACGTCTGCTTCACGGGCTCGACCGCGACCGGGCGGCACGTGGCCGAGACCTGCGGCCGGCGCCTGGTCGGCTGCTCGCTGGAGCTCGGTGGCAAGAACGCGCTCTACGTCGCGGCGGACGCCGACCTCGACCGGGCCGCCCGCGGCGCGGTGGTCGCGTCGTTCGCGTCGGCCGGCCAGCTGTGCGTGTCGATGGAGCGCTTGGTCCTCGACGAGACCATCGCGGACGCCTTCCTCGAGCGCTTCCTCGCCCAGGTCGCGGCGATGCGGCTGTCCACCGAGCTCGCCTACGGGGCCGACATGGGTTCCTCGCGAGCGCCGCCCAGCTCGACACCGTAGAGCGACACGTCGCCGACGCTCTCGCGCACGGTGCGCGGCTCCTCGCCGGCGGTCACCGCCGCCCGGAGATCGGCCCGCTCGTCCACGAGCCCACCGTGCTGGAGGGGTTGGCCGAGCCGATGCTCGCCTACCGCGAGGAGACGTTCGGGCCGGTGGTGGGGGTCTACCGGGTCCGCGGCGACGCGGGTGCGCTGGCCGTGATGAACGACTCCGACTACGGCCTGAACGCCTCGATCTGGTCCCGTGACGTGCGTCGGGCGCGCCACCTGGCGGCTCGGGTCAAGGCCGGCACCGTGAACATCAACGACGGGTACGCCGCGTCCTGGTCCGTGACGGGTGCGCCGATGGGCGGCATGGGCCAGTCCGGCCTCGGGCGTCGGCACGGCGCCGAGGGGCTGCGCAAGTACACCGAGGAGCAGAACGTCACCGTCCAGCGCGGGCTCACCCTCGCCGGCCCCGAGGGCGTGGACCAGGAGCGCTGGACCGGCTTCCTGGCCGGCGCCCTCAAGGCGGCCAAGTGGGGTGGCCTGCGCTGACGCGTGCCGGCGGTACCGGAACGCCCGAATCGCCCCGCTCCGTAACCCTGCCGACCCGCTGCGGCGGGGCGCCGTGACCTTGCCGTGACCTGCCCCTAGCGTGGGCGCAGCAGCGAGGAGGTCGGTCGATGAAGATGGTCGTGAAGCAGGACCCGGTCTACGTGCGCCGGCGGCGGGTGGCCGCGACGGTGGCGCTGGTCGTGCTGGTGCTGCTCGTCCTCGGCCTGGTCAAGGGCTGCCAGGCGGTGGTCGCGCTGGCGTCCGGCAAGCCGGGCCCCTCGACCGGCGGGGCAGCCGCACCCGCCTCGCCGGGCGCAGCCGGCGGAGCAGCAGCGTCAGGAGCACCAGCGGGCTCGGGTGCCAAGGCCGTCGACGTCTCGACGACTCACCTCGTCGCCCGCACGACGATCCGTGGCAACATCACGCCGAAGTCGGTAGTCGCGAGCCCCGACGGCACGGTCTACGCGCAGAACATGATGTATCGCCACACGGTCACGACCTATGCACCCGACGGCCGGCTGCTCGCGACCATCCCCGACAGCGTCGACCTGGCCCGCTTCGGTGTGCCGGGTCACCCGGGGCAGACCAAGGGTGCGCCGGTCGAGGCGGTGTTCACGCCCGACGGCCGCAAGGCCTACGTGTCGAACTACTCGATGTACGGAGCCGGGTTCTCGCACAACGGTTTTGACGACTGCACGAGCAAGACGCCGGTGGACAGCTCCTACGTCTACCGCGTCGACGTCGCCACCGCGAAGGTCGACCAGGTCATCAACGTCGGCGCCGTCCCGAAGGTCGTCGCACTCACCCCGGGCGCCAAGACGCTGCTCGCCACCAACTGGTGCTCGGGCACGTTGTCCATCGTCGACACGGCCAGCGCCAAGCAGACCGCGACCGTCCCCATCGGCGCCCACCCGCGCGGCATCGCGGTCGCCCCGGACGGCGCCAGCGCGTACGTCGCCGAGATGGGTGGCGAGCAGATCTACCGCGTAGACCTCGCCGCCCGGACCGCGAAGCCGTTCGCCAAGCCCGGCAAGGGTCCGCGAGCGCTGGTGCTCAGTGCCGACGGCAAGGCTCTGTTCGTGAGCGACAACGACTCCGACACGGTGGTCAAGCTCGACGCGGGCAGCGGGGCGACGCTCGCGACCGCCCGGGTGGCCGACCAGCCGCGCTCGATGGTGCGCTCGGCGGACGGCCGGGCGCTCTACGTCGTCAGCTACGGGGCGCGCACGCTGACCAAGCTCGCGACCGCCGACCTGGCCGTGCAGCAGACCGTGCGCACCGACGCCCAACCGATCGGGGTGACCTACGAGCCCACCCGCGGCGCGGTGTGGGTCGCGGCCTACTCCGGCAGCATCGCCATCCTCGATGAGCGCACCGACGGCACACCGGCGCCCGCCGGGTCGCCAGCGGCGCCGTCGGGCCCGGCCGCACCCGGCACCACCGGTTCTTCGGCACCGAAGGCGGGGGACTAGGCTGGGGCGGTGCTGCGCACCATGCTCAAGCCCCGGTGGCTGGCCTTCCTCGGGCTGGTCATCGGCGTCGTGGTGGCCTTCGCCGTCCTCGGCCTGTGGCAGCTCGACGTGGCCCGTGACCAGGGCGCCAAGGACGCGCTGGCCCAGGCGCAGTCGCAGCCGGCGGCGCCGATCGACCAGGTGCTGGAGCCGCACACCGAGTTCCAGGGCGTGCTGTCCAACCGCAAGGTCACGCTGACCGGCCACTACGTCGCCTCCGGGCAGGTGCTCGTCACGCCCCGGGTGCTCGACGGCACGCGCGGCTACTGGGTCATCACCCCCTTCCAGGTCGACTCGTCGGGCGCCTGGATCGCGGTCCTGCGTGGCTTCGTCACCGACCCGGCCCAGGCCACGGCGGTGCCCGCGACGCGCACCACGGTCTCCGGCACGCTCGCCCCCGGCGACTCTCCGGTAGACCTCGCCACGCCGCCTCCGCCCGGCCAGCTCGCGTCCGTCGACCTCGGCCAGCTGGTCAACGTGTGGACCGGCGCCGAGCTCTACAACGCGTTCGTGTTCGCGACCGGGGAGAGCCCCGACCTCACGGCCACCATCACACCCGCGGCCAAGCGCGTCCCGCCGCCGGCGATGCCTGACCAGCTGTCCTGGCGCAACTTCGCCTACGCGCTGCAGTGGTGGGTGTTCGCGGCGTTCGCGGTCTACATCTGGTGGAAGACCGTCCGCGACGACTACCACGACTCGCTCGCGGCCCGTGCGGGGCCGGACGAGGACCCCGACGACGAGGCCCGGGACGAGCCGGGCGACCCGGACGACGAGGACCGGGATGCGCCGGGCGACCCGAGCGAGCACCCAGCCGCAGCAGACCAGAGCACCACCGACCAAGGAGCCCCGTCCCATGCCTAGCCCCACGACCTACCCGAACCCGCCGGCCGTCCGCTCGGCGCTGCGGTTCTTCAAGGTCATGGCGTTCCTCGCCGGTCTCGCGCTGGTCATCCTCGCCCTCGCGATGTACTGGCACTACGGGCTCGACAGCCCCCGCTTCTCCGAGCTGTGGAGCCCGATCCACGGGCTGATCTACTTCGTCTACTTCATCTCGATCTTCAACCTCGGCAACCGCTGCAAGTGGTCGCTCGTGCGGATCGGCCTGCTCGCGCTCACGGGCTTCGTCCCGCTGCTGCCGTGGATCGCCGAGCGGCGGGTGGCCCGTGAGGTCGAGGCCGGGCTGGCGGCCAGCGAGGCGAGCGCGACCGCGGCCACCGGCCGATAGGGTGACGCTCGTGAGTGAGTCGCTCCAGTCCCGCCCCGTGCTCGTCGTCGACTTCGGCGCGCAGTACGCCCAGCTCATCGCGCGCCGCGTCCGCGAGGCCAAGGTCTTCTCCGAGGTCGTGCCGCACACCTGGTCGGCCGAGAAGATGCTGGCCAAGGACCCTGCCGCCATCATCCTGTCCGGGGGGCCCAGCTCGGTCTACGCCGACGGCGCGCCGGCGCTCGACAAGGCGCTCCTCGAGGCCGGGGTGCCGGTCTTCGGCATGTGCTACGGGTTCCAGGCGATGGTCCAGGCGCTCGGCGGGACGGTGGCGCACACCGGGCTGGGGGAGTACGGCTCGACCCAGGCCGACGTCACCGACACCGGGTCGACGCTGTTCAACGGGCAGCCCGAGAGCCAGTCGGTGTGGATGTCGCACGGCGACTCCGTGACCGAGGCGCCGGACGGGATGCGGGTCACCGCCTCGACCCCCGGGGCGCCCGTGGCGGCCTTCGAGGACGACGACCGTCGGCTCTACGGCGTGCAGTGGCACCCCGAGGTGATGCACTCGACCTTCGGTCAGCGGGTGCTCGAGAACTTCCTGCGCAAGGGCGCGAGCCTGGAGTCGGAGTGGACCGCGGGCAACGTCGCCGAGGAGCTCGTCGAGCAGGTGCGCGCGCAGGTCGGCTCCGACCGCGTGCTGTGCGCCCTCTCCGGCGGGGTCGACTCCGCCGTGGCCGCCGCGATCGTGCAGCGCGCCGTCGGTGACCAGCTGACCTGCGTCCACGTAGACCACGGGCTGCTGCGCGCGGGCGAGCGCGAGCAGGTCGAGAGCGACTTCGTGGACGCGACCGGCGTCGACCTGATCGTCTACGACGCGCGCGAGCAGTTCCTCTCCGCGCTCGCCGGTGTCACCGACCCCGAGACCAAGCGCAAGATCATCGGTCGCGAGTTCATCCGCGCGTTCGAGCAGGCCGCGCGGGACGTCGTGGAGGACCGCGGCGACGACGAGCACCCGGTGCGCTGGCTCGTGCAGGGCACGCTCTACCCCGACGTCGTCGAGTCCGGTGGCGGCGAGGGCGCGGCCAACATCAAGAGCCACCACAACGTCGGCGGCCTGCCGGACGACCTGCAGTTCCAGCTCGTCGAGCCGCTGCGCAGCCTGTTCAAGGACGAGGTGCGCCAGGTCGGCCTCGAGCTCGACGTCCCCGAGGCGATCGTGTGGCGCCAGCCGTTCCCCGGCCCTGGCCTCGGTATCCGGATCATCGGCGAGGTGACCGCCGACCGGCTCGACATCCTGCGCCGCGCCGACGCCATCGCCCGTGAGGAGCTCACCGCCGCCGGCCTCGACCGCGACATCTGGCAGTGTCCGGTGGTGCTGCTCGCCGACGTGCGCTCGGTGGGCGTGCAGGGTGACGGCCGCACCTACGGCCACCCGATCGTGCTGCGGCCGGTGTCCTCCGAGGACGCCATGACCGCCGACTGGTCGCGCGTCCCCTACGACGTCCTCGCCACGATCTCGGGGCGCATCACCAACGAGGTGCGCGAGGTCAACCGCGTCGTCCTCGACGTGACGAGCAAGCCGCCGGGCACCATCGAGTGGGAGTAGCCCTGCTGGCACGGTGGCGGACCCTGGTCGGGCTCGCCTTCGCGCTGCGGCTGCTGCTCGCCCTCACGCCCGGCTACGGCTTCGACACCCGCACCTTCCGCGCCTGGGGGCAGACGCTCGCCACCCGCCCGTGGGCCGAGCTCTACGCCCGCGAGCCGTCCGCCGACCACTTGCCCGGCGACCTGGTCTGGCACGGTGTCCTCGCGAGAACCTTTGCTGCCGTAGACCTTTCGCCCAGCTCTTCGTACGCCTATGCCGTCGCGCTCAAGCTCGTTCCCATCGCCGCCGACGCCGTCCTGGTGGCGCTGGTGTGGGTGCTCGCTCGACGACTGGTGGGTGCCGGTGACGGGGTGGCCGCCGTCCAGGCTGCGCGTGGAGGTGCGGTGCTGATGGCCTGGTCGCCGGCACTGATCTACACGAGCGCCCGCTGGGGACAGTGGGACTCGGTGTCGGCCGTGCTGCTGCTCGGCGGGCTGTGCTGCGTGTGGCTCGGCCGTCGCGTGTGGGCCGCTCCTGCCGCCGCGGTGCTGCTCACCTGGGCCGTGCTGATGAAACCGCCTCTGCTGTGGGCGGTCCTGCTCGGTGTCGGCGTGTGGCTGTGGCCCCTTATGGCTTCGATCTCGTTGCGGCGCCTGGCCGTTGGTGGGGTCTTGGCCGTGCTCGCCTCTGCGGCAACGACGCTCGCGCTCTGCCTGCCCTTCCGCGTGGGCGTCGCACCCGGGCTGCTCTCGTTCGGACAGCCGTGGACCCTGGTCGGACGAGCAGGCCACGCCGCCGCCCTGTGGCCGTTCACCACGATGGGTGCCGACAACGTCTGGATGCTCCTCGCCGGTCAGCCCTGGGACCCGCCGCGCGACACCGGCTGGCCGTTCGTGACCGGCTGGGTGCTGCTCGGCATCGCTGTGGTCGTGACGCTTCTCGGCGTCCGTGGGTGGGGGCGAGGCGCCGGGCCGGGTCGCATGGTCGAGGACCGCATGGTCGAGGGTCGCGGTGGGTCGAGTGGTCTCGGCGGTGCGCTGCGGGGCTCCGTCGTGCCCGCCTGCTGGGCGGCGACGACCGGGGTCTACGCGTCGTTCCTGGTGCTGACCCGCGCTCACGAGCGCTACGTGTTCCCGGCGCTGGTGCTGCTCGTCGTGCTGGCCGCCCTCTGCCGCCTCGACCGTCGTGTGGTGTGGCTCGCGCTCGCGGCCAGCACCCTGACGGCCATCAACGTGCTACAGATGGATGTGCTGGCCGCGCAACCACCCTCGTCCTGGTTCCTGCGCTCGGCGCCCTACCTCGTGGTGTCCTTCGGCCACGTCGTCGTGTGGGTGCTGCTGGTGCTGCTGCCGTGGCGCCGCGCCACGCCTGGCCGCTCAGGCTGACCGGCCCGTCGCCTGCCCTGGCCTGCCGCGTCTGGCGTCGACACGGCGGTTGGCGACCGAGATGGCGCTTGGGCACGCCGCGACCGTCGACACGGCAGTTGGCCACCGAGACGGCTGGTATACCGGCCATGTCAGTGCCGAAGTGCCATCTCGACGGTGGGGTGGTGACGAACTGCCGTCTCGGCGGTGGGCTCGTGGGTCGGCACCGAGTCGTGACTCCATCTCTCTCGACCCGGCCTACTCTGGGCACACGGCATCGGCCATCGAGACGCTGAGGTCGATCGGCGGCCGGTGACGCTCGTCCAGCGTGGTGGCTACGGCTGGAGCCGCGGCCCAGCCTCAGCCCACGACCTCCGCCTGTGCCGCCACCCACCGCGGTGGGAGGTAGCCGCAGGTGGGGTCGGAGGCGAGCGGGTCACCGGTGACGGCGTAGGCGTGCGAACGGGATCCGCCGCAGACGCGGTTGAACTCGCACACACCGCACTTGCCGCTGAACTCGTCGGGGCGGCGCAGCGCGCGCATGATCGGTGCCTCGCGGTAGAGCTGGACGAAGCTGTCATCGCGCACGTTGCCCGCGCGCTGCGGGAGGAAGCCGGAGGGGTAGACGAATCCGAGGTGATCCACGAACGCGAAGCCGCGACCGGCGTTGGTGTCGATGGGCGGTCGCGCCGGACGCTGGGGGAGGGTGCGGCCCTCGACCAGCTCGCGGGTGCGGGCGGTCAGCTCGTCGTAGAGCGGTCCGGTCCTGAACGACTCGACCCCGAGCCCCAGCTCGGCAGCCTGCGCACGCTGCACACAGACGCGTCGGAAGTGTTGCGCCTCAGTGGTTTTCACCGCCAGATGCGTGCCGATGTCGACCATCCAGTGGAAGACGTCCTCGACCTCGTCGGGGTCGAGCGCCTGCAGCTGCTGGCCGCGTCCGGTCGGCACCAGAAAGAACAGACTCCACAGGTGGGCGTGCAGGTCGAGCAGCTGGGTGTAGAGCTCGGGGAGCTCGTGCACGGTCGCTCGCGTCACGGTCGTGTTGACCTGAAGGCGGAAGCCGACCTCGTTGATCAGCGCGGCCGACGCGAGGGTGCGGTCGTAGGTGCCGGCGAAGCCGCGGAAGGCGTCGTGCGTCTCGGGGCGGGCGCCGTCCAGGGACAGTGACATGGCCGTCGCTCCCGCTGCGCGCATCTCGTCGAGTCGCTCGCGCGTGACGTTGGGCGTCGCCGACGGGGACAGCGCGAGGTGCAGCCCGAGCGACGTGCCGTAGGCCGTGAGCTCGGCGAGGTCGGGACGCTCGAACGGGTCGCCGCCGGTGAGCACCACGATGGGTCGCGGGTGCGCGAACGACGCCAGCTCGTCGAGCAGCCGCTTGGCCTCGTCGGTGTCGAGCTCGCCCGGGTTGCGGTGGTGGATCGAGTCGGCGCGGCAGTGTCGACAGGCCAGCTGGCAGGCCCGGGTGGTCTCCCAGATGACCATGAACGGCTGCTCGTCCACGTCGTGACGCAGCTGGCGGATCGGCTGGCTACGCCGCGCCGGTCGACCTGACTGCGTCGGACGACCAGACTGTGCCGACTGGGCTGGGCCGGCCGAGCGTGCTGGGCTGGCTGCTGGGGCAACGGAATTCGTGGTCATCGGTGGCTCGCAGAGGTGGGGGAAGTGGTGAGTCGCTCGCCGAGCAAGGACGCCGCTGCGGCCTCCCCGGAGGCCAGTGCCGCAGCCAGCCCGACGCCGTCGTAGGACGAACCGGCCAGCAAGATCGGATGAGCCCCCAGGTTCGACCCGGCCCCGTCGAGCGCGGCGCGCACCCGTGCCAGGCGACCGGCGTGGCCGACCTCGAGCTGCGGCATCGTGTGCGGCCAGCGGGTCACCAGCCGCTCGACCGGACGCGTGGTCACGCCCGTCAGGTCGGCCAGGTCAGCGAGCAGCATCCCGGCAAGTGTGTCGTCGTCGAGGGCGTCGAGCGCCGCGTCCTGGCCAGCGCGACCGGCCGACAAGCGAGCGAAGTACAGGTCGGAGTGGCGCTGGTGGGGCCACTTCGTCGAGACGAAGGTCGCCGACTTCAACAGCCGCCCGCTGGTCGACGACAGCATGATCCCGGTGCCGCGCAACGCCGGTCGCATGTCGACGACCGATCGGGGGAAGGCGAGCAGGACGGTCGCCACGCTCGCGAACCGTTGCCCTGCCAGAGCCGCGCGGTCCGCGTCGGCGACCAGCGGGGCTACCAGGTCTGCGGCCGCGGTCGCGGGGCACGCGAGCACGACCGCGTCGAAGCGCTCGACCTGCTCCTCACCCTCCCCGGCCTCTCCGGAAGCCGCCGTCTGCAGGGTCACCTGATAACCCCCCGGCACCCCCTGTAGACCGTGTGCCCGGGTCCGCAGCCGCACGTCCAGCCCTGTGGCGAGGGCCAGCGGGAGCCGCTCGAGGCCTTCCCGCCAGGTGACGAAGGCGGCCGGGGCGACGGACGGGCCGGAGCGGCGGGCGCTACGGGACAGGGTGAGCGACCGGCCGGAGCGCGCGACCTCGAGCAGGCGAGGGGCGGCGCTCTGCAGCGACAGGCGGTTGATGTCGCCGCTGTGCAGGCCGCCCAGCATCGGGTCGACGAAGCGGTCGGCGACCTGGCTGCCGAACCGCCCGGCCACGAACTGACGCACGTCGACGTCCTCGTCGGGGCCGAGCACCCGGCGGCGAGCGATGGACGGCTCGAGCGCGGCGCGGGCGAGGCCGAGCGGGCCGAGGATCCCCGAGCGCACGACCGGGCCGAGCTGGGTGGGACCCGACGGGCCGACGCCCGCGGGCAGTCGGCGCAGGCCTCGGCGGGTGACCAGCCAGGTGGCGCCCGGGCCGGACGCGACGGCGTCGTCCGCCAGACCGAGCTCGGCCAGGAGGGCGCGGACGGCGGGGGAGGCGAGGTGCACGGCCTCGGCGCCGACCTCGAGGCGGCGGTCGGCGAGGTCTACGGTGCGGATCTGGCCGCCGACCCGGTCACCGGCGTCGACCACGGTCACGACCGCACCGGCCGCGGCGAGGCGCCGTGCCGCGGTGAGCCCGCTGACCCCGGCCCCGACGACGAGGACGTTGGGGGGCGGCGGGAGCGACGTCATGATCCTCACCCTAGGACAGCGCTGGTCGTGCGCCGCCGCCGGGGTGCCCCGGCAGTGCCGGCGACGCGCCGGCCCACGAGCCGCACCCCGAGAACTCTGGGCGAACTCCCGAGGAGGACGGCTGTTTGCCCGCTCGGACGGCCGGAAGCCTGGCATCCTGAGACACGATGTCCAGCACCGCAGGTCCCCGCGACCAGACCCCCGATCCCTCATGGTCCACCTCTGCCGGTGAGTCGGCGGCGCAGTCCGCGACCGGCGCCACAGGCGCCGCGACCGCCGCCACCTCCAGCACCGGTACGGCGACCAGCACCGCCAGCACAACAACCGCCACCAAGACCCCGGCCAACCCCACCAAGGCGAAGGACCCCCAGCCTCCGCTGCGGGGCCACCTGCGCCGCTGGTGCCTCGCCGTAGCCGTGTTCGGGGCGGTGCTGCTGGTCGTCTTCGTGGCGTTCTTCGTCTGGACGCCGTTCGGTCAGCGCGCCGACTTCCAGGCGCAGCGGTCGATCCAGACGCACTCGTGGTCGTTCTACCCGACGTGGCTCGTGACCTGGCTGATCCGCGAGCAGACACTCGCCGTGATGGCTGCCGTCGCCGCGCTGATCGGCCTGGCCCGGCGCCGGCTCGACCTCGCGGTGGGGGCCGTGGTCACCATCGTGGGCGCCAACCTGACCACCCACGTGCTCAAGTACTACCTGATCGTCCGGCCGGACTACGGCTTCGGGACCGACAACATCACGCCGAGCGGCCACACCACCGCCGCGGTGTCGGTGGCGATGGGCCTGGCGATGGTCGCCCCGGTCGTCGCCCGCTTCTGGACCCTCGCGATCCTGTCCTTGGGCACCAGCTGGGTGGCCCTCGGCCTGGTCGTCCTCGGTGCGCACCGCCCGGGTGACACCCTCGCCGCCGTGGCGGTCTGCCTGGTGTGGAGCGCCATCGGCATGGCCGCAGCGGGCCTGGTCTACGGGCGGCCGGGACGCCGCAACCAGGGCCTCGGCTCGGACCGGCTCGAGCGCGGCTCGGTCCTCGAGCGCTTCCCGTCCCTGCACGAGACGGTGCTCGGCAACCTCGGCCTGACGATGAGCGTCCTCGCGACGGCCAGCGGCTCCCTGATGGCGTTCGTGCTGTTCGTCTCCGGCGGTGTCGACGTCAGCCTGTCCTGGGCCGGCGTCGGCATGACCTTCTGCGCGGCCCTCCTGCTCGGCCTGCTCGCCCTCTCGATCGCCATCACCTCCCGCGCGGCCGAGAAGTACCTCCCGTAGATCGCCGGGTCCCTCCCCAACGACAGTGGCAGTCTGCACGTCACATCTGACGTGCAGACTGCCACTGTCTTGCGCGGCGAGGCGGCCAAGCCCCGGGCCCGCTTACCGCCGGACGACCACCGTGCTGCGGACGGGCAGCGTCTGGACGCCGGAGACCGACACCTGGTGGGTGCCGAGAGCGGCGCCGGTCGGGATGCGGAACTTGGCCACGCCGGTGCCGTCGGCGGCGATGGTGGTGGTGGCCACGACCGCGTCGTCCAGGCGCACCGTGATGGTGTCACCGGGCTTCCAGCCGGCCAGGTTGATCACCAGCTGCTGACCGGGCTTGCGCGTGGTCTGCGCGGGCGTGGCGCTGCCGGGGGCGTAGAGGTGCAGCAGCGGCCGGATCCGGGCGACCTGCGGGTCGTGGTCGGAGTTCTGCACCGCGAACTCGGCGTTGATGTGCGCGACCTGGTAGCTCGCCCGCCCGGCGGCGGTGAGGTTGGTCGACGTCATCATGTGGTCGAGCGTCTGGCTGATCCCGTTGAACACGTAGGAGTAGCGCTGGTTCTCCGGGAGGGTGTTCATCAGGTCGGTGAGCAGCGCGCCGTCGCGGGTGAGCGTCGTCATCGACGGGGAGAACTGGTAGTCGTTGAAGTCACCGCCGAGCACCACGTTGGCCTGCGGGTCGACGGCCTTGACCTGCTCGACGAACGCGCGCAGCGCGGTGGCCTGCTCCATGCGCTGGACCTCCGACGCGCGGGTCGGGGGCTGGAAGCGGCCGTCGGCCGACTGGTCGCCACCCTTGGACGCGAAGTGGTTGGCCACGACGATCACCTTGGCCCCGCGGAAGACGAACTCGCCGGCCAGCGGCTTGCGCGAGGACGTCCACGCCGGGTTGGTGGGGTCTACGCGACCGGGGGAGGTCGAGAGGGTCGGGGTGCCCTCGAGACCGGGCGTGGTGTCGGCGGACACCGTGACCGCGGTCGTGGCGTTCCCGCCGGGCTTGGCCACGAACGTGACCCGCGCTGGGTTGTACATCAGGCCGACGCGGATGTTGCCGCCGGGCTGGCCACCGTCCTGGCCGTCGACGGGGTCGATGACCGCGAACTTGTAGGCCGGTCCGCCGGCGGCGGCGATGGCCGCGAGCAGCTTGGCCTCGGTCGCCCGCGAGCTCACGGTGCCGTCGTTGGTGGCACCGGTGTCGTCCTGGATCTCCTCGACGGTGACGACGTCGGGGGAGCGCAGGTTGGTGACGATGCCCTGGGCGAGGGCGGCGTACTTCGTGGCCGGGTCGGAGGGCGCGAGGTTCTCGACGTTGTAGGTCGCCACCGTCAGCTGGTCGGCCGCGGCCGGGTCCACGACGGTGTGCTGCAGACCGTTGTCGACGCGCGCGCCGAGCGTGGTCGCGGCGATGGTGTAGCCGCCGTAGGTCGACCAGTCCAGCGGACCGCTGGTGGTGCCGGAGAGCACGTCCCCGACGTTGGCCGGCGGCACCTTGCCGTCCGTCGGCATCACCAGCAGGCGCCCGGTGGGCGTCTCCGCGTAGCTCTTGAGGTAGGTCCCGCCGCGCGGGGTGCGCAGCTCGTCCGGCTTCGCGGTCACGTAGATCTCGCCGTACTGAGTCTTACCCGGCCCGACCACGCGCGCGTCGTCGACCCGCACGAGCTCGCCCTCGTGGGACTCATAGAACTCCTGCGCCGAGCGGGTGGGGTCCACCGAGGTGATGGCCTCGATGTTCTTCGTGCCCGCCGGCGGGGTGGCCGCGTAGGTCGAGGGGATGTTCTGCGGGCCGAGCACGAGCGCCGCGGGCACCGGGTTGCCGCTGGAGAGGACGTTGACGACCGGCTTGGTGATCTCGGTCATCGACAGGTTCGACGTCGTGGCGACCGTCTCTCCCGACGACAGCGGGTAGTAGTCGCTCACCGTGCCGCTCACCAGCACCGAGTCGCCGACATTGGCCGTGATGGGGGCGCTCGCGGTGTAGACGAACACCGCGGTCGAGGCGTTGGCCTTCGCGGGATCCTTGGTGGGCTGCTGGATCCAGAAGCCCTTCGTGGTGCCGGTGGTGCGCAGCCCCGTCACGATGCCGGCCACGCCGGACACCGTCTCGCCCTTGAGCGGCGAGACGAAGCCGGGGCCCTGGATGTCCTGGATCGTCGTCGAGCCGGCGGTCGGGGTGGGTGTCGGGGTGCTGGGGGTAGGCGTGGGGGTGCCGGTGCCGACGGTCACCGTGCCGGGCGTCGGCGCACCGGTCTGGTAGTCCGTGGCGTTGTCCCAGCCGGTCGGCGCCGTCGGGAGGCGCCGGGCGAGCGACGTGGTGTTGGTGGTCGCCGCAGCCGGGGCGCCCACCGAGTCGGTGGCGCCACCCCAGCCGACCAGGTCGACCACACCCGGGACCGACGCGCAGGACGCCCCGCAGGTCAGCGCGGTCTGGTTGTTGACCAGGGCGACCTTCGCCCCCGTCCCGGACATCGCGATGGTGCCCGTGGCGTCGACCTTGGGCAGCGGCGCGGCGGCCGTGTTGGCCCCGGCGGCCTGCTGGATGACGTAGGTGCTGCGCGGCGCGATGCTGCCGGTCAGCGGGGTGCGCTGCCACGTGGTGCCGCTGGTGCTGGCGTACTGCACGGACCAGCTGGAGAGGTCTACGGGCTGGTCGGAGCTGTTGTAGAGCTCGATGAAGTCGTTGCGGTAGGGCGCGCCGGTGTTGCCGCCCCCACCGAAGACCTCGGACAGGACGACGGGGCTGGTCTGGTCGACCGCCTGGGCGGTGCCGCTAAGCGCGAAGGGCAGGGCGCCGGTGCCGACGAGGACGCTCGCGACGGCGATGGCGAGGGAGCGCCGACGGACGGTCGGGTGCGCGGGCGGCTCGAGCGAGGGCGGCTGGGCCGCTGATGGTGCAGATGGTGCAGATGAGGACTGAGCGGGCGTTGCGGACATGGCGGGGGAAGTCCCTTCACGTGTGAGGCCGATGCCAGGCAGTCTGCCTCGTGAACGGCCGTGTTCGGATAACCGCACGTGTCCAAACCGTGACGAGTCGTGGTGGACCGTGGCACGCGAGCGCCCCTCCCGCCCGATCGCACTGGGTCGCAGGGATCGAGGGGAGGGGCGCTCGGAGCGTGCCGGGGGTCAGGAGGTCGTGCTCGACCCGCTCGCCGTAGACCCGGTCGTGCTGGAGGTGGTCGGCGCCGTCAGGTCGTAGACCGTGGTGCCACCGACGGTGGTCGCGGTGAAGTGGGACTCCACCCAGCTGGTGATCTGCGACGAACCGCCCTCGCTCCCGCCGCCTCTGCCACCCCCCATGCCGCCACCGGCGATGAAGTAGTGGATCAACCCCTGGTCGACGTACTGCTGGAACTGCGCCAGCGTCGGGCTGTCGTCCGAGCCGTTGAAGCCACCGATCGACATCACCGCGGTGCTGGTCGACAAGATGAGCGGCGCGGCCGTCTGCGACCCGATGGTCGCCGCCGACCAGCGGGTGCCGGCGCCGTCGAGCAGCGCAATCAGTGCCGTGTTGCTCGAGGTCGAGTCGCCAC
The DNA here is from genome assembly GCF_022568835.1 of Arsenicicoccus piscis. Classification (GTDB taxonomy): domain Bacteria; phylum Actinomycetota; class Actinomycetes; order Actinomycetales; family Dermatophilaceae; genus Arsenicicoccus; species Arsenicicoccus piscis. The sequence continues at coordinate 307,612 of NZ_JAKZHV010000004.1, forward strand.
CGCCCGGCCCGCCCTGCGGACCGGTCTGGGTCGAGCCGGTCTGGGTCGAGCCGCCCTGGGTCGAGCCGCCCTGGGTCGAGCCGCCCTGGGTCGGCGCGGTCGAGCCGCTCGGCGCGCTGCCCGAGGTGGCGGCCCCCGGCGCGGTCCCGCCACCAGCCCCGGCTGCGCCCGCAGCCCCCGGAGCAGCACCCATGGCACCAAAGCCGCGGTCGGTGCTGACGCCGGCGGGGCCGGCCGAGGGGGTCGAGCCGGTGTGGGCCTGGCCCACGGTGGCGAGCGTCCAGCCGGTGGTGCCGAGCAGGCCGCCCAGCATCGCGACCACCAGGGCGACGACGCCGAGGCGCTGCAGCCTCACCGAGAACCCGTCGGCGAGCAGCGCCACGTAGGTGCACGCGCCGGCGATGGCCAGGACCAGACCGGTCCAGCCGAGCCACGGCGCCCAGCCGGAGGCGTACGTGCGCAGCAGGACCAGGCTCCAGACGGCGGCCGCGATCACGGCCACGCCGAGCACCAGGCGCCAGACCACGGACTGGCGTCGGGCGACGAGCGCCGCCGCACCGAAGGCGATCGTGCCGGCGATGCCGGGGGCGAGGGCGATCGCGTAGTAGGGGTGGATGGTGCCCTCCATGAAGGAGAAGACCAGCGCGGTCACCACGGTCCAGGTGCCCCAGAGGATCAGCCCGCCGCGCACGCGGTCGGTGCGCGGTGCGCGACCGATCGCGACCAGCCCCGCGACCAGCAGGATCAGCGCGCTGGGGAGCAGCCAGGAGATCTCGGTGCCGAACGCGCTACCGAACATGCGGGTGATGCCGGTGGCGCCGCCGAACATGCTGCCGCCACCACCGCCACCGGCCGAGCTGCCCGCGCCGCCACCGTTGCCCTCGCCGCCGAAGATCCGGCCGAGGCCGTTGTAGCCGAGCGCGAGCTCCCACAGCGAATTGTTCGTGGACCCGCCGATGTAGGGCCGCGAGTCCGCGGGCCACAGCGACACCAGCGCGACGAACCAGCCGCCACCCACCACGAACGCTGCCAGCGCGACCAACAGGTGCCGCACCCGCGTCCACAGGGTGTGTGGCGCCACGACGAGGTAGACCAGGGCGAACGCCGGCAGCACCAGCAGGCCCTGCATGAGCTTGGCGAGGAAGGCGAGGCCGATCAGCAGGCCGGCACCGACCAGCCAGCGCACCGGGCGCCGGCCGCTGTCGATGGCGCGGACGACGCAGTAGCCCGCGGCGGCCATCGACACGGTGAGCAGCGCGTCCGGGTTGTTGAACCGGAACATCAGCGCCGCCACCGGCGTGACCAGCACGAGCAGCCCCGCCAGCAGCCCGTAGACCGGCCCGGCCCAGCGCTTCACGGCGGCGTGGACCAGTGCGACCGTCCCGACCCCCATCAGCGCCTGCGGCACGAGCATCGACCAGCTCGAGAAGCCGAAGATCCGTCCCGAGAGCGCCATCACCCACAGCGCGGCCGGCGGCTTGTCGACCGTGATGGCGTTGGCGGAGTCGATCGACCCGAAGAGCAGGGCCTTCCACGACTCGGTGCCCGACTTCACCGCGGCGGCGTAGAAGTCGTTGCCGTAGCCACTGGCGGAGAGGTCCCACAGGTAGAGCACGGCGCTCACCACCAGCAGCGCGATCAGCGCGGGACGCGCCCAGCGCGGGTCGGTGGACGCGCGGCGCTCCGGCGGCGTGGCGCTGGTGGACGGGGGGCGGGTGGTGTCGCCGGGCACCGTGGCAGGAGCGGCGAGCTGGGTCGTGGCACTCATGATGTCGAGGGTTCGGCCCGGCGCTGTGGCCAGGCTGTGCCCTGGCCATGGCGGCGGCTGTGGGATCTACGTTGTCCCCTCGTTGGTCCCGATGCACTGGGGATCGGCGTGAGCTCGTCCACGACCCGCGCCACCAACGCCAAGACCGAAGCCGCCAACGTCCCCATAGGGTAGAGCGGTGGATTCAGACTCCGTCTATGGCCGACTGCCGCGCGGGGTGCACGTCACGGCCCGCGGGGTCACTTATCCAGACGATGCTGCCGAGGCCTGGCTGAATCACGGCGTTCCGTGGCGTGTGGTCCGGCATCACGTCCAGGCTGGGGGAGCGTTGACGCGTGGTGCAGTCCATCTTGATGACGGCGGGCGACATCTGGGCCTTCCCGAGGCGTCGATCGATCTCATCGAGGTCTCGGGGGTTTGGACGGGCGATGACATCGACGTCCACTCGTGGCGTCCGGTGGTGCGCGAGCCCGACGGGCCGCCGATCGGGGATCGTGTTGACTCCGGCACCCGGAACTCGGTCTACGACAGCATCCCCCACGCGTTGGACGACGAGATCATCGCCACCGGCGCGACTCGAGAGTGATCGCTCATGGTTCTGCAGGTGCCGTTGCTGACCGCCGAGTGGCGCACGTGGGTCGACTCGTGGCGCGGCCGGGCTGCCGTGCAGGTGATCGGTTTCCTCCGCCCAGAGGGCGAGCCGTGGCGGGCCGCCAGCATCGACCTGCCCACCCGCGGGCCGGAGCCGGGCATCGTCGCGGCCAGTGACTAGGCTGTCGCTCGTGCTTCGGACCCAGGCCGCGATCGCGGCAGGCAAGGTCGTGCGCGCGGCCTCACGGCTGCGCGGCGGTGGCTCGGCTCTCCCCGGGCTGGTCGCCGAGAAGGTCGACCCGCAGCTGCTGGCCGCGACGATCGGCCGGCTGCCGGACGGGGTGGTCGTGGTCAGCGGGACCAACGGCAAGACCACCACGACCAAGATGCTGGTCGCGATCGTGCGCGAGCACGGCAAGGCGGTCTTCACGAACCCGACCGGGTCCAACTTCACTCGCGGGGTGATCTCCGCGATGCTCGCCGAGATCGGGCCGAACGGACGGCTGACCGCCGACCTCGCGATCCTCGAGCTCGACGAGGCGCACGCGCTGCGTTTCGCCAAGGTCGTGCCACCCACGCACTCGTTGCTGCTCAACGTGGCCCGCGACCAGCTCGACCGGTTCGCCGAGATCGACCACACCGCAAGGCTGCTCACCAGCCTCGCCGAGCAGACCTCTACCGGCGTCGTGCTCAACCGCGACGACTCGTTCGTGTCCCGGATCCAGACGCACGTCCAGCCGGGCGCGACCGTGCGCTGGTTCGGCGTCGACCCCTCGATCGCGGACCGGCTGCCCGAGCTGCAGGAGGCCGACGTCCGGTTCAGCGACGAGCAGGAGCTGCCCGCCGCCGGCCCGAGCGACGGGCTGCTGAAGCCGCTCGACGACCGCGAGTTCCTGGTCACCTTCGCCGACGGCGAGGACGTCGGACCGGTGACGCTCCAGCAGCGCGGTCTGGCGGCCATGATCAACGCGACGGCCGCGACGTCGATGGCGCGGATGCTCCTCGGAGAGGCCTTCCGGCCGGCGCTCGCGACCGCCGCGCTGGCCCGGGTCACGCCGCCGTTCGGTCGCGGTGAGGTCATCGACGTGGAGGGTCAGCCGCTCGAGCTGGTGCTCGTCAAGAACCCCGCCGGCTTCACCGTGGCCCTCGGCACCTACGGCAGCACGCCGGTGGCCACGATGATCGCGATCAACGACAACTACGCGGACGGGCAGGACGTGTCCTGGCTCTACGACGTGAGCTTCGAGTCGCTACGCGAGCGCGGAGTAGCCCTCACCTCGGGAGTCCGGGCCTACGACATGGCGCTGCGGCTGCGCTACGACGACGTGGTGACGGACGCGGTGGTGCCGGACCTCGAGCAGGCGCTGGACACCTTCCTCGCCGACCACTGGGCCGAGCCCAAGCGGATCTTCTGCACCTACACGGCGATGATGCGGCTGCGGCGCGTCCTCGCCGCCCGCTACGACCTGCCGGACTTCGGCGAGGAGGCGACGGCGTGAGCACGGGCACGGGGATCAGCACGGAGTTGGGCACGGGACACGGGGCCGGACAGGGCAGGGGCAAGGGCACGGTGCGGGTGGTCCACCTGTATCCGCGCGAGATGAGCATCTACGGCGACCTCGGCAACACGCGTGCCCTGGTGTCACGGCTGCGCTGGCACGGTTACGAGGTCGACCTCGTCAACCACGGCCCTGGCGACCGCTTCCCCGACGACCCGCACCTGGTGCTCGGTGGCGGTGGTCAGGACTCGGGGCAGGCGCGCGTGGAGGACGACCTCGCCGTGATCGGCGACCGACTCAAGGAGCTCGCCGCCGACGGGGTGCCGATGCTGATGATCTGCGGGATGTACCAGCTCTTCGGCAACGCCTTCCTCACCGTCGAGGGCCAGCGGCTGCCGGGCCTCGGCATCCTCGATGTCACCACGCAGGGCAACGACAAGCGGATGATCGGCGGCGTCGCCCTCACCACCGAGTTCGGTGACGTCGTCGGCTACGAGAACCACTCGGGATCGACGATTCTCGGCCCGGGGCAGCAGCCGTTCGGGCGGGTGCGCGCGGGCCTCGGCAACAACGGCAACGACGGCACCGAGGGCGCGGTGACCAACCGGGTCTACGGCACCTACCTGCACGGCCCGGTGCTGCCCGCCAACCCCGCCCTCGCGGACGGACTGCTGCGCTTCGCCGTAGAACGTGCCACGGGTCGGGCGTTCGAGCCCGAGCCCATCGACGACAGCCTCGCCGACCAGGCCCGCACCCGCCAGGTCGCTCGACTCCTGGCCGCGGCCAAGCGGTCCTCGCGTGGGCGTCTCGGGGTGGCCCGCCGCGGTGTCGGTGTGGCGCGCCGCAGCGTCGGCCCGCTGCGCGGCGACGGCCGGGGTGCGAAATGCGACGAAAGTGCACCAACCGTCACTGTGAGTGATTAGAGTGGGCGGCGACAGCGCGTAGTAGTCACGCTCCGCTGTCGCTGGGAAGGTTGATGCCACGTCAGGCCGCGTCCGACGCGCCGACCGACGACGTCCTCGAGACCGACTCCGCCACCAACCAGGTCAACGGCCCCAGCATCGCGGTCTACGGGGCCTATCAGGCACGGCTCGCCGTGCAGTTGCTCACGAGGCTGACGTGGGACGAGGGCATGGCCGGCAGCCACGTCGCGGACGCCGTGGCGATCTCGCCCGACGACCTCGCGCCGTGGACGAGCGTGATGACGCCCGCGGCCGAGGCCAAGCTGCATCGGCTGGTGGCGAGCTACAACGCCGGCGCGTCCGGCGCGCGCGGTCGGCTCTTCCCGATCGTGAGCGCCAACGTGCCGGCGGAGTACGGCATGGGCATGCGGCCGCGGGCCAAGAGCTTCGTGACCGACCGGTCCCTCGGGTCGGCCCGGGTCGCCACCGTGGCCGGGCACGGCGACCAGGTGCGCATCAGCTTCCCGACGACGGTGGACTACCACTTCGTGCTGGGTGGGCGGACCCTGACCTGCACGACCGAGCGGCAGTCGTCGTTCGTGCTGTCCCGGGCGACCGGGCGGTGGCTGATCGTCGACTGGCACAACACCGACAAGGTCATCTCGATGATGGACTCGGGCGCCGCCGTCCAGGTGCCCGCCCGGTCGACGTCGCCCACCACGCGGCGGCCAGTGCCCCGAGCGGGATCTCCATCACGTGGGTGTAGATCGAGAACAGCACCACGCCTGCCGCTGCCGGCGCCGGGGTCGCACCGAATGCGACCAGCGCTGCGGCCGTGCCGGTCTCGGTCACGCCGACCCCGCCGGGCGTGATGCCGACCGAGGTGAGCAACCGGCCCAGCGCGAAGGCCGCGAACAGCGGACCGAGGGGGAGGTCTACCCCGGTCGTGCGCAGGCAGACGCAGAAGAGGACGAGCTGCACCGCGAAGAAGCCGGCGAGACCGAGCGACATGGTGAGCCAGCGCTGCCGCACGACGTCACCGATCTGGACGCGCACGGTGTGCACGGCCCCCGTCAGCGAGAGGTCGGGGTCGTGGCGCAGGCGGCGCAGCAGCGCGCCGACGGACCGGTCCAGCGCGTGGGCGACGGCCTGCCCGAAGCGCTCGGACGCCAACGTCCCGACGACCACCACGACGAGCAGCAGACCCACCGCGACGCCGGACGCGGCACCGGCCAGCACCCCGTCCGGCAGGTGCTCACCGGAGCCCAGGACCGCGCCGATCCCGATGATGGGCAACAACATTCGCCCGACGACGTTCCAGATCCCCGTCACGACCAGCGAGGTGGAGATCTGGCGGGCGTCGAAGCCGAAGGAGCGATACATCGCGTAGGTCGCCGCCGCTCCGACCGCCCCACCGCCGGGCAGCAGGTTGCCGGCGGCCGAGCCGGCCAGGTTGGTGGCCAACGCATCTCGGTGCCTCAGCCCCGGCAGCGACCCGGTCATCGTGAACGTGTAGCTCCACAGGGCCACCACCGCGATCAGTGCGAAAAGCGTTGCGCGGCCTAGCCCTACGCGAGACAGGGTGTCCCACACCGCGCCCCAGGTGGTCTGGGCCGCGATCGGCAGGCCCCACACGAGCAGCGCCACGGCCAGGGCGATCCCGACGACCGCGCGCAGCACCGAGCCGGTGGACCAGCGGCGCGGTGTCGACTCGGTCACGTCGGCTCGTCGAAGATCGACCGTCGCACCGGGCTGCCCGGCGCCGCAGCGGGATCGACGAACCACTCGCGCCCGAAGACCACGTCGTAGAGCGGCCGCGGGATCCGCAGGAAGGCGGCGAGCGTGCGGTCGGCGTCCCCGGGTGCGGCGGCCTGGGAGGCGTGGGCGCGCATCGAGGCGCGCTTGGCCGTGATGTGGCGGATCACCGAGATGCGGTGCGTGATCTGCGATCTCGCGGAGTAGGCGCGATCGAACGAATCCCGGTCGAAATCGGCCGGGAACCGGTAGACCTTGGCGACGAGGTCCAGTGCTCGACAGATCGTGTCGCGCGGGACCGTGGCCTGCAGGACGCGCGCGGTGCCGGCGAGCTCGGCGGCCCGAGCGCCGACCTCGTGCACCCGCACGTGGTCGCGGTGCCCGTAGCCCCCGTTGGCGTCGTAGGTGAGCAGCACGTCGGCCTGCTCCTCGCGCAGGATCGCGGCGAGCCGCTCGGCGGCCTCGTCGACCGGCGCTCGGACGAACCGCTGGCGACCCGGCGGGTCGGGGTAGAGCTCGGGGCCCATGCCGGAGTCGGCGTAGCCGAGGTACTCGACGCGCGCGACCCCGAGGGCGTCGGCGCTGGCCTGCAGCTCGGCGAGCCGGCGGCGGCCGAGCTCACCCTCGGCGCCGGCGAACTCCGCGCCGGTGAGGCCGAGGTCGCCGTCGGTCGCGACGACGAGCACGACCCGGTGGCCTTCGGCGGCGGCCCGGGCCATGGTGCCCGAGGTGAGCAGGGCCTCGTCGTCGGGGTGGGCGTGGAAGGCGAGAAGTGTCGACATCGCCTCCATCTTTGCGCATGGCAGGCTGTGCCCTGTGAAGGTCGCCCTGGTCTCGGACTGCTACCTGCCGCGCCTCGGCGGGATCGAGGTCGCGGTGCACTCCCTCGCCGGTGCGCTCGCCGCCCGAGGGCACGAGGTGGTCGTGGTGACCGCCACCCGCGCGGATGGCGCTGGCGAGGCTGGCGAGGCTGCTGGCGCGCCAGGTGCTACGGAGGCCGGTGCGGAGCGCGGCACGGTGCGAGGCACGGACGACGGGGCGGTGCTCGTCGTGCGGCTGCCACCGCCGGTGGGTCGGCTCCCGGTCAACCCGTTGGCGACGCGGTCGGTCCGGGCGCTGCTCGCCGACGTGGACGTCGTGCACGCCCAGCTCGGCGTGGTGAGCCCGTTCGCCGTCGATGCCGTGCGCTCGGCGCTGGCCGTGGGTGTGCCGGTGGCGGCGACCTTCCATTCGCTCGTCGGCCCGGCGGCTGCCCGGGCGCTGAGCGTCTCCGGTCGGGTGGGTCGCTGGGCCAAGGCCGGCGTAGCCCTCTCGGCCGTCTCCAGCGCAGCCGCCGTCCCCGTCGGGCGGCTCGCCGGTGGCGCCCCGGTGGCGCTGCTGCCCAACGCCGTGGACACCGCCCTGTGGCGACCCGTCGACCCCGACCCACGGCCCGGTGCCGGCGAGCTGGCCGCACACCCCGAGCGACCCGTGCGGGTGGTCACGGCGACCCGGCTGGCAGGTCGCAAGCGGCCCGTCGCGTTCGTCGAGATCGTGGCCCAGGCGCTCGAGCAGCTGCCGCCCGGGCAGGCGGCGGAGGTCGAGGTCTACGGCGAGGGGCGGGAGCGGTCGGCGGTCGAGCACGCGGTCGCCAGGCACGGCCTCACAGACCGAGTCCGCCTGTGCGGCAGAGTGGCTCGAGAACGTTTGCCCGAGATCTACAGCAACGCAGACCTTTTCGTGTCGTCGGTCGAGATGGAGGCGTTCGGCATCGCCGCGCTCGAGGCGCGGTCGTGCGGTCTGCCGGTCCTCGGACGGGAGGGCACGGGGCTGCGTGACTTCGTGGTGCCGGGGGAGTCGGGGCATCTCGAGGGGTCCGACGGGGAGCTCGCCACCAGGCTGGCCGAGCTGGTCGCCGACCATGCGGCGCGCGACCGGATCCGGCAGCACAACCGCAACACCCCTGTCTCGCAAACGATCTCGGCGCTCACCGAAGCCGCGATGCGGGAGTACGACCGAGCTGCGAAGGAGAGCTGATGTCGGCCGAGGTGCAGGTCCGCGGCGTGGTTGCCCCGGCCGCCGGTGAGTCCGGCGGTGTCGTCGTCGAGGCCGAGCTCCCGCACGGAGCGGACCCCGCCGCCCTGCTGCTGGCGCGCGGGTGGTCGCCGGAGGGGCCGGTCGCCGCCACCCGCACCGACGCCGGGAGCCTGCGGCTGGACTACCTGGTGGCGGCGCAGCCGGTGACGCCGGTGCCGCTGGCGCAGCCCGAGCCGCGGCTCGACGAGGGGTTGACCGCGCAGGACGTCGCCGGGGCGGTGCGGTATCGCCGGGTTGCGGCCTACGCCCTGGTCGTGAGCGACCGCGGGGTGCTGCTGACCGAGCTGTCCGACCGCACGAGCGCCCCCGGCTGGTGGAACCTGCCCGGCGGCGGTCTCGACCCGGGCGAGGCACCCGAGGACGGCGTGCGCCGCGAGGTCTGGGAGGAGACCGGGCAGCGGGTGCAGGTCCGGCGGCTGCGGGGCGTCGGCGCCGCGCACTGGATCGGCCGGGCACCCGGCGGCCACGTGGAGGACTTCCAGGCGATCCGGGTGATCTACGAGGCTGGCTGCGAGCACCCCACGGACCCGGTCGTGCACGACGTCGGCGGCACCACCGCCTCGGCCGCCTGGGTGCCCCTGGACGCCGCCCGCGCCGGCGCGGTCCCGGTGGTGCAGAGCTTCGCGGCGCTCGTCGAGGCGCTGTAGCCCGCCCCGGTCGGGTTCGGGCGCGCAGACGGGGCCGAGCGAGCGCGCCCGACCCCGTCACCGGCTCAGAACGGGTAGGTCGCGATCCGGCTCTGCATGCTGACCCACTGCAGGTGGCAGAAGGTCTCCAGGTTGGCCTTCGCGCCGCCGAAGTGGCCGCCGCTGCCGGAGGCCTTGATCCCGCCGAACGGGATGACGGCCTCGTCGTCGACGGTCTGGTCGTTGATGTGCAGCATGCCGGTCTCGATCCGGTCGGCGAGCTCGTAAGCCGCCATCGCGTCGCCGGTGAGCACCCCGACGGACAGCCCGTACTCGCTCGCGTTGATCAGGTCGATCGCCTCGTCCACCGTCTCGTAGACCGTGATGGGCGCCACCGGCCCGAAGATCTCCTCGGTGAACGCCACGCTGTCCTGGCCCACCCCCGACAGCACGGTCGGTCGGTAGAACAGGCCGTCGTAGGTGCCGCCGGCGCGCAGCTCGGCTCCTGCGTCGACGGCCTTGGTGACGATGCCGTGGACCCGGTCGCGCTGCCGCTCGTCGATGATCGGGCCGAGCGCGTTGGTCTCGTCCGTCGGGTCGCCGACGGTCAGCCGGTCGGCCTTCTGGGCCAAGGCCGCGACATAGGCGTCCGCGAGGGACGCGGGCACCAGGTGGCGCCCCGCGGTCATGCAGATCTGCCCCTGGTGCAGGAACGATCCCCACGCGCCGGCCGAGGCCGCCGCCTCGACATCGGCATCGGGCAGCACCAGCAGCGCGTTGTTGCCGCCGAGCTCCAGGTGGACCTGCTTGAGCAGCTCCGCCGCGGTCGCACCGATCCGGCGGCCGGCGGCGGTGGACCCAGTGAAGGACAGGCACGGCACGTGCGGGTGCGCGACGAGCGCCTCCCCGAGCTCCGCCCCACCTGGTAGGACGTGCAGCAGCCCCTCGGGCAGCCCCGCCTCGGCGAGCAGCTCGGCGAGCGCCATCCCGCCGGCGACGCTGGTGCGCGGGTCGGGCTTGAGCACGACGGCGTTGCCGAGGGCGAGAGCCGGTGCGACCGAGCGCATCGACAGGATCGCCGGGAAGTTGAACGGCGAGATAACACCCACCACGCCGTAGGGGACGTAGCGGGCGAACGACAGCCGCGGCTTCGCCGAGCGCAGGACCTCGCCGAACGGTGCGGCCGCGGTGGCCGCGGCCTCCTGCAGCTCGGAGACCACGAGCCCGACCTCGAAGGCGGCCTTGCCCTGGCCCGACCCGGCCTCGCGCACCAGCCAGTCCTGCAGGCGCTGCGGCTCGGCCTGGAGGAGCTGAGCAGCCTTGAGCAGCACCGCTGCTCGGGCCGGGTAGGGCTCGGCGGCCCAGCGCCGTTGCGCCTCGCGTGCCTGCGTCACGGACCGGTCGAGGTCGGCCTTGGTGGCCGCGCCGACCTCGCCGAGCGTGTCACCGGTGGCCTTCTCGATCACCGGGCTGGACTCGCCGGAGCCGGTCGTCCAGTCGCCGGCCCAGATCCGCCCTTCCCAGGGTGCTGCAGTCGTGTCCACGGGTCGTCGCTCCTCGGGTGTCGCACGGGTGGGGAGGCCGGTGCTGGGCGCACCGACCTCCCCCTAGTCTCGCCCGACACAGCGGCGACCTCGCGCGCCGCGGGCCGAGGTAGCGCTACCGCTGGTTGCCTCCGCGCACGAGACTGAAGATGCCGGCGGCGAGCAGGACGACACCCGCGCCGACGATGATCCAGGGCCCGGAGGCCTCGAGATCCACGGTGTACCAACCCCATTGGGCGAGGGCGACGGCGACCGCCACCAGGACCGCGAGACTCCCGATGACCAGTGCCGGGACGTTGGGCCCGGGCGGCGCGTCCCGATGGTCGTAGACCGGCTGCTCGCCGGCGCGGTAGGGCGACTGCTCACCGGGCTGGTAGCCGGACGGGTAGGGCGCCTGGTAGCCGGACGGGTTGGTGGGCTGGGAGCTGGACGGGTTGGTGGGCTGCGAGCTGGACGTGCTCATCGCTGGACCTCCTCGATGTTGAGCTGGCCGGTGCCGACGTGGGCGTCGACAAGCAGCGCGGTGCTGCCGCTGCCGACGGTCTGGGTGTTGTTGCCGCTGGCGTCGTCGTTGATGCTGAGCTCGCCGCGCGACACGTCGCCGGTGACCTGGATGTCGCCACCCTTCGGGATCTTGACGGTCAGCTGACCGAGGTTCAGCGAGGTCGAGATGCGCTGTCCCGTCAGGGAGCTCGCCGGGAGCTTGGTCAGGTCGAGGGTGGCGTCGCCGACACCATGGTCGAAGCTCTGGCCGTTCGTGACCGAGGTGGGTGCCCAGGTCTGGTCACCCCAGCGCCCTGACATGTGCCCGGGACCGTTGCTGATCGCGCCGAGGGCCAGCAGCCCGACGAAAACCGTTGCCACTCCGGCCATCCCGACCCGGCGCCCGACGCCACCGAGGGCGAGGCAGCCGATGCCGAGCACGGCGAGCGCTGCCGCCAAGGACATGGGCCACGCGTGACCGGGCAGGGTCCACTGGCTGTACGCCGCCCAGGTGGCGCCGAAGGCGATGGCCGCGAGTCCGATCGTCACCAGGTTGAACGCCCCGGGCCGGGGACGGCGCGGTCGCGGTGGCGGCGGGGGCTGCGGCGGTCGGCTCTGCGACCACGGCGGGGTGGGGGGTGCGGCGGGCGGCGCACCCTCGGAGGCGACGTCGAGGGGGACGGTGGGTGCGGACTGTGTGGCCGGTGTGGCGGATGTGGTCGGTGTGGCCATGGTGTGCTCCTCACTGGTGGTCGTGGTCGAGCTGAGGGGGGCGAGCCCGTCCCGCCGGGCCGCCAGGACGCGCGAGGCGGTGGCGCCACGGGTGGGAGGTGCTGCGGGAGAGGCGGTTTCGCCGGCGACAGGTGCACCGGAGACAGGTCCACCCGCATCGCCGGCACCCCCACCACCGGACCGGCTGCGCTGCACGGCGTAGAACCCGAGCGCCACCAGGGCGACGACGGTCAGGATGCCGCCGACGTTGACGTCGCCGATGCGCAGGCCGCCGCCCCAGCCACCCGCGCCGCCCAGGTCGCTGATCGAGGAGACCAGGCAGAGGCCGGCGAAGATGAGCAGCACGACCGAGCTGGCGTCGCCGTGGCGCACGGCCTTCTCGAGCGGGATCTGGCCCTCGGTGTCCGCCAGGATGGCGAACAGCACGAAGTAGGCCGCGAAGCCGAACCCACCCATCAGCAGCAGCACGATCCACGCGAGGCGGACGACGATGGGGTCTACGCCCAGCTTGTCGGCGAGACCGCCGCAGACGCCGGCGACCCAGCGGTCGGACAGGCGACGACGAATGCCGGTTGCTCGCATCGCGGCGAGGAAGCGGTCGAACGGCTCGAGCGGTGGGCGAGGCCCCGGGGTGGGGGCGGAGGTGGGCTGGCTCATGGCTTCATCCTGCTGCCCGGGGACGACCGAGGGTCATGAGGGACGCCCCTGAGCCGACCCCGGCTCTACCCCGAGCAGGGCCGAGAGCGCGCTCCCGAGCCGCGCGGATGGGCCAAGATGGGAGCGTGCCGGCCTACGAGAACGCTTCCAAGGAGTCGCCCCAGCCGCGTCCGCGGCTCCGGCGCTCGGTCGAGGACGGCTGGATCGCCGGCGTCTGCGCGGGCCTCGCCCACCACCTCGGGTTCGACGTCCGCGTGGTCCGCGCCACGTTCGTCCTGGGGACCATCCTGCTCAACGGCCTCGGTCTGCTGGCCTACCTGGTGATCTGGGCCCTGACTCCGCAGGCGCTCGACGGCGAGCACGCGGACGCGCCCAGGCCCGCTCCGACGAGCCTGCCGCGGCTGGACCGGGCGATCCGCGCGCTGCGCACGAGCGGGCGTGACGAGGCCTTCGGCAACGTCCTCGGGGGGCTGGCGCTGGTCGTGCTCGGGGCGGCGCTGCTGCTCGAGCGGCATGGCGTCAACCTGCGGCTCGGCCTGGTCCTGCCGCTCGGGGTGATCGTCGTCGGTGCCGTGATCGGCTGGTCCCAGCTGGACCGCGCCGAGCGGTCGAGCTGGCTGAACGAGTCCTCCTTCTCGGGCCGCCGGGGCGTGCTGCGCGTCGGCGTCGGCCTGGTCCTCACCATCATCGGGGTGCTGCTGCTCGCCACCCAGGAGCGGGGCTGGGCCGGGATGGGGGACGCCGCCCTGTCGGCCCTCGCCGTGCTCACCGGCGCGGTCGTCATCCTCACGCCGTGGGGTCTGCGGCTGTGGGAGAAGGTCAAGCGCGAGCAGGCCCAGGCCATCCGGGCCACCGAGCGCGCCGACATCGCAGCGCACCTGCACGACTCGGTGCTGCAGACGCTCGCCCTGATCCAGCGCAAGGCCGACGACCCCGCCCAGGTGCAGCGGCTGGCCCGGGCCCAGGAGCGCGAGCTGCGGGCCTGGCTCTACGGCGGCGGTCAGTCGGCGGAGACGACCCTGGCCGCCGCCGCGAAGGCCGCGGCGGACGACCTGGAGGACCGCTACGGCGTGCCCGTCGAGGTCGTCGTCACCGGCGACCACCCGCTCGACCCGGACACCCAGGCGCTGGTGCGCGCGCTCACCGAGGCCATGTCCAACGCCGTCCGGCACGCGCGTCCGCCGGTCTCCGCCTACGTCGAGTGCGGGGCGAGCGGCATCGAGGCGTTCGTGCGTGACCATGGCGACGGCTTCGACCTCGACGCGGTGCCCGCCGACCGGCTCGGCGTCCGCGGCTCGATCGTCGAGCGCATCGAGCGCCACGGCGGCACCGCCCGCATCCGCCGGCTCAGCGACGGCACCGAGGTCGCCCTGACCCTGCCTGTGCACCGGCCTGTGAACCAGTCGCTGAACCAGCCTGTGAACCAGCAGACCCTGCCCCTGAAGGAGGCGCACGATGCCTGAGCCACGTGCCACGACCCACGGCCCGATCCGGCTGGTGCTGGTGGACGACCACCGCATGTTCCGCGCCGGCGTCCGGACCGAGCTGGACGACTCGCTGCCGGTCGTCGGCGAGGCCGGCGATGTCGACACCGCGGTCGAGGTGATCCGCCGCGAGCGCCCGGACGTGGTGCTGCTCGACGTGCACCTGCCCGGCGGCAACGGCCGCGGTGGCACCGACGTGATCCTCGGCTGCGCCGGCACGACCACCGAGTCGGGCGCGCCCGTGCGCTTCCTCGCGCTGTCGGTCTCGGACGCCGCCGAGGACGTCATCTCGGTGATCCGCGCCGGCGCCCGGGGCTACGTCACCAAGACCATCGTGGGCGAGGACCTGGTCACGGCCATCCACCGGGTGGCGGACGGGGACGCGGTGTTCTCGCCGCGGCTCGCCGGCTTCGTGCTCGACGCGTTCGGCGCCGCGGCCGGCGAGATCGCCGAGGTCGACTCCGAGCTCGACCGGCTCTCGGCGCGCGAGCGGGAGGTCATGCGGCTCATCGCGCGCGGCTACCAGTACAAGGAGGTCGCCAAGGAGCTGTTCATCTCCGTCAAGACGGTCGAGACGCACGTCTCGTCGGTGCTGCGCAAGCTCCAGCTCTCCTCGCGGCACGAGCTCACCGCCTGGGCGATGAACCGCCACCTGCTGTAGACCGTCCCGCTCCGGTAGGCCGCGGGGTCGGCGCGCGTAGCGCGTGCCCGTCGCCGCTCGCTCGGGGCCTGTGGACAACCGCCGACGCGGGTGCGCCGGACCGGGCAGGCTGGGCGGATGGATCGTGTCCTCGCCCCCAGCCTCCTCGTGGCGCTGCTCGCCCTGCCCGCAGGGGTCGGCGTGCGCCGCTGGCTGGACGCGCTGGGCTACCGCCGGGCCGACGAGGTCGGGCGGGTGCGTCGGCCGACCGGGTGGGTCGTGCCGGTCACGGTCCTGGCGGCCGTGGTGATGTGGGCGGCCGTGACCCCCGCGCACGGGCCCGGGCTGGGCACGGTCTACACCCTCGCGGTGCCGGTGGCGGTCGCGCTCGCGGGCGTCGACCTCGACGTCCACCGACTGCCCGACGCGATCCAGCTGCCCGCCTACCCCATGCTCCTCGCGGCGCTCGCCGCCGAGTGCCTGGTGTCGGGTCAGTGGGCGGCGCTCGGGCGCGCCGTCCTCGTCGGGACCGTGGCGCTCGCGGCCTTCCTGACGCTCGCGCTGGTGGCCCCGGGCGGGGGAGTGGGGCTCGGCGACGTCAAGCTCGCGGGCCTGCTCGGCATCGCCCTCGGCCGGCTCGGGTGGACCGAGGCGGGCGTGGGGTTCTACCTCGCGTTCGTCGTCGGCGGCCTGGTCGCGGCCGTGCTGCTGCTGCGCCGACGGGCCGGCCGCAGCACCCGGCTGGCGTTCGGCCCGGCACTGCTCGCGGGTGCGTTGGCGGGGGTGGTGCTCTCCTAGACTGACCTCATGATCGTTGCCCTTGTCATGGTCCACTACGTCACCCTCGCGCTGCTGCTCTTCGGCTTCCTGCAGAGCCTCCCGGTGAAGAAGGCGCTCCCCGTGCTCGTCTGGGGTGCCCGGCTGCAGCTGCTCAGCGGTCTCGCCCTGGCAGCTGCCGGCTCCATGGCGACCGGCGACCAGAAGGTCGGCGGGATGTTCATCGGCGTCAAGCTGATCATCATGCTCGTCGTCGTCGGTCTCGTCGAGGTGTCCGCCGCCAAGGGCAAGCGCGACGAGCAGAGCGCCGCCCTGCTCTACGCCGCCGGCGTGCTCGCGCTCGTCAACGTCGTCGTGGCGTACGCCCTGCCGCACTGATCGGCACCGACCGGCCCCGACACCGGCACCGACCGGCACTGACCAGCCCCACCAACCGCACCGAACCGAGCAGCACCACGCTCAGCCCAGCTGCGCCGCCGCCTCCTTGACCCGCTCGGGGTGGGCGGCGGCGTGCGCGCGGACCATCGCGTCGATCCGGTGACGCAGCGACGTCGAGCCGATGAGCGCGACCGCCGCGAAGATCCCCAGCCCGATCCACGCGACGTCCTTCATCGCCGCCTCGGCCGCCTTGCCGAGGTAGAACACCAGGTAGGCCATGCCGAACGACCAGGTGATCCCGCCGAGCGCGTTCGCCGGAAGGAACCGGTGGTAGGGCATCCGCAGCACCCCCGAGATGGGCCCGGCGAAGATGCGCAGCAGCGCCACGAACCGGCCGAAGAACACCGCGAACATCCCGTAGCGGTGGAAGACGTGCTCGGCGAAGGCGATGATCTCGGGCGAGAAGTGCTTCGGGAAGCGCCGAGCCAGCACGACCAGCAGGCGTCGTCCGTAGTGGTGGCCCACGCCGTAACCGATCGAGTCGCCGACGATGGCGCCCACGGCGCCGGAGAACGCGACCCAGAACGGCGACACGTCCAGCTCGTGGTGCGCCGACAGCAGCGCGGCCGTGACCAGGGTGATCTCACCCGGCACGGGCACACCGATCGACTCGACCCCGACGACCAGCCCGGCCAGCAGGTAGACGAGCACCGGCGGGATGGACTGCAGGAATGAGTCCAGGCTCTGCGGCAGCAGCGCGAGCGTCGGCGTCGCGGCCGACAGCACCAGGCTCATGGCAGCAGGACGACCTTGCCGGTCGTCCCCCGCCCCTCGAGCGCGTCGTAGGCGGCCTTGGCGTCGCTGAGCGGGTAGCGGTGCGACACGGCGATGTCCAGCTGCCCCGCACCGATGGCGGCGAACACGGCGGCGGCCCGGTCGCGCAGCTCCTCGGTCGTGCTGACGTAGTGCGCGAGGCTCGGGCGGGTGAGGAAGACCGAGCCGGCCGCGTTGAGCCGCTGCGGGTCGACCGGCGGCACCGCACCGCTCGCCGCGCCGAAGAGGACCAGCATGCCCCGGGGCCGCAGCGACGCCAGCGACGCGTCGAAGGTTGCCTGACCCACCCCGTCGTAGACCACGTCGACCCCGCGCCCGCCGGTCGCCTCGCGCACGGCTGCAGCAAGGTCGTCGGTCGTCGAGTAGTCGATCAGGTGGTCCGCACCGCGGGAGCGGGCGGTCTCGAGCTTGTCGGGGGAGCCGGCCGTGGCGACGACGGTGCCGCCCTGGGCCTTGATCAGTTGGACCAGCAGCTGGCCGACCCCGCCGGCCGCCGCGTGCACCAGCGCGGTCGTGTCGGGACCGACGGGGAAGGTGTCGGTGACGAGGAAGTGGGCCGTGCAGCCCTGGAGCATGGCCGCGGCAGCCACCTCGAGGTCTACGTCGTCGGGGACGGGCACGAGCCGGTCCGCAGCGAAGACGGCGAGCTCGGCGTGGCTGCCGAGGTTCATCGCCTGGGCCACCCGGTCGCCGACCTGGACGTCGTCGACGCCCTCGCCGACCGCCTCGACGGTGCCGGCCATCTCGACGCCGAGCGTGAACGGCGTGGGGATCGGGTAGACCCCTTCGCGCTGGTAGACGTCGATGAAGTTGACGCCGCTCGCGGCTACCTGCACCCGCACCTCGCCCGGGCCGGGCGCCGGGATCTCACGGTCGGTCACGGACAGCGCGTCGGAGCCGCCGTGCCGGGGCACGACCAGGGCGCGCGCCGTCTGGGGCGTGACGTCGGACGAAGCAGGGGGAGTGGTCTGATCGGTCGGCATGCGACTCAGCGTACCGACGGAATCTCCCGGGAGGACGCGGTCGCTCAGGGCGGGTTCGGGTCGTCGCCGACCCCGCCGGCCCCGCTCAGCGCGGCGCGAGCTGCAGGAGCCGGCCGTTCGGACCGTCCTCCAGCAGGTAGATCAGACCGTCCGGGCCCTGCACCACGTCCCGGATGCGGGCCTCGAGGTCCCAGAAGTCACGCGCGGTGACCGTCGTGCCGTCCAGCGCGACGCGGGCGAGGCCGCGGCCGGAGAGCGCGGGCAGGAAGGCGTCGCCGCGCCAGAGGAACGTCGAGCCGGTGTAGATCATCAGCCCGGCCGGCGAGATGCTCGGCGTCCAGAAGGCCGTCGGGGCCACGAACCCGTCGCCGGAGCGGTGGTCGGGGATGTCCCGGCCGTCGTAGTGGCTGCCGTCGGAGGCGCGCGGCCAGCCGTAGTTGCTGCCCCGCGTGATCAGGTTGAGCTCGTCGCCCCCTCGGGGCCCCATCTCCGAGCTCCACAGGCGTCCCTGCTCGTCGAACGCGATGCCGAGCGGGTTGCGGTGACCGTAGCTCCAGATCTGCGCCGCGACCCCGCCACGGTTCGCGAACGGGTTGCCCGGGGCCGCCTGGCCGTCGGGGGTGAGCCGCACGATCTTGCCGAGCGTGGTGCCGAGGTCCTGGGCGGGGTCCATCTTCTGCCGCTCGCCCGAAGTGACGAACAGGTGCTCGCCGGAGGGGTCGAACGCGAGCCGGTGCCCGTAGTGCCCGGACCCGCTGGTCTTCGGGGTCTGTCGCCAGATGACGCGCAGATCCTGCAGCCGCGCCGAGCCCCCGTCGGCGGCGATGGCGAGCGTGGCCCGTCCCACCGCGGCCCCGGTGCCACCGTCCCCGCGCTCGGCCCAGCTGAGGTAGATCGTGCGGTTGCTCGTGCCGTCGTAGCCCGGAGCCGTGATGACATCGCCGAGCCCGCCCTGGCCCGCCGCCGCCACCTCGGGGACGCCGGAGACGGTGATCCGCTGCCCGTCCGGCGCGCGCAGCAGCAGCCGGCCGGGTCGCTCCGTCACGGCGAGGTAGCCCGTGCTGCCGAGGAAGGTTGCCGCCCACGGCTCGTCGTAGGCCTCCAGCGCGTTGACGGTGAAGGCCGACGTGGTCAGCACCGGGGGTCCGGTCGGCGTGGGGGCGGGCGCGGTGGTGGCTGCCGCTGTCGGTGAGGTCGTCGGTGTCGCGGCGGGGGAGGCGGTCTGGGTCTCGGTCGCTCCGGTCGTCGGGCTGGCCGCCGGTGTGGTCGTGGGGCTCGCGGCCGGGGCGGATGGCGTAGAGCCGGCGGGGCTGGAGCCCGTGTCGCCGGGGCTGGAGGCACCGCTGCACCCCGCCACGAGCGCCGAGGTGACGGCGATCACGGACAGCAGGCGGGGCAGCGGCGAGCCGGCGGGGGGTCTACCCGATCGCGAGCGCACGGATCGACCGTAACCGCGCTACCTGGAGGAACCCTGGCCCGGGCGGTCTCGCTCGAACCGATCTCGTCCGGCGACGGTAGGGTGCGTCCCTCCCGTCGCCGCCTCGACCTGACCTCAGCAGCGATCGTCGCGTCCATCGCCGCGACGATCGTCGCCGCGCTCGCCTGGCTGTGGACCGGGATGCTCTATGTCGACTGGCGCGACGCCCAGGCGCTGACGTCCCCGCGCGCGGCGCTCGCGACGGCCGATCGCTGCGAGACCAAGATCATGCCGCGCAGCGGCCAAGGCGACCAGGAGACGGTGCGGGTGCACTACCGCACCGCGACGGGCGTCGGCGGGCAGGTCGTGCTCCGGTTCACCGACGTGGTGAGCGATCGACGCGCCGCCGACGCCACCGGGCAGCCAGGGAGCGATGCCGACCGCCGCGGGGAGTGGGCGACCGTGCCGGCGGGTGACCGCTACGCCTGCCCGCTCGTGGTCCGCTACCTGCTCGACGACCCGGCCGTGACTGTCGCCGAGAAGGACCTCGCCTCGCTCGCCGCGGCCCTGGAGCCGGGGTCGCAGGAGTGGACCAGGCGCTCGAACGCCCTGGCCTTCTCCTGTGTCCTGCTCGTCGGTGCCGGGCTGCTCATGCTGCCGGCGCGCCAGGTGGGCGCCCCCGGCGGGAGGGGTCTGTCAGCGATCAGCCTTAGGCTTGGACCCGACATGGACTCCCTCTTCGACCACCTCGCCGCACCGAGCCCGTCCGCCGACGTCGACGCCTCGGGGGTCCCCACGTGGGCCCTCGCCGACCCGGCCGGGCCGGTCGCGAGCCCAGGTGCTGTGCCGCCACCGGGGACGCCAGCCGCGGACCGACCCGCGACCGGCCCCGGCTGGGGCGGCAGCGGCAGCCCCGAGCAGATCCTCGCCGGGCTCAACCCCCAGCAGCGCGAGGCCGTGACCCACGAGCACGACCCCCTGCTCATCGTCGCCGGCGCAGGCTCCGGCAAGACCCGGGTGCTGACCCACCGCATCGCCTACCTGCTGGCCGCGCGCGGCGTCCAGCCGGGGCAGATCATGGCGATCACCTTCACCAACAAGGCCGCCGCCGAGATGCGCGAGCGGGTCGAGCAGCTCGTCGGCCCCCGGGCCAAGGCGATGCTCGTGTCGACCTTCCACTCGGCGTGCGTGCGGATCCTGCGCCGCGAGGCGGCCCACGTCGGGCTGCGCAGCTCGTTCTCCATCTACGACGCGGCGGACTCCCAGCGGCTCATGGCGATGGTGCTGCGCGACCTCGACCTGGACCCCAAGCGCTACCCGCCCCGCTCGTTCTCCCACCAGGTGTCCAACCTCAAGAACGACCTCGTCGACGTCGACACGTTCGCGGCCCGCATCACCGAGGAGTCGCCGCCGACCGACCGCTTGCTCGCCGACGCCTACCGGCTCTACCAGCAGCGGCTGCGCCAGGCCAACGCGATGGACTTCGACGACCTGATCATGACCACGGTGTCCATGCTGCAGGCCTTCCCGGCCATCGCCGAGCACTACCACCGGCGGTTCCGGCACATCATGGTCGACGAGTACCAAGACACGAACCACGCGCAGTACCAGCTGGTCAAGGAGCTCACCGGCGGTCCCGCGAGCTCGGCGACCGACGACCTGCCGGCCGCCGAGCTGGTCGTGGTGGGCGACGCCGACCAGTCGATCTACGCGTTCCGTGGGGCGACGATCCGCAACATCGTCGAGTTCGAGGAGGACTACCCGCAGGCCCGCACCATCGTGCTGGAGCAGAACTACCGCTCCACCCAGACGATCCTGCAGGCAGCCAACGCCGTCATCGCGCGCAACCCCGACCGGCGCCCCAAGAACCTGTGGACCGAGTCGGGCGACGGCGACCCGATCATCGGCTACGTCGCCGACAACGAGCACGACGAGGCGTCCTTCATCGCCCAGACCGTCGACGAGCTGGGCGACGAGCACCAGGTGCGCCCCGGCGACGTCGCCGTGTTCTACCGCACCAACGCGCAGTCCCGGCCGATCGAGGAGGTGTTCGTCCGGGTCGGCATCCCCTACAAGGTCGTCGGCGGCACCCGGTTCTACGAGCGGCGCGAGGTCAAGGACGCGCTCGCCTACCTGCGGGTGGTCTCCAACCCCGAGGACACCGTCAACCTGCGCCGCATCCTCAACGTCCCCAAGCGGGGCATCGGCGACCGCGCCGAGGCGTGCATCGCCGCCCTCGCCGAGCGCGAGCGGATCAGCTTCGTCGCCGCCCTCGCGATGCCCGAGGACGCCCCGGGCATCGCGACCCGGTCGGTCACCGCGATCCGGTCGTTCACCCACCTGCTCGAGGGCCTCGGCGAGGTGCGCTCCGGCGGTGGGGGCGTCGGCGACCTGCTCGAGGCGATCCTCGCGCGCAGCGGCTACCTCGACGAGCTGCGCGCCAGCCACGACCCGCAGGACGAGACCCGCATCGAGAACCTCAACGAGCTGCTCTCTGTCGCAAGGGAGTTCGACGAGAACTACCCCGAGGGCGCCCTCGAGGACTTCCTCGAGCAGGTGTCCCTGGTGGCCGACGCGGACGACATCCCCGACGAGGACGAGCAGGGCCAGGGCAGCGGCGTCGTCACCTTGATGACGTTGCACACGGCCAAGGGCCTGGAGTTCCCCGTCGTCTTTCTCACCGGCCTCGAGGACGGCTGCTTCCCGCACATGCGGGCGCTCGCCGACGACAAGGAGCTGGAGGAGGAGCGGCGGCTGGCCTACGTCGGCATCACCCGCGCCCGCGAGCGGCTCTACCTGTCCCGGGCGGCGGCACGCGCAGCCTGGGGTGCCCCGTCCTACAACCCGCCGTCGCGCTTCCTCGCCGAGATCCCCGACGAGCTGGTCGACTGGGCGCGCTCCGAGACGACGCGCACCCGTCCGTCCTCCACCCCGGCCGTCGCCCGGCTCGCCGGTCGGATGCCGCAGCGCACCTCCGGCAACCGCCCGATCATCTCGCTCAAGGCCGGAGACCGGGTCAGCCACGACACCTTCGGGCTGGGCTCGGTCGTGCGCGTCGAGGGCGACGGCGACCGCGCGATGGCCCACGTCGACTTCGGCGACGGTCCGGTCAAGCGCCTGCTGCTGCGCTACGCCCCCCTCGAAAAGCTCTGACCCCGTATGCCGTTCGGCTGTTTTGTCTTTGCGGTCGGTTCGCGCTGGTGGGCTCTCGTGCGGTCGGTCGTGGTCGGGTCCGCGGGGTGCGTGGGGCCCGGCCCTACGGGCCTACCATCCGGCACTCGCCAGCTCGCGCCTCCCGCCAGGCCCGCCACGGCCCTTCGGGCCGGGCCCCACGCCCCCCGCTCGGCTCGCACGGGGCTCGTGCCCGTGCGCTTCGGACTGATTCACGCCGGGTAGAACGTTCAAATCGCCTGGTTTCGGCCATGAATCAGCCCGAACGGTACGGGGTGCGGCGCGTCGAGCGGTCGGCGCTCGGTCATGGCCACCGTGATGCGGGCGTGGCGGTCGGCGAGGCCCAGCCAGGTCAGCGTCCACAAGGCCGCACGCCAGCCAGGTCAGGTCAGGGCTTGGCGCCCTTGGCACGCAGCACCGGCATGGGGTCGATGGCGTCGGTGAGCTTCGGGTCGCCGTGCGGGTGCACCTCGAAGTGCACGTGCGGGCCGGTCGAGCGGCCGGTGTCGCCGGACTTGGCGATCTCCTGCGCCTTGGTGACGCGCTGGCCGGCCTTGACCTCGAACGCCGACAGGTGGCCGTAGCGCACGAGCTGGCCGTCGTCCAGCTTGAGGTCGATGCAGTTGCCGTAGACCCCGTTCCACCCGGTGGTGAGCACGGTGCCGTTGTGCACGGCGTGGACGGCCGTCCCGACCGGGACCGCGAAGTCCTGGCCGTGGTGGAAGCCGCCCCAGCGTGGTGCGAAGGCCGAGGTCAGGCGGTAGCCGCCGACCGGCAGGACCCACAGCGGCGCCTCGGCGAGCGCCTTGGCGCGGGCGGCTTGGGCGGCCTTGGCCTGCGCGGCGGCTGCGGCCTGTGCGGCGGCGGCCTGCTGCTCTCGGGCCACCTGGCGCGCGGCGAGGTCCGACCAGCTGGTCCAGGTCGGGGTGCGGCCGCCGCTGCGCGAGCTGGCGAGACCGGTAGACCCGTCGCGCAGGTCGAACGCCACCGACTCCACGGAGGTGGCTTCAGTTGCGTCGGCGCGGGAGTAGCCGTTGCCGTCACCGACCTCGGGAGCAGAGTGGTCGTTGGTGCTCGTGCCCTGCACGGCGGCGCGTGCCACGGGGGTCTGCTCCGGTGCGAGCTGCTGCACGGACACGGCCGAGCCGCTGATGGCGGCGGCCAGGGAGAGCGTCAGCATCGGGCGGGTGGCGGCGCGCAACCGGGCGTGCTGGACGGGCGTGCGGTGCCGGCCTGGCGTGACGGAGGACGACGACCCTGCGTCGAGGGGGCGGTGCGCACGACCGGTCAGGGGCAGGTGGCGCACGTGTCATACCTCATCAGGGTCGGGGTGGGGGCTCTTTTCAGAATAACGAGTGATCATTTCGTGACGCAAGGGTGCTTGTGCCTGAAATCACTTGCAGCGCGGGGGACGACCCCGCCCGCGCCGGCCGAGCGCGCGGACGCTATCGTGACGCCATGAGCGAGTCACGGTTGCGAATTGTGGTGGCCAAGCCCGGCCTGGACGGGCATGACCGCGGTGCCAAGGTGGTGGCCCGGGCCCTGCGCGACGCGGGCATGGAGGTGGTCTACACCGGGTTGCACCAGACCCCGGAGCAGATCGTCGAGGCGGCGATCCAGGAGGACGCCGACGGCGTGGGCCTGTCCGTGCTCTCCGGTGCCCACATGACGCTCTTCGCCAAGGTGATGGAGCTGCTCAAGGCCAAGGATGCGAGCGACATCACGGTGTTCGGCGGCGGTATCATCCCTGACGACGACATCCCCCAGCTGCAGGCGCTCGGCGTGGCCAAGGTGTTCACCCCCGGCGCCACGACCACCGAGATCGTCGAGTGGGTCAACGCCAACGTCGAGGCGCACTGACGCTCCTGCCCGCTGTGGCGCGCCGGTGGTCGCATCGGTAGGTCGCGCCGGTGGTCGCATCGGTAGGTCCGGTCGGCGACCGGGTCTGTTCAACGGGTCACACTCGCGTGCCGTCGCCGCGCCCGGTGACGATATCCTCCGAGGGACGGCCGCCCGCTGGGTGGCCGGTTGACAGAGGCACTCTCACTCCCGACGACGAGGACGGATCCAAGCGTGGACCTTTTTGAGTACCAGGCCCGAGACATGTTCGAGAAGCACGGTGTCCCGGTGCTGGCCGGTCAGGTCGCCGAGACCCCGCAGGAGGCCCGTGCGGCCGCTGAGGCGGTCGGCAAGAACAGCGGCGGCGTGACCGTCGTCAAGGCCCAGGTCAAGACCGGTGGCCGCGGCAAGGCGGGCGGTGTCAAGGTCGCCAAGTCCGCCGAGGAGGCCGAGCAGCTGGCGGGCCAGATCCTGGGCATGGACATCAAGGGCCACACGGTCCACCGCGTGATGATCGCCCAGGGCGCCCAGATCGACGAGGAGTACTACTTCTCCATCCTGCTCGACCGCGCCAACCGCACCTACCTCGCCATGTGCTCCAAGGAGGGCGGCATGGAGATCGAGCAGCTCGCCGTAGAGCGTCCGGAGGCCCTCGCCCGCATCGCGGTCGACCCCAACGTCGGCATCGACCAGGCCAAGGCCGACGAGATCGTCGCGGCCGCCGGGTTCGACGCCGACACCGCCCCCAAGGTGGCCGAGGTCCTGAAGAAGCTGTGGGACGTCTACCGCGAGGAGGACGCGACGTTGGTCGAGGTCAACCCGCTGGTCAAGACCAAGGACGGCTCCGTGGTCGCGCTCGACGGCAAGGTCACCCTCGACGACAACGCCTCCTTCCGTCAGGCCGACCACGCCGCGCTGGTCGACGAGCGTGCCGAGGACCCGCTGGAGGCCAAGGCCAAGGCGATGGACCTCAACTACGTCAAGCTCGACGGCAACGTCGGCATCATCGGCAACGGCGCGGGTCTGGTCATGAGCACCCTCGACGTGGTCGCCTACGCCGGCGAGGACTTCACCGGCGGCAAGGCCAAGCCGGCGAACTTCCTCGACATCGGTGGTGGCGCCTCGGCCGAGGTCATGGCCAACGGCCTGGACGTCATCCTCGGCGACGAGCAGGTCAAGGCCGTCTTCGTGAACGTCTTCGGTGGCATCACCGCGTGCGACGCGGTCGCCAACGGCATCGTCGGCGCGCTCAAGTCGCTCGGTGACGCCGCGTCCAAGCCCCTCGTCGTGCGGCTGGACGGCAACAACGTCGTGGAGGGCCGCCAGATCCTCGCCGACTTCGCCCACCCCCTCGTCACGGTCGAGGAGACCATGGACGGCGCGGCCCGCAAGGCCGCCGAGCTGGCTGCCAAGTAAGCGTTCAGGACAGATCGAAAAGGAAAGAGGACTCAACACACCATGGCGATCTTCCTCAACGCCGACTCCAAGGTCATCGTCCAGGGCATGACCGGCTCGGAGGGCATGAAGCACACCACGCGCATGCTCGCCTCCGGCACCGACATCGTCGGTGGCGTCAACCCGCGCAAGGCGGGCACGACCGTCGACTTCCCTGACGGCAAGCAGGTCCCGGTCTACGGCACCGTGGCCGAGGCCATGAAGGAGACGGGCGCCAACGTGTCCGTCGTCTTCGTGCCGCCGGCCTTCGCCAAGAGCGCCGTCGTCGAGGCCATCGACGCGGGCATGCCGCTCATCGTGGTCATCACCGAGGGCATCGCGGTCAAGGACTCCGCGGAGTTCTACAACTATGCCAAGGACAAGGGCACGAGCCGCATCATCGGCCCGAACTGCCCCGGCATCATCAGCCCGGACCAGTCCAACGCCGGCATCATCCCCGCCGACATCGCCGGCCCCGGCCCGATCGGCCTGGTGTCCAAGTCGGGCACGCTGACCTACCAGATGATGTATGAGCTGCGTGACTTCGGCTTCACCACGGCCGTCGGCATCGGTGGCGACCCCGTCATCGGCACCACGCACATCGACTGCCTCGAGGCCTTCGAGGCCGACCCCGACACCAAGGCGATCGTGATGATCGGCGAGATCGGTGGCGACGCCGAGGAGCGGGCCGCGGCCTACATCAAGGAGCACGTGACCAAGCCGGTCGTCGGCTACGTCGCCGGCTTCACCGCCCCCGAGGGCAAGACGATGGGCCACGCCGGCGCCATCGTGTCCGGCTCGTCCGGCACCGCTGCCGCCAAGAAGGAGGCCCTCGAGGCCGCCGGCGTCAAGGTCGGCAAGACCCCCTCGGAGACCGCCGCCCTCATGCGCGAGATCATCGAGAAGCTCTGACCTGAGCGCTGCCGGCCCTCCCGGCCGCCACATCCGCCGCCGCCCCTCGCCGAAAAGCGAGGGGCGGCGGCGCGTTGGTCCCCGGCCCGGCGACCCGGGTCGGCGACCATGGACTCGTCATGACGATCTTGGACCGACCCCACGACCACTCGACCACCGCGCACCGGACGCCACCGCGCGTCCTCGGACTGGCGGCGATCGGGCGTGCCGTCGTCGTGGGCGCGTCCGCGGCGGCCGTCTCCTGGCTCCTGGTCGCACTGCTCGCCCTGGTCGCCTGGGTAGCCACCCCCGGTGACGTGTCCTGGCTGGGCACGGTCGGTGCCGCCACCGTCGGGTGGTTGGTCGGTCACGGCGCGACGATCCGCGCGGG
This sequence comes from Arsenicicoccus piscis, assembly GCF_022568835.1. Classification (GTDB taxonomy): domain Bacteria; phylum Actinomycetota; class Actinomycetes; order Actinomycetales; family Dermatophilaceae; genus Arsenicicoccus; species Arsenicicoccus piscis. Next base: position 334,484 of record NZ_JAKZHV010000004.1, read on the forward strand.
CGCCGTCGAGGTCGGCCTGCTCCCCGTCGGCTTCACCCTGCTGGCCGTGCTCGCGGCGGTGCTCGCCACCCGCTGGCTGGACACCGACCTGGACGCCGACCGCAGTCCCCGGCTGGACCTGCTCGGAGGGGTCCGCGCCGGGACGCTCGGTCTCCTCGGCGGGTTCGTGGGGGGCTACCTCGGCTTCTCGCTCCTCAGTTGGCTCGCGACCGCCGCGATGCCGGTGTCCGTAGACCCTGTCTCCGCCCTCGTCGGCACGCTCGGGGTAGCGCTCGTCGGACTCGGGGTGGGGCTGCGCACGCACCTCTCCCGCGCGACCTTTGCGCCGGCCTGGCACGAGCAGGTGCACGCCCTGGTGCCGCTCGCGGTGCGCCGGGGGCTCGGGCTCGGACTGCGCCTCGGCCCGGCGCTGATCGCGCTCGGCGCGCTGCCGGTCGTGGCGTCCCTGGTGTGGCACGCGCCGCGGGTCGTGGAGCTCACCCAGGACCTGGCCCCCGGCGTCGTCGGTGGCAGCGTGCTGGGGCTGGTCGAGCTGGCCTACCTGCCGACCGCGGCGCTGTGGGGACTGTCCTGGCTCGCCGGTCCCGGATTCAGCCTGGGGGAGGGGTCGTCGCTCACCTGGACGCACGTGTCGACCCCGCCGCTGCCGATGATCCCGGCGTTCGGTGCTCTGCCCGACACCGCCACGATGAGCCCGTTCGTCATGCTCGTCGGGCTGCTCCCGGTCGCAGCCGGCGTCGTCCTCGGTGTGCTCGCCCTGCGCCGGCTCTCCGCGCTCACGAGCCTCGCCACCAAGGCGATTGCGGTCGGCTCGGCCTGGCTCGCCACATCGCTCGTCGCCGCGGCCCTGCTGCTGCTCAGCGCCGGCAGCCTCGGCACCCGCTCGCTCTCCGACATCGGCCCGGTCCTGCTGGCCGCCCCCGCCCTGGCGGCCGAGCTCGCTCTCGGCGCCGCCCTCACCCTGGCCTGGTCCTGGCGGCGCTACCACCGCTGAGCCTGCGCCGGGCGGTCATGGACCGGAGGGGTCGGCCGGATGCGCGATGATGGGGTACCCGCCCACCACGAGGGGCCGTCCTGATGCCTGACAAGCCCGTGCCCACGCCGCCCGCCGGGGCGCGCGACTCCTCGCGCTGCGCCTTGCTGGTGCTCGTAGGGCTGGTGCTGACCTACCTGCCGCTGCCGTGGCGGGCGCTGGCCGTGGTGGCCGGGCTCGCAGCGATCTTCTTCGGGATCCGGGCGATGACCGCCCAGATCCGGACCAAGCAGTCCTTCTCGGCGGCGTGGACGGGACTCGGGGTCATGCTGGCGGCCTGGCTGATCGTGGTGACCGGCATCCAGACCGTCTTCACCGGCCAGTGGTCCCAGGTCGAGGAGTGCCTCAAGGGCGCCAACACCCGCGTCGCCGAGGCTGACTGCCGCAAGCAGCTCGGCGACGGCGCCGGCAGCGGCCTGCTCGGCCTGTTCGGCGAGTAGCAGCCCGGGCGGTCCTGCACCACGACCTGCTCAACGATCGTGCGCACGAACCCGGGAGATGCGCAGGAACCCGTGAGGCGCCGCCCTCCCGACCCTGCGCGTGTCACGCCAACTTAAGCGTCTCACGCCTGCCACCGACCCCTGGGGTCTGCACGGTGGCAGCGGCGATCGTCCACAGGCCGTGACCACTAGGGTGGTCGGCGTGAACGCACCTCAGCCCGTCGACGTGGTCGTCCTCGTGTCCGGGTCCGGCACGCTGCTGCAGGCGCTGCTCGACGCGAGTGCCGACCCCGGTTACGGCGTGCGGGTGGCCGCGGTGGGGGCGGACCGGCCAGGCACGCTGGGCGAGGAGCGGGCGGCCCGCGCCGGGGTCGACACGTTCGTGGCGAGGGTGGGCGACCATCCCGACCGGGCGGCCTGGGATCGCGCCCTGGCGGCCGAGATCGCCCGCCACAAGCCGCGATTCGTCGTGAGCGCCGGGTTCATGAAGATCCTCGGCCCGGCCGTGCTAGGCACGGTGCCCGTCATCAACACCCACCCGGCTCTGCTGCCCAGCTTCCCCGGCGCCCACGGGGTGCGGGACGCGCTCGCCTACGGCGTCAGCGTCACCGGCACGACCTGCCACCTGGTCGATGCGGGGGTCGACACCGGGCCGATCATCGCCCAGCGCACGGTGGATGTCCGGCCGGACGACACCGAGGAGTCCCTGCACGAGCGGATCAAGGTCCAGGAGCGCGCGATGCTGGTCGACGTCGTGGGCCGCCTCGCCGCGGACGGCTTCCGCGTCAACGGCCGCCGGGTAGAGTGGGGGCACACGACTGGCGCAGGTGGGTCAACCACCAGGGAGTGACGTTCGTGGGCATCGCCCGCCTGGGTGCCCGCATCTGGACAGACCAAGCCGCAGGAGTGCCCATGACGACGAATCCTTCCCCCTCGCACGCCTCCGACCAGCGCAACCAGACCACCGACGGCCGCCGCCCGGTGCGCCGGGCGCTCGTGTCGGTCTACGACAAGACCGGGCTCGAGGACCTCGTGCGCGGCCTCGCCGCGGACGGTGTAGTGCTCGTGTCGACCGGCGGGTCCGCCTCCCTGATCGCGGGGCTGGGTCTGCCGGTGACCCGCGTGGAGGACCTCACCGGCTTCCCCGAGTGCCTCGAGGGCCGGGTCAAGACGCTGCACCCGCGGGTGCACGCGGGGATCCTCGCGGACACCCGCAAGCCGGACCACCTGGCCCAGCTGGAGGAGCTCGAGGTCGCGCCGTTCGAGCTGGTCGTGGTCAACCTCTACCCCTTCACCGAGACCGTCGCGTCGGGGGCCAGCCCCGACGAGTGCATCGAGCAGATCGACATCGGGGGCCCGTCGATGGTGCGCGCCGCGGCCAAGAACCACCCGAGCGTCGCGGTGGTCACCTCGCCGGCGGACTACGCCGAGACGCTGGCGGCCGTGCAGGCGGGTGGGTTCACCCTCGAGCAGCGAAAGGCGTTGGCCGCCAAGGCTTTCGTGCACACCGCAAGCTACGACGTGGCCGTGGCCTCCTGGATGGGCAACGCCTACGTCGACACCTCCGAGGGCACCGGGTTCCCGGCCTGGACGGGTGCGACGTGGACCAAGGCGGCCACCCTGCGCTACGGCGAGAACCCGCACCAGCAGGCCGCGCTCTACCGACACTGGCGCCCGGGCGTCGCGAGCGCCGAGCAGCTGCACGGCAAGGAGATGTCCTACAACAACTACGTCGACACCGACGCGGCGGTCCGGGCGGCGCACGATCACGGCGACCAGCCCACGGTCGCCATCATCAAGCACGCGAATCCTTGTGGCATCGCTGTCGGTTCGGCCGACGAGGACATCGCGGCCGTCCACGCCCGCGCGCACGCCTGCGACTCCCTGTCGGCGTTCGGCGGCGTGATCGCCACCAACCGGCCCGTCACCGTGGCGATGGCGGACGCGGTGAAGGACATCTTCACCGAGGTCGTCGTGGCTCCGGACTTCGAGCCGGAGGCGCTCGAGATCCTCAAGGGCAAGAAGAACATTCGGCTGCTGCGTCTCCCCGAGGAGGCGGTGGCGCAGGCCGACGCGATCGAGTTCCGGCCGATCAGCGGGGGGCTGCTCGTGCAGCAGCGCGACCAGATCGACGCGGTGATCGAGCCGACCGAGTCGGACAAGCCGACCGCCGGCCACGGCGACGCGCCGCTGCACTGGACCCTGGTCGCCGGCGAGCCCGCCGACGACGCGACCCTGCGCGACCTGGACTTCGCGTGGAAGGCGGTGCGGGCCACCAAGTCCAACGCCATCCTGCTCGCCAAGGACGCGGCCTCGGTCGGCATCGGCATGGGGCAGGTCAACCGGGTCGACTCGTGCCGGCTCGCCGTGTCGCGCGCCGGAGCCGAGCGGGCGCGGGGCGCGGTCGCGTCCTCGGACGCCTTCTTCCCGTTCGCCGACGGCCCGCAGATCCTGCTCGACGCGGGCGTCCGCGCGATCGTGGCGCCCGGTGGCTCGCTGCGCGACGCCGAGACGATCGAGGCGTGCCAGCGGGCCGGGGTCACGCTCTACTTCACCGGCACCCGCCACTTTGCCCACTGAGCCGGCACGCCTGCCCACCGAGCCGGGCCGCCACGAGCCGTCGGCCGTCGTCTCGCTCAGCGTGGCGGCGGCGCTCGGCGCGGGAGCCCTCAGCTCGCTGCAGGCGAAGGCCAACGGCCAGCTCGGCCAGGTCTTCGACGCAGCGGTGGACGCAGCCCTGTGGAGCTTCGGCTCCGGCTGGCTGATCCTCACCCTCGGGCTGCTGCTGCCCGGGCCGCGGCGCGGGTTGCGCGAGGCCCGCGCGGCCTACCGCGCCAACCGGCTGCGCTGGTGGCAGTTCCTCGGCGGCCTCGGCGGCGCGCTCTTCGTCGGTGCGCAGGCCTTCGCGGTGCCGCTGGCCGGCGTCACGCTGTTCACCATCGGTGTCGTGGGTGGTCAGACCGTCACGGCCCTGCTCGTAGACCGTGTCGGCCTCGGCCCGGGCGGGGTCGCCCCCGTCACGCTCGGGCGCGTGCTCAGCGCGGTGGCCACCGTGATCGGAGTCGTGGTGGCCGCCACCGCCCGGGGTGGCACGACCGGCTCGGTGCCCGTCGGCGCGGTGCTCTGCGCGGTCGCCGGTGGCGCCGCCATCGCCGTGAGCGGCGCCCTCAACGGCCGGGTCAACCGGGCGAGCGGGCACGTCACGGCGACGTCGTGGATCAACTTCACCTGGGGCTCGCTCGCCCTGCTCGGCTGGGCGCTCGTGCTGCGCCTGCAGGGTGGCCTGCACGCGCCGCGCAGCCTCGACGCCCCGTGGTGGGCCTACGCGGGCGGCGTTCTCGGCATCGTCTTCGTCGCCGTCGGCGCGGTCGTCGTCCACCACCTCGGCGTGCTGCTGACCGCCCTGCTCACCATCGCCGGCCAGATCGTCATGGGTCTCGTGCTCGACCTGGCCTCCGCCACCACCCGGTCCCACGTGGGACCCCAGCTGCTCCTCGGCGTCGCGATCACCCTCGTGGCCGCCGTCGGCGCAGGAATCGCCGCGTCCCGGACCAGCCGGGCCGCGGCACCCGCACCCCAGTCACCCACCGTGGGAGGATGATCACCGTGACCGCAACCCTCATGGACGGCAAGGCCACGCTCGCCACCATCAAGGCCGAGCTCAAGGACCGCGTCGCCGCGCTCGCCGACCGAGGCGTCGTGCCCGGTCTCGGGACCGTCCTGGTCGGCGACGACCCCGCCAGCTCGTGGTACGTCCGGGCCAAGCACCGCGACTGCCAGGAGATCGGCATCGCGAGCATCCAGCGCACCCTGCCCGCCACGGCGACCCAGGCCGAGGTCGAGGCCGTCGTCGACGAGCTGAACGCCGACCCCGACTGCACCGGCTTCCTCGTGCAGCAGCCGACCGGTCTCGACGACAACGCGATCCTCGCGCGGGTCGACCCGGACAAAGACGTCGACGGCCTCACGCCGGTCAACCTCGGCCGGCTCGTCCTCGGCATCCCCGCGCCGCTGCCGTGCACGCCGATGGGCATCATCGAGCTGTGCCGGCGCTACGACATCCCGCTCAACGGCGCCGAGGTGGTCGTCATCGGGCGCGGCCTCACGGTCGGCCGCCCGCTCGGCCTGATCCTCACCCGTCGCTCGGAGAACTCCACGGTCACGTTGTGCCACACCGGGACTCGTGACCTGGCGGAGCACACCCGACGGGCCGACATCGTCGTCGCCGCGGCCGGCGTGCCGGGCATCCTCAAGCCCGACATGGTCAAGCCCGGAGCGGCAGTCTTCGACGTGGGCGTGTCCCGCGTCGCCGGCCCGGACGGCAAGTCGGTCGTCGCCGGCGACATCGACCCCGGCGTGTGGGAGGTCGCCGGCGCGATGACCCCCAACCCCGGTGGGGTCGGTCCGATGACCCGCGCCCTGCTGCTCACCAACATCGTCGAGGCGGCCGAGCGCTCCCTCCAGGCCGCCGACTGACCCGACCAGGAGAGCGTAGATGCAGCACCCGTCGATCGCGCAGACCCGGCTCGGGGCCTGGTGGGTCCTCGGTGCCGGTCTCGCGATCGCCCTGGTGACGATGCTGACCGGGCAACTGCGCTCGGGCGGCTACGTCTTCGCCGCTGCGCTGCTGCTCGCCGGTGCCCTGCGCACCGTGCTCCCGCGCGAGGCCGCTGCCGGCCTCGTGATCCGGCCGCGCTGGCTGGACCTCGTGCTCTACGTCGGCGCGGGGACGGCGGTGCTCGTGGCCACCTTCCTGCTCAAGATCCCGCAGGCGTAGACCGTGCTCGTCGCGGTCCGCAAGCGGCGACGGCGCTGAGACCCGGTTGAGCGGCACCCGCGCGAGGGGGCACCATCGTGGCGTGACCACCATCTTGTCGATCCAGTCCCACGTCGCCTACGGGCACGTCGGCAACAGCGCCTCCGTCTTCCCGCTCCAGCGGATCGGCGTCGAGGTCTGGCCCGTCCCGACCGTGAACTTCTCCAACCACACGGGCTACGGCGCCTGGCGCGGGCCGCTGATCCCCGCCGCGGACGTGCGCGAGGTCATCACCGGCGTGGGGGAGCGCGACGCGTTCGCCGAGATCGACGCGGTGCTCTCGGGCTACCAGGGTGGGGCGGACATCGCCGAGGTCATCCTCGCGGCCGTCGCCGAGGTCAAGGCCGCCAACCCGGCCGCGATCTACGCGTGCGACCCGGTCATGGGCAACGCCAAGAGCGGGTGTTTCGTCGCCCCGCAGATCCCGGTGCTGCTGCGCGAGCAGGTCGTCCCGGCGGCCGACCTCATCACGCCCAACCAGTTCGAGCTGGGCTACCTCACCGGCACCGAGCCCCGCACGCTCGAGGACACCCTGGACGCCGTCGAGCGCGCCCAGGCCATGGGGCCGCAGACCGTCCTCGTCACGAGCGTCGAGCGACCGGACGCTCCCGCCGACACCCTCGAGATGCTCGCCGTCACGCCCGCCGGCGCCTGGATCGTGCAGACCCCGCGGCTGCCGATCAAGTGCAACGGCTCCGGCGACGTCACCGCTGCGCTGTTCACCGCCCACCTGCTGCAGACCTCCGACCCGGCGCTCGCGCTCGGTCGCACGGCCTCCAGCGTGTTCGACCTGATCGAGACCACCGTGCGCTCCGGCCGCCGCGAGCTGCAGCTCGTGCAGTCGCAGGAGGCCATCGCCCACCCGCGCATGCAGTTCGAGGTCACCCAGGTCCGCTGACGGGGCCCCGCCCAGGACACGCGAAGACCGGCCGGGTGCGGTGCACCCGGCCGGTCTTCGTGCAGTCAAACCGGTGAGGCTAGGAGATCAGCCCGAGCTCCTTGACGGCGTCGCGCTCCTCGGCGAGCTCGGCGACGGACGCGTCGATCTTGCCGCGCGAGAAGTCGTCGATGTCGAGGCCCTGGACGATCTCCCAGTCGCCGTTCTTGGTGGTGACGGGGAAGGAGGAGATGAGCCCCTCCGGCACGCCGTAGGACCCGTCGGACACGACCGCCATCGACACCCAGTCGTCCTTGGCGGAGCCGTTCAGCCAGTCGCGGGCGGCGTCGATGGTCGCGGAGGCGGCCGACGCTGCGGAGGACGAGCCGCGCGCCTCGATGATCGCGGCGCCACGCTTGGCGACGGTCGGGATGAAGGTGTTCTCGAGCCAGTCCTGGTCGCCCACGGCCTCGGCGGCGTTCTTGCCGGAGACCTCGGCGTGGAACAGGTCGGGGTACTGCGTGGCCGAGTGGTTGCCCCAGATCGTCATCTTGGTGATCTCGGTGACCGGCACCTGCAGCTTGGCGGCGAGCTGGGAGATCGCGCGGTTGTGGTCCAGGCGGGTCAGCGCCGAGAAGCGCTCCTTGGGGATGTCGGGGGCGTTCGACATCGCGATCAGCGCGTTGGTGTTGGCCGGGTTGCCGGTGACGCCGATGCGGATGTCGTCGGCGGCGTGGTCGTTGAGCGCCTTGCCCTGGCCGGTGAAGATCGCGCCGTTGGCGGAGAGCAGGTCGCCGCGCTCCATGCCCTTGGTGCGGGGCCCCAGGTTGGCGCCGTCGAAGATCACGTTGGGGTCGTCACCGATCTGCGACACCGGCGAGCGTCGGGAACGCGGCGAGGTCGTCGAGCTCCATGACGACGCCCTCGAGCGCCTTCA
>NZ_JAKZHV010000005.1 GCF_022568835.1 Arsenicicoccus piscis
ACGCCGAGGCCTGGGACGTGGGTGAGCGCCTGCAGCGCGATGGCGAGCAGCAGCGCGGGCAGCGCCATTCGCCGCTTCCACCACAGGGTCGGGATGCGCGAGGCGACGAACGCGAGCACCGCACCGATGAGCGCGAACCTCAGCTGGGCGAAGAAGACCGTGTAGGTGCGGATGCTCGCCGCCGACATGACCATGACCAGGCCGAAGACCGTCAGCGCGATGGTCGTCGACAGCAGCAGGTGATAGGTCGTGAGCGGCGTCTCGATGCGCTCGAGGAGGGCGTTGAGGCGCCCGACGAGGGTCGGGTCGTCGGGGTGGTCGGGCTTCGGGACGGACGCGCCGGCACGGCCCCGAGAGGCGCGTGCGCCGGGTCGCGCAGCGCCGGACGAGGTCGTCATGTCAGGCTCCTTCGGTCGGTCCCTGCTGTGCGCGGACGGCCTTCGCGAAGGCGTCGCCACGCGCGCCGTAGTTGGCGAACATGTCCATGGAGGCCGCAGCCGGGGCGAGCAGCACGACGTCGCCCGGCTGGGCGAGGGCCGTGGCCGCCGCGACGACCTCCGTCATGGCATCAGTGTCGGTGCTGGCGACGTCGACCACGGGGACGTCGGGCGCGTGTGGGGCGACGGCGTCGGCGATCTGCGCCCGGTCGCGCCCGAGCAGCACCACGCCGCGCAGCCGCGGCGCGGCCTCGCGGACCAGGTCATCCACGTCGGCGCCCTTGAGCAGGCCGCCGGCGATCCACACCACCGGGTCGAAGGCCCGCAGCGAGGCGGCTGCGGCGTGCGCGTTGGTCGCCTTGGAGTCGTCGACGTAACGCACCCCGAGATCGTCGCGACCTCGGCGATGCGGTGCTTCTCGGGGCGATAGGCCCGCAACCCCTCGCGCACGGCGAGCGGGCCGACGTGCTGCTGCTCCGGGCGAGGCCGGCGGCCGGCCAGCGCGTTGGCGACGTAGTGCGGCGCCACCGATGATCGCCGAGCAGGCGGCGAGGGTGCCGAGCTCGAGGCGCTGGCCGAGTCGGCGCAGGCCGCGATGAACGCCGCGGTCGGCGTCGCACCTCGTCGCACCACGCCGAGCATGCTGTCGGCCGGCACCCCGAGGGTGAACTCCACCGCGCGGTGCCCTGGACGGCGACGTCGAGCCTCCATGACCAGCGCTCGAGTGGTCGCCGGGCCCGCGAGACCGCGATGCAGGAGGCCATGCCCCTACGGCGCGGCGAGACCTCGCATGCAGTTCCCGAGCCGTGCCAGTCCAGGTGGTCGGCGGCGACGTTGAGGCACTGCGACGCGACGGGCCGAGATGGCGGCCAGTGCGAGCAGGCGCTGGACGCCGCGCGCGCCCACGTCGAACCCGCCAGGGGCGAGCACCGCCTCGACCCGGGACGCCGACGTTGCCGAGCGGCATGGACCGGCCCGGGGTGCCGCTGGCCTGCAAGATCGAGGCCAGCAGTCGGTGGTCGTCTTGCCGTTGGTGCCCGAGACGGTGGCCAGGGCGCGGCGCCGCGCTCGGCGCGCATCCGCCAGGCCAGCTCCACGCGGAGGACGGACCGGGATGCAGCGGGCGGGCCTCGTCCAGCCAGCCGATGGGACTGGGAGCAGCCCCGCCCTCTGCCTGCCCGCCGTCCCGACGACCGGCTGGTCGACGTCGCGCGAGCTCCGAGCTCGCATGGGGCGCCACGACGGACGTCGGCCTCGAGTCGAGGGCGGGCCGACCGGCGCGCCCGGCGGCAGCAGCGCTCCGGCAGGTGGCTCGGCTGTCGGCAGCCGTCGTGGCTGACGGCGATCCGGCGACGCCTCGGCGGGCGACGGACCGCGTGCGCCCCGACGACTGGCCGAGGCCGGTGACGAGGACGCGCAGGCCGGCCCAGTCGGCGTCGCGCGACAGCCCAGGCCGGTGCTGCGGTTCGGGCGCGACCGTGGAGCGGCCGGTGCCGGCATCGAGTCCAGGCGGTCGCTCGCGGCCCACCACCCACTCTCCGTAGAACGAACGCCACCGAGCGCGCGCACAGGCCCGTCGATCCAGAGCTGAACGACCGTGCCTCGCGAGGTCCCGGCGAGCTCGAGGTGGTGGTTCAGCGGGGCGCGATCCGGACGACGCTCTCGCCCACGTGCCGACAGCTCGGCAGAAGCCTGATGGCTGGATCATGACCGGGCGCCTCGGTGACGGCAGGCCCGGCGCTGGCGCTCGAGCAGCCGGTGCGCCGGCGCGATGTCTGCCGACGCCCGGCAGGTCCTGGTTCCGAGCCCTGCACGCCGAGCGCGTGCGCGCCGGTGTCACCGCATGAAAAGCTTGGCTCGGCGCTCTCGGTGCACCGGGTCCGAAGCGAGGCCTGACCTCGGCCGCGGCCGACGATGGCCACCACACCGGATCTTCGTGTGCACCTCGCCGCAGGCTGCGGCGCCTGCGGCGACCACCGGTGTGGCTCATGCCGAGGTGCCGGGGCCGATGATCCCTGCCGAGGCGGTCGAGCATCCTGCTCGCCGGCCCTGCCGCAGGGCCGATCAGGCCGCTCGGTACCGCCGGCTCCGGCCGGCACCGCTCAGCCCGGCCCAGGCAGCCGAACCAGCCGTCGTGGTCCGCCGGGGCGCTGGTCCGCGGTGGCCCGTCGATGACGGTCGACCGCGCAGCACGGTCGCGGATACGGGCACCTTGACCAGACGGCCGGCGTCCGACGGGTCCGGCGTCGAAGGTGTGACCCGGGGCTCCAGGACGAGCACACGAGATGTCGGCTTCCGTGACGGCGCGTGCCGCGATCGAGCGCACGCGCCAGTCGCGCGCAGGAGGCGCGACGTCTTGATGCCAGTCGGTGCGCAGCCGCGACGCTGCACGCTGCTCGCCCGGTCGCGTCGGCAGCTCGATCGCCTCGAGGGCATGGTCCGAGCTGCGCGACAGGTGCGGCTGCCAGGTGCCGTGCTGGACGGCGTCGCGGAGCCGGGCCGCAGCGTGATGACCGCGGCGATCATCGTCGGGGTGCCGCGCTTGGTGCTGGGAGCGGTCGGCCCGCGTCAGCAGGAACGGCGACCTCACCGGCTTGATGAACTCGGGCGCACCTGTCCGAGACCGGCGATCGCCGAGAACGCGCCGGCTCGGCGACCGACATGCAGTCGGTGCAGATCCACGCCTGTCACGGTGCGGCACGTCAGGTCGACGTGCTGCGTGACGTGATCACCGGCCTGCTCGAGGACGACCCGACCCTCGAGCCACGCGACATCCTCGTCATGTGCCCTGACATCGACGCGTTCGCCCCGCTGGTGCACGCAGGCTTCGGCCTCGGTGCGCCGCGGGCGGTGACCGGCGAGCACTCTCTCCCGCCGGGGTTCGCGGATCGCGCTGGGGCACAACAGCATCCGGCACCACACCATCCGGCGCAGGGGCATCCGGCACAAGGACATCCGGCCCACGGGCTCCGGGTGCGCCTGGCGGACCGAGGGCCGCGCGAGACCAACCCGCTGCTCGAGCTCGCCGCCCAGCTGGTGGTGCTGGCCGGCGGACGGCTCACCGCGAGCGAGGTCCTCGACCTGGCCCGCACCGAGCCGGTGCGGGTGCGCTTCGCCCTCGACGACGACGACCTCGACCGGTTCGGTGACTGGGTCGACCAGGTCGTCATCCGGTGGGGGCTCGACGAGGAGCACCGCGCCGACTACCAGCTGTCGTCGTTCGCGCAGAACACCTGGCGCGCCGGTCTCGACCGCGTCGTCGTCGGCGCCGCGCTCGACGGGGTCGACCGCGACCACGTCGGCACCGTCCTCGCCCTCGACGACCTCGACAGCGGTGACATCGACCTGGCGGGCCGGCTCACCGAGCTCGTCGACCGGCTGGGTGCCACCGTGCGCCGGCTGCGCGCGTGCCGGGGCGCCGACGAGTGGGCCGAGGCCCTGCGCGACGGGGTGCTCGGTCTCGCCGACGTGCGGTCGAGCGACGCGTGGCAGGTCACCCAGCTGCGCCGTGAGCTGTCCCGCATCCAGGGCTCGGCCGCCCGCGAGACCGGCACGGCCGATCTACGGCTGTCGGACGTCGCGACCCTGCTGTCCGCGCACCTCGCCGGGCGGGCCACGCGAGCCAACTTCCGCACCGGCACGCTCACCGTGTGCACGATGACCCCGATGCGCTCGGTGCCGCACCGGGTGGTGTGCCTCGTCGGTCTGGACGACGGCATCTTCCCGCGCACGACCGTGCCCGACGGCGACGACGCCCTGGCCCGCAACCCGCTGACCGGTGAGCGCGACCCGCGCAGCGAGGACCGCCAGCTGCTCCTGGACGCGCTCATGGCTGCGCGCGAGACGGTGGTCATCACCTACACCGGGGCCGACGAGCACAGCGGCGCCGAGCGCCCACCGGCCGTGCCGCTCGGCGAGATCATCGACGCCGTGCAGGCGACCGCCTCAGGTCCCGGCGCGGAGGCCGTCGTCACGCGGCACCCGTTGCAGCCCTACGACACGCGCAACCTCGGCGTTCCTGGCGACGACGGCACGTCGCTGCGACCCGATGGGCGGCCGTTCAGCTACGACCCCACGGCGCTCGCGGGAGCGCAGGCGGCCCTCGGCGAACGCACCCTGGCCCAGCCGCTGGCCGACGTGGCGCTGCCGCCGTCCGCCCAGGCTGCCGGCGCCGACGACGTCCCGCTCGACCAGCTCATCCGCTTCCTGCTGAACCCCGCCCAGGACTTCCTGCGCACCCGGCTCGGCCTGCTGCTGCCGGAGGTCCCCGAGGAGCGCGCCGAGGGCATCCCCATCGAGCTCGACGGACTGCAGCGCTGGACGGTGGGCGACCGGCTGCTGCGCGCCGTGCTCGCCGGCCGTGATCTCGACGAGCTGGTGCGCGCCGAGGGCTGGCGCGGTGAGCTGCCGCCGGGGGGACTCGGCAGTCGTCAGCTCGCCGACATCACCGAGATCGTCAAGCACCTCACGGCGGCCGCCTGGCGGGTGGGTGGCGCCGGAGCCCCGGGGCGGCCGGCGCCGACGCGCACGGTCGACCTCGAGATCACGCTGCCCGACGGACGTCGGGTGGTGGGCACCGTCCCGGGCATGACCGATGCCGGGGCGCTCGAGGTCACGTACTCGACCCTGAAGGCCAAGCAGACGCTGCGCTCGTGGGTCACGGCGCTCGCCCTGAGCGCGGCCGGTGAGGAGCTCTCCAGCGCCCACCTCGTCGGTCAGCTCCGCCGCGGCAACCGGCCGGGCGTCCGGCACCTCACCCACGGACCCATGCCGCGCGAGCTGGCGATGACCACGCTGGCCGATCTCGTCGACCTGCGCGACCGAGGGCTCGAGGGCCCGATCCCGTTGCCCGGCAACGCTGCTCACGCCTACGCCCGCACGTTCCTGGTCAGCGGGAGCCCGCGCGACGCCGAGGAGTCGGCGACCAAGGAGTGGGAGAGCCAGACCGGGCGCTTCCTCAAGGTGGGTGAGCAGGAGGACCCGGCCCACCTGCAGGTCTACGGCGAGGCGGTGGGCCTGCACCAGATCCTCGGTGAGCCGCGGGACGACGAGATGTGGTTCCCGGGCGTCACCAGCCGGCTCGGGCAGTACGCCCTGCGGCTGTGGCGGCCCGTCCTCGACGGCGACCTGCAGCAGGGGGAGTGGGCATGAGCGCGCGGCACTTCGCCATCACCGACCCGCTCCCCGAGGGCACCGTGCTCCTCGAGGCCAGCGCCGGGACCGGCAAGACCTGGACGATCGCGGCCCTGGTCACCCGCTACGTCGCCGAGGGCGTCGTGACCCTGCCCGAGATGCTGGTCGTCACCTTCGGTCGGGCGGCCAGCCAGGAGCTGCGCTCGCGGGTGCGCGAGCAGCTCTACGCCGCCGAGCGCGCGCTCGACGACCCGCCGCCGGTCGAGGACCGCGACCAGCTCCTGACCTTGCTGCTCGCGGTCGACGAGGACGAGCGGTTGCTGCGACTCGAGCGGCTCCGCACGGCGCTCACGTCGTTCGACGCGGCCACCATCGCGACCACGCACCAGTTCTGCCAGCAGGTCCTGCGCAGCCTCGGCGTCGCGGGCAACACCGACGCCGGTGCCCAGCTGGTCGACGACCTGGACGACCTGCTCGTCGAGGTCGTCGACGACCTCTACCTGCGCGGCTTCGTGGGGGCCACCAACAGGCCGATCTTCTCGCGCCGCGACGCCTTGGCGATCGCCCGCCGGGCCATCGAGGACGACCACGCCACGCTCGCCCCCTCGGCAGCCGAGCCGGGCAGCGTCGCCGCCCGTCGCGTGGGTTTCGCTCAGGTAGTGCGTCGAGAGATGGACGTCCGCAAGCGTCGGCTGCAGGTCATGCACTACAACGACCTGCTCACCCAGCTCGCCGACGCCTTGACGGACAAGGACTCGCCGGCCCGCGCACGGATGCAGGCGCGCTGGCGGGTGGTGCTGGTCGACGAGTTCCAGGACACCGACCCGGTGCAGTGGCAGGTGCTCGACCGCGCCTTCACCGGGGTGGCGCACGCGATGGTGCTGATCGGCGACCCCAAGCAGGCGATCTACGCCTTCCGCGGGGGTGACATCGTCACCTACCTGGAGGCCGCGCAGACGGCACAGGAGCAGGCCACGCTGCCCTGCAACTTCCGTAGCGACGCCGGGCTGGTGCGGTCCATCGGCGCCCTCCTCGGCGGGGCGGCCCTGGGCGACCCGCAGATCATCGTCCACGACGTGGAGGCGCAGCGCACGCAGTCTCGGCTGCACGGCGCGCCACATCCAGAACCGTTGCGGCTCAGGCAAGTTCGCCAGCGCGAGCACCTGCGCGGCAACAGCAAGGTCGGTGCCGTGCGCGCGCACATCGCCCGCGACCTCGCGCTCGACGTGGCCGCGCTGCTGGACTCCGGGGCGACCTTCGACGGACGGCCGCTGCACGCACGCGACGTCGCCGTCATCGCGCACACCTCGCGCACCCTGATCGAGATCCAGCAGGCGCTGCGCGACGTGGGCATCCACGCCGTCAGCACCGGTGGCTCGAACGTGCTGCAGAGCAAGGCCGCCCACGACTGGCTGGCGCTCCTGACGGCCATGGCGGCCCCGCACCGGTCCATGCTGACCCGCGCGGCTGCGCTCACCGACCTGGTCGGCCTCGACGTCGAGCGGCTGGCCACCGGCGGCGACGACCTCGACGACGAGCTGGCCGCGCTGATGCGGCGTCTCGCCACGGTCTACGCCCGGCAGGGGGCGGCTGCGGTGATCGAGTCCCTCACGGTCGCCGGCCTGCCGGCTCGCGTGCTGGGGCGGGTCGGTGGCGAGCGCGAGCTGACCGACCTGCGCCACGTGGGTCAGCTGCTGCACGAGGTCGGTCAGCGTGAGCAGCTCGGCCTGGTGGCGCTCCTCGAGTGGTTGCAGGCCCAGCTCGCCGACGACACCCCGGTCGCGGCGGGCGCGCGCACCCGACGCCTGGACAGCGACGCTGCGGCCGTCCAGCTCGTCACGGTGCACGGCAGCAAGGGCCTGCAGTACCCCGTCGTCTACCTCCCCGCGCTCTCGGATCGGTGGGTCAGCAAGGAGGCCGACATCCCGCTGTTCCACACCGAGGCCCCACAGCGCACCCGTTGCATCGACGTGGGTGGTCCCTCGGGTCCGGAGTGGGCGGACTCGGTGCGGCGGCACAAGGCCGAGGAGGCGGGGGAGTCACTGCGGCTGCTCTACGTCGCACTCACCCGGGCGCAGTCGCAGGTGGTGGCCTGGTGGGCTCCGTCCAACAACGTCGCCGCGGCGCCGTTGCATCGAGCTCTGTTCGGGCGCAGTCCGATCCAGGCCGAGATCCCCGACACCGTAGCCGCCCCCAAGACCGACGACGACGCCACCGAGCGGCTCTCGCGATGGGCCGAGGTCGGCGCGTTCACCCTCGAGCCGGCCGACCTGGGCGACCCGGTGCCGGCACCGGTCCTGACGGCGCCGAGCGGGCTCGGCATCGGGCGCTTCGACCGCGTGGTCGACACCAGCTGGCGGCGCACGTCCTACTCCGCCCTGAGCGCTCCGCGCGACGCCGAGGGGCACGAGCTGAGCGGTGGCGTCGGCAGCGAGCCTGAGGTCGTGCCCGCGACGACGAGCCCGAGATCCCGGTCGTCGTCGACGAGAGGCCCACGCTGCCTGGCCTGCTCCCGGGCGGCGACGACCTGCCCTCACCGATGGCCGACCTGCCGGTGGGCGCCACCTTCGGCTCGCTCGTCCACGCCGTGCTGGAGCACGCCGACCCGCAGGCCGTAGACCTCGACGCCGAGCTGCGCGCCCGGATCGGCGAGCAGCTGGTGTGGTGGCCGGTCGACGTCGATGTGGACCGGCTCGTCCACGCCCTCGTCGCGGTGCTGGACACGCCCCTCGGACCGCTGGCCGGCGGCACCACCTTGCGCGCGGCCGGCACGCGAGATCGCTTGTGCGAGCTGGACTTCGAGCTGCCGCTCGGGGGCGGTGACCTGGCGGCACCGACCGGCCCCCGCAGGCTGCTGGGTGACCTCGCCCCGCTGCTGCGTCGGCACCTCCCGGCCGGTGATCCGGTGCGTGGCTACGCCGACGTCCTGGACGCCGAGCCCGTGCTGGCCGAGCAGGAGCTGCGCGGCTACCTCACCGGGTCGATCGACGTGGTGCTGCGGGTCGACGGCCGCTACCTGGTCGTCGACTACAAGACCAACTGGCTGGGCCAGCTCGACGCCCCGCTCACTGCCTGGTCCTACCGCCCCGAGGCGCTGGTCGAGGCGATGGGGCACTCCAGCTATCCGCTCCAGGCGTTGCTGTATGCCGTTGTGGCACACCGCTTCCTGCGCTGGCGAGTGTCGGACTACGACCCGCACCGGCAGCTGGGGGGCGTGCTCTACCTCTACCTGCGGGGCATGTGTGGGCCCAGCACCCCCGTCGTCGGCGACCAGGTCTGCGGGGTCTTCTCCTGGCAGCCTCCGGTAGACCTCGTGGTGGCCGTCTCCGACCTCCTGGACGGCGCGTCGGTCGATGGCGTGTCGGTCGATGGTGCGTCGGTCGACGGCGCGGCTGCGGATGGTCGGGTCGGGGCAGGGGCGCGAACGGTCAAAAGCCGCCCACGTCGGAAGGATGCGTGATGGTGCCAACCGAGGACCCGAAGACTGCGGGGCAGGCCGGCCCCGACGGCGTCGAGGGCCACCGCGCCGGCGCCGAGCCGATCGAGCGGTTCGAGCCCACGGGACCGTTCGACCGTCGGTTGGCGCTCGGCGCACAAGGGCGGCTGAAGGAGCTCAACGAGGCGGGCGTGCTGACCGCCGCCGACGTGCACCTGGCCCGCACGCTCGCCCGCGCCGCGCACGAGCAGGACGAGGACGCCGTGCTCGCCGCCGCTCTGGCGGTCCGCGCCGTGCGCCAGGGGTCGGTGGCCGTCGACCTGACCGCGTTCGCGCGTGGACGGCCGAGCCTCGATCCCGACGGCGCTGGCCCCGACGACGTTGAGCCCGCCGGCGCTGATCCCGACGGCCCAGCCGCTGGCAAGGCTGATCCCGACGAGATCCCACCCGACCAGGCGCTGCCGTGGCCGGATGCGGAAGGCTGGACCGACCGGGTGGCGGCCAGCGCCCTGGCCGCGCAGCACGCGCTGGTCGTCGAGCACGGTCTGGTCTACCTCCAGCGCTACCACCACCAGGAGCGGCAGGTTGTCGCGGACCTGCACGCCCGCGCCGAGCAGGCGCCGCCGGTGATCGACGACGCGCGGCTGGTCGCCGGGCTCGAACGCGTCTTCCCCGGCAGCGGCTTCGCCGAGCAGCGCGGCGCAGCAGAGCGGGCGGTGCGCTCGTGGACGACGGTCCTCACCGGGGGCCCGGGCACGGGCAAGACTACGACGGTCGCCGGAGTGCTCGCGCTGCTGGCCGAGCAGGTCGAGAGCTCCTCGGGTCGGCCCGTGCGGGTCGCGCTCGCCGCCCCCACGGGCAAGGCCGCGGCGCGGATGCAGGAGGCGGTGTCCGCGAGCTTTGCGGCCATGCTGGAGCGCACCGACGACCCGGCGGTACGCGCGCGGATCGAGCACCTGGGCCGGGTCGAGGCCACCACGGTCCACCGGCTGCTCGGCCGCCGCCCCGACAGCCGCACCCGGTTCCGGCACGACCGGGCGCACCGCCTGCCGCACGACGTGGTGCTCGTCGACGAGGCGTCGATGGTGTCGCTCACGCACATGGCCCGGCTGCTCGAGGCGGTCCGTCCGACCACCCGGCTGATCCTCGTCGGCGACCCCGACCAGCTCGTGTCGGTCGACGCCGGTGCGGTGCTCGCAGACCTCGTGGCGGGCGTGGAGGCCAGCGCCGAGCCGCCACTCGCGCTGGCCCGGCTGTCCACACCGCATCGCTACGGCGCGGCGATCGGTCGACTGGCCGAGGCGCTGCGTCGCGGGGACGCCGACGCGGTCGTGGACGCCCTGCAGGGCGGCGGTGACGAGGTGCGCTGGCTCGCCGAGCCCGATCCCGCCCCCTACCTGCGCGCCGAGCTGACCCGGCAGGCCGTCGACCTGCACCAGGCGGCCGCGGCAGGCGACGCCGAGCGGTCCCTGGCGCTCGTCGAGCGCCATCGCCTGCTCTGCGCCCACCGCAGCGGCCCGTTCGGGGTCCGCACGTGGAACCACCGCATCGAGGGCTGGCTGAGCGAGGCCACCGGGGACACGTTCTACGACCCGATGTATGTGGGCCGGCCGGTGCTGGTGACGGCCAACGACTACGCGACCGGTGTCTTCAACGGCGACGTCGGCGTGGTGGTCGCGGCGCGGCAGGGTGCGGCCTCGGGGCGGTTCGCGATGATCCGCGGCGCCAAGGGCGACCAGGCGTTCGGCACCGGGCGCCTCGGCGACGTCGAGACCATGCACGCGATGACGATCCACAAGTCGCAGGGCAGCCAGGCGACGCACGTGACCGTGCTGCTCCCCGAGCTGGACTCGCCGCTGCTGACCCGCGAGCTGTTCTACACCGCGGTGACCCGCGCGCAGGAGCGGGTCACCGTCGTCGGGTCCGAGGAGGTGGTGCGAGCAGCCGTGGCCCGACGGGTGGTGCGAGCGAGCGGGCTACGAGCGAGGTTGGCTCAGACGACGCCGAGCGCGACCATCGCGTCGGCGACTCGGATGTAGCCCGCGAGGTTGGCCCCGACGACGTAGTCGTTCTCGAAGCCGTACTCCGCCGCGGTGTCCCGGCAGGTGGCGTGGATGTGCCGCATGATCTCGCGCAGCCGCTCGTCGGTCTGCTCGAAGGTCCAGCTGTCCCGGCTCGCGTTCTGCTGCATCTCCAGGGCGCTGGTGGCGACCCCGCCGGCGTTGGACGCTTTGCCGGGTGCGAAGAGCACGCCGGCCTCGATCAGCATCTCGGCCGCTTCCGGCGTCGTCGGCATGTTGGCGCCCTCGGCGACCAGGTGGACCTTGTTGGCGATCAGGGCTTTCGCCTCGGCCGCGCCGACCTCGTTCTGTGTGGCGCACGGCAGCGCCACGTCGCACGGGACCTCCCAGATGGAGCCCTCGGTGACGTACCGGGCCGAGGGCCGCTGGTCGGCGTAGTCCTTCATCCGGCCGCGGCGGACCTCCTTGATCTCCTTGAGGAGCGCGAGGTCGATGCCGTCCTCGTCGACCACGTAGCCGCCGGAGTCCGAGCACGCGACCACGTTGGCGCCGAGCTGCTGCAGCTTCTCGATCGCGTAGATCGCGACGTTGCCCGACCCGGAGACGACGCACCGGCGCCCCTCGAGGTCCTCGCCGCGGGTCGCCAGCATCTCCTCCACGAAGTACACCAGGCCGTAGCCCGTGGCCTCCGTGCGCACGAGCGAGCCGCCCCAGGACAGCCCCTTGCCGGTGAGCACCCCCGACTCGTAGCGGTTGGTGATGCGCTTGTACTGGCCGAACAGATAGCCGATCTCGCGACCGCCCACGCCGATGTCACCTGCGGGGATGTCGGTGTGCTCGCCGATGTGTCGGTAGAGCTCGGTCATGAAGGACTGGCAAAAACGCATGATCTCGGCGTCCGAGCAGCCCTTGGGGTCGAAGTTGGAGCCGCCCTTGCCGCCGCCGATCGGCAGGCCGGTGAGGGCGTTCTTGTAGACCTGCTCGAAGCCGAGGAACTTCACGATCGACAGGCTCACGCTCGGGTGGAAGCGCAGCCCGCCCTTGTAGGGCCCGAGCGTGGAGTTGAACTCGACCCGGTAGCCGCGGTTGATCCGCACCTCGCCGCTGTCGGAGATCCACGGCACCCGGAAGATGATCTGGCGTTCCGGCTCGCACATGCGGCGCAGGATCGACCACTGGGCGTACTCCGTGCGGGCCCCCGCGATCGGCGCGAGGCTGCGCATGACCTCGTAGACCGCTTGGTGGAACTCCGCCTCTCCAGGGTTGCGCTCGAGCACCTCGTCGAACATCGGGGCCAGGTTGGGATGCAGCTGATCGCTCTTCACGTGAGGAGAATAAGGGGGCGCTCAGCCGTCGGGCTGGGCGGGGCCGGTCGCTCGGCCGCCTTGACCCGCTCCGGCCCGGCTCGCGAGGGTGCCGGGCAGGGGCCGGTAGGACGACGGTGATCGGGCGTGCCAGAGTAGGCCAGTGAGCACCGAGGAGCACGGATCTGGGCACAAGCCGGACGAGCCCGACCAGCACGACTACCCCCAGCACGACGACCGCAAGCACGGGGACGGTCAGCACGGAGACGGTCAGCACGAGCACGGCAGCGTGCCGGGGTCCGAGCAGGAGTGGGACGAGCGTTACGCCGAGCAGGTGTGGAGTGGCCGGCCCAACGGTGCGCTGGTCGACGAAATCGCTGACCTCGCGCCCGGTCGCGTGCTGGACATCGGGTGCGGTGAGGGCGCCGACGCGATCTGGCTCGCAGGGCGTGGCTGGCAGGTGACCGCCCTCGACGTGTCGGGGGTCGCGATCGCCCGCGCCCGCGCGGCCGCCGAGGAGGCGGGGGTGCACGTCACCTGGGTGCACTCCGGGCTGACCGAGGCGGACGTCCCCGTCGGCGGTTTCGACCTGGTGACGGCGTTCTACCCGGCGTTGCGCAAGACCTCCGAGCGGCTGGCCGAGCGGGCCGCGCTGGCGGCGGTCGCCCCGGGCGGCACGCTGCTGTGGGTCGAGCACGCCGACATCGACCGCGAGCACGCGCTGGAGCGGGGATTCGACCCGGACGACTACGTCGGGGTGGACGACGTGCTGGCCCTGATCCGCCCGGACGCGGCCGACGCGACCATCGGCACGGCCACCGACGCGACGGCCAGCACCGACGCCTGGACCATCGACGGCGAGGGCCGCCGGCCGCGCCGGATCGAGGGCGGCGCCGGCGCCCACCACCACACCGACCTGCTGCTGCGCGCCCGCCGCGCCGAGGCCGGCGAGGTCGACGCCGAGGCGACCGACCCGGCAGCCGCCACCGCCCCGACCACCTCAACCATGACCGCCAGCACCCTGACGGTCACCGCCACCGACGGGACGCCGGTGCACGTCCACGTCTGGCTGCCACCAGGGCGGCCGAAGGCGGTCGTCCAGCTCGCCCACGGCATGTCGGAGCACGCGAGCCGCTACGCCCGGCTGGCGCAGGCGCTGACCGCTGCGGGCTACGCGGTCTACGCCGACGACCACCGGGGCCACGGCGAGACGGCGGCGAGCCCGGACGACTACGGCTTCTTCGGCGACCGCGACGGGTGGGACCTGCTCGTCGGTGACCTGGTCGCCCTCACGGCCACCATCAAGGAGCGTCACCCGGGGCTGCCGGTGGTCCTGCTCGGCCACAGCATGGGATCGCTGCTGGCCCGCACCTATGTCCTCGAGCACGGCCGCGACCTCGCCGGCGCGGTGTTCTCCGGCACGGCGGGCGACCCGGGCCCCGTGCGCCGGTTCGGGCTGGCGCTCGCGCTCGCGGAGACGCGGGTGCGCGGACCGCGTCACCGCAGCACCGTGCTGGACTCGATGACCTTCAGCGGCCACAACAAGCGGTTCGCGCCCAACCGCACCGACTTCGACTGGCTGTCGCGCGACGAGGACGAGGTCGACCGCTACGTCGCCGACCCGGCGTGCGGGTTCATCGGGACCTCCCGCTTCTTCGCCGACCTGCTCGACGGCGTGGGTCGGATCAGCGACGACCGACGGCTGGCCGGCGTCCCCCAGGGCCTGCCGGTGCTGCTGCTAAGCGGCGGCGACGACCCGGTCGGCGACTTCGGCAAGGGGCCGCGCCAGGTGGCCGACCAGCTGCGCCGCGTCGGGCTGCGCGACGTCGACGTGCGGCTCTATCCGGGCGCGCGGCACGAGGTGTTCAACGAGACCAACCGCGACGAGGTCACTGCAGACCTGATCGGCTGGCTGGACGAGCGCCTCGCTCGCTGAGCGGTCGTGCGTGGCGCGGGCGCTCCGCCCGCCGAGCGGCTCCCGCGCGCGGCGCCTCCCCCCCCCCCCCCCCCGCGCCACCCGGCCGGCCGTCTCGCGCACTGACGGCCGAGCGCCAGGCCCAGGCAGGAGGTCTACCGTGGGGAGGACGCACCGACTCGGAAGGACCGCACCATGCCGCAGCTCCGCTCCCGCACGACGACCCATGGCCGCAACATGGCCGGGGCCCGCGCCCTGTGGCGGGCGACGGGCATGGGTGAGGGCGACTTCGGCAAGCCGATCGTCGCCATCGCGAACTCGTTCACCCAGTTCGTGCCCGGCCACGTGCACCTCAAGGACATGGGCCAGCTGGTCGCGGGCGCGATCGCCGAGGCCGGGGGAGTGGGCCGCGAGTTCAACACCATCGCGGTCGACGACGGCATCGCGATGGGCCACTCGGGCATGCTCTACTCGCTGCCGAGCCGCGAGATCATCGCCGACTCGGTCGAGTTCATGGTCAACGCCCACCAGGCCGACGCGCTCGTGTGCATCTCGAACTGCGACAAGATCACGCCCGGCATGCTGCTCGCGGCACTGCGCCTCAACATCCCCACGGTCTTCGTCTCCGGCGGTCCGATGGAGGCCGGCAAGGCGATCATCGGCGAGGACGGCACTGCGCAGACGCGCCTGGACCTCATCGACGCGATGATCAAGTCGGTCGACGACACGGTCTCCGACGAGGACATCACGACCATCGAGCAGAACGCCTGCCCCACGTGCGGCTCCTGCTCGGGCATGTTCACGGCCAACTCGATGAACTGCCTCACCGAGGCGCTCGGCCTCTCGCTGCCGGGCAACGGCTCGACCCTCGCGACCGCCGCCGCGCGCAAGGAGCTCTTCCTCGACGCCGGTCGGCTCGTCGTCGACCTGTGCCGGCAGTACTACGAGGGTGACGACGCGTCGGTGCTCCCGCGGGCGATCGCCACCAAGCCGGCGTTCGAGAACGCCATGCGCCTCGACATCGCCATGGGCGGCTCGACCAACACGATCCTGCACCTGCTCGCGGCCGCCCAGGAGGCCGAGGTCGACTTCGACCAGCACGACATCGACGCGCTCTCGCGCGAGACGCCGTGCCTGTGCAAGGTCGCGCCCAACACCACGCAGTTCTACATGGAGGACGTGCACCGCGCGGGCGGCATCGCGGCGATCCTCGGCGAGCTCGACCGCGGCGGCATGCTCAACCGCGACGTGCGGTCGGTCCACTCCGCGAATCTCGATGACTGGCTGGGCGATTGGGACATCCGTTCCGGTCGCACCACCGAGAAGGCCACCGAGCTGTTCCACGCCGCTCCCGGTGGCGTGCGCACCACCGAGGCCTTCTCGACCACCAACCGCTGGGCCAGCCTCGACACCGATCCCGAGCACGGCTGCATCCGGTCCGTAGACCACGCCTACAGCTCCGAGGGCGGCCTCGCCGTGCTGCACGGCAACCTCGCGCCGGACGGCTGCATCGTCAAGACGGCCGGCGTGCCCGAGCACCAGTGGTCGTTCTCCGGGCCGGCGCGCGTCGCGGAGTCGCAGGAGGAGGCGGTCTCGATGATCCTCGGCGGGCAGATCCAGTCCGGCGACGTGGTCGTGGTGCGCTACGAGGGGCCGAAGGGCGGGCCGGGCATGCAGGAGATGCTCTACCCGACGTCCTACCTCAAGGGCGTGGGCCTCGGCCCGAAGTGCGCGCTCATCACCGACGGACGCTTCTCCGGCGGCTCGTCCGGTCTCTCGGTCGGGCACGTGTCGCCGGAGGCCGCGTCCGGCGGCCCGATCGGACTGGTCCGCGACGGTGACGTCATCGAGTTCTCGATCCCCGAGCGCCGCGTGCAGCTGATGGTGCCCGACGACGAGCTCGAGCGGCGCAGGGCCGAGCAGGCCACGCTCGGCTGGGTCCCGCGTGACCGCGACCGCCAGGTCTCGGCCGCGCTGAAGATCTTTGCCCGGTTCGCCCAGAGCGCCGACAAGGGCGCGGCACGGAAGGTCGACTGATGACACCCACCGAGCCGGACCGGATCGAGCCGGACACCAAGGACTGGACCTTCGTCATCACCGACGGCTGCGCCGAGTGCGGCTTCGAGCCGTCGTTCGACGTGGCGAGCACCGGTGCGCTGCTGCGTGACTCGTTGCCGCGCTGGCGAGCACGACTGGCAGCAGACGACATCCACGTGCGTCCGGCCCAAGACGTCTGGTCGCCACTGGAATACGCGTCTCACGCCCGCGACACCTCGCGCGTCTTCCGGGGTCGGCTGGAGCTGATGCTGAGCCGGGACGACCCGACCTTCGACGACTGGGACCAGGACCTGGCGGCCGTGGAGGGGGAGTACTTCACGCAGGACCCGACTCGGGTCGCCGAGGAGCTGACCCGCGAGGGCGAGGCCACCGCAGCGCTGTTCGACCAGGTGACCGGCGACCAGTGGCAGCGACCCGGTCGGCGCAGCAACGGCTCCGTCTTCACGATCGAGACCTTCGCGCGCTACTTCATCCACGACGTCCACCACCACCTGGTCGACGTCAGCGCCTGACGTCGCAGCCTGGCCTGACATCACTACCCGAAGCGTCGCTCAGAGAGCCACGTCCTCGGGGACGACCTGGTCACCCTGCAGCTGCGCGTCGGTGGGGCGCACGACCAGCACGTCGCAGCGCGCCCCGCGGACGACGTCCGTGGCGACCGTGCCGAGCAGGCGCTCGGCGATGGACACGTCGCGGATCGCTCCGACGACGATCAGGTCGGCATGTCGGTCCTCGGCGGTCGACATCAGGGCCTGTGCCGGGTCACCCTCGACGAGCAGGGCCGCGGACGTGGTCGCCCCGACCTCGCGGGCCACGCCGACGGCGTCCGCGAGTGCCTGGCTGGCCGACGACCTGCCGCGGACGTCGCCGGCGGCCGGGTCCAGCCCGAGGGTCGACGTGGACTTCGCCTCGGCCCGGCGCAGCAGCCCGCTCCAGGCGCACACGATGACCAGGTCGGCGTCCTCGAGCTGAGCCAGCCGGGCAGCCCGGCGGACGGTCGGCGCGGCCAGCGCGGAGCCGTCGGTGCCGACGACGATGGTGCGGTAGGTCGTCATCATGGGGTGGTCTCTCCGTCCGGCTCGGGACCTGTCGATCGGGGGCATCCTGCGGGGCGCATCAGTGGGCCGCCGGCAGCTGGGTCGACAGATCCTCGACGTCGCGCACGATCGGCGGCTCCTTGATCCAGAGCATGGCGGCCGCGGCCAGCCCGAGGAACACCGCAGCGAAGGTGATGGCGTTGTTCGGGTTGCTGCCCAGCAGGTGGGAGTAGATCCAGCTGAAGCTCACGGTCTGGATCAGCATCGGGATGACGATCATCATGTTGATGATGCCCATGTAGACGCCGTAGCGGGTGGACGGGATCATCCGGACCGCCATGATGTAGGGGACGCCGAGGATGGACGCCCACGCGATGCCGAGGCCCGTGATGGCCACCAGCACCAACCACTTGTTGTCGAGGTGGGGCACGATCAGCAACCCGACGGTGGCGCACAGCAGGGCGGCGATGTGGACCAGCTTCGCGCCGCGGCGACGAGCGGCGCTGGCGAGGGCGAACGACACCATGAAGGTGACGATGTTGTACCAGCCGTTCACCATCCCGGTCCATGCCGTCGCCTGGGTGTAGCCCTCGTTGCTCGCGAGGTGCTCGGCATGGGGGTCGACGTCCCAGATCGACTGTGCCATCGACAAGGTGATGAACTGCCAGTAGCAGTTCATCGCGAACCACTGGAAGAAGTAGACCAGCGCGAGCTTGCGCAGCTCGACCGGCATGTCGACGATCGCTTCCCTGATCTCCGAGATCATCCGACCGGGTCCGTGCTTCTCCGCGCGCAGCGCCGCGAGCTCCTCGTCGCTCGGCGGGAGCTCCGCCGTCGACAGGACGCTGACCAGCACGGTCGCGATGGAGCAGACCGACCCGAGCATGAAGGCGCCGACGACCCAGTAGGGGATGCCGGACGCCATGGCGCCCGAGATCATCGACTGGAACACGACCAGCGACAGGTTGGCGAGCGTGATGCCGAGGCCGGCGAAGAAGGACTGCGCCAGGAAGCCCTTAGCGAGCTGCGAGGGGGGCAGCCGGTCGGCGATGAAGGCCTTGTAGGGCTCCATCGCCGTGTTGTTGCTCGCGTCCAGCAGCCACAGCAGCAGCGCCGCCATCCAGATGGCCGAGACGAAGGGGAAGAGGAACAGGCAGATGCTGCAGCCGATCGCACCGACGATGAAGAACGGCTTGCGCCGACCCCAGCGCGGGTGCCAGGTGCGGTCGGACCAGGCGCCGATCATCGGCTGGATCAGCAGGCCGGTGATCGGGCCGGCGAGGTTGAGCAGCGGCAGCTCCTCGGGGGACGCCCCGAGATAGGTGTAGATCGGGTTGATCGCGGTCTGCTGCATCCCGAAGGAGTACTGGATGCCGAAGAAGCCGAGATTCATCAGCAGGATCTGCCGCATGCTCATCAGCGGCTTCGCGCGCACGACCGTGCGCCCGGCGCTGGTGCCGCCGTGCTCGTTCATGGAGGTGCTGGTCGCCTGGCTCATCGCGCGCCACCCCCGGCCAGGTAGGTCTCCAGACGACCGAGCTCGGCCTCCCAGCCCGCCGAGTGCTGGTCGGCGATCGACGGCGGGTAGGGGCCTTGGATGATCCGCACCAAGGTGCCGTCGCGACCGGTCTTGACGAACTCGACGCGCAGCTCCATCCGCTGCTGCGGGTCGATCTCGGGGTCCCCGCTGATCTGCTGGAGGGCGACGAACACGTCCGGGTCGAAGAACTCGGTGAACATCGCGTCGGTGGTGACACGGACCGAGGGGTCGTCGTCGCGCACCTTGACGTGGTGGTGCCGACCGCCGGGACGCAGCTCGGACACCAGCCCGTCGGTCTCGACGTGCCACCCCGGGCTCCCTCGCCAGCGGGCCATCTGATCCGGCTCGGTCCAGGCCCGGAACAGCGTCGAGGCATCTTGGGCAAACATGCGCTCGATGATGATCATGGTGTCGGCACGTTGTTGGCTCGGCATGGCAACCCCTGCAGTCGTCCACGGGGCCCGGCGGGTGCCGGGCCGGAATAGGCTCAGCGGTAGATTGCCCCCGGTTGCCGCGCGAGGCGAGTCGACTGACGCGATTCGTGACGCGATTCCTGACGCGATTCGGTGGAGGCCGGCACGACCGACGCTCGGCGCGAGGCTGACGCCGGGTCAGTCCTGCGGGTAGATCTCGATATCGGTTGCCTTGAGCGACAACCAGATTGGCGACCCTGGGCGCAGCTGCAGCTCGGCGACCGCGGCCGGTGTGACGTCGACCAGCAGGTCCGGTCGGGCGTCGACGGCGAGTCGCACGCGATCCCCGAACGTCTCGATCGACTCGATGCTGCCCTCCACCAGGTTGCGGGCGCTGCCGTGCTGGGGCCGCTCGGTGTGCACGGCGATCGCCGACGGGCGGATCGCGGCCAGCACCCGGTGGCCGGCGGCGATCTCGGCCGGCGCGACGACGACCAGTGAGCCGCGCTCGCTGAGGTCGAGCGTCGTCGAGCGGCCGACTCGGCGCAGCACCCCGGCGTGCAGGTTCAGGCCGACGAGCGTCGCGACGTAGTCCGTGCGCGGCCGACGTGCCACCTCGGCGGGTGGGCCGGCCTGGGTCAGCCTGCCGTGCTCGAGCACCAGCAGGCGGTCGGCGAGGGTGATGGCCTCGAGCGGGTCGTGCGTGACGATCACCGTGGCGGCGTCGAGCTGGTCCAGGTGCGAGCGCAGCTCGGTGCGCGTGATCGATCGGGTGCGCACGTCGAGCGCCGCGGTGGGCTCGTCCAGCAGCAGCACCCCGGGGGTCGTCGCCAACGCTCGGGCGAGGGCTACCCGCTGCGACTGGCCACCGGACAGCTGCGCAGGCCGGTGATCGGCCAACGACTCGATCCCGAAGCGGCGCAACCACTCCCGCGCCGCGCGACGGGCTTGCGCACGGTCTACGCCCTGCGCACGAGGGCCGAACGCGACGTTGTCGACCGCGTCGAGGTGGGGGAAGAGTCGGTGGTCCTGGAAGACCAGCCCGACCGGTCGGTCCTCGGGTGGCAGGTAGTAGCCGCGCTCGACGTCGTCGAAGACGTTCTCGCCCAGGCTGATCCGACCGCGAGTAAGAGCTGTGATCCCTGAGATCGATTGCAGCAGAGTGGTCTTGCCCGACCCGTTGGGGCCGAGGACCACGGTGACCTGACCGCGCGCGAAGGTCTCGGAGAGCGCCAGCTCGAAGTCGCCGCGGACGACGGACCCGTCGAACACCAGGTCGCTCAACGGAGTTCACCCGCGGCGCCGTGGCCCAGACCGCCCAGCCAGCGCCCTCGCAGGCACAGCAGCACGACCAGGCAGACCCCGAGCAGCAGCAGCGACAGCGCGATGGCCGCGTCCGGGTCGCTCTCGAGCGCGAGGTAGACCGCGAGCGGCATGGTCTGCGTGCGACCCGGGAAGTTGCCGGCGAAGGTGATGGTCGCGCCGAACTCTCCGAGCGCCCGGGCCCACGACAGCAGCGCCCCGGACAGCAGCGCCGGCACCGTGAGGGGCAGCGTGACGCGGCGGAAGACGGTCAGCGGCGCTGCTCCCAGCGTGCGGGCGGCCTGCTCGAGACCGCGGTCGGCGGCGCGGAAGGCGCTCTCGACCGAGATGACGAGGAAGGGCATGGCGACGAAGGTCTCGGCGACCACCACCCCTGCGGTCGTGAACGGGAGGGTGATGCCGGTCCACTGGTCCAGCAGCCGGCCGACCACCCCGGTCCGGCCGAGCGCCATGAGCAGCGCGACGCCCGCGACGACCGGCGGCAGCACCAGCGGCACGGTGACGAGGGCGCGCACGAGCGGCACGAGGCGCGAGCGCGAGCGGGCGAGGAACCACGCCAGCGGCACCCCGACGACGACCGAGACGAGCGTCGCCAGGGTGGCGCAGACCAGCGACAGCCGCAGCGCCGCCGCGACCTCGGGGCCCGCCAGGATGTCGCCGAGCGAGGTCCACGGCGCCCGCACGAGCAGCGCGACGAACGGCACGACGAGCATCGCCGCGCCGATGGCCGCCGGGATCCCGAGGGGCCAGGGGACGCGCGTCCCCGTCGGGTCAGGGCGCCGTGAAGCCGGCATCGGTGAGGACGGCGCGCCCCTGCGGCGAGCGCACCAGGTCGGCGAAGGCCTGCGCGGTCGCGTGGTTGGCCGAGTCCTTGACGGTGGCGATCGGGTAGCTCGTGCCGGCGGCCTGCGCGACCGCCCCGGTGCCGACCGGGATCGCCCTCACCGTCGCGCCCGAAGCCTTCGCGTCCGTCACGTAGACCATTCCCGCGTCGACCTCGCCGAGGCGCACCTTGGTGAGCACGGCCTTGACGTCGGCCTCGCGGGTGACGGGGGTGACCTGCAGCCCAGCCCGGTCGAGCACGGCAGCGGCCACCGCGCCGCAGGGGACGGCCTGCTGGCACAGCGCGACCGTGACGTCGGGCCTCGCGAGGTCGGCGAGGGCGGTGACGTGCCCCGGGTTCGCCGCCGGCACGACCACGGTCAGCTCGTTGACGGCGAACGTCTGCGGAGTGTCCACGCGGTCGGCCTGGACGGCCCGCTGCATCGTCGAGGCGCTGGCGGCCGCGAACACATCGGCCGGGGCGCCGCTGACCAGCTGCTGGGCGAGCGTCGAGGAGGCCCCGAACGACGTGGTGACCGTGACCCCGGGGTGCGCGGCCTCGAACTGCTGGGCCAAGGTGGTGAAGCTCTCCTTGAGCGACGCGGCCGCCAGCACGGTGATCTCACCCGACACCGGTCCCGCGGCTGCGGATGCCCCGGCGCCGGCGCTCGCGGCACCCCCCGAGGTGGCCGCGGGGCGGTCGGTGGTGCCGCTGCCGCACGCCGCGAGGCCCAGCCCGGCCAGCACGATCGCGGCGGTCGTCACGGCGCGGCCGGGGGAGCGGTCGAGACCCGGCGAACGGCTGAGGGCGGGGGAGCGGCGCACGACTCCGACGATAGCCGAGGAGCGGCGCCGGTCAGCCGGAGGTTCACGCAGGCCCGCGGGACAGGTCTGACGGGCGACCGGCGCAGCGCCGGATGGGCACGACCGGGACAAAACCCCAACAATGGCCCCATGTGGTGGCGAACGCTCTGGCGCTGGCGGCGGCACGTGCTCGCCGCGGTGCGCTGGGCGCTGCAGTCGGACGCCACGGAGTCCGAGCAGAGCCGCAGCGAGCGCACCCGGCGCGGCCGGCTCGTCCAGGGGATCACCCACGGCGGGCAGGCGATCGGCTCGACGGTCGCCGCGGCGCCCAGGCTGGCGTGGCGGTGGGGCCCCCGGCCGGTCAACGACCAGATCGAGCACCTGGTGCGCCGAGCGCCGGTGTGGGTGGGGAGCGCCTCGCACCTGCCGAGCACGGTCTACGTCCCGGACACCGAGCCGGCGTGGACGCTGGAGCGCACCCGACGGTCCTGGTGGGGCGCGGTGCTGGAGGAGCTGCGCGTGCGGCTGCCGCTGGTGATCGTCGTGCTGCTCTGGCCGCTGATCATCCTGCTGCGCCGGGTGGGGGTGCCGGGCGTGCGCTGGCTGACCGACCTGGAGCCGGTCCGGGCCACGAGCGGCGTCGTCTTCCCCGCCGCGCTGCTGCTGCTGATCGTGCTCATCACCCGGTCGTCACGGCAGCTGCTGGCGTGGCGCCAGGCGTTGCGCACCGGGCGATGGCAGGTCTGGCAGGCGCACCGCCCCGGCGGACCGGCCCGCGGGCGGCAGGGGACCCGGACGCTGCTGGAGCTGACCTCGATCTCGCACCGGACCGGTCGCGGGTTCCGCGCGGTCATCGTCTCGGACCGGCTGGACCCCGAGCTCGAGGCGGCGCTGCCCGGCACTGTCTGGGTGCGCCCGACCCGGGACAGCCAGGGGCTGGTCGTCGCGCTGCCGGACGGCGTCGCGATGAGCGGGGCGTTCCTGCCGGCCGACCGCCGCGTGCTCGCCCGGCTGCTCACCAACGCCGACGAGGCGCAGCGGGTGGGTGTGATCGGGAAGGGCGTGATCGGGACGGCCGGGCGCACCGGTGAGGGTGCGCCCGGCCGTCCGGAGCGTGATGAGGTGCTGGCCCGCGTCAGAAGGTCGACGCGTCGATGACGAACCGGTAGCGCACGTCGGAGTCGACGACCCGCTCGTAGGCCTCGTTGATGGCGTCGGCGCCGATCTGCTCGATCTCGGCGGTGATGCCATGCTCGGCGCAGAAGTCGAGCATCTCCTGGGTCTCCGCGATGCCGCCGATGCACGAGCCGGCCAGCGACTTGCGCATCCCGATGAGCGAGAACGCCTGCACGCTGAGCGGCTTGGAGGGCGCGCCGAGCTCGACGAGCACGCCGTCGAAGCGCAGCAGCGCGAGGTAGTCGTCCATCGGCAGGTTGACCGAGACGGTGTTGATGATCAGGTCGAAGGTGCCGCGCAGCGCCTTCATCGCGTCCTCGTCGGTGGTCGCGACGTAGTTCTTGGCGCCGAAGCGCAGGCCGTCGTCCTTCTTGGCCAGCGAGTGCGACAGCACGGTGACCTCGGCGCCCATGGCCGCGGCGATCTTGACGCCCACGTGACCGAGCCCGCCCATGCCGATGATCGCGACCTTCGACCCGGGGCCGACCTCCCAGTGCCGCAGCGGGCTGTAGAGCGTGATGCCGGCGCACAGCAGCGGGGTGGCGGCCGCGTGGTCGATGCCGTCGGGCACGTGCACGACGAAGCGCTCGTCGACGACCACGTGGGTGGAGTAGCCACCCTGGGTGATGGTGCCGTCCTTGTCCTTGACGCCGTAGGTGCCGATGTTGCCCTTCACGCAGTACTGCTCGAGGCCCTCGGTGCAGGCCTCGCACTCCTGGCAGGAGTTGACCATGCAGCCGACCCCGACGGCGTCGCCCACCTGGTGACGGGTGACGTCGGAGCCGACCTCCTTGACGTGGCCGATGATCTCGTGGCCCGGCGTGAGGGGGTAGGTCTGCTTGCCCCACTCGTCGCGGACGGTGTGGATGTCGGAGTGGCAGATCCCGGCGTACTCGATCTCGATCAGCACGTCGTGCGCGCCGACGTCACGTCGGTCGATCGAGGTCTTCTCGAGGGGAGCTCCACCGGAGGGTGCCGCGTAGGCGGCAACAGTCGTCGTCACGGCACCGACGCTACGCCGAGGCACTGACAGACCCCCAAGGTGAGAATCCTTCTCGCACAGGAGCGTTGCAGCGTCGGCGCGCCTCAGCGAGCCAGCTCGTCGTCCACGTAGACCGGGTGCGCGGCCCGCAGCCCGAAGGCCACCATGGCGACGGCGCTCGCGACGAGCAGCCACAGGACCACCGTCCAGCCGTGCGTGAGGTCGTGGACGACGCCGACGAGGAACGGCCCGGCCGCCGCGAGCAGGTATCCCGTGGGCTGCACGAACCCGGACACCATCGCCGTCGTGCGCGGGTGCCGGGTGCGGGCGGTGATCAGCGCGATCGCCATGGGGAACGCGAAGCCGGACAGGCCGAGCAGGGTGGCCCAGAGCCAGGCCAGCTCGGCCGGTCGCCACAACAGCCCGAGGTAGCCGGCGGCGAGCAGCAGCCCGAAGAGCCACATGGCCCAGCTGAGGTCGCGCGAGCGCGCGATGAGGGTGGGCATGAGCAGCCCGCCGAGCACCCCGAGCGCGGCGACGAACGCGAGCACCGAGCCGGCCTCGACCTTGCCCATCCCCGCGTCCCGCAGGATCTGCGGCAGCCACCCGAACTGCACGTAGGCATTCATCGACTGGATCCCGAACAGGCCGGTGAGGCCGACGACGACGCGCGAGTGGTGCACCCGCGCCTGGGGCGACTGCGCGGGCGCGGCCCGGTCCGGCGCCTCGACCCGCCGCTCGCGCATCAGCAGCACCGCCCACAGCGCCGCCGCGAGCAGGGCGACCAGGCCCCAGAGGCCCAGCGCGGCCCGCCAGCCCGCGCTCGCCGCGACCGGTGCCGCGGTGAGCGACCCGAGCGAGCCGCCGAGCGTCAGGCCGGCCGAGTAGACCGTCATGAGCCGTCGTCCCCCGTCGGACGAGTGCCGCTTGATCCAGGCGGGCACCAGGACGTTGCCGACGGCCATGCCGCCGAGCGCCACCACCGAGAGGGCGAGGAAGGCGACCCCCGAGCCGACGAGCGAGCGCAGCACCAGCGCGAGCGCGATGAGGACCAGACCGGCCGTGATGCCCGCGGTCACGCCGATCCGCGCGGCGATCCGGACGGCGAGTGCCCCGACCAGCGCGAAGCACAGGCCGGGCAGCGCGGTGAGCACGCCCGCGAGTCCGGCACCGATGCCGAGGCCAGTGCGCACCTCGGCGAGGACCGGACCGACCGTCGTCGCACCTGGGCGGAGGTTGACCGCGATGACGAGGACGGCGATCAGCGCGACCCCGGCACCGATGGTCGGTCCCGGCCTGGTCGGGCGCGGGGCGCTGGGTTGGGGCATGGGCCCCAGTGTGACCGATCCGCGCAGCCACCGGCGTTCCGGCACGATGGGGGACATGGCTCACTCACCCGCCGAGCAGACCCCGCGGATCGCCGTCGTGGGCGCGGCGATCGTCGACGACCTGCACCGGCCGACCCGCCTGCTGGCGGCCCGGCGCACCGAGCCGCCGGCGCTGGCCGGCGGGTGGGAGTTCCCCGGCGGCAAGGTCGACCCCGGCGAGGGCGAGATCGAGGCGCTGCACCGGGAGGTGCGCGAGGAGCTCGGCGTGGAGGTCGCGCTGGGGGAGGAGATCACCGGTCCGCTGCCGGACGGGCGCTGGCCGCTCGGCGGGGGCTACGCCATCCGGGTGGTGCTGGCCGCCGTCACCGCCGGGGACCCGCAGCCGCTCGAGGACCACGACGCGCTGCGCTGGCTCGGGGCCGACGAGCTGGGGTCGGTGCCGTGGCTACCGGCGGACGAGCCGATCGTCGCCGTGGTCCGGAGCCGCTTGTCGCTCTGAGACAATGGAAAGCATGGCTCAAACCTCTCGCGGCGACATCCGAAACGTCGCCATCGTTGCCCACGTCGACCACGGCAAGACCACCCTCGTAGACAAGATGCTCTGGCAAGGGGGCGCCTTTGGCGAGCACGACCACGTCGACGAGCGCGCGATGGACTCCGGTGATCTCGAGCGCGAGAAGGGCATCACCATCCTCGCCAAGAACACGGCGATCCACTACAACGGTCCGTCCGCGTCGGACTACCCCGACGGCGTGACCATCAACATCATCGACACCCCGGGCCACGCCGACTTCGGTGGCGAGGTCGAGCGCGGCCTGTCCATGGTCGACGGCGTCGTGCTGCTCGTCGACGCGTCCGAGGGCCCGCTGCCGCAGACCCGCTTCGTGCTGCGCAAGGCGCTCGCCGCCAAGATGCCGGTCGTCCTGTGCATCAACAAGGTGGACCGCCCGGACGCGCGGATCGCCGAGGTCGTCGACGAGGTCTACGAGCTGTTCATGGACCTGCTCGAGGACGCCGACCAGCACCAGGACCAGCTGGAGTTCCCCATCGTCTACGCCTCGGCGAAGGCCGGTCGCGCCAGCCTGGAGCAGCCGGCGGACGGCGGGCTGCCGGACAGCCCCGACCTGGAGCCGCTGTTCCGCACGATCATGGAGACGGTGCCCGCCCCGGTCTACGACGACGAGGCCCCGCTGCAGGCCCACGTCACCAACCTGGACTCCTCGAACTTCCTCGGCCGGCTCGCGCTGCTGCGCGTCTTCAACGGCACCATCCGCAAGGGCCAGCAGGTCATGTGGATGAAGCACGGCGGCGGCCAGGAGCGGGTCAAGATCACCGAGCTGCTGGTCACCGAGGGCCTCGAGCGCAAGCCCGCTGAGTCCGCGGGCCCCGGCGACATCATCGCCATCGCGGGCATCCCCGAGATCACCATCGGTGAGACCCTCGCGGACCCCGAGAACCCGGTAGCCCTCCCGCTCATCACCGTGGACGAGCCCGCCATCTCGATGACGATCGGCACGAACACCTCCCCGATGGTCGGTCGGGTCCGTGGCTCGAAGGTCACCGCCCGCCTGGTCAAGGACCGGCTGGACCGCGAGCTGATCGGCAACGTGTCGCTGCGCGTCCTGCCGACCGAGCGCCCGGACGCCTGGGAGGTGCAGGGCCGCGGTGAGCTCGCGCTCGCCATCCTCGTGGAGCAGATGCGCCGCGAGGGCTACGAGCTGACGGTGGGCAAGCCGCAGGTCGTGACCCGCGAGGTCGACGGCAAGGTCCACGAGCCGGTCGAGCACCTCACCATCGACTCGCCCGAGGAGTACCTCGGCGCGATCACCCAGATCATGGCCGCCCGCAAGGGCCGCATGGAGCAGATGAGCAACCACGGCACCGGCTGGGTGCGGATGGAGTTCAAGGTGCCCTCGCGCGGCCTGATCGGCTTCCGCACCGAGTTCCTCACCGAGACCCGCGGCACCGGCATCGCCCACCACGTCTTCCACGGCTACGAGCCGTGGTTCGGACCGATCTCGACCCGCATCTCGGGCTCGCTGGTGTCCGACCGCGCGGGCGTCGTGACGGCCTACGCCATGCTCGGCCTGCAGGAGCGCGGCGTGCTCTTCGTCGACCCGACCACCGAGGTCTACGAGGGCATGATCATCGGCGAGAACTCCCGCGCCGACGACATGGACGTCAACATCACCAAGGAGAAGAAGCTCACCAACGTGCGCGCCTCCTCCGCGGACAACTTCGAGAAGGTCGTGCCGCCGCGCAAGCTGTCGCTCGAGCAGTCGCTGGAGTTCTGCCGCGAGGACGAGTGCGTCGAGGTGACGCCGGAGGCGGTCCGGATCCGCAAGGTGGTGCTCGACATGACCGAGCGCAACCGCACCGCGGCCCGGGCCCGCTCGGCGGCCAAGCGTGACGCCTGACGGCTGCCCCCCGGGCGTCCGCTTCCTGCCGATTGGCCTCTTGCGGACAGCCGGGGAGTCTGGCTCGTAGTGACCATGGCGAGGTCACAAGACGGTCTCAGAGGCCCCCGGGGGTAGCCGACAACTTTCCAGATCCAGGAACGCGCCATATGGTTTCGGCACCGCGTACGCGTCAGTAGGCCAAAGAGGGTCGCGCTGGCTTTCTCCTCGGCACGGCTGCTCCATCGACAGGACCCGGACCACGGGGCTGGCTGGAGCATCGTGCACCCCGGCCTCACCCGAAAGGCAGGAACTGGATGTCGTCTGACCACGACCCCATCAAGCCCGCAGCTGGGGTGTCCGAGATGGGCATGTCCGGTTCGGCAGGCGCGGTCGAGCTGGCCGAGGACGAGATCCAGGGGGCGGAGGCCCGAGGAGAGATCCTCGGCCGCACCCAGCGGCAGATCGCCTGGGCCCGGTTCAAGCGCGACAAGGTGTCGATGGCGGCGCTGGTCGGGTCGATCATCGTGGTCCTGCTGGCGGTCATCGCCCCGCTGCTCGAGGCCGTCGGTCTCACGAACACCACACAGGGCAACCCGGCGCTCGTGCCCGAGGAGGGCTCGCTGCCCTCCGGGGCGTTCGGCGGCATGTCCACCTCGCACTGGCTCGGCGTCCAGCCGGGCAGCGGCAAGGACCTGCTCAGCCTCATCCTCGCCGGCATGACGACCTCGCTGCAGGTGGCCGTGTTCGCGACCGCCATCGCCATCGTCCTCGGCACCCTCTTCGGGCTGATCGCGGGCTTCGCAGGCGGCAAGATCGACTGGCTGATCAGCCGGTTCATGGACCTGGTGCTCAGCTTCCCGCAGGTGCTCATGCTGCTGTCCCTGCAGCTGGTGCTCGTCGCGATCATCGCCAACGTGATGGGCATGAGCGAGGCGGCCCCGTGGCCCAAGAAGCTGTTCATGATCATCGTGCTCGGCTTCTTCGGCTGGCCCTACTTCGCCCGCATCATCCGCGGCCAGGTCATGTCGCTGCGCCAGCGCGAGTTCGTCGAGGCGGCCCGGTCCCTCGGCGCCAAGAACGGCCGGCTCTACCTCAAGGAGCTGCTGCCGCACCTGTGGGCGCCGATCCTGGTCTACACCTCGCTGATCCTGCCGCAGAACATCTCGGCCGAGGCCGCGCTGGGCTTCCTGGGCGTCGGGCTGAACCCGCCCGCCGTCTCGCTGGGGTCGATCCTCAACGACTCCGTGGTCTACGCGCCGTCCGACCCTGCGTACTTCCTGTTCCCCGGCGGCACCGTGTTCCTCATGGTGCTCGCGTTCAACCTCCTCGGTGACGGACTGCGGGACGCCCTGGACCCCAAGGCGGACCGGCAGTGACCGGGGCCATCCCGACGAATCGTCGGCCCAGACTTCCGCTAGGCCCCTGCTCAGGTCCTACGGATGAGCCGCTGCAGTCAGCAGGGGCACGCTCCACCGCGATCGTCGCGGTACGGACGGCACACAAGGAGAACTCATGATGCGTACAACCAAGGGTGTGATGGTTGTCGCCCTCGGCGCGGTCGCGACGGTGGGGCTCAGCGCCTGTGGTGGCGGTGGTGGCGGCACCACCGGCAACGCCACCGGTGGCACCTCGGCGGCTGCCAAGGGTGGCAACCTCACCATCCTCGAGCTCGGCCCGCGCGAGCACCTGGACCCCCAGCGCATGTACCTCGGCGCCGACATCACCTTCGCGAACCGCACCTATGTGCGCTCGCTGACCGCCTACTCCCCGGGCTCGGACGGCAAGCTCGTCGCCGACCTCGCGACCGACACCGGCACCATGAGTGACGGCGGCAAGACCTGGACCTTCACCCTCGCCGACGGCAACAAGTGGGAGGACGGCAAGCCGGTTACCTGCGCCGACGCCAAGTACGGCGTCTCGCGCACGTTCGCCCAGGACGTCATCACCGGTGGCCCGAACTACGCCATCCAGTTCCTGGACATCCCGACGACCAAGGACAAGGACGGCAACGAGGTCCCGGTCTACAACGGCCCCTACAAGAAGGCCGGCCAGGCGGAGTTCGACAAGGCCGTCACCTGCGAGGGCAACAAGATCACCTACAAGTTCAAGAAGCCGTGGACCGACTTCAACATGAACACCGGTGCGCTGCTCGCCTTCGCGCCCTACCGCCAGGACAAGGACCAGGGCGCCAAGAGCGACTTCGTCCCCTTCTCCAACGGCCCTTACAAGATCTCCGGCACCTTTGACCAGAACAAGGGTGGCAAGTGGGTCCGCAACGACCAGTGGGACGAGTCCAAGGACCCGTTCCGCAAGGCCTACCCCGACACGGTGACCAACACCCTCGGTGTGCAGAACGAGGTCGCCTACCCCCGCATCGTCGCGGACGCGGGCGAGGACAAGAACTCCTACGTCGGCATCCAGGCCCCGCCGTCGGTGCTGCCGCAGATCACCGGCAACCCGGCCGCGAAGTCGCGCTCGATCAACGTCGCCGCCCCGTACGTCGACTACATCCAGCCGAACATGAAGTCCAAGGTGTTCTCCAACGAGAAGGCCCGTCAGGCCTTCGCCGTGGCGACCAACCGCGACGCCTACATCACCGCCTACGGTGGCCCGTCGGTCATGACCCCGACCTACGCCATGTGCAACAAGGAGCTGAAGTGCTACAAGGACTTCAACCCCTTCGGTGCGCCCACCGCGGGTGACCCGGCCAAGGCCAAGCAGCTGCTGCAGGAGGCCGGGATGACCCTCCCGGTCCCGATCACCGTGGTCTACCGCAGCCGTCCGACCGCCGACAAGGCGCTCGCCGGCCTCAAGCAGAGCTGGGACCAGGCCGGCTTCAACGTCACCCTGCAGGGTCTGACGGAGAGCTACTACGCCACGATCCAGGGCCCGGCCATGGCGACCAAGGACGCCTTCTGGGGCGGCTGGGGTGCTGACTGGCCGTCGGGCTCGACGGTTCTGCCGGCGCTCTTCGACGGTCGTGTCAACATCTCCGCCGGTGGTAGTGGCCAGGACTACGGCTACTTCAACGACCCCGAGGTCAATGCCGCCATCGACAAGGCCTACACGATCGCGAACGAGGACGAGCGTGAGAAGGCCTGGGGCGACGTCGACGAGATGATCAACAAGAAGGCCGGCGTCATCCCGCTGGTCAACCAGAAGTTCACCTTCCTGCACGGCTCGAACATCAAGAACTTCGAGCCGGCGACCTTCCTCGGGTCCTACCCCGACACCGCCCGCATCGCGGTCAAGTGATTGACACCGGGGCGCCCGACGAGCTCGTCGGGCGCCCCGGTCTGACCGGGTCTCCGGTCCTCCCTGCACCTGCACCTCGCCC
This sequence comes from Arsenicicoccus piscis, assembly GCF_022568835.1. GTDB lineage: Bacteria > Actinomycetota > Actinomycetes > Actinomycetales > Dermatophilaceae > Arsenicicoccus > Arsenicicoccus piscis. The sequence continues at coordinate 31,466 of NZ_JAKZHV010000005.1, forward strand.
CGGAAGGTGGTGAAGGCGCCACGACCTGGCGCACCACAGCCGATGCTCTTCTACATCATCAGACGGCTCATCACCGCTGTCGCCATGCTGCTCATCGTCACGCTGACGACGTTCGTGATGTTCTTCGCCGGGCCCGTCGACCCGGCGCGGCTGACCTGCGCCAAGAACTGCACGCCCGCGGTGGTCGAGGGCAACCGCAAGTTCATGGGCTTCGACAAGCCCGTCATGGTCCAGTACGGCGACTTCCTCAAGGGCATCGTCGTCGGCCGTGACTACCCCGACGACCCCGAGATGCGCGCCAACGCGCCGCAGACGGTCGCGCACTGCGACGCCCCCTGCCTCGGCTACTCCGTGCTGCAGAACAAGTCCGTGACGGACATCGTCAAGGACACGTTGCCGATCACCGGCTCGATCGCCTTGTCCGCGTTCGTGCTGTGGATGATCGTCGGCGTCCTGGGCGGCATCATCGCCGCCCTCAACCGCGGTAGATGGATCGACCGGGTCATCGTCGCGCTCGCGCTCATCGGCTTCTCGTTGCCGTCCTTCTTCATCGGTCTGATCCTGCTGACCTTCGTGGCCATCAAGTGGGAGATCGTCCCCGTACCGGCCTACACCGCGTTCACCGAGAACCCCTTCCTGTGGGCCCAGGGCCTGGTGCTGCCGGCGATCACGCTGGCCTGCATCTTCGCCGCGAGCTACGTGCGCCTCACCCGGGCCTACATGATCGAGACGATGAGCGAGGACTACATCCGCACGGCCAAGGCCAAGGGCGTCAAGCCGTGGACCATCGTGCGGCGACACGGCCTGCGCGCCGCGCTCACCCCGATCGTCACGGCCGCCGGCCTCGACCTCGGCGGTCTGCTCGGTGGTGCCGTCATCACCGAGCAGGTGTTCAACTTCCAGGGGCTCGGCTGGACGGCCGTCCGCTCGATCGTCGCCACCGACCTGCCGGTCATCGTCGGAATGGTCCTCGTCGCTGCAGCGTTCATCGTCCTGGCGAACCTCGTCGTCGACGTGCTCTACGGCGTCATCGATCCGCGCGTGCGCCTGACCTGACGAGGAGAGACCCTTCATGAGCGACAGCAGCTACAGCGGTTCGCACCGCGCCGACGAGCACCCGGACGAGCGCCCCGGGGGCGACCCTGCCCCCGCCCGGGACTTCACCCGCGTCTCGTCCTCCCGCATCCACACCCTCGAGGGGGAGCGTCCCTACCTGGACGTCGTCGACCTCAAGGTGCACTTCCCGACCGACGACGGTGTCGTCCGCGCCGTCGACGGGCTGTCCTTCTCGATCGAGAAGGGCCAGACCATCGGCATCGTCGGTGAGTCCGGCTCCGGCAAGTCGGTCACCAGCCAGGCCATCCTCGGGCTGCACCGGGGGACCCGCGCCCAGGTGTCCGGGTCGATCTACCTCGACGGCCAGGAGCTGCTCGAGATCGACGACGAGGAGCTGCGCCGGCTGCGCGGCAACAAGATGGCGATGATCTTCCAGGACCCGCTGTCGGCGATGCACCCCTACTACACGGTGGGCAATCAGATCGTCGAGGGAATCCGGGTCCACCACAGCGACATGTCCAAGGCGGCCGCGAAGTCCCGCGCCCTGGACCTGCTCGCCCGGGTGGGCATCCCGAACCCCGCCAAGCGCGTGGACCAGTACCCGCACGAGTTCTCCGGCGGCATGCGCCAGCGCGCGATGATCGCGCTCTCGCTCGCCAACGACCCGTCCCTGCTGATCGCGGACGAGCCCACCACGGCCCTCGACGTGACGGTGCAGGCGCAGATCCTGGACCTGATGCGTGACCTGCAGGCCGAGTTCGGGTCCGCGATCATCATGATCACTCACGACCTCGGCGTGGTCGCCGAGATGGCCGACGACGTGCTGGTGATGTACGGCGGCAAGAAGGTCGAGTACGGCCCGGTGCACGAGGTGTTCTACGGACCGCAGATGCCCTACACCTGGGGCCTGCTGTCGTCGATGCCGCGCCTGGACCGGGCTCGCCGCGACACCCTCGACCCCGTGCCGGGCAACCCGCCCTCGCTGATCAACATCCCCTCCGGCTGCGCCTTCCACCCCCGGTGCGTCTACCGCGGCGAGGTCCCCGGCGACGCCTGCGTGAGCGAGATCCCCGAGCTCATCGACACCGGGTCGGGCCACCACCAGGTGCGCTGCCACATGCCGCAGGAGCGGCGCCTGGAGATCTTCGCCAACGACATCAAGCCGCGACTGTGAGGAGCACCCCGTGACCGACGACCTCACGAGGCCCCGGACCACCGACGGGCAGCCCACCGGCGCCACCGCGTCCCGGGCGACCGGCAGCGCCACCCTCGAGGGTGCGCCGCTGCTCAAGGTGACCGACCTGAAGAAGCACTTCCCGCAGTACATCCAAAAGCTGCTGCGCCACCCCGACGCCCCGGTCAAGGCCGTCGACGGCATCTCGCTCGAGCTGCGCTCGGGCCAGACCCTCGGCCTGGTGGGGGAGTCCGGCTGCGGCAAGTCCACCGCCGGCCGCACGATGTTGCGCCTGCTCGAGCCCACCTCGGGCACGATCGAGTTCGAGGGCGAGGACCTCACCCGTCTCGACGCCAACGGCATGCGCCGGATGCGCCGCGAGATGCAGATGGTCTTCCAGGACCCCTACGGCTCGCTCAACCCGCGGCACACGATCGGCAACATCATCGCGGCGCCGTTCGAGATCCAGGGCATCAAGCCCGACGGCGGCGTCAAGAAGACCGTGCAGGGTCTGATGGAGCGCGTGGGCCTCAACCCCGAGCACTACAACCGCTTCCCGCACGAGTTCTCCGGCGGTCAGCGCCAGCGCATCGGCGTGGCCCGGGCCATCGCCTTGCGCCCCAAGCTGATCGTCTGCGACGAGCCGGTCTCGGCGCTCGACGTGTCGATCCAGGCCCAGGTCGTCAACCTGCTCGAGGAGATCCAGGCCGAGCAGAACCTCGCCTACGTCTTCATCGCCCATGACCTGTCCGTCGTGCGCCACATCTCCGACCGGGTCGCCGTGATGTATCTCGGCAAGGTGATGGAGGAGGCCGACCGCGACGAGCTCTACGAGCGGCCGTTGCACCCCTACACGCACGCGCTGCTCTCGGCCGTGCCGGTGCCCGACCCCGAGCGTGAGCAGGGCCGCGACCGCATCCTGCTCAAGGGCGACCTGCCGTCCCCGCAGAACCCGCCCTCGGGCTGCGTCTTCCGCACCCGCTGCCCCAAGGCGCAGCAGAAGTGCGCCGACGAGGTCCCCGAGGTCCGCGAGGTCTCGCCCGGTCACCGCGTCGCCTGCCACTTCCCCGAGCTGCGTCAGGTCCTGTAGCCCTACCGCTGCGCGCGTGCCCGGGTGCGGCCCGGGTGCGTGCTCGGCCTCTTCCGGCACGACGGCCCACAGATGCGGGCACACACGTCGCCACCCCGTAGACCCCTCCAGCACCACCAGCCCACCCACCACATCGCCCCTCGGCTGCCCCTGGCTAACCACCGTCTCGGCGGCGCTGGGGGTCAGTCGTCGATGGTGTCGCGGCCGCGGCGGACGATCTTGGGGTCGGCGGGGAAGACGATGTCGGGGTCCTTGCCCTCGTAGTCGAACTGGTTGAGGAAGAACCGCATGGCGTTGATGCGAGCGCGCTTCTTGTCGTTGGACTTGATGGTCGTCCAAGGCGCTGCGTCGGTGTCGGTGCCGGTGAGCATGGCTTCCTTGGCGGCGGTGTAGTCGTCCCACCGGTCGAGCGACTCGATGTCCATGGGGGAGAGCTTCCACTGGCGCACGGGGTCGATCTGGCGGATCGCGAACCGGGTGCGCTGCTCGGCCTGGGTGACCGAGAACCACAGCTTGGTCAGCGAGATGCCCGAGTCGGTGAGCATCTCCTCGAACATCGGGGCCTGGTGCATGAACCGGTCGTACTGCTCGTCGGTGCAAAAGCCCATCACCCGCTCGACACCCGCCCGGTTGTACCAGGACCGGTCGAACAGCACCATCTCCCCGAAGGTCGGCAGGTGGTTGACGTAGCGCTGGAAGTACCACTGGCCGGCCTCGGTCTCGGTCGGCTTGTTGAGCGCGACCACGCGGGCCTTGCGGGGGTTGAGGTGCTCGGTGAAGCGCTTGATGGTGCCACCCTTGCCGGCGGCGTCCCGGCCCTCGAAGAGGATGACGTGTCGGCTGCCCTGCTCGCCCGCCCAGTACTGGAACTTCAGCAGCTCGATCTGCAGCAGGTACTTCTCGACCTCGTACTGCTCGCGGGTCATCCGCTCGTCGTAGGGGTAGTCCTGGCGCCAGGTGTCGATGGGCCGGCCACCCGGGTCGATGAGGTCCGGGTCCGAGCCATGGTCGTCGCGCACCGAGTACCCCTCGGACAGCAGGGTGTCGAGATATTCACGCATGTTCTGCACAGGTGGCTCCTTGGGACCTTGGCTGGGGCACGATCGGGCCCACACGTCCTACCGTAGAGAGTGTGGTCGAGCGATGAGCGAACGTCACTCCACGCGCGGGTGAACGGCGCGCTCGGACCCGCTGCCCGGCTCGCTAGGGTGACCAGATGAGCACGAGACGACCGGTCTTCGGCGACACCCGCGAGCAGCGGGCCGCGCAGGACCAGCAGCTCGAGCACCGCCCGCTGCGGCTGCTCGCCGTGCACGCCCACCCCGACGACGAGACGCTCTGGCACGGCATCGCGCTGGCGCACCATGCCGCGCTAGGGGACGACGTGCACGTCGTCACCTGCACCCTCGGCGAGGAGGGCGAGGTGATCCCGGCCGAGCTGGCCCACCTTGAGGGGCAGGGCGAGGCGCTCGCCCGGCACCGTCGCGAGGAGCTGCGTCGCGCGACGGCCACGCTCGGGGTCCGCTCCAGCATCCTCGGCGTCGGTCCCGCCGCGGCGTCCGCCACGGGCCGCCTCTCGCGCTGGCGCGACTCGGGCATGGCCGGGACGTCGGCGGCGGAGCACCCGGACGCCTTCGCGGGAGCGCCGTTGGCGGAGCCCGCGGCGGCGCTCGCGGAGGTGATCCTGGCCGAGCGCCCGGACGCCGTGGTCACCTACGAGGACCAGGGGGGCTACGGGCACCCGGACCACATCCGCGCGCACGAGGTGACCGTCGCGGCGCTCACCCGCGCCCACTCCGTAGACCCCACGCTCACCACCCGCCTCTACCTCACCGTGGTGCCCCGCAGCTGGGCGCAGGAGGACCGGGCGTGGCTCGCCGAGCACGCGAGTGGTGACCAGGAGGTGGGGCGCGGCGGGCCGGCCGCGGTGGTGGTGCTGGGCCCGGACGACCCCTACCCGCCGTCGGTGGTGCCGGACGAGGAGGCGCCGCTGCGGATCGTCGACCCCGCGGTGCTGCCGGTGGTGCGCGCGGCGATCGCCGAGCACCCCACCCAGGTGCTGCTGCACGACGGCTACTACACGTTGTCCAACCATGTGGCGACGCGGATGAGAGGCCGGGAGGCCTTCGTGGAGATGCCGATCCCGCTCTCCGTGCGTCGGCACGAGGAGGACGACGAGTCACGTACCGTAGGGGGACAACAGTCCAGAGGGTTGCCGCACGATCACGGTGCGTAGCGACTCCACGAGCACCAAGGGGTCGGCGGTGGCGGAGCGGAAGCCGGAGCGCACGGGCGCGAGCGCCGGAGCGATCGTCGGACGGCTGGCCGCCTCGCTGGTCGTGCTGGGCGGGGTCTACACGGGAGCGGCGTACCTGCTCAGCCAGCGCGCGCCGGCCGACATGACCATCTCCGGGGTCGCGATCGGCGGGCTCGGCCACGAGGAGGCCGCCTCCAAGCTGCGCGCCAAGCTCGCCCCGCTCACCGCCAAGGACGTCGTGCTGACGGCCGGCGGCAAGCAGGCCACGCTCGACCCCCAGGCCGCGGGCCTCGCGCTCGACGTCGACGGCACGCTCGACGGGCTGACGTCCTTCTCGCTCAACCCCTCCGACGTGCTGGCCCACCTCACCGGCGGTGGCAGCCGCAAGGTCGACACCACCGTCGACCGCACCAAGCTCGCGGCGGCGGTCGCGGCCTCGGCCAAGCAGCTGGACGTCGCCCCGAAGGACGCGACGCTGTCGATCGCCACCGGCCAGGTCGTGGCCACCGACGCGGTCAAGGGCGTCACGGTCGACGCCGGCCGCACGGCCGACGCGGTCGCCGACCAGTGGCCCGCGGACGGCCCGATCGCGGCGTCGTCCCAGGTCAAGGACCCGGCCGTCACCCAGGACGCCCTGGACAAGGCCGTGTCGGGCGACGCCAAGGCGATCCTCGCCGGCCCGGTCACCGTCACCGACGGCAAGGCCAAGGGGCAGCTCTCGCCGGCCCAGCTCGGTGCCGTGACGACCTTCCCCGCCAAGGACGGCGCCCTGGTGGCGACCCTCGACCCGACCAAGCTCGCCGAGTCGGTCCGCCGCGTCGCGCCCGCCCTGGAGGCCAAGCCGGTCAATGCGACGGTGAAGCTCGTCAACGACAAGCCGACCCCGGTCGCGGGCAAGCCGGGCACGACGATCGACCCCAAGGATCTGGTGTCGAGCGTGCTCGGGGCCGCCCACGACGGCGCCCGCACCGCCACCGTCAAGACCACCGTGGCCCAGCCGGAGTTCAGCCTCGAGGACGTGCAGAAGTGGGGGATCAAGGAGGTCATCGCCACGTACGACGCCGACCTTCCCTACAACCCCCCGCGCACGACCAACATCCGGATCGCCGCCAACACCATCAACGGCACGGTCATCCCGCCGGGCGGCACCTTCAGCCTCAACGGCATCCTCGGTGAGCGCACCCCCGAGAAGGGCTACCAGGACGCCATCGTCATCATGGACGGGCGCTACGAGAAGGGCACCGGCGGTGGGGTGTCGCAGGTGTCCACGTCCGTGCTCAACGCCGCCTTCTTCGCCGGCATGAAGCTCACCGAGCACCACGCCCACGCGTTCTACATCACGCACTATCCCGAGGGCCGTGAGGCCACCGTGCACTGGGACGACCTGGACAACAAGTGGACCAACGACACCCCCTACGGCGTGCTGGTCCAGTCCTCGGTCGAGTCCGGGGTGCTCAAGTTCGCGATGTGGAGCACCAAGAGCTGGGACGACATCAAGGCGCTGAAGAGCCCGCGTAGAGCGATCCGCGCCCCGAAGGTCATCTACGACACCAGCGCCGGTTGCGTGCCGCAGGTGCCGGTGCCCGGCTTCTCTGTCACCATCACCCGCCAGTTCATCAAGGGCGGCGCGGTGGCGAAGACCGACGGGTTCACCACCAGCTACATCCCGCAGGACGACGTCAACTGCCACGCCAAGCCGGTGCCCAAGGCGACCCCTGCGCCGGCCACCCCCGCGCCCAAGCCCTCCTCGGCGACGTCGAAGCCCGCCACCCCGGCGCCGACGCCCAAGCCGGCCGCCACCCCCGCGCCCGCGGCCAAGCCCGCCACCCCGGCTCCTGCGCCGAAGCCCGCCGCGAAACCGTAGACCGCCCGCCCCGCGGTGCGGTATAGGCTGGCGCGGGACATCCGGCCCCGATCACCCTCAAGGAGGACCCTCCCCATGACGTACGTCATCGCCCAGCCCTGCGTCGATGTCAAGGACAAGGCCTGCATCGAGGAGTGCCCGGTGGACTGCATCTACGAAGGGGAGCGGTCGCTGTACATCCACCCCGACGAGTGCGTCGACTGTGGCGCCTGCGAGCCGGTCTGCCCGGTCGAGGCGATCTACTACGAGGACGACGTCCCCGAGCAGTGGACCGACTACTACAAGGCCAACGTCGAGTTCTTCGACGACCTCGGCAGCCCGGGTGGCGCGGCCAAGCTGGGCCTGATCAAGAAGGACCACCCGCTCGTGGCGGCGCTGCCGCCGCAGGGTGAGTGAGGTGCGGGTCCTTCCCGACTTCCCCTGGGACTCCCTCGCACCCGCCAAGGCCACCGCGGCGGCGCACCCCGACGGCATCGTCGACCTCTCCGTCGGCACCCCGGTCGACCCGACGCCGCAGGTCGTGCAGGACGCACTGATCGCCGCCGCCGACGCGCCCGGCTATCCGCAGACCTACGGCACGCCCGCGCTGCGCCAGGCGGTGGCCGACTGGTCGCGACCCGCAGGTCGGCCCCCGGGGTCGACCCGGCCGGCGTGCTCCCGACGGTCGGCTCCAAGGAGTTGGTCGCCTGGCTGCCCACCCTCCTCGGGCTCGGCGATGGTGACCTCGTCGGCATCCCGAAGATCGCCTACCCCACCTACGACGTCGGTGCTCGGCTCGCGGGCGCGACCCCCGTCGTCGTCGACGGACTCGCCGCGTTCGGTCCGCCGACCAAGGGGCGCACGCCCAAGCTGCTCTGGGTCAACAGCCCGAGCAACCCGACCGGGCGCGTCCTCGGCGTGGACCACCTGGCCAAGGTCGTCGACTGGGCCCGCCGCAACGGCATCGTCGTCGCGAGCGACGAGTGCTACGCCGAGCTGGGCCGGAGCGACGACGAGGTGCCGAGCATCCTCGACCCGCGGGTCAACGGGGGCTCGCACGAGGGCCTGCTCGCGGTCTACAGCCTCTCCAAGCAGAGCAACCTCGCGGGCTACCGCGCCGCGTTCGTCGCCGGCGACCCCGCCCTGGTCCAGCGGCTCCTCGAGATCCGCAAGCACGCCGGCATGATCGTCCCGTGGCCCGTCCAGGAAGCCATGCGGGTGGCCGTCGGCGACGTCGAGCACGTGCTGGAGCAGAAGGAGCGCTACCGCTCGCGCCGCGAGACCCTGCTGCCGGCGATCGAGGCCGCCGGCCTGCGGGTCGAGGACTCCGCGGCCGGGCTCTACCTGTGGGCCACCCGGGACGAGGACTGCTGGGACACCGTCGCCGACCTGGCACGGCTGGGCATCCTGGTCGCGCCGGGCGCCTTCTACGGCGAGGCGGCCGCCCGCCACGTGCGGATCGCGCTGACCGCCACCGACGAGCGGATCGCCGCCGCGGCCACTCGTCTGGCCCAGCGATCCGTTGAGCGCTGAGTCCGTTTCGACCTCTGACCGACGTTTTCCGGCCCCAGTCGGGGTGCGGTAGCGTCCATCGCAGAGCCGACCGATCCGCGATGTCGGATCCCCAACACACGATCCGCACGGATCACGAGCACGATCCGACATCGGATCGGAGGAGGAACCATGGCTACTGATTCCGGGAAGGCCGTGCTCCAGGCGGCCGACAAGAAGCTCGACCTGCCGTTCACCGAGGCCACCGAGGGCCCGGGTGGCTACGGCATCAGCAAGCTGATGTCCACCACCGGCAACGTCACCCTCGACCCCGGCTTCACCAACACCGCGAGCTGCAAGTCCGAGATCACCTACATCGACGGTGACGCGGGCATCCTGCGCTACCGCGGCTACCCGATCGAGCAGCTGGCCGAGCACTCGAACTTCCTCGAGGTCGCCTACCTGGTCATCTACGGCGAGCTGCCCACCGGCGCGCAGATGGAGCACTTCAGCGAGCGGATCACCCGCGGCACCATGCTGGACGAGCGGATGCGCGACCTGTTCCGCTGCTTCCCCCGCCGCTCGCACCCGATGCCGGTGCTCTCCGCCGGCGTCATGGCCCTGTCGACCTTCGCCACCGACTCCCTGGACGTCTTCGACCAGGACCAGATCGAGCTCGCGACGCACCGGCTGATGGCCAAGATGCCGACCCTCGCCGCGTACGCCTACAAGAACTCCGTGGGCCAGCCGTTCCTCTACCCGCGCAACGACCTCGGCTACGTCGAGAACTTCCTGCGCATGTCGTTCGGCTTCCCGACCGAGGAGTACGAGCTGGACCCGGCCACCGTCAAGGCCCTCGACACGCTGCTCATCCTGCACGCCGACCACGAGCAGAACTGCTCGACCTCCACGGTGCGATTGGTCGGCTCCTCGCAGGCCGACATCTACGCCTCGATCGCCGCCGGCATCAACGCGCTCTCCGGCCCGCTGCACGGTGGCGCCAACCAGGCCGTCCTGGAGATGCTCGGCCGCATCGACGCCGACGGCGGTGACGTCAACAAGTTCGTCACCCGCGTCAAGAACAAGGAGGCGGGCGTCCGCCTCATGGGCTTCGGCCACCGGGTCTACAAGAACTACGACCCGCGGGCGGCCATCATCAAGAAGCACGCCGATGAGATCCTGCGCGCGACCGGTCAGCAGAACGCCCTGCTCGACATCGCCCAGGAGCTGGAGCAGATCGCCCTGTCGGACGACTACTTCAAGGAGCGCAAGCTTTACCCCAACGTCGACTTCTACACCGGCCTGATCTACGAGGCCATGGGCTTCCCGTCCAACTACTTCACGGTGCTCTTCGCGCTCGGCCGGCTCCCCGGCTGGATCGCGCAGTGGCGCGAGATGATGAGCGACCCGGACACCAAGATCGGGCGTCCGCGCCAGGTCTACGTCGGTGCCGCGGAGCGCAACTACCCGGGCGCCGAGGGTGCCGCGGACAGCCAGGACGCGGCGGACGCGGCCAAGGCCTGATCGCCCCGCTTCGTACGTCCCCGACGACCGTCAGCGCACGATGACGGTCGTCGGGGACGTCGCTTGCTCGGCCGGCTGCCAGGACCACGCCTCCCGGCCGGGTGCACGGCTCCACTGCCGGCTCCCCACGGTCACCTGCTCGATCCCGTAGAGCTCGGCCTTGGCCACGGCCCACGCACCGATCGCGTTCGCCTGGTCCGCACCCGTCGCGGTCACGGTGAGCGTGCTGCCGCCGACCAGCTGGCGGTCGGCTCGGATGCCGAGCTGGGTCGTGAGCGCCTGAGCGACGGTGCCCTTGAAGGTGCGCTTCTCGCTCATCGTGAGCTTGGGCAGCCGGCAGCCCATGCCGCCGGGGGTGTGCCCGGCCAGCGTCGACGCCAGCGCGCGACCCTCGGGCTCGTGCTGGGCGTAGGCGAGCGGCGCCGCCGACTTCTGGACCAGCTGGGCGACGTGCGTGATCTCCATCGTCTGCCAGCCGTCGATCTTGACCAGCGCGTCGTAGAACGCGTTGGTCGCGTGGATCGGGTCCAGCACCTGCGCCTCGGTGCCCCAGCCTTGGCTGGGGCGCTGCTGGAACAGCCCGAGGGAGTCGCGGTCGCCGTAGTCGATGTTGTGCAGCTTGGACTCCTGCATGGCCGTGGCCAGCGCGATCGTCGCCGCCCGGGCCGGCAGCCCACGCTTGACGGCGATCGCCGTGATGGTCGCGGCGTTGTCCATCGCGTCGGGGTCCAGCTGGGCCTCGTAGCTGGACGCCACCGCGCGACAGCTGGAGGACCCGAGGTCGGTCACGAAGTCGGACGCGGTGCGCCAGACGAAGAGGCCGGCCGCGATCGCGAGGACCGCGAGCACCAGCGCGACGTAGCCCTGGCGACGGCGATAGTTGGTCCGTCCGGTCGACCCCGAGCGCCCGGAGGACTTGGAGCGGCCGGACGAACGGCCGGATGAGCGGCCGGATGAGCGCAAGCGGCCCGCGCTGGTGCGCCTAGTCGTTGGCATGCAGCGCGGCGTTGAGCTCGACGCCGGTGCCCGTGCGCGAGCGCACCTCGACCGTCCCGGTGACCGAGTTGCGCAAGAAGAGCAGGCCGGACTGCCCGGACAGCTCGCGCGCCTTGACGACCTGGCCCTCTGGCAGCGTCACCTTGGTGCCGGCGGTGAGGTAGAGCCCGGCCTCGACCACGCAGTCGTCGCCGAGGGCGATGCCCACGCCGGCCTCGGCGCCGACCAGACAACGCTTGCCGATGCGGACCCGCTCGGTCCCTCCGCCGGACAGGGTGCCCATCGTGGACGCGCCACCGCCGATGTCGGAGCCGTCGTCGACGACCACACCCTGGGAGATCCGGCCCTCGACCATCGAGGAGCCGAGGGTGCCGGCGTTGAAGTTGACGAAGCCCTCGTGCATCACGGTGGTGCCGCTCGCGAGGTGCGCGCCGAGGCGGACCCGGTCGGCGTCGCCGATGCGCACGCCCGAGGGCAGCACGTAGTCGACCATCCGCGGGAACTTGTCGACCCCGAGGACCTGGACCGGACCCCGCGCCCGCAGCGCGAGCCGGGTGCGCTCGAAGCCCTCCGGCGAGCACGGCCCGTAGTTGGTCCACACGACGTTGGCGAGCTGGCCGAACAGGCCGTCGAGGTTGAGGCTGTTGGGCTGAACCAGCCGGTGGGAGAGCAGGTGCAGGCGCAGGTAGGCGTCGGCCGCGTCGGCGGGAGCCTCGTCGAGGTCGATCGTGGTCGTCACGACCTCGGTGCGGACCCCGCGGTCGGGGTCGCTCGACGCCAGCGCGGTCAGCTCGGCGGGGACGGGGCCGAGGTCGTCGGCGCCGCCCAGGGTGGGCGTTGGGTACCACGTGTCGAGGACCTGACCGGCGTCGGTGATGGTGGCGAGGCCGTGCCCCCAGGCGGTGCGTGACGTCATGCCGGACAGCGTACCGGCGGCCACCGACAGACCCTGAAGACTTGCCTGGGAGGACCCAGTCGGATCCGGGGAGGCTGACGGGCCCGATAATGGGGCCCATGCCCACCGCAGCCGCACCCGCGTCCCTGGACCTCACGCAGCCCCCCGTCGACCTCACCGAGGAGGTGTGCAACGTCGCGTCGGTCAGCGGCGACGAGCAGGCCCTCGCCGACCTGGTCGAGACCGCCCTGCGCACCCTGGCGCACCTGCAGGTCAGCCGCGACGGCAACACCGTCATCGCCCGGACCGAGCTCGGCCGTCCCGAGCGGGTCGTGATCGCCGGGCACCTGGACACGGTGCCCTTCGCAGCCCAGGGGCCGGCCGCGTCGCTGCCGATCGAGCGCACCGCCGAGCGGCTCGTCGGCCGCGGCACCACCGACATGAAGGGGGGCATCGGCGTCATGCTGGCGCTCGCCGCGGCGCTGCCCGAGCCCAACCGGGACGTGACGTTCGTGTTCTACGACTGCGAGGAGGTCGACGCCGCGCGCAACGGTCTCGGCCGTGTCGCGACGAACGACCCGCAGCTGCTGGAGGCCGACTTCGCGGTGCTCATGGAGCCGACCGACGGCACCGTGGAGGGGGGCTGCAAGGGCACCATCCGGTTCGAGGTCAAGGCCAAGGGGCTCGCAGCCCATAGCGGTCGACCGTGGTTGGGGCACAACGCGATTCACGAAGCCGGAGGGATCATCGACCGGCTGCGCGAGTTCGCGGCCGAGACCGTCGAGGTCGACGGACTGACCTTCCACGAGGGCCTGTCGGCGGTGGGGATCACCGGCGGTCGGGCGACCAACGTCGTGCCCGACGAGTGCGTCGTGACGATCAACTACCGGTTCGCGCCGCACCGCAGCGCCGTCGAGGCCGAGGACCTGATGCGAGCCCTCTTCGCGGGCTACGAGCTGGCGATGACCGACGCCTCCGACGGTGCCCGACCGGGGCTGGACCGACCGGCCGCCCAGGCGTTCGTCGAGGCGCTGGGTCTGCCCGTCCAGGCCAAGGAGGGGTGGACCGACGTGGCCCGGTTCAGCGCCGTCGGGGTGCCCGCCGTCAACTTCGGCCCGGGCAACCCGCTCGTCGCGCACCAGGACGAGGAGTACTGCGACATCGCGCAGATCGACCAGGCCTTCGACGCGATGCACCGCTGGCTCGGCGGCCCGGTGGCTTAGGTTGGCCGGGTGACCGATCACGAGCAGGCGAGCCGGCAGGCCTACGAGCGCGACGTCGTCCAGGCCGATGCCGCGAGCCCCGACCGCACCGACGACCGCACCTCAGACCGCACCTCGGACCCCGACGTAGACCGTGGGGACTACCACCGCGGCCCGGTCACCCTGCGCGGTGCGCAGGTCCCGCGGTCCACGACCGACCAGCGGCTGCTGGACAGCAGGGACTCGGCCGACTGGCTGCACACCGACCCCTGGCGGGTGCTGCGGATCCAGGCCGAGTTCGTCGAGGGCTTCGGCGCCCTGGCCGAGCTGGGGCCGGCCATCAGCGTCTTCGGCTCGGCGCGCGTGCGGCCGGGCGAGCCCTCCTACGAGCTGGGGGTCCGCGTCGGGCGCGCGCTCGCCGAGGCGGGCTACGCCGTGATCACCGGCGGCGGGCCGGGACTGATGGAGGCCACCAACAAGGGCGCGCGCGAGGCGGGCGGCGTGAGCGTGGGGCTCGGGATCGAGCTGCCCTTCGAGACCGGCCTCAACCCCTACGTGGACCTCGGGGTCAACTTCCGCTACTTCTTCGCCCGCAAGACCATGTTCGTGAAGTACGCCGAGGGGTTCGTGGTCCTGCCGGGCGGCTTCGGGACGCTGGACGAGGTCTTCGAGTCGGTGACCCTCGTGCAGACCGGCAAGGTCACCTCCTTCCCGATCGTGCTGCTCGGGGTCGACTACTGGTCCGGTCTGCTGGCCTGGGTGCGGGACGTGCTCGTGCCCGCAGGCACCGTCTCGCCGAACGACCTGGACCTGTTCCAGCTGACCGACGACCCCGACGACGTCGTCCGGCTGCTCGGCGGCCCATGTGGGAGCATCAAGGCGTGACCCTGCTGCTCATGCTCCTCGCCGTGGTGGTCGTCGGGCTGCTCACCGGGCTGCTCGTGCGCACCACCGGCACCGGACAGCGCACGCTCGGCGACGAGACCATGGCCGAGCCCACGTCCAGCAGCCCGTTCGTGCCGCTGCCCGAGCGGACGCTGCGCGACGACGACGTCGCCGCGCTGCGCTTCGACCAGGTCTTCCGCGGCTACCGGATGAGCCAGGTGGACGCCGTGCTGGACCGGTTGCGCGCCGAGCTGGCCGACCGTGACGCCCAGATCGAGCAGCTCAGCGAGGACGTGCGCGACTTCGAGGTGCGCTACGGCGCCCGGGTCAGCGCGCCCACGATGCCCGGGCTGTGGAGCCGGCAGCCGCAGGCGGGCACGACGACCGAGTCCGAACCGTCCCCGTGAGGGGTGCGACCGGATCGACCCGGACGTCCGGTGCGACCCGGACGTCCAGTTCGACCCGGACGTTCGCGCTCGCGGCGCTCGGCATCTACGCCGCGTCGCGCCTGCTGAGCGGGCTGCTCATCCGCTCGGTCATCCCGCTCCAGGTCCCCAACGGCTGGACCGGCGACCCGGTCACCTACCTCGGCATGACGGTCCTGTGGGACGGCACCTGGTATCGCCGGATCGCCGAGCACGGCTACCCCGCGACCCTGCCCGTCGACGCCCTCGGCCAGGTGCAGCAGAGCGAGTGGGCGTTCTACCCGCTCTTCCCGCTGCTCGCCCGCGCCCTGATGACCGTCACCGGCCTCGGCTTCCCGGCCGTCGCGTCCACGCTCGCGCTGGTGCTCGGTGCGGTCGCCGCCGTGCTCATCGCGCTGCTGCTGCGGCGCTGGCTGCCCGACCGGCTCGCGCTGGTGGCGCTGGCCTGCTGGTGCACCTACCTCGCCACACCCACGCTGCAGCTCGCCTACACCGAGTCCATGGCGCTGGCCCTGCTGGCGGCCTTCCTGGCGCTGGTCCTGCGCCGCTCGTGGTGGGCCGCAGCTGCGGTAGCCCTCGTGCTCGGGCTCGCGCGACCCATCGCCCTGCCGCTCGCGATCGTGGGTCTCGCGGCCTGCCTGCAGCGCTGGCACGGCCGCCGCGCGCAGCCGCTGCGGCGCGGCGAGGCCACGGCGATGGCGGCCATGCTCGCCTCGTGCGGCATCGCCGGGCTGCTCTGGCCGGGCCTCGCGTGGCTCGGCACCGGCATCCCTGACGCCTACACGCAGACCATGTCCGCGTGGCGCGCGGGTCACGAGATCCACGCCTTCACGCCCTGGTGGCACAACGCCCGCTTCTTCTTCGGCGACGTGTGGGGCCCGGTGCTGCTGGTGGTCCTGCCCGTGCTCTACCTCGTCGTCGTGCTCGGTCCCTGGGCCCGTCCGGTAGACCTCGTGGTGCGGGTCTGGCTGCTCGCCTACCCGCTCTACCTCGGTGCCGTGCTCGACCCGATCTCGAGCACCTACCGCTACCTGCTGCCGCTCTTCCCGGTGGCCGCGATCCTCGTCGGCTGGGGGAGGGGACACCGCGTCCTCGGTCCGCTGTGGTGGGGTCTGCTGCTCGCCGTCAACGTCGCCACGCAGGTGTGGTGGGTCCGTCACCTGCTCGTCTACTACCCGCCGGCCTCCTGGCCACCGTGATCGAGTGGGTGATCGAGACCGTGTTCGGGAGCCCGTGATCGAGAGGACGGGTGCCGGTGCGGCGCGACGAGCCCATGGCCGGATAATTAGGTGCCAGACGCGCGGGTGGGAGATACTGATGTCATTTACCTGTCGCTGCGGCCAGCTGAAGCTCTCTGGAGCCATGCCGGTCGCCGTGCATGCCGGGGGAGGCCGCTGAGCCTTTCGCGGATCGGACGAGAAGGGAATGGCTAATGGCTGCGATGAAGCCCAGGACGGGTGATGGACCGCTCGAGGTCGTCAAGGAGGGCCGCGGGATCGTGCTCCGCATGCCTCTCGAGGGCGGCGGTCGGCTCGTGGTCGAGATGACGCCCGACGAGATTGCGGCACTCGGTGAGGCCATCAAGGGCGTGACCGGCTAGGACCGCTCACGACAGGTCGGACGGCACCATCGACAGCGCGCCGACACCAGCACTTGTGCCACGAGGCGCCATCCCCGGTCGGGGGTGGCGCCTCGAGTTGTTCGTGGGTTGGTTCTCGCGGCTGGTGCGGGCTGTTCCGAGTGCTCTACGGCCGTTCTGGGGCTCTTCTGGAGTCGTCGCGGTCAGCGCTTGACCGCGACGAACAGGCCGTCGCCCACCGGCAGCAGGGCGGGCAGGACCCGCTCGTCCTCACGCAGCGACTTGGCGAGCGTGCGCAGGACCGTGGTCGTCTCGTCGCGCACCGCGGGGTCGGCGACCCGGTCGTGCCACAGCATGTTGTCGAGCACCAGCAGCCCCCCCGGGCGCAGCAGCCGCAGCCCCTCCTCGACGTAGCGTGGGTACTCGACCTTGTCGCCGTCGACCAGCACCAGGTCGTAGGCACCGTCGGTGAGCCGCGGCAGCACGTCGAGCGCCCGACCGGTGATCAGCCGGGTGCGCTGGTGCGGCACCTTCGCGGCGAGGAAGGCGCTGCGGGCCGAGCGCGTGTGCGAGGTCTCGATGTCGATCGTCGTGAGGACGCCCTCCGCAGCCATGCCCTCGAGCAGCCAGAGCCCGGACACGCCGGCGCCGGTGCCGATCTCGACAACCGCCTTGGCCTGCACCGCGGCGGCCAGCATGCGCAGCGTCGCGCCCGCGGCCGGTCGGACCGGCGTGCAGCCGAGCTTGTCCCCCCGGGCGCGCGCAGCCAGGGCGACCGGGCTCTCGTCGATGAAGTCCTCGGCGTAGGACCAGCTCGCGACCTTCGCTGTGCTCATGACCGGAGTCTACCTGCGCAGACATACGCGAGCCGGGTCGGTGCTGGTCGGGGAGAGCCGACGGACACCCGCGAACGCCGCTAGAGATACGGCCCGCTCACCGTGGTCTCACAGACTTTGCCCAGTCCCAGTTGGAACGATGTCGGCACGACGGCCCTCCAAGGAGTGCCCCGTCATCGACGAAAGGCCACGACCGTGACCGCTGTGACGACCACGACGGACCACCGCAGCACCACTGACCGCTCCGACCTGCCTGCCGGCGCCACCGCGTCCGGCGCCGAGTGGGTGCCTCCCACCTGGGCCGAGATCGTCGAGCAGCACTCGGCCCGGGTCTACCGGCTGTCCTACCGGCTGACCGGCAACCAGCACGACGCCGAGGACCTCACCCACGACGTCTTCCTGCGCGTGTTCCGCTCGCTCGACAGCTACCGCCCTGGCACCTTCGAGGGCTGGCTGCACCGCATCACGACCAACGTCTTCCTGGACCGGATGCGCCGCAAGCAGCGGATCCGCTTCGACGCGCTCTCTGACGACGCCTCCGCGCGGCTCGTCAGCCGCGAGGCCGGGCCGGCGCAGACCTACGCCGACACCCACTTCGACGACGACGTGCAGCGCGCGCTGGACGCGCTCTCCCCGGAGTTTCGCGCCGCCGTGGTCCTGTGCGACATCGAGGGGCTGACCTACGAGGAGATCGCCGACGTCCTCGACATCAAGCTGGGCACCGTCCGCTCGCGCATCCACCGCGGCCGTTCGCAGCTGCGCGCCGCGCTCGCGCACCGCGACCCGGCCCTGCGCCGCGCCGAGGCCGAGCAGGCTCGCGCCGTTGCGGCCGACCGGAGCCGGCTGCGGCTCCCCGGTCGGGGCACGGCCGCCGGTCTGACCGGTGGGCTCGGCCCGGTCGCTCCCGCCCTCTGAGCCGTGCCTGCATCCTCGCCGGGACGTGCTGAGAGACACCCTGCGCGGCGGCCTGGCCGTCCGGATGTGTCTCTCGATGTCGGTCCGGTAGCCTGACCGAGGCGTCGGGCGGTCCGACGCGCCGCGAGGCACGAGGCTCACGGCCTGAGGCTGGGCGACACGACGACAGGAGGACGGCCGGGTGTTCGACATCAACGGCTCCGAGTTCCTCATCCTGATCGTCATCGCGATCGTGGTGCTCGGCCCCGAGCGGCTGCCGGAGTACGCCGCGAAGCTCGGTCAGCTCGTCCGCAACCTGCGCCGCCTGGCCGAGGGTGCCAAGGACCAGCTGCGCGACCAGATGGGCCCGGAGTTCGACGAGATCGACTGGAAGCAGTACGACCCCCGTCAGTACGACCCCCGCCGCATCGTCCGCGAGGCGTTGATGGACGAGCCCGCGAGCACCGGCCCCGATGGCTACCCGGACGACCACATCGACGACGGTGGCGGTCAGCGCTACGACGCCCCGGTCTACGCGCCGGGCGACGAGCCCGATGGCTACCTCGGCCGGCACACCCGCGCCGACGACGAGCCGCGTCCGCTGCGCCCCGGTCAGCGCTACGACCCCACCTTCACGCCGTTCGACCTCGAGGCGACCTGAGGTCGAGCGGCAGCCGCGCACGTACCCGTGAGGTGCGCAGGAAACCGAAAGACGCCGCCTTCCCGACCCTGCGCGCAGCACGCCACCCTGCGCGTCTCCCGGGAACCTGCGCATCTGCACCCGCCAGGGCCCTCGACTGCCGCGCCCAGGTCTGCAGTAGATCGGCCGGCCGAGTTGCGGACGCACCGAACCCGCCCAACACCGAGGGGGCCTGGGCACGCAGCAGAGCGGGAGAGGGGTCTACCGGCCGGTGGGGGTGAGGCCGAGCTTGCGGCCGGCCAGGCCGCGGGCGCGCTGGCCGAGGCCACGGGCGATGCCGGAGAGGGCGACGGCGGCGGGGCTCTCGGGGGCGGAGAGGACGACCGGCTCACCGACGTCGCCGGCCTCGCGCACCCGCACGTCGAGCGGGATCTGGCCGAGCAGCGGGACCTCGGCCCCGACGACGCGCGACAGCGACTCGGCCACGCGGCGACCGCCACCGGAGCCGAAGAGCTCCAGCCGGCTGCCGTCGGGCTGCTCGAGCCAGGACATGTTCTCGATCACGCCGGCGACCCGCTGCCGGGTCTGGGTGGCGATCGTGCCGGCCCGCTCCGCGACCTCCGCGGCGGCCTGCTGAGGGGTCGTGACCACGAGGATCTCGGCGCCGGGGATGAGCTGGGCCACCGAGATGGCGACGTCGCCGGTGCCCGGGGGCAGGTCGAGGAGCAGCACGTCGAGGTCGCCCCAGTAGACGTCGGCGAGGAACTGCTGCAGCGCCCGGTGCAGCATCGGGCCGCGCCAGACGACGGGCTGGTTGTCGGGGACGAACATGCCGACCGAGATGACCTTCACGTCCGAGACCACCGGCGGCATGATCATGTCGTCGACCTGGGTCGGCGGGGTGGTCACGCCGAGCATGCGGGGCACCGAGAAGCCGTAGATGTCGGCGTCGACGACCCCGACCTTGAGCCCCTGCTGCGCGAGCGCCGCGGCGAGGTTGACGGTGACCGAGGACTTGCCGACGCCACCCTTCCCCGACGCGACCGCGTAGACCCTGGTGAGGCTGTCGGGTCGGGCGAAGGGGATCTCGCGCTCGGCGATACCCCCGCGCAGCTTGGTCTTGAGCGCGGCGCGCTGGTCGTCGTTCATCACGTCGAGGGTCACGTCGACGCCGGTCACCCCCGCGACGCGGGAGACCGCCTCGTCGACCGAGGAGATGATCTGCGAGCGCATCGGGCAGCCCGCGACCGTGAGCAGCACCGTGACGGCGACCCGACCGTCGTCGGACACGTCGACCGACCGCACCATGTCCAGCTCGGTGATGGGGCGCCGGATCTCGGGGTCGTTGACCGTCGCCAACGCCCCGTGGACGGCGTCCAGGCTGACGGGTGACGGGGAGGCAGGCTGACTGGCGGACGGGCTGACGGGCATGGGGTCACGCTACCCCCGGCGGCGGCCCGACCCGGAATCCTCGTCCTCGGGCCGACGCAGCCCCCGGTCCTCCAGCTGCTCGAGCAGGTCGCGCAGCTCCGAGCGCAGGTAGTCGCGAGTGGCCACGTCGCGCAGCGCGATCCGCAGCGCCGCGACCTCCCGGGTGAGGAACTCGGTGTCGGCGAGATTGCGCTCGTCCCGACCGCGGTCCTGCTCGAGGGCGACCCGGTCGCGGTCGTCCTGACGGTTCTGCGCGAGCAGGATCAGCGGCGCGGCGTAGGACGCCTGCAGCGACAGGATGAGCGTGAGCAGCGTGTAGTTGAGGCTGCGCGGGTCGAACTGCGCGGACTCGGGCATGAAGGTGTTCCACGCCAGCCACACCACGACGAAGACGGTCATGTAGATCAGGAAGGCGGGCGTCCCCATGAAGCGGGCGAACGCCTCGCTCGCCTTCCCGAAGCGTTCGGCGTCCATGACCCGCGGGCGGCTGAAGCGGACTCCTGCCTCCCGCGGCTGGTCGAGCCGGTTCCCGGAGTCGTTGCGCTCAGCCACGGATCACCTCGTCACTCTCCTCGTGCCGCTCCTCGCGCCAGTCCTCGGGGAGGATGTGGTCGAGGACGTCGTCGACGCTGACCGCGCCGAGCAGGTGCCCGTCGGCGTCGACCACCGGCATGCACACCTGGTTGTAGTTGGCGAGCACGCGGGTGACCGTGCCGAGGGTGTCCTCGGGGTCCAGCGGCTCCAGCTCCTTGTCGAGGATCGAACCGACGGGGGAGTGCGGCGGCTCGCGCAGCAGGCGCTGGATGTGCACGATGCCGAGGTAGCGCCCGGTGGGCGTCTCCAGCGGCGGGCGGCACACGCAGACCACGGTGGCGAGCGCGGGGGCCACGTCCTCCTGGCGCACCGTCGCCAGCGCCTCGGCGATGGTCGCCTCGGGCCCGAGGATGATCGGCTCGGTCGTCATCAGACCACCGGCCGACTCGTCGTCGTAGGTCAGCAGGCGGCGCAGCGGAGCAGCCTCGCCGGGCTCCATCAGCTGCAGCAGCTCCTCCTGGCGGTCCTGCGGCAGCTCGGACAGCAGGTCGGCGGCGTCGTCGGGCTCCATCGCCTCGAGCACGTCGGCGGCGCGCTCGACGTCGAGGCTGGCGAGGATCTCGATCTGGTCGTCGGCCGGGAGCTCCTCCATGACGTCGGCGAGCTTGTCGTCGTCGAGGCTGGTCGCGACCTCCACCCGGCGCTGCGGGGTGAGCTCGTGGATGACCTCGGCGAGGTCGGCCGGCCGGGAGTCGTCGTAGCTCTCGAGGAGCCGCGCCGCTCCCTGCCCGCTCGCGGACAGGTGCAGGCCGGTGACGTCGGCGACGTCGACCAGGCGCGTCTCGCCGCGGCGCCCGGTGATGCGCCGCAGCCCACCGCCCTGGGACGGCACACCCTTGCGCACGTAGACCTTGGTGACCGCCCACTCGCGGCCCCGCTCGGGCTCCATCAGGATGTCCTCGACGGTGGCCTCGTAGGCCTCCTGGCCGGCTTCCTGGACCTGCACCCCGCGGTCGAGCACCTCGGCCAGCGCCAGGGTCTCGGTGGGACGCTGCTCGAACCGGCGCATGTTGACCAGGCCGGTCGTGACGACCTGACCGGCGTCCATGTTGGTGACGCGGGTGATCGGCACGAACACCCGGCGGCGGCCGGCCACCTCGACGACGAGGCCCAGCACGCGGGGCCGGCGGCGGGTGGCGGGGAAGGCCAGCACGACGTCGCGGACGCGCCCCACACGGTCGCCGAGCGGGTCGAAGACCGACAGCCCGGCGAGGCGTGCGACGAAGACGCGCGTCATGGTGGCCACGAGCGGCAAGCCTAACGCGTGCGGTTGTCCGAACGGACCGAGCCGGACCGAGTCGGACCGAGTCGGCGTGACACGTTCCGTGGCGGCTCGTCACGCACCGGGTGACAACCCGCAGGCCGGGTGATTCGATGAGCGCCCGGGGCAACCTTTGCGGGACCTGAGTGCGTCTTGGGGTGTGTAAGGCAGATCAGGCAGGGCTGGTGCCGACGAGCAACGTCGCACCGGGCGGCGCGACGACGACGTCGTGGCCGAGGGAGCGTGGCACCGCGTCGAGGACCGGGCCGCAGAGTAGGGGTATCTCATGCTGGTGATGACTCGTCGAGACCTGTTCCGAGCCGGATCGGTCGCCGCGGCCGGTGCCGCGCTCGCAGGAGGGGCGGTCGCGGGTGCGTCCGGTGCGGGGGCGGCCGGCCTCGCCCCGAGTGCCGCAGCGAGCGCCGCGGCCGTCAGCAGCGGCCTGCGGGTCGGCTCGCGCGGCCCCAAGGTCGTGGCCCTGCAGAACCGGCTGAACGCCCTCGGCTACTACGCGGGTCGGGCCGACGGGGTCTACGCCGGCCAGACCCGGCAGGCCGTCCTCGCCGTGCAGAAGGTTGCCGGCCTGTCCCGCGTGGGCTCGGTCGGCACCGGCACCGCGTCCGCGCTCAACCGCGGCGTGCGACCCAAGGCGCGGTCGACCTCCGGTCACGTCATCGAGATCGACAAGGCCCGTCAGGTGCTGCTCGTGGTCGACGGTGGCCGGGTCACCCGGATCTACAACTGCTCGAGCGGCAACGGTCACTACTACTACGACCGCGGCAAGCGGGTGCGCGCCGTGACGCCGTCCGGCACCTTCCGGTTCTACTGGCAGGTGGCAAACGGGTGGCAGCACGGCCGACTGGGCGACATGTACCGCCCGATGTACTTCAATGGCGGCGTGGCCGTGCACGGCTCGCGGTTCGACGTGGGTGCGTGGCCATCGAGCCACGGCTGCGTGCGGGTCTACAACGGGACCATGGACGAGCTGCGCCGGGGCCGGGCCATCTACCTGGGCGGCACCGTCCGGGTCTACTGACTCCCCGGGGGCAACTGTCGGCACCGGGCTCGTGGGGGCGAGCCGCCGACGACGGGGTGGAACCCGACGTGTGAGGGCACGGGGTTCCCAGCAGGGGCCACCAGCGATCGCGCTGGTGGCCCCTCGCCGTTGCCGGCGCCGACAACCCTCTGGCGTCAGCGTGACGTCGCCGCCGCGACGACCTCCCCCTGGAGCATCCCCTCGTCGACGTCGAGGCCGCGCCGGACGAACCACTGACAGACGTTGGCGACGTCGCGTGCGAGCAGGTCGAAGCCGTGCGGGTTGCCGATCACGTCGACGATCTGGGGCCAGTCGATGACGACGACCTGGTCCTGGTCGGGACCGGTCACGAGGACGTTGTAGGGCGACAGGTCACCGTGCGCCCACCCCTCACCGGCCAGCACGAGCAGGACCGTGCGCAGCTGCTCGTAGAGCTCGGCCAGCACCGGCGGCGACGGCCGGGTCTGGGCCAGCCGCGGTGCGGCGACGCCGTCCGCGGTGCCGATGAACTCCATCAGCATCTCGGTGCCGGTCAGCTGCACGGGATAGGGGACCGGCAGGCCGAGCGACCAGAGCCGGTCGAGCGCCGCGAACTCGGCGCCGGCCCACTGGGTCGTGATCACGTCCTTGCCGAAGTCGGTCCGGCGGGCCATGGCGCGGGTCTCGCGCGAGCGCCGCACCCGGCGCCCCTCGAGATAGCCCGCGTCGCGGTGGAACATGCGGTGGTCCGCCGTGCGGTAGCGCTTGGCGGCCAGGACCACCGCGCCGTCCGGGTCCGCGGGGACCCATCGCCGGAGCAGGTGGACGTCGGCCTCCTTGCCGGACTTGAGGATGCCGAGGTCGGCGTCGACGGCGCCGAGCGCCGTGATCACCCAGGGTGGGCGCGGCTCGGGGCCGTGCTGGGCACCGTCCCAGGTGGACCAGCGCTCGCCCTCGGGCGGGTCGTCCGGTCTGCTGTCGACGGCGAGGTCGGGTAGGCCGTGCAGGGCACGTCTCCTTCGTCGGTGGGTTCGGTCGGGCCCAGCATGGCGCTCGGTCCGTGGGGACGGCGACTGGTTTTCGGGGGTGCTCCGGACCACGGGCCGGGCGTCGGCCCGGACATCGGCCTGGTCCCGACCACGGCCCGGGCGTGGTGAGGCTCACGCTCGGGTTGGCTGTCGAGGGGTCCGGCGGCTCGGCATACTCGGGAGTAACGACCGACCCGAGCGGCACCCCGCCGGACCAGCCCCACCAACGAAGCCGGAGACCCCTCATGGGACGCATCCAGACCACCGACGGCCTCACCGAGGAGCAGCAGGAGCTGCTGGCTCTCGTGCGCGAGTTCGTCGACGAGCAGATCATCCCGAACGCTCAGGAGCTGGAGCACTCCGACACCTACCCCGAGCAGATCGTCGAGCAGATGAAGGAGCTCGGGATCTTCGGGCTGATGATCCCCGAGGAGTACGGCGGCCTGGGGGAGTCGCTGCTCACCTACGCGCTCACGGTCGAGGAGATCGCCCGCGGCTGGATGAGCGTGAGCGGCATCATCAACACCCACTTCATCGTGGCCTACATGATCCTGCAGCACGGCACGGACGAGCAGAAGCAGAAGTACCTGCCCAAGATGGCCACCGGCGAGATCCGCGGCGCCTTCTCGATGTCGGAGCCGGGCTGCGGCTCGGACGTCTCGGCGATCCGGACCAAGGCCGTCAACACCGAGGGTGACACCTGGGTCATCAACGGCCAGAAGATGTGGCTCACCAACGGCGGCAGTGCCAACCTGGTCGCGTGCCTGGTCCGCACGGACACCGGCGCCGACTCGGTCTACAAGAACATGTCGACGTTCCTGCTGGAGAAGGAGCCCGGCTTCGGGCAGACCGCGCCGGGCATCACCGTCCCGGGCAAGATCGAGAAGATGGGCTACAAGGGCGTCGACACCACCGAGCTCGTGCTCGAGAACGTCGAGAAGACCACCGCCGACATCCTCGGCGGGGAGCCGGGCCGCGGGTTCTACCAGATGATGGACGGCGTCGAGGTGGGCCGGGTCAACGTCGCGGCGCGCGCCTGCGGGGTCGCGCAGCGTGCCTTCGAGCTGGGCATCGCCTACGCGCAGCAGCGGGAGACCTTCGGCAAGAAGATCGCGCAGCACCAGGCCGTGATGTTCCGCCTCGCCGACATGGCCACCAAGGCCGAGGCCGCGCACCAGATGATGGTGAAGGCGGCGCGGCTCAAGGACGCCGGCCAGCGCAACGACCTCGAGGCCGGCATGGCGAAGTACCTCGCGTCGGAGTACTGCGCCGAGGTCGTCGAGGACTCCTTCCGCATCCACGGCGGCTACGGCTACTCCAAGGAGTACGAGATCGAGCGGCTCTACCGCGAGGCGCCGATGCTGCTCATCGGCGAGGGCACCGCGGACATCCAGCGGATGATCATTGGTCGCCGGCTGCTCGAGGACTACAAGGCCCGGTAGACCTCCCGCCGAGCTCGCGTGAGCTCTCACCCACCCTGGGTGAGGGCCTGCGTCAGGCGCGGCGACCTTGGGTGAAGGGGCTGGCGAGGCGGCGTGACGATCCGTCGTGGACGTTGCACGTCCCGGGTGAATTGGGCGCCCGAGTCCTGGGCCAGGGCTAGAGGATTCACCCATCTGGCTGACAGCATCCTCCCGTCGCATGGGTCCCTCGGATGGCCCACGCACCTAGCAACGGCGAGGAGAACGGGCATGGCTTCGCTCACGAAGACGAGGCGCAGCCCGAGCGTGTCCTCGGCGCCCGACGGCTCGATGACCGTGGCCTCCCTGATCGGGAAGCACCGATGACCATCTTCAGCGGACCGGCACCCGCGCTCGCCAACGTGGGGGAGCTCTACGCGGTGCTGGACCCGGACGACACCGCCGAGGGCATGCGCGTGGCGCCGCAGCGGGCCACCGGCCTGACCATGATGAACGAGCACGTGCTGCTGGTCTGCGACGACTCGGTGTCCTTCGACCTGCCCGGCCCGGCGCACGCCGACCAGATGGTCCCGCGCCACCGCGGCGGCAAGACCCGGCACGGGGAGATCTGGCGCACCCTGCTCCCCGGCAGCTCCGGCGCCCGGCCGCACGGCTACTCCTATGTCGTCGGCACGCCCACGGGGCGGCCGAGGTCGAGGTCAGCAACCCGGACTCGATCAGCGACCAGTCGTCGACCACCGTGCTCGACTCCCTCGACGTGACCTGGACGACCGATCGGAAGAGCCGCTGACATGAGTCCGTGGGTCGCCGTCGTCGTCAGCTGGATCGCCATCGTGGTCCTCTATCTCGGGCTGGCCGCCTGCCTGCGCGAGATCAGGTTGCTGCGCGGTCAGGTGAGTCGGCTGACCTACCCGGCCGGTGCCGCGTCCGACAGCGCGTGCCCGTTGTGCCGGCTCGTCCTCGCCCGGCTCGCGGACCTGTCGTCACGCCTGCCCGAGCCCGCCGTCCTGCTGACCTACGAGAGCGACGACGTCTGGGGCCCGCTGCCGGCGGGGATCCGCGTCGTGCGGGACGACCCGTCCTGGTCGGCGGTCGCCCACCTCACCCCGCCGGTCCTGATGCTCGTCGCGCCCTCCGGAGAGGTCCTTGAGCTGGCCCTTCCCGCCGGCCCCGACGACGTGGACCGCGCCCTCGAGTCGTTCCGCACGTTCTACTCCCGGCACTGAGCCCGCGAGCAGACCCGCCCACCAGACCCGCCCAGCAGACCCGCACGCCGAAAGGGACGTCCCATGGCCCTGGACCTCACCACCATCCCGTCGACCGAGGCCGACTCCTCGACCCCGACCACCCGAACCCTGGCGCTCACCGGGCTCGGGTCGCTGGCCCGGCGTCGCACCGTGCTGCGCGGCGTCGCGCTGTCGGGCGCCGCCGTCGGTGCCACCGCCCTCGGGTGGTCGCCGCTCGTCCAGCAGCCGCGGTCCGCGGCCGGGACCAGCCCCACCGGCCTCACCGGCTGGGACGCCATCGACTGCCGCGCCGGCTACCCGAACGGCTACCGCGAGTCCAACGACACCGAGGGCGCCTACGTCAACGCCGGAGCGGCCTGCTACGGCGGCTACATCATGGGGTCGACCCGCTGCGACAGCACCGGTTGGCACCGCAGCGACACCGAGATCGCCGGCTCGCAGACGCGCTACAACCGACCCATCTCCTCGGCCTGCGGGGCGACGACCACCAAGAACGCCTGGCGCTGGACCGTCAACGGCGTGACCTACCGGTGCTCGGACGGCTCCATGACGGTCCGGACCCTGACGTCCTACACGTACCTGACGATCTGCCGGACGGCGGTCTCGGGCGGTTCGACGCCGACCGCGCCGGCGACCCCGACCAGCACGCCCACCAGCACGCCGACTCCGACGAGCACGCCGACTCCGACGTCCACCAGCCCCACGCCGACGCCGACCTCGACGAGCCCGACGCCCACCCCGACGACCACCACGACGTCCGACCCGTGGTGGTGGTGGTTCTTCGGCTGGTGAGCGTCTCGACCACCCCGTCCGGCGCGCCTGGCACCCGCTCGTCGGTGCCACGCTCGTCGTGCTGCCCGCCGTCGCTGCAGTGGCCCTCGCCCTCCTGACCGGCCCGGCCCCCTTCGGTCTCGGCCCCGTGACCGGGGGTGTCGTCACCGCGCTCGTCGTGCTGACGCTCGGCTCGCTGCTGCGGCTGGCCCTGCCCTGGTGGGCCTGGGCCGGGCTGCTCGCCACCTGGTTCGTCGTGATCGCCGTCCGCGAGATGGGTCTGGTGTCGTTCCGGCTGCCGCAGAACGCTCGGCTGGTCCCCGAGACCGTCTTTCGGCACGGCAGGTTCTTCGGGCCGTTCGAGTTCGGCTTCGAGATGGGCACGGGGGTGCGCACGTACGTGACCAGCGGGCTGCCCTACGTCGCCGTCCCCGTCGTCGCGCTGTTCGCCGGCCCGCTCGGTGCCGTACTCACCGGGGTGGGCTGGGGTCTCGGTCGGCAGCTGATGACCGCCGCCAACCTGCGCTACAGCCCCGACGGCGACTGGGACCTGGCCTTCGACGACCACGGCGCACTGATCCGGCGCCCGGGTCGCGCTCCCCGGCGTAGCCCGTGCCCGCAGCGAGCAGCGCCGCGATGGACAGCACGGCCGCGCGGGTCGTCGTCGCAGCCCCGGCCGGCTCGTCGCCCCCGAAGCAGCCGCACGGCGTGGCCGGCCGCAGCCGCCACACCAGGGCGAGGTTGACCGCGAACGCCGCGTAGAGCACCCCCACCGCCCCCGCAGCCCAGCGCACCCAGCCCCCTCCCGCCGTCCAGTGCCCGCCTGCAGTCCAGAGTCCGACGACCGCTGGCGCAGTCCAGAGTCCGACGACCGCTGGCGCAGTCCAGAGTCCGACGACCGCTGGCGCAGTCCAGAGTCCGACGACCGCTGGGGCAGTCCAGCCGACCAGCGGCAGCACGCCGAGGGCTACCTCGACCGGGCCCTGCACGACGGCCACGAACCGCGCCACCCGGGAGCAGCCGCTGGGCCTGCAGCACCGCCAGCAGAAGCGTAGAGTGGTCGCATGTCCACGAACCCCTTGGATCCGCGTGTCCCCGCCGCAGGGCTCAACCTCCGATACCCCATGTCGCTGCGCGTCTTCGACGACTACGCCGGCGCCCAGAAGGCCGTCGACTACCTCTCCGACCACGAGTTCCCGGTCGAGAACGTCATGATCGTCGGCACCGACCTCAAGCTGGTCGAGCGGGTCACCGGCCGCCTCACCACGCCCACGGTCGCCCTCGGTGGCGTCCTCTCCGGCCTGTGGCTGGGCCTGTTCGTCGGTCTGATCTTCTCGCTGTTCGCCGGTCTCGGTCTGGGCTTCGGCATCGTGTTCTGGACGATGATCTTCGGTGCGATCTTCGGCCTGATCTGGGCGCTCATCGGCTACAGCTTCACTCTCGGACGGCGCGACTTCACCTCGGTGCAGCAGGTCGTCGCGACGAAGTACGAAGTGCTCGTCGAGCAGAACCTGCACGCCCAGGCCGCGCAGCTGCTCGCCGGCGACAGCACCCTCGGTGGGGTGCGCCGCAGCCCCCAGGAGCCCACCGACGAGCGGCCCACGATCTAGCGTCGGGCCTCGGCCTGGACGCGGGCGATCCACGCCTCGACGTCCGCGGACGAGCGCGGCATCCCCGCCGACAGGACCTCGCAGCCGTCCTCGGTGACGACGACGTCGTCCTCGATGCGCACGCCGATGCCGCGCAGCTCCTCGGGGACGAGCAGGTCGTCGGCCTTGAAGTACAGCCCCGGCTCGACGGTGAGGATCATGCCGGGCGTCAGCTCGGCGTCCATGTAGTCCTCGCGCAGCGCCAGCTGGCAGTCGTGCACGTCCAGCCCCAGGTGGTGGGAGGTGCCGTGCACCATCCAGCGCCGGTGGTACTGCCCGTGGTCGGCGTCGAGCGTGTCCTCGACGCTCACCCCGTCGGGCAGCAGCCCCCACGCGTGCAGGTGCTCGGCGATGACCCGGATGGCCGCGGCGTGGATGTCGCGGAACTTGTTGCCCGGCCGACAGGCCGCGATGCCCGTCTCCTGCGCGGCGAACACCGCGTCGTAGACCCGGCGCTGGGCGTCGCTGAACCGGCCGCTCACGGGCAGCGTGCGGGTGATGTCGGCGGTGAACAGCGAGTCGACCTCGACGCCCGCGTCGACCAGGATCAGGTCGCCCTCGCGGACCTCGCCGTCGTTCTTGATCCAGTGCAGCGTGTTGGCGTGATCGCCTGCGGCACAGATGGATTCGTAGCCCACCCCGTTGCCCTCGTGGCGAGCGTAGAGGCCGAAGACCCCCTCGACCCAGCGCTCGCCGCGGCCTCGACGCACGGCCTCGGGCAGGTCGGCGATGATCCCCTCGAAGCCGTGCTGGGTGGCGTCGACGGCCTTACGCATCTCGCCGACCTCCCACTCGTCCTTGACCATGCGCAGGGTGGACAGCTCTCGCGCGAGGGCCGCGTCGGCCTCCTGCTCCGCCTGCAGCTGCTCCGCCGTGACTCCGACCTCCTGGCGCACGGCGTCGACCATGGCGGCGACCTCGGCGTCGGCGTGCCGCACGACGCGCAGGGTGGCGCCGTCCTTGCCCAGGGCGTCGCGCAGCCCGTCGATGTGCCGGGCCGCGATGCCGAGCTCGGCCTGCACGTGCTCGATCGTCGGGCGCGCGCCCACCCAGAACTCGCCGTAGCGGCTGTCGGCGAAGAACTCCTCGGACTCGCGCGGGGCGAGCGGGCGGAAGTAGAGGACCGCCTCGTGGCCGCCGCCGTCCTGCTCCGAGCGCGGGTCGAGGACGAGCACGGCGTCCGGCTCGCGGTCGGCGCCGAGCCCGCTCTGGTGCACGAAGGCGGTGTGCGGCCGGAACTGGTAGTCCGTGTCGTTGCTGCGGACCTTGAGCCCGCCCGCCGGCAGCACGATCCGCTCGCCGGGGTGGGCCGCACTCAGGGCCTCACGCCGCCGCCCGGCATGGACTGCAGCCTCGGTGCGCTCGGGCAGCTCGGTGCTGCGCGGCGCCCATCCCGACGCGACGAACTCGCGGAACTGGGTCGACGTGGGACTGCTGCGGTGCTCGGCCTTCGGCTGCTCTTCGCTCATGTCGGCCATCCTGCCCCACCGCGGTGGCTCGCCGCCACGAGCGGGGCCCCGGCCGGGAGGTCTACCCCGTCGTGGTTAGCAGCCTCGTGTCACCCGGGCACCCGGGCGCGGGGACGTGACATCGCCTGCCCCGACCGTCCACAGTGGGGGCGTGCCCACCCCGCGCCTGCTTCGCCGCACCGCCAGCTCGGCGTTGCGGGCGATCCGACCCCGGCTCGGACTCTCGCGCCAGCAGCCCGGCGAGGAGGAGGTCGACCCCCGTCGCGCGCAGAAGGTCCTGGACCTGGCGCTGCGGATCGCCGACCTGATGCTCTCGCACGGCGCCTCGGCCAACGACGTGACGCTGACCGCGATCCGCGTGGTGCGGGCCTACGGGCTGAGCGGGGCGCACGTCGACGTGACGTTCACCTCGATCACGGTGTCCTACCACCCGGGGCAGTCCGGGACGCCGCTCACCATGACGCGGGTCGTGCGCAGCCGCAGCACGGACTACACCCGCCTGCTGCGGATCCAGGCGCTGGTCGACAACATCGAGCGCGGGCTGTCGCTCGACCAGGCCACCAACCGGTTCGTCGCCATCTTGTCGGCCCCGCGGCCCTACCGGCCGTGGGTCGTCAGCGTCGGCAACGCCGTCCTCGCGCTCGGCGTCTGCCTGATGCTCGGCGCCGGACCGTTCATCACGGTGATCGCGGCGGCCTCGACCGCCGCCATCGAGCGGCTGCAGGGACTGCTCGGGCGCAAGGCCGTGCCACCGTTCTTCGCCCAGGCCGCGGGTGCGGCGGTGCCGACCAGCGCGGCCGTGATCGTCATGGCCCTGAGCGACCACGGCTTCGCGCTGGCCCAGGACACCCGGCCGTCGCTCATCGTCACGTCCGGCATCGTCTATCTGCTCGCCGGGATGTCCGTCGTCGGGGCCGCCCAGGACGCCATCGACGGGTTCTACGTCACGGCGGGGGCGCGGGCGTTCGAGGTCATGGTGCTCACGCTCGGCATCGTCGTCGGCATCATCGCGGTGCTGCAGCTGGGCACCCGGCTGGGCGTGCCGCTCTACGTGTCGGGGGACGACGTCGGCATCGTGGCCCCGGTCCGGGGGTTCGTCGGTGCCGTGGTCGTGTCCTGCGCCTTCGCCGTGGCCACGCAGGCCGGGCCGCGCACCGTGCTGTTCTGCGGGGCGATGGGCGCGGTCGCGCAGCTGGGCTACATGGCGATGATCACCATCGGCATGGGGGTCATCGGCGCCAGCGCCGTCGGGGCGATGATCGCGGCCTTCCTCGCGGCTCCGGTGGCTCGCCGCTACGTGCTGCCCGCGCTCGCCCTGACGACGGCGGCCATCGTGCCGCTGATGCCCGGCTCGCGGACCTTCAGCGGCATCCTCACCATGGTGACCGAGAGCGAGTTCCTCTCCTCCCAGATGGCCGGCTTCGCCACCCTGCTCACCGCCGCCGGCATCGGCATGGCGCTCGCCGCCGGCGCCAGCCTCGGCACCTACTTCGCCCGGCCGGTCCGCGACCGGCTGCTGTGGCGCCGCAAGATGCTCAGCGTCACCCGGCCGGTCAGCCCGGCGCTCGCCGAGGCCGCCGGGCTGACCCCTGCGTCCGTCGCCGCGGCCCGGGACGCCGCGCGGGACGCCGTCCGCGCTGACGGTCACGGGCCGCCGCTCGAGGGCAGCGGTCTGGAGGCGTGGGTCGGTGCGGCCCAGGTGCCGGTCGACGGCGGAGATCCCCTCGGCGCCGCGGGTGGCGAGGGTGCTGACGAGGCTGTTGCCGAGGACGCTGCGGTGGACGGCTCGGTGGAGGGCTCGGTGGGCCACGAGACGGAGCCCGACAGCGCTGTCGACGACGGCACTGTGGACAACGGCACTGTGGGCAACGGCACTGTCGGAGAGCCTCGCGGCTGAGCAGCCGGTGGGGCAGCATGGGCGCCGAGGACACCAGGTCCTCTCCGGCCGTGGCCCCTGTGCGCGGCCGGTGCGATGCGAAGGGTGGGTCGATGAAGACCAGCGCAGGTCGGTACTTCGAGGACTTCCGGCTCGGTGAGCACATCGTCCACGCGACCCCACGCACGCTCACGGACGGGGACATCGCGCTCAGCACCGCGCTCTACGGCTCCCGGTTCGCGCTGACGTCCGGGGCGACCTTCGCCGAGGCGCTCGGTCTGCGCCAGCTTCCCGTAGACCCGCTGCTCACCTTCCACGTCGTGTTCGGCAAGACCGTGCCGGACATCTCGATCAACGCGGTGGCCAACCTCGGCTACGCCGGCGGTCGCTTCGGCGTGCCGGTCCTGCCCGGTGACACCGTGACGGCGACGTCCGAGGTGATCGGGCTCAAGGCCAACCGCGACGGGCGCACCGGCACGGTCTACGTCCGGTCGCAGGGGCGCAACCAGCGGGACGAGGTGGTGCTCGACTACGTGCGGTGGGTGATGGTCAACAAGGCCGAGCCGCACGAGACCGCCGAGGCGCCGGTCGTGCCCGAGCTGCCCGGCGCCGTGCCGGCGGGGGACCTGCACGTGCCGATCACCGTGCCCGTCGACTACGCGGCCCGGCTGGCCCCGCTCGCCGGGAGCGCCCAGCTGTTCGAGGACTACGAGGTGGGGGAGCGCATCGACCACGTCGACGGCATGACCGTCGAGGAGGCCGAGCACATGCTCGCGACCCGGCTCTACCAGAACACCGCGAAGGTCCACTTCAACCAGCTCGCGCAGGCGGACTCGCGGTTCGGGCGCCGGCTGGTCTACGGCGGGCACATCATCTCGATGGCCCGCGCGCTGTCCTTCAACGGCCTGCAGAACGCGCTCTGGGTCGCCGCGATCAACGCCGGCACGCACGCCAACCCGACCTTCGCCGGCGACACGATCCACGCCTGGTCCGAGGTGCTCGAACGCCTCGACCTGCCCGGCCGCACCGACGTGGGTGCGCTGCGGCTGCGCACCGTGGCGACGAAGAACCACCCCTGCGGCGACTTCCCGCTGCGCGGGGAGGACGGGCGCTACCGGCCCGAGGTCGTGCTCGACCTCGACTACACGGTGCTGATCCCGCGCGGCTGATCCCGCGCGGCTGATGCCACGCGGCTGATCCCACGGCTGACGGGATCGCCGGCGACCGCTGCGGGAGCAACCGGCCCGGGTGCGTGCGGTGCCCGGCTACGGTGGGCCCATGGTGATCGACCTGCACACCCACTCCACCGCGAGCGACGGCACGCAGACCCCGCGCGAGCTCGTGCGGGAGGCTGCCGACCGGGGGCTCAGCGTGCTGGCGCTCACCGACCACGACAGCACGGCCGGCTGGGACGAGGCCGCCGCCGAGGCCGCAGCGACGGGTCTGACACTGGTGCGCGGGATGGAGCTGTCCTGTGCTCATCAGGGCATCTCGATCCACCTGCTCTCCTACCTGCACGACCCGGACGACCCGGCCCTGCTCGCCGAGATCACGCACGCCCGGCGCTCGCGCGAGACCCGGGCGCAGCGGATCGTCGAGCTGCTGAGCGAGGACCTCCCCATCAGCTACGACGACGTCCTCGAGCAGGTCGCCGACGGGGCGACGGTCGGGCGCCCGCACATCGCCGACGCCCTCGTCGCGAGCGGCGCCGTCGGCTCCCGGGACGAGGCCTTCGCGCAGTACCTCTACACCGGGTCGCCCTACTACGCCCGGCACTACGCCACCGACGTCGTCGACGCCGTCCGCCTGGTCCGCGCCGCCGGCGGGGTGCCCGTGATGGCCCACCCCTTCGCCGCCAAGCGCGGCCGCGTCGTCCCGGACTCGGTCGTCCGGGCCATGACCGATGCCGGCCTCGCCGGTCTGGAGGCGCGGCACCGCGACCACGACGAGCAGCAGACCCGGCACGCCATGCGCCTCGCGACGGCGCTCGACCTGGTCACGACGGGGTCGAGCGACTACCACGGCTCCGGCAAGGTCAACCGCCTCGCCGAGAACACCACCCACCCCGAGGTCCTCGCGGTCATCGAGGACCAGGCCGGCGGCGTCCCCGTGCTCCGGCCCTGACGGTCAGCGCCGGGCGCCGCGACGTCGGTCGGCGAGCCAGGACAGCAGGCCGCGCGGCCGGCGCTGGGCGGGCGCATCGGTGCCGGTGCCGGCGACGACCAGCTGGATGTCCTCGGTGCCGTGCTCCTGCAGGCCGGTGACGACCGCCTCGGCGAGCAGCCGGTCGGCCAGGTCGGCGCGACGGACCAGCGGGTCGGTGGTGACGTCCTTGACCAGGGCCCAGCACATCAGCCCCATCACGATGACGAACGGCATCGCCGAGACGATCGTGATGTTCTTCAGACCGTTCAGGGCCTCGCTGGTGTCTCCGGCCGCGCTCCCCGCGAGGAGCATGACGGCGGCGACAGCACCGGTCGCGGCACCCCAGAAGATCACCGTCTTGCGGGTGGGCTCGATCGAGCCGTGCTCGGACAGGGTGCCCATGACGATGGACGCGGCGTCGGCACCCGAGACGAAGAAGATCGCCACCAGGACCATGACGAGCACGGTGGTGATTGACGCGATCGGGTAGTGCGCGAGCAGCTGGAACAGCGCCGCGTCGGAGTTGATCGTCGGGACGCCGTCCTTGATCGGGGCCAGGTCCTTGAAGGTGCGCTGGGCGTCGATCGCGCCGCCACCGAAGATGCAGAACCAGACCAGCGAGACCAGGCTCGGGACGATGAGCACGCCGGACACGAACTGACGGATCGTGCGACCGCGGCTGATCGTGGCGATGAACATGCCGACGAAGGGGGTCCAGGAGATCCACCAGGCCCAGTAGAAGACGGTCCACGAGGACAGCCAGTCGTGCATCGGGCCCAGGCCGCTCGCGTCGCTGCGCGAGGCCATGCCCGGCAGCTGGGCGAGGTACTGACCGAGCGTGGTCGGCAGCAGGTTCAGGATGAACAGCGTCGGCCCGACGACGAACACGAACAGCGCGAGGGCGAGGGCCAGCACCATGTTGATGTTGGCGAGCAGCTGGATGCCGCGGGCGATGCCGGAGGTGGCGCTGAGGATGAAGGCCACGGTGAGGACGGCGATGATCATCAGCAGCACGCCGGTGCTGACCGACTGCACCCAGCCGTTGAACTCCATGCCGGCAGCGATCTGCAGGGCGCCGAGACCCAGCGAGGCCGCGGAGCCGAAAAGGGTCGCGAAGATCGCGAGACCGTCGATGACCTTCCCACCCCAGCCGTTGGCGTGCTTGCCGAACAGGGGCGTGAACACCGAGGAGACGAGCTGCGGACGGCCCTTGCGGAACGTGCTGTAGGCGATGGCGACACCGACGACGGCGTAG
The DNA here is from genome assembly GCF_022568835.1 of Arsenicicoccus piscis. Lineage (GTDB taxonomy): Bacteria > Actinomycetota > Actinomycetes > Actinomycetales > Dermatophilaceae > Arsenicicoccus > Arsenicicoccus piscis. Next base: position 67,415 of record NZ_JAKZHV010000005.1, read on the forward strand.
ATCGCCCACGGGTGCAGCGCCCAGTGGAACATCGTCGTGGCCATGGCCACCTGGAGCGCCTCGGGAGTCTGGCCCTGCGCCCCGGCGCCCGGGGGCGGCGAGACGTAGTGGAACAGCGGCTCGGCCACGCCGTAGAACATCAGGCCGATGCCCATGCCGGCGCTGAACATCATTGCCACCCACGAGACGGTGGAGTACTCCGGCTCCTCCCGGTCGTTGCCGAGCGGGATGCGCCCGTAGCGGCTCGCGGCGAGCCACAGCACGAAGAAGACGAAGCCGGTGGCCAGCAGCACGAACAGCCAACCGGTGCTGGTCATCACCCAGTTGAGGGCGGTGGTGCTCGTGGCGGACAACGAGCTCGGCGAGGCGAAGCCCCACGACACGAACGCGATGGCGATGAGCGCGGTCACGCCGAAGACGACCCAGTCGATGCCCTCCTTGACCGCCGAGGAGCGCGGGGCGGGGGTCGTCAGACCGGTGAGCAGGTGGTGCTCCCCGGTGGCGCCGGTCTCGTCGGAGGACGCCGGGCTGGTCGCGGCGTCGGTCGGGGAGCGCGACTCGAGCGTGTCGGTCGCAGTCGCCCCCGAGGACGACTGCGCGGTCACGGCGGTCGAGCCGGACGTGGGGACTGGTCCGACGCCGTTGGAGGTCGAGACTGGTGCGACACCGTCGGACGACGACGTGTGTCCGACTCCGTCGGACGTTGACGCTGGTGCGACACCGTCGGACGACGACGTGTGTCCGACTCCGTCGGACGAAGGCAGCTGGTCTGGCATGCGGTCCTCTCCGTAGGGCGCGCCGGACCGCCCGGACTGGGGGAACCGGCGCAAACCGTCAGATCAAAGGGACCACCGTAGACACGAAGAGGGGAAGAAGTCCCAATCGAGTTTTACGGCCCAGCAACACAACGTCGCTCGGATGGGGGAGCTACGACACGTACAGTGAGTGCGTAGAACGAGTCGGCCGGTCAGCTCTCCACGTTCGGCGTAGACCCCTCGGCGGGCTTGCCGCCGCGGGTGCGGCGACGGCTGCGCTGACGACGCGGGCGCTCGCCGGACTCACCGCGCGTGTCGGCACGAGCCTCGCCGCGCGACTCCGCGCGCCCCTCGCCACGACCGGCGCCGCCGCGGCCCGAACCTCCGCGGCCAGAGCCACCGCGACCAGAACCACGGCCCGCGTCACGGCCAGAGCCGCCCTGACCAGAACCGCCGTGGCGACCGGTCTCACCCAGGTCCTCGAGGCGCTCGGCCGCGAGCCCGTCGCGGACCTGCTTGCTCTTCGGCAGCCGGCCCGTGGTGCCCTCGGGGATCGACAGGTCGGCGTACAGGTGGGGAGAGGAGGAGTACGTCTCCGGCGGCTCGGCGATGCCAAGGTCCAGGGCCTTGTTGATGAGCGACCAGCGCGGCAGGTCGTCCCAGTCGACCAGGGTCACGGCGATGCCGGTGTGCCCGGCGCGACCGGTGCGGCCGACCCGGTGGACGTAGGTCTTCTCGTCCTCGGGGCACTGGTAGTTGATGACGTGGGTGACGTTCTCCACGTCGATGCCGCGGGCGGCGACGTCGGTGGCGACGAGGATGTCGATGTGGCCGTTGCGGAACGCCCGCAGCGCCTGCTCACGGGCCCCCTGGCCGAGGTCGCCGTGCAGCGAGCCGGCCGCGAAGCCACGCTCGGTGAGCTCTTCGGCGACCTTGGCGGCGGTGCGCTTGGTCCGGCTGAAGATGATGGTCAGGCCGCGGTCCTTGGCCTGCAGGATGCGCGCGAGCATCTCGACCTTGTCGAGCGCGTGCGCCCGGTAGACCAGCTGCTCGATCGCGGCCACGGTGTGGGCGTTGCTGCCCTCCTCGTGCATCGCGCGGATGTGCGTCGGACGGCTCATGTAGCGGCGAGCCATCGCCACGACCGGGCCAGGCATGGTCGCCGAGAAGAGCATCGTCTGACGCTGCGGCGCGGTGCGGGCGAGGATCGCCTCGACGTCCGGCAGGAAGCCGAGGTCGAGCATCTCGTCGGCCTCGTCCAGCACGACGATGGAGCAGTGTGACAGGTCCAGGTGCCGCTGCTTGGCCAGGTCGAGCAGCCGGCCCGGCGTGCCGACGACGACCTCGACGCCGCGCTGCAGCGCCTCGATCTGCGGCTCGAAGGCCCGGCCACCGTAGATCTCGGCGACCCGGACACCCCGGCGGCGGCCGGCGATCTTGAGGTCGCTCGCGACCTGGACGGCCAGCTCACGGGTCGGCGCGACGGCCAGGGCCTGCGGCTTGCCCGCGTGCGGCAGCGTCGCGAACGCCGCGTCGGTGGGGGAGACCACGCGCTGCAGGATCGGCACGCCGAAGCCGAGGGTCTTCCCGGTGCCGGTCTTGGCCTGACCGATGATGTCGTGCCCGTCCAGGGCGACCGGCAGGGTCATCGCCTGGATCGGGAACGGGTGGGTGATGCCGGCGTCGTCGAGCGCGGCCACGATGTCGGGGTGGACGCCGAAGTCGGCGAACGTCGGCTTCGGCGCCTCGGGGGCCGCCACGGTCTCTACGGACGGGGACGACGCGACGGAGGCGTCGGTGTGCTGGGTCTGGTCGGACATGGATCTTCCTTGCGCGATCGGCCGGCTGCGCACGGGCGCTGCGCCGGAGCCCCGGGCTTGCCAGGGCGGGAGGAGCCGATCGGAGGTCTTCGTCGCCGCCGTGCTCGTCGCAGTCGCGAGCGGCGGAGGTCTGGGATCGCAGTCCCGTCGGGGGATTCGTGCCGACCGGGCACCTGTTGACACCGCCAGTCTAGCCGCACCGGCTACCGTGAGTCGTCATGAGCGAGAACCCGCACGCGTCGCCCGTCGAGCCGGTAGACCCCGCGGCCGGCACCCCCGAGCAGGCTGCGGTCGTCGATCTGCTCGGTCTGCTGGCCCTCGGTGAGCTGACCGGGTTCGCCCGCCTGGCCGCCGACAGCGACGCCGCGCCCACGTTGACCGCCCGCGCTGCCCTCGGTCGGCACGCCTGCCGCGAGTTCGGGCACTACGAGCTGCTGGCCGAGCGGCTGCGGGCGCTCGGGGTGGAGGCCGCCGCGGCGATGGCGCCGTTCGAGCCCGTCCTCGCCCGGTTCCACGAGCGCACCCTGCCGGCCACCTGGGCCGAGCGCCTGGTCAAGGCGCACGTGGGTGACTCGATCGCGACCGACTTCTACCGCGAGGTGGCTGCCTACGTCGACGACGACACCCGCGACCTGGTGCTCCAGGTGCTGGACCGCGGCAGCGCCGAGGACGCCGGGTCGGTCGAGGGCTTCCTGGTCAGCGCCATCCGCGAGGCCATCGCGACCGACCCGGCCTCCTCGGGCCGGCTGGCGCTCTACGGCCGACGGCTCGTCGGCGAGGCGCTCGCCCAGGCTCAGCAGGCCGTGGTGGAGCGCGACGCGCTGGCGACCCTGCTCGTCGGCGGTGTCCCGGGCCGCAGCGCCGACCTGGCCGAGGTCGGGCGGATGTTCACTCGGATGACCGAGGCGCACACCCAGCGGCTGGCCAACCTGGGCCTCGCTTCCTGAGCCACCCCGAGCCGCCATCCAGAGCCGCCACCCAGAGCCGCCACCCAGAGCCGACAACCCCGTAGGCAGCACGAAGCCCCCGCACCAGGTCGGTGCGGGGGCTTCGTGAGATTCGGCTGCGTCAGTGTTCCGACGCGTCAGCCGGCTCGGCGAGCGGGGTGCGTCACGGGCGCGAGCGGCGACCGGTCATCGACAGGTAGCCCACGATGAGCAGGGCCGCGACGATGATGCCGACGATGAACGGGATGAACTCGAACCCGCCGTTGCTGTTGCTGTAGCCGAACTGGTAGGTCAGCCACGAGCCGATGAGCGAGCCCAGGATGCCGAGGACGATCGTCATCACGATGCCGATGTTCTGGCGACCCGGGAGGGCGAGGCGCGCGAGGGCGCCGATGATGAGTCCGGCGATGATGGCGCTGATGATGGTGGAAACCATGAGTTCTTGACTCCTTGTCTGTAGCGGTGGGGCCGAGCGTCCCGCCTGCTGGCGTGAGGTCGGGTGGCTGGCACCCGTCATGTCGAGTTCGATGAGCGACTCGAACACTGTGACACGCCCCTTCATACCCACTGGGCGAGGTCCAACCCGCTTTTCGATAACGAGTGGGTGACAGAACGTGTCTGAGCAGGGTGCTCAGAGGGAGCCGAAGCCCACCCGGCCCTTCTCCGGGGCGCCGATCTCCAGGTAGCCCAGCCGGTCGGCCGGGACCACGACGACTCGGCCCTTGTCGTCACGCAGCGTGATGAGATCCTTCGCGGCGACGGCCGCAGCCACGGTCTGCTGGATCTGCTCCGCGGTCTCGGTGGACTCGAACGTGATCTCGCGGGCGACGTTCTGGACGCCGATCTTGACCTCCACGGGTCATCCTCTCGTTGTGCTCGCCGGCGCCGCCGTGGGCGCCGGTCTTGTCATGTGCACCAACCCTGGCACGCGTCCCGATGTTCCCATGACCCGCGGAGTCCGGCGGAGTCCGGCGAGGCTATAGGGACGTGGGGCTGCGGCCTCAGCCGGCCTGCGTGCGGGGGAAGCCGCCGAGCCCGCGCCAGTTGAGCGCGCTCACGAGTCGGGTGGCCTCCGCGCGGGGGACCGACTGGCCCTGGGTCACCCAGTGCTTGGCCGACTGCATGGCCGCGCCGGTGAGGGCCATGCCCAGCAGCAGCGCCTGGTCGGTGCGCAGCCCTGCCTCCTCGGCGATGACCGCGGCGATCGCCTCGGCGCAGCGCAGGGCCACGGAGTCCAGCCGCGTGCGCACCGGCTCCTCGCCGGTGAGGTCGGACTCGAACACCAGTCGCGCGGGGGAGCCGTTCTGCTCGAAGAAGCTGAAGTAGGCGTCGATCGCCGCCGCCACGCGCTGCTTGTTGTCCTGGTTGTCCGCGAGCGCCTGCTCCACCATGCTCACGATCGCGTTGCAGTGCTGGTCGAGCAGCGCGAGGTAGAGCGCCTGCTTGCTCGGGAAGTGCTGGTAGAGCACGGGCTTGCTGACCCCGGCCCGCTCGGCGATCGTGTCCATCGCGGCCGCGTGGTAGCCGGCCTCGACAAACACCTCCTGGGCGGCGTCGAGCAGCTGGACGCGGCGCTGGGATCGCGGGAGCCGGGTGTATCGACCGGTCGTGGTGGTCACAAAGGGGTGTCCTTCCTGTCCCGGGCGGGCAGTCCGTCGCCCGGCCCGGCCATGCTACCCGGCCGTAACCTGCCTGAAGCGGTCGGTTCGGTCCCCGTCTGCGGCCGGTGCCCACGGCCGGTGCCCACGGTCAGGCCCGCGCGAGGCCCACCCTGCTCACGCTCACGGTCTACGGGACTAGGCTCGGGGGATGCCGAACCCCGTCGCCCAGGTGCAGCACCGGCAACAGGCGCACCAGGGGCCCCAGACCGACGTGGCACGCGCTCGCGCCCGTCGCGGTGTGCCGCTGGTCGAGCCCGGTCCGCCGCTGGGCGAGGCCGAGCGCGCGCGCTACGCGAGGCACCTGCTGCTGCCGGAGATCGGCGAGATCGGGCAGCGCCGGCTGGGTGCCGCCCGGGTGCTCGTGGTCGGCGCCGGCGGGCTGGGGTCGCCCGCCCTGCTCTATCTGGCGGCCGCCGGGATCGGGACGATCGGGATCGTCGACGACGACGTCGTCGAGCGGTCGAACCTGCAGCGCCAGGTCGTGCACGGCGAGGCCGACCTCGGACGGCTCAAGGTCGACTCCGCCGCCGAGACCGTGGCGGCGGTCAACCCGCTGGTCACGGTCGTGCGGCACCCGCAACGGCTGGTCGCCGCGAATGCCGAGGAGATCCTCGCGGGCTATGACGTCGTGCTGGACGGCAGCGACTCCTTCGCCACGCGCTACCTGGTCAACGACGCCTGCGTCCTGCTCGGGATCCCGCACGTGTGGGCGAGCGTGCTGCGCTTCCAGGGCCAGGCGTCGGTCTGGGGCGCCGCCGACGGTCCCTGCTACCGCTGCGTGTTCCCCGAGCCGCCTCCTGCGGGGTCGGTGCCCTCCTGCGCGGAGGCCGGCGTGCTGGGGGTGACCTGCTCGGCGCTCGCCGCGGCCCAGGGTGCCGAGGTGGTCAAGCTGGTCACGGGGAGCGGTGCACCGCTGATCGGCCGGCTCCTGCTGCACGACGCCCTCGCCGCCACCTGGTCCGAGCTCCCGGTGCGCCGCAACCCGGACTGTCAGGTCTGCGCCCCCGGGCGCGAGGTGCGCCTCGCCGACCTGGAGGCGAGCGTGTGCGCGGTCGCGGTCCCTCCCGCTCCCGACGTCAGCGACGTCCCGGTCGTCTCGCCGACCCAGCTGCAGTCCCTGCTCGTAGACCGTGCCGCCGGTGCCGCCGCTGTAGCCACTGCTGCCGGTGCCGCACGTCCCGCCGCCGTGCGGCTCGTCGACGTGCGCACGGCGGCCGAGCGCGAGATCGTCACGATCGATGGCGCCGAGCACGTGCCGCTGGAGGAGATCCTCGACGGGCGCTGCGACGCCGTGCTCGCCCGCGACGACGACCTGGTCCTGCACTGTCGCTCCGGCGTCCGCTCGGAGCAGGCCGGGCGGGCGCTGCTGGACCGTGGTTACCGCCACGTCCGGCACCTCGACGGGGGGATCCTCGCCTGGGTGGACGAGATCGAGCCCGAGCGGCCGCGCTACTGATGCCACCGTTGCTGGTGCGCCGCACGGGAGCGTCACGATGAGCGACCCCGATCACGACCACCTGGGCGTCGACGAGCTCCCGGCGCAGGTGGAGCGGGTCCTCGACGTCGCGGACCAGATCCCGTCCGGGATGGCGCTCGCCTACGGCGACGTCGCGGAGCTGGCCGGGCGCGGAGGACCGCGGCAGGTGGGCCAGGTGATGTCGCGCTACGGATCGCTCACCTGCTGGTGGCGGGTGGTCCGCGCCGACGGGAGCCTGCCCGATACGCTCACCGACCGGGCCCGGCCGCACTGGCTCGAGGAAGGGACCCCGCTCGTCGGCGGCCCCGTCGACGGTCGGCGCATCGACCTGCGGCTGGCCCGCTGGGACGGGGGCGGGCACGACGGTCACCGCGGGCGGATCCGCCCTGGTGAGGAGGGTCTGTCAGAGGTGCGTGGTCTGATCGACCCATGGTGAGCATGAGACGAGCCCCGGCGCTCGGCGTCGGCGGTGACGGACCCGGAGGCGGGGTGCGCCTCGACGACGACCAGCGTGCGGTCATCGCCTGCGAGGCACCGGTCGTGCGCGTGCTGGCAGGCCCCGGCACCGGCAAGTCCACCGTCGCCGTCGAGCTCGTCGCCGACCGGGTGCGCCGTGGCCTCGTCGCGGCCGACCGCGCCCTGCTGCTCACGTCCTCCCGGCTCGCCGCTGCCGACCTGCGCGAACGCGTCACGGCCCGCCTCGGCACGACCACCACCCAGCCACTCGCTCGGACCCACCAGGCGCTCGGGTTCGGGATCCTGCGCCGGGCCGCGGTGCTGCGCGGCGATCCTGTCCCGGTCCTGCTGAGCGGGTCCGAGCAGGACACGATCCTCAAGGAGCTCCTGGCCGGCCACGCCGAGGGGGCAGTCCCTGGCCCGCAGTGGCCGGAGGGTGTGCGAGAGGCGCTGTCCACCAGGGGATTTCGCGCCGAGCTGCGTGACCTGCTGATGCGCGCCGTCGAGCGCGGGCTGGAGCCCGCCGACCTCGCGCGCCTCGGCCGCGTCAAGGACCGGCCCGAGTGGGTGGGCGCTGCCGAGGTCTTGCTCGAATACGACCAGGTCACGGCCTTCTCGCGCCCGGGTGCCTACGACCCGGCGTGGATCCTGTCGGCCGCCGCCGACCTGCTCCTCGACGACCCCGACGCCCTCGCCCGCGTCCGCGAGGACGTGGGCCTCATCGTCGTCGACGATGCCCAGGAGCTCACGGTCTCGGCAGCCCGCCTGCTCCAAGTCATCCTCACCGGCCGGTCCGGCCGCCGCGGACGCGCCCTGCCCAGCGGTGCCCCCCGGCCCCAGCTGGTGCTGCTGGGCGACCCCGACAGCACCGTGCAGGGCTTCCGCGGAGCCGACCCGACGCTGCTCGCCCAGGGCTGGCACGACCTCTTCGGCGACGGCGCCGAGCTCGTCCTGCGCCGGCTACACCGTCAGCCGCCGGAGCTCGCGGACGTGACCGCCCGGGTGGCCCGGGCGATCGGCGCGGTCGGTGGTGCCTCCCACCGGGTGGCACCCCGCCCACCTGCCGAGCGGCCCGACGGCGTCCCGGCCACCTCGCCGGCCACCACAGCCACCACCACACCTTTCACCACCGCCACCACCACGCCAGCCACCGCCTCCTCCATCCCGCCTGCCACCACCCCCACCACCGTGGCGGCTCCCACCAGCGCGGTGGAGGTGGCGCTGCTGCGCAACGTCGCCCAGGAGGCGGCCTTCCTCGCGGCGCGGCTGCGTCGGGCGCACCTGGTCGACCAGGTGCCGTGGTCGCAGATGGCGGTCGTCGTGCGCGGCGGTGGCCGGGTCGCCGCTCTGCGCCGGGTGCTGGCCGCGCAGGGCGTGCCGGTCGCGGCGGCCACCACCGAGATCCCGCTGCGCGACCAGTCCGCGGCCCGCGCGCTGCTCCTGCTCCTGGACGCAGTCCTCGGCCTCGCCCGTGGTGAGGACGACCCGCTGGACGCCGACCGCGCCGCCGACCTCATGGGCTCGGTCCTCGTCGGTCTCGACGTCGTCGCCCAGCGGCGCGTGCGACGAGCGGTTCGTCGTGCCCGGGCGGGTTCGGTCGGGGACGCCACCGAACGCCCGGGTCCAGCGCGTGACGAGCTCGTCACGCTGCTCCTCGCCGACCCTCAGCTGGACGCCCTGGACCTGGACGCCCTGGATCTCGACGCCCTGGACCTTGACGCCCTGGACCTTGACGCCCACTTGATCGAGGCCGTGGCCCGCCTGCGTGCGGCGCTGCGCAGCGGGGTGCAGGCGGCAGCGCGAGACGGCGACGGCTGGCGCGCCGACACCACGGCCGAGCAGGTGCTGTGGGCCTGCTGGTCCGCGCTGCAGCTGGCCGAGCCCTGGCGTCGCTCCGCGCTCGCCGGGGGCGCGTCCGGGGCCAGGGCCGACCAGCACCTCGACTCGGTCGTCGCCCTCTTCGCCGCAGCCGAGTCGTTCACCGAGCGTCTGCCCGGCGCCGGTCCGCAGGCGTTCGTCGACCAGATCCTCGCCCAGGATGTGCCGGCCGACTCCCTGGTGGCAGCGGCACCGACCGATCACGTCCTCACGCTCACCACCCCCGCCGGTGCGGCGGGGCGGCAGTGGCGGGTGGTCGCCGTGTCCGGGCTGCAGGAGGGCGTCTGGCCCGACCTGCGGCTGCGTGGCTCGCTGCTCGGGTCCGAGGAGCTCGTCGACGTGGTCGCGGGCCGCGACGGCACGGTGCAGGCGGCCCAGCGAGCGGTGCGGGACGACGAGACCCGGCTGCTCCACGTGGCGGTCAGCCGGGCGACCGAGCGGCTGCTCGTCACGGCCGTCAGCAGCGACGACGAGCAGCCCTCCGCGTACCTCGAGCTGATCGACCCCCGTGACGACGAGCACCCGCGTCCTGTGGCGCACCTCCCGAGACCGATGTCTCTCGGTGGCATCGTCGCCGAGCTGCGCCAGCAGTGCCTGCACGTCGATCCCGAGGTCCGCGGCGCTGCGGCGGACCGGCTCGCGCTGCTGGCACGCGCGGGCGTCGCCGCCGCGGACCCGGCGACCTGGTGGCCCCTGCGCGCACTGAGCGACGACCGCCCGGTGGTGCCCGACGAGGGACCGGTGCGGGTGTCGCCGTCCCAGCTCGAAGGCTTCGCCGAGTGCTCGCTGCGCTGGCTGCTGCTCAGCCGCGGCGGCGACGCGGCGGCCAAGCCGACCGCAGCCCTCGGCACGCTGGTCCACGAGATCGCCGCGGAGCTCGGTGACGCCGATGCGGCGACCTACCAGGCCGAGCTCGATCGCCGCTTCGACGAGCTGGGCCTGCCGCCCGACACGTTCGCCACGCGGCACCAGCGCCGACGGGCCGAGCAGATGCTCGAGCGGCTGGCGACCTACACCACCACCTTGCAGCAGGCCGGCTGGCAGCTGGTGGGGCACGAGCTGGACGCCCGGTTCGACGTCGGCCGGGCCCAGGTCCGAGCCCGCGTCGACCGGCTCGAGCGCGACGACGAGGGACATCTGCGGGTGGTCGACCTCAAGACCGCCGGCACCCCACCGGCCGACACGACCATCGCGAGCAACGCCCAGCTCGCGGCCTACCAGGTGGCCGTCGAGGAGGGAGCCTTCGACGAGCTCGTCGGTCGTGCGCGCTCCGGCGGAGCCGCTCTGCTGCAGCTCGGCACCAAGGCCAAGTCGCACAAGGTCCAGCACCAGCCACCGGTGGCCGCCGCGGACGACCCGCGCTGGGCGCACGACCTGCTCACCGAGACGGCCGAGCAGATGGGTGGCGCGGCGTTCGGCGCGCGCGTCGGTCCGCACTGCCGCTACTGCCAGGTCAAGAGCTCCTGCCCACTTCGCGCCACGGAAGACGAATGATGCTGCACGCCAACGCTATTGCTGCGGCTCTCGGGCTGCCGACGCCGACCACCGAGCAGGTCGCGGTGATCGAGGCACCGCTGGCCCCCGTCCTGGTGGTGGCCGGAGCCGGGTCCGGCAAGACCGAGACGATGGCGGCGCGGGTCGTGTGGCTCGTCGCCAACGGTCACTGCCGGCCCGACGAGGTCCTCGGGCTGACGTTCACCCGCAAGGCTGCGGGCGAGCTCGCCGAGCGCATCGGCCGGCGGTTGCGTCGGCTCGAGCAGGTGGGGCTGTGGACCCCCGCAGCCGATGACCCGGCCGTCGCCCCGACCGTGTCGACCTACCACTCCTACGCCGGCCGACTCGTCGGCGAGCACGCGCTGCGCCTCGGCCGGGAGCCGGGCGCCCGGCTGCTCTCACCCGCCTCGACCTGGCACCTGGTGCAAGGTCTCGTCGAGCGGTTCAGCGGTCCGCTCGACACCGTCGGCGCCGGCAAGGTGCCGGCACAGAGCACCGTCGTCGAGGCGGTGCTGCACCTCGCCGGCGAGCTCGCCGAGCATCTGCGCGAGCCGGCCGAGGTCACGGCCTTCCTCGACACCGTCATCGCGCACCTGGAGTCGCTGCCGCCCAAGGACCCGGGTCGGCGCACCCCCCGGACGGCTCCTGCCAAGGAGCTGCTGCGCGAGCTGCGCCTGCGCCGCGAGGTGCTGCCCCTGCTCGTCAGCTACGAGCGCGCCAAGCGCGAGTCCGAGTCGCTGGACTTCGCCGACCAGATGGCGCTCGCCGCTCAGCTCGCCCGAGCGTTCCCGGACATCGCCGCGATCGAGCGGCGCCGCTTCCGCGCGGTCCTGCTCGACGAGTTCCAGGACACGAGCGAGGCCCAGCTCGTCCTGCTGAAGGAGCTGTTCGGTGCGCGCGTCGACGTCACGCTCGACCCCGTGCCGGTGATGGCGGTGGGCGACCCGCACCAGTCGATCTACGGCTGGCGCGGGGCGAGCGCAACGACCCTGACCCGCTTCCCGCGCGAGTTCGCCCAGCACGGCACGCCCGCCGCCGTCCTCACCCTCTCGACCAGCTGGCGCAACGACACCGAGGTCCTCGCGGCCGCCAACGTGGTCGCCGGCCCGTTGCGGTCGGCGAGCAGGGTGCCGGTGCCGCCCCTCACTGCCCGGCCGGGCGCGGACCAGGGACACGTAGAGATCATCGTCACCGACACGCTCGAGTCCGAGGCGCGACGCATCGCCGAGTGGATCCTCGCCCACCGCTCACCGGACGACTCGGTGGCCATCGACTCTCCTGCGCGCAGCGCGGCAGTGTTGTGCCGCAAACGATCTCAGTTCGCCGAGGTCGTGCACGCGCTCGAGGAGGTCGGGTTGCCGGTCGAGGTCGTGGGCCTCGGCGGGCTGCTCCACACGCCCGAGGTCACCGACGTGCTGGCCCTCCTGCACGTCGCCCACGACCCGACCCGCGGCGACCACCTCATGCGTCTGCTCTCCGGCCCGGTCGCCCGGCTCGGTGCTGCCGACCTCACCGGTCTGTCCGCCTGGGGCAGCGAGCTGCGTCGGCGCTCGACGTCCGAGGACCAGCCTCGCGGTGACCTCAGCCTCGTCGAGGCGTTGGACGACCCGCCCCCGGTCGGCTGGGTGGGGCCCGGTGGTGAGCACCTCGGCGACACCGCCCGAGAGCGCGTGCTCGGGTTGCGCGGGGTGCTGCGCCGGCTGCGGTCGCTGTCCGGGCTCAGCCTGCCGGAGCTCGCCGAGGAGGCCGAGCGGGCGCTCGGCCTCGATGTCGAGGTGCTCGCGCGCCCGAGTGCGACCCCCACGACCGCGCGCACCCACCTTGAGGCCTTCTTGGACGTCGCGGCCGATTTCGCGGCGGCCTCCCAGCGCGCCTCGCTGGGCCCGTTTCTCGCCTGGCTGGAAGCTGCCGAGGAGCACGAGAACGCCCTCGAGCTCGGCACCCGAGACGTCAACCCGGAGGCCGTGCAGGTGCTCACCGTCCACGCGGCGAAGGGTCTCGAGTGGGACCTCGTCGCCGTGGCCGGCCTGGAGGAGACCGGCTTCCCGACCTACACCGGCAGCGCGTCCTACCGCGGTGACGCCTGGCGGGTCGGGCCGCCCAAGGACAAGGCCTGGCTCCTCGGCCTCGCCGACCTGCCCTTCGACCTGCGCGGTGACCGGGCCGGACTGCCGTCCCTGGACTGGCGCGGGGCCGGCGACCTGTCGACGCTGTCGGACCGCATCGACGAATTCGTCCTCGCAGCAGGCGAGCACGCGATCGTGGAGGAGCGACGCCTCGCCTACGTCGCCTTCACGCGCGCCCGGCACCGGCTGCTCCTGACGGCCGCGGGGTGGCGCACCGGGCGGCGACCACGGCTGCCGTCCCGGTTCCTGACCGAGGTGCGCGACGCCGGGGTGGGGGAGGTCCTGCAGTGGTGGGACCCCCCGGTCCCGACCGAGGAGGAACCCGTGGAGAACCCGCGCCTCGCCGACGAGATCATCGGCGCCTGGCCGGTGCCGCCGTCCACCGCACCGGGGGTGCTGGCCCTGCGTGCCCTCGCCGTCGAGGTCGACACCCGGCTGGTGTCCGATCAGGCGCACGAGCCGGCTCCCTACGGCGACGGGTCGTTGGACGCCGAGCTCGAGCTGCTCCTCGCCGAGCGGCAGGACCACCAGCGCCGGGTCGCTCGCGACGTCGTGGTGCCCCGCCACCTCTCCACCTCCGCCGTGGTGGCGCTCGCCAGCGACCCGGAGGCCTTCGCCTCCTCGCTGCGTCGACCCATGCCCGCCGCGCCGGCCACGGCCGCCCGCCGCGGCACCGACTTCCACGCCTGGGTCGAGGCCCACTACACCCAGGCGGCGATGCTCGATCTGGCCGACCTGACCGAGCCGGCCGCCTGGACTCTCGCCGCCGATGGCGCCGGTCCGTCCGAGGCTGACCAGCTGGCGAGGATGCAGGCCAACTTCCTCGCCAGCGAGTGGTCCGGCCGGTCGCCCGAGGCCGTCGAGGTCGCCGTCGAGACGGTCGTGGATGGCCTGGCCATCCGGGGGCGCATCGACGCCGTGTTCGCCGACCCGGACGGGCTGGTCACGATCGTCGACTGGAAGACCGGGGCGCCGCCGCGGGGCGCGCAGGCCCAGGCCCGCGCGGCCCAGCTCGCGGCCTACCGGCTCGCGTACGCCCGGCTCCGGGGCCTGCCGCTCGACCGGGTCCGGGGCGCGTTCTTCTACGCCGCCACCGGCGAGACGGTGTGGCCCGAGCTGGTGGACGAGGCCGGCCTCAGCGCTGTGCTCGCGGCGATCCCGGATCGATGATGTCGCCGGTGGTCGCCTCCGGCTGGTAGGCCTTCGGCGCCACTTCGACGGGACCCGGCGCCGAGCGCTCCGCCAGCGCCTCGGTGCGCTCGGTGCGCTCGGTCGACTCCGCCGCCTCAGTCGGCGCCGTCGGCTCGGCCATGTCCTCGTCCTCCAGCTCGTCCAGCTCCTCACCACCCGGCGCGCTGGGCCGGGTGGTGAGCACCTGGGGCTCCATCAGGTCGGCGCCTGCGGTGCGCTCGTCCAGGTCGGCCAGCGCGGCCGACAGGGTCTCGACGAGGGCGGGGTCGCCGTCGGCGCGCGCCCTCGACAGCCGCGCCGCTAGCTCGAGCTCGGCGGCCAGGCGGGCGCGCGTGACCAGGCCCCGGTCCGGCCGGTCGGTGCGCGCCGCCGCGTAGGCCTCGAGCACGGTGTCGAAGGCGTCCGCGGGCGCGTTCGCACACAGCAGCGCGAAGTCGTCGGCGGGATCACCCACCTGCGCGTGGTGCCAGCCGGACACGGCCACGACCTCGCCGGTGGCGCTGTCCTCGTCGTCGGCGAACGCCACGACGACGTGCGCCCCGTGCAGCGGGCCGTGGGTCGGCGTGGGGGCGAAGCGCCACAGCGTCACCGTGTCGAGCGCCCGCTCCCAGCGGGCCAGGAGCCGCGGCGGGACGTGCCCACCGGCGGCGGCCTGGTCCAGCTCGGCGAGCCGGCGACGGCGGCAGCCCTCGGCGTCGTAGACCGGCACCCCCGCCTCCTCGTAGACCGCGGGGTCCAGCTCGTGGATCGCGGCCAGCAGACGCCCGAGGGTCGCGGCCAGACCGGGCCCGGCCGGGAGGCTCTCGAGGGCGAGCTGATGACCCTCGCGGTGCGGGTGGACGGCGGCCCGACCGACGCCCTTGACGGCGGCGTACCCGCTCGGTCGGGGCACGTCGAAGGGCAGTCGCGCGTCGAGCAGCGGCAGCAGGGTGTCGGGGAGGTCGAGCGCGGCTCCCTGGGCGGCACTGCGGGGGACGACGACGTGCCAGGTGCGCCCCTTGGTGTCCGTCACCAGCGCCTGGTCCACGCCGGGCTCGTCGGTGTGCAGGCCCGAGACGGAGACCGGGTCCAGGTCGCGCACGGCGGCGCTTGCCAGGGCGGCGAGGGTGAGGGGGCGACGGCTGGGGGAGCTCACGGGCTCCACGGTACGTGCCGCACGGCGTCTACAGTGTGAGCGTGACCGGAGCGCCGCGCCAGGACCCCTTGCTCGCCCTGAACCGGACCGCAGTCGACCGAGCGTCGTGGCGACGCAGCGAGGCTTCCCTACAGGAAGGCCTGCTCGACGACCCCAGGACTGCCGTGCTCGACGTCCTCGGCGATCGCGTGCCGATGCGGGCCCGCGACGGTGCCGAGAGCTACGGTGACGCCACCCTCGTGCTGCGCGCCCCGCGCCCGAGCGACCGGGACCTGGTCACGGTCTACCTCGGTGAGGACGACGACGGCCGGCACTATGTCGCGGTGCTCCACGACGAGTCGGGCGAGCGGGCCGAGCAGCTCGTCGACCTCCCCGCGCAGGGGGTCCTGCTGGACCTGCGCGCCGCCGGCGGGATCCTCGACGACGCCGGGGCGGGCCTCGCGACGACGGCCATCGCCATGGCGCACTGGCACCGCACGCACCGGCACTGCCCACGCTGCGGCGCGCGGACCGAGGTGGTCCAGGCCGGCTGGGTGCGCCGCTGTCCCGTGGACGGCGCCGAGTCGTATCCCCTGACCCATCCGGCCGTCATCATGGCCGTGACCGACCCGGACGACCGGCTGCTGCTTGCCCGCGGCGCCCAGTGGGCGGCCGGCCGGATGAGCGTGCTGGCCGGCTTCGTCGAGCCGGGGGAGTCCCTCGAGTCCGCCGTCGCGCGCGAGGTGCGCGAAGAGGTCGGCGTGCGCGTGCGGGACGTGCGCTACGTCGCCAACCAGCCCTGGCCCTTCCCGGCGTCGCTGATGTTGGCCTTTGCCGCGCGGGCGGACGACCCCCGGCTCGTCCTGGACCCGGGCGAGATCGCCGAGGCGCGCTGGTTCAGCCGCGCGGACTTCGCTGCGGCGATCGACCAGGGTGAGCTCGCGGCACCGAGCGGTGTCTCGGTCGCGCGGCACCTCATCGAGGGGTGGTTCGGCGGGCCTGTAGAGTCCCGCACCTGGTGACCGGCTTGGTGACCGTGGGCGTCAGCCCAGACGCGCCTGCACCTGCTTGATCGACGGGTTGGTCTCGACGCTGCCGTCGGGGTAGAGCACGGTGGGCACCACGGCGTCCCCATGGTTGACCTGCTTGACGAACGCCTCCGCGTCGGGGTCGCGCTCGATGTCGACCAGCGTGGCCCCGATGCCCTCCGCGACCAGCTGCTGCTCCAGCCGCCGGCAGAACGAGCACCAGCCGGTCCGGTAGACGACGACCTCGCCGGCCGGCGGGTAGCGCTTCGGGTCCAGGTACGGGTGGTCGGCCATGGGGCCATTGTGCCCCCTGGGTCTGTCAGTGGGCTCAACTACCATCAGCGGCGTGACACCGTCCCCCGATGAGCTGCTGGCCGCCCTCGATCCCGAGCAGCGCGACGTCGCGGCCAACCCGCGCGGGCCGATGTGTGTCCTCGCCGGTGCAGGGACCGGCAAGACGCGGGCCATCACGCACCGCATCGCCTTCGGTGTCGCGAGCGGGGTCTACCAGCCGCAGCAGGTGCTGGCCGTCACCTTCACGGCGCGGGCTGCGGGCGAGATGCGCACCCGGCTGCGCGGGCTGGGCGCTCCCGGGGTCCAGGCGCGCACGTTCCACGCCGCCGCCCTGCGTCAGCTGCACTACTTCTGGCCGCGCACCATCGGAGGCGCCGCCCCCGAGATCCTGCCGCACAAGGCGTCGGTCGTCGCCGAGGCCGCCGCGCGGCTGCGCCTCCAGCTCGACCGGCCCGCCCTGCGCGACCTCGCCTCCGAGGTCGAGTGGGCCAAGGTCAGCCTGCTCACCCCTGACAGCTACGCCACGGCAGCGCGGCGCGCCGGTCGCGAGCCGGCCGGCATCGACGTGACGACCGTGGCGCGGCTGCTCCAGGTCTACGAGGACCTGAAGGTCGACCGCGGCGTGATCGACTTCGAGGACGTCCTGCTCATCACCGCCGGGATCCTCGCCGAGCACCCCGACGTGGCCGCCGAGGTCCGCGGGCAGTACCGCACGTTCGTCGTGGACGAGTACCAAGACGTCAACGCGGTCCAGCAGCGGCTGCTCGCCCTGTGGGTGGGGGACCGCGACGACGTGTGCGTCGTGGGTGACCCGGCCCAGACGATCTACTCCTTCACCGGAGCCACGCCCGAGCACCTGCTCGGGTTCACGAGCCGCTGGCCGGGCGCCCGCACCGTCACGCTCGTGCGCAACTACCGCTCCACCCCGCAGATCGTCTCCCTCGCCAACACCGTGCTCAAGGCGCAGGGGCGCGCAGGCGCGTCGCCGCGCTCGCTCGTCCAGCTGCAGGCTCAGCGGGACGCCGGTCCGAGGCCCGTCCTCGAGCGGCACGACGACGACCAGGCCGAGGCGCGCGAGGTCGCCTCGGCGATCAAGGCCCGCATCGCACGCGGCGTCCCGGCGAGCGAGATCGCCGTGCTCTTTCGCACCAACGGCCAGTCCGCGGCGCTGGAGTCGGCGCTCGCGGAGGCCGACGTGCCCTACCTCGTGCGCGGCGGCGAGCGCTTCTTCTCCCGGCGCGAGGTCCGCGACGCGGTGGTGCTGCTGCGCGGTCAGGCGCGGGCCGACGACGGCTCGGTCCCGCTCGGCCGGCTCGCACGCGACGTGCTGAGCGGGGCCGGGTGGTCCCCGGAGCCACCTCGAGCGGGTGGCGCGACCCGCGAGCGGTGGGAGTCGCTGCAGGCGCTCGTGTCGCTGGCCGACGACCTCGCTGCGACGAACCCGCAGGCCCGGCTGCCCGAGCTGGTCGCCGACCTCGCAGAGCGTGCGTCGGCGCAGCACGCCCCGACGGTGCAGGGCGTCACGCTGGCCAGCCTGCACTCGGCCAAGGGCCTCGAGTGGGACGTCGTCCACCTGGTCGGCTGCTCCGACGGGCTGCTGCCCATCTCGATGGCCGAGGGACCGGAGGCCATCGAGGAGGAGCGGCGGCTGTTCTACGTCGGGGTGACCCGGGCCCGCCGAGAGCTCGCGCTCAGCTGGGCCGCCTCCCGCAACGTCGGCGGTCGGGCGTCACGGCGCCCGTCGCGCTTCCTCGACGACGCCGTAGCCATCCTGGGCGAGGGAGCGCGCTCGGCACCTCGCGGTGGACGCGGCTCCGGAGGGCGCGCCAAGGCCGCCAAGGTCACCGGGCCGGTGCGCTGCCGCACCTGCGGCACCGAGCTCGAGAGCGCGGCTGAGCGCAAGGTCGGCCGTTGCACGGGTTGCCCGCCGAGCTACGACGAGGCGACCTTCGAGTCGCTGCGCACCTGGCGCCGGCTGGTCGCTGCCGAGGCGAGCGTCCCCGCCTACGTCGTCTTCACCGACGCCACGCTCACCGCGATCGCCGAGCGCCGCCCGCGTGACCTCGGCGCGCTGGCGGGGGTGAGCGGTGTCGGCGCACGCAAGCTCGAGCTCTACGGCACGCCGGTCCTGAAGATTCTCGAGGGCGCCGATCCGGACGAGATCGATACGGCCGCAACGGAATCCGTCTAGCCGGCCTGGCCCAGCGACACCCGTCTCGACGAATATCGGTTAATTCCGTTGCCCCCGCGAGCGCGCCGGGGCTACGCTCGCAATCACGTCAGCGGTCGACCCCGGCCGTGACCGCCAGCAGCTGCTTCCCGCAGCACCGGAGCACCACCACAGCAGCACCCGAGCCCCGTGAGGAGGGATCTCTCGATGATCAGCACCTTGATCTGCGCCACCGGCATCGCCTCCGCGACGTCCGGCGCCGTTGCGCGTCGCGCCGAGATCGCTGCCACCTGGCCGTGCGCCGCGCTGGCCGTCACCGCTCGTCGCGACGGAGCCGATCTCTCGGCTCGTCGCCGTGGCGTCGCCGCCGTCAAGCACGTGGGCTCCGCCCCGTTCTACGGCACCCCCATGTCCACCCGTCTCGTCGTTTCCACCGACCTCACCCGACCACCGGTCTAGCCACCACCAGACCTGGTCAGCCTGAGGGCCGCGGATCCGACACCGGATCCGCGGCCTTCAGGCTTTTTCGGCCTCTCCCGGGTCCACCCCACCCAACCGCTCACCACCCACCCGAACCCCGAGCACGTCCGAGAGGAACCGACGATGTCACTGAGCATGCTGATCGACCAGCGCCAGCAGGCGCTGATAGCCGGGGCGTCGATCCCCTGCCAGGAGAACGACGCCGAGATCTGGTTCGCCGACACCCCCGAGGGTGTCGAGTTCGCGAAGATGCTGTGCGGCGACTGTCCGCTGCGCGAGGCCTGCCTCGATGGCGCCCTGCAGCGCGCCGAGCCGTGGGGCGTCTGGGGTGGCGAGCTGTTCGTCCAGGGGCAGGTCGTGGCCCGCAAGCGGCCGCGTGGTCGGCCGCGCAAGGACTCCGTCGCGGCCTGACCGGACGGCCGGCCCCCTACGCTGGGTGCGATGACGAACGAACCGGACCAGCGTGGCGACCACCCGGCACCGCGACCGACGCCGCAGCTGATGCAGTGCAGCAGCTGCGGCGTCGACGCGTCCAGCGAACCTGGCGGCCTGGCCGCCGCCCGCGTGACCTGGACCTTCGGCACCGAGCGCGGCCGGACCGTGTGGACCTGCCCGGCGTGCAGCCGCCGGCACGCCCGCAGCATGGAGGGGCGCCTCGACTCCGCGTGGTGGTAGCCGCTGACCCGTGGTGGTAGCGGCCAGGTCGTCGTAGCCGCTGCTCAGCCGGCCACCGCCACCGACGTCTCGTGCGCCGGGCACGCCGGGTGTCGCGACCAGTGCCGATGGAGGATATGCGGCACCGGGCCACCCAGCTCCAGCGACAGCCCGTCGGCCACGAGCGGACCGTCGAGCACGGCCGCGCACACCACGCCCGCCAGGCTGGTTGCGACCGCGTCGGCCCCCACCGGGCGGTGACCGCCGTCCGGCAGCACCTGGGCGAGCTGGGCCAGCAGGCGCGGCCAGGCCGGGTCGCGATCACGGCGGGCGAGGTCGAGGCAGCGGGGGCAGGGGCCGGCCACGCCGTGGTGGAGCGGCCCGACGACGACCCCGCCGTCGCGCGCGACGACCGGCAGCAGCGGATCGACCCGCCAGTCGACCCGGGACGCCTGATGGGGGTCGATCGCGCCGTCGGCGGTGAGGACGACGACGCGCCGAGCGCGCGAGGCGAGGGGCTCGACGGCCTCGAGCTCGAGGTGGTGACGCACGTCGGCCCGGGGCAGCGCGGTGGCGAGCTGCTGGGCGATCGCGCTCGGCAACGGACCGCGCCCGATGACCAGCAGATCGAGCTGCTCGGCCCGGCGCCGGGCCTGCTCGGAGGTCAACCAGGGCCTGCAATGCCCGTCGTGGGCCTCCTGCGGGCGGTGCGCGGGCCGGTCTACCCAGTGCAGGACGTCGGCGCGGCCCAGCAACGTGAGCAGCGCTGCAACGCGCGTGCTCGGCTGCTGCCGGGCGTGGCAGATCTCGTCCAGCTCTGCGACGGTGCTCTCGGCGGCCAGGGCGGTGAGCAGCGCGAGGTCCAGGTCGTCGATCTCGTCCACGACGACAGCGCGTGGACCGAGCCCGATCTGGATGCTCGTGGCCGAGCGCCGGACCAGGCGCCCGGCGAGGCGAGGCTGAGGAGATGGCGGGACGTGCGGGGTGGACACCGGGCCTCCTGCGGGAGTGTGAGCTGGAAGTCGCATCCTGTCACGCGCAAACGCAGGCAAACAGCATCAAAGTTCATCTGTGGACAGCGCAGCGGTCGGACGCGGGGAGCTGTCA
Source organism: Arsenicicoccus piscis (assembly GCF_022568835.1). Classification (GTDB taxonomy): domain Bacteria; phylum Actinomycetota; class Actinomycetes; order Actinomycetales; family Dermatophilaceae; genus Arsenicicoccus; species Arsenicicoccus piscis. Next base: position 88,067 of record NZ_JAKZHV010000005.1, read on the forward strand.
CCCGGGCCGTGGCATGACGATGGGGCGCGACCAGGTGGTCGCGCCCCATCGGATCAGGTTCGGCTGGGTCAGGCCTTGCCGAGGATGCGGTTCAGGTTCGTGCCGCACTCGGGGCACTTGCCCTTGGCCATCCGGCGTCCGTTCGTCTCCACGATGTTGCCCTCGGCCTCACGCTTGGCCTTGCACTTCACGCAGTAGAACTCGCCCTTGTAGGTGTCGGCCATCTCGGTCTTCTCCTTGTCGTTCGGATCGTCTGAGTCGATCAGGGGACTTCGCTCACCATAGAGCACACACGCACGGATTCTTGGATCTCCCGCCCGCCGATCGTCACGTGCCGTGCGTGATTTCCTGTGACAGAAAGTGATATCTTGCCGAGGGTCCGCCGGCTACGGCGTAGATTTCCGCCATGGACGGAGGGGAGCAGGAGGAGCAGCCGCAGGTCGAGGTGCGTCGCAGCGCTCGCCGCAAGCGGACGGTGAGCGCCTACGAGGAGGGCGGTCGCACGATCGTGCTGATCCCCGACCGGTTCACCGCCGCAGAGGAGGCTCAGTGGGTCTCCCAGATGCTCGGTCGGCTGGCGGCCCGCCGGCACCGGACGCCGCGTGGTGATCAGGAGCTCCAGGAGCGGGCCCGCGAGCTGTCCCGGCTGCACCTCGGCGGCCTCGCCAAGCCGACCTCGGTGACCTGGGTGGGCAATCAGACCACGCGGTGGGGCTCGTGCACCCCGGCGAGCGGGACCATCCGCATCTCCACACGGCTGCAGCAGATGCCGTCGTGGGTGCTCGACTACGTGCTGGTGCACGAGCTGGCGCACCTGCTCGCACCCGGCCACGGCAAGGACTTCTGGGCGCTCGTGCGCAGCTATCCACGCACCGAACGAGCCCGGGGCTACCTCGAGGGCTTCGTGCACGCCGAGCGGGGGGTCGTCTCGCCCGACGACGAGCCGTCGGGCGAGGGGCTCGAGGACGACGTCGAGGACAGCTGAGCCAGCACCTGCGCCGGCCAGCTGAGCCGATCAGCCCCGCAGCGAGCGCACCCGCTCGACCAGCCGGGGCAGGTCAGCCCCGCACGGCTGCGGCAGCGCGTCGGCCGGCCACCACGCGACGTCGAGCGACTCCGGCGACACGACCGGCGGTTGCGCCGAGCCACCGTGCGCCACGGCGACGAATCGCAGGTCGAGGTGCTCGCGGCACCGGGTGAAGCCGTCGCCCAGCGCATGCCGGTCCAGCTCCACCAGCTCCGGTCGCACGACCAGGTCGGCCAACCCCGACTCCTCGCGCGCCTCGCGGGTGGCAGCGCTCAGCAGGTCCGCGTCGCCCGGCTCCAGGTGACCGCCGAGCTGTAGCCACATCCGGGCCTTCGCGTGGTGCGTCAGCAGCACCTCGCGCAGCGCCGGACCCACCGCGTCGACGACCAGGACGCTCACGGTGAAGTGCTCCGGCGGCCCGCCTCGACTCATCGCATCGGGGTGAGCCCGCAGCTGGGCGACCAGCTCGTCGCGCAGCCGCTCCTGGTCGGCGTCGGGCGGGGCCCAGCCGGTCAGCAGCGCCAGGGCCTGGGCGTGCAGAGCAGCGAGGGCATCCGGTGCGCCCGAGTCGTCCGAGCCATCCAGGCCGCCCGGGCTGCCCGGACTGCCCAGACCGCCCAGCGTGGGCGCGGTGCCGAGCCCTGGGGGAGGAGGGAGCGTCACGGGTTCCTCGGGCCGTCTGACGAACCATCCGCCGGGCCGTCCGCCGGACCGTTCGACGGGTCGTCGTCGGGCGTCTCGTCCGAGGCGCCGGTCTCGGTGCCCTCGAGCCACGCCGCGAGCGCGGCGTCGAAGTCGTCGCTCGCGCCCTGCTTGACGCGCTCGACGAAGCCGAGCGGGTCGTCCAGGTCGGCGCTCGTGGGAGCGACGTCGGGGTGCGCCCACGCACTGTCCCGCAGCTCGGCGCCGCCCTCGGACTCGAGCGCGGCGAACAGGTTCGCGGCATCACGCAGCCGTCGGGGCCGCAGCTGCAGCCCGACGAGCTGGGCGAAGATCTTCTCGGCCGGCCCGCCCGTCGCGCGCCGGCGGCGCACCGCCTCCCCGAGCGCCTCGGCCTGGGGCAGGTGCGGTCGGGTCGCCCGATCGGCGACCACGTCGACCCAGCCCTCGACGAGGGCGAGCGCCGTCTCGAGCCGGTCCAGGGCGCGGCGCTGGGCGTCGCTCGGCTCGGTGGCGAACAGGTCCGTGCCGAGCGCCTGCTGCAGCGCCGCCGGGTCGCTCGGATCCAGGCCCTGCACCTTGGCGGCGATCGCGTCGACGTCGAACGAGATGTCTCGCGCGTAGGCCTGCACCGCCGAGGTCAGCGCGGCGGCGAGCCACGGCGCCGCGGTGAACAGGCGCGAGCGGGCCGACTCGCGCGCGGCGAGGTAGAGCCGAACCTGAGCAGGGTCTACCTCGAGCCCTTCGCTGAACTCGGCGATCGACTGCGGGAGCAGCGCCACGGCGTGATCGGACAGCAGCGGCAGGCCGACCTCGGTGCCGGACAGCACCTCGCCGGCGAGCGTCCCGACCGCCTGACCGGTCTGGGCCGCGAACATCATGGCGCTCATCCGCTGCACCATCGGACCCATCTGCGACATCAGCATGGAGGGGTCGGTGCCGGGCGGGATGGCCGGCATGCCGGGCACCGAGCCGAGCTGCTCGAGCCCGCCGTGCTCGGCGAGGTCGTCGAGCTGTCCGCGCATCGCGCTCGTCATCGCGCCGGTGACACCGTCGGCGACCGGGCCGACGAGCTGGATCCAGGCGGGCATGGTGGCCTCTACCCACTCCGCCCGGCTCCACACCTGCGGGGCCGCGGCGGCCGCCTCGAAGTCGGTGGCCTGGTCCAACCACAGCTGGGCCACGTGGACGGCCTCGCCCAGAGCCTTGCGGTCCGCCTGCGAGACGCTAGTGTCACCGCTGGCTGCCGTCACGCGGCGGGCCATGTCGGTCGCCTGGGCCGGGTCGAGCGGACCGTCCGGGGTCGGCCCGCTGAACATCGCCTCCATCTGCTGGCGCACGATGGCGAGCTGGGCCGGGTCGAGGTCCATCCCGCCCATCGCGGAGAGGGCGGCCTTGATCTGGGGGTTGTCCACGATTGACGGATCACCCACCAGGTCGGCGAGCATCTTGGCGAGCTCGTCCGGGCCGGGGCGCGAACCCTCGTCGTCGGGGTCGGGCAGGGCGGGGTCGGGAGGCAGGGAGGACACGCGGGTGCTCCTTCGTCGCATCGAGGTCGTTGCCTCTCAGACAACCACGGGCGGCCTTCCACAGTTCCCCGCAGTCCGTCCCGTAGACCCCTCGCCACGGTGGAGGTGCCGCGCCGGCGGGGCAGGGGCAGCGCGCCGGGTGAGGAAGGCTCAGCGCTGCGTGAGAAGATCACGGGCGTGACTGCCCCCTCGGCCCGCCGCCTGGTCGACCTTCGCGACACCGCGCTGTCGGTGGCGGAGGCGACCGACTTCTGCCGCGACCCCGGCACCGGAGGCCTGGTGACCTTCGTCGGGGCGGTGCGCGACCACGACGCCCCGCACCAACTCCAGCACGACGCCCCGCAGGGCTCCAGCCGACCCGGCCGGCCCGACCAGCACGGCTCAGACCGGCCCGACCAGGTCGTGATCGGTCTCGGGTACTCGGCGCACCCGAGCGCCCGGGCAGCGCTCGACGCCGTCGTCGACCGGGTCGCAGCCCTCCCCGGGGTGCGCAGCGTGGCCGCCGTGCACCGGGTCGGCGAGCTGGCGGTGGGGGACCTCGCGGTCGTCTGCTGCGTCGGTGCGGCGCACCGGGGCGAGGCGTTCGACGCCTGCCGCCAGCTGATCGACGACCTCAAGCAGAGCGTGCCGATCTGGAAGCACCAGCGCTTCGCCGACGGCACCGACGAGTGGGTGGGGCTGCCGTGAGCGGCGCGTCCACCCGACCGCCGGCGGCCCCCACGCCCGAGCCGACCCCGGGCGCGGCCACACCCCCCGCCACCCGGCTCGGCCGGCGCAGCTGGACCTGGCTGATCGCCTCCCTCGTGACGATCGTCGTCCTGGCCGCGGCATCGTTCATCCCGTTGCCCTACGCCATCCTCGGCCCCGGCCCGGTCATCAACACCCTCGGCAACGCCCAGGACGGCAAGCCGCTGGTCACCATCACCGGCCGCGAGCAATTCCCCACGTCCGGAGCCCTGGACTTCACCACCGTCTCGGTCCGGGGTGGCCCGAGCTACCCGGTCAACGTGTTCGACCTGATCGGGGCGAAGATCGACGGCGACCAGCAGATCGTCGACGAGGCGACGGTGTTCCCGCCGAACAGCTCGAGCGAGGACATCAAGGCCGAGAACGCCGCCCAGATGGCCGGTTCCGAGCAGAACGCCATCGCCGTGGCCCTGCGTCGCCTCGGCTACACGGTGCCCGAGAAGGTCTACATCGCCCAGGTCCCGAAGGGCTCGCCCGCCGAGGGCAAGCTCGTCGCCGGCGACCAGGTCGTCGAGGCCGCGGGCCAGCAGGTGGCCGGGTCCGATGCGCTGCGCGCCCTCATCACCCGGGCCAAGCCCGGCGAGCCGTTCACCCTGGTCGTCGACCGGTCGGGGGTCCGCAAGACGGTGACCACGACCCCGACGAGCATCGACGGACGCACCGCGATCGGCGTCCTGCTGGGCGTCCGGTTCACCTTCCCGTTCCAGGTGGCGATCAACGCCGGCGACGTCGGTGGGCCCTCCGCCGGCATGATGTTCGCGCTCGCGGTCTACGACAAGCTCACGCCGGGCGCTCTCACCGGCGGCAAGACCATCGCCGGCACCGGCTCGATCAGCCCCGGCGGCACCGTCGGCGCGATCGGCGGCATCGACCACAAGCTCGTCGGTGCGGCCGCCAGTGGCGCCGACTACTTCCTCGCCCCGGCGGGCAACTGCTCCGAGGTCGTCGGCCACGTCCCCGACAACATCAAGAGGGTCGTCAAGGTCTCGACCTTCTCCGACGCGCTCACCGCGGTGCAGGCCATCGCGGCCGGCACGGCCGACACCCTCCCCACCTGCGGGTAGACCGCCCCACGCCGCGCGCGGGTGGCGCAGGGGTCAGCGCAGCGTGGCGCGCAGCGCCTCGACCAGACCCGGGGCGATGTCCTGACCGAGCGCCACGTCGGCGTCGTCGTCGTGCGCGCGCTGACGCAGCGCGGTGGTCGTCTCGCCGTCACGCAGGACGGCCACCAGCAGCCGCACCTCGGTGCGGTCCGGGTGGGTCGCCAGCGCCTGGAGCGCGGCCTGCGGATCGGCGGGGAGGTCCTGCTCGGCCTCGGGCGGCACGACCACCCGCTCGACGGCGATCGCCGTGCCGGCGACCTCGTCGGGCCAGGCGATCTGGCCGAGGAGCTCCTCCAACGAGTCTGCGGTGGGCAGCCCGTCCTGCTCGACGGCGGTGAAGCCGTCCGGGTCGGCCGACCCCAGCTGCTCGGCCAGAGCGGGCTCGGCGGCGATCAGCTGGGCGGTCGGCACGAGGGCGAACAGTCGGGGCGGTTGGTCCCACCCGAAGCCGGCGACGTGTCGCTCGGTCTCCACCGCACAGGTCATCAGGGGGCTCAGCACATAGCGAAAGGTCGGTTCAGGCACAGTCCCATCCTCGCGCATCGGGGGGACCAGGGCGCGAGCCCGATGGACCCGCTCCCAGAATCGGTAGGTAGGTTGTCCCCTGGCCACCTCGTGGCCAGCCCTAGTGGTCAGCCCTGTTCAGGCCCGCCCGGCCCGCACGACGTAAGGCAGCGAGTGAGCACCGAAGAACCCCCACCGCCGCAGTCCCCCGCCCCTCGTCCGAGGCCGCGGCGCCGTGCGCAGCGCGGAGCGGTCGGGCCCACCCTGGCCATCATCGCGCTGGTCGCCGTGCTGCTCACGATGGGTGCGTCCGTGTGGACCCGGGTGCTGTGGTTCCAGAGCCTCGGCTACACCAGCGTGTTCACTACCCAGCTGACCACCCAGGCGCTGCTGTTCGTCGTGGGCGGGCTGGTCACCGCGCTTCTCGTCGCCTCCAGCCTCGCGATCGGCTTCCGCACCCGGCCGATCTACGCGCCGAGCACGCCCGAGCAGGACGCGCTCGACCGTTACCGGGCGATGTTCGACCCGCTGCGCCGCCTCGGGGTGTGGCTCGTGCCCGCCGTCCTCGGCGCGTTCGCCGGCACGGCGATGGCCAGCCAGTGGAAGACCTTCCTGCTGTGGCGCAACGGCGGCGACTTCGGCACCAAGGACCCGGCGTTCGGCATGGACGTGGGCTTCTTCGTCTTCCGGCTGCCCTGGTGGGAGTTCTTCGTCGACTACGTGCTGATGTCGTTGGCGCTCGCCACCATCGTGGCGGCCCTCACGCACTACGTCTACGGCGGACTGCGGCTCGGCGGCTCGGCGGGCGGCACCCGCACGACCCGCGCGGCGATCGTGCACCTGTCCGTCCTCTGCGCGGGCCTGGCCCTGGTCCAGGCGATCAGCTACTGGCTCTCCCGCTACTCCCTGTCGGTCCAGAGCTCCACGAAGATCACCGGCATGACCTACACCGACGCCCACGCCGTGCTGCCGAGCCGCAGCATCCTCGCGGTCGCGGCGGTGATCTGCGCGCTGTTCTTCCTCGCGACCATCCGCACCGGCTCCTGGCGGCTGCCGATCGTCGGTGTCTCGCTGCTCGCGGTGCTCGCCCTCGTCGTCGGGACGCTCTACCCGGCGATCGTGCAGAGCGTCCAGGCGCGCCCCAACCAGTACTCGCTCGAGACCGAGTACGTCGACCGCAACATCAAGTCGACCCGGGCGGCGTTCGCCATCGACAAGGTGATCAAGTCCGACTACACCGCCACGACGACGGCCACGCCCGGCCAGCTGCGCCAGGACGCCGAGACGGTCCCCGGCATCCGGATCATGGACCCGTCGGTCGTCAGCACGACGTTCAAGCAGCAGCAGGCGATCCGGGGCTACTACGACTTCGCGCCGTCGCTCGACGTCGACCGCTACACCCTCGACGGCAAGACCCAGGACACCATCGTCGGCGTCCGCGAGCTGTCCCTGCCGGCCAGCGCGCAGGGCACCCGCAACTGGGTCAGCGACCACACGGTCTACACGCACGGCTATGGGGTGGTCGCGGCCTACGGCAACCGGAAGGGCCCCGACGGCCAGCCGGTCTACTTCGAGACCGGCACCACCCCGGGCCCGCTCAAGGTCACCCAGCCGCGGGTCTACTTCGGCGAGCTCTCGACGCCGTACTCCATCGTCGGTGGACCGCCCGGCGGCACCCAGCGCGAGCTCGACTACGGCGACACGACCTCCACCTACGAGGGCTCGGGCGGCGTGAGCATCGGCTCGTTCGCCCGCCGGCTCGCCTACGCGGTGACCTACCGCGACCCCAACATCGTGCTCTCCGACACGATCACCGACCAGTCGCGTCTGCTCGACGTGCGCGAGCCGCGCGAGCGGGTCCAGGCCGTAGCCCCCTGGCTCACCCTGGACGGCAACCCCTACCCGACGGTCGTCAACGGCCGGATCCAGTGGGTGGTCGACGGCTACACCACCTCCGACCACTACCCCTACTCGCAGCTGACCCAGATCGGGGACGCCACGGCCGACTCGCTCACCGAGCGGCCGTCCTCGAACGTCGCCGCCCTCGGGGCCGAGCAGGTCAACTACATGCGCAACTCGGTGAAGGCGACGGTCGACGCCTACGACGGTCACGTCACGCTCTACGCGTGGGACGACACGGACCCGGTCCTCAAGGCGTGGTCGTCCGCCTTCGGCAACACCGTAGAACCCCTCTCGGCCATCTCGGGTGAGCTCATGTCCCACCTGCGCTACCCCGAGGACCTGTTCAAGGTGCAGCGTCAGCTGCTCGCGAGCTACCACGTCACCGACCCGAGCACGTTCCTCTACGAGTCGCAGAAGTGGAAGGTGCCGAGCGACCCGACCGGCTCCACCACGGCCACGCCCGCGAGCGGGGCGACGACCGCCAGCCCGGCGGCCACCGACTCGGGCGACGCGCAGCCGCCCTACTACCAGTCCATCGCGATGCCGGGCACCGGCAGCCCGACGTTCTCACTCACCACCTCGTTCATCCCCAACAACCGCACCCGGCTGTCCGGCTACCTGTCGGCAGACTCCGACGCCGGTGCGACCGCGGGGAAGCGGCGGGCGGGCTACGGCATCCTGCGGCTGCTGCAGGTGGACAACGACGCCGTGGACGGGCCGGGTCAGGTCGCCAACAAGATCAAGTCCTCGAGCGACAACTCGGCGGCCTTCTCGCTGACGCTGAGCCAGTGGTTGAACAACGGCGGCAGCAACCTCACCATGGGCAACCTGCTCACCCTCCCGGTCGGCGGCGGCTTCCTCTACGTGCAACCCCTCTACCTGCGCGGCGCCGCGGGCGGCACGTCGTTCCCGCAGGTCAAGGCCATCGTGACGGTGTTCGGCGACAAGATCGCCTGGTCCGACTCGCTGGACGGAGCCCTCGACGCGCTGTTCGCCGGCAGCGCCGGCGCCTCGTCCGACGACAAGGCCAGCCCGCCGTCCGGCACCCCGTCCGGCCCAGTGACCGGTGAAGTGGCTCGACAGCTGCGTCTGGCCCAGCAGGCCATGAACGACGGGCAGAAGGCGCTCGCGAAGGGAGACTTCGCGGCCTACGGCCAGGCGCAGACCCGGTTGAAGGCAGCGCTGGAGGCGGCGGTGAAGGCCCAACAGGCCCCGGCCCCCACGGGCTCACCGACCCCTACGCCCGCGGCCACGGCCACGCCCACCCCTACGCCCGCGGCCACGGCCACGCCCACCCCCGCAGCGACAGGCACGCCGACGCCGACCGGCACCCCCTGACGGGGGCCGGTCGGCGCGCGGGGTGGAGCCTGGTTGAGCGGGTTGAGCAGGGCGGAGCGGGTCAGCCCTGCGGGAGCTGCAGCAGCGGCTCGCCCACGCTGACCGCCGATCCGTCGGCCGGCCCGGGGATGCTGCCGGCCGGCGTGTCGAGCACACAGACCAGCACCCAGGCCGACAGGCCCTGGGCGGTGATGGCCGCGGCATCCCACGCGACCACGCCGTCACCGGCGCTGACCTGGTCCTGCTCGGCCCGGAGCACCTCGAAGCCCTCGCCACCGAGCTTCACGGTGTCGATGCCGAGGTGGACCAGCACCGCCGTGCCGTCCGAACCCGCCACGACGAACGCGTGCGGGTGCACCTTGACCAGCTGGCCGTCGATCGGTGCGACGACGGTGGCTCGGCCGGGGGAGGATTCGACGGCGATGCCGGCGCCCAGCATCTCGGCTGCGAACACCGGGTCCGGTGCCTGGGCCAGCGGGTGCGCGACACCGCTCGTCGGAGCGAGGACGACCTCGGTCACATCAGGTCCTTGATGTCGTCGGCCAGGGTGTCCGCCTCGGGCCCGACGACGACCTGCACGATGTTGCCCTGGACGATGACGCCGTGCGCGCCCGCGGCCTTGAGCGCGCCCTGGTCGACCCGGCTGCCGTCCGAGACCTCGGTCCGCAGCCGGGTGATGCAGGCCTCGATGTCCTCGATGTTGTCGGCTCCGCCGAGTCCGGCGACGATCTGCTCTGCCTTGCCCATGAGGGGTCCTTTCGAAGGGGAGTCGCTGCGGCGGTCGGTGCCGCGATGCAGGTCAGCCTAGGGCCCCCGGTCGCGCCGGCGCCGGGCCAAGGTCGCAGCCAAGGTCGGCCAGAGTCGGCCAAGGTCACCGCGAGGTCACCGGTTGATCACCTTGTGGTGGCGACGCGGGTCGTGGCGTTGACGCGCGCGGTGCCGACCGACAGGGTCGCTGCGGCACGGTCTACCGATCCTGTCTTCGCCTCGCGCGCAGCTCACGCGCGGGATCTCCCGAAAGGAATCTCCCATGGCAAGCACCACAGCCTCCGGCTCCGGCTCCGGGAGAAGGTCCGGCCTCGCCGGTCTCCAGCAGCTGGGGCGCAGCCTCATGCTCCCCATCGCCGCGCTCCCTGTCGCCGGTCTGCTCCTGCGCCTCGGCCAGGACGACATGCTCGGCCCCAAGGGCCTCGGCTGGAACGACGTCGCTGCTGTCATCGGTGCCGCCGGTGGCGCCCTGTTCAACAACCTGCCGCTGCTGTTCGCGCTCGGTGTCTCCATCGGCCTGGCCAAGAAGTCCGACGGGTCGACCGTGCTCGCCGCCGCCGTCGGCTACCTCGTCTTCAAGGCCGTGGGTGACGCGATGTCGCCGATCATCGGCCTGCCCAAGGACGAGAAGGGCGTGCAGACGCTGATCAACTACGGCGTCCTCGGCGGTCTGCTCTCTGGATTCGTCGCGGCCAAGCTCTGGGAGCGCTTCCACCGCACCAAGCTGCCGCCGTACCTCGCCTTCTTCGGTGGCCGCCGCCTGGTCCCGATGCTCGCCGCCGCCGCCATGCTGGTGCTGAGCGTGCTGCTCTCCTTCGCCTACCCGGCGTTCAACTCCGTCCTCACCGGGCTCGGCAACTGGGTCGGGTCCAACAGCGTGATCGGCGGGTTCGTCTACGGCACCGCCAACCGCCTGCTCATCCCGCTCGGCCTGCACCACATCCTCAACTCGGTGGTGTGGTTCGTGCTCGGTGACTACAACACGGCCACCGGCGTGGTCCATGGCGACCTCACCCGCTTCTTCGCCGGGGACAAGACGGCCGGCATCTTCATGACCGGCTTCTTCCCGATCATGATGTTCGCCCTGCCGGCGGCCGCGCTCGCGATATACCAGGAGGCGCGGGCCGAGCACAAGAAGGTCGTCGGCGGTCTGATGCTCTCGACGGCGCTCACGGCCTTCCTCACCGGTGTCACCGAGCCGCTCGAGTTCTCGTTCATGTTCATCGCCTGGCCGCTGTACGTCGTGCACGCGGTGCTCACCGGCACCTCGATCGCGCTGTGCAACGCCCTCGGCATCCGGGACGGGTTCACCTTCTCGGCGGGCCTGTTCGACTATCTGATCAACTTCCGGATCGCCACCCAGCCGTTGCTGCTGCTGGTCATCGGCCTCGGCTACGCCATCGTCTACTACCTGCTGTTCCGGTTCGTGATCCGGCGGTGGAACCTCAAGACGCCGGGGCGCGAGGACGAGGGTCAGGACTCGATGGTCGACCCCGACCTGAGCTGACCGGTCGGCCTAGGCTGGGCGCCATGATCCTCGCGGCTCCCAGCGTCCTGCTCCCCGACGGCAGCGCCGAGCGCGGCTTCGTCGAGGTCACGGACAGCACGATCACTGGGGTGAGCGCACACGCGCCCACCCCGGTGGCGTCCCAGGACGCGGTAGACCCCACCGTCGCGCCCGAGCAGGTCGACCTCGAGGCGCTCGGCATCACCCACCTGGCGCCCGGGTTCGTCGACATCCACAACCACGGGGGCGGGGGAGCGGCCTTCACCGAGGGCGCCGTGGCCGCGGCCCGAGCCGTCGCGCTGCACCGCTCGCACGGGACCACCTCGCTGATGGCCAGCCTGGTCACCGACACCATCGACCGCCTCGCCGAGCAGGTGGCCGCGCTGGCGCCGCTGGTCGAGGCCGGCGAGCTGGTGGGCGTGCACCTGGAGGGACCGTGGCTCTCCGACCTGCACTGCGGTGCGCACGACCCGATGCTGCTGCGCGACCCGGATATCGCCGACATCGATCGGGTCCTCGACGCCGGTGAGGGCACCGTCGCGATGGTCACGCTCGCCGTAGAGCGCCCCGGTGGCCTCGAGGCCGTCGCCCACCTCGCCGCCCGCGGGGTGATCGCCGCCCCGGGGCACAGCGACGCGGGCTACGAGATCGCCAAGGAGGCCGTGGCGGCCGGCGCCTCGGTGGCCACGCACCTGTTCAACGCGGAGCGGCCGATGCATCATCGCGTCCCCGGGCTCATCCCCGCGCTTCTCGAATCCCCTTCTGTGGCAATCGAGCTCATCGCCGACGGCGTTCACGTCCACCCGGTCATGCTGCGCCACGCGATCACCTGCGCACCCACCCGCTACGTCCTGGTGACCGACGCGATGGCCGCTGCCGGAGCCCCCGACGGCGACTACCGGCTCGGCCCGCTACGGGTGCGCGTGCAGGACTCCGTAGCCCGTCTCGATCCCGGTGGTGCGATCGCCGGCTCGACCCTCACCCTCGACCGGGCCGTGCGCTTCCTGGTCGAGCAGGTGGGCGTCCCGGTGCCCGAGGCCGTGCGCGCCGCGACCCTGGTGCCCGCCGAGACCATCGGGCGCGCCGACCTCGGCCGCCTGGCGCCGGGTGCTCGGGCGGACCTCGTTGCACTCGGCGAAGACCTGCAGGTCAGGGCCGTGATGCGTGGCGGCCGCTGGGTCGTGCCGCCCTGCTGAGCGCCCGCGGGCGACGACCACGGATTTGCCCCGCCGCCCCACCTCGCCTAACCTGGAGTCACCGACGCGGGGTGGAGCAGCTCGGTAGCTCGCCGGGCTCATAACCCGGAGGTCGCAGGTTCAAATCCTGCCCCCGCTACCAATCGCATCGGCACGAAGGCCCTGGGACTCCCAGGGTCTTCGCCGTGCCCGCGACCTTCCCCTGCGCCTGCCGGGCGAGACAATGGGGGATGGACACCCACGACCGCGCGGACGCCGAGCACCTCCCACCACCCCCGCCCAAGCCGGGGGCGAAGGCCGACATGGGCCAGCTGATCGCGTGGCGGGTGGGCCAGCAGATCGCCGCGCTGCGCCGGCACGCGGCCGAGGTTCGTGACGGGCATCCGGAGGGGATCCACCGGATGCGCATCGCGGCGCGTCGGCTCCGGTCCGCCCTGACAACGACGAAGCCGCTCTTCACCGATCCGCCGGACGACCTGCGGCAGGAGCTGCGCTGGCTGGGGCAGGCACTCAGCCCGGCCCGGGATGCTGTGGTGGTCCACGAGCGGCTTGCGGCCGCTGTCGACGCCGAGCCCCGGCGCCACGTCGTCGGTCCAGTCCGCCGCCGCCTGCGCACCGAGCTGATGCGCGAGCGACGCGAAGGCCTCGCCGCGGCTCAGCAGGCGCTCGAGTCCGCGCGCTACCAGCGGCTCCTCGACGCCTTGGACGCGTTCGCCGCAGACCTCCCGCTGACTCCGGTGGCGCAGGAGCGCGCGCGTGCGGTCATGGGGGACCTGGTGCGAACTGACGCCCAGAAGGTGCACCGGGCGATCCGAGCCGCCCGTGACCCGGACGCCGCGCTCGACCGGGACCGGCTCGACGAGGCAATGCACGAGGCCCGCAAGAAGGCCAAGCGGCTCCGCTACGCGGCCGAGCTGGCGGTGCCCACCGGAGGTCGCAAAGCCAAGAAGCTCGCGAAGCGGGCCAAGGCCGTGCAGGAGGCGCTCGGCCGGCACCAGGACAGCGTCGTCGCCCGCCAGCACCTGCGCCGGCTGGGGGCGGCGGCGTCCCAGCACGGCGAGGACGCCTTCACGTTCGGGCTCCTCCACGGTGCGGAGCTGCTCCAGGCAGACCATGCCGAGCGCGACTTCCGGCGGGCGGCGCAGCGACTTCCGCGCCCACGCGCCGCCGCCGCCTGGGTGTCGACGAAGTAGCGAGGACCGGCCCCGCGCCCACACCTGTCGCATTCCCGCAGGTCAGGGCCGCGGGTCGGCTCACGGCGGTGGACGGCGAGGCTTCGAGGCGCTGGGGGAACCGCCCTCGATTTGGCATCGCGGCGGATCCCGGGCTAATGTTTCTCCTCGTGCCCCGGACGCCGGGACAACGACACCGAGCAGGACCTAGCGAGGATCGCTGGTCGGTCGAGTTGACACGGGGTGGAGCACGTAGTAGGATAGATGAGTTGCCTTCACGCGAGACGGTCACCCGGATGGGTGCCGAGCAGCGAGAAGCGCGTCCGATGTTTGTGAACTCAACAGCGTGCCGAGATTCTTGATGCCTATCTGGTCTTGGTTGGTGGTTTGGTTGGTCTGCGTTGTGTGGGCTGGCTGGGTTGCTGGTCGGGGCTGATTTGTTGTTTTTTTGAGTTGGATGGACATCTGCTTGATCTTGATGGATCTTGCTGGTGTTTGTTCTTTTTGCTTGTGATCAAGTTTTTTATGGAGAGTTTGATCCTGGCTCAGGACGAACGCTGGCGGCGTGCTTAACACATGCAAGTCGAACGATGATGCCCAGCTTGCTGGGTGGATTAGTGGCGAACGGGTGAGTAACACGTGAGTAACCTGCCCTTCACTTCGGGATAACTCCGGGAAACCGGGGCTAATACTGGATATGACCTGCGCCTGCATGGGTGTGGGTGGAAAGCTTTTGTGGTGGAGGATGGACTCGCGGCCTATCAGCTTGTTGGTGAGGTAGTGGCTTACCAAGGCGACGACGGGTAGCCGGCCTGAGAGGGCGACCGGCCACACTGGGACTGAGACACGGCCCAGACTCCTACGGGAGGCAGCAGTGGGGAATATTGCACAATGGGCGAAAGCCTGATGCAGCGACGCCGCGTGAGGGATGACGGCCTTCGGGTTGTAAACCTCTTTCAGCAGGGAAGAAGCGAAAGTGACGGTACCTGCAGAAGAAGCACCGGCTAACTACGTGCCAGCAGCCGCGGTAATACGTAGGGTGCGAGCGTTGTCCGGAATTATTGGGCGTAAAGAGCTTGTAGGTGGCTTGTCGCGTCTGCGGTGAAAACCCAAGGCTTAACCTTGGGCTTGCCGTGGGTACGGGCTGGCTAGAGTGTGGTAGGGGAGACTGGAATTCCTGGTGTAGCGGTGAAATGCGCAGATATCAGGAGGAACACCGATGGCGAAGGCAGGTCTCTGGGCCATAACTGACACTGAGAAGCGAAAGCATGGGGAGCGAACAGGATTAGATACCCTGGTAGTCCATGCCGTAAACGTTGGGCGCTAGGTGTGGGGCTCATTCCACGAGTTCCGTGCCGCAGCTAACGCATTAAGCGCCCCGCCTGGGGAGTACGGCCGCAAGGCTAAAACTCAAAGGAATTGACGGGGGCCCGCACAAGCGGCGGAGCATGCGGATTAATTCGATGCAACGCGAAGAACCTTACCAAGGCTTGACATACACCGGAAACATGCAGAGATGTGTGCCCCGCAAGGCTGGTGTACAGGTGGTGCATGGTTGTCGTCAGCTCGTGTCGTGAGATGTTGGGTTAAGTCCCGCAACGAGCGCAACCCTCGTTCTATGTTGCCAGCACGTGATGGTGGGGACTCATAGGAGACTGCCGGGGTCAACTCGGAGGAAGGTGGGGATGACGTCAAATCATCATGCCCCTTATGTCTTGGGCTTCACGCATGCTACAATGGCCGGTACAAAGGGTTGCGATACTGTGAGGTGGAGCGAATCCCAAAAAACCGGTCTCAGTTCGGATTGGGGTCTGCAACTCGACCCCATGAAGTCGGAGTCGCTAGTAATCGCAGATCAGCAATGCTGCGGTGAATACGTTCCCGGGCCTTGTACACACCGCCCGTCAAGTCACGAAAGTCGGTAACACCCGAAGCCGGTGGCCTAACCCCTTGTGGGAGGGAGCTGTCGAAGGTGGGACTGGCGATTGGGACTAAGTCGTAACAAGGTAGCCGTACCGGAAGGTGCGGCTGGATCACCTCCTTTCTAAGGAGCTCACTGGCCGGCTGCGTCCACTGTGGTGGGTGTGGTTGGTGGTGGCCCGTGCCAGGCCGAGTGTGTCTGGACGGTGCTCATGGGTGGAACGTCAAGAGTTGTTGGTGGCTGCGTTCGTCGCGTCTGTTGGTCGAGTACGACCCCACGCGTCCCCTGTGGGGGGTGTGGGGTGTGGAAGGACCGCAGATGTGGGGGTGTGGTTGCTGTCGGCGCGTTGTTGGGTTCTCGATCATCGGGCGCCCCCCGTTTGTGGGGGGTGTGGTGGTTGGTCCTCACTGGTCTCGTGTCCTGCCTGTTGGTGGGTGCTCGGGGTTGGTCGGGGTTGTGTTTTGTGAACTACACAGTGGACGCGAGCATCTTTGTGGCCAAGTTTTTAAGGGCGCACGGTGGATGCCTTGGCACCAGGAACCGAAGAAGGACGTGGGAATCTGCGATAAGCCTCGGGGAGCCGATAACCAGGCTGTGATCCGAGGGTGTCCGAATGGGGAAACCCGGCAAGATGAGTGTCTTGTCACCTGCACCTGAATATATAGGGTGTGTGGAGGGAACGTGGGGAAGTGAAACATCTCAGTACCCACAGGAAGAGAAAACAACAGTGATTCCGTGAGTAGTGGCGAGCGAAAGCGGAAGAGGCTAAACCGGTTGTGTGTGATACCTGTCAGGGGTTGCATGGCCGGGGTTGTGGGACGATCCGTTCCAGTGCTGACAAGCTGGTGAGGAGTGAAAAATCTGCGTCATAGCCGAACGGTCTTGAATGGCCGGGCACAGAGGGTGTGACCCCCGTAGGCGAAATGGTGTGGACTTCTGGGTCGTATCCCAAGTAGCACGGGGCCCGAGAAATCCCGTGTGAATCTGGCGGGACCACCCGCTAAGCCTAAATATTCCCTGGTGACCGATAGCGGACTAGTACCGTGAGGGAAAGGTGAAAAGTACCCCGGGAGGGGAGTGAAATAGATCCTGAAACCGTGCGCTTACAATCCGTCGGAGCCTCCTTGTGGGGTGACGGCGTGCCTTTTGAAGAATGAGCCTGCGAGTTAGTGCTCCGTGGCGAGGTTAACCCGTGTGGGGAAGCCGTAGCGAAAGCGAGTCCGAACAGGGCGTGTAGTCGCGGGGTCTAGACCCGAAGCGAAGTGATCTACCCATGGCCAGGTTGAAGCGCGGGTAAGACCGTGTGGAGGACCGAACCCACCTAGGTTGAAAACTGGGGGGATGAGCTGTGGGTAGGGGTGAAAGGCCAATCAAACTTCGTGATAGCTGGTTCTCCCCGAAATGCATTTAGGTGCAGCGTCACGTGTTTCTTGCCGGAGGTAGAGCTACTGGATGGCTGATGGGCCCCACCGGGTTACTGACGTCAACCAAACTCCGAATGCCGGTAAGTGAGAGCGTGGCAGTGAGACTGCGGGGGATAAGCTCCGTAGTCGAGAGGGAAACAGCCCAGATCACCAGCTAAGGCCCCTAAGCGTGTGCTAAGTGGAAAAGGATGTGGAGTTGCGATGACAACCAGGAGGTTGGCTTAGAAGCAGCCACCCTTTAAAGAGTGCGTAATAGCTCACTGGTCAAGTGATTCTGCGCCGACAATGTAGCGGGGCTCAAGCACACCGCCGAAGCTGTGGCATTGACACATTGCTAAGCCGTTTGTGGTTCAGGCGTGTTGATGGGTAGGGGAGCGTCGTGTGGCGAGTGAAGCGGCGGAGTGATCCAGTCGTGGACGCTACACGAGTGAGAATGCAGGCATGAGTAGCGAATGACGGGTGAGAAACCCGTCCGCCGAATAACCAAGGGTTCCAGGGTCAAGCTAATCTGCCCTGGGTAAGTCGGGACCTAAGGCGAGGCCGACAGGCGTAGTCGATGGACATCCGGTTGATATTCCGGAACCGGCGCAGTACCGCCCCTGTCGAGGCCAGTGATACTAAGCTCGGTGAAGCTGCGCGTAACCTCCCTTCGGGGAGGGTGCGTGGTGGATGGAGCGGCCTGATCTGGTAGTAGGCAAGCGATGGAGTGACGCAGGAAGGTAACCTCCGCGTGGCGATGGTTGTCCACGTCCAAGGACGTAGCCCGTGTCATAGGTAAATCCGTGGCACATGTAGGGTGAGATCTGATAGTGACCGCGTATGCGGGAAGAGGGTGATCCTATGCTGCCTAGAAAAGCTTCTAGCGAGGGACTGAGCCGCCCGTACCCCAAACCGACTCAGGTGGTTAGGTAGAGAATACCAAGGCGATCGAGTGAATCGTGGTTAAGGAATTCGGCAAAATGCCCCCGTAACTTCGGGAGAAGGGGGGCCATGATCGTGATGACACACGCTGTCTGAGCGTGATTGGCCGCAGAGACCAGGGGGAAGCGACTGTTTACTAAAAACACAGGTCCGTGCGAAGAAGTAATTCGATGTATACGGACTGACGCCTGCCCGGTGCTGGAACGTTAAGGGGACCGGTTAGCTCTTCGGGGCGAAGCTGAGAACTTAAGCGCCAGTAAACGGCGGTGGTAACTATAACCATCCTAAGGTAGCGAAATTCCTTGTCGGGTAAGTTCCGACCTGCACGAATGGCGTAACGACTTCCCTACTGTCTCAACCGCGAACTCGGCGAAATTGCACTACGAGTAAAGATGCTCGTTACGCGCAGCAGGACGGAAAGACCCCGGGACCTTTACTATAGCTTGGTATTGGTGTTCGGCACGGCTTGTGTAGGATAGGTGGGAGACTGTGAAGCTGTCACGCCAGTGATGGTGGAGTCATCGTTGAAATACCACTCTGGTCGTGCTGGATGCCTGAACCTCGGTCCGTGATCCGGATCAGGGACAGTGCCTGGTGGGTAGTTTAACTGGGGCGGTTGCCTCCTAAAGGGTAACGGAGGCGCCCAAAGGTTCCCTCAGCCTGGTTGGCAATCAGGTTTTGAGTGTAAGTGCACAAGGGAGCTTGACTGTGAGACTGACAGGTCGAGCAGGGACGAAAGTCGGGACTAGTGACCCGGCCGTGGATTGTGGAATCGCGGTCGCTCAACGGATAAAAGGTACCCCGGGGATAACAGGCTGATCTTGCCCAAGAGTTCATATCGACGGCATGGTTTGGCACCTCGATGTCGGCTCGTCGCATCCTGGGGCTGGAGTAGGTCCCAAGGGTTGGGCTGTTCGCCCATTAAAGCGGTACGCGAGCTGGGTTTAGAACGTCGTGAGACAGTTCGGTCCCTATCCGCTGTGCGCGTTGGAAACTTGAGAAGGGCTGTCCCTAGTACGAGAGGACCGGGATGGACGAACCTCTGGTGTGTCAGTTGTTCTGCCAAGAGCACCGCTGATTAGCTACGTTCGGGAGTGATAACCGCTGAAAGCATCTAAGCGGGAAGCATGCTTCAAGATGAGGTTTCCGTGCCCCTTGTGGGTGAGAGGCTCCCAGCTAGACTACTGGGTTGATAGGCCGGATGTGGAAGCACAGTAATGTGTGGAGCTGACCGGTACTAATAAGCCGATGACTTGACCATGATGATGACTCGCGTCCACTGTGTTGTTCACTGAGCACAACCCCCACCCGCTTGGCGGGTGAGGTTGTGTTGTTTGGTTGTGACTGGATTTCCCAGCCCCGAACGCTCGGGAAGCGCCCTGACGGGTGGCTGACTGTGTGGGGGTGTGGGTGAGAGGGTTACGGCGGTCATAGCGTCAGGGAAACGCCCGGTTCCATTCCGAACCCGGAAGCTAAGCCTGACAGCGCCGATGGTACTGCACTGGTGACGGTGTGGGAGAGTAGGACGCCGCCGGACATCTTGTATGACGAAAGCCCCTGTGGCTGATCCCGACGAAAGTCGGTTGATCGCCCAGGGGCTTTCGTGTGTTCTGGTGGCGCTTCGCGAGCGAAGAGCCCGCGCACCGATGAGGCTCGTCAGTCGATGAGGTTCCTCAGCCGCTGTGGTTGGCCAGGGCGCTGAGGACGCCGGCGAGGGCGAAGTACTTGTTGGTGCCAAGATCGCGAACGGTCTTGATGCCGAGCTCGGCCAGCAGCTGGTCGTGCTTCTCTGTGAGGCCGGCGAGGGCGGACGGCGGAGCGGACAGAACCTCGGCGAGGGTCTTGTCCTCGTACGCCTTGTCGAGCTTCTTCGCGAGGTCGACGGACAGGGCCATGGGTACTCCTTCAGGTGAGAGCGAGGCGTCGTCGCCTCTGCCGGCCACTGTAGGACGGCGGCGCGATCGGGGAGGACAATTGTCGAGAAGTCCTCGTCCGGGCCCTGAGAGGTTGTTCAGCCCCGGGTCGGTGGGCAGGCCAGGCTGCGTCGGTGCGGACGGCTTCGAGGCTGCGAGGGGGAGGGCCTAGGGTAGGTCCATGCCCCTGGACTACCGGATCAGCGAGCGCACCCTGGCCAACGGGCTACGGGTCGTCGTCAACGAGGACCACAATGTGCCGACCGTGACGGTCAACCTCTGGGTGAACGTCGGCTCGCGGCACGAGGCGACTGGGCACACCGGGTTCGCCCACCTCTTCGAGCACCTGATGTTCCAGGGATCAGCGAACGTCGCGTCGGGGGAGCACTTCGCGCTGCTGATGGACCAGGGTGGGCGGCTCAACGCGACCACGTGGTTCGATCGCACCAACTACTTCGAGACGGTGCCGACGGGTGCGCTGGATCTGGCGCTGTGGCTCGAGGCCGACCGGCACGGCCGGCTGCTCGCGGCGCTCAGCCAGGAGAACCTCGACAACCAGCGGGACGTGGTGAAGGAGGAGAAGCGGCAGCGCTACGACAACCAGCCGTACGGTCACGCCATCGCGGACATGTACGCCACCGTCTTCCCCGTCGGGCACCCCTACCACCACTCCACCATCGGGTCGATGGAGGACCTGGACGAGGCCAGCCTCGAGGACGTGCGGTCGTTCTTCAGCGAGCACTACGGGCCGAACAACACGGTGATCACGCTGGCCGGTGACGTGACGCCGGAGGAGGGGTTTGCTGCGGTCGAGCGGTACTTCGGTGGGCTGCCGGCCAGCGCCGCCGCGCGCCGTGAGCCGGTCGAGCCGCTGCCTCCGCTGGACGAGCCGGTGCGGTTGGAGCGACGCGAGGACGTGCCGAGCGACCGGCTCTACCTGTGCTTCCGGCTGCCCGTGGACGGGACCGACGAGTTCTTCGCGGCCTCGATGGCCCTGGACGTCCTCGGTGGGCTGGCGACGTCTCGGCTGTACAAGCGGCTGGTCCGGCGCGAGCACCTGGCCAACAGCCTGCACGCCGCGGCGTGGGGGCTCGTCGACGGGGTGTCGCTGGGCTTCATCAGCGTGGACGTGGCCGACGGGGTCAACCCGAACCGGGCCGAGGCGGCGCTGACCGAGGAGCTGGACCGGTTCGCCCTGGAGGGACCGACGGCGGGGGAGCTCGAGGCGGTCATGGCGCAGAACGAGCGCGGCTGGCTGCAGCACCTCGCCTCGCTCGACGAGCGCGCGGACGCCATCTGCGGGAACACGCTGCTGCACGATGACCCCCAGTTCATCAACACCATCCTGGACCGGCTCGGGGCCATCACGGGCGAGCAGGTCAAGCAGGCGGCCGCGACCTATCTGCGACCCCGCAACCGGGCCGTCGTCGCCTACCTGCGTGCGGAGCCACCGGCCGGCGAGGAACCAGTAGAGCCGGTCACCGACCTCCCGAGCGGGCTGTCGCAGCAGGCCGCCGTCGTAGACAAGGAAGATCGATGAGCACCGACACGTCCACCGCCACCGAGGCGAGCCTGCCGGGTCGCCCCCCGGTTACGCCGCCCGCCGACTGGACCATGCCCACCGCCACCCGGTGGACGCTGGACAACGGGCTCACGGTGCTGGCCTACGACGTGCCGGGGCAGTATGTGCTGTCGGTGCGGCTCGCGGTGCCGGCGCTACCGTCGCAGGAGCCGCAGGAGCGCGAGGGGGTCCTCGGGATCCTCGCGCACACCTTCGACGAGGGCACCGAGGAGCACTCGGCGGAGGACTTCGCCGACCTGCTGGAGCGCTCGGGAGCCGCGCTCGGGTCGTCGTCGTCGGAGCACGGCGTGATCTTCGACCTCGACCTGCCGCGCACCCGCTGGGACGAGGGGATGACGTTGTTCGGTGAGTGCCTGCGGCACCCGGCCTTCCCCGACGACGAGGTCGCCCGCGCGGTGCGCCGCCGACTCGCCGACATCGAGCAGGAGAAGGTCGACCCCCGGTCCCGGGCCTCGCGAGAGTTCGCGTCGGTGTTCTACACCCCGGACAGCCGGGTCAGCCGGCCGGGCGGTGGCTCCGCGGCCTCGGTCCGGACCATCACCGCGCAGGACGTCCGCGAGTTCTACCGCCGCCACATCGGTCCGGTCGGGTCGACGCTCGTCGTCGCCGGCGACCTGTCCGCCGGACCGGCTGGAGAGCCCGCCGTCGACGTGCTGGCGACGGCGGAGCGGATCTTCGGCGCCTGGGCGGCGCAGCCGGACCCGGTGGTGGCGCCGCAGCAGCCGCAGCGGGCAGCGGACGCGACGAAGATCGTGCTGCTGGACCGGCCCGGCTCGGTGCAGTCCGAGCTCTACGTCGGCTGTCTCGGCCCCGACCACGACGTCGAGGGCGGCTGGGCGGCCTACCAGGTGCTCGGTTTCGTGCTGGGCGGAGCCCCGCAGGCGCGGCTCGACGCGGTGCTGCGCGAGGAGAAGGGCTACACCTACGGCGTGCGGGCCGGCTTCGTGCCGCGATCGAAGGACGGGATCTTCCTCAGCTCGGGCTCGGTGCGCTCCGAGGTGACCGTGGACGCGCTGCGGCTGCTGCTCGAGATCCTCGCGAACGCCCGCGACGGCTTCACCGAGAAGGAGCTGCGCTCCGGGGCCGACTTCATGCGGATGACCGCGCCGAGCCGGTTCGCGACCGCGGACGACCTGGCGTCCGAGGCGGCCGGGCTGGCGCTGGAGGGGCGCGACACCGGCTGGTCCCAGCAGCTCCTCGACGACCTCGGCCGGCTGACCACGACGGACCTGGACTCGGCCTACGAGCGGGTCCCCGTGGGGGAGTGGACGATCGTCGTGGTGGGCGACGCACAGGTCTACCGCGAGGGGGTCGAGGCGCTCGGCGCGGGACCGGTTGAGGTGCGACCCGCCTGACCGGCCCGGCTCGACGCCGGGCGGGCGTCAGCCGAGGCGGCCGAGCACCTCGTCGTGCAGGAGGCCGTTGGTGGCGACCGCGTTGCCGCTGAACGGACCGGGGCGGCCGTCGAGCCCGGTGAACCGCCCGCCCGCCTCGGTGACGATCGGGGCGAGCGCCGCCATGTCGTAGAGCGCGAGCTCGGGCTCCGCGGCGATGTCCGCGCACCCCTCGGCCACCAGCATGTAGGACCAGAAGTCGCCGTAGGCGCGGGTGCGCCAGCAGTCCTCGGTGAGGCCGAGGAAGGCGTCGCGGCGGCCGATCTCGGTCCAGCCGCCGATGCTCGCGTAGGACAGCGAGGCGTCCTGGATGTGGGAGACCTTCGAGACTTGGAGGCGGCTGGCCCGCATCAGGCTGCGGCCGGTCCAGGCGCCGGCGCCGGCGCTGGCCCACCAGCGGCGATTGAGCGCCGGGGCGGACACCAGGCCCATCACCGGCTGGTCGCCGTCGATGAGGGCGATGAGGGTGGCCCAGACCGGGAGCCCACGGACGTAGTTCTTGGTGCCGTCGATCGGGTCGATCACCCAGCGGCGCGAGCCGTGCCCGGTGATGCCGAACTCCTCGCCCTCGACCGCGTCCCGCGGCCGGGCCCGCTTGAGCTGGCCGCGGATGAGCTCCTCGGCGTCGCGGTCGGCGTCGCTCACCGGGGTGAGGTCGGGCTTGGTGTCGACCACCAGGTCCTCGGCCCGGAACCGCGTCATGGTGACCCGCTCGACCGAGTCGGCGAGGACGTGCGCCAGCCTGACGTCGTCCTCGTAGGTCTGGGGGCGGGCGGCGGCGCTGGTCACGCCCCCACGTTAGTCGCTTTGTCCCGCTTCACGGTCAGCCACAGGCGGTGCGCCGTGATCAACGCGGTCAACCAGGCCAGCCCGAGGGCCCACCCCATGACGACGTCGGAGAGCCAGTGGTGGCCGAGGAAGACCCGCGAGAGCCCCATCGCGACGGCGTAGACCACGGCCGCGAGGACCGCGAGGGTGCGTGAGACGCGGGTGTGCTCGTGGGCGAGCAGCAGATAGGCCAGGGTGCCGGCGATGACCACGGCGTTCAGGGTGTGGCCGCTCGGGAAGCTGGGGGAGTACTCGTACGGCGGCACGGCGTCGGCGAGCGGGGGCCGCAGCCGGCCGACGAGGTCCTTGCCGGCGATCGTCATGGCGAGCGACCCGGCGCCCGCGATCACCATCAGGACCACCGGGGTCCAGCTGCGCCAGCGCCAGGCCAGGAACGCCATGACGACAGCGGCGATCGCCGGGGCGAGGACCGGCCCGCCGAGGTCGGTGAACCAGGTGATCCACTGGTCCAGGTCCGGGGAGCGCCAGCGCAGCATCAGGTCCAGGGTCGGCCGGTCGATCGAGGCGAGCGCGTCACCCTCCTTCACCGACTCGTAGACCTCCGCGCTCACCTGGGTGAGCAGCAGGCAGAGCAGGCCGCCGAGGATGGCGGTGACCAGCAGGGTCACGGCGTGCGGCGACCTGGCCCCGAGCCGGGTGGCACCGCGCGCGAGCACCCGGCCGGGGGTGCTGCGCCAGGACGCGAGGTCGCGCTCGCCGATGTGCTCGTCGAACGGACCGGGCGCGCGGACCCGGCCGTCGGCGGGAAGGTGGCCACCCCCTGCGGTGTCAGGACGGTGACCGTGCGGGTCGGTGCCGGGGCGGTCAGGGGTGGGATCAGTCGGACTCGGCACGGGACCTCAGGAGTAGGCGGAGTGAGACGAGACGTTCGGCGCCGGTCGGACCGGCTTTCCCGGAGGCGACCCAGTCGTCGAGCGCACACTCGGGCTCGTCGTGGGTGCAGCCGCGCGGGCACTGCCCGGTGCCGGGCGCAAGGTCGGGGAAGTGGTCGACGATGCTTGTCGGGTCGACGTGGGCGAGCCCGAACGAGCGCACGCCGGGGGTGTCGATGACCCAGCCGTCGCGCCCGGGCAGCCGCAGGGCCACGGCGCTGGTGGACGTGTGCCGCCCGCGGCCGGTGACGTCGTTGACCTGGCCGGTGGCGCGTCCGGCGTCCGGCACCAGCAGGTTGACCACGGTCGACTTCCCCACGCCCGAGTGTCCCACGAGGACGCTGGTCCGTCCGCGCAACGCGTCCGTGAGCTCGGCGATGCCCTTCGGGTCCAGGTCCCCGTCGGGGGAGGCGGCCGTGGCGAGGGTGGGCACCTCGAGTGGTGCGTAGCGCTGCAGGAAGGGGCCGGGGTCTACGAGGTCGGCCTTGGTGAGCAGCAGCAGCGGGTCCATGCCCGCGTCGTAGGCGGCGACCAGACAGCGGTCGATCATCCGCGGTCGCGGCTCGGGGTTGGCGAGCGCGGTGACGATGACGAGCTGGTCGGCGTTGGCGACGATGATCCGCTCGACCGGGTCCGAGTCGTCGGCGGTGCGGCGCAGCACCGAGGTGCGGGGGTGGACCCGGACGACGCGGGCGAGGGAGTCCGGCCCGCCGCGCAGGTCACCGACGAGACCGACGAGATCGCCGACGACGATGCCCTTGCGGCCCAGCTCGCGGGCCTTCATCGCGACGACGGTGCGCTCGCCGGGCTCGCCCTCGTCGAGCAGCGTGGTGTAGCGGCCGCGGTCGACACCGACGACCCGAGCCGGGACGGCGTCCTCGTGGCCCGGGCGGTCCTTCGAGCGCGGCCGTGAGCCGCGCCGGCTCGGGCGGATCCGGACGTCGCTCTCGTCGTAGTCGCTCGGGCGCCGGCTCACGACGCGCGGCCCCCGGCCAGGAAGGCCTCCCAGCGCTGGGTGAACTGCGGCAACGTCTTGCTGGTGGTCTCGACGTCCTCCACGACGACACCGCGGACGGCGAGGCCGAGGACCGTGGCGGCCATCGCCATGCGGTGGTCGGCGTAGGTGGCGAACAGCCCGCCGTGCAAGCGCGCCGGTCGGATGGCGAGACCGTCGTCCGTCTCGTGGACGTCCGCGCCCAGGTGGCCGAGCTCGGTCGTCAGCGCGGCCAGCCGGTCGGTCTCGTGGCCGCGGATGTGCGCGACGCCGCGGATCCAGCTGGGGGTCTGCGCGAGGGCGGCCACGGCGGCCACGACGGGCGTGAGCTCGCTGGCGTCGTGCAGGTCAACGTCGACGCCCAGCAGGCGTTGGGGCCCGGTGACGGTGAGCCCGTCACGGTCGAGGACCACGTCGGCACCCATCGCGGCGAAGACCTCGCGGATCTGGTCGCCGGCCTGCGTCGTGTGCCGCGGCCAGTCGGGCACGTGCACCCGCCCGCCGGTGACCATCGCCGCCGCGAGGAAGCAGGCCGCGTTGGACAGGTCCGGCTCGACCGTGACGTCGAGCGCGTTGATCTCGCTGGGGTCGACCCGCCAGGTGTCGGCGTCGGAGTCGTCGACCATGACGCCGGCGTCGCGCAGCACCTCGACGGTCATCTGGATGTGCGGCAGGCTCGGCACCTGCTTGCCGACATGGTGCACCACCACGCCCTCGTCGAACCGGGCGCCCGCGAGCAGCAGCGCCGAGACGAACTGGCTGCTGGCCGACGCGTCCAGGGTGACGTCGCCGCCGCGCACCGCGCCGTGCCCCTCGACCGTGAAGGGCAACGTGCCGCGCCCCTCGTCGTCGATGTCGGCGCCGAGGGCGCGCAACGCCTCCAGCACCGGGCCGACCGGCCGGGTGCGGGCGTGCGGGTCACCGTCGAAGGTCACCGGACCGGCGGCGAGGGTGGCCACGGCCGGGACGAATCGCATCACGGTGCCGGCCAGGCCGCAGTCGATGGTCGTCGGTCCGCGCAGCGGAGCCGGGCGCACCACCCAGTCGGGGGTGTCCGGGTCGTGCGTCGGGTGATCGGTGATCTCGGCGCCGAGCGAGCGCATCGCCTCGGCCATCAGCAGCGTGTCGCGGCTGCGCAGCGGTCGCCGCAGGCGCGACACGTCGTTGGCGAGCGCCGCGATGACGAGCAACCGGTTGGTGAGGGACTTGCTGCCCGGCAGGGCGACGGTCGCGTCGATCGGGCCGCTCGCGGTGGGGGCCGCCCAGTCTCGGCGGCCGAGGACGGTCGTGGACGGTGGCGTCGCGGGCGTCGTGGCGGTCGATCTGTCGGACGGGCTGGGGTCCGCGGGCGAGGAGGAGCGAGGCACGGGCGATCGTTTCGTCTCGGGGACAGGTGTTGGGCGGTGCTGGCTGGAGCTGGGCGGTGCTGGTCTGCTGCGCGGTGCTGGTCGCGGCCGGCTGGGGCCGGCTCGCGCAGGTTCCTACGGTAGTTCCTTCGGCGCACTGAGGGGAGCCCGCCCGAGCAAGCCCGTCCGGCGCGGCGGCGTCCTACGCTGGACGCATGTGCGGACGCTACGCAGCAAGTGCCAATGCCGACGAGCTGGTGCTCGAGCTTGAGGTGGACGAGGTGCGCGTCGACGAGCCGCTGGCCCCGAACTACAACCTGGCGCCCACCGACCCGGCCCCGATCGTGCTGACCCGCGAGCCGCGGGGGGAGGACCGCTTGCCCACCGGCGAACCCGCGGTGCGCCAGCTGCGGGTGCTGCGCTGGGGCCTCGTGCCGAGCTGGGCCAAGGACAGCAAGGGTGGCGCCCGGATGATCAACGCCCGCGCCGAGAGCGTGCTCACCAAAGGGGCCTTCGCGAAGGCCGCGCGCTCGCGGCGGTGCCTGGTGCCCGCGGACGGCTACTACGAGTGGCAGGCGTCCCCGGTGGCGACCGGCCCGCGCGGGGCGCCACGCAAGCAGCCGTTCTTCGTGCACCGTCGGGACGGGCAGCGGCTGACGATGGCCGGGCTCTACGAGTTCTGGAAGGACCCGAGCGTCGACCCGGACGACCCGGCGGCGTGGCTGACGACCTTCGCGATCATCACCACGGCGGCCGAGCCCGGCATGGAGCAGCTGCACGACCGGCAGCCGCTGGTGCTCGACCCCGAGCAGTGGGCCGGCTGGCTGGACCCGGACGAGCAAGACCCGGACGTCGTGCGCGGCTACCTTGAGGGGGCCGCGCCGGGACGGCTGGAGGCCTATCCGGTGAGCCAGGCCGTCAACCGGCGGGAGAACGGCCCCCAGCTGCTGGAGCCTGCCGACCCCGCGACTCTCGAGGGGGTCGTCGACCTCGCCACGGGGGAGATCGTCGGATGAGCAGCCGCCGGGTCAAGGAGATCCCCACGTCGGTGGGCCTGGCCCGCGCCGAGATCCACCGGCCGGCTCGCGGCACGGCGGAGCGCGGGACGCTGGTGCTCGGCCACGGGGCCGGCGGGTCGGCCTGGTCCGCCGACCTGCGCGCGCTCACGGGGCTCGCCGACGAGGGGTTCGTCGTCGTGCTGGTCGAGCAGCCCTGGCGGGTCGCCGGCAAGCGGGTCGCCGCCCGCCCGCCCGTGCTCGACACCGCCTGGACCGAGGTGCTCGTCGCGCTGCGCCGCTCACGGCTGCCCCGACCGCTCGTGGTCGGCGGTCGGTCCGCGGGTGCCCGGGTGGCCTGCCGGACCGCGGCGGCGCGCGGCGCGCACGCCGTCCTGGCGCTGGCGTTCCCGCTGCGGCCCCCGGCGCCCGCGCGGTCCGCATCCGGGGCGGCGCAGCCGCGGGGTGTGCCCGCCCGGGCGTCGCGGGTCGACGAGCTGCTGCTCCCGGGCCTGGCCGGGCTGGACGTGCTGGTGGTGCAGGGTCTACGGGATCCGTTCGGCGCGGGCGCTGCGGTGCGTGCTGCCGTGCGTGCCGGTTCGCCTGGTGCGGTCCCCAGCCCGGCCGTGGGGGTGGTGGAGGTCGTCGACGTGCCTGGCGGGCACGGTTTCGGCGCCGATCCGACCCCGGTGGTCGACGCGGTGCGGGCCTGGCTCGAGGGGATCGCGCCGGCGGCCGGACGAGCCCGGGAATGAGAGCGCGACGGCGCGGCGTTGAACGGCCTGGGAGCCCCCATCGAGGTCTCCAGGAAGGGAGTCGCTCCATGCTTGTCGCAGCCATGCTGCCCTCCGTAGAGCTCGAGGGCTCGCTGGGCGGTGGGCACCGACCCACCGGTGGGGCCGCCGACGCGGGGTTAGGCTTGTCGGTGATGACTGACATCGACCGCGCGGACGCGTCCGCCGAGACGCCGGAGCAGCGGCAGGCCAGGTTCGAGGCGGAGGCGCTGCCCTTCCTGGACCAGCTCTACAGCGCTGCGCTGCGGATGACGCGCAACCCCTCCGACGCCGAGGACCTGGTCCAGGAGACCTTCGCCAAGGCGTACGCCGCGTTCCACCAGTTCCGGCCGGGCACCAACCTCAAGGCGTGGCTCTACCGGATCATGACGAACGCCTACATCAACACCTACCGCAAGAAGCAGCGGGAGCCGCTGCAGTCGGACGCGGCCGACATCGAGGACTACCAGCTGCACCGCGCGGAGTCGCACAGCTCGAGCGGCCTGCGGTCCGCCGAGACGGAGGCGCTCGACCACCTGCCGGACAGCGACGTGAAGCGGGCGCTGCAGGCCATCCCTGAGGACTTCCGCCTCGCGGTCTACCTCGCCGACGTGGAGGGCTTCGCGTACAAGGAGATCGCCGAGATCATGGACACCCCGATCGGGACCGTGATGTCGCGGCTGCACCGTGGCCGCCGTCAGCTGCGCGAGCAGCTCGAGGACTACGCGCGCGAGCGGGGCTTCGGGACGGCGCAGCCCCGGAAGGGAGCGGAGTCATGAGCTGTGGCAACCCCCACGAGACGCCGTGCGACCACATCCGGGAGCACTGCTACGAGTATCTCGACGGTGAGATGACAGAGGAGGAGTGCCAGCGCATCGCGGCGCACCTCGCCGAGTGCCCGCCGTGCCTCGCGGAGTACGAGCGCGACCGGGCCCTCAAGGCGCTGATCCGACGCTCCTGCGCCTGCGAGCCGGCGCCGACGACGCTGCGCACCCAGATCATCGCGAGCTTCACCTCGATCCGGAGCGAGTACTACTGATCGAGTCGTGCTGATCGGGTCGTCGCGACCATGCGAAAGCCCCGCACCTGCCAGGCAGGTGCGGGGCTTTGTGCTGAACGCGGCTCAGGCGTTGGGCTTCTTGCCGTGGTTGGCGGCGTTGCCCTTGCGGGAGCGGCGCTTACGAGCGCGCTTGCTCATCGGGGCCTCCTTCAGGTCGGGGGATATCCGCACCAGTCTCTCACAGAGTCCTGCGTGGCAGGTGCGAGTGGCCGGTGGCCGGTGACCTGGGGGAGGATGGCGCCATGACGACGAGGGAGGACGAGCAGCGCGCAGCCCTGCGGCAGGTCCACGAGTGGGCGGCCCGCAGCGCCGAGGTGCTGTCCGGGGCCGGGGTGCCGCTCTGGGGGCTGCCGGCCCGCGGGTTCCGCGGCCTGAAGACCTGGGCGACGGCGTGGCCGCTCACCGGGCACGGGCTGACCGGGCTCGGGGTGACGCCGACCGGTGAGCTGGTGCGCCTGCCGCGGTCGGCGGCGGCCTACGACTACACCGAGAAGGTGCTCGCCTGGGTGGCCGACAACGGCTACGGCGGGATCCTGCAGGGGGTCGTGCCGCTGCAGCCGGGGGACGTGGACGTGGACGGCTCGAACCCGCCCGGCACCGCCCTGGTGCGGGTGGCCGGCGACGGCCGGATCCGGGTCGTCGCCACCGCCATGGCGCTCGAGGACGCCTTGCTGGAGGCCACCGCCCAGCTGGTGCGCGAGCAGCGTCCCTGAGGCCGGGCTGGCTGAGGTCGTGACATGGCTCGGCCCGCCGCTGGAGAACCAGGGCGGGCCGAACGTGGTGCGGGAGCGGAGCGCGAGCTCCGGGAGGGGCCTCAGGCGGCCTTCTTGGTCTCCCAGAAGATCGCGGCGATCTCGTCGATCTTGGCGAGCAGGTCGTCGGCGACCTTGGGGTCCCACGAGCCCTTGGTGCCGCCCGCGCCGGCCAGCTTGGTGGCCTCGTTGAACAGCTGGTTGAGCTGCGGGTACTTCTCGAAGTGCGGGGGCTTGAAGTAGTCGGTCCACAGCACCCACAGGTGGTGCTTGACCAGGTCGGAGCGCTCCTCCTTGATCATCAGGGCGCGATCCTTGAAGGTCTGGTCGTCGCTGTCGTTGGCCTTGGTCATGCAGGCCTTGACGGACTCGGCCTCGAGGCGGGCCTGAGAGGGGTCGTAGATGCCGCACGGGAGGTCGCAGTGGGCGCTGACCTCGACGGTGGGGGCGAAGACGAACACAGGCGTTCCTTTCGCTAGCAGGGCGGTGACGTCACCGACAGCGACGGGCGCTGCAGGACATGCTGCCAACCTACCCCCGAGGGCTACGGAAGACACTCCTGCAGTTGGTTCGCAACAAGGGCTCAGGCGCCCGCGGGCGGCGAGAAGCGCGGCAGCCGGGTGAGGGGCGTCGGGACTCGCTTGATGACCACAGCCTCGATGTCCTGGTCGGCGAGGGCGCCGACGTGCCAGGAGTCGATGCCCTCGCGCGGGTTGTCGCGCTCGACCCACCAGCCCTGACCCGTCTTGGGGTCGCGGCCCATGACCCGCTTGACCGAGAGCGGTCGGGGACCGGTGGACCCGTCGGGCAGCCGCACCAGCGCCATCCGCCCGATGATGGGCGTCACGCCGTAGGCGACCAGCAGCCAGTCTCCCTCGTGCAGCGTGGGCTCCATCGACCGGCCGTGGACGATCGCGAACCCGAGACGGCGACGGATCGTCCCCGAGGGATGGGTGGAGAGGCGGCGGGTCCGGTGCACCGACCGATCATAGGTGTGCTGCAGCCCACACGAAAGGTGCCCGCCCGCGCCTGCGACGGTTGGTGCGGGTAGGTTGAGGATCATGCTCGCCTGCTTCGCTGCCAGCCAGTCCGCCGACAACCCGCTCTCGGGCCTGCAGATCGGGGAGCAGCCCGCTCCGGTCGCCGAGGACGGGTGGACCGTCGTCACCGTCCGCACCGCCGGGCTGAACCACCACGACCTGTGGTCGCTCAAGGGGGTGGGTCTGCCCGCCGACCGGCTACCGATGATCCTCGGCTGCGACGGGGCCGGCACCACCCCGGACGGCGCGGAGGTGCTGCTGCACGCCGTCGTGGCCTCGCCGGGCTGGCGCGGGGACGAGACGCTGGACCCGCGCCGCACGCTGCTGTCCGAGCTGCACCCCGGCACGTTGGCCGAGCAGGTGGCCGTGCCGACCGCCAACCTGGTCCCGAAGCCCGCGGGCATGTCGTGGGAGCAGGCGGCCACCTTGTCGACGGCCTGGCTGACGGCCTACCGGATGCTGTTCACCAACGCCGGCGTCGCGCCCGGTGCCACGGTGCTCGTGCAGGGTGCGGGCGGCGGGGTCGCGACCGCGCTGATCCAGCTGGGGTCCGCGGCCGGTCTACGGGTGTGGGTGACGTCGCGCGACGAGGCCAAGGGCGCGGCGGCGGTGGCTCTCGGCGCCGACGCGGCGTTCGCCTCCGGCGAGCGGCTGCCCGACCGGGTGGACGCGGTGCTGGACACCGTGGGGGCCGCGACCTGGAAGCACTCGATCAAGTCGCTGCGTCCGGGCGGCACGCTGGTCACGTCGGGCGCCACGTCGGGCGACCCGGCCCCGATGCTGCTCACGGACATCTTCTTCCGCCAGCTGCGTGTGGTCGGCTCGACGATGGGCACCCGGGACGAGCTCGACCGGCTGGCGCGGTTCGTCCTGGCGGCCGGCATCACCCCGGCCATCGACTCGGTCGTGCCGCTCGCGGACGCGCGGCAGGGCTTCGAGAAGATGGCGGCGGGGGAGCTGATGGGGAAGGTGGTCGTCAGCGTCGGCTGACGGGGCGTCAGCGGGCCGGAGTCAGCGGGAGAGGCGCATCCACTCGTCCCAGCCGCCGTGCAGGACCAGCCAGGCGATCAGGCCGTAGCCGGCCTGGCCCGGGTGGAACCCGTCGGCGGAGGAGTCGAGGTCCGCGGTCCACTGGTCGTGGCCGAGGAGCGGCTTGTAGCAGTCGACGAACGGGACGCCGCGGCGTGCGCACACGTCGGCCTGGGCCTCGTTGACGATCTCGAGGGTGGCGTTGAAGACCTGGTCCGCGCTCGGGGAGTGCCGACGACGAAGGCCGCGATGCCCTGGCTCTGCGCGTCGTCGAGGATGTTGGCTAGGTTGAGCCGCGAGCGCGCCGTGGTGATGCCGCGCTGCACGTCACCCGCGCCGACGCCGATGACCAGGCGCCGCTCGGTGCGGGCCGCCCAGCGCGGCGGGCACTCGGTGCGCCAGCGGGCGAGGACGTCGGCCGAGGAGTCGCCGCGGATGCCGAGGTTGTAGCTCGTCAGGTCGAGGTCGGGGTGCTGGGTGCGGGCGACGACGCGCGAGACCCAGCCCAACCCCTTGGGGTCGCCGTAGCCGGCGACCAGCGAGTCCCCGATGAACACGAGGCCCACGTCGCGCGGACCGGCAGCGGGGTCCGCCGAGGCGTCGGCGTGCGGGGAGGGGTTGAACTGCTGCGGGTCGCGGAACACCACGGGGTAGGTCCTGTTCTGTCGTGCGTGCGTTGGTCGTGCCCGAGGGGGATCGGGCGGGTGCGCTGCGTCAGTCCTCGTCGTCGTCGAGCCGGGCCAGCCAGGTGGCGAGCCGCTCGACGGGGGTCTCGAACTCGGGGTTGAGGTCGACGAAGGTGCGCAGCTGCTCGGCGAGCCAGGCGAACGTCACGTCCTCGTCGCCTCGACGTGCCTCGAGCTCTTCGATCCCCCGGTCGGTGAAGTACACGCCCCACATTCTGCCCTACTCGTGCGACGAGGGTCCGTCACCTCGCAGGTGACGGACCCTCGACGGTCGCCGGTGGCGCGGGTGGGGCGCTCCGGTCAGCGCGCGAACGCGCGCTCGACGAGATCGGCCTGCTCGGCCGCGTGCTTCTTGGACGACCCGGTGGCAGGCGACGCCGACGCCGGACGGCTGACCAGACGC
Source organism: Arsenicicoccus piscis (assembly GCF_022568835.1). Taxonomy (GTDB): domain Bacteria; phylum Actinomycetota; class Actinomycetes; order Actinomycetales; family Dermatophilaceae; genus Arsenicicoccus; species Arsenicicoccus piscis. The sequence goes on from NZ_JAKZHV010000005.1 coordinate 121,474, forward strand.
AGCGGTCGCGTCTCGCCCTGGTCGACCAGCAGCTGGCGGTTGAGGTCGACGAACGACCACGCGCCCTGGTTGGCCGGCTCTTCCTGCACCCACACCAGCTCGGCACCCGGGTAGGCGGCGACCTCCTTGGCGATCTCGGCCGCGGGCAGCGGGGCGAGCTGCTCGAGGGTGAGGATCGCGGTGCGGGTGTCCTTGCGCTTGGCGCGCTCGGCGTCCAGCTCGTAGTAGACCTTGCCCGCGCACAGGAGCACCCGGTCGACCGACCCGGCGTCCAGGGCCGGCTCGGAGCGGTCGTGCATCACCGGACGGAAGGTGTCGTCGGTGAACTCCTCGACGCTCGAGGCGGCGGCCTTGAGGCGCAGCATCGACTTCGGGGTCGCGACGATCAGCGGCCGGCGCGGCCTGGCGTAGGCCTGGCGACGCAGCAGGTGGAAGTAGGACGCCGGCGTGCTCGGGTAGGCGACCGTCATGTTGTCCTGCGCGCACATCTGCAGGTAGCGCTCGATGCGCGCGGAGCTGTGGTCGGGCCCTTGACCCTCGTAGCCGTGCGGCAGCAGCAGCACCACCGAGGAGCGCTGGCCCCACTTCTGCTCCGAGCTGGAGATGAACTCGTCGATGATCGTCTGCGCCCCGTTGGCGAAGTCGCCGAACTGGGCCTCCCAGAGGACCAGGGTCTCGGGGCGCTCTACGGAGTAGCCGTACTCGAAGCCCATCGCGGCGTACTCGGACAGCAGCGAGTCGTGCACGGTGAACCGCGCCTGACCCGACCCGAGGTAGAGCAGCGGGGTCCACTCCTCGGCCGTCACCTTGTCGATCAGGACCGCGTGGCGCTGCACGAAGGTGCCGCGGCGGCTGTCCTGGCCGGCGAGGCGCACCGGGGTGCCCTCCATCAGCAGGGTGCCGAAGGCGAGCAGCTCGCCCATGCCCCAGTCGATGCCACCCTCGCGGACCATCTGGGCGCGCTTCTCGAGCAGCGGCCGCAGCTTGGGGTGGACCGTGAAGCCCTCGGGGATCGCCACGAAGGCGTCGCCGATGTGCTGCAGGATCGCCGCGTCGACGGACGTCTTGATGTCGCGGGCCGGGGTGCGGTTGTCGACGGCCTGCGCCTCGGGACGCTCCAGACCCGCGTTGTCGCGCGGGTTCTCGCCGGTGCCGGCCTTCTTGGCCGCCCGGGTCTCGACGAAGACGCGCTCCAGCTGCTGCTGGTAGTCCTTCAGCGCGCCCTCGGCCTCGTCCATGGTGATGTCACCACGGCCGATCAACGACTCGGTGTAGAGCTTGCGGACGCTGCGCTTGGCCTCGATGAGGTTGTACATGAGCGGCTGGGTCATCGACGGGTCGTCGCCCTCGTTGTGGCCGCGGCGGCGGTAGCAGACCATGTCGATGACGACGTCCTTGGCGAACCGCTGGCGGTACTCGAAGGCGATCTCGGCGACCCGCACGCAGGCCTCCGGGTCGTCGCCGTTAACGTGGAAGATCGGCGCCTGGATGGTGCGCGCCAGGTCCGTCGAGTAGACCGAGGAGCGGCTGCTCGACGGGGCGGTGGTGAAGCCGACCTGGTTGTTGACGACCACGTGGATGGTGCCGCCGGTGCGGTAGCCGCGCAGCTGGGACAGCTGCAGCGTCTCGGCCACGACACCCTGGCCCGCGAAGGCCGCGTCGCCGTGCATCAGGATCGGCAGCACGGTGAACGCCTCGCCGGCGAGGCCGAGCCGGTCCTGCTTGGCGCGCACGATGCCCTCGAGCACGGGGTCTACGGCCTCGAGGTGGGAGGGGTTCGCGGCGAGGTAGACCTTGGTCTGCGCGCCCTCCTCGGAGGTGAAGGTGCCCTCGGTGCCGAGGTGGTACTTGACGTCACCGGAGCCCTGGACCGACTTGGGGTCCTGGGTGCCCTCGAACTCCTGGAAGATCTGGCCGTAGGACTTGCCCGCGAGGTTGGCGAGCACGTTGAGCCGGCCGCGGTGCGGCATGCCGATGCAGACCTCGTCGAGGTCCTCCTCGGCGGCCCGCGACAGGATCCGGTCCAGCAGGGCGATCACGGACTCGCCGCCCTCGAGGGAGAACCGCTTCTGCCCGACGAACTTGGTCTGCAGGAAGGTCTCGAAGGCCTCCGCCGCGTTGAGCCGGCGCAGGATCCGCAGCTGGTCCTCGGAGGACTGCTTGTCGGCGCGGTGCTCGACCTTGTCCTGGATCCAGGCGCGCTGCTCGGGGTCCTGGATGTGCATGTACTCGACGCCGACGGTGCGGCAGTAGGAGTCGCGCAGGATGCCGAGGATCTCGCGCAGGGTCATGATCGGCTTGTTGCCGAACCCGGCGGTGGGGAACTCACGCTCGAGGTCCCACAGGGTCAGGCCGTGGTTGGCGACGTCGAGGTCGGCGTGCCGGCGCTGTTGGTACTCGAGCGGGTCGATGTCGGCCATCAGGTGACCGCGGACGCGGTAGGCGTGGATGAGCTCCTGGACGCGACCGCCCTTGGAGACGTCGTCCTCGTGCCCGGCGGAGATGTCCTGGATCCAGCGGACCGGCTCGTAGGGGATCCGCAGGGACACGAAGATCTCGTCGTAGAACCCGTGCTCGCCGAGCAGCAGCTCGTGGATGATCTTGAGGAACTGGCCCGACGCGGCGCCCTGGATGACCCGGTGGTCGTAGGTGCTGGTCAGCGTGAGCATCTTGCTCACGGCCATCCGGTTGATCGTCTCCTGGGAGGCGCCCTGCCACTCGGCTGGGTAGTCGAGCGCACCGACGCCGATGATCGTGCCCTGGCCCTTCATCAGCCGCGGCACCGAGTGCACGGTGCCGATGCCGCCGGGGTTGGTCAGCGAGATGGTGGTGCCGGCGAAGTCGTCGATCGTCAGCTTGTTGTTGCGCGCCTTGCGGATGAGGTCTTCGTAGGCGGTCCAGAAGTGGACGAAGTCCATCTGCTCGGCGGCCTTGATGCTCGGCACGACGAGCGAGCGGGTGCCGTCGGGCTTCGGCAGGTCGATCGCGATGCCGAGGTTGACGTGACCCGGCTTGACCAGGGCGGGCTTGCCGTCCTGCTCGCCGAACGAGTAGTTCATGTCGGGCATGATCTCGAGCGCCTTGACCATCGCGTAGGCGATGACGTGGGTGAACGAGATCTTGCCGCCGCGGCTGCGCCGCAGGTGGTTGTTGATGACCGTGCGGTTGTCGATCAGCGCCTTGGCGGGCACCGAGCGGACGCTCGTCGCCGTCGGCAGGGTGAGGCTCGCGTCCATGTTGGTGACGATGCGTGCGGCCGGACCCTTGAGCGCCACGACCTGGTCCTCGGTGGAGGCCTCCTTGCGCTTGACCTGGGGGATGTCGCGCGGCATCGCCTGGGCGGCCTGGGCCACGGGGGCGTTGGGCGTCGGCGCCTCGACCTGAGCAGTGGGCCGCGAGCTCGGCACCTGGGCGCTGCCGGCGAGGTCTACGGGACGCTCGGAGGCGCGCACCGGCCGACCGCCGTGGTCACCGGGGTCGGTGGGGGTCTCGCCCGATTGGTCCGCCGGGGCCTTCGCCTCGGGCCGGGACTGGGTCGGCTGGGGCCGCTCGGACGGCACCGTGGCCGGGGCCTGGTTCTGAGCACTGGACTGATCCTCGGACTGAGCCGTGGGTCGAGCCGAGGACGTCGCGGCGGCGGCGCCGGCAGTGGGGGTGCCGGAGCCGTTCTTGCCCGACTGCTCACCCGTGGGCTTGTAGTTCTGGAAGAACGGCCACCACGCCTTGTCCACGGAGTTCTTGTCCCTGAGGTACTGGTCGTACAGCTCGTCGACCAGCCACTCGTTGGCTCCGAAGGAGGCCATGGAAGGAGTCGGGGTAGCGGACACGGCGCGAATTCGCCTCTTTCTTGCGTGGAGGTTGTCAGTCGCTGACATCTGCGACCTGGCCCCGGCCTGCTCCGGGCGGACGGCAGGGTGCACGACGGGCGCAACGCTGCACGGGACACACTCGCAGGCAAGAAACCAGGAATCGTAGCCCAGCCTATCTCGCGCGCGGCGCCGCTGCAGACCGACGACCAAGGTGAGGGGGTCTGTCGGTGCCGAACCGTAGACTTCGGGGACTATGAACGAATGGCTCCTGCTGGCACTCGGCGTCCTGCTCACGGCGGGCGCCGCCGTCTTCGTGGCCGCGGAGTTCTCGCTGGTCGCCCTCGATCGCACGGGCGTCCAGCGGGCCGTGGACGGAGGCGACCAGCGCGCCGCCACCGTCCTGGACTCGCTGCGACACCTCTCCACCCAGCTCTCGGCGGCCCAGGTGGGCATCACCTTGACCACCCTGCTCGTCGGCTATCTCGTCGAGCCGTCGCTCGGCACCCTGCTCGTCGCCCCGCTGGAGGCGCTCGGGCTGCCGGCCGAGGTGGTCCGCACCGGCTCGACCGCCCTCGCCCTCGTCGTCGCCACCGTGTTCTCGATGGTGATCGGCGAGATCACGCCGCAGTTCCTCGGCATCTCGGCCCCGCTGGCCACGGCCAAGGTGGTCGCCGGGCCGGTCCGCTTCTTCAGCATCGTGGCGCGTCCGCTCGTGGTCGTGCTGAACGGCTCGGCCAACGCCTTCCTGCGCTGGGTCGGGGTGGAGCCCCAGGAGGAGCTGTCCGGTGCCCGCACCCCGCAGGAGCTGTCGTCGATGGTGCGCCGCTCGGCCGAGGCCGGCACGCTGGACGAGGACACCGCTCGGCTGCTCACCCGCACCCTCAGCTTCGGGGAGCGCACCGCCGACGACGTGATGACGCCGCGGGTGCGGGTCACCACCATCGAGCGCACCGCGAGTGCCTACGACGTGCTCACCCTCGCCCGACGCACCGGCCACTCACGGTTCCCGGTCACCGGTGAGGACTTCGACGACATCGACGGCGTCGTGCACGTCAAGCGGGCGCTCGCGGTGCCGCACGACCGCCGCCGCGACGTGCCCGTCTCGGCGCTGATGGCCGACACGCTCTACGTGCCCGAGACGATCCGGCTCGACCCGTTGCTGCTGCAGCTGCGCGAGAGCGGCTTCCAGCTCGCCATCGTGCTCGACGAGTACGGCGGCACGTCCGGGGTGGTGACCCTCGAGGATGTCGTCGAGGAGATCGTCGGCGAGGTCGCCGACGAGCACGACCGTGGCGACCGGATGGCCCGGACCAGGGCCGACGGCAGCTGGAGCCTGCCCGGGCTGTGGCGCTGCGACGAGGTGCGCGACCGGCTCGGTGCGGCCATCCCGGAGGGGTCGGCCTACGAGACGGTCGGCGGCTTCGTCATGGCCCAGCTCGGTCGGATCCCGGTCGTCGGGGACGTTGTGACGTTCGACGGGTGGTCCCTCACGGTCGAGGGGATGGAGGGCCGCCGGGTGGATCGGCTGCGGCTCACCCGCGCCGCGTCGGACCCGGTCGACGGGCCGGACGCCGCCGAGGACGGTGAGCGCCGATGAGCACCGCCACCGCCTTGTGGGTCTCGCTCCTCCTGCTGCTCGGCAACGCCTTCTTCGTCGGCGCCTCGTTCGCGCTGATGGCGGCTCGCCGCTCCCAGCTGGAGCCGCTCGCGGCCGAGGGGTCACGCAGCGCCCAGCTGTGCCTGGACGCGCTGGAGCGGGTCGCGACCCTGCTCGCCGGTGCCCAGCTCGGCATCACCGTGTGCTCGCTCGGCCTCGGTGCGCTCGCGGAGGTGGCCCTCGAGGTCCTCTTCGAGGACCTGTTCCACTCCCTGCACGTGTCCGCGTCGCTGGCCACGCCGCTGGCGCTGGTCGGCGGCCTGCTCGTCGTCATCTACCTGCACGTCGTGGTCGGCGAGATGATCCCGAAGAACCTCGCGCTGGCCGGGCCCGATCGCGCGGCCCTGCTGCTCGTGCCGCCCCTGCTGTACTTCGCGCGCGCGTTCGGTCCAGTCATCACCGTGATGGAGCACCTCGGCAAGCTGCTCGTGCGCTGCTTCCGGGTGGAGCCCAAGGACGAGGTCACCTCGACCTACACGATCGAGGAGGTCGGGCTGATCGTCGAGGAGTCCCACCGCGAGGGGCTGATCGAGGCCGACCGGCACGGTCTGGTGCAGGGCGCGCTGGAGTTCAGCGACCGGCTGGCCCGTGAGGTGGCGGTGCCGCTGGACCGGCTCGTCACGCTGCCTCTCGGCGCGACCCCGGAGGACCTGGAGCGTCTGGTGGCCAAGCACGGCTACTCCCGCTACCCGGTCGTGAGCGACGAGGGCGACCCGGTCGGCTACCTGCACCTCAAGGACGTCCTCTATGCCCGCGACGAGGACTTCGACGAGCCGGTGCCCGCCAAGCGCGTCCGCCGTCTCGCGACCGTCGGCACCGACGACGAGGTGGAGGACGTGCTGGCGACGATGCAGCGCACTGGCAGCCACCTCGCGCAGGTCGTGGACCGCGAGGGTCGGGTGCGCGGTGTCGTCTTCCTGGAGGACGTGCTCGAGGAGCTCGTCGGCACCGTCACGGACGAGTCCCAGCGGGCGCTGGAGCGTCGGGCCGAGCGGCAGCGGCTGAGCGGCGTCGAGCGCAGCTGAGCCGCTGAACGCTGCGCTACCAGCGGTGCGCCACGTCGACCACGATGCGGCTGTTGCCGCCCGGGCCGGCCAGCAGGAACACCCGGAACGGCAGCCGGGCCCGGGTCAGGGCGCCGAGCGCGTTCACGCTCCCGGTGCCGCCGGTGGTCTTCACCGAGCCGGCGTTGACGAGGCCGCGGACGGTCGGCAGGCCGGTGGGGGAGTATGCGCCGACGGGCACGCCGCGCGGGACGACCTGGGTGGTCGACACGACCGCGAGGGCCCAGCCGGCGGCGGTCGAGCCGCCGTAGGCGGCGGCCACCTTGCCGGGGCGGCCCTTGAGCTCGATGACGACCCGGTCGTAGCAGGTGTGGTGGCCGGTGCGCAGCTGGGCCACCGGCGTCACCGCCGCGGTGTTGCTGAGTCCCACGGCCTTGGGCAGCGAGCCCCAGGAGACCCGGCAGGTGGCGGCTGGCGCGGTGGTGCGGGCCGGGGCTGCTGCGGTGACGTGGGACGGGGCTGCGGTGGTCGTGCGGGAGGGTGCTGCGGTGGCCTGCGCGGAGGGCGCGGGGGCGATCAGCCCGACCGCTGCCAGCCCGAGGGCGAAGGTCAGGGCACCAGAGGTGGCGGGTGTGCGGGTGAGTCGACGGCTCGTGGTGGACATGGTTTCCCCTCATGACCAGGCCATCGGAGGTCCGCTGGGGCCAGCGGCGGTGCTGGTGAGCCGACAGTAGAGCTCAGCGCCGACTGATCATGGCCGAACGCGAGATCCTTGCGCCGAGTGAGTGGTGGGGACCGGGTGCAGGGCGACCCGCGCCGAGTGCTGGTCCGGTGCAACCTCCGCCAAGGCGTGCAGGTGGTCGGCCCAGGCTGCCACCTCGAGGCGGGCGAGCAGTCGGCCGAGATCGAGGGGGGTGTCCGCGCTGACCTGGATGGCGCTCTGGCGGGCGGTCGGCTCTGCGGGCGGGTCTGCGGGCGAGTCTGTGGGCGGGGCCGCCTCGACGAGCGCCCAGGTCGCCCCGGGGACGGCGTGGGTGGCCAACCGGGCCACCCGGGTCAGGCGTGCCTCGGCGGGCTCGTCGTGCACCGGGACCAGCCCCACGGCCTCGCTCTCGGGGCTACCAGGCGCGACCCCGAGGGCGGCGCGGACGGCTTCGACGTGACCCAGGGCGAACCAGTCGCCCGGTCCGGTGCGGACGAGCGACCGGGCGCCGGGGACGGGGTTCACCCGCGGCGGGTCGCAAGGGTCCGGCGCTCCCGGTGAGGGGTCCGTGACCTCGGCCGGGAGGTCGCGTAGCACCGCGGCGGGCACCTGCCACGCCTTGCCCTTGACCAGGTCCGCGGCGGCAGCCAGCTCGTCGGCCACCGCGCGGGCGGTGACCGCGATCGGACGCCCGTCGGCGTCCACCTGACCGCGGCGATCGTCCAGCACGGCCAGCCCGGCCGCCCCGAGCGCGAAGTCGGTCTGACCCACCCGCCACGGTCGGCCCGCCGTGTCGGAGACGAGCAGGCCCAGCCGAACCGGGGCGCCGAGGCGGCGCAGGTCGGCGAGCAGCCGGGCGGCTGCGGCGTCCGGGTCGGCCGGCAGCAGCAGGTAGGACTCCCGCGCGCCGGTGTTGGACGCGTCGATCCCGGCGGCGGCCATGACCGGGCCCGCCAGCGCCTCGACGACCCGGGTGGTGCCACCAGGCGTCGCTCGCTCGGCCACCACGCGGTGGGACTGCTCGAGGACCAGGGCGGCCTTGTCGTGGGCGGGGGATGCGCGCAGGCCGGCGGCCTTGGAGAGCACCTTGCTCGACACGACGAGCACGTCGCCGGGCGCCAGACCGCCGATCGGAGGGCGCGCGATCGCCCCGAGCAGCGCCGCCGCCAGGTCGGTGCCCTCGTCGATCTCGGGGAGGCCGCTGACCGGGTGGATGGTGACCGGGTTGATGGTGACCGGGTTGATCGAGGTCGGGTGGGTGGCGCCCGGGTGGGTGGTGGCGGGGTGGGTGGCGCCCGGGTGGTTGTCGGGAGTCATGCGCCGGGGTCAGGCGGTGGCGGAGCCGGGCCCAGCGTCCCGGCGGCGCTCCGCGAGCCGCACGCCGAGGTCTACGGCTGCGGCGGCGATGGCCTCGGTCGCGTCGGGACCGGACATGAGCAGCGGGTGGGCCTCGACCACGAGGTCGGGCTGCGTGCGGCGCAGCGTGTCGACCGCGTCGTCGTCGGAGTCCGCGACGAGCCAGCCGTCCAGGAAGTCGGCGTAGAGCCCGGCCACCGCGGCCGCGCTCGTCTCGACGCCGATGGCGTCCAGGCAGGCGTCGGCATGACCGCGCACCGGTCGGCCCGCGACGATCGGGGAGATGCCGACCACGGGGGCGGAGGTGCCCCGCAGGGCCTCACGCACGCCGGGGACCAGCAGGATGATGCCGATCGACACGACCGGGTTGCTCGGGGGCAGGACGACCAGGTCCGCGCCGCGGATGGCGTCGAGGACGCCGGGTGCGGCGCTCGCGCGGTCCAGGCCGGCGACCACGAAGCGGGACGCCGGCAGCGCCGCCTGGTGGCGCACCCACCACTCCTGGAAGTGGATCGCCCGCTCGCCGTCGGTCGCGGCCGAGTCAGCCTGCTCGGCGTCGGGGAAGGCGGACTCGGGGACGATCACGTGCGTCTCGACCGGCTGGTCGGTCATCGGCAGCAGCCGGATGTGCTGCTCCGGCAGCCCCCAGCGGTCGGCCAGGCGCGCGGTCACCTGGGAGAGGGTGTCACCCTGGGCGAGCAGCCGGCTGCGCATGATGTGGGTGGCGAAGTCGCGGTCGCCGAGCCCGAACCAGTCCGGCCCGCTGCCGTAGGCCAGCAGCTCGGTCTGCACCGCGAAGGTCTCGTCGGCCCGGCCCCAGCCCTGGCCCTCGTGGACGCCCCCGCCGAGGGTGTAGAGCAGGGTGTCCAGGTCCGGGCTGACGCGTAGACCGTGCAGCCAGATGTCGTCGCCGGTGTTTCCGACGATGGTGAGCTCGACCGGGCCGTCGAGCGAGGGGGCCAGCCGGTCGAGGTAGGCGCGCAACCCGCGCAGGAAGCGGGCACCGCCGATGCCGCCGGCGAGGGCGGTGATGCGGGTGGGACAGCGACCGGGCAGCGACGGGGTCGACGGCGAGGCGGGCGTGGACGGCATGAGCGGCATCTTCTCATACACTCTTTCGGCGTAACTTGTCCGGCGGCCTGCCTGACCCTGTGCGACAGCCGTCACCCGGCCGTGACGTGCGCGGATGGGCCGTTGGGGCGCCGTGGATACGGTCCGTGCACGCTCGGGAGCACGAATTTTTCGGCGGACAACCCCCCGCTGCTAGCACTGATGGGCTTGACTACCAACGTATGACACGCATGTAATTTGATCGTTGCTCGCCCTCGCCACGGGGTTCCGAGCCGGTTTCGCTAACAAAACGTAGTCATCTGGTAACTGAAAGCATCAGCTGCCGACACCGCATTCACGACCTGGTCGAGGAGGGGCACGTGCACGAGCTTCAGCTGGTTCCGTTGATCGACGGCGATGACGAGACCGAACTGTCCTGGCAGGAGCGGGCGCTGTGCGCCCAGACCGATCCGGAGGCATTCTTCCCCGAGAAGGGCGGCTCCACCCGCGAGGCCAAGAAGGTCTGCGTCGGGTGCGAGGTCCGGGCCGAGTGCCTGGAGTACGCCCTCGCCCACGACGAGCGCTTCGGCATCTGGGGCGGTCTGTCCGAGCGCGAGCGGCGCAAGCTCAAGAAGCGCGCCGTCTGAGCCTCGTGGTTGCCGGCGCCGTCCACGCACCACCGCGCCTGACGCAGGGGCCGGCGGCCTCGCCCGTCGATGCGATCCTGGTCGTCCACGACGGTGGCCGATGGCTTGCCGCCACGCTGGCGGCGATCGCCGACCAGACCGTGCCGGTGCGCCGGCTCGTCGTCGTCGACACCGGCTCCCTGGACGACTCGCCGGCGCTGGTGGACCAGTTCCGGCAGGCCCGGGCCGGCGGCCCGACCGATGTCATCGTCTGCTCCCTCGACCGGTCCGCCGGCTATGCCGACGCGGTGGCCGCCGGCCTCGCGGAGCTCACGGCCGGCGCGGATGGCGCCGTCGGCGGGGATGGCGCCGTCGGCGGGGATGGCGCGGTTGGTGGGGATGGCCCGGGCCGCCCTGACACAGCGGACCAGGCGCCCGAGGCGGAGTCCTGGGTCTGGCTGCTGCAGGACGACTGCGCGCCGAGACCCACCGTGCTGGAGCAGCTGCTCGAGGTCGCCGCCACCTCGCCGGTGCGACCGGCGATCCTCGGCCCCAAGTACGTCGTGGCCGACGACCCCTCCCGGCTGGCCGAGGTCGGCCAGCGGGTGAGCCGGACCGGTCGGCGCGGCGGTGCCCCGCAGCACGGCGAGCTGGACCAGGGGCAGTACGACGGGCGCACCGAGGTGCTGGCCGTCGGCACCGGCGCCGCGCTCGTGCGGGCCGACGTGCTGCGCGAGCTGCACGGCCTGGAGCGGGCCCTGCCCGGTGCCACAGACCTCGACCTGTGCTGGCGAGCCCGGCTCGCGGGGCATCAGGTGGTCGTGGTCCCGCAGGCGGTGGCGCTCGATCATCGCGCCGGGGCGACGGGTGTCCGCGGGCTGCCGGACAGCCCGCACCAGGGCGCCAGCACCCGGGAGCTGCTCGACTCCGGCGCCGGCCTGCGGGCCATCGCCCGGGAGCGGCGCGAGTGGGACCGCACCCGTCGCCAGCGGGCGCGCCGGGCGCATCGCGCCGAACGACGAGCGACGCGGCTCGTGGCGCTCACCCGGGCGCCCTGGTGGGCCGCACCGTTCCTCACCGTCTGGATCGTGCTCGCCTCGCTCGCCACCGCCCTCGGCATGCTCGTGGTCAAGCGGCCGCGCACGGCCCTCGCGGAGGTCGGCGACCTCGGCGCGCTGGTGCACCCGCTCGGCTCGCTGCGCTCGCGGTGGAGGGAACGTCACGGCACCGTGCCGGGTGGTCGAGCGGCGGTCGCCGCGTTGTTCGTCTCGAGCGGCTCCGCGCTGCGGGCCGTCGCGGACGAGCTCTACGAAGGCCTGCCGCACCTGCCGGGGCTGGGCCGGCGCGACCGCGACCCGCTGCTCGAGCCGGTCGAGCCCGGGCCCGTCCCCGAGGAGTCCGTAGACCTCGTGGGGCCTGGGGGGAGCGCCGCCCGTCACCCGGGGGTGCTCGCGACCCTGGCCGCCCTGGTCGTGGCCCTGATCGCCTGGCGGCCGCTGCTGCTGGCGCACCCGGTCGACCTGTTCACCCACGGCGTGTCCGGGGGCGAGCTCGCCGGCCTGCACAGCGACGCCGGGACCGTGCTGCAGTGGATGCGCCAGGCGTTCGACCCCTCGGGGCTCGGCCGCCCGGGGGAGGCGCCGGCGTGGGCGCCGGTCGTGGCCGCCGGCTCCTGGCTGGTGGGGCTGCTGCCGAGCGCGGCGGGCGGCTCGGCCAGCGGCGTCGCCGTCGGCCTGACCCTGCTGCTGGCCATGCCGGCGTCGGCGCTCAGCGCCTACCTCGCCGGCCGGGTCCTCACCCCACGCCCGTGGCCCCGCGCCCTGGTCGCGGTGCTCTGGGCGCTGCTGCCGGTCCTCACCCAGGGCCTCGCCGAGGGCCGGGTCGGCATCGTCGCGCCGCACGTGCTGCTGCCGCTCGTCGTCGCCGGCGTCGTCCGGACGATGTCGGGCGAGGCGTCGTGGACGGTCGTCGCCGCCACCACGCTGGCCCTGGCCGTGGCGGGCGCGTTCGCCCCGATGCTGCTGGTCCTCGGCGCGCTCGCCGGGCTGGCCCTGCTCGTCCGCGGCCCCGGTCGCTCCCGGCTCGCCGGGCTCGTGCTCGCGCTCGGCCCGGCGGCGGCCCTCGGGCCGGCCCTGCTGCGGTGGTGGCACACCCCGGCGCTTCTGCTCACCGGGCCCGGCCTGACCCAGTGGGGTGGCCCGTCGGCGACGGCGCTGCCCTGGCAGCTGGCCCTGCTGTGGCCCTCGAACCCTGACACCTGGAGCGACTCCACGCCCGTGCCGGGACCGGTGGGCAGCTGGCTGCCAATGGTGCTACCGCTGCTGACCGTGCCGGTCGTCGCGGGTGGCGTGCTCGCCCTCGTGCGCCGGGGGCGGGTCTCGGCAGGCCTGTGGACGCTCGGTGCGCTCACCGTCACCGGCCTGGTGCTGGCCCTCGTCGCCCCGCGCGTGACGATCGGCCGGGCCTACCTGGACGCGAGGCCGGGCCACACGGGGAAGCTCGCGAATCTCACCACCTGGCCGGGCGTGCCGCTCGACCTCGCCGCCATCGGCCTGCTCGGGGCGCTGCTCGTCGTGCTCGGCTCCGGCTCCGGCGGTCTCGTCGAGGGGCGCTGGCGCCGCGGCCTGCGGGTCGGCGCGACCGGTGTCGCGGCCGCGGGCCTGACTCTGTGCGCCCTGGCGCTCGCGGTGGTCCTCGGCTACCGCACGATGGGGGCCACGATCACCACCGCGGGGGACGCGGTGCCGCAGGCGGCCCGCGACCAGCTGAGCTCGCCGCTCGCCAACCGCTATCTCGTGGTGGAGGTCCGGGGTGGCCGACTGGGCTACGAGCTGTGGTCGGACGCGTCCGGCACGCTGGCCCGCGAGCTGCCGACCGGCGAGGCACCGCCCGCGGTCGAGACCGAGGCGCTCGATCGCGCGCTCGCGTCGGGGAGCGCCTCGACGGCCGGCCCGGACGCTGCCGCTGCTCTCGCCGACCTCGGGGTGGGCTTCGTCGGAGTCACCAGCGCCACCGAGGCCCCCGTGATCACCCGGCTGGACACCACGGCCGGCCTCTCCCGGGCCGCGGGCGAGGGCGAGATCAACCTCTGGCGGGTGCTGCCCCGGACCTCACCGACCCACGGCGAGGCGGTGCCGAGCTCACGGCTGCGCCTGGTCGACCCCGCCGGGGTGCCCCTGGCCATGGTCCCGGTCTCGGGACCCGGGCTCACGGTCGACACCGAGCTGGACGCGGCCGACGCCACGGCCGGCGCCCGCCTGGTCGCCGCCCAGGACCCGCGCTGGAGCGCCGCGGTCCGGGTGAGCGCGGACGGTCGGACGATCGCCGCGAGCCCAGGGACGGGCTACCCGAGCTATGTCCTGCCGCAAGGGGCCAAGCATCTGCAGGTGGAGTCGCTCGCGGCGCACTCCTGGTGGTGGTGGGCGACGATCGCCTGGGTCGGGCTGCTCCTGCTGCTCGCCCTGCCGTTCGGCACGCGGAGCCGTCAGCCCGGGGCCGGCCCAGCGCGGGAGGGGATCGCATGAGGGGGTCCGCCGTGCTGCGCGCCGCACTCGTCGCCGCCGTCGGCGCCGGGGCGGTCACCGTCGCGACGATCGGGCCGCAGACCAGGGTCATCCTCGCCGGCGCGCCGACCCAGGAGGCCGCGGCCCAGACGGCGCGGCCCGTGCCCGTGACCAGCCGCGTGCTGGTGTGCGGTGGCCAGGCGCTGCGCGGTGTCGACGGCATCTCGGACGCCGGGCGACCCGCTCCGCCCCCGGTCTCCGTGCTGTCGGCGATGGCGCCGGCCGGCCTGGCGGGGATCCTCCCCGCGGGGCCCGGCACGCCTGGACTCACCGCTCGACCGCTGCCGTTCGGCAGCTCGACCCCCACCCCGCTGGCGCCGGGTGCCGTGCCGGTCGCCACCGCCGTCACCGGCGCGACCGCCCTGCAGCTCGCCGCGACCGGGTCGGCCGCGGCCACGCTGACCGGAGCGCAGCGTCAGCTCGCCGCCGGCACCGACAGCCGAGGGCTCGCCGCCGCGCCGTGCGGCACGGCTCGCGCCGACAGCTGGATCGTCGGGGGCGGCGGGGAGCCCGGACGCCAGGAGCGACTCGTCCTCACCAACCCGAACCCGACGGCGATCTCGGTCGATGTCACGGCCTACGGCGAGCGCGGGCCGATCAGCTCGCCCAACGGTCTCGGCATCGCCGTCGGCGCGCACGAGCGCCGGGTCGTCCTGCTGGACGCCCTCGACAACGGCGAGACCGCCCCCGTCTTCCGCGTCCAGGCCTCGGGCGGGGTCGTGCACGCCCAGCTGCACGACTCCTGGCTGGACGGCATCGTGCCGCGCGGCGAGGACGACACGGTCGCGACCGCCGGCCCAGCCACCGCCCAGGTCGTGCCAGGAGTCACCCTGCGCGGCAACCAGGACCACCTCTCGGTGCGGGTGGCCGTCCCCGGCCAGGTCGGCGCCACGGTCACCATCCGCTCGCTCGGGCTGCCGGGGCAGCAGGTGCCCGCGGCGGCCACCGCCACCATCAAGGCGGGCGGCGTCAAGGAGGTCGAGCTGCCCGACGCCTCCGGTGCGCTCGGGCTGAGCATCACGTCCTCGGCGCCCGTGGTCGCGTCGGCTCTGGTCACCCGCGGTGATGCGACGGGCGGGGTGCAGGACTTCGCCTGGGTGCCCGCGACCCCCGCGCTCACCGGCCCGGCCGGGCTGCCCCTGCAGGTGGCGCCCCCGGCCGGCAGCGCGGTGCCTGCGGGGTCCGGGGCGCGGCTCGTGCTCTCGGCCCCTGCGGCGGCGCAGACCGCCACCGTGTCGCTCGTCGACGCCCAGGGCGCGATCTCGCCGCAGCCGGTGCGGGTGAGCGCGGGCTCCTCGACCAGCGTCGACCTGACCGGCGCGACGGCCGTGTGGGTCACGCCCGGGTCGGGGGCGCTCTACGCCGCGGTGGTGGTGACCCAGGCCAGCGGGGACGCCGAGCTGGTGGCCGCGCTGCCGCTGGAGTCGCGGCCCCAGCAGGAGACCCCGCCCGTGGTGGAGCCGCTGCACCCGTGACGGCTCAGAGGTCGTCGAGCCCGTCGTCGTAGCCCGGGTCCAGGTCGTGCGGGTCGACCGACAGCAGGCTGGCCATCTGCTCCACGAGCACAGACGAGACCAGGACGGCGAGCTCGCGGTCGTCCGCGGCGCGCACCTCGATCGGACGCCGGTAGAGCACCACGCGCGTCCGCGACCGCCCGCTGGCCGCGATGACCTCGCCCAACGGGATCTCGGGCGTCAGGTCTGCGGTCGACAGGGCGGGCGACACGGCCGGCGTCGTCTCGACGACCACGTCGATCTCGTCGAGGATCGCCCCGGCGCGCGGCTCGATCCGCTCCACGGCGTCGAGGACCAGGTCGTCGAAGCGCTCCGAGCGGGTCCGCATCGCCGGCACCGCGGGCCAGGCCAGCGGGCCGCGCACCCCGCGACCGTGGCGGTCCCGGCGCACGGGACGCGGCCGCTGCAGGGCAGCGGGGCGCTCGGGACGGCGCTCTCGACGACTCACCAGGTCAGCCTACGTCTCGCCCGCGTCGGTGCGTCGCCACGGGCCCGGCGTGCGCGTCCCGGCCCGGAGATAGCGGATAAGGTGCGAACGTGACCGTCCAGCGCCTGTGCTCCAAGACCCCCTGCGGGCGGCCGGCCGTCAGCACCCTCACCTATGTCTACGCCGACTCGACGATCGTGCTGGGGCCGCTGTCGACCCAGGCCGAGCCCCACACCTACGACCTGTGCGCCGACCACGCCCGGCGGATGACGCCGCCGCGCAACTGGGAGGTCGTGCGGCTGACGTCGGACTTCACCGAGCCGCCCCTCACCGACGACCTGCTCGCGCTCGCGGACGCCGTCCGCACGCCGGCCGAGCCGTCGGCGCGCACGGTGGTGGCCGAGGCGGGTCAGCAGGGTCAAGCGGCTCAGCCAGGCCAAGCGGGTCAGCCGGGTGGGCCCGCGCGTCGGGTCGAGCGATCGGCCGCGGCCGAGCGCGCCGGGCTGGGACAGCCCCGCTCCGTCAGCGAGGTGGCGGCCGTCGAGATCGGGCGACGAGGTCATCTGCGCGTCCTGCGGGACGAGTGACGTGCCCGAGCCCATCGACCTGGCGACCTTCGTCAAGGCCTACGACGTCCGCGGGCTGGTGCCCGACCAGCTGAACCCCCAGGTTGCGCGCGCCCTCGGGAGCGCGTTCGCCACGGTCGTGGTGGTGCCCGAGGGCGCCCGCGAGGTGGTGGTGGGGGAGGATATGCGCCCCTCCTCGCCGGAGCTGGCGCGTGCGTTCGCCGACGGCGTGGCCGAGCACGGGGTCGACGTCCGGCTGATCGGGCTGTGCTCGACGGACGGTCTCTACTACGCGTCGGGCGTCCGGGACGTGCCGGGCGCGATGTTCACGGCCAGCCACAACCCCGCGACCTACAACGGCATCAAGCTGTGCCGCGCCGGTGCTCGCCCCATCGGTCAGGACACCGGCCTGGACGAGATCCGGCGCCGGGCCCAGGCGCTGCTGGACGGTGGTCTGGACAGTGGGCTGGACGGTGGTGAGGACAACGAGCCCGACGGCTCGACGGGGACGATCGTGGCGGCGGACGAGCTGGGCGGCTACGCCGAGCACCTGCGCACGCTCGTCGACCTCACGGCGCCGCAGCGCCGGGCACCCCTGCGGGTGGTCGTCGACGCCGGCAACGGCATGGCCGGTCTGACCGTGCCCGCGGTGCTGCAGGACGCGGCCGGCCTGGCCGCGCTGCCGCTCGAGGTGATCCCGCTGTACTTCGAGCTCGACGGCACCTTCCCCAACCACGAGGCCAACCCGCTCGAGCCGGCCAACCTGGTCGACCTGCAGGCGGCGGTCCGCGAGCACGGCGCCGACCTCGGGCTGGCGTTCGACGGCGACGCCGACCGGTGCTTCGTCGTCGACGAGCAGGGGCGGGCCGTCAGCCCGTCGGCGATCACCGGCCTGGTCACCACCCGCGAGATCGCCAGGGCCCGCGCGAGCGGTGCCGACCCCGGGAGGCTCGCCGTGGTCTACAACGTCATCTCGTCGCGCGCGGTCCCCGAGGTGATCGCGGAGGCCGGCGCTCGGGGCGTGCGCACCCGGGTGGGGCACTCGTTCATCAAGGCCGAGATGGCCGAGCACGACGCGTTGTTCGGCGGCGAGCACTCGGCGCACTACTACTTCCGCGACTTCTGGTTCGCCGACACCGGGATGCTGGCGGCCCTGCACGTGCTCGCGGCGCTCGGTGAGCAGGAGGGACCGCTGTCCGAGCTGGTTGCCGAGTTCGACCGCTACGTCGCCTCCGGCGAGCTCAACACGCGGGTCGCCTCGCAGGCCGACACCCTGGCTCGGGTGCGCGCGTTCGCCGAGCAGCGGGGGCTCGCGATCGACGAGCTGGACGGCCTGACCGCGACCCACGAGCCGGGTGACGACGGACCGCTGTGGTGGTTCAATGTGCGCGGCAGCAACACCGAGCCGCTGCTGCGGCTCAACGTCGAGGCCGCGGACGCGGCCACGATGACCCGGGTGCGCGACGAGCTGCTCGCCCTGATCCAGGAAGGTGCCGCATGACCGCCACCATCGAGCCTTGGCTGCGTGCGATCCTGCGCTCGCCCGGAGGCCAGCACCGGCTGATCGACCACGATGGCCCGGAGGGTCCCGAGCTGGCCTGCCCCGCGCTCGGCATCGCCTACCCGGTCGTCGACGGCATCCCCGTCCTGCTCCAGGACGAGGCGCGCGAGCTCACCGCCGAGGAGATCGAGGCGCTCGGCGCCGGCCCGGAGCAGGGCTGACCCGTGGCCTCGCTGGACGAGCGGATCCTCGACGACCCGGACGAGCTCGCCGCGCGGGACTCCCTCGGCCACCTGCGGGCGCTCGCTACCGCCGGCGCGCAGGTCCGCGAGGCCATCGCCCGCACCACCGAGGCCGGCATCGACCGGCTCGCGGGTGAGGAGCGCCCCCGGTCGGTGCTGCTCGCGGCGCTCGGCTCGTCCGCGATCGTGCCCGCCGCCCTCGACGCGCTGACCGACCCCGCGTCCGCCGTCGCCGTGGCCGCCCGGCGCGGCGGACCGTTGCCCGGCTGGGTCGGCCCGATGGACGTCGTCGTGGCGATCTCGTTGTCCGGCAACGCTCCTGGCCCGGTGCGTCTCGCCGAGGCTGCCGGCCGCCGGGGTGCGCTGCTGCTCACCGTCGGTGCGGCCGGGTCCCCGCTGGCGGACGTCAGCGCCCGCTACCGCGGCATCCACGTCGACACCGGGAGGGGACGGGTCTCGACCCGCACCAGCCTCTGGTCGCTGCTCACCCCGGTGCTCATGGCGGCGGACCGGATGGACATGCTGGACGCCGGTGACGGCGTGCTGCACGAGGTCGCCGCGCGCCTCGACGTCGTCGCCGAGGCCTGTAGACCGAGCTCGGAGTCCTTCATCAACCCCGCCAAGGTGCTGGCGGCGGACCTGGTCGAGACGGTGCCGGTCTTCCTCGGCGACGGCCGCCTGACCGGTGCGGCCGCGCAGCGTGGGGCCGGCATGATGATGCGGACCACCCGGATCCCGGCGACGCACGGCATGCTGCCGGACGCCGCCTCGGCCATCGTCGCGACCTTCGGCGGTCCCTCGACGGCGATCGCGGGGGAGGGCCTCGAGGGCTCGGGTGCGCGCCGGCGCGGCGACGACATCTTTGCCGACCCCTTCCTCGACGGGCCGGCGAGCACCCCGCTCGGCCTGACCCTGCTGCGCGACGCCGTGCCGCGCCCCGACCCCGAGGCCGTGCGGCTGGCCGAACGGGTGGAGGCCGAGGCGCGCCGCTGCGGCGTCCGGGTGCGGGTCGTCGAGGCCGAGGGGGTCGAGCCGCTCGAGCGGCTGGCGTCGCTCGTCTCGCTGCTCGACTTCGCCACCACCTACGGCGCCATCGGGCTCGGCTACGACCCCGACCAGGCCCCGACCGTCGCCCACCTGCGCGACTGACGCCTGAGCGCGGCCCGACCGGCGGTGGGGGTGTGTCGGTGGGCTCGGCTAGGCTGCGGCCATGCCATCGCAGCCTTTCGACCACAACGTCCGCGACCTCTCGCTGGCCGCCGCCGGCCGCCACCAGATCCGCCTCGCCGAGCACGAGATGCCCGGCCTGATGGCCCTGCGCGAGATGTATGGCGAGAGCAAGCCGCTGGCCGGCGCTCGCATCGCGGGCTCGCTGCACATGACCGTGCAGACGGCGGTCCTGATCGAGACCCTGGTCGCCCTCGGCGCCACCGTCCGCTGGGCCAGCTGCAACATCTTCTCGACCCAGGACGAGGCCGCCGCGGCGGTCGTCGTCGGCCCGCACGGCACCGTCGAGGACCCCCAGGGTGTCCCGGTCTTCGCCTGGAAGGGCGAGACCTTGGAGGAGTACTGGGACTGCACCGAGCAGATCCTCACCTGGGGCGAGGACGAGGCGGGCGAGCCGGTCTACGCCAACATGATCTTGGACGACGGCGGCGACGCCACGATGCTGGTCCACAACGGCCGGGCCTGGGAGCAGGCGGGTGTCGTGCCCCCGACCGATGACGACGACAGCGTCGAGGTGGGCGTCTTCAAGGCGCTGGTGCGACGCACCCTCGCGCAGGACCCGACGAAGTGGACCCGGGTCAGCGAGCACATCCTCGGCGTCACCGAGGAGACGACGACCGGCGTGCACCGGCTCTACGAGCTGGCCCGGGCCGGTGAGCTGCTGTTCCCGGCGATCAACGTCAACGACAGCGTCACCAAGTCCAAGTTCGACAACAAGTACGGCTGCCGGCACAGCCTGATCGACGGCATCAACCGCGCGACCGACGTGCTCATCGGCGGCAAGGTCGCCGTCGTCTGCGGCTACGGCGACGTGGGCAAGGGCTGCGCCGAGTCGCTGCGCGGCCAGGGTGCGCGGGTCATCGTCACCGAGGTCGACCCGATCTGCGCCCTGCAGGCGGCGATGGACGGCTACCAGGTCGCGACGCTGGACGACGTGGTCGGCCAGGGCGACATCTTCGTCACAGCCACCGGCTGCTTCGACGTGATCCGCGCCGACCACATGCTCGCGATGAAGAACAAGGCGATCGTCGGCAACATCGGGCACTTCGACAACGAGATCGACATGGCCGGCCTCGCCCGCGTGCCCGGCGTCACCAAGACCGAGATCAAGCCCCAGGTGCACGAGTGGACGCTGCCGGCGACCGACGACCAGCCCGAGCGGTCGATCATCGTGCTGTCCGAGGGCCGGCTGCTCAACCTGGGCAACGCGACGGGCCACCCGAGCTTCGTCATGAGCAACTCGTTCGCCAACCAGACGATCGCCCAGATCGAGCTGTTCACCAAGCAGGACGACTACACCACCCAGGTCTACGTGCTGCCCAAGCACCTGGACGAGATGGTCGCCCGGCTGCACCTGGATGCCCTGGGGGTCGGCCTCACCGAGCTCAGCAAGGCCCAGGCCGAGTACCTCGGCGTGGACGTCGCCGGCCCCTACAAGCCGGAGCACTATCGCTACTGACCCTGCTGATCGCTCCTGACCCCGATCGGGCCGCAGGTCGGCGCGCCGCCGTGACCATTCCGTTACGGCGGCCACGGGGTGTGTCACGATGTGGTCACCGCAACGGAGGAGGCTAGCTGCGTGAAGAGCCGGATCCTGGTCGTCGACGACGACCTCGCTCTCGCCGAGATGCTCGGCATCGTGCTGTCCGCCGAGGGCTACGACGTCACCCACGTCGCCACCGGCACGGCCGCGGTGCCCGCCTTCCGCGACACCAAGCCCGACCTCGTCCTGCTCGACGTCATGCTGCCCGGCATGGACGGCATCGAGGTCTGCCGCCGGCTGCGCGCCGAGTCCGGCGTGCCGATCGTCATGCTGTCGGCGCGCACCGACACCACCGACGTGGTGGTCGGCCTGGAGTCGGGTGCCGACGACTACATCGTCAAGCCGTTCAAGCCCGCCGAGCTGCTCGCCCGGATGAAGGTCCGGCTGCGGCGCGGCGAGGAGGCCGACCAGGTGCCGCTGTCGATCGGTGACCTGGCCATCGACGTGGCCGGTCACACGGTCCGCCGCGGCGAGGAGGTCCTCAACCTCACGCCGCTGGAGTTCGACCTGCTCGTCGCGCTGGCCCGCAAGCCGTGGCAGGTCTTCACCCGTGAGGTGCTGCTCGAGCAGGTCTGGGGCTATCGGCACGCCGGTGACACCCGCCTGGTCAACGTCCACGTCCAGCGGCTGCGCTCCAAGATCGAGCACGACCCCGAGCACCCCGAGATCGTCGTGACGGTGCGCGGCGTCGGCTACAAGGCCGGCACGGGCTGACCCGGTGGCACGCACGCTGCGTCAGGACCTGGCGACGCTGCGTGCGGCAGCGGCGCGGACCGCGCGCGCGGCGCAGCACCGGCTGGGCCCGGCCTTCGAGGACGCCTCCGAGCGGGCCTGGGCGCTGTGGCAGCGCTCCCTCGGCCTGCGGGTCGCGCTCTCGATCGTGGTGCTCGGCTCCGTCGTGCTCCTCGTCGTGGGCAACTACACCTACGGTCGGATCGCCGACGGGCTGCTGAACGACAAGCAGGTCTCGGCCCAGCGCGACGCCGAGACCCAGGGCAAGATCGCCCAGCGCGTGTTCGACGTCATCGACAAGACCGACCAGACCAGCCTGCGCCAGGCCACCCTCGACGTCGCCGAGAACCAACGAGCTCCCGACCACACCCGGGAGCTGATCATCACCCCGGCGCTCGGCAACAACCGGCAGGTCATCTCGACCACCACCTCCAGCAGCACGATCGGGCTGGAGGTGGTCCCGACCGAGCTGCGGCGCGCGGTGATGGCCGACCGCTCGCGCCAGCAGGTGCAGATCGCCCCGGTGCCCGAGGGGGAGGACACCGTGCCGGCCGTCATCGTCGGCCAGGTGCTGCAGCTGCCCCCCAACGCCGGCCCGATGGAGCTCTACTTCGTCTATCCGATGAGCGCCGAGACCGGTGCCCTGCGGGTGGTCGTGCGCTCGCTAGCGTCCGCGGCGATCTTCCTCGTCCTGCTGCTCGCGGGCATCGCGTTCGTCGTCACCCGCCAGGTCGTCGAGCCGGTGCGGCGCGCGGCGCAGGTCGCCGAGCGGCTGGCCTCGGGCCAGCTGGACCAGCGGATGGCCGTCCGCGGCACCGACGACCTGGCCTCGCTCGGCCGGTCGTTCAACCGGATGGCGGCCAGCCTGCAGGCCCAGATCGGCCAGCTGAAGACCCTCTCGACGCTGCAGCAGCAGTTCGTCTCGGACGTCTCGCACGAGCTGCGCACCCCGCTGACGACCGTGCGGATGGCGGCCGACCTGCTCTACGACTCGCGGGCGGACTTCCCCCGGCACACGGCCCGCTCGGCCGAGCTGCTCAACAACGAGCTCAACCGGTTCGAGACGCTGCTGGCCGACCTGCTCGAGATCAGCCGGTTCGACGCCGGAGCCGCCCAGCTCGCCGCCGAGCCGGTCGACCTGCGCGACGTCGTCAACCAGGTGGTCGACGACGCGGAGCCGCTCGCCCGGCACAAGGACACCCAGGTGCGGGTCGTCGCCCCGGCCGAGCCGGTGGTGGTCGAGATGGACAGCCGACGGATCAGCCGCATCCTGCGCAACCTCGTCGTCAACGCCATCGAGCACAGCGAGGGCAAGCCGGTCACGGTCGAGGTGGCGGGCACCGCCCAGGCGGCCGCGGTGGCGGTCCGTGATCAGGGTGTCGGGCTGCACCCCGGCGAGGCCGCCAAGGTCTTCACCCGGTTCTGGCGCGCCGACCCGGCGCGGGCGCGCACCACCGGCGGCACCGGTCTCGGGCTCGCCATCGCGCTCGAGGACGCGCACCTGCACCACGGCTGGCTCGAGGCCTGGGGGCAGCCCGGGAAGGGGTCGACCTTCCGGCTCACCCTGCCGCGCACCACGACCGGCAAGATCACCGAGTCGCCGCTGCGGATGCGCCCGGACGGGCTGCTGGCCATCGAGGCGCCGCCGGCCCGCGAGCCCGAGCCGGAGCAGATCCCGGGCGTGCTGCCGGTGGGCCCGCTCACCGAGACGGCGCAGTCGTTCGTGCTGCACGGCGAGGTGCCCGACTACGTGCCGCACGGCCTCACGCTGAACCCGCCCGGCAGCTCCCATGCGACGGACGAGCCATGACCTGGCGGATGCCGGCGACCGCGCTGGTGCTCGTGCTGGGGCTGCTGCTCGGCGGGTGCACCGGCCTGCCGGAGCACAGCACCGTGCAGCCCGGCCTGGTCGTCGACGGGCCGGACGAGGAGTCCGTGCGCGAGGTGCCCGCCGGGCCGGTCACGGGAGCCAAACCGGTCGACATCGTCTGGGGGTTCCTGCGCGCCGGCATCGCGGTGTCCGACGACGTCGCGGTGCCGCGCTCCTTCCTCGCCCCGGCAGCCGAGCAGAAGTGGGCGCCCGACGGGTCCGCCTATGTCTACGGCAGCACCGAGAACGTCAGTGTCAGGTTGATCGGGCCCCGCGAGGTGGCCGTCGTCGCGCACGTGGTCGGGCGGATGGACTCCGACGGGCACTACCAGGAGCTGCCCGCCGGCTC
This sequence comes from Arsenicicoccus piscis, assembly GCF_022568835.1. Taxonomy (GTDB): domain Bacteria; phylum Actinomycetota; class Actinomycetes; order Actinomycetales; family Dermatophilaceae; genus Arsenicicoccus; species Arsenicicoccus piscis. The sequence goes on from NZ_JAKZHV010000005.1 coordinate 145,213, forward strand.
GACCCGCTCGCTGCGCCTCGGGCTGGAGCAGGTCTCGGGGCAGTGGCGGATCGCCTCGGGTCTGCCGGACGCCTCGGTGCTGCTGAGCGCTGCGGACTTCGCGCGCTACGACAGCTTCCCGACGACCTACGTCTCCGCGCGGGCCCCGATCCTCGTGTCCGACAATCGCTACCTGCTCAAGGGCTCCGGGCTCGCCACCCGCCTCGCCCGGGCCCAGCTCGCGCCACCGCCGAGCTACCTGCAAGGGGCCGTCGGCACCGGCATCCCGGAGTTCACGACGCTCGTCGGCTCGGTCACCGAGGACAACGGCGTCGCGACGGTGACGCTGAGCGAGCGGGCCAGCAGCACGGACGAACGCCAGCGCCGCGCCATGTGGGCGCAGTTCGCGCAGACGCTCACCCAGCTGCGCACGGTCACGGCCGTCCAGCTCGAGGTCGCCGGCAAGAAGCTGTCCATCGCGGGCCTGCCGGACCGTCCGCTCACGGTCGGGGACCTGGGCTACACCGGTGTGGCGCTGGACGCGAGCGTCGCCTTCCTGCGCTCCGGCACCGCCGTCCAGGCCGTAGACCCTGCCTCGCTCGCCGTGCCCGCGGACCCCGCGAGCCGGGACGCCCCGACGCCACCGGTCCGCCAGATCGACAACCACTGGTTCATGCTCGCCGCGGCGGCCGACCGCAGCGAGCTGGCCGCGGTCGGCGGTGACCTCAAGGAGCTCAGCCGGTGGCGGGGTGGCCGCCAGCTGCGGCTGCCGCACTTCGCCACCGAGCTGTCCCGGCCGGTCTACGACCGCAACGGCTATCTGTGGGTGGCCGGGCGCACCGCTGCGGGCACGCGCCTGTTCGTGCAGCCCACCACCACCACCGCACCGGCCCTGCCGACCGCCCTCAACGTGGCCTGGCTCGAGGGCCGCACGGTGACCAGCTTGAAGCTCGCCGCGGACGGCCTGCGCATCGCCGTCGTGTCGGTCGACCCGAAGACCGAGACCTCACGGATCGACGTGGTGGGGGTCAACCGCAACGCGGCCGGTGCCCCCGTGGCGCTGTCGGCGGCGACCGCCGGCTCCACCTTGCAGATCGGTGCTCGGGTGACCTCGGTGACCGACCTGGTCTGGGTCGATGACCAGACGCTCGGTGTGCTCGGCCGGGTGGGGAAGGGGCAACCGGTGCGCGTGGTGCTCGTGCCGTTGAGCGGGCCGTCCCAGGACCTCGGACAGGTGGCCGGGGGACAGGCCATCATGTCCTTCGGTGGCCCGCGCTCGATCGCGGTCGTCACGGACCGGCACGAGGTGCTCGTGCGGGCCGGCAACGGGTTCCTGCGCCAGGGCAGCGGCACCGACCTGGCCGTGCCGGGCCGCTGAACGAGGGCGCTGAGCGACGCGTTGGGGGGTTTCGGAGCTATGCGACCCCGGCGCCGTCCACAGGACGCACCTCGCGGGTGACGCCGGCCCCGGCACCCGGCACGCTCGGCTCATGTCTGCTCGCCGCGCACCGCCCCTCGCCCACTCGACCCGCCACCCGGCCATCCGCTCGGCGCTGGCCCAGGGTCTCGACCTGGTCCTGCCGCGCGCCTGTGCGGGCTGCGGGGCGCATGCGACGGCGCTGCAGCAGGGGCTCTGCCTCGGCTGCGCCGGTGACCTCGGCGACCAGCTGTTCACCGGCGGCCCCGCCCTCGTGCGCCCGGTGCCGTGCCCGGCGGGGCTCCCGCCGGTGGTGGCTGCGGGGCACTACGCCGAGCCGCTGCGCAGCCTGGTCCGCGTCTTCAAGGAGGAGGGCCGCGACGACCAGCTCCGGCTGCTCGTTTCCCTGCTCGCGAGCGCCCTCACCACGCTGCGGGGTCCGGTCCTCGGCCTGCCCGCGGACCGTGGCGTGCTGCTCGTGCCGGTGCCGTCGTCGCGGTCGGCCTGGCGCGCCCGCGGCGAGCTGCCGACCCGGCGGCTGGCCCGCGAGGTGGCGGGTGCGGCCGACCGCGCGGGCCACCCGACCCGGGCGGCCGACCTGCTCGCGGTGCGGCGGGCGGTGGCCGACCAGAGCGGGCTCGGCGCCGAGGCCCGGGCCCGCAACCTGCACGGCGCGCTCGGGGTCCGGCCCCGCCGACGCGCCAACCCTGCCCAGGCCCTCCCTGCGCAGCTGCACCCCACCCAGCCCGACCCCGTCGTCGTGCTGGACGACATCCTCACCACCGGCTCGACCCTCGTCGAGGCGACCCGGGCGCTGCGGGAGGAGGGGGTGCCGGTCGTCGGTGCGGTCGTGATCGCCGCGACGCCGCGCCTGGGACTTTGCTGACGATCCTCTGGGCGGGGTGCGGCTCTGCTTCCGTGCGGCCCCGCCGTGTACTAGGTTCTTGTCATGGCCCCCACGGGGGCGTGCTTCCTTTGATGGGAGGGGTGATGCCGCGCGAATCCCGGCCTGGCGCAGGCCAATTCGAGAGTGAGCAGCGAATACCCCTAGGAGGGCAAGCCATGGACATTCAGGTCACCGGTCGTCACGTCCCGATCTCGGACCGATTCCGTGAGCACATGCAGAGCAAGCTCGGCAAGATCGAGCAGCTGGCATCGCGAGACCCGCGACTGGACGTCGTGGTCTCCAAGGACCAGGGCTCCCACTCCGACACCGCCACGAACGTCGAGATCACCTGCCACGTCAAGGGCCCGGTGATCCGCGCGGAGGCGCGATCGGATGACAAGTACGCCGCGTTCGACGCGGCGGCGACCAAGCTGCTCGACCGGCTCCGCAAGGCCAACGACCGTCGGCGCGTCAGTCGACGCCGGGCCGCCAGAGCCGAGGCCATCCCTGATCCGGACGTGACCCTGCCCACCCCGCTGCCCCCTGCCGCGGCGCCGCCGGCCGAGCCCTCGTCGGGCGCGGGCCGGACCGGCGCGGCCCCGAGCTCGAACGGCAGCCGGAGCGGCGTCGGCTCGAGCGGCCAGAGCGGTCAGAGCGGTCAGAGCGTCCCCGACGCCGAGGACGGACCGGACGTGCGCGACGTGGCCGGGAGCCCGATCGAGGTCCGGGTCAAGCACCACCAGTCCGACCCGATGAACCTGGAGCAGGCGCTCTACGAGATGGAGATGGTCGGGCACGACTTCTACCTGTTCACCGACTCCGAGACGGGGCTGCCGAGCGTGATGTACCGCCGCCGCGGCTGGTCCTACGGCGTCCTGCACCTCGAGCGGGCGTCCGGCGGGGCGGCGGACGTCGAGGAGGACGTGCGGGTCGAGGCGGTCTGACCTCGATCGGTCCACATCACCACCTGGCGACCCGGGGAGCGCGCCGCACCCCGGGTCGCCTCGATGCTCGTGCGAGGATGCAGGACATGACTCCCGTGGCTGAACCGTCCGGTCCGGCTGACCCGACCGTCGAGCGGATCCGGGTGCTCGTGGCGGACGACCACGTGCTCTACCGGCGTGGGCTCGAGATGGTCCTCGGTCAGGAGGGCGACATCGAGATCTGCGGCGAGGCCAACGACGGCGCCGAGGCGATCGTGCAGGTCGAGGAGCTGCTGCCGGACGTGGTGCTGATGGACGTGCGGATGCCCCGCCTGTCCGGGCCGGACGCGACCGCGCAGATCAAGGCGAGCGTGCCGTCGACCCGGATCATCATGCTGACCATCTCCGACGAGGAGCAGGACCTCTACGACGCGGTGCGGGCCGGGGCCAACGGCTACCTGCTCAAGGATGTCCCGGGTGAGCAGATCGCCGACGGGATCCGTCAGGTCCACGCCGGTCAGTCGCTCATCTCGCCGTCGATGGCGTCCAAGCTGCTCGCGGAGTTCGCGTCGCTGATGAAGCGCGCGGACGAGCGGCCGGCCATGCCCGTCCCGAAGCTCACCGATCGCGAGCTCGAGGTGCTCAAGCTCGTCGCGCGCGGCATGGCCAACCGGGACATCGCCAAGGAGCTATTCATCTCCGAGAACACCGTGAAGAACCACGTGCGCAACATCTTGGAGAAGCTCCAGCTGCACTCGCGCATGGAGGCCGTGATGTTCGCGGTGCGCGAGAAGATCCTCGACCTGCCCACCTGATCCATGGCGCTGCGACAGATCTCGGCGGCGCAGGCGCGTCGCACGGCGCTCGCCGCGCAGGGGTTCGGCCGGCCGGTGCCACCGGGTGGGGTCACGGCGCGCCAGCTGCTCCGGGTCGTCGACGACGTCGCGGTCGTGCAGATCGACAGCGTCAACGTGCTCACCCGAAGCCACTACCTCCCGTTCTACTCCCGCCTGGGGCCCTACGACCGCGCCCGGCTGGACGCGCTGCGGGACCAGGCTCCGCGCCGGCTGGTGGAGTACTGGGTCCACGAGGCGAGCCTGATCGCGCCGGACCTGTGGCCGCTCCTCGGCTTCCGGATGCGTAGAGCGCTCCAAGACTCCTGGGGCGGCATGCAGCGCGTCGTGCACGAGAACCCCGCGCTGGTCGCCGCCGTGGCCGCGGAGGTGCAGGCCCGGGGACCGCTCACCAGCCGCGAGCTGGAGCGAGCCCTGGCGCACGACGTCCCGCGCTCGCGCGACGACTGGGGCTGGAACTGGTCGGCGGTCAAGAACGCCCTGGAGCACCTGTTCTGGTCCGGGGTGATCACGAGCGCGGGCCGCACGAGCAGCTTCGAGCGGCGCTACGCCCCGCTGGAGCGGGTGCTGCCGGCCGCACTGCTCCCGCAGGCGCGGGTCGCCCCCACCACGCCGGAGCTGGACGCCGACCGGTTCCGGGCGCTCGTGGAGCGATCGGCGCGCGCGATCGGGATCGGCACGGCGCACTGCCTGCGGGACTACGTGCGGCTGCGGCCCGAGCAGGCGAACCCCGCGATCGCCACCCTCGTCGACGAGGGCGTGCTTGAGCCGGTGCAGGTCGAGGGCTGGCGGCAGCCGGCCTACCGGCACGTGCTGGCCCGCAGCCCTCGGCGGGTCGAGGCCCGCGCCTTCCTCAGTCCGTTCGACTCGCTGATCTGGACCCGGCCGCGGGTGCGCGCGCTGTTCGGCTTCGACTACCGGCTCGAGATCTACACCCCGGCGGCGCAGCGCCGCCACGGCTACTACGTCCTGCCGCTGCTGCTCGGGGACCGGCTGGTCGCCCGGGCCGACCTCAAGGCGGACCGCCAGAGCGGGGTTCTGCGCGTCCACCAGCTCACCTGGGAGCACCCGCCGATGGCCGCCGAGGTGGAGGCCTGCCACGAGGAGCTGACCGTGCTCGCCGCGTGGCTGGGTCTGGACACCCTGACTCTTTCGGACATTTCGTCGCTGTATGCACGCAAAGTTGGGCTATAGTCACAATCAGTAGCAAACTTCCGCTCACCGCGGGTGCATCGCAGGGGAGGCGACAACGGTGATGGAGCACACGACGACGACGGCCTTGCGTCTGGAGCCCGACCGCGATGCGGACTCGTTGGCGCTGAGCGAGACGGCGTGGGGCCGGCGCGTGGGTGCGGGCGGGGAGGCCCGCGAGCTCGCCGAGCGGGCCAGCGAGCTGGCGGTGGCGTCGGGGGACTGCTTCGCCCAGGCCGCCGCGGCGGTGGTGCTGGCGCGGCTCGCGTTCAAGGCCGAGGACTTCGGCGAGGGGCTGCAGCTGGTGGTGCCGGCGCTCACCCGCCTCGAGGACTACCGCACCAGCGGCTGGCTCGGCCGGGCCCACGGCGTGCTCGCGGGTGCCTTCGCGATCCTGGGTCAGCGCGAGCGCTGCCTCGAGCACCACTTGCACGCCCGCACCATCGGTGAGCACGTCGGAGATCTGGAGCTGCAGGCCACGGCGGTGCACAACCTCGCGCTCGCCATGCCGGCCGGCGCGGACCAGGTCGCCGCCTTCCAGCGGGCCGAGGAGCTCTTCGAGCAGTGCGCGGCGGTCGACCCGCAGGCGCAGGCCGCGCTCGCGTTCGCCCGCTTCAACCTGCTCTTCGCGCGCTTCGAGCTGGGTGAGACCGAGCAGGTCGCCGAGCTGCTGCCCGAGGCGCTGGCCGAGGCACGCCGGCTGCACCTGGACGACCTGGTGCTGCTGGTCGTGAGCCTGCAGGCGCGCACCCTCGCCGCGCAGGGCGCGACGGCACCGGCGGTCGAGGCCGCCCTGCACGCGCTCGCGCAGGCCCGTGAGCAGCGTCGCACCCTGTTCGGCGACCTGGTCTGCGACGTGGCACCCATGCTGATCGAGGGGGGACGCGCCGGCGAGGCCATCCCGCTGCTGCGCGAGGCCATCGTCGAGGCCGGCGACAACCAGGAGCGCCGGTTGCGCGCCTACGACAGCCTGGCCCGCGCGTATGCCGCCGAGGGAGACCACGGCAGCGCCTACCAGGCGCTGGTCGCCTTCGACCGCATCGACACCGACCTCAACTCCGAGAGCGCGAGCCGGCGGATGGACGCCATGCGCACCTTCCACCGCACCTGGGCGGCCGAGCACGAGGCGGCCGAGCAGCGACGCCTGAGCGCCAGCCTCACCGACGAGGTCGGGCGGCTGCTGGCCGTCCAGCACGAGGTGCAGGAGCTGTCCTCCCGCGACGAGCTCACCGGCATCCACAACCGCCGGTTCTTCATGGCCGAGCTGGCTCGACGCGCCGGTCGGCAGGTGCTCGGCACCTCGCTCACCAGCGTCGTCGTCATCGACGTGGACCGGTTCAAGCGGGTCAACGACGGGCACGGGCACGCCGTGGGGGACCGGGTCCTCGCCGAGGTGGCGCGACTGCTCGCCGACACGGTGCGCGCGGGGGACCTGCTGTGCCGCTACGGCGGCGAGGAGTTCGCGGTCATCCAGTCGCACCCCGACCGCCGGTCCGCGTGGCGCGCCGCCGAGCGGCTGCGGACCGCCGTCGAGGAGCACGACTGGTCCGTCTTCGGCCTGAACGACGACCTGACCGTCAGCCTCGGCCTCGCGGCGCGCTTCACCCCCACCGTCCCGGAGGCGCTGCTGGCCTCGGCGGACGCTGCGCTCTACGAGGCCAAGCGGCGCGGCCGCAACCAGGTGTGCGACGGCAGCGACGTGCCGCAAGCCTGTTGACGGACCCGCCCGGACGACGGCCCGTCCGAGATGACAGCTCGCTGAGGGCGGGCTGACACGAGGCCACGGCGTGAGCGACTACCCTGGTCCGAGCGTCGGCGCCCGGCCCGGGCCGTCGACCCGTTCCATCGGTGGCACCAAGGGAGAGACACACGTGGCGATTCTCGAGCGGCTGCTGCGCGCAGGCGAGGGCAAGATCGTGCGCCAGCTGCAAGGCATCGCGGCCCAGGTCAACGCGATCGAAGAGGACTTCGAGGCGATGACCGACGCCGAGCTGCGGGCCGAGACCGACGTCTTCCGCAAGCGGCTCGCCGACGGCGAGTCGCTGGACGACCTCCTGCCGGAGGCGTTCGCGGCCGTCCGCGAGGCGAGCAAGCGCACCCTCGGCAAGCGGCACTTCGACGTGCAGATCATGGGTGGCGCCGCGCTGCACATGGGCAACGTCGCGGAGATGAAGACCGGTGAGGGCAAGACGCTCGTCGCCACCTTGCCGTCCTACCTCAACGCGCTGAGCGGCAAGGGCGTGCACGTCGTCACGGTCAACGACTACCTCGCGCAGTACCAGTCCGAGCTGATGGGGCGCGTCCACCGGGCCCTCGGGCTCGAGACGGGCTGCATCCTCGCCTCGATGACGCCCGAGCAGCGCCGCGCCGAGTACGCCAAGGACATCACCTACGGCACCAACAACGAGTTCGGCTTCGACTACCTGCGCGACAACATGGCGTGGTCCACGGCCGAGCTGGTGCAGCGCGAGCACAACTTCGCCATCGTCGACGAGGTCGACTCGATCCTCATCGACGAGGCCCGCACGCCGCTCATCATCTCCGGGCCCGCCGACCAGGCGACCAAGTGGTACCAGGAGTTCGCCCGGCTCGTCGGCCGGCTGCACCGCGGCGAGGACGGCGAGGGGGACTACGAGGTCGACGAGAAGAAGCGCACCGTCGGCGTGCTCGAGAGCGGCATCGCGAAGGTCGAGGACTACCTCGGCATCGACAACCTCTACGAGAGCGTCAACACCCCGCTGATCGGCTACCTCAACAACGCCATCAAGGCCAAGGAGCTGTTCAAGCGCGACAAGGACTACGTCGTCCTCAACGGCGAGGTGCTGATCGTCGACGAGCACACCGGCCGCATGCTCGCGGGCCGGCGCTACAACGAGGGCATGCACCAGGCGATCGAGGCCAAGGAAGGCGTCGAGATCCAGAACGAGAACCAGACCCTCGCGACGATCACGCTGCAGAACTACTTCCGCATGTACGACACCCTGTCGGGCATGACGGGCACCGCCCAGACCGAGGCTGCCGAGCTGCACCAGATCTACAAGCTGGGCGTGGTGCCGATCCCGACGAACCGGCCGATGATCCGCAAGGACCAGGCCGACCTGGTCTACCGCACCGAGGTGGCCAAGTTCGAGGCCGTCGCCGACGACCTGATGGAGCGGCACGCGAAGGGCCAGCCGGTCCTCGTCGGCACCACCTCGGTCGAGAAGTCCGAGTACCTCGCCGAGTTGCTGCGCCGCCGCGGCGTGCCGCACGAGGTCCTCAACGCCAAGCAGCACGAGCGCGAGGCCGCGATCGTGGCCGACGCCGGCCGCAAGGGCGCCGTGACGGTCGCCACGAACATGGCCGGTCGAGGCACCGACATCATGCTCGGTGGCAACCCCGAGTTCCGCGCGGTCGCCGAGCTGAAGGCCCGCGGCCTGGACCCGGTCGAGACGCCGCAGGAGTACGAAGCCGCCTGGGACGAGGCGCTCGCCGCCGCCGAGAGCGCGGTCGCCGCCGAGCACGACGAGGTCACCGAGCTCGGGGGGCTCTACGTCCTCGGCACCGAGCGGCACGAGTCGCGCCGCATCGACAACCAGCTCCGCGGCCGGTCCGGTCGCCAGGGCGACCCCGGTGAGTCGCGGTTCTACCTGTCCTTGCAGGACGACCTGATGCGCATGTTCAACGGCGCCCTGGTCGACCGCATCATGACCTCCGCCGGCGTGGGGGACGAGGTGCCGATCGAGTCGAAGATGGTCACCCGCTCCATCGCGAGCGCGCAGACCCAGGTCGAGGCCCGCAACTTCGAGATCCGCAAGAACGTCCTGAAGTACGACGACGTCCTGAACCGACAGCGCACCGTCATCTACGACGAGCGCCGCAAGGTGCTGCACGGCGAGGACCTGCACGAGCAGGTGCGCCACTTCATCAACGACGTGGTCTCCGGCTACGTCACCGCCGAGACCGCCGAGGGCTTCCCCGAGACGTGGAACCTCGAGCGGCTCTGGACGGCCCTCGGTGGGGTCTACCCCGTGGGCGTGTCGATCGAGGAGCTCGAGCAGGAGGCCTCCGGGCGCTCCGGGCTCACGGCCGACCAGCTGCGCCTCGAGCTGCAGTCCGACGCCCAGCACGCCTACGACGAGCGCGAGCGCTCGCTCACGCCCAGCGTCACCCGCGAGGTGGAGCGTCGGGTCGTCCTGTCGGTGCTCGACCGCAAGTGGCGCGAGCACCTCTACGAGATGGACTACCTGCAGGAGGGCATCGGCCTGCGCGCCATGGCCCAGCGCGACCCGCTCGTGGAGTACCAGCGCGAGGGCTTCATGCTCTTCGAGGCGATGACGGACGGCATCAAGGAGGAGTCCGTCGGCTTCCTGTTCCACCTCGAGGTCGACCCGGCCGAGATCGAGGCCGCTCGGGCCGCCGAGGCCGAGGCTGCCGCGTCCGGCGGTGGTGCGGAGGGCGGGGCCGAGGGTGGCTCCGAGGGTGCTGCCGGTAGCGCCATCAAGGGCCTGGAGCCGCAGCGCCCCGCCGGCCGGCTGCACTACAGCGCGCCGTCCGAGACGGGCGAGGTCGAGGTGCGCGAGGAGGGTCCGGGCGGTTCCTCCGGTAGCGCCGGTGGCTCCGGTCCGCGCCTGTCGCGCGCGGAGCGTCGGGCCAAGAAGGGCAAGGGCAAGGGCAAGCGCTGAGCCGGGGCGGGTCAGCCGACGTGCAGCGCGTCGACGACCCAGCGGCCGTCGCGGCCGACGAGGCGGAACGCCAGCGCATAGGCCCGATCGTCGGCGAGCCAGATCACGGCGCTGACCTCGGCGACGCCGTCGCGGCAGTCGTCGACGAGCACCGTGCCGACGCGCGGTCGGCGACCGGGCCGGGCGCTGAGGCGCCGAGCCCGCTTGCTGTGGCCGCTCAGCCGGGCCTGGACGTCCAGCGTGGTGTGGCGCACCAGCTGGGCCGGGCTGCGGTGCCCGGAGGTCACCTCGCAGATGGCCTGGGCCAGCTGCCGGGCCCACGGTCCGACGTCGCACAGGTCCTTGGTGCTGGTGCGCCGGTAGCCGAACAGGTCGTCCTCGTCGTCGAAGCGCAGCGCGAGGGCTGGGCGCTCGGCGACGTCGTGGACCGTGGTCGGGTGGCCGGCCCGGTCGACGAGGGCGTCAGGGGAGATGACCTCGGGGTCGGTGCTCGGTGCGCACCGCACCACCAGTGCGTGGTGGGCGCTCATGCCCGACCTCCCGTCGGCGGACGCAGCCGCTGCCCCGGCAGGAGCAGCCCGGGGTCGCTGCCGATGACCGCCCGGTTGCGGGCGTACCACCGCGGCCAGGCCGCTGCGACCTGCTCCACGGTCGCGCCGGGGCCGAGGTGGCGGGCCGCGAGGTCCCACAACGTGTCGCCGCGCCGCACGACGACCTCGTCGTCATGCACCAGCCGGTGCGCGACGGCAGGCGGCGGGGTGTGCACGATGCGCGGTGGCGGGCTGGGCACGAAACGGGGCACGACGGGCTCCTCGGGGGTGTCGCCATCCGCGGTGATGGCGTGGGTCGGGCTGGTGCTGGTGGGGCTGGTGCTGGTAGGGCTGGTGCTGGTGGGGCCGGCGCTGGTGGGTCCGGTGTTGATGGCGCCGGCGGTGGTGGGCCGCGCCGTGGCGTGAGCGAGGCCGGACGCGGGTCCGCTCAGCAGCGCCGCCCCGACCAGGGCGGCCGCCAGCCGGCGCAGCGCGGAGGGGGCCAGTCGCTCGGCGACCCTCGCCACGGGCCGGTGGGGGAGGGCTACGGCCAGCGCGGCGAGCCCGACGCCGGTCGCGATCCACGCGACCAGCAGGCAGGCCGCCACCGTGGCGATCGCCACGAGCAGCGCGGCGCTGGTCGGCTGGGGGCCGTGGCCACCGATCACGGCCTGGACCGTCGGCGCTCCCTGCTGCCAGGCCAGCAGGAGCGCGAGGCCGGCCGCCGCGACCGCGCTGACGAGCAGCGCGGCCACCCGCAGGGGTGCGGGGCCGGGCCGGGGCATCGTCGACGTCATGGCGACGACCCTATGCGCAGTTTGATGCTGTTTGCGTGTGTTAGAGCCTAAAGAGGAGGATCCGACGCAGACAGGGACGACGATGTGACATGAGGTGATCGAGGTTGGTTCAATCGGGTTTGCCGATATTTGCGCCAAACGAGTGACTTTCACACGTCTGGGCGTACAGATGAGACTGTTCTCTTCCGCACCCTCCGCTCTCACCCGACTCGCCTGGGCCAGGCCCTGTGGACAACCACAGAGGCGCGGCGCGGACGCCCGTAGCCTCGCCTCCATGCGCTGGGATGCCCTCTTCGACGATCTCGATGGCCAGTGGGACGCCGAGCAGCGCCTCGAGCGTGAGGGTGAGGTCGTCGACCGGCTGCGCCGCGAGCAGGCGGCGCTCACCCTCGACGACCGGCTGGCGGCGACCCACGGCCGCCGGTTGTCGGTCGAGCTCCTCGGTGGGCTACGGCTCAGTGGTGCGGTGGTCGACCTGGGGGACGGCTGGTTCCAGCTTGAGGACGCCGGACGCGCCCTGGTCGTGACGTCCGCGGTGACCACGCTCACCGGCCTCGGCCGTGGCGCGGGGCCGGCCGGTGGCAGCCGGCGGCTGGGGCTGGGCTACGCGCTGCGACGCGTCAGCCGCGATCGGCGCTCCGTGCGCATGCACCTGGTGGACGGCCAGGTGCGCGAGGGGCACCTGGGTGCTGTGGGAGCGGACCACGTCGAGCTGCACGAGCACCCGGTCGACGTCTCCGCGCGTCGGCGAGAGACCCGGGCGGTGGTCGTCGTCACGCACCGGGCGCTCGCCGCGGTGCTGGAGGCCTAGCAGGTCCAGGCCGGCCGGGTCACGCCTCGTGCTGCTCGCGCTCGACCTCGGGGGCGGCCTTGCTGGTGGTGTCCTTGCTGGTGCCGTCGGCGGGCTCCGCGGACCCGGCCTCGATCGACTCGGTCCCGCCGAAGGGGTGCCGGTCGACGAAGTCCCGGGTCTCGGAGTACATCCGCTGGATGTAGCCCTCGAGCTCGCTGACCTCGACCCGCCACTGGCCGCGGCCGCCCACCTTGATGGCGGGCAGGTCGCCCGAGCGCACCAGGGCATAGGCCTGGGCCGAGGAGATGTCGAGGATCTCGGACACCTCGGCGAGCTGGATGAATCGCTTGGCCATGGGGTGCTCCTGGTCGGTCGGCTGTGCTGGGGGAGGGCGCGACCTGCGCCGAATGGCGCTGCTTGTGTCGTTAGCGGCAGTTTACGCGCATTCATGGGCACTGGACGCGGCACACCAGGGGTCTGTGGATAACTTCTGAACCGGGTTCCTGGGGTGGGCCATTATGGCAAGCCAGCCGGCCGGCCCGTCCCTGGTCGGCCCGTCTCGTGGAAGGAATCGCCCGTGAGCGCTTCGACCCTGGCCGGTCCCCGGTCGTCCCGTCCTGCACGTGACACCGGGCGGGGTGGGTCCGCCGCAGGAGGCACGCGGGCGCGTCGCCTGCAACCGCCCTCGTGGCGCGACGCCCGGCTGCTCGGCGGCGTGGCGCTGGTGCTCGCCTCCACCGTCGCCGGTGCCAAGGTGGTCGCGAACGCGGCCGACACCACGAGCTACCTGGTGATGACCACGGCCGTCGCGGCCGGTGAGCCGCTCACCGCCTCGGACGTGCGCCAGGTCGACGCACGCCTCGGCGACCGGGCCGACAGCTATCTGCCGGCCACCACCGACCTGACCCAGCCCCACTTCGCGACGCGTGATCTGGTGCCCGGTGAGCTGGTCCCGGTGGCCGCGGCCGGCGACCAACGCGTCGCCGAGCGGCGCCAGCTCGCCCTCCCGGTGACGTCCGGAGCTCTCCCGGCGCTGGTGAAGGGCACCCAGGTCGAGGTCTGGGTGAGCGATCGCACCAGTGCTGCGGGCGTGGACCGCTACGGCGCACCGCACAAGGTCGTCGAGCGCGGCACCGTGGCCCGGGACCCCGACCGGTCCGGTGTCCTCGGCGGCGCCGCGAGCACCACGCTCTCGGTCTTCGTCCCGGTCGACGCCGTGCCGGCCCTGCTGACCGCCGTGGACTCCGGGGCCAAGGTCTCGCTCGTGCCGCTGCCCGGCACCGTCGTGGGGGACGGCTCGTGACCCTGCGGGTGCTCACGGCGCTGCGCGACGACATCGAGGGTCGACTGGTCTCTCTGGTGTCGAACCGGGGCGAGTGCACGGTGACCCGGCGCTGCGCCGACCTCGCGGACCTGCTCGCCAGCGCCGCTGCGGGCCACGGGGACGTCGTGCTGCTGTCGGCGGACCTTCGTGGCCTGGACCTCAGCGCGCTGCGCACCCTGCGCGAGGCGGGAGTCGGCACGGTGGGGGTCGTCGGGCTCGGGGAGGCGGAGGCGGGGCGGCACCGGCTGCGCCAGCTCGGCGTCGGCTCGGTCGTCACCGACGCGGTGGGCGACGACGAGCTGGCCGCGGCCCTGGCGCAGGCCGCGGAGTCGGTGGCGGCGGGTGCTCACGCGCCGTTCGGCCGCGCCGAGGCCTCGTCGACCGCCGACCCCGACGCGGCGCTGGCCGACCTCGTCGAGCAGCTGGCATCCGGCCGGCCCGACCGGCCCGGCCGGGACGGCGAGGATGACAACCGGCCGGGCGTGCGGGACGGCCACGACGGGCACGAGCTGGGGCAGGCGTCGGGGCAGGGGGCGGAGCGGGACGGGCTCGGCCACCTGGTGACCGTCTGGGGGCCGCTCGGCGCCCCGGGTCGCACGATGCTGGCCGTGAGCCTGGCCTGCGAGCTGGCGGTGGCCGGCCACCGGGTGCTCCTGGTCGACGCCGACACCTACGGTCCGTCGATCGCCCAGACGCTGGCGCTGCTCGACGAGGCCCCGGGTCTCGCGGCCGCCTGCCGGGCGGCCGAGCAGGGGCGCCTGGACGCGGCCACGCTGGTGCGGCACGCGCCCGAAGTGGTGCCCGGTCTACGGGTGCTCACGGGGTTGCCCCGCGCGGACCGGTGGGTCGAGCTGGGCGCGGCCGCCGTCGAGCGGGTGCTGCAGGTCGCGACCGGGGTGGTCGACGTGGTCGTCGTCGACGCCGGGTTCTGCCTCGAGGACGACGCCGAGCTGAGCTACGACACGTTGGCGCCACGCCGCAACGCGGCAGCGTGCACCGCGCTCGACCTCGCTCACCTGGTCGTGGCCGTCGGTGCCGCGGACCCCGTGGGCGTGCAGCGGCTGGTGCGGGGTCTGGCCGAGCTGTCCGACCGCGGGACGCCGGCCGACCTGCTCGTCCTCAACCGGGTGCGCCCGGGCGCCCTCGGGCCCGCGGGCACCGAGCACGCTCGCGCCGTGGTCGAGCGCTACGCCGGGGTGCAGGTGCACCACGTGCTGCCCGAGGACCGGGGGACGATGGATGCCGCGCTGCTCGCCGGGCGCACGCTGCTGGAGACGGGCCCACGGACCGCGCTGCGCCGCGCGGTGGCCCAGGTCTGTGACTCCGTGACGTCCGCCCTGCGCGGTGAGTTGGTATCCTGATCGTCTAGACGTAATCAGACGATCACGCCGGGTAGTTCTTGGCGTCGAATGGGCGTAAAGGGTGGCTCGTCGCCTCGACCCCTCACATCTCTGCCTAGGGTGTTGATCAGGAGAACGGACGCCGACGGCTGCTGGATCGCGCTGGCAAATCCCACCGGGGGGAAGTGCGGATGCCCGCCTGGGCACATCAGGATTCCAGACGTTGGCTCGTGGAGGTTCAGGGGAGCAGATGACGATTCTTCACGACCGTGGAACCGGTCTGAGCGAGGAAGAGCCTGCCGACGATCGTCGGCAACCGACGAGTCGCAAGCGCGTCTCGTGGGCTGCGGATCGCCCCTACGTGCTGCCCGCTGCGGCCGCCGAGGCGGGGGTCACGCAGTCGGACTTCGACCCCGTGAAGCGGGCGACCGACCGCCGCCGGGCCTGGATGCGCCCCATCCTGCTGCGCGCGGTGCTCGGCGACTTCCTGATCACGGCCGTCATCACGGCCATGCTGATGGTCAACGACTACCGCTCGCTCACCTCCGCCGCCACCACCGGTGTCGTCGCGGCCATCATCTGGTGCACCCTGCTGCAGCTGCGGCGCGGCTACGACCAGCGTCGGATGAGCGAGGCGTCGGCCTCCTTCCAGACGGTCGTCGGTGCGGCGCTCGCCTCGATGGCCGTCCTCGGTCTGATGTCGTATGTCGCCAAGGTCGAGCTGCCGCGCCGCTACGTGCTGGTCGGCATCCCCGCCATCGCCGTGTTCACGATGATCCACCGGATGCTGATCAGCCGGTCGCTGCGGCGCATGCGTGCCCACGGCCAGGCCCTGCAGCGCACCCTGGTCGTCGGTGACGGTCTCACCGCCGGCGCGTTCGCCCGTGAGCTCGCGACGGTCAAGGACCACGGTCTACGGGTCGTGGGTCTGGCGCTGTCGAGCCTCGACGTGGTGCCGATGACCCGCGGACCCCAGCTACCCGTCTGGGGCGTGCTCTCGGAGATCCCGCAGATCGTCGTCGACCACGACCTCGACGTCGTCATCGTCACCGGTGGTGGGCTGTCCGGCGACTCGCTGCGGCGCCTGTCCTGGGCGCTCGAGCGGGTGGGTGCCGAGCTCATCGTCTCGCCCGGCATGGTCGAGACCACCCCGTCGCTCGTGTCGATGCACCCGACCTCGGGTCTGCAGCTGCTGCAGTGGGAGCGTCCCTCCGGCAAGCTCGGTCGCGGGCTGGTCAAGAACCTCCAGGACCGCACCATCGCCGGCCTGGCGCTGCTCGCCGCCTCGCCGATCATGATCGCGACGGCGGCCGCCATCTGGCTGACCGATCACGGCCCGATCTTCTACCGGCAAAAGCGCCTCGGCCTCGACGCCAAGCCGTTCATGATGATCAAGTTCCGCTCGATGGTCGTGAACTCCGACGCCCTGCGCGCCAACCTCGTCAAGCAGCAGAACAGCACCAACGGCGACAAGGTGCTGTTCAAGATGGCCGACGACCCGCGCATCACCAAGGTCGGCAAGATCATCCGCCGCTACTCCATCGACGAGCTGCCCCAGCTGTTCAACGTCCTCAAGGGCGAGATGGCGCTCATCGGGCCGCGGCCGCCGCTGCCCGAGGAGAGCGAGAAGTACCACGACAAGGACAACCGCCGCCTCCGCGTGAAGCCGGGCCTCACCGGCCTGTGGCAGGTCAGCGGCCGGTCCGACCTGTCGTGGGACGACGCCGTCGCCCTGGACCTGCGCTACGTCGACAACTGGTCGGTGGGCATGGACATGCAGATCCTGTTCAAGACGGTCCGCGCCGTCCTCAAGGGTGACGGGGCCTACTGAGCCGGCTTGCTGACCGGCGTTGCCGCGTCGGCGCCCGGGTGCGACCATGAGCCTCGTGCCTGACCGACTCACCGCGCTGGACGCGTCCTTCCTCTACGTGGAGACGCCGGCCACGGCGATGCACACCGGGTCGGTTATGGTCTTCCAGCCGCCGTCGGGCGGCTTCGACTACGCCCGGCTGCTCAACCTCGTGGCCAACCGGATCACCTACGTGCCGCGCTACCGGCAGAAGATCAAGGAGGTCCCGGGCCGGCTCTCGCTGCCGGTCTGGGTGCCCGACTCGAGCTTCGACGTCACCTACCACGTGCGCCGCTCGGCGCTGCCGCGTCCCGGCACGGACGAGCAGCTCCAGGAGTTCGTCTCGCGGGTGCAGGCCCGGCCGCTGGACCGCCGCCGGCCGCTGTGGGAGGTCTACCTGGTCGAGGGGCTGGAGCACGGACGGTTCGCCATCGTGACCAAGACCCACCAGGCGCTCGTCGACGGGGTGCACGCCGACGACATCGCCGCGCTGATCCTCGACGACCATCCGGGCCCGCGGGACGCGCCGGCCCCCACGTGGGACGCGGCCCACGAGCCGAGCGACGTAGACCTCGTGGCCCAGGCCGTCCTCGGCGCGCTCACCAGCCCCACGAGGCTCGTGGAGACGCTGCGCGGCGGGGCGGGTGAGCTGCAGGCGACGGGGAGCAAGATCCTCGGCGGGGTGGGGGAGGTCGTGTCGACGCTGGCCCGCTCGGCCACCCGACCCACGATGTCAGGACCGCTCAACGTGCACACGGGGTCGGCCCGCCGCTACGTCATGGTGGGCACCGACCTCGACGACCACCGGGCCGTGCGGGCCGGTCTGCCGGGGCCGACGGGGGCGCAGGACCAGGTGAGCGTCAACGACGTCGTGCTCGCCGTGCTGACCGGCGCCTTGCGCATCTGGCTGCTCAACCGCGGCGAGGCGGTCACCCGCAGCACCAGCGTGCGGGCGCTCGTCCCGGTCAGCGTCTATCACCGCGACGGCGCCCAGGCGGGCAACGAGCTGATGGCCTGCTTCGTCGACCTGCCGGTCGGGGAGCCCAACGCCGCGATGCGGCTGCACCAGATCGCGTTCTCGATGCGTCGGCAGATGGAGGGTGGCCAGGCCATGGGCGCCGACGCGCTCTCCGGGCTCGCCGGGTTCACCTCCCCGACGCTGCACGCGCTCGGCTCTCGGCTCGGTTCGGCGGTGACGCGGCGGCTGTTCAACATGGTCGTCACCAACGTCCCGGGTCCTCAGCACGAGCTCTACGTCGCGGACGCGCCGATGCTGTCGACCTACCCGGTCATGCCGGTCATGGGCGGGCAGGCGCTGTCGGTGGGCCTGACCAGCTACGACGGGGGCGTCTACTACGGTTTGAACGCCGACCGTGACGCGATGCCCGACCTCGACGTGCTGGGCGCCGGCATCGTCGACGCGCTCGCCGAGCTCGTCGGGTCGCTCTAGCGCCGACCGGGTGCAGCCCAGCAGCGCCCGCCGAGACCGAACGAGGTGGTCCCCATGACCCGACGCCGCGTCTACCTGCCGGTGGCTCCCACCGACCTGGCCGCTCTCGCCGAGGCCGGGCGGATCGAGCGCGGCACCGGCTACGCCGTCACCGCCAACGTGCGCGCCGAGCTCGAGGAGCGGGACGCCGAGGAGCAGGAGTTCGAGGCGTTCAGCGAGGCGGCAACGGCCGCCGGTGAGCTGGTCGCGGAGCCGACCCGGCGGGTCGTCGTCTCGGTCGACGTCGACGCCGCCGGGCTGCGCGAGCACGCCGAGGAGTTCGCTCGGGTCGACGGGGTGCCCGCCGTCACGGCGCGCGACGTGGCCGCCTTCCACGTCGACGAGGGCGAGCAGCACGACGACGACCAGCTGCTGTGGTTCGACGCGGCCGAGCTGCCGGCCGTGATCGCACTGGTCGGACCGGCCGGCGGCTGACCAGCCCGGGCAGCGCCTGACCGGCCACCCGACCGGCCGCCCGACCGGCCGCCCGGCCCGCGGCCGGAGCGAGCGGCGTCAGCCGGCGTGCTCGGCGAGGTAGCGCTCGCCGGTGCGGTGCTCGGCCCGCATGCCGGCCTCGATGGCGGGGGCGGCCGCCTGCTCGATCTTCTTGCCGACCAGCGGCACGTTGGCGCGCAGCTCGCCGTCGATCGACTCGCGGGTGCCGGCCCCACCCGGCTCGAGCACCAGGTCGCCCTGGAAGGTCAACGGGGTGCCGACGACCTGCACCTCGAGCGTGCCGGTGCGCCGCCCGGAGGCGTCCGCGGCACCCCAGCGCTGCGTGGTGCGCACCGTCAGCGTCGACGCCGACAGGATGCTCGGGAGCGACATGCCCTCGGTCGACAGCTCGCGGCTGAGCTCGGTGACCAGGGTGTCGCCGTCGGGCTCGACCGTCACCGACGAGGTCACCGCGTCGCTGTCGGCCGCCACCTGCTCGTGGAACGCCGGGTCCGCCAGCATGGCGTAGACCTGGTCGGGGGTCGCGGTGAACTCCACCTCGCGCGTGATCCTCATGGGCGCAGACTAACCGCCCGGGCGGTCTCGGTCACGCCCTCGGCGACGGTCGCCAGCCGGAGCTGGAGCTGCGTGCGGGCGGCGAGCAGGAGGTCTACCTCGGCCTGGAGGGAGGGCGCCACGTTGATCTGCTGGTAAGCGGACTCCACCGTGCTGGTGCCGAGCGGGGCGCGCACGACGCCGGCGACCAGGTGCAGGTCGCTGCGGGCCAACCGCTCGCGCAGCACGCGCTCGCGCTGCTGCAGCGCCGCGAGCTCGACGCCGTGGTCGGTCAGCGCGGCGCCGAGCTCACCGAGAGCGGCGACCACCTCCGGGTAGACCGTCCGCAACCGGGCCGCGTGCCGGGCCAGCCGGCCGCCGAGGGCCGTGCAGGACGCCGGGTCGCCGGCGAGCAGGGGACGGTGGGGACGCTCGGGGACGACCGACGGGCCGTGCGGCCCGGCCTTCACGCCGCCCTCGTCCAGGGGCGTCGACGCCGCCCTCATCCAGCCCTCATCCAGCCCTCATCCAGCACCCTCAGCCGAGCAGCGTCCTGCAGCGGTCGGCGCTCTCGAGCGTGCGGGACCGCTGCTCGAGCTCCTGGGCCCGACGGTGGGCCTCGGCCTCGGCGGCCACCGACCACGCGACCAGCGCCTCGAGGGCCTCGTCGACGGTGTCGGTGAGCGGGTCGGTCGGGTCGCCCACGGCCACGGCGTGGGTGCGCAGGTCGGCGACCACGGCACCGAGTGCCTCGGCACGGGCCAGCTCGCGACGGGCGCTCGCGCGCAGCGCAGCCGAGGGGGAGGGGTCGACCATGGCTGCACCTTAGCGAGGCGTCCTCGGGGTTCCCTGAGTTGTCCACAGCCCTTGTGCCAGGCGATAGCCTGGGCGCAGCAGCACACCGTCGTGCTGCCCTAGAGGTGAGGAAGCCATGACCGCCAGTGACCGGGTCCGATCACGCCTGCTCGCCGCCGCCGCCGAGGCTGCGGGTTCCGACCGTACCGACGACCTCGACGTGCTGCTGGAGCGCTACTACCGGCACGTCGCCGTGGAGGACCTGCTCGACCGCAATCCCGAGGACCTGCTCGGGGCGGCCCTGACCCATCGAGACCTGGCCTCTCGCCACCACCCGGGTGACGCCGCCGCCGTCCGCGTCTTCACCCCGTCGGTGGCCGAGCAGAAGTGGTCCTGCGGCCACACGGTGGTCCAGGCGGTCACCGACGACATGCCGTTCCTCGTCGACTCGGTCCTCGCCGACCTGGCCCGCCAGGACCGCCGGGTGTACCTGGTCATCCATCCCCAGCTGGTCGTCCGCCGCGGGGAGGACGGGAGCCTGCTCGAGGTGCTCGACGTCGACCCGGAGAACGTCTCCGACGTCGAGGCCGCTCCGGGTGAGGTCGTCGACACCGAGTCCTGGATGCACGTCGAGGTCGACCGCGAGAGCGACCAGCAGGACCTGCTCGCCATGGGGGATCGGGTCCGCACGGTGCTGGGCGACGTGCGCGCGGCCGTGCACGACTGGCCGGCGATGCGGGGTCAGATCATCGCCATCGCCGACGAGCTCGACTCGACCCCGCCCCCCGGCGTCCCCGCGGCCGAGGTAGACCAGGCGGTCGGCTTCCTGCGCTGGCTCGCCGACAACTTCACCCTGCTCGGCTACCGCGAGTACACCCTGGACGACGACGACGCCCTGGTCTCGCGACCCGAGTCGGGGCTCGGCATCCTGCGCCAGGACGAGAGCGACGCGCCGGTGCGGCGCCTGCAGCTGACCGGCTCGGTGCGGGCCAAGGCCCGCGAGCCGCACGTGCTCATCATCACCAAGGCCAATTCGCGCGCCACCGTGCACCGCTCCGCCCACCTCGACTACATCGGCATCAAGGAGTTCGACGACCAGGGCGCCGTGGTCGGCGAGCGCCGGGTGCTCGGCCTGTTCACCTCCGACGCCTACACCGAGTCGGTGTTCAACGTCCCGGTCCTCGGGGCCAAGGTGATGGAGGTGCTGCGCCTCTCGGGCTACCAGCCCGACGGCCACGACGGGCGCGACCTCGTCGGGCTGCTGCAGTCCTACCCGCGCGACGAGCTCTTCCAGACCGAGACCGAGGAGCTGCTCGGCACCGCGAAGGCGATCCTGCACGCCTCCGAGCGCCGTCAGGCGCGACTGTTCGTGCGCCGCGACGTCTACGGCCGGTTCTACTCGGTCCTGGTCTATCTGCCCAAGGACCGCTACACCACGACCACGCGGCTGCGCATCGAGGCGATGCTGCGCGAGGTGACGGGCAGCACCACGATCGACTACGCCACCACGATGGGCGAGGGGCTGATGGCACGCCTGCACTACGTCGTGCGGCTGCCGACCGGCTCCACGCTGCCCGAGCTGGACCAGGAGGACCTCGAGCGCCGGATGATCGAGGTCACCCGGGCCTGGGGTGACGAGCTCGGCGCGGCGCTGGTGGTCGAGCACGGCGAGGAGGAGGGCGGCCGGCTCGCGAAGGCCTTCGCGGGCGGCTTCCCGGAGGCCTACAAGGAGGACTTCTCGCCGCGGGTCGCGGTGATCGACCTCGCCCACCTGGTCGACCTGCAGCCCGACGGGCTGGCGCTCAACCTCTACCAGCCGCTCGCCGCGCCGCCGCACGTGCGCCGGATGAAGGTCTACCGCCGTGAGCCGTTGTCGCTCAGCCGGATCCTGCCGTTCTTCACCCACCTCGGGCTCGAGGTCACCGACGAGCGGCCCTACCACCTCACCCGGCTCGACGGCACCTCGTTCTACGTCTACGACTTCGGCCTGAGCGTGCCCGACGCGTCGGTCTGGGACCGTCCCGGGGCCCGGCTGCGGGTGCAGGACGCGCTGGCCGACGCCTGGCACGGCCGGGTCGACTCCGACGACTACAACGGGCTGGTGGTCGGCTCTGGCCTCACCTCCCGCCAGGTCGTCATCCTGCGTGCCGTCAGCCGCTACCTGCGTCAGGCGGGCACCCAGTTCTCCGCCTACTACCTGGCCGAGGCGCTGCTGGCCAACGGCGCGCTGGCCCGGCTGCTGGTCGAGCTGTTCGAGGTGCGCTTCGACCCGGACGCCTCCGACGAGGGCCGCGCCGAGCGCGAGGCGGCCGTGGTCGCCGAGATCCACGCCGGCCTGGACGAGGTCGCGAGCCTGGACCAGGACCGGATCGTGCGCTCCTTCCTCGCGGTGATCCAGGCGGGCCTGCGCACCAACTTCTTCCAGGTCGACGCCGACGGCCACCCCAAGCCGTGGCTGTCGATCAAGCTGGACCCGCAGGCCATCGCCGGGCTGCCCGAGCCGCGGCCCGAGTTCGAGATCTGGGTCTACGGACCACGGGTCGAGGGCGTGCACCTGCGCTTCGGCCCGGTGGCGCGCGGCGGGCTGCGCTGGAGCGACCGCCGCGAGGACTTCCGCACCGAGATCCTCGGTCTAGTCAAGGCCCAGATGGTCAAGAACGCCGTCATCGTGCCGACGGGCTCCAAGGGCGGCTTCTTCGCCAAGCAGCTGCCCGACCCGGCCGTCGACCGCGACGCCTGGCTGCAGGAGGGCATCGGTGCCTACACCTACTTCATCTCCGGGCTGCTCGACCTCACCGACAACCGGGTCGGCGCCGACGTCGTCGCGCCGGACCGGGTCGTGCGGCACGACGGCGACGACCCCTACCTCGTCGTCGCGGCCGACAAGGGCACCGCGACCTTCAGCGACATCGCCAACGCGGTAGCCCAGGACTACGGCTTCTGGCTCGACGACGCCTTCGCGTCGGGCGGGTCCGCGGGCTACGACCACAAGGGCATGGGCATCACCGCGCGCGGCGCGTGGGAGTCGGTCAAGCGGCACTTCCGCGAGCTCGGCGTCGACACCCAGACCGAGGACTTCACCGTCGTCGGCGTCGGCGACATGTCCGGTGACGTGTTCGGCAACGGCATGCTCCTCTCGGAGCACATCCGGCTGGTCGGCGCGTTCGACCACCGGCACATCTTCGTAGACCCCGACCCCGACGCCGCGTCCTCCTACGCCGAGCGTCGTCGCCTGTTCGAGCTGCCCCGCTCGTCCTGGGACGACTACGACCGCAGCCTGCTGAGCGAGGGGGTGGGATCTACCCCCGCTCGGCGAAGTCCATCTCGCTCAGCCACCGGGCCGCCGTGGCCCTCGGCCTGCGCGAGGAGGGTGCCGACACCGACAGCGACAGCGGGTCCGGCTCCGACAGCGACAGCGAGGGCGCGCCGCTCGAGCTCACGCCGGCCGAGCTGATGCGGGCCATCCTGCTGGCGCCGGTGGACCTGCTCTGGAACGGCGGGATCGGCACCTACGTCAAGGCGCGCGGGGAGTCCAACGGCGACGTCGGCGACCGCGCCAACGACGCCATCCGGGTCAACGGGGCCGACCTGCGGGTCAAGGTCGTCGGCGAGGGCGGGAACCTCGGCGCGACCCAGCTGGGCCGCATCGAGGCGGCGCTCGCGGGCGTCCAGATCAACACCGACGCGATCGACAACTCGGCCGGTGTCGACACCTCCGACCACGAGGTCAACCTCAAGATCCTGCTCACCGAGCAGACCCGCGCGGGGAACCTCACGCTGAAGCAGCGCAACACCCTGCTCGCCTCGATGACCGACGAGATCGGAGCGATGGTGCTGCGCGACAACTACGAGCAGAACGTCCTGCTCGGCAACGCGCGGGCCCAAGAGCTCACCATGGCCCCGGTGCACCAGCGCCTGATGCACCGGCTGGAGGAGCGCGGCGAGCTGAGCCGCGAGCTGGAGTTCCTCCCGTCCGACGCCGACCTGCAGGCCCGGGCGGCCGACGGCAAGGGACTGACGTCACCGGAGTTCGCGGTGCTCGTCGCCTACGCGAAGCTCGCGATCAAGGCCGACCTCACCGAGAGCGACCTGGTGGAGCAGCCGTTCTTCGAGAAGGTGCTGCGCCACTACTTCCCCCAGGCGATCCAGGACCGCTTCGACGACGAGATCGGCGAGCACCCGCTGCGCACAGCGATCATCGTCAACGCGATCGCCAACTCGATGGTCAACCGCGGCGGCATCTCGTTCGCCTTCCGGACCAGCGAGGAGTCCGGCGCGACCACCGCGCAGATCGCCCGGGCCTACGTCATCGCCCGCGAGATCTTCGACCAGGCAGCGTTCGTCGACCAGGTCGAGGCGCTCGACAACATCGTGGCGACCGGCGTGCAGACACAGATGTATCTCGAGTTCCGCCGCCTGATGGACCGCGCGACCCGCTGGTTCTTGCAGAGCCGGCCGCTGCACTCCGACATCGAGAGCGAGGTCGAGCGGTTCACCGAGGCGGTGCGCCGGTTCACCTCCGTGGTGCCCGACCTGCTCGGCGGTGCGGAGCAGACCCGGCTGGAGGGAGAGGTCGAGCGGCTGAAGGACGAGGGTGTGCCCCTGGACCTGGCCCGCCGGGTGGCCTCCCTGCTGGACTGCTTCTCGCTGCTCGACATCGTCGAGATCGCGCACGCCACCGGCCGAGACGTAGACCTCGTGGCCGCCACCTACTTCCTGCTCTCGGAGCGCTTCGAGGTGGACGCCCTGCTCACCCGGGTGTCCCGGCTGCCGCGCGAGGACCGCTGGGACGCGCTGGCCCGCGGATCGCTGCGCGACGACCTCTACACCCTGCTGGCGTCGCTCACCACGGCGGTGCTCGAGGCCTCCCCGGAGGCAACCGACGCGACCGAAGGGGTCGACGCGTGGGCCTCGGCGAACGCCGACGGACTCGGTCGCGCCCGCACCGCGCTCAAGGACATCGACGCCGTCGAGGGTGCCGGCATCGCGCCGCTGTCCGTGGCCCTGCGCACGCTGAGGGGAGTCATCCGGTCCGGGTCCGCACACTAGAGTGACGGTTGTGGCGACCCTCACCGATGTGCTGCGTGACGAGACCTCGCTGTCGGACTACGAGATCGACTGGCTGCGCTTCCTCGTGGGCGACTGGCAGATCATCTCGGACCTGGCCTTCGCCGACCTGGTGCTCTGGGTCCCCACGACGGCGGGCGAGTGGCTCGCCGTCGCGCACGTGCGGCCCACCACCGGCCGCATGGTGTTCGTCGAGGACGTCGTCGGCACCCGCACGCCGAAGACCCGGCGGCCGCTGCTCAACGAGGCGATGAAGACCCGGCGCATCGTGCGCGACCAGGACCCCGGCTGGCTCGACGACGACGGCATCCGCCAGGACGCCATCCCGGTCGTGTGCGCCGGGCGCGCCGTCGCGATGGTGTCGCGCTGCACCAACCCGGCCTACCTGCGGGTCCCCTCCCGGCTGGAGCTGATCTACCAGACCACCGGCGACGCCCTCTGCACGATGATCGCGTCGGGCGACTACCCCCACAAGGAGGTGCCCACCGGGCTGCGCCGCGGCAGCCCGCGCGTCTCCGACGGCCTGATCCGGCTGGACATCGAGGGGCACGTCACCTACGCGAGCCCGAACGCGATCTCCGCGCTGCACCGCCTCGGCCACAACGGCGTGGTGGTGGGGGAGTCGTTGGCCGAGATCGCCACCTCCGTGCTGCGCGACCACGCGCCCGTCGACGAGACCTTGGCGCTGGTCGTGACCGGCCGGGCGCCGTGGCGCACCGAGATCGAGACCCGCGCAGCGCACGTGACCCTGCGCGCCATCCCGCTCACCCAGCGGGGCACCCGCTCGGGAGCGGCCATCCTGCTGCGCGACGTGAGCGAGCTGCGCCGGCGCGAGCGGGAGCTGATGACCAAGGACGCGACCATCCGCGAGATCCACCACCGGGTCAAGAACAACCTGCAGACCGTCGCCGCGGTGCTGCGGTTGCAGGCGCGCCGGCTGCCCGAGGGCGAGG
Source organism: Arsenicicoccus piscis (assembly GCF_022568835.1). Classification (GTDB taxonomy): domain Bacteria; phylum Actinomycetota; class Actinomycetes; order Actinomycetales; family Dermatophilaceae; genus Arsenicicoccus; species Arsenicicoccus piscis. The sequence goes on from NZ_JAKZHV010000005.1 coordinate 171,054, forward strand.
CGCGCACCGCCCTCGACGAGGCGGTCCGCCGGGTCGGCACGATCGCGTTGGTGCACGAGACGCTGAGCCGCGGCTTCGACGAGATGGTCGACTTCGATGACATCGCCCGCCGGGCCATCAACTCCTTCGTCGACGTCGCCCGCACCGACGTGCCCGTCCACACCCGGCTGATCGGGTCGTTCGGCCGGCTGCGGGCCGAGGACGCCACGAGCTTGTCGATGATCGTCACCGAGCTGGTCTCGAACGCCGTGGAGCACGGGCTCGCCGAGTCGGGCGGCACGCTGACCATCGAGGCGACCCGGGAGGCCGATCCCACCCCCGAGGAGGAGGACGGCGAGGTGCTCACCGTCACCGTCACCGACGACGGGGCCGGCGTGCCCGAGGGGTGGTCGCCGGAGGGCAAGGGGCTCGGCACCCAGATCGTGTCGTCGCTGGTCGAGGACCTGCGCGGGCGGATCACCTGGGAGCGTGGCGACCCCGCAGGCACCCGGGTGCAGTTCACCGCGCGGCTGCGGCCGCCGCGGGACTGAGCGGTCCCCAGACGCACGAAGCCGGCCCGAACCATCTGGTTCGGGCCGGCCTCATCGGTCTCGGTCGCCGTGCGAGCGGGGTCCGATCGTGGCTGTCCGGGCGACACTTCTCAGGGGGTCGCGGCGGGTCAGCGGTCGAAGGTTGTCGTGCCGGCGAGGTGCCGGGATGGGAGAGTCAGCTCGCGCGTCGTGCGCGGGCGTTGCGTCGCTTGAGAGCGCGACGCTCGTCCTCGGACATGCCACCCCACACACCAGCGTCCTGACCGGACTCGATCGCCCACTTGAGGCAGGTATCGATCACCGGGCATCGCCGACACACGGCCTTGGCCTCCTCGATCTGCAAGATCGCGGGGCCGGTGTTGCCGATCGGGAAGAACAGCTCGGGATCTTCCTCGAGGCAGGCTGCGCGGTCGCGCCAATCCATGGGTTTGTGCTCCTTGCGCTCTGGCTGGTTACTTGGGGCCTTGCAGCGAGGCGCTGCCATCGTGTCGTCTGCCGTGGCGTCAGCCCCTCCGGGAAGACCTCCCTGCGCCACGGCGTAAACTTCAACGTCAGTACCATGCGGTATGTTCCGGATCCACAGCACGTAGACCGATCCGCGTGGCACCGAGGGCCGCGCGAGCTCTGTCTGCGTCCTGCCCCGTTGCACACCGACTGTCCACTGTAGCCGGTTGGTCAGTCCATTGGCTAGACATTCGGCCATAGTTCGTGGTCGTCGTCGAGACGAAGAGGGAACTTTGTGCCGCGGGACCACAATTTTGTCACGCTGCGTGCTCACTGGGAAGAGGTTAGGGTGAATTCGTCGCGTTCTGTCACTGAGCATGACTCAGGATCGGAGGGGCGGGCGCGCGGGGTGCCCCGCGGGTCGGTGCCCGTCGGCGCGAAGGTCGCCGCAGTGCTGATCGCCCTGCAGGCCCTCGTCATCGTGGGCGCCATCGTCTTCTACGGCTACGAGATCCTCCAGGGCGCCACCGACGACGTGACCCGCGCGGTCATGTCGATGGTGATGATGGCACTGTTCGTCATCGGCCTGGCAGTCTGCGCCCGGGGCCTCGCGGCCAACCGCGCCTGGGCGCGCACCCCCACCGTCGTCTGGAGCGTGCTGCTCATCCCGGTCGGCTACGGCATGGTGCAGGGCCACGTCGAGTGGATCGGCATCGCCGTGCTGACGGCCGCCATCGCCACCATCGCCGGTGTCGTCACCAGCGCGCGGCGCACGACCGACGAGGCGTAGACCCCTCGGACCGCCCGGCACCCTTGCGCACCTCAGTCGGGCGACCGCCCGTCCGGGTGGGCGAGCTGGACCGGCGTGACGCGCGAGCTCTCCACCACCACCCCACGCCCCGGCCGGGCGCTGCCGACGGTGGGCACCGGCACGCCGAACACCTCGTGGTCGAGCACCCCCGACGGCGCCAGCACCAGCCCCGTCCGGTGTCGCCGGAGCTCCGCAAGCAGTCCGCGGTAGGCCGACGCCGTCGCGGCCGTCGTGGCAGCAGCGAGCACCGTCGACTGCGTGCCTTGGGGATTGTTGGCGCCTTTGGGGCTGATGGCGTTGTTGGTGGCGAGCCACCCGAGCAGCAGCGCCTCCGCGTCCGCCCCTACCTCCGCCGCACCGGTGGCGGCTCCCCAGCCGCCGCCGGATCCGCTCGGCTGGTCGAGGTCGTCCACCACCACGACGAGGTCGGGATCCTCGGCGACCAGCTGATCGAGGCGAGCGACGACCCCCGGCTCCGACGGTCGACCCGCCCACCGGGGTGCCGGCGCGGCCAGGGCTCGCCAGCAGGTGGCGAGGGCCTCGGTGCCGCTGAGAAGCACGACCGGTCGGTGCTGGGCCGCGGCGAGGAGGGCGAGCGCCGAGCTGCGGCCGCTCCCCGGTGGACCCACGACCAGCGCTGCTCGTCGCTGGCGCAGGTCCAGGCCCACCTGGGTGTCGTCCTCGCCGATGCCGACCGGCCAGGGCGGGCGGTTGTCGTCCGTGCTCGCCTCGTCGACGGACCACAGTCGACCAAGCGCGACCCGATCGGGCAGGCCGGCGAGCCGGAAGGCCGCTGTCGAGCTGGTGGGTGAGCCGGTCGGGCCGGTGGGTGGCTCGATCGGTGCGGTGAGCGCCACCTGCAGGTCGCAGCGATCGCGCACGCGGGTGGCCCGGCCTGGCACCGTCCGGGTCGAACGTGGTCGGTCCAGGCCGAGCAGCAACGCATCGGTCGGGTCGGCCAGCGCCAGCACCAGGCGCTCGCGGAAGTGGCTGCCGATGCCGCTCGAGAGGAAGCCTCGGTCGAAGGTGGCGGCGACGTGCACGCCGGTGGCCGGACCGGACGCGAGCAGGTTGGTCAGCAGATCCGAGAGCTCGGACTGGACGCGCATCGGCGCGCGGCGGATGACCTGGGACCAGCCGTCGACGAGCAGGATGGTCGGGTCGTCCTGGGTCCCGCTCCCGCTCCCGCTCCCACCACCGGGACCGGCGCCGGCCCTGGCCCGCGTCAGCAGCCGCCGCAGCAGCCGGGCGACGAGCTCGGTGTCGTGGCCGGCGGCGATCGTGCCGACGTGCGGGAGCGCCCGCAGGTCGAGCAGCGCGTCATCCCCGTCGATGACGTGGACCGACACGGCCGCCCCCGGTCGGCCGGCGGCGCGGCCTGCACTGCAGGACAGCGCCAGCGTGCGCAGGAGGGTGGTGCGCCCGCTCCGGCCGGCACCGACGACGGCGAGGTGGCCGTGCGTGTCAGGGCTCCACCACGCGGCCCGCTGGGCCAGCTCGTGGAGGTGGTCGCCCAGACCCAGCAACAGGGCGAACCCGGGGTCGGGTGGCGGCTCGGCGAGAGCTCGTCGGCCGAGGTCCGGCCACTGCACCAGGTCAGCCAGCGGTGGCAGCCAGGCGGGTGGTGGCAGGGGGAGGTCACGGGCGGCCTCCTGCGCGGTGGCGACGACCTGACTCAGCAGCGTGGGGTGGCCGCTCGAAGGTTCGGCGTCGATGCCGGGGCGGACGCCGCGTCCCGACGGTGCGGCCAGGGCGGGCGAGACCGGGTCGAGCGGCCGGACCAGGACCGGGGGACGACGGGCGGCGGCGGGGGCGCTGACCTGGGCGACCTGGAAGGGCTGGGGTCGTTCTACCCCTCGGCGGAAGTACGCCCGCCCGGGTGCCCGGTTGGGGAGGCGCGCGGCGTCAGGGACGTCGAGCACATCGACCGAGTCGGGGACGTCGGCGACCCGCAGCGCGATCCGGGCGCTGACGTTGGCCTTGATGTCGGGGGTGACGACTCCGGCCGGGCGCTGGGTGGCGAGGACGAGGTGCACCCCGAGGGAACGGCCTACGGTCGCGATCTTGAGCAGCCCGGGCACGAACTCGGGGAGGTCGGTCGCCAGCATCCGGAACTCGTCGACCACGACCAGCAACCGCGGCAGCGGGTTGACTGACTGCTGCCCGGTGCGGCGGTAGGCGGCCAGGTCCTCGGCACCGACCGCCGCGAGCAGCCGCTCGCGGCGGCGCAGCTCGGCCGTGAGGGAGGCCAGTGCGCGTTCGGCCAGGGCCGGGTCGAGATCGGTGACGAGGCCCTGGCAGTGGGGGAGCTGCGCGCACTCGGCGAACGCCGATCCGCCCTTGTAGTCGACCAGCACGAAGCTGAGGTCATCGGGTCCGTGGTACAGGGCCAGCCCGGAGACGAGGGTGCGCAGGAGCTCGGACTTCCCGGCTCCGGTGGTGCCGGCGACCAGGGCGTGCGGGCCGTCGGCTGTCAGGTCGAGAGACACGGGGGTGCCGTCCGCGCCGACGCCGACGGCGGTCGACAGACCGGAACGCTGCTCGGCCCACGCGACGCGCAGCTGCCACGCGTCGGCCACGGCGAGCGGCTCGATCTCGTCCAGCGTCAGCGACGTCGGTAGACCACCCCGCTCGGTCGCGGTGTCGGCGAGGGTGAGCGGCTCCAGGGCTCGCAGCACCCCGTCGAGCCAGCCGGGTGCGGGGAGGTCGGGCCGGAAAAGCAGCCGGACGGTGCCGTGCGTGCCCCGGCGGACGAGCTCGGCACCACCCTCGTCGTCGAGCAGGACGAGCTGGTCGACGCCAGGGGGCACCCCTGCGAGGTCGCGCGCCACCCCGAGCAGGAGGGTGCGCGGCTGGCCGGTGTGGTCCGGCTCCGCCGGCCAGCTGCCGAGCCGGTCGAGCTGGTCCACGAGGACGAGCCGGAGCGCGGGCGTCGTGCCCCCGGCCGCCGCTCGGGTGGCGTGCGGCAGCTCCTCGAGCAGCTCCCACCCGGCGGCGGCCCGCGCGCCCGACGCGTGCACGACGAGCTGCAGGGTGCTCGGCGCACACCAGGTGGCCAGCTGGGCGGCGAGGGCGCCGGCCAGCGCCCGTGTGGTGGTTGCGGGTCCGACGAGCACCGTCGGGCGGATGAGGTCGAGGACGAGGGGGGCGTCAGGCAGGACCGGGTGCTGGTCCGACCCGTGCTGGGCGCCGGCGTCGTCGACCGGGCGCGTCACGAAGAGGGCCGGCAGGTCTGCGCGTCCGAGGCGCACCTCGGTAGCTCGCGGCTCGGCGGCGGGCTGGCACCACAGGCCGGGGGCTCGGTGGTGCGCGGCGGCCCACACGGTGGCGAGATCGGGATGGGTCTCTCGTCGGGCGGCCAGCTCGGCCGCCACCCGATCACGCACGACCACGTCGGCGGCAGCGATCGCCCGTGCGTGTCGGTGTCGGGTGAAGGCGCCCTGACGTCGCCCGTGCCGCCGGTCGACCAGCCACCCGACGAAGATCGCCGCCGGGGAGACGAGGCCGAGGACCAGCAGGACCGTCGAGTGCAGGATCCAGGCGGCGACGCCACACATCACGAGGGGGACCAGCAGGGCCGCCCAGGGAGGTCGGGAGGCGCGGGTCGCGTCCGGTGCCGCGGGGACCGGCACGGGGGAGCGGTCGATCGGCGGTCGAGGCCGCAGCACGGGGGTGACGACGAGGCGCCCCTGCCCGTCGGGCGTCGGGGACCGGGGTCCGGGCTCGGCCACCGCGAGCGTGAGCACGGTGTCGCCGACCTGCAGCCGAGAGCCGGCCCGCACGACGGTGGGCTCGCCCGGGACGAGCGGTCCGTCGTCCAGCGTCGTCGTGTTCGGGCCACCGAGGTCGGTCACGAAGACCCGGTCGGCGGTCACGGCGAGGCGCAGCTGCGTCCGCGACAGGGTCGGGTCGTCCACCTGCACGTGACACTGCGGACCTCGGCCGACGAGCACGTCCCCGAGGGGAAGGGGTCTACAGACTCCGGCCGCTGGACCCTCGCTGACTCGAAGCTCGACGACCGTGCGGGCTGAGGTGGACCCGGCCGAGCCGCACGCAATGGCGAGGGCCTGCGCCTCGACCCCCGTCGTGAGGACAGCGCCGGTGATCAGCGGCGGATGCCCCAGGGCGCTGTCGGCGTGGACGGGTGCGCCGTCGACGTGCCACGGTCCGTCGAGCAGCGCGTCGACCACTCGCGGGTGGGTCTGCCCCAGGACCTGGGTGAGCGGACCGAGGAGATCCCCGAGGTCGGTGCCGCTCCCCGCCTGGACCACGACCCGGTGCAGCTCAGGACCGGCCGAGGGCGCCAGAACGCGCAGGCGGAGCTCCATGGTGCCTCCTCACATCGGTCGGGTCGGGCCGGCTTCTCGCGGTCCAGCGGTGGCCGGCGCGAGCCAGCATGACAACCAGGTCCGACAGACCCCGGAAGTTATCCACAGGCCAGAAATCTCTTCCCCACGCGACCCCCGCGGCGGGTGACGATGGGGCCGGCGATGGGCGGCCGCCATGACCAGAGGCGCGCCGGCAAGCCATCCGGGAGACCTGACGTGAGGGGAGGGGCATGACAGCGCTAGCCGTCATCGAGTCCGAGGTGCGCGAGCTGATCCGGCGCTCGGGCGTCGATCCGGTGCGCGACCGCTCCGGCGTCGTGACCCTGGTGCGCGACGTGATCGACGACTACGAGACGCGCTCGGTCCATGGCGGGCTGCCCCTGCTGCGCGACGTCGACGGTGTGCTGAAGTCGGTGCTGGACTCGGTGTCCGGCTACGGCCCGCTGCAGCCGTACTTCGACGACCCCCTCGTCGAGGAGATCTGGATCAACGAGCCCACCAAGGTGTTCGTGGCGCGGGCCGGCATCTCCGAGCTGACCTCGACGATCCTCACCGCCGACGGGGTGCGTGACCTGGTCGAGCGGATGCTCAAGTCCTCCGGCCGCCGCGTGGACCTGTCGTCGCCGTTCGTCGACGCGACGCTGCCGGACGGCAGCCGGCTGCACGTCGTGATCCCGGACATCACCCGCGAGCACTGGCAGGTCAACATCCGTCGGTTCGTCGTCAAGGCCACCCACCTGGACGACCTGGTCCGGCTCGGCACGCTCACCGAGCAGGCGGCCGCCTTCCTCGGGGCCGCCGTCGCCTCGGGCCTCAACGTCTTGGTCGCTGGGGGCACCCAGGCGGGCAAGACCACCCTGCTGAACTGCCTCGCCGCCGCGATCCCCGCCACCGAGCGGGTGATCACGTGCGAAGAGGTCTTCGAGATGAAGCTGCCGCTGCGCGACGTCGCGGCCATGCAGTGCCGCCAGCCGTCGCTCGAGGGCACGGGCGAGGTGCCGCTGCGTCGGCTGGTCAAGGAGGCGCTGCGGATGCGCCCGTCGCGCATCATCGTCGGCGAGGTCCGCCAGGAGGAGAGCCTGGACCTGCTGATCTCGCTGAATTCTGGCGTTCCCGGCATGGCGACCGTGCATGCCAACTCGGCGCGCGAAGCGATCACCAAGATGTGCACCCTCCCGCTGCTGGCGGGAGAGAACGTCGGCTCGCGGTTCGTGGTGCCGACGGTGGCGTCGAGCATCGACATCGTCGTCCACGCCGCTCTGGAGCGGGACGGACGGCGGCGGGTGCGCGAGATCGCAGCGGTCCCGGGGCGCGTCGAGGGTGATGTGATCGAGATGGCCGAGCTGTTCGTGCAGCGCGACGGTCAGCTCGTGCGCGCCGACGGGTTCCCGCCCCACCTGGACCGCTTCGAGCGGGCCGGCTTCGACGTGGCCGGGCTGCTGCGGGGGGCGGCCTCGTGAGCGGCCTGCTCCTCGGTCTGGTCATGGGCCTCGGCCTGTTCTGCATCTACTGGTCCTTCTGGCCGGCCGAGCCGGAGCCGGTGCGCGGGGGAAGGCACGGTCGGCTGGCGCGCCTCGCCGACGACCTGGCCCAGGCCGAGCTGTGCAGCGTGACCGCCACCCAGCTGGTGATCGGATCCGTCGTCGTCGGCTTCCTCGTGCTGGCGCTCGTCCTGCTGCTCACCTCGGTGCCGGCGATCGCCGCCTGCTTCGCGGTGATGGCCGGGATGGCGCCCGTGGTCGCGGTCCGGGCTCGCGCGCGTCGCCGTCGACGGCTGTTGCGCGACGTGTGGCCGGAGGTCGTGGACAACGTGGCGTCGGGGGTGCGGGCCGGGCTCGCGCTCCCGGAGGCGCTGGCCCAGCTCGGCGTGCGCGGCCCGGAGGCGTTGCGACCGGCGTTTGCGGCGTTCGGTGACGACTACCGCCTCACCGGCCGCTTCAACGACTGCCTCGACGCGCTCAAGGAACGGCTGAGCGACCCGGTCGCCGACCGGCTCGTCGAGTCCCTGCGCATCGCGCGTGAGGTCGGCGGCACCGACCTCGGGACGCTGCTGCGCACCCTGTCGTCCTTCCTGCGCGAGGACGCCCGCACCCGCGCGGAGCTCGAGACCCGCCAGGGCTGGACGGTCAACGCAGCGCGCCTCGCGGTCGCCTCGCCGTGGCTGGTGCTCGGCACGATGATGCTGCGCCCCTCCTCGGTGGCGGCCTACGGCACCTGGACGGGGGCGCTCGTGCTGGCGGCCGGGGCAGGAGTCACCCTGCTCGCCTATCACCTCATGGTGCGGATCGGGCGGCTCAGCGAAGAGCCGCGGGTGCTGCGATGAGTCCGATCCTCGCGACGGCCGGCTGGTCCTGGACCGGGGCGCTCTGCGGCCTGCTGGTCTCGACCGGGCTGCTGGTCACCTGGCACCGGCTCCCCCTCCGGCGCCGACTCACCCTCGCCGACCGGGTCGAGCCCTACCTGCGTGACGCCACGCCACCGAGCGCGCTGCTCGGCCGCACCGACGCCCGGCGGGTGTCCGCGCGCTGGCCGTGGCTCGACGACGTCGTGCGGCGATGGGCCGACCGGATCGAGCGGGTCCTCGGTGGCGCCGACAGCGTGCGTCGCCGGCAGCTGCGGTGCGGCCGACCTGCCGACGTGGACGCCTTCCGCGCCGAGCAGGTGGTCTGGGGCGCGGTGGCCGGCGGGGTCGGACTCGTCGTCGCCCTCGTCGTGGTGCTGCAGACCGACGCGTCACCCATCGGGATGGCCCTGCTCGTGCTGGTCGCGACCGGCTGCGGCGTGGTCGCCAAGGACCAGGCCCTCACCCGTGAGGTGGCCCGCCGCGAGGCGCTGATGCTCGTCGAGTTCCCCACCATCGCCGAGCTGCTGGCCCTGGCGATCGGTGCAGGGGAAGGCGCCAGCGGGGCTCTCGAGCGAGTGTGTCGCCTCTCGAGCGGTGAGCTGTCCCACGAGCTCCGGTTGTGCCTCGCCGACGCTCGGGCGGGGCTCAGCCTGCCGGCGGCGCTGCACCTGCTCGCCGATCGCACCGGCCTGCCGAGCCTCGCCCGCTTCGTCGAGGGCATCGTCGTCGCCGTCGAGCGCGGCACCCCGCTGGCCGACGTCATGCGCGCGCAGGCCCAGGACGTGCGCGAGGAGAGTCGACGGGCCGTCATGGAGGAGGGCGGGCGCAAGGAGATCGCCATGATGATCCCCGTCGTCTTCCTGATCCTCCCGGTGACCGTCGTGTTCGCCGTCTTCCCCGGCCTTGCCCTGCTGCAGATCACCGTCTAGCAATGCTTCCGTCCTTTCAGTCCAGCACGATCAGTTCCGTTCCACCACAAGGAGATCCGATGTCACTCACCACCTCGACCGACCGCCCGGGTGCCGTCACGGCAGTCACCGCGGCCTGCGCGGCGACCCTCGGCGCGACCCTGCACGTCCTGGGCGCACGCCTCGACGCCCTGCGGTCCGAGGACGCACGCGAGCGCGGTGACGTGCCGGGCTGGGTCATGATCACCCTGATGACGGCCGGCCTGGTGGCGGCGCTCGCCCTCGTCGCGCAGCCCGCCCTCACCGCCATGTTCGAGCGCGCGATGGCCAAGGTCGGCGGCTGACATGTCGTTGCGGCCGGACGACGAGCGCGGGTCGGCCGTCGCCGAGTTCGCCCTCGTCGCCGGCCTGGTCGCCCTGATCTTCATGGCAGTCCTGCAGCTCGGTCTGGCGCTGCACATCCGAAACACGTTGCTGCAGTGCGCCGTCGAGGGCGCTCGCTACGGCGCGCGCGCCGACGTCGCTGACGGTGCAGCGGTCGGGCGGGCCCAGACGCTCATCCGCGACTTCACGACGGACGCCTACGCCGGTGACGTGAGCGAGCGGACGACGACCGTCGGAGGCTCGCAGGTGGTCGAGGTCACCGTGCGCGCACCGCTGCCGGTGATCGGCACCCTCGGACCGCCGGGCGTCGTGACGGTGCAGGGCCGCGCCTACAAGGAGGGGCAGTGACGGCGCGGTCGGACGGTGCGCGACGACGGTGGCTCGGGCGCGCATCCGACGAGGGCAGCGCCTCGCTCGAGTTCATCGCCGTGGCGGTGCTCCTGCTCGTGCCGCTGATCTACCTCATCGGGACGCTCGCGCGGGTGCAGGCGGCGACCTACGCCGCAGCCGGAGCCGCGCGCGACGCCGGTCGGCTGTTCGTCGCAGCTCCCGACGAGGGAGCAGCGCAGTCGGCGGCGCAGGCGGCGTCCCGTATCGTCCTCGACGACTACGGGTTCGCCGACTCCGGCACCACGCAGGTGCGCTGTCTCGGCTCGCCCTGCCTCGCGCCGGACGCCAAGGTCCAGGTCGAGGTCCGCATCCAGGTAGACCTCCCGCTGATCCCTCGCTTCGTCCGCGGCGCGGTGCCCCTCGCCATCCCGGTGACGGCCAGCCACGTCGCCAGCGTCGACCGCTACGGGGTGGCCGCTCAGGACGCGGGCCAAGGGGCTGCGCCGTGATCGGCGCGCTGACCCGGCTCGCCGCCCGGGTGTGCGACCCCCTGGCCACCAGAGCCCGCTGCCGTCTGGGCGCCCTCCGGCACCCGCGGACGGACGAGGCAGAGAGCGGTCAGATCTCTTTGCTGTCACTGGGATTCGCGCTGGTGGCGATCATGCTCATCATCGTCGGGGTCGACATCACCGCGGTGCAGCTGGCCCGCACCCAGCTGTGGGACGCAGCGGACGGTGCGGCGCTGGACGCCGCGGACTCGCTGAGCGAGCAGACGGTCTACGCCGGTGGTCTCGGGGTGCGACTCCCGCTCGACACCGCGCGGGTGGCAGGAGCCGCCAGCGACTACCTCTCGGTCGACCGGCGGCCGCGCCTGGTCGACTCGTGGAGCCTCGGCGGTGCCACCGGGAGCCCGGACGGCGAGACGGCCGTCGTCCAGCTGGTCGGCCACGTCGAGCTGCCGATGCTCGGTCAGGTGGTCTCGGCGTTCTCCGGCGGCGTCACAGTCACCGTCACCTCCCGGGCGCGCTCCACGGTGCTCGACGCTCCCTAGTCGCCCTCCATCGCAGCCTGGGCCTCGTCGATGATCTGCTCGGTGGCGGCCCGGGCCGCGGCGGGGTCGCCGGCCAGCACCGCCTGGGCGAGGTCGCCGTGCAGGCGCACGGCGTCGGGGTTGGGCTCGGCGGGCACCAGCTGATGGTGGGTGCGACCCGCGAGCACCTCCTCGACGACGGCGTGCAGCGCGGCGAACATCTCGTTGCCCGACGCCTGCAGCAGGGTCCGGTGGAAGAGGACGTCGGCGGCGAGGTAGGCCTCGAGGTCGCCGGAGCGGGCGTGCCGGGTCATCCCCATCACGGCGCCGGTGAGGTCGGCGCACTGCGCGGGCGTCGCGTGGGTCGCCGCCAGCTCGGCCGCCACCGGCTCGAAGCCGCGGCGCAGCTGAGACAGCGACCGCAGCTGGTCGTGCCGCTCGGCCGAGTCGAGCCGCCAGCGAATGAGCAAGGGGGAGAAGACGTTCCACTCCTCGCGCGGGCAGACGCCGACGCCGACGCGACGGCGGCTGCGCACCATGCCGAGCGACTCCAGCACCCGCACGGCCTCGCGGATCACCGAGCGGGAGGCACCGAGCCGACTCTCCAGCTCGTCCGTCGCCAGCACCGAGCCCACGGGGAAGTCGCCGCGCACGATCGCCGTGCCCAGCCGGTCTACGACGGTGGCGTGCAGGCCCCCCTGCAGGCCGCCGGTCGCGCCCCTCTGCGGGTCGCTGGGGAGCGACCCGCCGCGGGCCTCGGGCGCCGGTGCCGTGGTCATGCGCACAGTGTTACCTACGCAGCCGAGAGGCGCGCGTCGGTGTCAAAAAGCATACGAATGGGTGGCCAGGGCTTGAAAGAGCGGCCCTTTGGCTGCACTCTGGTGGGCAGCCGGGCGCACCGAAGCGCCCACCAAGACCCAAAGGTCCCCCTCATGCTCGTGACCGGCGCCCCCGTCGCCCTCGGCCACCTCCTGACCGCGGACGCGGCCAACCTCAACATCCCGGCCGCCCGCCTCATCCCCGCAGCCCTGATCGGCATGGCGCTCATCGTGCTGCTGATCACGAAGTTCAAGCTGCACCCCTTCCTCGGCCTGACCATCGGCTCGCTCGCCGTGGCCGCCGTCGCCGGGGTGGACATGGGCACCGCCGTCGACAGCTACCTCAAGGGCTTCGGCAGCACGGCCGCGAGCGTGGGCACGCTGATCGCCCTCGGCGCGATGTTCGGCAAGCTGCTCGCGGACAGCGGCGGCGCCGACGAGATCGTCGACACGATCATCGGCCGCTCCACGACCAAGACGCTGCCGTGGGCGATGGCCGCGGTCGGCGCCATCATCGGTCTGCCGATGTTCTTCGAGATCGGCCTGGTCCTGCTGATGCCGGTCATCTTCCTGGTCGCCCGCCGCTCGCGGCTGTCGCTCATCCAGGTCGGCATCCCGGCGCTCGCCGGTCTCTCGGCGATGCACGGCCTGGTGCCGCCGCACCCCGGCCCGCTGGTCGCGATCGACGCCCTCAAGGCCAACCTCGGCATCACGCTCGCCCTCGGCGTCCTGGTCGCCATCCCGACCCTGGCCCTCGCCGGCCCGGTCTTCGCCAAGGTCGCCGCCCGCTGGGTCGACGTGCCCGCGCCGGAGCTGTTCGAGGCCGACGACCGCATCGCCAAGCGTCGCCCGACGTTCGCGATCACCCTCGCGACCGTCCTGCTGCCCGTCGTGCTGATGATGGGCAAGGCGATCGCCGACATCTTCCTCACCGACAAGACCAACGTGCTGCGCCGCTCGCTGGACTTTCTCGGCACGCCGCTGATCGCGCTGCTCATCTCGGTGCTCGTCGCGATGTTCACCCTCGGCCGCGGCGCCGGGTTCGGGCTGAAGGAGGCCTCCCGCTCCGTCGAGTCCTCGCTCGGCCCGATCGCCGGCATCGTCCTGATCGTCGCCGCCGGTGGCGCCTTCAAGCAGACGCTGGTCGACACCGGCATCGGCAAGCTGGTCGCCACCTGGGTCGAGGGCTCCGGCCTGTCCGTGCTCGTCGTGGCCTGGCTCGTCGCCGTGGTCATCCGCCTCGCGACCGGCTCCGCCACGGTGGCCACGGTCACCGCGTCCGGCATCATGGCGCCGCTCGCCACCTCGCTCAGCCAGACCCACGTCTCGCTGCTGGTGCTCGCCATCGGCGCGGGCTCGGTGTTCTTCAGCCACGTCAACGACGCGGGATTCTGGCTCGTCAAGGAGTACTTCCGGCTCGACGTCGTCCAGACCATCAAGACCTGGTCGCTCATGGAGACGATCCTGTCCGTCGCCGGGCTGGTCTTCGTCCTGCTGCTGAGCGTCGTCATCTGACCGGGACGGATCCGGGGCCGCACGGCCGCTCGTCGTGCCACCCTTGCACCCGTGACCTCGCCAGACGCGCCCCACGACGGCCCCGATCGTCCGGGCGTCCTGGGGTCGAGCCTCGTCGGGCCGCTGCTGATGATCCTGCTGATCGCAGTCGTCAGCGGCGTGCTCGCCGGACTCGTCGGCGTAGCCCTCAACCTGCTGCTCGCGCTCGTGGAGCGCGTCGCGTTCGGCGACCGCGCCGGCGAGCTGCTCACCGGCGTGGGGGAGGTGCCCCGGTGGCAGCGCATCGTCGTCCCTACGATCGGTGGCCTGCTCGCCGGCGTCGGCTGGTGGCGGCTTCGGCGGTCCGGCCCGCTCGCGCAGGTCCGTGACTCCCTCGACCCGACCACCGCCACCGATCCGGTAGACCGTCGCCTGCCGATCCGTCGCACGGTCGCCGACGCGGTGCTCCAGATCGTGGCGGTGGGTGCCGGCGCGTCGGTGGGACGCGAGGGCGCGCCCCGGCAGGTGGCCGCCGCGCTGACCGAGCTGGTCTGCGCCGCCGCGCGGGTCGTGGCGTTCGAGCGGCGGGTGCTGCTCGCCGCCGCCGCGGGAGCAGGTCTCGCCGCGGTCTACGACGTGCCGCTGGCGGGGGCGGTCTACGCGCTGGAGGTGCTGCTGCTCGCCGGGCCGAGCTGGCCACGGCTCGAGCCGGCTCGCGGACCGCGAGGGACGACCCGGTCGGGAGCGCGAGCCTGGACCTTCGCGGTCGTGATCGCCACCGTGACGAGCGTGGTGGCGACCCTGGTGACCCACGCGCTGGTGGGGAGCCGGCCGATCTATGCCGTGCCGGGGTCGGCGCACTGGTCGTTCGACCCGAGCTGGCTCGTGCTGGCGCTGGTGGTGGCACCGGTGTGCGCCGTCGGCGGCTGGTCCTTCCGCCGTGCCGTGGGGCTCGGTCGAGACCTGGAGCCGGGGCCCACCTGGCGGCTGCCGCTCGCGGTCGCGGGCGCGGGTGCCCTGGTCGGGATCGCGTCGTGCTGGTTCGAGGCGATCCCCGGCAACGGCAAGACCCTGGTCGAGGTCGCGCTCGCCGGGCACGCGTCGTTCGCGGCGCTGCTCGGCCTGCTGCTGCTCAAGCCGCTCGTCACCAGCATCGCGATCGGCGCCGGCGCCCGCGGCGGGCTGCTCACCCCCTCGCTCGCCACGGGCGCCGGCCTCGGTGCGGTGCTCGCCGCCCTGGCCGCCCTCGCGGGTCACGGCCTCGCCACCCCGCCCGTGCTCGTGCTGGTGTGCGCCGTGGGGGTGCTGGCGGCGACCGAGCGAGCGCCGGTGTTCGCCGCGTGCTTCGGCTGGGAGCTGGTGCGGCCGAGCCCCGCCGTGCTGGTGCCGCTGGTCGTGGTGGCCGTGGGCGTGTGGCTGTTCACCGCCGCGGCGGACCACGGCCGGGCCCGGCTGCACCGCTCGACGAGCCGAGGGGTGAGCACGAGGCCGTAGACTCGACCCTCGTGGCCCACGACTTCCCCGAAGAGCTTAAGACCCTGCGCGCGACCATGGACTCGGTGCGCGAGGTCATCGACCTGCCTCGGCTGGAGGCCCAGATCGCCGAGCTGGAGCAGCAGGCGTCGGCCCCCGACCTCTGGGACGACCCGGACCAGGCCCAGCAGGTGACCAGCGCCCTGTCGCGCGCCAACTCCGAGCACGACCGGGTCGTCGAGATGGACCAGCGCATCGACGACGTCGAGGTGCTGGTGCAGATGGGCCAGGAGGAGAACGACGCGGCGACCATCGCCGAGGCCGAGGCCGAGCTGACCAAGATCACCAAGGCCGTCGGCGAGCTCGAGGTCCGCACCCTGCTGTCGGGGGAGTACGACGAGCGCGAGGCCGTCGTCACCATCCGGGCCGGTGCCGGCGGCGTCGACGCCGCCGACTTCGCCGAGATGCTGATGCGGATGTATCTGCGCTGGGCCGAGCGGCACGGCTACCCCACCAAGGTGATGGACACGTCCTACGCGGAGGAGGCCGGCCTCAAGAGCGCGACCTTCGAGGTCAACGTGCCCTACGCGTTCGGCAACCTCTCGGTCGAGGCGGGCACCCACCGCCTCGTGCGGATCAGCCCGTTCGACAACCAGGGCCGCCGCCAGACCAGCTTCGCCGCGGTCGAGGTCATCCCGCTCATCGAGTCCGACGACACCATCGACATCCCCGAGAACGAGCTGAAGATCGACGTCTTCCGCAGCTCGGGCCCCGGTGGGCAGAGCGTCAACACGACCGACTCGGCCGTGCGCATGACGCACATCCCCACCGGCATCGTCGTGTCGATGCAGAACGAGAAGTCCCAGATCCAGAACCGCGCCGCCGCCCTGCGCGTGCTGCAGTCGCGCCTGCTGCTGCAGCGCAAGCAGGAGGAGGACGCGAAGAAGAAGGAGCTGGCCGGCGACGTCAAGGCCAGCTGGGGCGACCAGATGCGCTCCTACGTCCTGCACCCCTACCAGATGGTCAAGGACCTGCGCACCGAGTACGAGGTCGGCAACACCAGCAGCGTCCTCGACGGCGACATCGACGGGTTCATGGAGGCCGGGATCCGCTGGCGTCGCGGTCAGGACCGCGCGTCGGAGTAGCGGTCAGGCGCCGGCAGTGAGCCGGGGGAGCACGAGCATGTGCGCGCGGCCGCGGTGGTGCAGCAGGTTGTGCGTGCTCGCGAGGTAGGCACCCTCCTCCTCGGAGCCGCAGTGCGCGACCGGCAGCTCGCAGTCGTGGCAGTGCAACGACCAGGTAGCCCCCATGGTCGAGATGGTCGCCCTGGTGGCGATGGTGGTGTCGACGATGGTCATGTTGATCCGCCCCTTTGCGTCTCTGCCTGAGCCTCGGCCCGGCCTCCCCGGTGTGCCGGCGAAGGCTCGGTGCAGTTCTCCACGAGCTGCGCCTTCGCTGCGGTCCCGACAGGATGGCCGCTCCCGCCCGTCCTCGCCGGTAGATCGTGGCGCACGTCCCCCGAGTACGTCACCACTCGCCGGGAACAGTCACCTCACGGTCACCGTGCGTGCCACCCCTCGGGTGAACCGCAGGGCCCCCGCCCACCGGCTCAGCACGAAGTGGTCGTCCGTGACCAATCCGTGACCTACTATCTGTCCATGAGCTGGTGGCAGGGGAGTGCGACGGCCAACGAGGTGACGATGCTGCGTCGTCGCGTGCGGCTGCTCGAGGAGCAGGTCGCCGCGCTGGCCGCATTCACCGGCATCGACCCCCACCACCTGCCCCGCGAGGTCGACCCGGTGTCGCGCGAGGCGCGCCAGCTGGTCGAGGAGGGCAAGTTCATCGCCGCCATCAAGGTGCACCGCCAGCAGCACGGGCTGGATCTGGTCACGGCCAAGCGCGACATCGACGCGGTCCGGGCCCAGGTCGCCCGGCACTGAGCCGCCACCGAAGGAGCGCCGGGGCCTCGCCTGAGCCACCGCGTCCGGTTCGTCCCGGTTTGTCGCCGACGCAACGCCGAGCGCACGACGCCTGCGCCACGGCCTGACGCACCCGGCCTACGCTCGACGCGGTGCCCGACGAGCACCGAGGCACCTGCACCCGTGGGTCCGTCTCGCGCCCGACCGAGTTGATGAGGCCATGATCCGCTTCGAGCACGTGTCCAAGGTCTACCCGCGCTCCGCGCGGCCGGCCCTCGACGACGTCGACCTCGACATCGCCCGGGGCGAGTTCGTCTTCGTCGTCGGCGCGAGCGGCTCGGGCAAGTCGACCCTGCTGCGCCTGGTCATCAAGGAGGAGGACGCGACGAGCGGCACCGTCCTCGTGGCGGGTCGCGACTTCGGTCGCCTGCCCAACCGGCGGGTGCCGACCGTGCGCCGCGAGATCGGCACGGTCTTCCAGGACTTCCGGCTGCTGCCCGGCAAGACCGTGACGGCCAACGTCGCGTTCGCCATGCAGGTGCTCGGCCGCAGCCGCGGTCAGATCAACAAGGTGGTCCCCGAGATGCTCGAGCTCGTGGGTCTGGAGGGGATGGGCAAGCGGCTGCCGCACCAGCTCTCCGGTGGTGAGCAGCAGCGTCGCCATCGCCCGAGCCCTCGTCAACGGCCCGGCGATCCTGCTCGCCGACGAGCCCACCGGCAACCTCGACCCGGCCACCAGCCTCGAGATCACCGCGCTGCTCGCCCAGATCAACCGGCGCGGCACCACCGTCGTGATGGCCACCCACGACGACGAGATCGTCAACGCCATGCAGCGGCGCGTGGTCGAGCTGCGCGAGGGGCGGGTCGTGCGCGACCAGGCCCACGGGCGCTACCAGGTCGCTCTGGACCTCGCCGAGGTGGCCCCTGAGCCGGAGCACGCGGACCAGCGGCAACAGCCGCAGCAACCCCAGCAACCCCGCCCCGGCGAGGAGGTGGCCGGCTGATGCGCACGTCCTTCATCCTCGGCGAGGTCTGGACCGGACTGCGGCGCAACGCCTCGATGGCCGTGTCGGTGGCGCTGGTCACGATGGTGTCGCTGTTCTTCCTCGGCGTGGGCATGCTCTCCTACCGCCAGGTCGACACCATGAAGGGCTACTGGTACGACAAGATCCAGGTCTCCATCGTCTTGTGCAACGACAGCTCGACGGCGGCGACCTGCGCGAAGGGTGCCGCGACCGAGAAGGACCGGACCACGATCGAGGCCCAGCTGCGGGCCATGCCGATCGTGGAGGAGGTCTACTACGAGAGCCAGCAAGAGGCCTACGAGCGGTTCAAGGAGCAGTTCCGCAACAACCCCATCGTCGAGAACACGCGGCCCGAGCAGCTGAAGGCGTCCTACCGGGTGAAGCTCACCGACCCGAGCAAGTACGTCCTGCTGACCAGCTCGTTCCAGGGCGCCCCCGGCGTCGAGAAGGTCGAGGACCAGCGCAAGGTCGTCGAGCCGCTGATCGACCTGCTGCACCGGCTCTCGGTGTGGACCATCGTGCTCGCATCGGTGATGCTCGTCTGCTCGGTGCTGCTGGTGGCGACCACCATCCGCCAGACGGCCTACAGCCGGCGCCGCGAGACGGGGATCATGCGCCTGGTCGGGGCGTCGGCGATGACCATCCAGCTGCCGTTCGTGCTCGAGACCCTGCTCGCCGCGCTGACCGGCGCGGCGCTGGCCACCGGGCTGCTGTGGGGGGTGCTGCACTACTTCGTGGAGCGCCAGATCGGCTCGATGCTCATCCTCGGCGGGGTCGCCGTCGTCGGGCCGGGGGACCTGTGGGACATCGTGCCCTGGCTGTTCGGGGCCGCTGCGCTCATCGCGCTCGTCACCTCCTGGGTCAGCCTGCGCAGATACCTGCGCGTATGACTCTGTGTGAGTAGAATGATCACGGAAGGTAACGATCGGGCCATGTCTTGGCTCCGGTCGTCCAGCCTGGCATCATCACAAGCAGGACACGGGGCATGCTCGTGCCGGGTGGACACCTGCGAGCTGCAGCGGAGGACTTCATGAGTGCACGGCCCGGACCGGCGGGTCGCCGGCGTCTGGGGCTGCCCGCACTCCTGCTCGCCGCAGGGCTCGGGCTCGGCGTCGCACCCACGGCCACGGCCACGACCGACCCGGGCGGTGACGACCTCGAGGCTCAGAAGGCCGCGGTCGACGCCGCGGTGGCCCAGTTGCGCGGCCAGCTCGACGAGACCGACGCCGACCTCGCGACCGCTTACCTCGAGCTCTACCGAGCCCAGCGGCAGATCCCCATCGCCCAGCGCGCCCTCACCCTCGCCCAGCAGCGCGAGGCGACCGCCGTCGCCAAGGACAAGCAGCTGGCGGCGCAGCTGGTCGCCGCCCGCGCCGCCGAGGCTGCGTCCACGAAGCGGCTCGGCGCGATCAACGCCCAGATCACCCGCACCAGCACGGTCATCGGTCAGCTCGCGAGCGAGATGTATCAGCGCAGCGACCTGTCCGACATGTCCCTGCTGCTGCAGGCGCAGTCGCCCGAGGAGCTGGCCGACCGCTCCTCGATGATCGACGCCGTCAGCGGCATCCAGAGCCAGGCCATGCGCGACCTCGCCTCGGTCCGGGCCGCAGCGATCGCCGAGGAGGCCCACCTCGAGGCCATCCGCACGGAGGTCGCCCGGCTCAAGGACGAGTCGGCTGCCGCCGTCGTCGAGGCCGCCGCCGCCCGCAAGGACGCCGCCGCCGCGAAGGCAGCCGTCGACCGGCTCGCCGCCCAGAAGCAGACCGCCGCGTCCCAGGTCGAGGCCCGCAAGCAGGCCGAGATCGACCGGCTGGCCCAGATGGACCGCGAGTCCCGGCAGCTGTCCGCCCAGCTCGCCGAGCGGGCCCGGCTGGCGCGCGAGGCCGCCGCCCGCAGCAAGGCCGCGGCCCCACCCACCCAGGGCAGCGGCTTCCTCACCCGCCCGGCCAACGGCCAGACCACCTCCGGCTTCGGCATGCGCGTGCACCCGGTGCTGCACACCCAGCGGATGCACACCGGCCTGGACTGGGCCGTGCCGTGCGGCACCCCGGTCTACGCCGCGGCGGACGGCACGATCATCTCCCGCCAGCTCAAGGCCGCCTGGGGCAACCAGATCATCATCGACCACGGTCTGGTCAACGGCGTCAACCTCACGACGACCTACAACCACCTCTCCAGCTTCGCGGCCAGCGGGGCGGTGAAGCGCGGCCAGCTCATCGGCTACTCCGGCACCACCGGCTGGTCGACCGGCTGCCACCTGCACTTCGAGACGTGGAACGACGGCACCCCCGTCGACCCCAACACCTGGCTGTAGACCGTGTCGCTCGCCACGGTGTCGGCGCTGGTCGCCGTCCTGTGCGTGCTCATCTACTTCGGGCTGCAGGTGCAGATGCACCGGGCGCCCACGGTCTACGCGCCGCTGCGCAACGCCGCCAGCGACTACGGCGTCGGCCCGACCGCGCGGTCCTTCCGCATCGCCTCGCTCGTCGGCACGGCCGCGCTCCTCGCCCTGGCCGCCGCGCTCGCCGGCAGCGGGGTCTACGGCTGGCGCGGGGGAGTCGTGGCGTGGCTGCTGGTCGCGGCGGTGGGCCGCATCGGCGTAGCCGTCTTCCCCACCGACCTCCCGCAGGCCCGCAGGACCGCCACGGGGCGCCTGCACCTGCTGAGCGCCATCGTCCAGTTCGTCGCCCTGATCACGGTGGTCACGAGCGACGTCGCCGGACGTCTCGGCGTGACGGGTGTGCTGGCGGCGCTGCTGCACGTCCTCGGGTGGGTCGCCGTGGTGTCGCTGGTCGGCGTGATCGTCGCGCTGCTCCTGCCCGTCGCCCGGCGGTCGTTCGGTCTCGTGGAGCGAGGCTTCCTCTTCAGCGTCAACGCGTGGTTGGGGCTGGCGGCGGTCGCCGTCCTGCTGCGCGCGGGGTCCTAGGGGCACCCCCTATGCGTTGGCCCTGGCCAGACCAGGGCGGGTAGTCTCGGCGCCATGGCCAAGGAGCAGGGGCGCAAGGTGATCGCACAGAACCGCAAGGCGCGCCACGACTACCTCATCGAGGACACCTGGGAGGCCGGTCTCGCGCTGACCGGCACCGAGGTGAAGTCGCTGCGCATGGGCCGCGCCAGCCTCGTCGACGGCTACGGCCAGGAGTACCGCGGAGAGCTCTACCTCGAGGGCGTGCACATCCCGGAGTACACGCAGGGCACCTGGACCAACCACACCGCGCGGCGCCGCCGCAAGCTGCTGCTGCATCGCGAGGAGATCGACAAGATCCTCGTGAAGTCGCGCGAGGCGGGGCACACGATCGTGCCGCTCACGCTCTACTTCAAGGACGGTCGCGCGAAGGTCGAGATCGCGGTCGCGAAGGGCAAGAAGCTCTACGACAAGAGGCAGGCGCTGCGCGAGCGGCAGGACACGCGCGAGGCGCAGCGGGCGATGTCCTTCCGCCTCCAGCGGGGGGAGTAGACCAGATGGCTGGGAGCCCCGCGACGCCGCGGGAACGTCCGGGGGCTCCCGCACGTCTGCAGGGCATGACCACCGTGCAGAGCGTGCCCCTGTCGCGCCGACCCCAGCTGGTCGTGCTGCTCGCCTTCCTGCTGGCCGCCGCCGCGACCCTGCTCGGCGCGCCGCCGGCGCACGCGGCGGGCGAGGACCGGGTGACCAGCCTGGACGTCGCCTACACGCTGCGCCCGGACGGGTCGATGCACGTGGTCGAGGACTACGCGATCACCTTCGCCCAGGACCGGCACGGCATCACCCGCCTGGTCACGACGCTGCAGAACGTCGAGAACAACCCCGACGAGCACCGGGTCTACCCGATCTCCAACGTGACGGCCTCCAGCCCGAGCAACGCGCCGGACACGCTGCGGATGACCCAGTCCGGGGCGACGGTGTCGATGCGCATCGGCGTCGCCAACCGGACGGTGACCGGGCCCCAGCGCTACCGGATCAGCTACGACATCGGCCACGTGGTCAACAACCAGGGCGACCTGACCGAGCTGTCCTGGAACGTCACCGGCAACGCGATGGACTGGCCGATCGACAAGACCACGGTCACCCTGACCGGCCCCGGGCCGATCACCAAGGGCGGCTGTGCCCAGGGTGAGTACGGCTCCACCACGCCGTGTCAGGCGACCGAGGGCCCGCCGGCGACGTTCGTCGCCAACAACCTGGCCGCCGGCGAGGGGCTCACCATCGGTGCCGCCATGCCCACGTCGGCGTTCACCGACACCAGCCCCCAGCTCGAGTCCGGCAGCGCCGAGGAGGCCGCCGGCGGCGACTACGTCAGCCCGAGCGAGGCGAAGGCGCGTTCCTTCGGCGCTCTCGGCGTCGGTGTCGGCGCGCCGCTGCTCACCCTGCTGCTGCTCGGTGGTCTCGCCTACACGCGCGGCCGGGACGAGCGCTACGTCGGCCTGGCTCCCGACACCATCCCGGCGCCCGGTGAGCAGGTGCCCACCCGCCGCGGCGGTCGCCAGCCGGCGCTCGCCGTGCGCTTCAACCCGCCCGAGGCCCCGCCCGGGCTCGTGGGCACGGTGATCGACGAGCGCGCCGACACCATCGACGTGAGCGCCACGGTCATCGACCTCGCCGTCCGCGGCTACCTGCGGATCGAGCAGGTCGAGGGCTCCCGCCAGCCCGACTGGCTGCTGACCCAGCTGCGTGACGCGGACGCGACGCTGCTCGACTACGAGCAGACCATCCTGCACGGGCTGTTCGCCCAGGGGTCGCCGATCCTGCTGTCGCAGCTGCGCACCCGGTTCGCCTCGACCCTCGCCATCGCCAAGCAGGAGATGTATCGCGAGACCGTCGTGCGCGGCTGGTTCCGGCGCTCGCCGGAGGCCGTGCGGCGCAGCTTCTCCGCGCTGGCGGCGCTGCCGGTCATCGCGATCTTCTTCGTCTTCGCGTTCGGGGGTGGCATCTCCACCTCCACGGACCGGATCGCCGGGGTGAACCTGCCCGTCCCGACCGGGTTCGTCGCCATCGGTGGCCTGGCGCTCGCCGCGGTGCTGGCGAGCCAGCTGATCCGCCGGATGCCGGCCCGCACCGCCGCCGGCAGCGCCCTGCTGCAGCAGTCGCGCGGCTTCCGCGAGTACCTCCTCACGGCCGAGGCCGACCAGATCAAGTACGACGAGGCGCTCAACATCTTCCAGCGCTACCTGCCCTACGCCGTGGTCTACGGTGTGGCCGACCGCTGGGCCAAGGTCTTCGCGCAGGTCGCCGAGCAGGCTCGGCTCGAGGGCTACGACGTGGGCATGCCGACGTTCATCATGTTCTACGGCGGCGGCTGGGGTGACTTCGGCGGCGCCGGCGCGTTCGGCGACGTGATCGGCGACTTCGCCAACGCCGCGAGCGGCACCTTCACCGCGACCCCCGGCAGCTCCGGCGGCTCGGCCTTCGGCGGCGGCGACAACGGCAGCGGCTGGGGTGGCGGCGGCTCCGGCGGCGGCGGGTTCGGTGGCTTCTCCGGCGGTGGCGGCGGCGGCGGTGGCGGCGGGTCCTGGTAGCCCGCGGCTACGCTTCGGTCATGCCAGCACGCAGCGAGGCGGTAGAGCTCCCGGTCGGCGAGCGCACGGTCCGCCTGAGCAGCCCGGACCGGGTCTACTTCCCCGAGATCGGCTTCACCAAGCTGGACCTCGCGCAGTACTACCTCGCGGTCGGCGACGGCATCCTGCGGGCGCTGCGCGAGCGGCCGACCATGCTGCACCGCTTCCCCAAGGGCCTCGCCGGCCCCAAGGTGCACCAGAAGCGGGTTCCCGCCGGCGCGCCCGACTGGATCGAGACGGTGCGCCTGCACTTCCCGCGCTACGGCCTGCACGCCGACGAGCTGTGCCCGACCGAGCTGGCGGCGATCATCTGGGCCGTGCAGATGTCGACCGTGGAGTTCCACCCGTGGAACGTCCGGTGCACCGACGTCGACCGGCCCGACGAGTGGCGCATCGACCTCGACCCGATGCCCGACGCCGGCTTCGACCGGGTGCGCCGGGTCGCGGGCGTCGTGCACGAGGTGCTCGACGAGCTCGCCGTCGTGGGCTACCCGAAGACGTCCGGCGGCAGCGGGCTGCACGTCTACGTCCGGATCGAGCCGCGGTGGACCTTCACCGAGGTGCGCCGGGCCGCGCTGGCGTTCGCCCGCGAGATCGAGCGGCGGATGCCGGACGACGTCACGACCACCTGGTGGCGCAAGGACCGCGACCCGCGGCACGTCTTCGTCGACTTCAACCAGAACGCCCGCGACCACACCATCGCCTCGGCCTACTCGGTGCGCGGGGTGCCGACCGGCACCGTCTCCACCCCGGTGCGCTGGGACGAGATCGCGGACGTCGAGCCGCAGGACCTCACTGTCCGCACGGTGCCCGCGCGGTTCGCCGCGCTCGGCGACCTGGACGCCGCCATGGACGACCGGGCGTTCTCGCTCGAGCCGCTGCTCGCGTGGGCCGAGCGCGACGAGCGCGAGGGCGCCGCCACCCCGCCCGAGGAGGAGCGGGAGTCGATGCCCTGACCGGTAGCAAGGTCACGTTCGTCGGGGCTACACGGTGGCTGGTCAGGGAATGGTGAGAGTCAACGCTGTGTTGCCGCAGCGGAAGGCACCTCAGGTGACAACGATCGAAAGGACCGCTGTGTTCGACTCGAAGAAGCCCACCCCTGACGCCGCCGAGTACGAGGCGTTCTTCCCGTCCGAGTTCTCCCTCGGTCAGTACGTGCCGCCGAAGAGCGACTTCTCCGGCGCGGTGAAGAACACCGTGAGCGAAGGCCCGAAGAAGATTCTGGCCATCATGGTCGACGACCGTTACCTGCCCGTCGAAGGCGGCAAGCTGTTCAGCACTGGCAACCACCCCGTCGAGACCCTCCTGCCCCTCATGCACCTGTCGGAGGCCGGCTACGAGATCGAGATCGCCACGCCGTCGGGCCTCATGGGCAAGTTCGAGCTGTGGGCGTTTCCGAAGAAGGACGACGCCGTCAAGGAGGCGTTCGAGAAGCTGCTGCCGCAGATCCGCAACCCGAAGAACCTCTCCGACGTCATCGCGAACGACCTGGGCGACGACAGCGACTACGCCGCCGTCTTCGTGCCCGGCGGCCACGGCGCGATGATCTCGCTGCAGAACGACGACAACGTCGGCGCCGTGCTGCGCTGGGCCCTCGACGCCGACCGCTACATCATCACGCTGTGCCACGGCCCGGCCGCCCTGCTCGCCGCCGGCAAGAACGGCGAGTCGCCGTTCAAGGGCTACTCGATCGCCGTCTTCCCCGACTCCCTCGACGCCGGCGCCAACGTCGAGATCGGCTACCTGCCCGGCAAGCTGACCTGGGCGCTCGGTGACGCGCTGCGCGGCCAGGGCATCACGCTCATCAACGACGAGATGAAGGGCACCGTGCACGCCGACCGCAAGCTGCTGACGGGCGACAGCCCGCTCGCCGCGAACGCGCTCGGCAAGCTAGCCGTCGAGCGCTTGACAGGCAAGACCGCCTGAGAGCCACCGAGACTCTGAGGGCCTCAAACCCGATAAGCGGGCTCGAGGCCCTCAGAGCGTGATCCGGTAGCGACGCAGGTAGCCCTTGCCGTCGCGGATCACGTCCTGCATGACCCCGCCGCAGCGCTCGATGGTGCGCCAGGAGGCGGGGTTGGCGTCGTTGGCGGTGAGCAGCACCCGGTCCAGGCCCAGGTCGAGCGCGGTGGCGAGGGTGCGGTGCAGGGCCCACGCCGCGAGCCCGCGGCCGCGCTCGGACGGTCGCACGCCGTAGCCGATGTGGCCGCCGAACTGCTCGAGCCACGGGGGTTGAGGTGGTGGCGCAGCGCGATCGAGCCGACGTAGCTCGACCCGTCGACCATCCACCGGAACGTGCACGGCACGAACCCCTCGGGCAGGCGCTCGCCGCGCTCGCTGGCCAGCAGGTAGTCGACCCAGTCGGCGAACACCGCCTCGTCGCGCAGGTCGTCGCTCGGCCGGTCGGTCCACAGACCGGCGCCGTCCTGGTGGTCGGTGCCCCACTCGTCGAGCGACTCCACAAAGGAACGGTGGTAGCGGACGTCGGGGGCCACGAGCTCTACGGTCATGCAGCGACCCTAACGAACCGGCCGCAGGGCCAGGGCGCCCGGAGTCACTCCGCAGTGGGGAGAGGGCCTCCGCCCAGTCCCCAGACCGAGGCCTTCAGCGGGACGGGGGCGGCCACCGCGCAGCGGTAGGTCACCGGGTCGGTCGCGCGGTTCAGGCGCACGGCTCGCAGCTGCGAGTCCGGCCGCTCCACATCAGCTCCCACGTACTCGCGCACCGGGACGTCACAGTCCTGGCCGGCGTCACGGTCCACCCGGAGCTCCTTCCACGGCCCGACGTACTCCAGGTGGTGCGGGCGCGAGCAGGAGATGTCCGGTCCGGACTGGACGACGCGACACAGGGTCAGCGCGGAAGTGGACGTCGGGCTCAGCGCCGCCAAGGACTGCGTGGCGGCGCCGCCCGCCGCCGCCAGCTCCCCGGGCCGGGCGGCACACCTGCCACCCGACAACGAGCGCGTCACCAGGTCGAGCTGCCGCCCAGCGGGGTCGATGCCGAGGGCCGCCTGGACGGTGTCGACCGAGCACGGTGCGACATCGACGACCAGGGACGCACCTCGTGCCGAGCACGGGGTGACCGCGTCGTTCGACGAGACGCAGGTCGGGCCCGTGGACGGGGCGGGGTCTGGCTCGGCCCGCGTGGAGGTGGTCGACGCGAGCCCTTCGTGGACGGGCGCGGGGGAGGTCGTGGGCGCGACGACCGTGGTGGCCGGCCGACACTGGGCCACGCCGAAGAAGACGGCCACGATCAGCGAGCCGACGGCGGCGATGCTGCCAATACCCGTCCAACTCGGGTGGCTGAGCCAGCCCGACGTCGTGCTGCGCGCAGGGGAGTCCTGCGGGCCTGGGTCGTCAGGACTCATCAGGATCCAGCGATGGACACGTTCGTCACCAGCGCGGTCACGTCGTTGCTGCACGACGACGTGGTCTGCGTGGCACTGATCTTGATCACGGTGACGCCGGCCATATCGGTGTCCAGCTGTTGGCGCTCCTTGAACTTGATGCTCTTGGTCTGCCGCTGACGTCCGTCGGCCACCAGGGAGAACTCCACCGTGCCGTCCGACGTGGCGGAGTCCATCGACTGGGCGACGTCCACCTTGAACGTCCCCACGGTCGGGGCGAAGCGGTACTCCATCACCGCCACGTCGGAGCAGTAGAGCTTGGCCGCCATCGCCTGCAGCTGGGTGGCGGTGCCGGCCGGTTGATAGCTGCCCTCGGTCCACTTCCCCGGCGAGAAGGCGTCTGCGAGCACGAGCGTCCGCTGGGCTCCCTCGGTCACGCTGATGATCGGGCTCGTGCTGGTCGAGGTGGCACCGTCTGGGGTGGCGCCGTCCGGAGCAGCACTGCTGGGGGAGGTGCTGTCCGGCCCGGACCCTGTCGACGTGGTCTCGGTGGGCGTGGACTCGGTCGACGTGGACGAGGTCGTCGGCGCTGTACTCGCCCCGCTCGCCGTCGACATGGCCGTGGAGTCCGTCGGAGCCTCGGCTGCTGCAGACGCTGGGGTCTGGCCGGCTGGGCTGCCCGCGGGTCTGACCGATATGCCCCCGCACGCTGAGAGGGACATCGCTGCAGCGGCAACGACCGTGATGATGGGTGTACGTCGTGTCATGGTGTCCCCTGCAGCGTTGCTCCATGTGGTGGAAGCCTCATTGTGCACGGGCACGGCAGAGGTGAGCAGGGCACGACTCGATCGACGAGCGCTCGTGCCGCGGCAGCGACTAACGGATCGTCGCCTCCGGGTAGGACGCCCGCAGCGTGTCGATCAGCGCCTCCGGCACACCCCCGGGGGTCCAGCCGAGGACGGCGCGCGACCCCGCCCCGTCGACGTAGATCTGCTGGCTGAGGATGTCGGGCACGATGTGGCTCGGGTCCAAGCCGGCGGACTGACCGGTCATGCCCCAGCGGCGGCCGAGCAGCTTGACGCCCGGCGCGACGAGCCACCCCGGGACGTCGACGACCAGCCGGCTCTTGCCGAGGGCCGAGCGGATGCGGGTCGCGAGCTCGTGATAGGTCCAGTCGACGTCGGCGAGGGGGTACTGACCGCCGTGGCTGCCGTGCTCGAGGGCGCCCACGGCGGCCTCGCCGACCTGCCGGGAGGAGACCACCGAGGTCCCGCCGTCGAGGAAGAGGGCCACGGGGCCCTTGCGGACGACGTCGAACAGCAGGCGCTTCCAGTGCGGGACCTGGCCGGGAATGCTGCCGAAGACGTAGGGGATCTCGAGCACCATGACGTCCGTGCCACCCGCGGCGCGGCCACCGCCGGCGGCGAACGCGCGAGCGCTCTGCGCGAGCCGGGCGCGGACGTAGGGGTGGTGCGCGGCCAGGTCGAGGTCGGGACGCATCCGGGCCCAGGTCGTGAAGTAGCTGCCCATCAGCACCACCTGCCCGACGCCGGCCAGCCGGGCGCCCTCGACCAGTCGCTCGGTCGCGCCGACCAGGTGGGTCTCGAAGAAGGCGTCGGCCTCGCCCTCGTGGGTGGTCCGGTCGTCCGGCCCCATCGCGTAGACCGCGGCGTCGAATCCGGAGAGCAGGTGCGCGAACTCGTCGGGCTGGGTCGTCACCGCGTCGGCGATGACGACGGGCAGGTCGCGCAGCGCGGTGAGCGACTGGGGCGGTGAGTGCCGCGCCAGCAGGGTCACCTCGTGCCCGCGCTCGAGGAGCACCCGCACGGTCTCGTGCCCGAGCAGACCGGTGCCGCCGAGGACCATCACGCGCATGCCGGCACTCACCCGACCACGAGCAGCAGGTCGCCGCCCTCGACGGCCTGTGACCCGGAGACGGAGAGGCGCTGGACGGTGCCGGCGACCGGCGTGGTGATGGAGGCCTCCATCTTCATCGCCTCGATCGTGGCGACCTGCGCGCCGGCCTCGACCTCGTCACCCACCTCGACGGAGACGGTGACCACGCCGGCGAACGGCGCTGGCACCTGACCCGGGACCGAGGTGTCGGCCCGCTCGGCGACCGCCACCGTGGACCGGACCGACTCGTCGCGCACCGAGACCGGCCGCATCTGGCCGTTGACGGTGCACATGACCTGGCGCATCCCGCGCTCGTCGGCGTCGCCGATCGCGCGCAGCCCGAGCAGCAGGGTCTTGCCCCGCTCGAGCTCGACCTCGTGCTCCTGCCCGACCGCGAGGCCGTGCAGGAACTCGCGGGTCGAGAGGACCGACAGGTCGGAGTAGGCCTCGACGGCCTGCTCGAAGTCCTTGGTCGGCCCCGGGAAGAGCAGCCGGTTGAGCGTCTGACGCGGTCGCTCGGCGAGGGCCGCGGTGTCCTCGGCGGACAGCTGGGTCTCGACCGGCCTGGTCGTGCGGCCCTGCAGGGCCTTGCTGCGGAACGGCTCGGGCCAGCCGCCGGGCGGGTCGCCGAGGTCGCCGTTGAGGAAGCCGATCACCGACTCGGGGATGTCGAACCGGGTCGGGTCGGCCTCGAACTCGGCGGGGTCGGCCCCGGCGCCGACGAGCGCGAGGGCGAGGTCGCCGACGACCTTGGAGGACGGCGTGACCTTGACGATGTTGCCGAGGATCCGGTTGGCCGCGGCATACATGTCCTCGATCTCCTCGAAGCGGTGACCGAGACCGAGCGCGTTGGCCTGCTGACGCAGGTTGGACAGCTGGCCACCCGGGATCTCGTGGTGGTAGACCCGGCCGGTCGGCCCGGCGAGCCCCGACTCGAACGGACCGTAGAGCGACCGCATGGCCTCGAAGTAGGGCTCGAGGTCGGTGGCGGCCTCCAGCGACAGGCCGGTGGCGCGCGGCGTGTAGTCGGTGGCGGCGATGAGCGCGGACATGGACACCTGCGAGGTGGTGCCCGCCATCGAGGCGGCAGCGACGTCGACGGCGTCGACTCCTGCGTCGATGGCCGCGAGCAGGGTCGCGAGCTGGCCACCCGCCGTGTCGTGCGTGTGCAGGTGCACCGGCAGGTCGAACCGCTCACGCAGCGCGGTGACGAGGACGCGGGCGGCGGGTGCGCGCAGCAGCCCGGCCATGTCCTTGATGGCGAGCAGGTGCGCGCCGGCCTCGACCAGCTGCTCGGCGAGCCGCAGGTAGTAGTCGAGGGTGTAGAGCTGCTCGCCGGGGGAGAGCATGTCGCCGGTGTAGCACAGGGCCGCCTCGGCGATGGCGTGGTCGGTGGCGCGCACCGCGTCGATGGCCGGGCGGATCTGGTCGACGTTGTTGAGCGCGTCGAAGATGCGGAAGACGTCCACCCCGGTGCGCGCGGCCTCGGCGACGAACGCGTCCGTCACGGCGAGCGGGTAGGGGGTGTAGCCGACGGTGTTGCGCCCGCGCAGGAGCATCTGGATGGGCAGGTTGGGCATCGCCTCGCGCAGCGCCGCCAGCCGCTCCCACGGGTCCTCCTTGAGGAACCGCAGCGCGACGTCGTAGGTCGCGCCGCCCCAGGCCTCGACCGACAGCAGCTGCGGGAGCAGGCGCGCGATGTAGGGGGCGGCGTGCAGCAGGTCGCGGGTGCGCACGCGGGTCGCGAGCAGCGACTGGTGCGCGTCGCGGAAGGTGGTGTCGGTGACGGCCACGGCCTCCTGCGCACGCAGCTCGCGGCAGAACGCCTCGGGGCCGATCTCGAGCAGTCGCTGACGGGCGCCGGGCGGCGGATCTGCTTGCAGCACAGCAGGATCCAGAGCCGGCAACTTGTCGCGATGGTGGATCGAGGTGCGCGGATCGCCGAACGGCCGGTTGACCGTGACGGTGGCGAGGTAGTCGAGCAGCTTGGTGCCACGGTCGGCCGGGATGCGGTGCTGCATCAGCTCCGGGCGCTCGTCGATGAACGCGGTGGTGACCCGGCCGGCGAGGAAGTCGGGGTCGGAGATGACCGCCTCGAGGAACGGGATGTTGGTGGAGATGCCGCGGATGCGGAACTCGCGCAGGGCGCGCTGCGCCCGCCGCGCCGCCGTCGCAAAGTCGCGGCCGCGGCAGGTCAGCTTGACCAGCATCGAGTCGAAGTGGGCCTCGACGTTGGCCCCCGCGAACACCGTGCCGCCGTCGAGCCGCACGCCCGCACCGCCGGGGGAGCGGTAGACCTGGACGGTGCCGGTGTCGGGGCGGAAGCCGTTGGCCGGGTCCTCGGTCGTCACCCGGCACTGCAGCGCGGCGCCCTTGACGTGGATGTCGTCCTGGCGCAGGCCGAGGTCGGCGAGCGTCTCGCCGCCGGCGATGCGCAGCTGGCTCGACACGAGGTCTACGTCGGTGACCTCCTCGGTCACCGTGTGCTCGACCTGGATGCGGGGGTTCATCTCGATGAAGACGTAGCGACCGTCGGCGCCGAGCAGGAACTCCACCGTGCCGGCGTTGACGTAGCGGATGTGGCGCGCGAAGCGCACCGCGTCGGCGCACATGGCGTCGCGCGTCTCGGCGGGGAGGTTCTGCGCCGGGGCGATCTCGACGACCTTCTGGTGCCGGCGCTGGACCGAGCAGTCGCGCTCGTAGAGGTGGATGACCTCGCCGGACGCGTCCGCGAGGATCTGCACCTCGATGTGTCGAGGGCCGATGACGGCCTCCTCGAGATACATCCGGGAGTCGCCGAACGCCGACTCGGCCTCGCGCATCGCCTCGGCGAGGGCGCCCTCGAGCAGGTCCGCGCTCTCGACCCGCCGCATGCCGCGCCCGCCGCCGCCGCTCACAGCCTTGACGAACAGCGGGAAGCCGATCTCGTCGGCCGCGGCGACCAGGGTCGCGACGTCGGCGCTGGGCTCGCTGCCGCGCAGCGTCGGCAGCCCGGCCTCCTGGGCCGCGGCGATCGCGCGCGCCTTGTTGCCGGTCAGCTCGAGCACCTCGTGCGACGGCCCGACGAAGGTGATGCCCTCCTCCTCGCAGCGCTGCGCGAGGTCGGGGTTCTCGGACAGGAAGCCGTAGCCCGGGTAGACCGCGTCGGCGCCGGCCTCCTTGGCCGCGGTGATGATGCCCTCGATGTCGAGGTAGGCCCGCACCGGGTGCCCGCGCTCACCGATCTCGTAGGACTCGTCGGACTTCAGGCGGTATTCCGCGTTGCGGTCCTCGAAGGGGAAGACCGCGACCGTGGACATGCCGAGCTCGGTCGCCGCTCGGAAGGCGCGCACCGCGATCTCACCACGGTTGGCGACCAGGACCTTGCTGAACATGGTGTCTCCTCGAGGTGCGGGGGGAGCTGGCGGTGGAGCTGCCTGGGCCTCGGCGCCCAGCGTAGAGGGCACCACTGACAAGCCGGTAGGCCGTCCGCGCCGACGCGCCCGATGTGCCACGCTGGGCCCTGTGACCGAGCAGCCCGACGACGCCGCGGTCCAGCGCCACGTCGTGCGGACGCTGGCGCTGTCCAACGCCCTCGGCGGGGTCGGGGTGACCATGGGCATCGCCGTCGCCTCGCTGCTGATGGTCGAGGTGTCGGGCACCGAGACCTACGCCGGGGTGGTGCAGACGATGCAGGTGCTCGGCACCGCCGTGCTGTCCTGGTGGCTCGCCCGCGTGATGGCCGTGCGCGGTCGACGGGCGGGCCTCGTCGGGGGCTACGCGCTCGGCACGCTGGGGGCGATCGGGATGGTCGTCGCAGGGGCCGTCGGCAGCGTCGGCCTGCTGCTCGCCGCGGCCGTGCTGTTCGGCGCCGCCTCCGCCTCCAACAGCCAGTCTCGTTTCGCCGCAACGGATCTCGCGACGGATGCGCACCGCGGCCGGGACCTGTCGCTGGTGGTGTGGGCGACCACGATCGGCGCGGTGGCCGGGCCGAACCTGGCCGACGCGGGCGGCACGCTCGCCACGGACCTCGGGCTGCCGCCGCTCACCGGACCCTTCCTGCTCACTGCCGTAGCCCTCACTGCCACCGGTCTGATCGTGCAGCTGCGGCTGCGCCCCGACCCGTTGCTACTCGCGCGCCGCCGGGCCGTGGAGGCGGTGCGCGGAGCGGCGCTGCACGAGACGACGCAGCGAGCGCCGGCGCCGGCCGCCCCCGCCCACCTGGTCGTGCGCCGGCGACCGGCGGTGGCCGCCGCCATCGCCAGCAACGCCCTGGCGCACGCGGTCATGGTCTCGGTGATGATCATGACACCGGTGCACATGCACCACGGCGCTGCGACGCTGCGTCTCATCGGGCTGACGATCAGCGGTCACATCCTCGGCATGTACGCGTTCTCGCCGCTGGTCGGGCGCCTCGTCGACCGTGTCGGGCCGCCGCGCACCGTCCTGGTCGGAGCCGGCGTGATCCTGGTGGCCGTCCTCATGTCGGCCACGGCCGCCGTCGGCGCCTCCTGGTGGCTCGGCACGGGTCTGTTCCTGCTGGGGCTGGGCTGGTCCCTGTGCCTCATCGCGGGGTCTACCCTCATCACCGCCGCGACGCCGTCGGCCGACCGCGCGCCGGTCCAGGGGCTCGCCGACCTGGTCCTCGGGCTCACCTCCGCCGCAGGCGGGGCGCTCGCGGGCGTGGTCGTCGCGTTCTTCGGCTACCCGGTGCTCGCCCTCACCACGCTGCCGGCCGTCGCGGCGATCGCGGCCTGCGCGCTCGTCGCGGCGCGTGCCGGGCAGCCGGACGCGCGTCGTGCCAGGCTGGGCTCGTGAGCGACCACACCAGCACCGCCAGCGACCCCAACGGCGGCCCCGGCAGCGACGCGCCGGTCCTGTTCGAGCGCCGCGGGGCGCTCGGCCGGGTGGTGCTCAACCGCCCGAAGGCGATCAACGCGCTGACGACGCCCATGGTGACCGCGCTGCACGAGCAGCTGCAGGCCTGGGCCGACGACGACACCGTGCGCGCCGTCAGCCTCGAGGGCGCCGGACCGAAGGGGCTGTGCGCCGGGGGCGACATGCGGGCCGTGCGGGAGTCGGCTCTCGCCGGCGACGACGCGGCGATGACCTTCTTCACCCGCGAGTACGCCGTCGACGGGCTGGTGGCGCGCTACCCGAAGCCCTTCGTCGCGCTGATGGACGGCGTGGTCATGGGCGGCGGCGTGGGGTTGTCGGCGTTCGGGGCGCTGCGGCTGGTCACCGGTTCCACCCGGTTCGCGATGCCGGAGACAGCGATCGGGTTCTTCCCGGACGTGGGGGTGCGCTACCTGCTGGCGCGTGCGCCGGGCGAGCTCGGCACCCACCTCGCGCTCACCGGCTCGCCGGTCGACGGCGCCGACGCCATCGCCGCCGGCTTCGCGGACGCGCAGATCGACGCCGCCACCTGGGAGGGGCTGCTGGACCGGCTGGCCGCGGGGGAGACCCTGGACGCCTCCGTCGGCGAGGTGCCCCCGAGCGCGCTGGCCGAGGCCCGCTCGTGGATCGACCCCTGCTACGCCGGCGACGACCCGGTAGCCATCGTGCACCGGTTGGAGGCCAGCCCCGAGCCCGCGGCCCACGCGGCGGCCGAGGTCGTGCGGTCCCGCTCGCCGCTGGCCGTAGCCGTAGCCCTCGCCGGCATCCGGCGCGCTGCGGACGCGGTGTCCGTGGACCAGGTCCTCGACGAGGACCTCGGGCTCGCGGCCCGCTACGTCGAGGACTCCGACCTCGCCGAGGGCGTGCGTGACGTGCTGGTCGACAAGGGTAGGGGAGCGCCGCCGCGGTGGCGCTACGACCGCCTCGAGGACGTGCCCCACGAGGTCGTGGCGGGCTTCTTCCGCTGACCCGGGTGGGAATGCCGCTGCGGCCCCGGTCGTTCATTGGGTAAGGTGAGACGCTGCGGCGCCCGCCGCAGGTTGACAAGTCCACAGCGTGACGACCCCCCTTGGGGGTGATCGGTTTCGACGTCGAGCGTCGATCCAGGGGAAGCGGGTCGAGGATGCTGAGTTATCTCGTAAACGCCCTCAGCAAACCAATAGGTGCCGACTCCAAGCGCACCGACTTCGCCCTCGCCGCCTGAGCGAGCCCGAAGTCCGTTGGCCTAGGCTTGATCTCGTCCTAGTCACCAGCGTCAGCTAGAGATCTTGCTGTGTCCTCGCGCCGGGCGAGGGCACGGGACTCCTACCCGGCTGGGCCTGTCAGGGAACGTGTGCGCGCGAGCCCTGGGGCCGAGAAAATCCTGAGCGCACTGCACCCGGAGAAGCCCTGGTTCTGCGTCGGCGGACGCGGGTTCGATTCCCGCCACCTCCACCAACGCGTCGTCACGCTGCGGACAAGCAACGAGGTCCCGCTCCCCCGAGGGGAGCGGGACCTCGTTGCTGGTCCAGACGTGTGGTCGATCAGGACTTCTCGGGCGCGTTCGCCTCGGCCTGCGCGGCGGCGAGCTGCTCGGCGTACTCCTTCTTGACGGTCTCCATGTCCAGGCCCTGGATCTGCGTGATCAGGTCCTCGAGGGCGGCCGGCGGCAGGGCGCCGGGCTGCATGAGCAGCGGCACGCCCTCGCGGAAGGCCATCAGCGTCGGGATCGACGTGATCTGCAGCATGGCGGCGAGGTTCTGCTCGGCCTCGGTGTCGATCTTGCCGAAGACGATGTCCTCGTGCTTCTCGGAGGCCTTCTCGAAGACGGGGGCGAACTGTCGACACGGCCCGCACCACTCGGCCCAGAAGTCGTAGAGGACGATGTCGTTCTCGGCGATGGTGGACTCGAAGGTCGACTCGGTGATGGTCACAGTGCTCATGGCTGTGCCAACGAGCGGCGCGTGGCAGGCATTCCCCCGGGCGGCTGGTAAGATGGAGGTACTTGACCTGCTCGGCGCACGGCAGCGCCCCCAGGCCGCACCACGGCTCCCCTGGACCACAGCGTGATCGTCACGCTTGATCGGCACGTTCGATCGCCATTTTGGAGCACCCACGAGGCGGCACCACTTTTCCCCCGGTCCTGGACCGGTCACGAGGAGTAGGCAAGTCCGCCGGACGGCAACCGTCAGATCCGGCCCGTGGAGTGCGTAGAGAGCGCACCGAGAGCTTGCAGGTCAGTCACCTTCGCCACGTGCACCTGTGTGCTCATGCACCAAGAAGTTGGTTCACGCATGAAGAAGAACATGTCCGCGTCCGGCAAGCCCAAGAAGGCTCGCTGGACCACCTCCCAGAAGGCCGAGGCGCGCCGCGCCGCGACCGACCGCCAGCGCGCTCCCCGTGGTGAGGGTTCCCCCCGCCGCGAGGGCGAGCGCCTCGTCAAGCCTCGTCGTCAGGTCGACGGCGGGCGTCCCCAGGACGGCGAGCGCCGCTACGACAAGCCGCGCCGTGACTTCAGCGACCGTCCGCGCCGCGACTACGACGACCGCCCGCGTCGCGACTTCAACGACCGTCCGCGTCGGGACTACGACGACCGTCCGCGTCGGGACTTCAACGACCGTCCGCGTCGGGACTTCGGTGACCGGGACAACCGTGGTGACCGAGGTGGCTACGACCGTCCGCGTCGGGACTTCGGTGACCGGGACAACCGTAACGACCGTGGTGGCTACGACCGTCCCCGTCGGGACTACGACAAGCCGCGTCGGGACTTCAACGACCGTCCGCGCCGGGACTTCAACGACCGTCCCCGTCGGGACTACGACGACCGTCCGCGCCGGGACTTCAAGGACCGCCCGCGACGCAGCTTCGACGAGCGTCCCCGCCGGGACGACGCCCCGCTGCACGTGGACCCGGACACCTCGCGCGCGGTGCCGGTGACCGACGACAACGGCTTCAAGGCCCTGGGCCTGCCGATGCCGCTGGTCGAGCGCCTCGCGCAGGACGGCATCACCGAGCCGTTCCCGATCCAGTCCGCGACCCTCCCGGACGCGCTGGCGGGCAAGGACGTCCTCGGCCGCGGTCAGACCGGCTCGGGCAAGACCTTGTCGTTCGGGCTGCCGACGATCACCCGGCTGGCCGGCAGCAACGCCGCGCCCGGTCAGGTGCGCGCCGTCATCCTGGTGCCGACCCGTGAGCTGGCCATGCAGGTCAGCGACGCGCTGGCGCCGCTGGTGCACGTCATGGGCCTGCGGCACAAGCTCGTCGCGGGTGGCATGCCCTACCCGCCGCAGATCGAGGCGCTGGCCCGCGGGCTCGACGTCCTCGTCGCCACGCCGGGTCGCCTGCGCGACCTGATCGAGCGCGGCGCGGCCGACCTGAGCAACGTCGAGGTCGCGATCCTCGACGAGGCCGACCACATGGCCGAGATGGGCTTCCTCGAGGAGATCACCGAGATCCTCGACCTGGTGCCCGCCGGTGGGCAGCGCCTGCTGTTCTCGGCGACGCTGGACCGCGGCATCGACAAGGTCGTGGACCGCTACCTGGTCGACCCGGTCACCCACTCGACCGACCCCGACACGGCGAGCGTCACGACGATGGAGCACCACGTGCTGCTCATCGACCCGATGCACAAGAAGGTCATTACCGCCGAGGTCGCCAACCGCACCGGCCGCACCGTCGTGTTCGTGCGCACCAAGCTCGGCGCCGATCGCGTGGCGCTGCAGCTGCGCGAGCAGGGTGTCATGGCCGTCGCGCTGCACGGCGGGCTCAACCAGAGCCAGCGCAATCGCGTGCTCGCCGCGTTCAAGGCCGGGACCGTCCCGGTCCTCGTGGCCACCGACGTCGCCGCCCGTGGCATCCACGTCGACGACGTCTCCGTGGTCCTGCAGGTCGACCCGCCGGCCGACCACAAGGACTACCTGCACCGGTCGGGCCGCACGGCCCGCGCCGGTGAGCAGGGCACGGTCGTCACCCTCGCGCTGCCTCACCAGAAGCGTCAGATGGAGCGTCTGGTCGCCGAGGCCGGGGTCGACGTGACTGCCGTCCGCACCGCCCCCGGTGACCCCGTGCTCTACGACGGTGTCGGGGCGCGCACCCCGTCCGGCGAGCCGGTCCTCGAATCGGCCTACCGCCGGATCGTCGACGGCGAGCCCCGCGTCCGTCGCGGTGCCCCCCGTCGGGGCGGCCCGGGCTACGGCCACCACGGCCGCCCGAACGACCGCGTGTTCCGCAAGGGCCGTCGCGACTGACCCCATGGTTCGTCAGCGTGATGGACCACAATGGCGGGGTGGAGTTCGAGAACCTCAGCGGACGGTTGCTCGTCGCGACCCCGATGATCGACGACGGGATCTTCCGCCGTGCGGTCGTGCTCGTCCTCGACCACGGCCCCGACGGGGCTCAAGGGGTCGTGGTCAACAAGCCGTCCGCGGCCGACGTCGGGGCGGTCCTGCCCACCTGGGCAGGGCACGCCTCGACGCCGGACGTGCTGTTCCACGGCGGTCCGGTGGCCACCGACACCGCCCTCGGCGTGGTGAGCGTGCCGGGCGACGACCCGGAGCCGCTCGGGGTGCGGCACCTGTTCGGCAGCGTCGGGCTGGTCGATCTCGACACCCCTCCCGTGCTCGTGCTCCCGCACCTCGCGGGCCTGCGCGTCTTCGCCGGCTACGCCGGGTGGTCGGCGGGCCAGCTCGAGAGCGAGGTCGTCGAGGGGTCCTGGTACGTCGTGGACGCCGAGCCGCTCGACCTGTTCACCGCCGACTCCGACACGTTGTGGCGGCGGGTGCTCCGCCGCCAGCCCGACCGGCTGGCCTACGTCGCCTACTATCCCGACGACCCTGAGCTCAACTGAGCCGGGCGACCTAGACTGAGCGCCATGGCCACCCTGACCCCCACCTCGCGCCCCCGCTCGTCCGCCCAGCCCAGCCTGACCGACCAGCCGGGGATGCCGCCGGACCCGTTCGCGGACCCGCAGTCGACGGGCCCGGCCACCGGCACCTCCGTGCTCGAGCGGGAGCGCGTCGAGGAGCAGCTGCAGGAGCCCGGCGACAACGAGCGCTTCTCGCACTACGTGCGCAAGGAGAAGATCACCGAGTCGGCCGTCACGGGCACCCCGGTCGTCGCGCTCTGCGGCAAGGTGTGGGTCCCCGGCCGCGACCCGAAGAAGTTCCCGGTCTGCCCGGTCTGCCAGGAGATCTACGACGGGCTGCGCGCGCCGCAGGACGGCAAGGACTGAGGGGGTTGCGCTAGGCCACTTGGGTCACAGAAAGTCCAAAGGTCAGCCAAACGGCGGAGTATGTGTGACCCGTCGTGGGAGTTTCGCTGCCCTAACGCGTATCGTGGTTGACGAACGGTAACCTCATCAAAACGTTCTGCTGATCCTTGAAAGGACCTCCCATGCGTCGCTTCACCCGCACCGCCGCTGCCTCCCTCGCCCTGACCGTCGCGTCCGCCGTCGGCGTCGGCGTCGCCCACTCCGCGACCGTGCAGGCCGCTCCTGGCGTCGCCACGGTGGAGCAGGCCCTGACCGGCAAGGTCAAGCTCTACGCCGCCCCCGGCAAGGTGAAGCTCTACTCGGCCCCGAGCAAGGTCAAGCTCTACGCCCAGGACAGCAAGGTCAAGCTCTACGCCGCCGGCGCCAAGGTCAAGCTCTACTGATCTTCGCTGGAACCTGCCCCGTAGAACCCCCGTCGAGGCCCGTGGCGCGCCGTCCCCCTGCGTGCGCCACGGGCTTCGTCGTGCCCTGGGCCGCGTGACCCCGACCGACCTGAGTCAAGGACCGAGCCTCGGCATGTCGGCTCCGCAAAGTCGCTACCCTCGAGGACGCCATGTCGATCCACGCAGCCGAGAACCTCTCCCCAGCCTTCCCCGAGCGCGCTGCGTGGGGGACGGCCGGCAAGCTGCGGGCCTGGCAGGCCGAGGCGCTCGAGCGCTACCTCACCGACGCGCCGAAGGACTTCCTCGCGGTGGCCACGCCGGGCGCGGGCAAGACGACCTTCGCCCTGCGCGTCGCCGCCGAGCTGCTGCAGGCGGGGATCGTGCGGCGGATCACCGTCGTCGCGCCGACCGAGCACCTCAAGACCCAGTGGGCCGAGGCCGCGGCCCGGGTGGGCATCCAGCTCGACCCGTCCTTCACCAACGCCAGCGGGCGGCACAACCGTGAGTTCGACGGCGTCGCGCTGACCTACGCCGGCGTCGCGATGAAGCCGCTGCTGCACCGCGCGCGCACCGAGGCCGCCCCCACGCTCGTGATCATCGACGAGATCCATCACGCCGGCGACAGCCGCAGCTGGGGCGACGCGCTGCGCGAGGCGTTCGAGCCCGCCACGCGGCGGCTCGCCCTCACCGGCACGCCGTTCCGCTCGGACACCTCGCCGATCCCGTTCGTGCGCTACGAGGAGGGGGCCGACGGCATCCGGCGCAGCTCGGCGGACTACTCCTACGGCTATGCCGAGGCGCTGCGCGACTCGGTCGTGCGCCCGGTGCTCTTCATGGCCTACGGCGGTGCGATGCACTGGCGCACCCGCGCCGGCGACGAGATCAGCGCGCGGCTGGGGGAGCCGCTCACCAAGGACCTCACCGCACACGCGTGGCGGACCGCCCTCGACCCCGCGGGCGAGTGGATCCCGTCGGTGCTGCGCGCCGCCGACAAGCGGCTCACCGAGGTGCGTCGGCACGTCCCTGACGCCGGTGGGCTGGTCATCGCCACCAACCAGGCCAACGCGCGCGCCTACGCCCGTCACCTCACCGAGCTCACCGGCACCCGCCCTGCCGTCGTGCTCTCCGACGACGCCGGGTCGTCGGCCCGCATCGAGTCCTTCGCCGAGTCCGACGAGCGGTGGATGGTCGCGGTGCGCATGGTCTCCGAGGGCGTGGACGTCCCCCGGCTCGCGGTGGGGGTCTACGCCACCTCCACCTCGACGCCGCTGTTCTTCGCCCAGGCCGTGGGCCGGTTCGTGCGGGCGCGCAAGCGCGGCGAGACCGCGTCGGTCTTCCTGCCCAGCGTCGCGCCGATCCTCACCCACGCCGCCAACCTCGAGCTCGAGCGTGACCACGCCCTCGACCGGCCCAAGCGGGACGGCGAGGAGGGGCTGTGGTCGGAGGAGGACGGCCTCGTCGAGCAGGCCAACGCGGCGGAGTCGGCGAGCGACGACCTGCTCGGCAGCTTCGAGGCGCTGGGGTCCGACGCGGAGTTCGACCACGTGCTCTTCGACGCCCAGCAGTTCGGTCTGGTGGCCGACTCCGGGTCGGACGAGGAGCACGAATATCTCGGCCTCCCAGGCCTGCTCGAGCCCGAGCAGGTCGCGACGGTGCTGCGGGAGCGGCAGGCCAAGCAGCGGCCCTCCCAGCGGGCGCGCGAGCACGCCCAGGACCCCGACCAGGTGTCGGCGCACCGGGCGCTGGCCGCCCAGCGCAAGGAGCTCAACAAGCTGGTGTCGGCCTACGCCCGCAAGTCCGGCAAGCCGCACGCCGTCGTGCACTCCGAGCTGCGGTCGGTCTGCGGCGGACCCGAGCTCGCGCAGGCCACGTCCGACCAGGTCGCGGCCCGGATCGACAAGATCCGAAACTGGTTCGTCGGCCGCCGCTGAGCCCCCTCGGTCGCAGCCGCAGGCGCGACGCGCTCAGACCAGCGGCAGGGTCCGATAGGGCAACCGGGTCGCGAGCGCGACCACGGTGGACGTGCGCTGGACGTGCTCGTCGTCGGTGACCTCGTCGATGACCCGCTGCAGGTCGGCGTTGTCGCGCGCGACCACCCGCACCCAGATGTCGCCGGCCCCGGTGATGGTGTGCGCCTCGAGGACCTCGGGCACGGTCTGCAGGTGCGCGACCACGGGCTCGTGCCCGTCGGCCTGGCGGATCTCCAGGGTGAGGAACGCCGTCACGGGGTAGCCCATGGCGGCCGGCTCCAGGGTCGGCGCGAACGACGCGATGACCCCCGTGTGGTGCAGCCGGTCCAGGCGCGCCTGCACCGTGCCGCGGGCGACGCCGAGCCGCCGGGAGGCGCCCAGCACGCCGATGTGCGGGTCCTCGGCGAACAGCCGCAGGATCCGCCGGTCCAGGTCGTCCAGCCGTGCCTCCATGGTCGGCCATCATGCCGCAGGACGGCCGTGCCGGGCGGGTGTTGGGTGCTCTCGGCCAGGCGTGGGAGGGTGGCCCCTATGAGCCGACCGTCCGGATGGTACGACGATCCGCAGGACTCGACGATCCTGCGCTACTTCGACGGCGTCGTGTGGACCGATCACACCACGCCGAAGATCTCGCCGACCGCGTCGAGCTCCACCATCGGTCACGCCGCGTCGCCCGAGTCGTTCCGGCACCGCGACCCTCAGGACGACCCTGGCCACCAGGGCCAGCAGACCCCCTGGCAGCAGCCGGGCGGCCAGCGGGCCTGGCAGTACCCCGAGCTGCAGCAGACCCCGCCCCGCGAGCAGCGTGCGCCGTGGCCGTCCATGGACCCCGACCAGCCGGTCTACGCCGGGTGGTGGGCGCGCGCGGGCGCCATGGTGCTGGACTGGATCATCGTCACGCTGGTGTGGCTGCCGCTCGGCATCTGGTTGCTCGGCCCCGAGATCGACAAGCTGATCACCTACGTGCAGCAGGTCTACGTCGAGGCGGCCAACAACCCGAACCCGTCGCTGACCTCCTCGGTCGCGGTGCCGACGCTCGACACCGCGCGCGTGCTGGGAGCGAGCCTCGCCCGCACGGCCCTGTTCGTGGCCTACGAGGCGTGGCTGCTGTCCAGCTACGGCCGGACGCTCGGCAAGATCGTCACCGGCATCCGGGTGCGGCAGCAGGCGACCGACGCCAACCTGAGCGTCGGGGTCGCCGCATGGCGCAGCTTCGTCAAGTGCCTCGGCGACACGTTCGGCAGCCTCACGGTGCTGTTCACGGTCGTCGACTACCTGTGGCCGCTGTGGGACCGGCCGCAGCGCCAGGCGCTGCACGACAAGGTCGCGCGTTCGATCGTGGTGCGCCGCTCCCGCTGAGCCCGGCCTTGGGCCTGGGCCTACGCCTGGCGAGGCTCGGTCAGCAGCTCACGACCGCACGACGGGGGTGCCGACCAGCCGGACGCCCGCGGCCTCGAGCTCGGGCAGAGCGGCAGTCGTCGACTCGGCAGCGACGCCGGCGGTGAGGTCGAGCAGCACGGTCGTGGCGAAGCCCTCGCGGGCGGCGTCCAGCGCGGTGGCCTTGACGCAGTAGTCCGTGGCGATGCCGCACACGTCGACGGCCTGCACGTCACGCTCGCGCAGCCAGGTCGCGAGGCCTGCGCCGTCGTCGTCGACGCCCTCGAACCCGCTGTAGGCCGCCGCGTGGCGACCCTTGCGGAAGACCGCCTCGATGCGCGGCAGCACCGGCCGCAGCTCCTCGCGCAGCTCGGCACCGACGCTGTCGGCGGGGCAGTGGACCGGCCAGGAGTGCTGGTAGTCCGGCTCGGTGCCGGGCGCGGCGAAGTGGTCGCCGGGGTCGACGTGCCAGTCCTGGGTGGCGACGACGTGGCCGTAGCTGTTGCGGGCGTCGCCGATCCACCGGGTGATCTCGTGCGCCACGTCGGTGCCGCCGCGCACGGCCAGCGAGCCGCCCTCGCAGAAGTCGTTCTGGACGTCCACGATCACGAGCGCCCTTGACTCCATGGGGATCTCGTCGGACTGGGGGAGGGCGTCGACCTCCGGCGTCGACGCGTCGGTCGTGGTGGCGGTCGTGGTGCGGTCAGCCATCGTCTCGCTCATTTCTCGTCGTCCTCGTAGACCGTGGGGATGGCGGGCTCGCCGCGGGACAGCCGGCGGGCCCGGGCGGGCAGCTCGGCCACCGACGCCTCGTGGCGGGCGCGGGCGTCGTCCAGCGTGGCCGTCGAGACGACCTCGCCGCCGCGCACCAGCTCGACGAGCAGGTTGCGGTCGTTGCCGTCGTTGTCGGGCTGCTCACCGATGCCGATGACCTCGGCCTCGGCGACGCCGCGCTCGTCGAGGCGGCGCATGGCGTACTTGCGACCACCCACCGACGCCTTGTTCAGCGCCTTCTTGGCGACGCTGACCTGCGCACCGTCGTCACCCTCCCGCGACACCAGCTTGTAGACCATGCCGGCCGTGGGCACGCCCGAGCCGGTGACCAGCGAGGTCCCGACGCCGTAGCCGTCGACCGGCGCGGCCGCGAGCGCCGCGATGGCGAACTCGTCGAGGTCGGAGGTGACGGTGATGCGGGTCGTGGTGGCGCCGAGCTCGTCGAGCTGCTCACGGACCTCGCGGGCCTGGGCGACCAGGTCGCCGGAGTCCAGTCGGACGCCGCCGAGCTCGGGGCCGGCGACCTCGACCGCGGTCCGGACGGCCTCGCGCACGTCGTAGGTGTCGACGAGCAGCGTGGTGCCCTTCCCGAGCGAGTCGACCTGGGCGACGAACGCGTCGCGCTCGGTGTCGTGCAGCAGCGTGAACGAGTGCGCCGAGGTACCGCGGGTCGGCACGCCGTAGCGCCGCCCCGCCTCGAGGTTGGACGTCGACGCGAACCCGGCGATGTAGGCCGCTCGCGCGCTCGCCACGGCCGCGTCCTCGTGGGTGCGCCGCGACCCCATCTCGATGCACGGCCGCTCCTCGGCGGCGTTGATCATCCGGCTCGCCGCGGTGGCGACGGCGCTGTCGTGGTTGAGGATAGACAGCAGCAGCGTCTCGAGGATGCACGCCTCGGCGAAGGTGCCCTCGACGATCAGGATGGGGGAGCCGGGGAAGTAGACCTCGCCCTCGGGGTAGCCCCAGATCGAGCCGGTGAAGCGGTAGCCCTCGAGGTACTCCAGCGTCGGCTCGTCCACCACCTGCGTCTCGCGCAGGAAGGCGATCTCCTCGGGCCTGAACCGGAAGTCCCGGATAGCGTCGAGGACCCGACCGATGCCCGCCACCACGCCGTAACGCCGGTCGCCGGTGAGGCGTCGTGCGAACAGCTCGAACACGCACCTGCGGTGCGCGGCGCCGCTGGCCAGCGAGGCCTGCAGCATGGTGAGCTCGTAGTGGTCGGTGAGGAGCGCGGTGCTCGCGGTGCCCGGGGCCATGGGCACAGAGTAGACGGACCGGCCGCTCTACACTGGCCGTGTGCCGCTCACGTCCGTCCTGTCCACCGCCCCGGCGGAGCTCGACCTCCCGCAGCAGGACGAGCAGACCCAGGTCGAGAGCCCGTGGGTGACCATCGTGTGGAACGACCCGGTGAACCTCATGTCCTACGTCACCTTCGTGTTCGGCGAGTACTTCCACTACTCCCGCGCGCGGTGCGAGCAGCTGATGCTGCAGGTGCACACCGAGGGCCGGGCGGTCGTCTCGAGCGGCACCCGGGACGCCATGGAGCGCGACACCGAGGCCATGCAGGGCTACGGCCTGTGGGCGACCTTCCAGCAGGACAGCTGATGGCGCACGCGTTCCGGGCCCGCAAGGG
Organism: Arsenicicoccus piscis; assembly: GCF_022568835.1. Lineage (GTDB taxonomy): Bacteria > Actinomycetota > Actinomycetes > Actinomycetales > Dermatophilaceae > Arsenicicoccus > Arsenicicoccus piscis. The sequence goes on from NZ_JAKZHV010000005.1 coordinate 215,929, forward strand.
CGAGATCGTCGGCAAGCTGGACGCCGACGAGCGCTTCCTGCTCGTGCACCTGATGGACCAGGTGCGCGCCCTCGTCGAGGGCATGTCGCCCGGGCTGCCCGAGCTGACCGGCGACCCGCTCGCCGACGCGGTCGCCTCCATCGAGGCCGAGCCGCGGGTGGCCGAGGAGATCGAGGACCCGGCGCTGCGCCGACTGTTCCCGGACGCGCGCCGCGACGACCCGCAGGCGGCGGGGGAGTTCCGCCGGCTCACCGAGACCGGGCTGCGCCAGCGCAAGGTCGACCAGCTGAGCCGCGCCCGCGAGGTGCTGTCGCGACCGGGCACCGGTCGCAAGGGCGAGGACGTCCACCTCACCCGCGCGGAGGCGGCGGTGGTCACGGTCGCGCTGACCGACGTGCGCCTGGTCCTCGGCGAGCGGCTCGAGCTGCGCACCGACGAGGACGCCGACGCGCTGCAGCGGCACCTGGACGAGGCCGGCCCCGACGACGCGAAGGCGCAGTCCGTGGCGCTCTACGACTTCCTCACCTGGGTCCAGGAGACGCTCGCCACCGCGCTGGTCGAGGCGTAGACCACCCGGGGGCCACCCGGCTCGTGAGCCGGCTCAGAAGCCGGTCAGCGTGTGCCGCACGTGTCGCGCCGACGGCGGCTCGGCCAGGTGCGGCGTGACGAGGGCGCGCCAGTCCTGGAACGCCTCCGACTCCCGGAAGCCGACCAGGTGGTCGTCCAGCGCGTCCCAGGCCACGAACAGGCGGTAGCGGGACGGGTCCTCGACCTCGCGCCGCAAGGTGTACGTCCGCGCGCCCGGGGACGCCTGGAACAGCGGCGCGGCGGCGGCCACGGCCTGCTCGAGCGCCTCCTCGGCACCTGGCGCGGCCACCAGGTCGACGATCTCCAGGACCGGACCCTCGGTCCCGGCCTCGGTGGCACCAGGCTCACCGGGCGCCTCGGCGTCGATCCGGCTCGTCTCGCCGCTGTCGGCCATCGTGCGGGTCGCGTCGACCGAGGCGTAGGTCCAGAAGATGCGCATCGGCTCGGTGTCCGAGGCGTTCTCGAAGTGGTGCTCGATGCCGGCCGGGACGACCGTCGTGTCGAAGGTCTGCAGGCGGGTGCGCCGGCCGCCGATGTCGACGATGGCGCTGCCCTGCACGACCATCACGGACTCGAGCACGTTGTGGCTGTGGTGCGCGATCTGGGCGCCGGGGTCGAACAGCGTGGTGCCGTTGAGGAAGGCCGTCGCGCCGCGGTCGTGGGTGAGCAGCGGCACGGTGCGGCAGCCGCCGCCGCGGCTCTTGGCCGGCAGCTCGTCGGGGCGCAGCACCCAGGTCGGCTGGGCGACGCCGTCGACGGGCGCGGCGGTGTTGAGGTCGATCGGGTGGTCGGTCGGGTGGTCGATCCGGTGATCTTCGGGCATGGCGCTCTCTCTTTCGGTCGAGGTCGGTGAGACCTAGTCGATCCAGATGGTCTTGATGTTGGCGAACTCGCGCAGGCCGTAGCCCGACAGCTCGCGGCCGTAGCCAGAACGCTTGATCCCCCCGAACGGCAGGCGAGCGTCGGAGGCGACCTGGGCGTTGACGAACACCGCCCCCGCCTCTCCGGGATGTGAGGATCTCGGCACGGGACCGGTCCTGCGTCCACAAGGAGGCGCCCAGGCCGTAGTCGGTGTCGTTCGCCACCTGAATGGCCTCGTCCTCGTCGGCCACGCGGATGACGGCCGCGGCCGGACCGAAGGTCTCCTCGCACGCGGCCGGTGCCGTCCGCGGCACCCGGTCGAGGATGGTCGGGCGGTAGAAGTAGCCGGGGCCCGGCAGCGGCTCACCGCCGAGGGCCACCTCGGCACCCGCCTCGATCGAGAGGCGCACCTGGTCGGCCACGGCATCGCGCAGGTCGGCACGGGCGAGCGGGCCCACGTCGGTGGTCTCGTCCGTGGGGTCGCCGACCACGAGCTCGCTGGCTCGGTCGACGAACAGCCGCACGAACTCGTCGGCGACCTTGTCGACCACGATGAATCGCTTGGCATTGACACAGCTCTGACCCGAGGCGGTGAAGCGTGCCTTGACCGCGACGGTGGCGGCGGCCTCCAGGTCGGCGTCGGCGAGCACGATGAACGGGTCGGAGCCACCGAGCTCGAGCACCTGCTTCTTGAGCACCGAACCCGCCTGTGCCGCAACGATGGCGCCCACGCGGGTCGATCCGGTCAGCGTGACGGCCGCGACCCGGCGGTCGGCGATGACCCGCTCGATCGTGGGGGTGTCGATCATCAGGTTGCCGACCAGCCCCTCGGGCACGCCGGCGTCGGCAAGCACGGCCATGATGCGCTCCGCGCAGCCGGCCACATTGGCGGCGTGCTTGAGGAGGGCAGCATTTCCGGCGATCAACGCCGGTGCTGCGAACCGGAAGAACTGCCACAGCGGGTAGTTCCACGGCATGATGGCCAGCACCACGCCGAGAGGGTCGAAGCGCACACCACTGCACTGAGCCTGGGTCGGGATCTGTTCGAAGGCAAGGATGTCCGCGCCGTTGTCGGCGTAGTAGTCGAGGGTCACTGCGGACTTCTCGACCTCGGACCGCGCCTCTCGGATCGGCTTGCCCATCTCCTGGGTGATCAGCTGGGCCAGCGGCTCCCGGTCGTCGCGCAACCGGGCGGCGATCGAGCGCAACAGGGCGCTGCGCTCGGCCACCGGCTCGTCGCGCCAGGACCGCTGGGCCCGGGCGGCGGCCTCGAGGGTCGCCTCCAGCTGCGCGTCGGTGAGGAACTCATAGGTAGCCAGGGTCTGCTCGGTCGCTGGGTTCGTGGTCGTGAACACGGTGTCTCCTGAGACGAGTTGGCGCGGCGTCGGGCGCGAGGTGGGACTCACGCCGGTGCTGCGACGGGTGGGGACGCGCTCAGAGCGCGACGGTGGAGGGGGCCGCATCGGCGATGCCGGCGAAGATCGCCTCCACGGTGTGCTGCAGGTGCTCGGCGCACGCCCGCTCTGCGGCTTTCGGCTTGCCCCCCAGGAGGGCAGTCATCATCTGGGTGTGCTCGGCCATCGAGACCTCGTCGCGGGCGGGACGGTGGTGCGCGATCGACCGCAACCGGGTGGTGTGGGGACGCAAGTCACGGATGGCCTTGCCCAGCAAGGGATTTGGAGTCAGGTCGCGCACCAGCGCATCGAAGCGCTCAGCCAGCTCGTAGAAAGCCACGGTGCGGCTGGCGGACGGCTGGCGGGCGCGCAGGCCACGCAGCTCGTCCTCCAGCTGTGCGATCGGCGCCGGGTCCACGCGGCCGTCGGCGATCGCCTGGGCGAGCTGACGCATGGCGGCGCCCTCGAGCACCTGGCGGTAGCCGAACAGGTCGCGCACCCCAGCGGCAGAGATCTGGCTCACCCGCAGCGAGCCGCGGCTGCCGTCACGGACGGCCAGGTCGTCATCGAGCAGCCGGCGCAGGGCATCACGCACCGGGGTGCGGGAGGCGCCGAGACGCGCGACCAGAGTGTGCTCGCTCAGGCTGGATCCCGGTGGCAGCTCACCGGACTCGATCTCTCGGCGCAACTGGGCGTAGACGGCGTCTGCCTTGTTGCGGCGGTCGTCCACGGGCTGTCCTTCGCGCTGGTCCAGGAGTCGGAGGTGACGGTGCTGCTGCGTCTCAGCGTAACCGCGTGCGGTGGTCATCGGTCCTACCGGGTCGGGTGCGTGGTGGGATCGGGAGCGGTGTAACCGGGCAGCGCGATCACCTGATCGCCGAAGGTGTTGTGCTGCTCGACCACGTAGGCGCCTCGGGCCCGCGCCCAGTCGGCGAAGTGCGGAGCCGCCTTGTGCGCCTCGAAGGCGTCGGCGTCGACATAGACCTCGTAGAACATGAAGTGGTCGGGGTCGCTCTGGTCCACGATGACGTCGAAGAGCAGGCAGCCGGGTTCGTCGCGCATCGTGGCGCGTGCCTGGTCGGTGATTGCGGCGCGGAAGTCGTCGCGGTGGGCGGGGTCGATGCGGACGTCGACGTGCAGGCTGATCATCAGTGAAGTCCAGCAGAGTGGTGTACGACGGACCCGAGTGAGCGCGTGCCTCCGACGTAGGCGCGGCCACCGGGTGGATCCTTCGAGTGATCTGCGAAAACCGACTCGAAGAAGGAACCACAACGATGACCGCTGTACCCAGTATCGACCCTGCCCGCTTCCTCGACGAGCAGCTGTCCCAGGCGAGCCCTGATCTGATGCGGGAGCTGCTCACCACGTTCGTCAACGCACTGCTCTCCGCCCAGGCCGACGCGGTGTGCGGCGCCGGCTACAACGAGCGGAGCCCGGAGCGGGTCAACTCCCGCAACGGCTACCGCCACCGCGACCTCGACACCCGGGTCGGGACTCTCGACGTCGCAGTGCCCAAGCTCCGCCAGTCAAGCCTGTATCCGGAGTGGCTGCTCGAACGCAGGAAGCGTGCCGAACGAGCACTGACCAGTGTGGTGGCGACCTGCTACCTGCTCGGGGTCTCGACCCGGCGGATGGACAAGCTGGTGGCGACCCTCGGCATCACCGGGTTGTCGAAGTCCCAGGTCTCGGTGATGGCCAAGGAGCTCGACGAGCAGGTCGAGCAGTTCCGTACCCGTCGGCTCGAAGAGGCCGGGCCGTTCACGTTCGTCGCCGCCGACGCGCTCGTGCTCAAGGTCCGCGAAGGTGGGCGGGTGGTGCCGGTGCACGTGCTGGTAGCCACCGGCGTGAACGCTGGTGGGCACCGCGAGATCCTTGGCGTGCAGGTCACCACCAGCGAGGACGGCGCCGGCTGGCTCGCGTTCTTCCGCGACCTCACAGCCCGCGGCCTGGCCGGCGTCAAGCTCGTCACGTCCGACGCGCACGCCGGGCTCGTGAGCGCGATCGCCGCGACCATCCCGGGCGCTGCCTGGCAGCGCTGCCGCACCCACTACGCAGCGAACCTGATGTCCGCGACCCCAAAGTCGTCCTGGCCATGGGTCAAGGCGTTGCTGCACTCGATCTACGACCAGCCCGACGCCGACGCCGTCCACGCCCAGTTCGACCGTGTCGTCGACGCCCTGGCCGAGAAGCTTCCCGACGTCGCCGAACATCTCGAGGACGCTCGTGCCGACATCCTCGCGTTCACGCCGTTCCCAAAGGAGGTCTGGCGTCAGATCTGGTCGAACAACCCCAACGAACGGCTCAACCGCGAGATCCGCCGACGCACCGACGTGGTCGGGATCTTCCCCGACCGCGCATCCATCATCCGGCTCGTCGGCGCCGTCCTGGCCGAGCAGCACGACGAGTGGGCCGAAGGCCGCCGCTACCTCGGGCTCGACGTCCTCGCCCGCGCCCAAGCCATCGACACCGATCACGCCGAGGAGGTGAGCACCGACCTCGAACTTCAGGCCCTCACGGACTGACCGACACGCCCAACCGAGGGATCAACCTCGTACACCACCCCAGCGGACTTGACCTGATCATCGCAATGTCCTTGCTGGTCGGTGGATCTCGGGGTCTCAAACGTTGATGGCGTCGGGGACCGGGGCCCCGACCAGGGCGGCCAGCTCGAGCAGGTCGGTCATGGTCTGCTCGGGCAGGACGACCCCACCGGCTGCGCGGTTGGCCGCCTCCGTGCGGGTCTCGAGCTCACCGGGCACGACGATCTCGTCGTAGCCGGGCGCCGTGGGGCACTCGTGCATGTCGCTGACGAGCTGCCGGATGCGTTCGGCATAGGCGTCGCGGTCACCCATCGCGGCTACATCGATGACCACGAACAGGTGGCCGGCGCCGCTGCGTGCGGTTGGCTCATAGGGTCCGTGCACGCGAGGGCCGGTCGCGCTACCGGTCAACGCGCCGGACAGGACGTCCATCATGAAGGAGATGGCGTAGCCCTTGTGCCCCGCCATCGGGAGGATGATGCCGTCGATGGCCTCTGCCGGGTCCGTGGTCGGGAGGCCTTCGCTCGTCATCGCCCAGCCGTCGGGGATCGTCGTGCCCTGGTTGCGGGCCAGGTAGATCTTGCCCCGGGCGACGGCGGTGTTGGCGATGTCGAGGGCCAGCACGCCACCAGCGGCACCCGGGGCGGCGATCGACCACGGGTTGGTGCCGATCCGCTTCTCCTTGCCGCCCCAGGGGGCCATGGCGGGGCTCGCGTTGGTGGTCAGGATGGCGACGCAGCCCTCGGCGGCTGCGCGCCGCGTGTAGAACATCGCGGTGCCGAAGTGGTTGGAGTCGCGGACCCCGACCACCGCCACCCCGTGCTGCTTGGCGCGGCGGACGGCTTGGACGCGTGCGTGCTCGGTTGCCACCTGCCCGATCCCGTCGTGGGCGTCGAGGAGGAGCAGCGGTCCCTGGTCGATCAGGGGCGTCGGGGTAGCCGTCGCGGACATGGCGCCGCTGCGCAGGCGAGCGCAGTACCACGGCAGCCGCAGCACGCCGTGCGACTGATGCCCCCACAGGTCGGCGGCGACCAGGCTGTCGGCGACCAGACGGGCGGGGGCGGCCTCGACGCCGTGTCTCCGCAGGATGTCGGCGGCGAGGTCGGACAGGACCTCGGCAGGAATTCGATGCGGACTCATGTGTCTTGTATACAGATCATTGAGAGAGGCGTCAAGCACAGGGGAGCGCTTGGGGTCGGCTCTTGACTAGGTGGAATCCGGATATGTATACAGATTGGAACACTAAAGGAGGTGTCATGTCCCCCGCTTCGATTCCCGCCTACGTCGGGTGCCGTACCACCCGTGACCGCCACGCGGCCGGCCGTGGGCTCACCACGTGGGCCGTGCCCGACGATGCGGGAGCTGCGCCCGCCGCACCCTGGGTGCCCACAGCATTGGTCGCGGCAGTCAACCCGTCCTACCTGCTGCTCGATCAGCCACGCCGGCTGCTGTGGGCACTGCACGGCGACCAGGGAGAGTGCTCGGTCTATCGAGTCGCCGACTCAGGGCACCCCGAGCACCTCGCGACCGTCTCGACGGGCGGTCGCAATCCCGTGCACCTGGCGCTGCCGCGACCCGATCTGTTGCTGATCGCCAACTACGCGACGGGCATGATCGCCGACCTGCCGCTGCACGACGACGGGCTCCCGTCCGCGCCGCCCACGCTGCTGCGTCTGCCCGGCCATGCCGGACCACACCGGACCCAGCAGGGCAGCTCGCATCCGCACCAGATCCTGATCGACCCCGAGCGTCAGGTCGTGTGGGTGCCCGACAAGGGCCTGGACCGTGTCTTCGCGGTCGCGCTGTCCGAGACGGGCGTGAGGATAGTCGGCGAGTTGCGCACCCCGCCGGGCAGCGGCCCACGTCACGCCGTGGTGCACCCGCGGCGGCCGTTGCTCTACCTGGCCGAGGAGCTGTCCTCGACAGTGTCGGTGCACCGGGTCGACGGGCCGCACCTGGAGACGCTCGCGCGCTTCACGACGCGCGGCGTGGCGGCAGCGCGAGACAACACCGCGGCCGGCATCGTGCTCACTCCGGATGCGCGAATGTTGTTGGTGTCCAACCGTGGTGATGACACGATCGCGTGCTTCCACGTCGACGACAGCGGATCCCTCAGCACCGCCGGGACGGTGCCGGCCAGGGCTGCCGGACCGCGATTCATCGCCCTCACGCCCGACGGATCGCAGCTGATCGTGGCCGGCGAGCTGTCCCACGAGCTTGTGGCGCTGGCGCCACGTCAACATCGGAACCATCGGGCTGGTCGGCGCGCTCGTGCTCACCACCGTCGGAGGTGTCAAGGTCGCCGACGCCTTCTCGTTCTTCCCCACCAGCCTGATCGTGCTGATCATCGGCGTGACGATGCTGTTTGCGCACGCCGAACGCAGCGGGGCCGTGACCTGGCTGGTCGATCGTGCCTTCCGTCTGATCCGCGGCCGCGCGGCCCTGATTCCCTGGATCGGCTTCGTGGTGGGCGCCGCCCTGGCCACCATGGGCGCCTTTCCCACCGCGCCGATCAGCCTGCTGCTGCCCATCCTCGCGCTGCTCGCGATGCGGCACCGGCTCAGCTACCCGCTGCTTGCCGTCATCTGCGTGCTGGGGTCGAACGCAGCCGGGCTGTCCCCGCTCAGCCCCGCCGGCGCGACGGTGCTCACGATCTGCCGCAAGCAGGGCGTCCACTACAGTCCTTGGCTCCTCTACGCGATCGTCATGCTTCTGCACGTCGTCCTCGTCGCGCTCCTGCTGCTCCTGCATCGGATGCTGCGGCACTCACCCCGGTGGCGGCGGTTCATGCACATCGACCACCTCGGTGAGACCCTCGCCCAGCACGCCGACGCCGCCGATCTCGCGACGGCCCCCTCGCCGCTCGACCGGGCCGCCGGAGCCGACAACCGCAGCTACCGGGTGGTCTGTCTGATCTCGTTGCTCGGCTTCGTGCTGGTGGTGCTGGTGCTCAAGCTCGACGTGGGGCTGGTCGCGCTGGCCTTCGCCCTCGCGCTCCAGCTGGCCTTTGCCACCCCCGAGGCCGAGATCATCAAGCGGGTGCCGTGGAACGTCGTCCTGCTGCTGGGTGGCCTGGTCATCTACTTCGGCGTCATGGGCAAGGTCGGCACGCTCAAGGCCATCGAGCACGGCCTGGGCTCGATCGGCAGCATGGCTGTGCTCTTGCTGCTGCTGGTGTACATCACCGGGCTGGTCTCCAACATGGAGTCCTCCACCCTGGCCACGCTGGGTGTGATGGTCCCGATCGGCATGGGCGCGCTGGCGCACGGGGCCGGAGGCTCGCCCCTCTTCGTGCTGGTCGCCATCGTCATGTCGGCTGCTGTCGTGGTGATGAACCCGGTGCACATCGCTGGTGCCCTGATCATCGCCAACGCCGAGGAGTCACGCCGTGAACGGATGTTTCGCGATCTGCTCGTCATCTCCTTCAGCCTGACCGCGGTGGTGCCCGGGTTGATGGCCGTGATGGCGATCCTCGCGACCGGCTGACCCCGGCTTCGTAACGATGTGGTCCCCAGTGCGCCGTGGGTCTCGACGCGGCGGGCATGGGTCTTGGACGCTGTTACACCGTGGCAACACGTGCGTGTCACAATCGCGCCCATCGCTCGACCCTCCAGGAGGCTCCCATGACCACTCGTCAGGCCCGCGTCGGCGCGCTGCTGCTCGCCGCCGCCACGTCCCTCTCCCTCGCAGCCTGCGGATCCGAGACGCTCAACACCGGCGGTGGAGGTGCGACCGCCACCGGCGGCAGCTCGGCCACGCCGACGGTCAAGGCGGTCACCGCGGACCCGGCCCTCGCCGCGCTGGTGCCGGCCAAGATCAAGTCGGCCGGGGTCATCAAGGTCGGCTCGGACGCCTCCTACGCGCCCAACGAGTTCACCGACACCGACGGCAAGACCATCGTCGGCATGGACGTCGACCTGTTCTCCGCCGTCGCCAAGAAGCTCGGGGTCAAGGCGCAGTTCCAGAACGCCGACTTCGGCTCCATCATCCTCAAGGTTTCGGGCGGTCAGTTCGACGCCGGCGTCTCGTCGTTCACGATCAACGCCGAGCGCAAGAAGCAGGTCAACATGGTGCAGTACTTCAACGCCGGCACCCTGTGGGCCGTCCCGAAGGGCAACCCCAAGAAGATCGACCCCGAGCAGGCCTGTGGCCTCAAGGTGGGCGTCCAGCAGGGCACCGTGCAGGTCGACGACCTGACGGCCCGCTCCAAGAAGTGCACCGACGCAGGCAAGCCCGCCATCTCCCAGGTCGTCGAGGTCGCCCAGAGCAAGGTCACCGCCGACCTCGTCTCCGGCAAGGTCGACGCGATGGCCGCCGACTCACCGATCACCAACTACGCAGTCGCCCAGACCAACGACGCCCTCGAGGTCGTCGGCAAGATCTACGACTCGGCCCCCTACGGCATCGTGACGGCCAAGGCCGACACCCAGCTCGCGGAGGCCGTGTCCAAGGCGTTCGCGTCGCTCAAGGCCGACGGCACCTACGACGAGATCCTCGCCAAGTGGAGCAACAAGGACGGCGGCGTCACCGAGTTCCCGGTGAACCCGTGAGCTCGGTAGCCCCCACGGGCGGCTCGCCGGTCGACGGGACCGGCGAGCGACCCGGCCCGATCCACGCCCGACCCGTGCCGCACCCGTGGCGGTGGGTGGCGCTCGCGCTGATCGCGGTGCTCGTCGCCATGCTGATCAGCTCGTTCGTCACAAACCCGAAGTGGGACTTCGGCTTCGCGCTGCAGGTGATGAACTTCAGGCCAGTGCTCAACGGCCTGCTGCTCGGCACCATCGTCGGCACCATCGGCGCGATGATCCTCGGCGTCGGCCTCGGCATCGTGCTGGCCATCATGCGGCTGTCGAGCAACCCGGTGCTCGCGGGGGTGGCCGCGGTCTACACCTGGTTCTTCCGGTCCATCCCGCGCTACGTCCTGCTGTTCATGATCGGCACCGGCATCGGCTACCTCTACCCCCACGTAGACATCGGGGTGCCGTTCGGCCAGCAGCTCGCCAGCGCGCTCGGCTGGTCCAACGACCTCACCTTCTGGCAGGTCGACATCAACGCCTTTAGCACCACGCTGCTCGCCGGCATCCTCGGCCTCGGCTTCTCCGAGGCCGCCTACATGGCCGAGATCGCGCGGGCCGGCATCCTGTCGGTGGACCGCGGCCAGACCGAGGCCGCGCAGGCCCTCGGCATGCCCCCGAGCCGCACGATGATGCGCGTCGTGCTGCCGCAGGCCATGCGGGTCATCGTGCCCCCGACCGGCAACGAGACCCTCGCGATGGTCAAGGACACCTCGCTGCTGACGGCCATCCCGATCGGCACCGAGCTGTTCTACCAGACCACGATCATCGGTCAACGGACGCTGCGGATCATGCCGACCCTGGTGGCCGCGATCGCGTGGTACCTCATCATCTGCTCGATCCTGATGGTCGGGCAGTACTACCTCGAGCGCTACTTCGGCCGCGGCTTCGGAGCCCCGGGGCAGACCAAGCGCGACTCGACGGTGAAGCGCCTTCTCGGAGTGGGGGGTTCGCACTGATGGCACGCCGCCACGCACCCACGCAGCACCACACCGACGTCCCGCTCGTGCGAGCCGTCAACGTCACCAAGTCTTTTCACGACAACCAGGTCCTCAAGGGCATCGACATCGACGTCCACGCGGGCGAGGTCGTCAGCCTGCTCGGCCCGTCCGGCTCTGGCAAGACGACCTTCCTGCGCTGCATCAACATGCTCGAGTCCATCGACGGCGGAAGGATCTTCGTCGACGGCGAGCTGATGGGCTACGAGGATCGCGGGGGCACGCTGCACCACCTGCCCGACAAGGCCAAGGCCGCCCAGCGCCGCGACATCGGCATGGTCTTCCAGCGGTTCAACCTCTTCCCGCACATGACCGCGATCGACAACCTCATGGAGGCGCCGGTCCAGGTCAAGGGCCTCTCCAAGCGCGACGCCCGCGAGCGGGCGACGGAGCTGCTCGACAAGGTGGGGCTCGCCGACAAGGCCGACGCCTACCCCGCGCAGCTGTCCGGCGGGCAGCAGCAGCGCGTCGCGATCGCGCGGGCGCTGGCGATGGAGCCCAAGCTGATGCTCTTCGACGAGCCCACGTCGGCGCTCGACCCCGAGCTCGTCGGCGAGGTGCTCAACGTGATGCGCGACCTCGCCCAGGCCGGCATGACGATGATCGTCGTCACCCACGAGATGTCCTTCGCCCGCGAGGTGTGCGACCGGGTCGTCTTCATGGACGGCGGCGTGGTGGTCGAGCAGGGTGACCCGGCACAGGTCATGGTCAACCCGCAGCACGAGCGCACCCGCCAGTTCCTGCGGCGGCTCACCAGCGAGCAGCACGGGGACCAGGGTGCGGACATCGGCGCGGACCAGGGTGTGGACCACAGCGCGGACACCGGCGTGACGAACTCGTAAGCGCCGACCGAGCACGTATCCTCGGTCTCGTGGTTGACGCTCCCATCGGTATCTTCGACTCCGGCTACGGGGGGTTGACCGTCGCGCGGGCCGTCCTCGACCAGCTCCCGCACGAGTCCATCGCCTACCTCGGCGACACGGCGCGTGCGCCCTACGGGCCACGGCCGATCGCCGAGACCCGGCGCTACGCCATCGAGTGCCTGGACCGGCTCGTCGACCACGGCGTCAAGATCCTCGTCATCGCGTGCAACACCGCCAGCGCGGCGGTGCTGCACGACGCCCGCGAGCGCTACGACGTGCCGGTCGTCGAGGTGATCCGGCCGGCCGTCCGACGCGCCGCCGCCGCGACGCGCAACCAGCGGGTCGGGGTCATCTCGACCATGGGCACGCACCAGTCCCGCGCCTACGTCGACGCGTTCGCCGCGGCACCGCAGATCGAGGTCGTGTCCAAGCCCTGCCCCCGGTTCGTCGAGTTCGTCGAGGCCGGCGTCACGGGCGGTCCCGAGCTGCTGTCGGTAGCCCGTGACTACCTGGAGCCGGTCCAGGCCAGGGGGGTGGACACGCTGATCCTCGGGTGCACGCACTACCCGCTGCTCACCGGCGTCATCTCCTACGTGATGGGTGACCTCGTCACGCTCGTGTCGTCGGCCGAGGAGACTGCCAAGGACGTCTACCGCGTCCTCGCCGACCGCGGCGAGCTGCGTCCCGACGCGCTGCCGGCGCCCTCGCACGGCTTCACCACGACCGGCGACCCCGAGGAGTTTCGGCGGCTGGCAAGGAGATTCCTCGGTCCCGAGGTCGAGGACGTCTTCTCCGACACCGCCGGCGTGGGTGCCTGAGCATGCGCCTGACGATCATCGGCTGCTCCGGCTCGTTCCCCGGGCCGGACTCTCCCGCGTCCTGCTACCTGCTGTCCGCCGACGACGCCGACGGTCGCACCCACCACGTCGTGCTCGACCTCGGCAACGGCGCCCTCGGCGTCCTGCAGCAGCACCTGCCGCTCGGGCGGCTCGACGGCGTCTTCCTCTCCCACCTGCACCCCGACCACTGCCTCGACCTCTGCGGGCTCTACGTCGCCCAGCGCTACGACCCCGCGGGGGTGCGTCCGCCGATCCCCGTGTGGGGCCCGAGCGGCACCCACGAGCGGCTGGCCGCGGCCTACGGCGACGTCGACGCGTTCGGGATGGGGCGCGAGTTCACCTTCACCGACTGGACGGTGGGGGAGCCGGTGCGCCTCGGCCCGTTCGTCGTCACGCCCTACCCCGCGTGGCACCCCGTGGAGGCCTACGGCCTGCGGGTGGAGGCCGACGGCGCCGTCCTCGCCTACAGCGGTGACACCGACTCGACCGACTCGCTCTCGCCGCTGTTCGCCGACGCCACCCTGGTGCTCGCCGACGCGGCCTTCGTCGAGGGGCGCGACCTCGGTCGCGGCATCCACCTGACGGGCCGCCGGGCCGCCGAGGCGGCGCTCGCGGCCGGGGGCGTGCAGCGGCTGATGCTCACCCACATCCCGGCCTGGAACGACCCCGAGCGGTGCCGCGCCGACGCCGCCGCCGTGTGGCCCGGCGAGGTCGAGCTCGCGACGCCGGGGGCGGTCTACGAGCTGTGGGGGCCGGGCTACGATCGAGACCATGCCTCGTCACGACGGCCGTAGCGCCGACCAGCTCCGCGACATCCGGATGACCCGCAACTGGCTCGACCACGCCGAGGGCTCGGTGCTCGTCGAGTTCGGCCGCACCCGCGTGCTCTGCGCCGCCTCGTTCACGCCGGGCGTCCCGCGCTGGCTCAAGGGGCAGGGGCGCGGCTGGGTCACCGCCGAGTACGCCATGCTCCCGCGCTCGACCAACACCCGCAGCGACCGCGAGTCCGTCAAGGGCAAGATCGGCGGCCGCACGCACGAGATCTCGCGGCTCGTCGGCCGATCGCTGCGTGCGGTCATCGACCTGGACCAGCTCGGCGAGAACACCATCGTGCTCGACTGCGACGTGCTGCAGGCCGACGGCGGCACCCGCACCGCGGCGATCACCGGCGCGTACGTCGCGCTCGTCGACGCCATCGAGACCGGTCGTGCGCAGGGCGCCATCAAGGCGTCCGCCACGCCGCTGCGCGACTCGGTCGCCGCGGTGTCGGTCGGCGTGGTCGCCGGCGAGCCGGTGCTCGACCTGGACTACCCCGAGGACTCCACCGCCGAGACCGACATGAACGTCGTGCTCACCGGGGACGGACGGTTCATCGAGGTGCAGGGCACCGCCGAGGGCGAGCCCTTCGACCGGCCGCTGCTGGACGCGCTGCTCGACCTCGCCGCCACCGGCTGTGCACGGCTGACCGAGCTGCAGACGGCGGCCCTCGCCGAGCCGGCCCGGGAGCGCGCGTGAGCCGCCTCGTCCTCGCGACCCGCAACGCCGGCAAGATCCGTGAGCTGCAGACGATCCTCGCCGAGTCGCTGCCCGGGGTGGAGGTCGTCGGGCTGGACGCCTTCCCCCAGCTGGAGGACGTCGTCGAGTCCGGCGTGACCTTCGAGGACAACGCCACGCTCAAGGCGGCCTATGCAGCGCGCATGACGAATCTGCCTGCGGTCGCTGACGACTCGGGCCTGGCGGTCGACGTGCTGGGCGGCGCGCCCGGTGTCTTCTCGGCGCGCTGGGCGGGTCGCCACGGTGATGACCAGGCCAACCTCGACCTGCTGCTGGCCCAGCTCGCCGACGTGCCGGACGAGCACCGGGGCGCGCGGTTCCGCTGCGCGGCGGTGCTCGCGCTGCCCGACGGGCGCACGGTCTGTCGCGAGGGCAGTCCCGGGCACGCTCACCCGCGAGCCGCGGGGTGACGGCGGGTTCGGCTACGACCCGATCCTGCAGGTCGCTGGTGACACGCGCACCGCGGCCGAGCTCGCCCCGGCGGAGAAGAACGCGATCTCCCACCGGGGCAAGGCTTTTCGCGCTCTCGCCCCCGAGGTGGCGGCGCTGCTGCGCTGATCGCTGGCGGGGGGGCTGGTCGGTGCGGCCGGCTGGTCAGTGCGGGCGGCTCGGCTCGATGACCCGGCCCTCGTAGGCCGCGACGACCAGGGCAGTGCGGTCCCGGGCTCCGCTCTTGGCCAGCAGTGCGCTCACGTGCGTCTTGACCGTCTCCACCCCGAGGTAGAGCGACGCGGCCACCTCGGCGTTGGTGTGGCCCCGGGCCACGAGCCGCAGCACCTCGTGCTCGCGCTCGGTCAGCCGGCCTCCCCAGGCCGCCACCCGGCCTGAGCCGGCGCGACCCGCGGCCAGCGCCCGGATCGCCTCGGGGAAGACGAGCGCGTCGGTGCTCGCGACCGTGCGCACCACGGCGACCAGCTCCTCCGGTGTCGCGCGCTTGAGGACGAACGCGTTGGCCCCGGCCAGCAACGCCTCGTAGACGTAGGCGTCGTGCTCGAACGTGGTGATGACCACGATCTTGGGCGGATCGGGTTGTGCCCGAAGGGTTTTGGTGGACTCGATCCCGTCCGTTCCGGGCATGCGGACGTCCATGAGCACCACGTCCGGCCGCTGCTGCCGCGTGACCCGCACGGCGTCGACACCGTCGGCGGCCTCGCCCACGACGACGAGGTCGGGCTCGGCCCCGAGGATCGCCGCCAGGCCCGATCGCACGAGCGCGTCGTCGTCCGCGACCACGACGGAGATCGTCATCCGGGACCCTCCTCGGCTGCCGGCAGGTGCACGCTCAGCGTCCACCCGGTGCCGTCGTCGATCGGCCCCCACCGGGCCGTGCCGCCCAGGGTGTCGACGCGTGCTCGAATGCCGGGCAGACCCGAGCCTGAACCCGAACCCCGCTGGCGGGCAACGGTCCTCGGGCTGATCGCCTCGTCCGGGACGGCGTTGGTGAGGTGCACGTCGACCGCACCGTCCGGCGCACGCGTCACGACGAGTTCGGCCGGCGGGCACCCGTGCCGGCCGGCGTTGGCCAGCCCCTCCTGCACCACCCGCAGCACCGCGCGGCCGACCTCGGGCGGGAGGCCGGCCAGCGACTCGAGGCGGCTCGTCAGGCGAAGGTGGCTGTGCAGGGAGGCGATTCGCGCCAGCTCGGCATCGATGTCGGTGCCGTGGGCCGCGTCCGCGCCGGTGCCCGAGCCGGGGCCACCGCCGCGCAGCAGGCCCAGCACCCCGTCGAGGTCGGCGAGGGCGGACCGGCTGAGCTCCTCGACGGCCTCGAGCTGCCCGACCGGGTCACCGCCGGTCGCTGCGACCCGACGACCGGCGCCCGCCTGCAGCGAGATCGCCGCGAGCGCGTGGCCGAGCGAGTCGTGCAGCTCGCGCGCGATCTCGTTGCGGCGCAACGCATCCTGCTCGCGGCGGCCCGCCTCGGCGATGCGGTCGGCGGCGGTGGGGGAGAGGAACGTGGGCGCCCAGCGCTGCAGCAGCCGAGCCCCCACCAGCGGGGTGGCGACGGCGGCAGCGAGCGACACCAGGCCGGGCAGCACCAGCCAGGCCGCCGACCACCCGGGTGCCACCCGACAGGTCGGGGTCCCTGGAAGACGCAGCTGGTCGGTGCTCCCGAAGGGATAGGCGAGCAGGCCGAACCCGATGGGCACCAGCAGGAGCAGCAGGAAGAGCACGGCGCCACCGACGAGCGCGCAGACGCCCACCCAGGCGGCACCGAGCAGTCGCGACTCGCGGGCCTCGGGCACGAGCGGGTCGGGGAGGTCTACCCCCAGCAGGGAGCGGGCGGCGGCCACCTCGACCGGACGCACGGCCGGGGCGAGGGCTACCAGCGCGACGACCGCGACGGCCAGCACCGCGAGACCGAGCAGCGTGAGCAGGGTGAGCGGGGAACCGTCGGTGCGCGCCGCCGTCCAGAACGCCCAGCCGAGGAGCGTCGGCGGCAGGGCGAGAGCGGCGCCGAGGAAGACCTGCGCCACCGGGCCCAGCAGGCGTCGGCTCATGGCGGAAGTCTCACACGCGACCCACGCCGGCGGCATCCCTCGCGCGAGGGACCAGGAAGGCTCGCGCGGGGGAAGCGGGCCCGGCAGGCGCGGCGGGAGCGTGGAGCCATGACCAGAACCAGGAAGCTGCTCGCGGCCCTCGGGGTCGCCGCCACCGTCCCCTACCTCACCCTCAAGCTCGCGTGGCTGCTCGGGTCGCGCGTCGGCCTGCTCGACCCGGAGTTCGGCACCCGCACGTCGATGGTGGTCGCGAACACCCTCACGGCTGGGCTCGAGCTCGCCGCCGCGGTGCTTGCGGTGGCCTTTGTCGCTCGGTGGGGCCGCCGACTCCCCGCGTGGCTGGTGCTGCTGCCCATGTGCCTGGGCACCGGCTTCCTCGCCGAGATCCTGGTGATCGTGCCGCTGCAGCTGCTCATCGGCGGCGCGGGTGGCGCTGCGGCCCGGTCGGCCGGCCCGCAGCCGATCGCGGACTGGGTGTTCGTCATGGTCTACGGGTGCTTCTGCGTGCTGGGGGTAGCCCTGCTGGCCGGGTTCGCGTGCTACGCGTGGGAGCGGTGGGGTCCGGTCCTTGGTGCTCGGCTCGGCGCGGTGCCGCCTGCTCCTGCGACGGGGCGCCGGCCGGCGCTGCTGGTCGCCGCGCTGTTGGTGGTGGTGACGGCGGTGGAGACGGCCATCGGCTGGGACCCGGCGATGGCGGCCAACCTGATCGGCCGGGCCGCCCTGACGCTGCTCGGCGCGCTCGCCCTGGTGGCGTTGGCCGAGCGTCGTCCGCGGGGGCTGCGCGTGCTGCTGCCGGTGGCTGCGGCGTGGGCCGCGGGCGGGGCGATGGTGGCGTGGGGCGCGTACGAGGCCATCCTGCTCACCGTCCCCAACGACCTGGCGCCGGCGCCGGCGAGCGCGTGGGATGTGCTGCCGTCGGTGGTGCGGCTGGTGCTCGGGCTGGCCGTGGTGCGGACGGTGCTGAGCCAGGCCGCTCGCGGTGGTCAGCCCTCGTCGGTGACCCGACCGCGACGCGCCTTGATCTCGCTGCGACGCGACTTCGCCGCCAACCTTCGAGACTGAGAACCCTTGGTGGGCTTGGTCTTTCGCCGGCGAGGCGGTGGGGGAGCGAGCGCCTCGCGCAGCAGCGTCACCAGGCGTAGCCGGGCGGCGGCGCGGTTCTGCCGCTGGCTGCGCGTCGCCGACGCGGTGATCGTGACGACCCCGTCCAGCAGCCGACCGGCGAGCGCCGCCCGCAGCCGCTCCCGCTGGGCGTCGGTGAGAGCGGTCGAGCCGTCGAGGTCGAAGGAGAGCTGCACCCGGGAGTCGGTGGTGTTGACGCCCTGACCCCCGGGGCCGGAGCTGCGCGAGAACTGCTCGTGCAGCTCTACGGCAGGGATCACCAGTCCGTGCGGCAGACCCGGACCGGGCGGGACCACGAGGTCTCCGACGGCCCGGTCAGCCATGGCGACGGGCCGCGAGCGGCTGGTGCGCAAGGCGGGACTCGAACCCGCACGCCGAGGCACAGGAACCTAAATCCTGCGTGTCTACCAGTTCCACCACTTGCGCGCGGCCTCGATCGTAGCGGGACGTCAGGCGAGCCCGAGAGCCTTGCTCAACGAGGCGACGTGGCCGGTGGCCTTGACGTTGTACTTCGCGAGCTCGACCGTGCCGTCCGCGCCGACGACGATCGTCGAGCGGATCACCCCGGTCGTGGTCTTGCCGTAGAGCTTCTTCTCGCCGTAGGCGCCGTAGGCGTCCATCACCGCGAGGTCGGGGTCGGAGAGCAGCGGATAGGTGAGCGACTCCTTGTCGCGGAACGTCGCCAGCTTGGCCGGCGCGTCCTTGGAGATGCCCACGACCTCGTAGCCCGCCTGCTGCAGCGTCGCGAGCGAGTCGCGGAAGTCGCAGGCCTCCTTCGTGCACCCGGGCGTCATGGCGGCCGGGTAGAAGAACAGGACGAGCTTGCGCCCGCAGTAGTCGGCCAGGGACACCTCGGTGCCGCTGTCGCTGGGGAGGGTGAAGTCGGGGGCGGTGTCGCCCACGGCCAGTCGAGGCATGGCTGGTCCCTTCGGCGGGTAGGTCTGCGTGCAGGCTACCCGACGCGTTAAGGTCGAGTGAGGGCTCGATCCAATCGAGCACGCCACCGAGCGTTCCATCGAGCACGCCACAGCGATCGCACCAAGGAGTTCTACCGTGAGCGACAACCAGTCCGTGTCCCACCTCGAGTCCGAGATCGCGGCCAGCCGGGCCCGCCTCGCCTCGACGATCGACGAGATCACCTTCCGTGCCCAGCCCAAGCAGATCGTCGAGCACCAGAAGCGCCAGCTCGTCCACGGCCTGAAGGAGCGCTACCACTCGCTGATGGGCACCGGCCAGGGCGCGACCGGCTCGCGCTTCGCCGACGACCGCGGCCCGAGCAAGGTGGACGAGGTCAAGGCCAAGGCCGACGAGCTCAAGGCGCAGGCCACCGCGAAGGTCGACGAGCTCAAGGCGCAGGCCACCACCAAGGTCGACGAGGTCAAGGCCAAGACCGGCTCCGACGACCCGGCCGTCACCCGCGCCGACTACCGCGCCGGCAGCTCCAGCTCGGGCACCGACCTCGCCGCGCAGGCCCGCGCCACGTCCGACCAGGCCCGCCTCAAGCTCGACGAGCTCACCCACGACGAGTACGGCGAGCTGCGCACCGACCGCATCGCGCTCGGCCTCGCGGCCCTCGGTGCCGTGCTCATCGGCGCCGGCGTGGCCCAGCGCAACTCCTGATTTCACACCGGGCCCCGGCCTCCTGTAGAGTTGTCACTCGTTGCGCCGCTAGCTCAATGGCAGAGCAAGTGACTCTTAATCACTGGGTTCGGGGTTCGAGTCCCTGGCGGCGCACCAGTGCCTTCACCAGGCGAACACAGTAGAACGAGAGCGGTCCTTCGGGGCCGCTCTCGTTCTGTGTGCGGGGGGTGCGGCACGGGTGGGCCGGGTGCGTGGGGGTCCTCAGGGGGTGGGGCCGCAGGGGTGGGCCGCCAGGCACAGGAACTGGACAGCATCGGCATAGCGCCTTCCCTGAGTGCCTTCTTAGTCTCGGGGCAGAAGGTGCTCGCCGGATGTCGCGCGGGCACCGCCCACCGCACCGAGACCCCAGGAGCCCGCCATGGCCCCCTTGCCTCGCCGTCGCAGCCAGTCCCCGGTCCGCACCTACGAGGGCAGGGTGCTGCCCCGCCAGGACGAGGAGCCCTTCGACCAGGGGCTGGCCTTCGACCTGGGCACGATGGATCGTCGCCGCGTCCTCGCCCTGGTCGGCATCGGCCTGGCCGGCACCGCCGTCGCCGCGTGCGGGACCGGGAGCTCTACGACAGCCGCGAGCTCGACCACCACGGCGGCCGGCACGGCCACCTCCACCGCGACCACGTCGGCTGCCACGACGACCGCCAGCCTGACCGAGATCCCGCAGGAGACGGCGGGGCCCTACCCCGGTGACGGGTCCAACGGCCCGGACGTGCTCGAGCAGAGCGGCGTGGTGCGTCAGGACATCCGGTCCAGCTTCGGCGGCGCGTCCGGCACGGCCGACGGGGTGCCCATGACCCTGCAGCTCACCGTGCTCGACCTCGCGTCGGGCGGCTCGCCGCTGACGGGCGCCGCCGTGTACGCCTGGCACTGCACGCGCGACGGGAAGTACTCGATGTACTCCGACGGCATCACCGAGGAGAACTTCCTGCGCGGCGTGCAGATCACCGACGCGTCCGGCGTCGTCCTGGTACTGAGCATCTACGACTGGGCCAACTCGGCGTTCGGTGACCGCACGTGCACTTCTGATCGGTCTACCCACCGTGCTGGCCGAGCATCACCGACTCGACCAAGGCGATCGCGACCTCGCAGGTGGCGCTGCCGATGGTGCTCGGCGACACGGTCTACGCGACGAGCGACTATGCGTCCTACGAAGTCGACGTTCAGCGGCATGCTGGTGACCACCGACAACGTGCTGCGGCGACCTGGTGGTGCGCACCGTCGCCGACCGGCCCCGGGTCGGTCGGCTCGGGCTACGCCGTGGCGCTGACCGGCCGCGGCGACGGCCGCGCGCTGCAGGGCACGTCCTGGCAGCTCGGTGTCCTGCTCCATCGACGAGCAACCTCTGTCCGGGGCCGACTCGTGCATCTACGACGGCATCCTCGTGCGCATCGCGACCCCCGGCGAGCGCGACCGGGTGCTCCAGCCGCGGCTGGGCGCTCGGCCCTCGGCGTCGCGGACTTCTGCCAGCCCTCAACTTCGTGCTGCTCACCGTCGGCGAGGCGCACGGCCTGGACGCCGAGCTGGCCGTCCGCATCAGCCTCGCGAGTGCCGGGCTGTGGTGGGGCATCTTCACGCTCATCCCCGTGCTCGGCCGAGGACCTCCCGCCCGACGCCGCGCCCTCGCGCGGACCGATCCGCGGGGCGTTCGCCCAGCTGCGGGACACCTTCATGGACCTGCGCGGCTACCCGCAGACGCTGCTGTTCCTGATCGCCTACCTGTTCTACAACGACGGCATCCAGACCGTGATCGCCTCCTCGAGCGTCTACGGCGCCGAAGAGCTCGGCATGGCCCAGTCCCAGATTCTCACGACCTTCCTGGTGGTGCAGTTCGTGGCGTTCGGCGGCGCGCTGCTGTTCGGCCGTGCGGCCGCCCGCTACGGAGCGTCCCAGGTCGTGCTCGCGGGGATCGTCTTGTGGGCGCTGGTCGTCACCGCCGCCTTCTTCCTGCCGGGACACTCGATGCTCGCGTTCCTCGGGCTCGGTGTGGGCATCGGTGTCGTCATGGGCGGCACCCAGGCGCTCAGCCGGTCCCTGTTCAGCCAGCTCGTCCCCCGCGGCCGCGAATCCGAGTACTTCAGCCTCTACCAGGCGATGGAGCGCGGCACCAGCTGGCTCGGCACGCTGACCTTCGGTCTGGTCCACCAGTGGACCCACTCCTACCGCTGGTCGATCGTCGCCATCATGATCTTCTTCGTCGTCGGTGGCGTGCTGCTCGCGCGCGTGCGGTTCCGAGAGGGCATCCTGGCGGCCGGCAACGAGCTGCCGCAGGTGGTCTGACGGCCGAACGGGGCTGCCGCAGCGGCGCGCCGGGTGACCTGCGCCATTGGCGTGGCCCGGCGCACGGTGGGATGATGAGAGTTGGCTCTTCGTCAGCGTCGACGGCTTGCCCAGGGAACAAAGCGCATGCTTGACACGCTTATGGGTAAGCAAGGGTTGCTCATGGACGGCCGCCGTTGGTGGCTGCCGAGACCAGACTTTGAAGAAGGGATGCCACATGGCTGAGCGCTCACTACGGGGAAGCCGCCTCGGTTCCTTCAGCATGGAGACGGACGAGGGCGTTGTCCCGAGCGAACGTCAGATCACGCGCTACGTCTGCCCTGAGGGGCACGTGACCGAGCTGCCGTTCTCGATCGAGGCCGAGGTCCCGCCCACCTGGGAGTGCCGTTGCGGCAAGGACGCCCTGCTGCAGGGCGGGGAGCAGCCGGAGGCGAAGCCCGTCAAGCCGGCCCGCACCCACTGGGACATGCTCTTGGAGCGTCGCTCCATCGCCGAGCTCGAGGAGCTGCTGGAGGAGCGTCTCGCGCTGCTGCGTGCCTCGCGGGGCGAGAAGGCTTCCGCCTGACCCCGGCACCACGATGTAGACCGCTGCGCGGTCCCGAGGCCCGGTCACCTGCTGGTGACCGGGCCTTCGTGGTGCTGCGGTCTCGCCCGGGTGGTCGGCGTTCGTCTCCTGCGGCGTCCTTGCCCTGCCTCCGCCGCCCTGAGCCTCGCCGTCCTCCCTGCGCCCTCGCGTCCCCCGTCGCCCTCGCGTCCCCCGTCGCCCTTGCGTCCCCCGTCGCCGTCCGCCGTCGCCGTCCGCGCACCCGATCTGCTGGGTTACTTGTTCGTACCTGGGTGTCCTGTTCTGCGCTGGGTGTTGTTGGCCAGTGCGAACAGTTGACCCTTCGCCGCACAGTTCACCCATCGCACTGGTGGCGTGGGTCGTGCCGCCGCGCTCGCGTCGCTCCAGGACGTCGTCGTAGCCCTCCTGGCCGGCCACAGCTCCCCCGTCGTGGTAGCGCTCGTGGCTGGTGGCGTGGGTCGGCCGGCTGCGCGCCCCGACAGCTCGCCCCCGCATCCTCGCGCCGAACCACACTGGCTGACGCTTCGACCGGCCACCCTGTGCGACCGGCCTCCGTGGGCATCCTCGGTCCCCCTGCGACCGGCCTGCCCAAGACCGGCCGCCGTGGGCATTCTCGGACCCCTGCTGCCGGCCGGCGCACGACCGACAAGCCCTCGAGCGACGCGCGTCCGTCGACCAGTCGGTACCGGCCCCGGCGCGGGCGTGGGCAGGTGGGCTGCACGGTGGGTGACCGTGGCGGCGGGTGTGGTGGGCGTTCGGGTGAACGCCCGCGTGCACCGGACCGGCCCTGACAGGCTGGAAGGGCGGTCCGGCCGGTCCAGACGTCCAGGCTGTAATCGGCGGTCCTGCACCCACCCCAGCCCCGCCCACCCCAGCCCCGCATGAACCCGGCTTGTGGGCCGGGCGGGACGGTCACGTTGGGTGCTGATGCTGCGGTCCGTGACCCGCCCGTGGGCGAACGAGGGACTACCCCCACCGCAGCCCAGAACGGTAAAATCGTAGCCATGAGCGAGCCACACACGCACAGCCTCCCGGACCCCCTCCGGGCCCTGGCCGGCGTGCCCGGCAGCGCCCTGGCCACCCTGACCGCAGCGTTCACCGACGAAGCCGCGATCGGGTTCGACGAGCTCACCGCCCTGACCAGCTCGGTGCTCACCCTCGACCAGCACGGCGCGCCCGCCCTCACCAGCCACGGCGAAGACGCCGCCATGCTGCTCACCCTGTGTCAACAAACGATCGCCTACCTCACCCTCACCCAAGCGATGACCGTGCACGCCCTCACCGCCGCGACCGCCCAGGCCCGGCTCGCCGCAGACCACGGCCCCGACCACGCGCCGTCCGCCACCGCGCGCGGCCGTGCCGAGGGCCGGGCCCGCACCGCGGTCCTGGCCGAAGCCGTCGCCACCTGCGGGTGGGACCCCGCCCACCGGGCGCTGGTGCACCACCTCGCCGCCATGGCTCCCGACCGCACCCAGATCGCCGCCCGGCTGCTGGCCCAGGGCGTGCTCACCGGACCCATGGTCGCGATGCTGCTCTCCCGACGCACCGAACACCTCACCGACCCCCAAGTCGCCTGGCTCACCCGCCACTGCGCCAACCTCACCCACCCCACCACCCAGCCCGACCCCGACAGCCAGGCCGGCGGTGGCGGCACCGACGTCCCCGGCACCGGGGGCCTGACCCCGGTTCTTGGACACGCTGAATCCAGCACGTGGTGCTGGGGAAGCGAGATGATCCGAGAATCATGGCTAGGAAGAACTATTCCGAGGAGTTCCGTCGTCAGGCCGTCGACTTGTACGAGTCCACCCCGGGTGCCACGGTCCGCGGCATCGCCGAGGACCTCGGCATCGTGCGTGGCACGCTGCGGGGTTGGCTCGAGGCTACGGGACCGGCAAGAAGACCGCTGCTGACGGGACGTTGACCTCCAGCCCACTGCAGTCCAGGCCGTCGAGGAAGAACTCCTCGGCGCCCGAAGGTGAGACGCCGGAGCAGAAGATCGACCGACTGGAGGCCGAGAACGCGGCGCTGCGGGCCGAGACCACCAAGCTCACCACCGAGCGGGAGATCCTGCAGCGGGCGGCCAAGTATTTCGCCGGGGAGACGCGCTGGTGAGTCGCTTCCAGTTCGTCGCCGACAACTCCGCCACCTTCGAGGTGAAGCGACTGTGCGAGCTCGTCGAGATCGAGCGCTCCTCCTACTACGCCTGGCTCAAGGCAGCCCCGGCACGCGAAGAGCGAGCTCGGGCCGATGCCGAGCTCGCGAGCGGATCAGGGCCGTCCACGCCGAGGACAACACTTGCGGTGCGCCGCGGGTCACCGCCGAGCTCAACGACAACACCCCTGCCGGTGAGCGGGTCAACCACAAGCGCGTCGCGCGGGTGATGCGGGCCGAGGGCATCCGTGGCTATGTGAAGAGGCGGCGGGTGCGGACCACGATCCCCGAGCCGTCGGGGCAGAAGTACCCCGACCTGCTCCAGCGCGACTTCACCGCCGAGCGCCCCAACCGGCGCTACGTCGGCGACATCACCTACCTCCCGCTCGCGGACGGGACGAATCTGTACCTGGCGACCGTGATCGACTGCTACTCCCGACGGCTCGCCGGCTGGGCGATCGCCGACCACATGCGCACCGAACTCGTCGAGGAAGCGTTGAACGTCGCGGCCGCGACCCGAGACAGCCTCAAGGGCGCGATCTTCCACAGCGACCACGGGTCGGTCTACTGCTCCAAGGCCTACGCCCAGCTCTGCAAGAAGTTCGGCGTCACCCAGTCGATGGGCGCCGTCGGCTCGTCGGCCGACAACGCACTCGCGGAGTCGTTCAACGCCACGATGAAGCGCGAGGTCCTCCAAGACACCGCCTGCTGGCCCGACGAGCTGACCTGCCGCCGGCAGGTCTTCAGATGGCTCGTCCGCTACAACACCCGCCGCCGTCACAGCTGGTGCGGCTACCTCTCCCCGTCCACCTACGAGGCCCGCCGGGCCGCTACGCTGCCAACCGCCGCGTAATCACACCCCGTGTCCAAGATCCGGGGGTAAGGCCCCCGGCAACGACAGCGCTGGCCAGGGTCGGGGTGGGTTGCGGCTGGTCGGGTCGACGGGCCGTCGGGAGCGGGTCGCGGCCGCGCGGCGGCAGGCGTTCGCCGAAGCCTGCGACTGGACCGACGCGGACTGGGTCGACCCCGACGTGCCCCTACCGTCGTGGGCGGTGTTCCGTGACCGGTTCGACCAAGGCCTGGCCTGGCTGCTCGCCGACGACCCCGACGTCGCAGGCGACTACCAGACCGGCATGGCCGCCCGGTGCGTGACCTCCCGGCTCGACCCCGAAGGCACCGGGTCCCTCACGGTGACTGGTGACGGTGTCGCGGTGGCTGCCGCCCGCAACCGGGTCCACCGCCTCGCCCGCCGGCTCCGCCAGCTCGGCGACGAGCGCACCATCGCCCAGATCGCCGCCGACCTCACCCTCACCCTGCTCACCCACGGCTACATCACCTGCCCCCACTGCAGCCACACCATCACCACCACCAGCCACACCAGCGATGCCGGCGATGCCGGGGGTGCTGGCGACGGCGGTGACGGTGCCGGGCAGGCCGACAGGACCGACGACGACCCCACCGGCCACCCGACCGGCGCCTGCGGCGGGATCCACGACGAGACCACCAACGGGCAGACCAGCCGTGGCGAGGCCAGCGACGAGCCGGCCAGCGACGGGGATGTGATGTTGCCGTACCCGGGGCTGGCCGAGCACCGGGTGCCCGGGGTGGACCAGGGCCTGGCCGACGCAGTCGCAGCCGGCCTCGCACCCCCAGCAACGGTGGTGCACGTGACCGTGTCGCTGGAGACGCTGCTCGGCATGTCCCAGCTGCCCGCCCGGATGGACGCCGGACCCGTACGTGCCTGGCTACCCGCCCGCCAAGCCCGCACCCTGGCCCTGACCCTGGGCGGGACCTGGCAGCGGATCGTCACCGACCCTGTCACCGGCGTCGCGCTCAACACCACCATCCGCTCCTACCAACCCGGCCCAGCCACGCGAGCCCACCTGGCCATGCTCGACAACGGCTGCCGCGCCCCCGGCTGCACCACCCGCCACGACCTGCAGCTCGACCACCTGAACCCGCATGCCGCGGGCGGGCCCACCAGCGGCGACAACCTGCACACCCTCGACGCCCACCACCACCAGCACAAGACCACCGGCACCTGGCACGCCACCCCCGACAGCCGCGACGACAGCCCAGACGACGACGGCCCGGACGACCCCAGCTGCGTGGGCTCGGATCCGCTCACCGGCTGGCCCGGGCGGCGGGTGCGCTGGACGTTCCCGTCCGGACGACAGGCCATCACCAGCCCGCACCCCTACCCCCGCCCCGAACACCTCACTGCGCC
Organism: Arsenicicoccus piscis; assembly: GCF_022568835.1. GTDB lineage: Bacteria > Actinomycetota > Actinomycetes > Actinomycetales > Dermatophilaceae > Arsenicicoccus > Arsenicicoccus piscis. The sequence continues at coordinate 242,618 of NZ_JAKZHV010000005.1, forward strand.
ACCACACGGATCGTTGGACCGACACGCCGAGCTCAACGACTACGAACGAGCCCTCGTCGAAGAGACCTACGACCCCTGCCTACCCTTCCCCCCCAACCCGCAGCACCATGGAACCCCACCAACCCCGCCAGCAGCGGACCCGCCACCGGACACCTCCCGGACAGACGCGAGGACGCCCAGGCAGACGGCACGGTCGACGCCAGCGAGCGCAGCACCCAGGCCAGGGCCGGGCGCCCGGACAGGGCGGGTACCGCCACCCAGACCGCGGCCACCCAGCCCGAGCCCACCCAGACCAGCCCCTGGACGCAGACCGACTACCCCGAGCAGCCACCCTTCTGAGATGAGGAGACGAGGCGCACGAGCGCACGAACCGAGGACAGGGCTTGGGCCTAGACGCTCCTGCGGCCACCAGTCGGCGGACCTGACGCCCGGGACGGCGTGCTCTTGTCATGGCGGATCTGCGAGAACCCCGACGTCCCCACCACTCACCTGCCGGAGCCGCGCTCTCGCAGCCCCTACGACAACCAGGTGTCCGGGGCCAGGCTCCGCGGACAGGAAGCGGGGCCAGGGCGTGGCCGCTCATCGGCAGGCCAAGCGTGACGGCGCATCGCTTGTGGTGAGCTGGTGCTGCGCTCGGCCTGGCGGGAGACGGGCTACAGGATCTCGCCCTCGATGATGTCGTCGTCGCCGGAGGTAGAGCTGGACCCACTGCCAGCGCGACCGGCACCACCAGCGCCACGAGGGTCACGCGCGGGCGGAAACCCGGACGGGGCGGGGGCGACGACCAGCAGCCGTCGCGCAATGACCCGTGAGAGCAGCCGGCGCGCCAGCGGTCGGGTGAACGGCAGCACGAACAGGAAGCCGAGGATGTCGGTGAGGAAGCCTGGCAGGAAGAGCAGCGTGCCGCCGACCAGGATCAGCGCGGCGTCGGCCAGCTCGCCGGCGGGCATCCGCCCGGAGGCCAGCGCCTGGCGCAGCGCGGTCCACGCGGTCCGGCCCTCGCGCTTGACCAGGACGGCGCCCAGCACGGACTCCGCAACCAGCAGGCCGAGGGTCCACCAACCGCCGATGACGTCCTTCACGCCGAGGATCACCAGGATCTCGGCCAGCGGCACGATCAGCAGCAGCAGGACGGCGACCATCGTCAGCCGAGACCCAGCCCGTCGCCCGGACGGCCGGCGCCCAGACCCACCAGCGCCAGACCCGCCAGCGCCAGACCCAGGACCAGACTGCGGATTCACGCTCACAGCGAGTGCCACCTCTCGGTCATCGTGCCCCGGCGGGCGGAGGCCACGACGGACCGGGCCTGGCCGAGGCGGTGCTTCGCGCCCCAGCTCAGGATCCGGTAGAGCGACTCGCGCACGATGGCGGGGCTCATCTTGGAGTCCCCGACCTCACGCTCTACGAACTCGATGGGGACCTCGACGATCTGGTGACCGTCCTTGGAGGTGCGCCAGGTGAGGTCGACCTGGAAGCAGTACCCCTGGGAGGCGACCTCGCGCAGCGACATCGCCCGCAGCGTCGAGGCGCGGTAGACCCGGTAGCCGGCGGTCGCGTCGTGCACCTGCATGCCGAGCAGCAGCCGGGTGTAGTAGTTGGCGCCGACCGAGAGAGCCTTGCGATACCGCGGCCAGTTGACGACCGATCCGCCGGAGACCCAGCGGGAGCCGATGACCAGGCCGACGGCGGGCTCGCGCTCCATGACCGCCAGCAGCGCGGGCAGCTGCTCGGGCTGGTGCGACCCGTCGGCGTCCATCTCGACGAGCAGGTCGTAGCCGCGCTCGAGACCCCAGTCGAACCCGGCCAGGTAGGCCGGGCCAAGTCCCTGCTTGGCCGTGCGGTGCACGACGTGGACCTGCCCGTCGGCAGCGGCGAGCTCGTCGGCGAGGGCGCCGGTGCCGTCGGGGCTGTTGTCGTCGAGGACCAGGACGTCAGCCGCCGGGACGGCCGCGCGCAGGCGGCCGACGATACCGGCGAGGTTGGCTCGCTCGTTGTAGGTGGGGATCAGGACGAGGGTGCGCATGCGAGGTCGGTGATCCGATCAGGGCGTGCCGGCTGAGACCGGGGCGGGCGTAGACCCGGTCAGGCTAACCGCCGACCGGCGCGGACGACGACCTCGCCCCCAGGCCATTGCCAGCAGGACGAGCAGGATCGCTGAGGCGGTCCACACCGGCCACTCACCGAGCCGGGTCGCTACGGTCTGCTCGGTGCGCAGCGGCAGGGAGGCGGACAACGCGGCCGGCGTGAACAGCCCGGTCTGCTGGTGCAGCTGCCCGTCGGGGGTGATCAGCGCGCTGGTGCCGACCGTCGAGATGTGCACGACGGAGCGGCCGAGCTCGACCGCGCGCACCTGCGAGATCCGCAGCTGCTGGTAGGACTCGGCGGTGTAGCCGAACGTCGCGTTGTTGGTCTGCACGGCGAGGATGTCGGCGCCGTGCGTCACGGCGTCGCGCATCAGGTCGTCGTAAGCCACCTCGAAGCAGATGCCGAGACCGACGTGCGCGGTGCCGCCGTTCTTGAGCGGCGCGGTCATCACGCCGATGGTGTCGCCGGCCTCGAAGTCGTTGGTCAGCAGGTCGACCTTGTCGCTGAAGTGCCGGAAGAACGAGCGGTAGGGGATGTACTCGGCGAACGGGACCGGGTGCCGCTTCGCGTAGGACTGGGTGGGGCCCTTCGCGCCGTCCCAGTAGAGCGTGGTGTTGCGGATCTTGCGGTCCGGCGTCCAGCGCAGCGAGCCGACGAGGATCGGCGCTCGGACGTCCTCTGAGGCCTGGGTGATGAGCTGCCCGGCGTCGAGGTTCTCGACCGGGTCGATGTCGGAGGCGTTCTCGGGCCACACCACGAGGTCCGGCTGAGCCCTGGTGCCGGCCTTCACCTCGGCCGCCGCCTGCTCGGTGACCCTGACGTGGTTGTCGAGGACGGCGCGGCGCTGGGCGTTGAAGTCGAGCCCGGCCTTCGGGACGTTGCCCTGCACCGCCAGCACCTCGGCGCCGGGCCCGTCGGTGGGCACGGTGATGAGCTGCGGCCCGAGCAGCAGGGCGGCGCCTGCGACCAGAGCGGTCGCGCTGCGCAGCGGCTGTCGCTGCTGCAGGCGCACCACCGCCACGGCCAGCAGGCCACCGAGGAGCGCGACGCAGAAGGTCAGGCCGGGCGTCGACACGAACCGCACCAGCGGCAGCATCGGTGAGTCGGCCTGGCTGAAGGCGATCTTGATCCACGGGAAGCCGCCGAACGGCGTCGTCGACCGCAGCCACTCCCCCACGGTCCACGCCAGCGCCACGCCGATCGGGTGCACGGCGGCCGTTGCTCGGTGGCTCAGATCGTGGGCGCCTCGGCGGCCGCGCTGCAGGATCGCGCTGGCCCAGCCGGTCAGGCCGACGTAGAGCGACTGGAGCACCGCCAGCGCGAACCACGGCAGTGCGCCCACGTAGATCCCGGACCAGCCGAGCGCCGGGAGGTACGCCGCGAACCCGGCCAGCACACCGAGGCCGAACCCCGCCCAGGCCCGCGCACCGCGCGTGGCGAGCGCCAGCAGCGCGATGGCGATCGGGGCGCACCACCAGCGGTCGTGGTCGGGGAACGCCTGCCACAGGAGCAGTCCCGAGGCGACGGCGAGGACAGGACGAAGCACCCGGTCACTGTAGTGGCCCTCCCTGGGCGAACGCGGTCAGGGCACGACGACGACGCCCGTCGCGGTGGTGGCCACGATCGGGGGGTCGAGGACGGCGGCCGTCGACACCCCCCGCTCCGGCGTAGACCGTGCCACGACCCGCAGGGTGAAGGTCACCTCGCGCGACCGGCGGCCCACGCGCACGAGCCGCGCCTCGGCCTCGACGCAGTCGCCGGCGCGCACCGGGGCCAGGAACTGCACGCCCGTGTAGGACGCGAACAGGCCCTCGTCGCCGTCGGTGCGGATGCACAGCTCGGTCGCGACGTCGCCGAACAGGCCCAGCCCGTAGGCGCCGTCGACGAGGTCACCCGCGTAGTGCGCGTGGGAGTACGGCACGTAGCGGCGGTGCGTCACCGTCAGGCCGACCTCGGGGGTGGACCCGTGGGCGCTGGACTCGGTCATCGTGCTGCTCCTTCGTTGACGAGGGCGTGGACGAGGTAGGAGGCCACCTCGGCCGGCGAGGTGCCGCGCCCGAACACCCGGTCGACGCCGAGCGCGCCCGCCGCGCCCTCGTCGAAGCGTGGCCCCCCGACGACCAGCAGCGGCACCTCCCCAGCGGGGCAGGCCTCCCGGAAGGCCGCCGCCATCTCGCGGGTGTTGAGCAGGTGGGCGTCCCGTTGCGTGACCACCTGGGAGACGAGGACGGCGTCGGCGCGCTCGGCGAGCGCACGGTCTACGAGGTCGGGGACGAGCACCTGGGCACCGAGGTTGACCACATGCAGCTGCGCGTAGGCCTCGAGGCCCTTCTCGCCGGCGAACCCCTTGACGTTGAGGATGGCGTCGATGCCCACGGTGTGCGCGTCGGTGCCGATGCAGGCACCGACCACGACGAGCGGCCGGCCCAGCCGGGTCTTGATAGCGCTATCGACCTCCTTGGCCGACAGCATCGCGAACTCGCGCTCCACGACAGCGACCTCGCGCAGATCGACCAGGTGGTGCACCGGCCCGTAGACCACGAAGAAGGTGTAGCTGGGGCCGATCGCCTTCGCGTGCACGACGAGGGCGGGCTCGATCCCCATCTTGGCCGCGAGCTGGGCGGCGGCGCCCTCGGCCCGCTTGTCGTGCGGGATGGGCAGGGTGAAGGACACCTGGACCATGCCGTCGCCCGAGGTGTCGCCGTAGGGGCGGACGATGTCGCTCATCCGGCCCCCTCGAGCAGGGCCGGCTCGGCCAGGTCGGGCTCCAGCAGCTCGACCGCGGGGTTGGCGTAGCCGTCGTCCTTGCGGACCACCCCGTCGAGACCCTTGCCGGCGTCGGCGGGGCGACGCATCAGGCCGAAGGTGCCGTCGGCGATCGCCTCGAGCAGCGTGTCGTCGACGATCCGGTCGAGCAGCTCGATCGCCTCGGCCAGGACCTGGCGCGAGCGCTGCTGGATGAACCCGTCGACCGGCGGGTGGAAGTCCTCGACCAGCCCGCGGCCGGCGTCCAGGGCGTAGCGGACGTTCTGCAGGGCCAGGTCGCGGTCGGACAGCCAGGGGGTGACCACGGCCTCGGTCATCATGCCTACCAACAGGATTCCCTGACCGGTCAGGCCACCGACGAGGTTGAAGAAGCCGTCCAGCAGGTAGCCGCGGAAGATGTCACCGGTCATGTGCTTCGTCGGCGGCATCCACTTCAGCGGCGCGTCGGGGAAGAGCGTGCGGGCGAGCAGTGCGTGCGCCACCTCCAACCGGAACGACTGCGGCACATCGGGATTGATCTCGAAGGCGTGACCGAGCCCGAGCTGCCAGTCGGCGAGCCCGGCCTCCTTGGCGAAGTACTCGTTGAGCAGCTGGCTCACGGTGACCGTGTGCGCCGCCTCGACGGCGTCGGCGGTGGTGAGGTAGTTGTCCTCGCCGGTGTTGATGATGATGCCCGCCCGCGCGTGAATCTGTCGCGAGAAGCGTTGATCCACAAACGTTCTCACCGGGTTGATGTCGCGGAAGAGGATGCCGTACATCGAGTCGTTGAGCATCATGTCAAGCCGCTCCAGGCCCGCCAGCGTGGCGATCTCGGGCATGCACAGACCGGACGCGTAGTTGGTGAGCCGCACGTAGCGCCCGACCTCCTTGCTCACGTCGTCCAGCGCCGCTCGCATCAGCCGGAAGTTCTCCTGTGTCGCATACGTGCCCGCGTAGCCCTCGCGGGTCGCACCCTCCGGCACGTAGTCCAGCAGAGACTGCCCGGTGGACCGGATCACGGCCACGACGTCTGCTCCCCCACGGGCGGCGGCCTGCGCCTGCGGCATGTCCTCGTAGATGTCCCCGGTCGCCACGATGAGGTAGATCCAGGGGCGGCTGGGCGGGTCCCCGAGCCGCGCGACCAGTCGGTCCCGGGTGGCGCGGTTGCGGTCGATCCGCTTGATGCCCGTGCCGATCGAGCGCCTCGCGAGGGTGAGCGCGGCCGACCGGTCGCGCCCGGACGGCTGGCGCAGCTGCACCGACCGGGAGGAGGCGCGCTGGGCCAGGTCGAGCAGGTCGGTGGCCTCACCACGCCGGATCGCGTCGAACGCGGGGGCGCAGACGCACTGCTCGAGCCCGACCCCGTCGCGCACGGCGTCGACGAGGTGGTTGACCCACGGGACCCGTTCGTGGTCGGCGCCGCTCAGGCCGGCGAGCCGCAGGGTGGCCCGCTCGACCGACGCGGTGGTGTGCGCCTGGGCCAGCTCGACGATGGGTCGGCCGGCTCGGGCCGCCAGCTGCCGAGCCCGCGCGACGGCGCGCGGGTCTAGCTGCAGCAACGGTGCGCCTGGTCCGGTGCTCACGCGCCCTCCTCCGCCAGCCGCTGGTCGAACAAGCCTCGCACGCCAGGGTTCTCGCGGATCAACGACAGCGCCAGCTCGGCGTGCCCCGGCACGTAGCCGTTGCCCATCAGCAGCCGCACGTCCGCGGCCAGCCCCTCGGCCCCGAGCGCCGCAGCGGAGAAGCTGGTGGCCATCGAGAAGAACAGGCAGGTGCCACCGTCGCGGGTGACGAGGATGGCGGGCTGCTCGCACCCGGGCACGTCCACGCAGACCACGGTGAGGTCGACGGGTCCCCCGACCTCGTCGACCGCCGCGGTCAGCCCCAGCGGGTCACGGGCGTCGGCGACGACCACGTGCGTGGCGAGAGCGGCACGGTCTACGGCCTGGGCCTCGGTGTCGTCGCGGACGACGGCGACGACCCGGGGCGAGCGCTCGGCACGCGCCATGGCCAGGCACAGCGAGCCGGACTTGCCGGCGCCACCGAGCACGAGCACGGAAGGATCCACACCCGTCAGCACTCGATGCTCGCGAATCACCCTGCGCACCAACGCTGGTGCGCCGCAGACGTCCATGACCATCAGCGCGAGAGCGGGATCGAGATCCTCGGGGAGCCGCGCAGCGATGGTCCGACCGAAGAGGATCGCGTGTCCCTGCGCGGGGATCCGCTCGGACGTGCCGTCCCACCGCGACAACCCGTCGGTGAGGTGCAGCGGCGTCAGCGAGAGGGACACCAGGGTGGCGACCCGGTCACCCACGCGCAGCCCGGTCGTCGACTGCGGCCCGACCTCGGCGACCGTCCCGACGAGCATGCCGCCGGAGCCGGTGACCGGGTTCTGCATCTTGCCGCGCTCGGCCACGATCGCGAGCACCGCCTCGCGCACGGCGTCACCCGTGCCGTGCTGCTCGCGCAGCTGGCGGAAGGACGCCGCGTCCAGGTTGAGCCGCTCGACGTCCACGCGCACCTCGTCGGGCCCGATCGCCGGGTCGGGGTCGAGGCGCCACGCGGCCTGCGGGAGGCGGGTCGGCTCCCCCGGTGTCGCCACCACCCGGTGCAGGCCGAGCGGCGAGCGCGGACCAGAGACCATGAGCATCCTCCCGTGATGTGACCACGACGCTGTGGATCTTGCGGTCTTATCCTAGCCATACGCAAGGATCGGCGCTACGGTGGCGCCATGGCAGCGATCTCTCAGCCCTACGCCTACCAGCGGCGCGCCCTCGTCGAGCCGGACTGGACGCGGCTGCCCGGCTACCGAGACGTCACCGCCGAGCAGTGGTCAAGCGCCCAGTGGCAGCGCACCAGCTGCGTGAAGAACCCGGCCCAGCTGCGGGCCGTCATGGGCGACCTGCTCACCGACGAGTTCTACGACGACCTGGAGCGCGACCGCACGGAGCGCGCGACCATGTCGATGCTGCTGCCGCCGCAGATGCTCAACACGATGGTCGGCGCCACCGACGGCGAGATGCCTTCTGCAGGAGTCGAGTTCACGCGTGCGTTCCTCGCCGACCCGGTCCGGCGCTACATGCTGCCGGTCTTCTCCGACCGCGACCCGGACTGGCCGTCGCACCCGCACGCCACCCGCGACTCCCTGCACGAGCACGACATGTGGGTGACGGAGGGGCTTACCCACCGCTACCCCACCAAGGTGCTCGCCGAGCTGCTCGCGACCTGCCCGCAGTACTGCGGGCACTGCACGCGGATGGACCTCGTCGGCAACTCGACCCCGCAGGTCACCAAGCTGCGGCTGGCCGGGCGTCCCGACGGACGCCTCGACGCGATGATCGACTACCTCAAGGCCACGCCCCAGGTGCGTGACGTGGTCGTCTCCGGCGGGGACGTGGCCAACCTGCCGTGGCGCCACCTCGAGTCGTTCGTCATGCGGCTGCTCGAGATCGACAACATCCGGGACATCCGGCTGGCCACGAAGGCGCTGATGGGTCTACCGCAGCACTGGACGCAGCCGGACGTCGTCGAGGGCGTCGGCCGCGTCGCGCTCACCGCCCGCTCGCGCGGCGTGGGGCTCGCCTTCCACACCCACGTCAACCACGTCAGCTCGCTGACCCCGGCGGTGGCGCGCGCCTCTCGCGGCCTGCTCGACGCCGGGGTGCGCAACATCCGCAACCAGGGCGTCCTGATGCGCGGCGTCAACGACACGCCCAAGGACCTGCTCGACCTCTGCTTCGGGCTGCTCGACGGGGCGTCGATCAACCCCTACTACTTCTACATGTGCGACATGATCCCCAGCTCCGAGCACTGGCGGCTGTCGCTGGCCGAGGCGCAGGAGCTGCAGCACGCGATCCTCGGCTACCTGCCCGGTTTCGCGACCCCGCGGATCGTGTGCGACGTGCCGTTCGTCGGCAAGCGCTGGGTGCACCAGGCCGAGTCCTACGACCGCGAGCGCGGAATCTCGTTGTGGCGCAAGAACTATCTGACGCCGATCGAGGACGGCTTCGACACCGCGCTCGACCGCTCGTACGTCTACTACGACCCGATCTCGAGCCTCCCGCCGGACGGTCGGCGCTGGTGGCGAGAGCAGGCGGCCGCCGACGCGGAGTCGCCGGAGCTGGCTCCCGACCGGCCGGTCCCGGTCCACGCGTAGACCCGGCACCGCACCGCTGCGCGCTCGGGCCGTACGCTCGCGGCGTGGGAAAGAAGTACGGCGGCAGCGGTCCGTCCACCCCAGCCACCGTGGCGCTGGCGCGCGCCGGCATCGGCTACACCGCTCGCGCCTACGAGCACGACCCGCACGCCGCGTCCTACGGGATGGAGGCAGCGGCCGCGCTGGGTGTGGCGCCGGAGCGGGTCTTCAAGACCCTGCTCGTAGACACCGGCTCGGGTCTCGCGGTCGGCATCGTCCCGGTCGACCACCAGCTCGACCTCAGGGCGCTGGCCGCCGCCCTCGGCGTGAAGAAGGTCGCCATGGCCAGGCCGGCGGACGCCGAGCGGAGCTCGGGCTACGTCGTGGGAGGCATCAGCCCGATCGGTCAACGCACAACACTGCCGACCGTGCTCGACGGCTCCGCCGAGCGATTCGAGACGATCCTCGTCTCCGGCGGCCGACGTGGCTTCGACGTCGAGCTCTCCCCCACCGACCTGCTGGCCGTCACCCGCGGACGCTGCGCGCCCATCGCACGGCCCTGATCCTCAGCACCTGACCCTCACCAGGTCGACCGAGACTCCCACGGCGTGGAGAGCACGACGGTGGTGCGGGTCGAGACGCGGGCCACGGTGCGGATCTCGCCGATCAGCTCCTCGAGCGCGAGCGGCGACGCCACCCGCACCTTGAGCAGATAGCTCATGTCGCCGGCCACCGAGTGGCACGCCTCGATCGCGCGGACGTGCCGCAGCCGGTCAGGGATGTCGTCGGGGGCGGACTCGTCGAGGGGGGCGATCGCGATGAACGCAGCCAGCGGTAGACCGGCCTGCTCGGGGTCGACCACGGCGCGGTAGCCCGTGATCACCTGGCGCTCCTCCAGCCGTCGCACCCGCTGGTGGATCGCGGACGTCGACAGCCCCGTGGCCTTGCCGAGGTCGGTGTAGCTCATCCGACCGTCCTTGCTCAACAGCTCCACGATCTGCTCGTCCATGGCTTCCACCTGTCCCAGGGTAGTGCCGAACGGGTGAACGGGCCCGCCGATCCCTCGGACTGGCCTTCGGCACGGGGCGCGGCGGCCGCACTACGCTCCCCCTATGCCCTCGGACCTGCCTGCGCACGAGTCATCGCGACCGGACCAGCCGCGCAAGCTGCTGCTGCTCGACGCGGCCTCGCTCTACTACCGAGCGTTCTACGGCGTGCCGGACGTGCGCAAGGACGCGGCCGCTCCCCCGTCCAACGCCCTGCGGGGCTTCCTCGACATGATCGCGACCCTGGTGCTGGCCCACCGGCCCACCCACCTGGTGGCGTGCTGGGACGACGACTGGCGTCCGGCCTTCCGGGTCGACGCGATCCCGACGTACAAGACGCACCGGCTTGCGGACGGGTCGGTCGAGGCCGAGGACACGCCGGACGACCTCGCGCCGCAGGTCCCCGCCATCGTCGACGTGCTCTCGGGGCTCGGCATCGCCCGGCTGGGGGCGGCGGGCTACGAGGCCGACGACGTCATAGGCACGCTCGTGGCGCGCTTCCGCGGGCAGCTGCCGATCGACGTGGTGACCGGCGACCGCGACCTGTTCCAGGTCGTCGACGACGCGGCCGGGGTCCGGGTGCTCTACACGGCGCGGGGCGGGGTGCGCGACGCGGACGTGGTCGACCAGACCTTCCTGCAGACCAAGTACGCCGTGCCGACCGGTCGTGCCTACGCCGACATGGCGACCCTGCGCGGGGACACCAGCGACGGGCTCCCGGGCGTGACCGGCGTCGGGGAGAAGACCGCTGCCGCGCTGATCGCCGAGTTCGGCGACCTCGCCGGGCTGCGCGCGGCCGTCGACGGCGGGGACCCGCGGATCAAGGGCGCTCGGCGCCGCAACCTGGAGGCGGCCGCGTCCTACCTCGACGTCGCCCCCGTGGTCGTCCAGGTCGCGCAGGACGCACCGCTGCCCGTAGAACCTGCCGACCTGGCCGTGCCCACCGCCGTCGCGGACCCGCGGCTGCTGTCCGACGTCGCCACCCGCTTCGGCGCGGCGTCGAGCGTAGACCGGCTGCTCACCGCCCTGGGCATCGACTGACACCCTCAGCCCTGATCCACCGACGCTGTTTCGTGGGTGAGCGTCGAGGGTTTTCTTCGCGGATGTGAGGGGGGTCTTCGGTCGGCGTGCGTGGGGTATCGGCCGGTGTGTCCGGCTCTTCCACGTCTGGTCGTGCCTCGGGGCCTGCTGGTCGCGGCGGGTGGTCAGGTGGTGGTCGCGATGTCCCACAGGTCTTGCCACGCGGTCGCCAGGGCCAGTGGGTCGGTAGGTGCAGCACGAGTCTTCTGGCCGAGGACGCGATCCTGGCCGGGACCGCGACCAGGTGGGTGCGCAGGGTCGCCCATCGGGCTTTCGCGTGCCGCGCGGACGCGGCGGCGCCGGCCGCGCGGAGCAGCTTGAACGCCAGGCGTGCCAGGGCGAGCCAGGCCGCGTTCGCGTGGCACTTTCCTGACGGGGCGTGCGCGAGCGGTCCGTCCTTGAGCTCGGCGATGACTTGTTCGACGATCGCGTGGTCGCGGTGGGTGGCATCGGCGTCCACGACGGTCAGGGTCGAGTTCGTGGCGAACGCGTGATGCCGCCGCGTGGTGAACAGCTCGCCCTGCCCGGCGACCGCGGTGGCGGGGTTGAGCCGGGCTACCCGGCGCACCACGAGCCGGCAGGTCACCTGTCGAGCCTTGGGGTGGGAGGTGAACGCGGTGAACCACGTCTGAGCGACCTGCGCCTCGGACACCCACCGGTTCTCGTCCTCGTCCCAGATGGCGCGGGGGTACTTGATCGTGGTCCACGCGCTGTCATCGATGGCCGTGATCGCTTTCGTGACAGCAGGATTCATCCGCGCGGTCACGCTGAACTGCGCCTTGGCCTTGACGATCGCCGCGATCACGTCCTGGCGATAGTAGGCCGAGTCAGCCCGCACCATCACCTGCCCGCTCGCCCCGGCCGCCCGGGCCGCGGCGACGGCGTCACCGATCAGGCGCGCGGCACCCTGCCCGGACACGGTGTTGCCCCGGCGCAACCTCGCCGCGGCGATCACCGGCGCACATGACCGAAGGTGAACGCGCGCAGGAACGTGCCATACGTCGAGGGCGCCCGGACCCCACCGATCACCTTGCGCATGCCGCCGTGGCGCAGCACATCCAGGTCATCGATGCTGTCCGCACCGGCCAGCATTCCGCCGATCACACCGGCGGCCTTCGCGGCTGCGTTCGACGATGCCACCCTCAGATGCGACGCGAGCAGGGCGTGTCGGCGTGGAACACGGCTGGCACGTCTTGGGCGACCTGCCAGGCGAGCTCGACCTCGACGTGTGCGTCGTGAGCGGCGAACGCGCTGGTCAGACGGGCGTGCTGCTTGTCGGTGAGGTTCTCGACCCCCGCGCGCAAGATGGTGCGGATCCCATACAGGGGGTCCCCCTTCCTCCCGCGGTGGCCCAGGGTGTCTTGCTGGACGCGGCGGCGCACGTCGTCCATGCAGCCGGTGGCGAGCGTGACGACGTGAAAGGCGTCGACCACGGCGACGGCGTCGGCGAGGTGTTCGCTGATCGCGTTCTTTCACCCGTGGAAGGGGTCCAGCGTCGCGACCTGCACGCCGGCGCGGAAGGCCTCGCTGCGCTGGTCGAGCCAGTCGTTGTACACGGTCCCGGACCGGCCCGGGACCAGGTCCAGCAGGCGGGCGTGCACGGTGCCGTGCTCGTCGCGGGTCAGGTCGACCACCCCAGTGAGCATCTTCGGTCCCCGCACGCGCTGGTCGACGTGGTGCCACACATGCTCATCGACCCCGAGCATGGCGACGCCGTCGAAGCGTGCCGGGTCCGCGTCTAGCCTCCGTCTTTCATGAGGGTGTGACTGGGCTGGCTGACGGCCGGGTCGGGCTGGCCTGTGGTTGAACGGGTTTCGGGGCGTGCGGGATGGCCGCGTGGCGCTGCGGTGCGGGTTTCCGAGGGTCCTGGTGGGGCGGTCGGGCACGTGCTCGGGGCTGTCAGGTGAGCATTGGGATGGCCATGACGGCGGTGAACGTCGCGACGGCGTCGGTGACCCAGGGCCACGTCGCCGGGAGCCGGAGCCGGCGTTGTCGGGGGCCCCTGGTGAGCCGGGCGGGGACGTGCAGGAACCGGTACCGCAAGGCTTTGGGTTCGCAGTTCTTCAACGCCGCGGGGAGGGCGAGGAGCCGGAGCCAGGCGAGCAGGTCGGCGGCGACCGCGACGAGCGCGAGCCAGGCGTGGTTGATGCCGTATTCGCGGGAGGGGAACCGGCCCAGGCCGGTGTCCTTGGCGACCCGGATCCGGTCTTCGACGCGGGCGTGGGCGCGGTGCCGCGCTTCGAGGAAGGCGACCTGCCCGGTGGTCGTGTTCGTCGCGAACGCCTGGTAGCGCCACCCGTCGCGTTCCTCGAAGACGGGCAGCTGGGCGCCGGGGTGGGGGTGTTCGCGGCGGACGATGACCCGCATGGCCGTGGGCCACTTCTCCCGCAGGGTGTCCGGGAGCAGCGCGGTGATCTCGGCGACGTCGGCGTGCACCCGCGGGTCGCCGTCGGCGTCGATCGCCGGCACCCACGCCCTCGTGGGCACCTGCCCGATGGCGTCGCGGACGGTCTCGGTGACCGCGAACCCCACCGAGTACTCCACCGACCGGCCCCGTTTGCCGTGGACGGCGGCGGTGTTCAGCCCGGTGAGCCAGTCGAGCAGCTCGTGGGTGTTGTCGCACCAGACCGCGATCGGGTGGTACCCGAACGTCTTCTTGAACGTCCGCGCCGCCTGCTCCTTCTCCAAGTGGGCGATGACAATCGTGGCATCGACGCCCGTCCCGTCGCCGCTCACGGACAACCCCGCCGACCACGCTGTACTCTTCACTTACCAGGTGCCTTCCCGCTCACGGATCTTGACTGTCGCAAGTCCAAGTATTCCGTTGCAGGACAGGCACTTTGGTGCATTCAGGACGCGTGTCGACCCATCAGTCGTGAAGGATCGAGGCTAGGGCCGTGCAGGGCGGGTCCGCGAGGGGTGCGAGCCGGGCGTGGACGGGCCCGCTACCGGTCCACGCGGAAGCGCACCCGCTGGCCGGGTCGGGCCTGCGCGGCGAGGGGCACGTCGGCGGGGTGGACGACGGCGATGACCGGGTAGCCGCCGGTCACCGGGTGGTCGGCGAGGAAGACGACGGGCTGGCCGTCGGCGGGGACCTGGACCGCGCCTTCGACAAGTCCCTCGCTGAGGAGCTCGCCGGACCGGGACCGCTCCAGGGCGGGCCCGGTGAGCCGGGCACCGACCCGGTCGGACTGCGAGCTGACCTCGTAGGTCGCGCTGCCGAGGGTGGCCATCGCCTCCGGCGTGAACCAGTCGGCGCGCGGGCCGGGCAGCACGTGGAGCACGGGGTCCGCGGGGAGCGGGCGGACCGGGGCGTGGTCGACGCCCGGCCGGTCGCCGGTGGGTGCCCCGATGGGAATGCCGTCGCCCGCGGAGAGGCGGTCGGGGCCGAGCTGGGCGAGCAGGTCGGTCGACCTCGAGCCGAGGACGTCCGGGACGGCGACGCCACCGCGGACCGCGAGGTAGCTGCGGACTCCGGCGGTCGGCAGGCCGAGCTCGACGACCGAGCCCGCGGCGAGGTCGAGGGGCGCGTTGGTGTCCCGGATGCGGCCGTCGACGGTGACCGGGACGGGTGCGCCGGTCACGGCGATCGTCGCGGCGTCGAGGAGCCGGATGGAGAGCCCGCCGAAGGTCGTCTCGAGGGCGGCGGCATTCTCCGGGTTGCCGACGAGCCGGTTGGCGAGGCGGAGGCTGGGGCGGTCGGCGGCGCCGGAGCGACCGACGCCGAGGTGCGCCCAGCGGGGGCGGCCGAGGTCCTGGACGGTCGTCAGCGGTCCGGTCCGCAGGACCTCGATCATCGTTCGACCGCCGTGAAGCGGACGCGCGTGCCAGGGGTGAGCAGCGCGGGCGGGTCGCGGTCGAGGTCCCACAGGGGCGCGTCCGTGCGCCCGAGGAGCTGCCAGCCGCCGGGACCCTGCCGGGGGTAGATGCCGGTGAACTCCCCTGCGAGAGCGACGGATCCGGCTGGGACCTTGGTGCGTGGGGTGTCCCGTCGCGGGACGACGAGGGCGGGGTCGCCGCCGCTGATGTAGGCGAAGCCCGGGGCGAAGCCGGTGAACGCGACGACGTAGTCGGCGCCGGTGTGCCGAGCGACGACCTCCTCGGCGGACAGCCCGGTGAGTGCACCGACCTCGGCGAGGTCCTCGCCGTCGTAGGTCACTGCGATCGACACCTCGCTGCCGGTTTCGGGGCCGGCGTCGAGGTCGAGGTCGGCGTCCTGCGCCGCGGCCGTCAGCCGGCCGTGGGAGGTCACGGCGTCGTCGAAGGTGAGCAGGAGCGTGCGGGCGGCCGGGACGAGGTCGACGACCCCGGCCGGGCGGTCACTGGAGAGCACCCGGTGGAGGGCCATGACCTCGGTGAGGTCGGCGCATTCGACGAGCAGCCCGCGGTGGCCGGCGGGGATGGTGCGCATCAGTCGTCGCCGTGGACGAACGGGCGGACCGTCACGCCCGCCTCGTCGAGGGCAGACCGTACCGCGCGGGCGATCGCGACGGCACCGTCCGTGTCACCGTGCACGCAGACCGAGTCGGCGCTGATCCCGACCTCGGTCCCGTCGACGGCCGTGACGACCCCCTCGGTGATCAGTCGGACGACGCGCGCGGCGATCTCGTCGGCGTCGTGGAGGACGGCGCCGGGCTGGCTCCTTGAGACGAGGAGCCCGTCGGCGGTGTAGGCCCGGTCGGCGAATGCCTCCGCGACGGTCCGGAGTCCGACGTCCGCGGCGGCGGCGAGGACGTGGGAGCCGGCCAGCCCGAGGAGCGGGAGGGTCGGGTCGTAGTCGCGGACCGCCTCGGCGACCGCGCGAGCGACGGTGGGCGAGGAGGCCGCGTCGTTGTAGAGGGCGCCGTGCGGCTTGACGTAGGCGACGCGGCCGCCACCAACGCGAGCCAGGCCGTCGAGGGCGCCGATCTGGTAGACGACCTCGTCGGCGAGCTCAGCGGGGTCCATCGCGATGCTCCGGCGCCCGAAGCCGGCGAGGTCGCGGTAGCCGACCTGGGCGCCGATCGCGACGCCGCGGCGGACCGCTCCGGCGCAGCACCGCCGCAGGGTGCTCGGGTCGCCGGCGTGGAACCCGCAGGCGACGTTGGCGCTCGTCACGAGGTCGAGCATCGCCTCGTCGTCGCCGAGGGTCCAGCGGCCGAATCCCTCGCCGAGGTCGCTGTTGAGGTCGACGGTCGGCATCGGTCAGGCGCTCTCGGGGACGGCGCCCGCTGCTGCGGGGTCGGCGTGCAGGTCGGCCTTGTGCGTCTCGGGGGCGAGGAAGACGCAGACGAGGCTGATCGCGAGCATCGCCACGACGTAGACCATGATCGGGGTCGCGCTGTCGTACTTCTTGAGGAGGGCGGTCGAGATGATCGGCGCGAGGCCGCCGCCGATGATGCCGGCGAGCTGGTAGCCCATCGACGCGCCGGTGTAGCGGACCCGGGTCGGGAACATCTCGGAGATGAACGATGCCTGCGGGCCGTACATCGCTGCGTGCAGGATGAGTGCGATGACGGCGGCGAGGAGGATCAAGGCGAACTTCTCCGTCTCGAGCAGGCGGAAGAAGACGAGGACCCAGACCCCCGAGCCGACGGCTCCCGCGAGGTAGACCGGTCGTCGGCCGATGCGGTCCGACAGGTGCCCGAAGTAGGGGATGGCGAAGATCTGGAAGGTCGCGGCGATGAGCACGGCATTCAGCGCGTAGGACTTGGGCAGCTCCAGGTAGGTCGCGACATAGGTCGTGATGAACAGGACGAACGTGTAGAACGCGACGTCGACGCCGACCCTGGCC
Organism: Arsenicicoccus piscis; assembly: GCF_022568835.1. Lineage (GTDB taxonomy): Bacteria > Actinomycetota > Actinomycetes > Actinomycetales > Dermatophilaceae > Arsenicicoccus > Arsenicicoccus piscis. Next base: position 259,485 of record NZ_JAKZHV010000005.1, read on the forward strand.
CCGATCGCGAGGAGGACCTGCTTGGGGTAGCGCTTGAGGACCTCGACGATCGGCGCGTGCGACTCCTCGCCCTCCTCGCTCGTCTCCTGGAACAGCGGGCTCTCGGAGAGCGTGCGGCGGATCCAGATGCCGACGATGACGAGAATGCCGGAGAGCAGGAACGGCACGCGCCAGCCCCAGCTGAGGAAGGTCGAGTCGGTCGTGATCGCGCCCATGAGGGCGAGGACGCCGTTGGAGAGCAGGAGACCGATGGGGACGCCGACCTGGGGCCAGCTGGCGTTGAGGCCGCGTCGCTCGGGGTGTCCGCTCTCCAGGGTCATCAGGACGGCGCCGCCCCACTCGCCGCCGAGGCCGAGTCCCTGGAGGAAACGGAGCAGGACGAGGAGGGCGGGGGCCCAGAAGCCGATCGCGTCGTAGGTCGGCATGAGACCGATGGCGAAGGTTGCAAGGCCCATGAGGAGCAGGGTGACGACGAGGACGTTCTTGCGGCCGATCCGGTCGCCGAAGTGGCCGAAGACGATGCCGCCGAGCGGCCGGGCGACGAAGCCGACGGCGAAGGTCGAGAACGACAGGAGGGTTCCGATGAGTGGGTCGAAGGTCGGGAAGAAGAGCTCGTTGAACACGAGGGCCGAGGCCGTGCCGTAGATGAAGAAGTCGTACCACTCGAGGGAGGTGCCGACGAGGCTGGCGACGATGACGCGGCGGACGGACGACGGGTCCGTGGCCGGGGCTGTCAGGGGGGCGGAGCTCGATGACATGCGGGGGGCCTCTCGGGTCCGGGCCGAGCGCTGTGTCGGCGAGTGTCAGTACGGTAGCGGATTGTTGAGCAATCCAACAAGAGGATCTGACTACATTTCTTCACCTGGATGGGTAGAGTGCTCGCAGAACCGACCAGACACACGAGGGAGCAGGGACGTCGATGACGACACAGGCAGAAGTGGCTGCGCTCGCATTCGCCCCGCTCCCCCGACGCGAGAGCACCGCCGAGGCGGTGGCCGCGGCCCTGCGAGCGCAGATCTCCGCCGGGCGTCTGGCACCGGGAGCGCAGCTGCGCGAGGAGCACCTGGCGGCGGCGCTGCAGGTCTCGCGCAACACGGTCCGCGAAGCTTTCCGGCTGCTCGCCCACGAGCGGCTCGTCGAGCACGCGCTGCACCAAGGGGTCTTCGTGCGCACCGTGTCGCCCGACGACGTCCGCGCGATGTACGCGACGCGTCGCCTCGTCGAGCCGCTCGGGGTCCGGGGTCTCCTCACCGCGGGGCCCTCGGGCGTCGTGGCGCTCAAGGGGCTCGACGAGTGCGTGTGGGCCGCCGAGCAGGCCGCCGGGTCAGGCGACTGGCACAGTGTCGGGACCCAGGACATCGAGTTCCATCGAGCCCTCGTGGCGGCGGCCGGCAGCGTCCACCTGACGTCGATGTTAGACGGACTGCTCGCCGAGCTGCGCCTCGCCTTCCTCCGGCTGCCCGACCGCGAGGCCCTCCACGAGCCGTTCCTGGACCGCAACCGGCGGCTCGTCGACCTGCTCGAGGACGGCGACGAGGCCGCGTGCCTCGCCGAGCTCGAGTCCTACCTCATCGCCGCTGAGGCGCAGCTGCTCCAGGTCGTCGGCGGACCGGACCTCGCCGACTGAGCGGCATTCAACTCCGGTTCACGCGTCGTCTGCGCGATCAGCTGAGGTCGACGACGGTTTCGCGGCGGCCACGGCGCGCGAGGTAGCCGTGCCAGAGCAGGCGGGCCGCGGTCGATCGGTTGGGGCGCCAGCGCTCCCCGATGACCTCGAGCTCCTTCACCGTCGGGACGGTGTCGAGGCCGAGGCTCTCGGCGACCGCGACCTGGAGCGCGCGGTCCCCGACCGGCCACACGTCGGGGCGGTCGAGGCAGGCGAGGAGGTAGGCATTCGCCGTCCACGTGCCGATGCCGGGCAGGGCGGTCAGCCGTCGCTCGACCTCGGCGTCGTCCTGTCGCTCGAGGGCGTCGATGTCGAGGGTGCCGTCGAGGACCGCCTGCGACAGGGCGCGGAGGTAGCGGTCCTTCTGGCCGGAAACACCGGCGGCGCGCAGGGCCTCGGGCGTCGTGGCGAGGAGCGCCCGGGGACGGATCGCCCCCGCGGTCTCCGCGACGCGCGCGAATGCTGCCGCGGCAGAGGCGAGCGAGACCTGCTGCTCGAGGATGAGCAGGACGAGGCTCGGGAAGCCCGGCGGACGAGCCCACTTGTCGGGAATGCCGTGGGCTTCGACCACTGCCTTCAGGTGCGGATCGCTGGCGGCCACGTCGGCGACCCGCGCCTTCCAGTTACCCGCGTCCACGCGCTTCACCCTATGTACGGGTCCGCACAGAAGAGTGCCGTAGCCGGCTACGGGCGGCTTGGCTACGGCTGTCCCCCTCATAGGGCAGGATCGCCGGGTGACCAAGGAAGCGCAGCGGGCCGAGCTCCACAAGACGATCTGGCGGATCGCCAATGACCTGCGCGGCAGTGTCGACGGGTGGGACTTCAAGGGTTACGTCCTCGGGATGCTCTTCTACCGCTTCATCTCCGAGCACCTGACCGACTACCTCAACGGCATGGAGCGAGCCGCGGGTGTCGCGGCCTTCGACTACGCGGAACTCGGCGACGGGGATGCCGAGTTCGGTCGTGAGGTCACGGTCTCCGACAAGGGCTACTACATCCTCCCGAGCGAGCTCTTCGTGAACGTTCGCCGACGCGCGCGCGGGGACGCCGACCTCAACGAGACGCTCGCGCGTGTCTTCCGCAACATCGAGGGGTCGGCCGTCGGGACCGGCAGCGAGGACGACCTCAAGGGCCTCTTCGACGAGCTCGACGTCAGCAACAAGCTCGGTCCGACGGTGGCCCGCCGCAACGAGCAGCTCGTCAAGCTCCTCGACGCGATCGGCGACCTCAAGCTCGGCACCTTCGCCGACAACACGATCGACGCGTTCGGCGACGCCTACGAATACCTCATGACGATGTACGCGAGCAGCGCCGGCAAGTCCGGTGGCGAGTTCTTCACGCCTCAAGAGGTGAGCGAGCTGCTCGCACGGATCACGGTCGTCGGCAAGACGTCGGTCAACGGGGTCTACGACCCGGCATGCGGGTCCGGCAGCCTCCTGCTCCAGTTCGCCAAGGTCCTCGGTAAGGACAACGTGCGGCGTGGGTTCTTCGGTCAGGAGATCAACCTGACGACCTACAACCTCGCCCGGATCAACATGTTCCTTCACGACATCAACTACGAGGACTTCGACATCGCCCTCGGCGACACCCTGCTCGATCCGGCACATGGGGACATCGTGCCGTTCGAGGCCATCGTCTCCAACCCGCCCTACTCGACGAAGTGGAGGGGCGCCGACGACCCGACCCTCATCAATGACCCGCGCTTCTCCCCGGCCGGCATTCTCGCGCCGAAGAGCATGGCCGACCTCGCCTTCACGATGCACATCCTGTCCTGGCTCGCCGTCGACGGGACGGCCGCGATCGTCGACGCGTCGAAGCAGTTCACCCGCATCGGCAACAAGATCAAGCTGACCGAGGGTCACCAGCAGGCAGTCCTCGACGCGTTCACGGCACGGGAGGACGTTCCGCACTTCGCCACGCTCGTCGAGGCCGAGGCGCTCGCCGACAACGTCTACAACCTGTCCGTGTCCTCCTACGTCGAGGCCGAGGACAGGGAGTATCCGAGAAACGGTGTAAGTGGCTCCATCGCCCGCAAGGGCAGGAGGAGTCATGATGACCGAGACAACCACCACCAGCAGCAGTGCGGAGGCCGTGGAGTCGGCCAGACTGGAGACTGTGACCCCAAACCCACCACCACCGCAGGATGAGCCGGCCGAGCTGGACAAGGCTCAGCGTGAAGCCGTCGCGCAGATGGTGCGCCAGGCCAAGGACGCCGGTATCGCCCTGACCGGCCCCGACGGCCTCCTCAAGACCCTCACGGCGCAGATCGTCGAAGCAGCCCTCGACGAAGAACTCAACGAGCACCTGGGCTATGACAAGCATGATCCCGTCGGTCGCGGGTCGGGCAACTCCCGCAACGGCACCCGCTCGAAGACGGTGATCACCGACAACGTCGGTGCCGTCAACATCCGGGTGCCGCGGGATCGCAATGGCACGTTCGAGCCACAGTTGGTCACCAAGCGCCAACGCCGGTTGTCGGACATGGACGCCATGGTGCTGTCGCTGTTCGCGAAGGGCCTGACGACTGGGGAGATCGCTGCCCACTTCGCGGAGGTCTACGGGACCTCGGTGTCGAAGGACACGATCAGCCGGATCACCGACCGCGTCGTCGACGAGATGAACACGTGGATGGCCCGCCCGTTGGAGCCGATCTACGCGGCGGTCTTCATCGACGCGATCGTGGTCAAGGTCAGGGATGGGCAGGTCCGTAACCAGCCCTACTACGCCGCGATCGGTGTCGACCTCGACGGGCACAAGGACATTCTGGGGATCTGGCCCGGGCAGGGCGATGGGGAGTCGGCGAAGTTCTGGTTTGCCTGCCTGACCGAGTTGAAGAACCGAGGCGTCAAGGACGTGTTCTTCATGGTCTGCGACGGGTTGAAGGGCCTGCCCGACAGCATCGGGTCCGTGTTCCCCGCCGCGAAGGTCCAGACCTGCATCATCCACCTGCTGCGCAACAGCTTCAGCTATGCCTCGAAGCGGCACTGGCCCGAGATCGCCGCCAACCTCAGGCCCGTTTACGAAGCATCCACCCCGGCCGATGCGGAGCGGGCGTTCGAACAGTTCGCCGAGAAGTGGGGCAAGGCCTACCCCGCGATGATCAGGCTCTGGCGCAACGCCTGGACCGAGTTCATCCCGTTCCTGGACTACGACGTCGAGATCCGCAAAGTTCTCTGTTCCACGAACGCGATCGAGAGTCTCAATGCCAGGTTCCGCAGGGCGGTGAGGGCCCGCGGTCACTTCCCGAACGAGCAGGCCGCGTTGAAGACGCTCTACCTGACCGTGAGATCGTTGGACCCCAAGGGCACCGGCCAGACCCGCTGGGGGATGCGCTGGAAGCCAGCGTTGAACGCGTTCGCCGTCACCTTCGCTGACCGCATGCCCGCGGCCAGCACCCACCAGTAACGAAAACGCCACTTACACCGATAATCGGATAGTCCCCGAGGACACGACCGAGGCGATCGACATCGTCGAGTTGAATGCGGAGATCGCCCGGATCGTCGCCCGGCAGGCCGAGCTCCGGACCAAGATCGACGCGATCGTCGCCGATCTCGAGGGAGCGAATGCATGAGCCGTATAGATGAGCTCATTGCCCGCCTGTGCCCCGGTGGCGTCGAGCGGAAGACGTTTGCTGAGGTGGGCCGGCTGGTGCGTGGACACGGCATGCCAAAAACGGACTTCGTGGAGGCGGGGGTTGGGGCCATCCACTACGGGCAGATCTACACGTACTACGGCACGTGGACCACGTCGACAAGGTCGTTCGTCAGTCCCGAGACTGCGGCACGTCTCGCCAGGGTCGGGCCTTCCCCCCGGTTCTTGGACACGGGGGTTTATTGCGCGGCGGTTGGCAGCGTAGCGGCCCTTGCCTGCCACCTTGTGCGGGATTGGCCCTTGTCGCCCCCCAAACGTCAGTCGAGCTGGTCGGCCGCCACCACGCCTCGGTTGACGGCGTCCATCGCGCGGCGCGCGGTGGCCTGCAGCGCCGGTTGCGGCGCGGAGACGGCGATCTGACCGAGCAGGTCGACGATCTGCTTGCACCGCCGCACGAAGTCGCCGGCCGCCATGTCGCTGTCGCGCAGCACCACGTCGAGGCTCTGTCCGGCCGCCCAGCGATGGGTCATCCACAGCATGCCGCTCTCGGGGGCACCGGTGGACGGCAGCTTGCGGGCGTCCTCGAGGTCCTCGATGGTCGACCACAGCCGCACCATCTGGCGGAACGCCTCGGCCACGTCCTCGTTGGGCAGCCGCGGCTCGGCACTTCCGTCCTCGCGCCCGCGCGGCTCGTGGACCAGCGCGGACACCACGGCGGCGAGGCTCGGGGCGTCCAGCCGGGCCCACAGCGCGTGGTTGAGACACTCGGCCGTGAGCAGGTCCTTCTCGGTGTAGATCCGCTGCAGCAGTCGCCCGGCGGGCGTCACCTCGGTGCCCGCGGGGTTGAGGTAGCCCAGGTCGCTGAGCAACGAGCAGATCTGGTCGAACTGGCGCGCCACCGAGTTGGTGCGCTGATCCATGGCGCGGCGCAGCCGACGGGCCTCGCGCTCGGCCTTCCACCAGCGCTCGGCCCACCGGGCGTGGTGCTCACGGTCGGGGCACTGGTGGCAGGGGTGCGCCTTGAGCTCGCGGCGCAGCTCGTCGATGCGACGCTGCTGGGCCTTGAGCGCGGCCCGCGGGCCAGCCCCCGCCGGTGCGGGCGCGGTCTCGGCACTCGACTCGCGACCCCGCGGCGGCTCGAACGGCACCTTCGCCCGCATCGTGGCAGCGAGGTCGCGCCGCGACTTGGCGTTCTTGGGGTTGAAGCTGCGGGGCAGGTCGAGCCGGGTGACGGGCGTGACGGCGGCGCGGACGTCGTGGGTCGTGAGGCGCCGCACCCGACCGTCGCTGTCGAGGATCGCGGGGCTGACCGGCGCCTGGCGGCCGCCCTTGTTGGCACCGATGACCACGGCCATCCCCTCGCGACGACCGTCCGGCACGACGACGACGTCACCGGGCTTGAGCGCCGAGAGGCTCGCCTCGATGTCGGCGCGCCGGGCGGTCTGGCGGTCCTTGGCGGCCTCCTTCTCCGCGTGGCTCAGCTCGCCGCGGATCCGGGCGTACTCGGGGAAGTCGCCGAGATGACACTCCATCGCCTGGGCGTAGCCCTCGAGGCCCTCCTCCTGGCGCTTGAGCTGGGCGGCGAGCCCGACGGCTCCGCGGTCGGCCTGGAACTGGGCGAACGAGCTCTGCAGGATCTCGCGGGCCGCGTCGCGCCCGACCCGGTCGACCAGGTTGACGGCCATGTTGTAGGTCGGGCGGAAGCTCGAGTTGAGCGGGTAGGTGCGGGTGCTCGCGAGACCGCCGACGGCCACCGGGTCGAGCCCACGGGACCAGACGACGACGGCGTGCCCCTCGATGTCGATCCCGCGCCGGCCCGCACGGCCGGTGAGCTGGGTGTACTCCGCCGGGGTGAGGTCTACGTGGCTGTCGCCGTTGAACTTCACCAGCTTCTCGAGGACGACCGTGCGTGCCGGCATGTTGATGCCGAGCGCGAGGGTCTCGGTCGCGAAGACGGCCTGGACCCGGCCCTCGGTGAAGAGCTCCTCGACGATCTCGCGGAAGGTCGGCAGCATGCCGGCGTGGTGCGCCGCGAATCCGCGGCTGAGCCCCTCGACGAAGTCGTGGTAGCCGAGCACGCCGAGGTCACGCAGGTCGACGCCCGCGAGCCGCTCCTCCGCGCGGCGCCGGTTGCGCGCGCCCTCGGTCGGGCTGATCAGGCGCACGTCCTGGGCGAGCAGCTGACCGACCGCGGCCTCGCAGCCGGCCCGCGAGAAGATGAACGTGATGGCCGGCAGCAGGCCCTCGCGCTCGAGCCGGGCGATGACCTCGGCGCGGGTCGCAGCCCCGCCCGGACGTCCGCCTCCAGCACCGGCCGGCCGTCCCGCGGGCCGGTCGCCACCCCGATCGCCGCGATCGCCTCGGTCGCCACCCCGACCGCCTCGACTGCGCTCCCGGCCGCGCCGGTCGAAGCTCGGCGAGCGGTCGTAGCCCCGGGAGTGCCGGAAGTGGTCGACCTCGCGGATCCGGTCGAGCAGCTCGGGGTTGACCTGCACGCTCTGGCCCGCGGGCGCGTCGCCGTGCTCGGCGAGGATGCCCAGCCCGTCGTCGACGAACAGGTCGAACAGGTCCCGGCCCACCATCATGTGCTGCCACAGCGGCACCGGGCGGTCCTCGGACACGACCACGGTGGTGTTGCCGCGCACGGCGCTCAGCCAGGCGCCGAACTCCTCGGCGTTGCTCACGGTCGCCGACAGCGAGATGACCTGCACGTGCTCGGGCAGGTGGATGATGACTTCCTCCCACACGGCGCCGCGGAACCGGTCGGCGAGGTAGTGCACCTCGTCCATCACGACGAAGCCCAGCCCGCCGAGCGTGGTGGAGCTGCCGTAGAGCATGTTGCGCAGCACCTCGGTCGTCATCACGACCACGGGCGCGTCGCCGTTGATGCTGGCGTCACCGGTGAGCAGGCCGACCTGGTCGGCGCCGTGGCGGCGGACCAGGTCGTGGTACTTCTGGTTCGACAGGGCCTTGATCGGCGTGGTGTAGAAGGCCTTGCGCCCGGTCTGCAGGGCCAGGTGGACGCCGAACTCCCCCACCACCGTCTTGCCGGCGCCGGTCGGGGCAGCGACGAGCACGCCCCGGCCGTCCTCGACCGCCTCGCAGCCGAGGATCTGGAACTCGTCCAGCGGGAAGGGCATCGCCTCGGCGAAGGCGGTCAGGTGGGGTCCCATGGGACCAACCTAGAGGACGCTCGCCTCGTCGTCGGCGAGGTCGTGGTAGTCGGGCTCCTGCTTGGCGCGGCGCCGGTCGAACAGCAGCGCCACGAAGTACGCCGCGAAGTAGAGCAGGATCAGCGGGATCGCGAGGGCGAACATCGACCACGGGTCGGGCGTCGGCGACATCATCGCGGCGAAGACGAACATCACGACGACGGCGACCCGCCAGCCCTTGAGCATCACCCGCGCGGGCAGGATGTGGGCGAGGTTGAGGGCGACGAGAAGCACCGGCAGCAGGAACGCGAGCCCGAAGCTGAGGATGAACCGGGTCACCCAGGTGATGTAGTAGTCGGCCTGCATGATGTTCAGGCCCTCCTGCCAGGTGAACCCCAGCAGGGCCGTGATCGCGTTGGGCAGCGCCCAGGTCGCCGCGTAGCAGCCGAGCAGGAACAGCGGCACCGCGGTGGCGATGAAGGCGAGCGCGGTGCGCTTCTCCTTGCGGTGCAGCCCGGGCATGATGAACGCCCACAGCTGGTAGAGCCACACCGGGCTCGCGACGATCACACCCACCCAGAGCGCGATCTGCAGCTTGAGGCTGAACGCGCCGGTGACGTCGGAGTTGTTGAGCGCCACGGTCTGACCGCGCTCGGCCGCGGTGAGGCGCAGCGGCTCGGTCAGGTAGTGCAGCAGCTGGTTGAAGTAGACCCAGCCGAGGATCGACGCGAGGACGATCGCGATGCCGCTGATCGTCACGCGGTTGCGGAACTCCCGGAGGTGGTCGCCGAGGGACATCCGCCCCTCGGGGTCCTTCGGACGCCGACGTAGAGCCATCGAGGCTCAGGCCTGGGGGTCGCGGGGGTGCGTCTCGCTGCGCTTGTAACGCACGCCGTCGATGACGACCTCGTCGTCGGCGAGGTCGGCGGGTCGGTCGGCGGGCCGCTCGGTGGACGTCGTGCGGAAGGTCTGACCGTCCGCGACGGTCTCGTCGCGCAGGGTCTCGCCGCGGACGGTGCTGCGGGAGGCGTCGGAGGCCGGCTTGTCGGTCTTGTCGTTCTTCATCTCCGAGACCTCGGACTTGAAGATGCGCATGGAGCGACCGAGGCTGCGGGCGGCGTCGGGGAGACGCTTCCAGCCAAAGATGATGACGATGACCAGGACGATGATGAGCAGGTGCAGGGGGCTGTCGAACAGGCGACCCATGGTCTACGTGCCTTCCGGTCGGCGGCGGTGCGAGCACACGATGTGCGTCCGCCCTCAGTGTAGGCCCCGTGGCAAGCCGCTAGGACTCCTCGTAGAGCGCCAGCGCGGCGCTCGCTGCGCCCGCGACGTCGGCGGCCACCTCGGCCGGCTCCACCACCTGCGCGCCGGCACCGAGGCGCAGCAGCAGCCGGCGCAGCCAGGCCCGGTCGGCGACCGCGAGGGTCACCCGCGACACGTCGCCGGGGCGCTCCTCGACGCTCTCGGTCGGGTAGTAGTCGACGACCCACGCTGCCTCGGGCGCGACGTCGATGCTCACCCGCAGGTCGTCGGCCCCGGGCTGGAAGAGGCCGTTGCCGAGGTCGCGGGGGCGAGCCTGGGCCGGGGGCGTGCCGTCCTCGTCGAGCACGCTCAGGGCCTCGATCCGGTCGAGCCGGAAGAGCCGCACGTCCTGGGCGCGGTGGCACCAGCCCTCGAGATACCAGGGCCCGTCGATCGAGACCACCCGCATCGGGTCGACGTCGCGCTCGGTCGTCTCGTCCCGCGACGGCACGACGTAGCGCAGGTGCAGCCGACGATGGTCCTCCAGCGCCGCGCGGACCTCGCTGAGGTGCGGCACCTCCCCCTGGTCGGCGAGGTCCACCGTCACTGCGCGGGCGTCGCTCAAGGCCCCGGGCAGGCTGCCGGCGGCGGCCTCGAGCTTGGCGATGGCGCGGTCGACGGCGTCGCGATCGCCGAGGCCCGGCACCGCGGCGAGGGCCCGCAGCCCGACGATGAGGGTGAGCGCCTCGTCGACGCCGAGGCGCAGCGGCCGGGCGATGGTGTCGGCGTTGGAGAGGTAGACCCGCCCCTCCTCCCAGCTCGCGTCGATCAGGTCGTCGGGCAGGCCCCCGGGTGTGCCGCAGAGGAAGAGCAGCTGCAGGTCGGCCTCGAGCTGCTCGGTGCTGACCCCGAAGCTCGCGGCGGCCTGCTCGAGGTCGACGCCCTGCCGGTTGAGCAGCCAGGGCACCATGGCGAGCAGCCGGTGCAGCCGGTCGGTGGCGGGCTCGTTGAGGTTGATGCCCGGCAGCGTCATGACGTCCTCCCGTCGCGGTGGCCCAGGGCGCCGCGCAACCGGGCGACGACCGCCTCGCGCAGGGCCGGCGGCTCGAGGACCAGCACGTCGGCGCCGTGCGAGGCCAGCTCGCCGACCAGCGCATCGCTCGACGTGTAGTCGAGGTCGAGCTCGTCCCAGCCGTCGTCGAGCGCCCTGGTGGCGGTGGCGCGCCGCCGCAGCAGCTGCCCGGCCCCACCGCGCACCCGCAGCACGGCCCGGGTCGCCGGTGCCGCCCCCTGCTCGGTGCGCACCATGGCGAGCGGGTCGTGGTCGGGCGGCACGACATAGCTGCCCGCGCGGCCGGCCCACTGGATCGGACCCACGACGCGACCCAGGCGAAACACCCGCGGTGCGTCACGGTCTACGTCATGGCCGGTGAGGTACCACCGACCGTGCCAGCGGGCCAGGCCCCACGGCTGCAGGTGCCGGGTGGTCGTGCCCGCGGCGCCCTTGCGGTAGTCGAACCGGATCGGGCGCCGGCCGAGCACGGCGTCCTTGGCCCGCTCGAAGCCGGGCTCGGTCGTGCGGATCTGGGGGTCGACGCCGAGCAGCGAGCGGTCGTCGCGCTCGACCCCCGCAGCCTCGAGCTTGCGCATGGCACGCGCCGCCGGCCCGGCGAGACTGGCCTGGCTCCAAGTGCGGCTGGCGAGGCTGAGCACGGCGATCTCGTCCGGCTCGAGGCGCACCTCCGGCAGGGCGTACTCGCGCCGGTCGATCCGGTAGCCCTCCTCGTCCTCGAACCACGTGTCGATCTGCTCGGTGACCAGCGGGATGCCCATGGCGCGCAGCTCGTCCTTGTCGCGCTCGAACATCCGGGCGAACGCCTCGTCACCGAGACCGTGGTAGGCCTCGACGGCGTCCCGGATGCGCACCTTGGTGAGTGCCTGCCGGGTGTAGAGCAGCGCGATGACGAGGTTGAGCAGGCGCTCGGTCTTGGCCGCGCTGATGGGCGTCTTGGGCTGCTTCGCCTTGGACGTGGCCATGTCGCCCCCTTCCGCGATCGTGCGTGCCCTAGATTGCCAGCGTGATCCGTTGGCGAGAAGGCACCGTGGCGTCGGTCCGGGCGACCTGGCCCGGCGCTGTCGAGTATGCCGTAAGTGTGTTCGATGCCGACGCTGCGGACCAGCCCGGCGCGTCGCCTGTGGACGCCGCGGGGGTCACGCCGTCGGCGCCGCCGTCAGCCACCACCGTCCGGGCGCTCGGCTACACCGCGCTGGTCGGCACGGCCCAGCCCGGTGACCGGGTCCTACTCAACGTCTCGGCGCTGGAGCGCGGCCTCGGCACCGGTGGCCTCGCGCTGGTCGTCGCGATCCCCGACCGCCTCCCCGTAGACCCCCCGGCCGGCCCCGGGCACGTCGTCAAGGCGCGCTACACCCCCTTGCAGGCCATGGTGCTCGGCGTGGACGAGCAGGAGTCGCCGCACCACGGGGTGCTGGCGGAGGCGGACAGCATCGACGGCCTGCCCGTCGTCGTGGCGGACCTGCACTCGGCCGTGCCGGCGATCGTCGCGGGGCTGCGGGCGGACCGCCCGGACGCCCGGGTGGTCTACGTGATGACGGACGGTGGGGCGCTGCCGAGCGCGTTCTCGCGGACGGTCGCCGGTCTGCGCGATGCCGACTGGCTGGCGGCGACGATCACGGTGGGCCAGGCCTTCGGCGGTGACCTCGAGGCGGTCAACGTGCACACCGGGCTGCTGGCCGCGCGGCACGTGGTCGGCGCCGACGTGGCGATCGTCGCGCAGGGCCCCGGCAACCTCGGCACCGGCACGCGCTGGGGCTTCTCGGGGACGTCCGCGGGCGAGGCGGTCAACGCCGGCGCGACCCTCGGTGGCCGGGCCGTCGCGTCGCTGCGCGTGTCGCAGGCCGACGCCCGCCCACGGCACCTCGGGGTGTCCCACCACTCGCTCACGGCCTACGGCCGCGTGGCCCTGGCCCCCGCGGACGTCCCGGTGCCGCTGCTCGACAGCAGCCACGGCGACCTCGGCGACCTCGGCGAGCGCGTGCTGGAGCAGGCGCGGGCCCTGTGCACCCAGTCCGGCGGCCGGCTGCGGCTCGTCGAGGTCGGCCTCGACGGTCTCGACACGGCCCTCGCCGGCTCGCCGGTGCGGCTCTCGACGATGGGCCGGGGTCTGGACGCCGACCGCGCGTCCTTCCTCGCGGCTGCCGCAGCAGGACGGCACGCCGCCACCCTGCTCGGGTAGCGGCGTGCCGGTGGTGCCGTGAGGCCAGCCAGGCCAGTCAGGCCAGGCAGTCAGCGCACGTCCATCAGGTCGACGACGAAGATCAGGCTCTCGCCCGGCTTGATGACGCCGCCGGCGCCGCGCTCGCCGTAGGCGAGGTGCGGCGGGATGGTCAGCTTGCGGCGGCCGCCGACCTTCATACCGAGGATGCCCTCGTCCCAGCCGCGGATGACCTGGCCGACGCCGACGGTGAAGTCGAGCGGGCCGCCGCGGTTCCAGGAGGCGTCGAACTCCTCGCCGGTCGAGTGGGCGACGCCGACGTAGTGGGCGCTGATCTGGTCGCCGGCCTTGGCCTCGCGGCCGTCGCCGACGGTGATGTCCTCGATGACGAGGTCGCTGGGCGGCTGCTCGCCGGGGAAGTCGATCTCGGGCTTGCTGAGCGCCATGAGAGGCTCCTTACGTCGTGGGTCGGGACGAGAGTTCTACGAAAGTCGTTCTGGGTGAACCAGACTCGATCACATCGCGTCGACGATGTCGATCACGAAGACGAGGGTCGAGTTGGCCGGGATCGCGTTCTGCGCCTTGTTGCCGTAGGCCTCGGCGGGCGGCGCGACGATGACGACGCGGCTGCCGACGGTCTGGCCGACGAGCACCTTGTCCCAGGCGGGGATCAGCTGGCTGACACCGACCGGCATGGACAGCGGCGCGGTGCCGTGGTCCCAGGAGGAGTCGAACTTCTTGCCCGTCGCCCACACGACACCGGTGTAGTGCGCGAAGACGGTCTGCCCCTTGGCGACGGCCGGGCCGTTGCCCTTGATCAGCACCTCGCTCTGCAGCGTGGTGGGGGCGGGCGTCTTCGGGATGGTGATGGTGGCGGCCTTGCCCTGCTCGACCTTCACGGTCGGGAAGCCGGGCTTGGGGGCGACCGGGGTGCCGGACGCCTCGGTGGCCTGCAGGCCCTTGGTCTCGAAGTAGAACAGCAGCGTGTCGTCCTTGCCGACCTTCAGCGAGGACTGGCCGTTGGCGCCGAACGCGTCGCCCGGGGGCACGGCCACGAGCTCCTTGGCGCCGTTGACCTTCTCGCCGACGAGAGCCTTGCGCAGGCCGGTCAGCGTGCCGGTCGAGCTGAGCGGCCACGGCTCGGTGGTCTTGCCCTTGAACGAGTCGTAGATCGTCTCGCCGGTGGTGCCGTTGACGACGATCATCTGCGTCTTGAGGACGTCGGACTCCTTGGCGGGCTCGCCGGACCCCTCCGCGATCTTCTTGACCGTGGTCTGCGTGACCTTGAACGGCTTCTTGGACACCGTGACGGTCGGCGCGGTCTCCGAGCCACCGACGGTGACGCCGGCGAGGTCGCCCGTCGCGGGCTGGCCGACGCTCGCGGTCTGGGGCGCCGCGGAGCTGGGCGACCCGTCGGAGGACCCACCGCAGCCGGCGAGGGCGATGGCGGGCACCGCCACCACGGCGGCGAGCTTTGCTGAGCTGAAGCGCACGAAGATCTCGACTCTCAAGGTGAGGGACGCCCCGCGGACGAGGCACGACAGCACGTCACCATACCCGCCCCGTCTGGGCGGTTCCTGCGGGCTCCACGATGGAGGCGATGAGCCGGTCGACGCGCGGATCCTCGGCCAGCAACGGGTCCTTGCACATCAGCGTGCGCTGCGCCTGGTCGTTGAGCTTGAGGTGCACCCAGTCGACGGAGTAGTCGCGCCGGTGGTCGCTGGCGGCCTTGACGAACGCCCCGCGCAGGCGCGCGCGGGTCGTCTGCGGCGGCACGCTGCGGGCCGCCTCGATGTCCTCGTCGGTCACCACGCGGGCGGCGAGCCCGCGCCGCTGCAGCAGGTAGAACAGGCCGCGGCTCGGGTCGATGTCGTGGTAGGCGAGGTCGAGCTGGGCGATCCGCGGGTCGGTGAGCGGCAGGTCGTGGCGGGCGGAGTACTGCTCGATCAGGCGCCGCTTGATCACCCAGTCGATCTCGGTCGCGATGTCGTCGAGGTGGCCGGACTCGATGGCCGTGAGCGCCCTCCCCCACAGCTCGATCACGCGGTCGTGCACGGGGTCCCCGACGCCACCGGCCGCCACGAAGTCGCGGGCCTTCTCGAAGTAGCGGGACTGGATGTCGAGCGCGCTGGCGCTGCCACCCGCGCGCAGCGGCACGGTCGCGCGACCGGTCTCGTCGGTGCTCATCGTGCGGATCGCCTTGACCGGCGCGTCCAGGGTGAGGTCCGGCAGCTCGACGCCGGCCTCGATCATCCGCAGCACCAGGTCGGCGGACCCGACCTTGAGCAGCATGGTCGTCTCGGACATCGTCGAGTCGCCCACGATGACGTGCAGCCGGCGGAACTTCTCGGCGTCGGCGTGCGGCTCGTCGCGCGAGTTGATGATGGGTCGGCTGCGGGTCGTGGCGCTGGAGAACGCGTCCCACATGTGGTCGGCGCGCTGGCTCACCGCGAACCGAGCCGCACCGGAGGGTTCTACGACGACCTTGCCGGTGCCCGCGACGAGCTGGCGACTGATCAGGAAG
>NZ_JAKZHV010000006.1 GCF_022568835.1 Arsenicicoccus piscis
CAGGCGGCGACCGACGAGCGGATGGAGCGCATCGGGTGGCGAAGTCCCCTACACGCGCGGGCTGCACGCGACGGGCTACCGCGGCAAGGCCTGGACGATCCGCCAGTTCGCCGGCTCGCGCAACGCGGTGCAGACCAACGAGCGCTACAAGATGATCCTCGAGCGCGGGGGCGGCGGTCTGAGCGTGGCGTTCGACATGCCGACCCTGATGGGGCGCGACTCCAACGACCCGATGAGCCTCGGCGAGGTCGGGCACTGCGGGTCGCGGTCGACAGCGCGTCCGACATGGAGGTGCTGTTCAAGGACATCCCGCTCGGCGCGACGACCACGTCGATGACGATCAGCGGCCCGGCGGTGCCCGTCTTCTGCATGTATCTCGTTGCGGAAGCTCGCCAGGGCGATGCCGACACGTCGACGCTTCAACGGCAGCTCTGCATCACGTTGAGGATCTTCAAGGAGTACATCGCCGTCTCGGGGCGCAGGAGTGGCTCTTCGTCCTGCCCGAGCCGCACCTGCGGCTGATCGGTGACCTGATGGCCTACTGCGACGCCGAACATCCCTGCCTACAAACCGCTCTCGGTCTCCGGCTACCACATCCGCGAGGCCGGCAGCACCGCCGCGCAGGTGGTCGGCGGGAGGAGCGGACCCCACGGTGATCACGCGTCAAGGCGACGCGACGGCCAGGTCGGCTAGTCTGTTGTCGTGCCCGAGGTTCTGACGGGCCGTCGCGCGGCCTCGACGTTCGACGTCGGCCTCGTGCCGGTCCTGTCGCGTTCGCGACCGTGCCACCTACACCGCCGACATCGGCCAGGGCTCGCCGACATCGCCTCGGTGCCGGATGCGCGCTGGCTGCATGAGCGCAGCCGGCGCTGCCGCCCGCCTTCGAAGGCTCTGCACCGCGCTTCCAGCACCCAGATCCCCGCTGATCGAGTAGTTCAGCCTGACGCCGTCCGCGCTGCCTGGTCGATGGCGGCAACGTCGTGCGCACCACCTTCGAGGCGCAACGCCGCGGTGCTCGGCCTGTCGCGAACCCGTCGCTCAGCACACCTTGTAGACGCGCGACGGACTGGGTCGCCGCCAACATCTGGGGCGCGACGCACGAGGCCAAGACCCTCGAGCACCTCGACACCGGCGTCGAGTCCGTGGAGCCGATCATGGGCGTGAAGTTCTGGGACGACACCGTCGAGATCGCCCCCGAGGTCGTGTCGGTCCGGTTCGAGCAGGGCCGCCCCGTTGCCATCAACGGGCACGTCTTCGACGACGCCGTCGCGCTCGTCATGGAGGCCAACGCGATCGGCGGGCGCCACGGTCTCGGCATGTCCGACCAGATCGAGAACCGCATCATCGAGGCGAAGTCGCGAGGGATCTACGAGGCGCCGGGCATGGCGCTGCTCGCGATCGCCTACGAGCGCCTGCTCAACGCCATCCACAACGAGGACACCCTCGAGACCTACCACGAGCAGGGCCGCAAGCTCGGCCGGCTGATGTACGAGGGGCGCTGGCTGGACCCCCAGTCGCTCATGCTGCGCGAGTCGCTGCAGCGGTGGGTCGGGTCGGCCGTCACCGGCGAGGTGTGGCTGAAGCTGCGCCGCGGCGAGGACTACTCGCTCCTCGACACCCAGGGTAGCGGGTTCTCCTACCACCCCGACAAGCTGTCGATGGAGCGCACCGAGGGGGCGGCGTTCGGTCCGGTGGACCGGATCGGTCAGCTCACCATGCGCAACCTCGACATCGCCGACTCGCGCGCGCGGCTCGAGCAATACGCCTCGCTCGGTCTGCTCGGCCGCCCGCAGGCCCAGCTGATGGGCGAGCTCGAGGTCGGCCGTGCCGCCGCGATCTCGACCGATGCGCGCTACGTCGACGCCGACGAGGATGTGGAGAGCCTCGACGCGGCCGCGATGGAGTTCGGCCTGGACTGACCTCTAGCGAGGGACCAGCTGGATGACGACGACGGCGACGGCGAAGCAGATCACGGCGATCCGCATGAGCCGGCCGTTGAGGCCGAGGGCGGGCCACGACAGGTAGAGCATCCAGCCGATGAACGCGAGCGCCAGGACGAAGAGGGTCCAGCCGACCGGGCCGGTGATCAGTGCTGCCGCGAGGCACAGGCCGAAGAACACGGCGAGCGGCGCCCAGGGCGGCAGCCGCAACAGCTGCTGGGCGAGGGGCGTGCTGGCGCGGTGGACGGACTCCCGGACGGGTCCGAGGTGGGGCGGGGTGGAGGACACCGCTCCAGGGTAGGACACGGGCTCCGACGGCCAGGCACCGGCGCACGGTGGGCCCCCGGTGACCCGGTAGCCTTGACACCATGGCAAAACAGACCTCCACCGTCGACACCGTCGTCAGCCTCTGCAAGCGTCGGGGCTTCGTGTTCCCGTGCGGTGAGATCTACGGTGGGACCCGCTCCGCGTGGGACTACGGGCCCCTCGGCGTCGAGCTCAAGGACAACATCAAGCGTCAGTGGTGGAAGGCCATGGTCACCAGCCGCGACGACATCGTCGGCCTGGACTCCTCGGTGATCCTGCCGCCCAAGACCTGGGAGGCGTCGGGTCACGTCTCCACCTTCACCGACCCGCTGGTCGAGTGCCTGTCGTGCCACAAGCGCTTCCGGGCCGACCACCTGCAGGAGGCGGCCGCCGAGAAGGCGGCCAAGAAGGCCGGCGCCGACGTCGACCCCGACACCATCTCGCTGAGCGAGGTCGCCTGCCCGAACTGCGGGACGCGGGGCCAGTGGACCGAGCCGCGCCAGTTCTCCGGGCTGCTCAAGACCTACCTCGGCGTGGTGCAGGACGAGAGCGGGCTGCACTACCTGCGCCCCGAGACGGCGCAGGGCATCTTCTTGAACTTCCTCAACGTGATGCAGAGCTCGCGCAAGAAGCCGCCGTTCGGCATCGCCCAGATCGGCAAGAGCTTCCGCAACGAGATCACCCCCGGCAACTTCATCTTCCGCACCCGCGAGTTCGAGCAGATGGAGATGGAGTTCTTCGTGGCGCCCGGGTCGGACGAGCAGTGGCACCAGTACTGGATCGACGAGCGCACCCGCTGGTACACCGACCTCGGCATCAACCCCGACAACCTGCGGCACTACGAGCACGCCAAGGAGAAGCTCTCGCACTACTCCAAGCGCACCGTGGACATCGAGTACCGCTTCAACTTCGCCGGGAGCGAGTGGGGCGAGCTCGAGGGCATCGCCAACCGCACCGACTTCGACCTGTCGACCCACTCCGAGCACTCGGGCACCGACCTGTCCTACTTCGACCAGGCGACCGGCGAGCGCTACGTCCCCTACGTCATCGAGCCCGCAGCGGGGCTGTCGCGCTCGCTGATGACCTTCCTCGTCGACGCCTACACCGAGGACGAGGCGCCCAACACCAAGGGCGGCGTCGACAAGCGCGTCGTGCTGCGCCTGGACAAGCGGTTGGCCCCGGTCAAGGTCGCGGTGCTACCGCTGTCGCGCAACGCCGACCTGTCGCCCAAGGCCAAGGACCTCGCCGCCCAGCTGCGCCGGTACTGGAACGTCGAGTTCGACGACGCGCAGGCGATCGGCCGGCGCTACCGCCGCCAGGACGAGATCGGCACGCCGTTCTGCGTCACGGTCGACTTCGACACCCTCGAGGACCACGCCGTCACCATCCGCGAGCGCGACACGATGTCGCAGGAGCGCGTGGCGCTGGACCAGGTCGAGGGCTACCTCGCCGCCCGGCTGATCGGCTGCTGACCCTGGTCGACCCCACCCACAGACAGACGCGAAGGGCCACCGCCCGGCAGGCGGTGGCCCTTCGTCGCGTGCGGGGCGACCTCAGCCGACGGCGGCGAGCCCGGAGCCGTGGTCGGGGCGTGCACTCGTGTCGGAGGCTGCTGCGGCGACCCGCTCCTGCGCCCGGTCCATCAGCTGCTGGGTGATGGCGGCGATCTCCATCACGGCCGCGGAGAACGCCCGGCGGTCGGGGCCGGTCGGCAGCGCGGTGCCGGAGACGAGCCGGACGTACTGCAGGGCGGCGGCCCGGGCCTCGGCCGACGTCGGGGACTCGGCGAAGGTCGCAGCGGGGCGGTTGACCTCGTGGAGTGCGCGGACCGTTGTCATGCGGTCCAGCGTCACAGAATCGGCCGAGCACGTCAGGCAAATCGCTCGGGAGCGGACTTTTCCACCCAGAGGGGGCAACGGCCCAGTGCGGAGCGCCACGTCTGGCCCAGGGCTTGAACGGTCTAAATCACGCTCAGTGAGATGTGACAGCGGCTCGCCGGATGTGACGTCGGCACTGCGTGATCGCCGTTCACCCGTGTCGCACCGGGGAATGGACCGCAGGTCACCTCTGGTTACATGATTCAAGATTCAACTACCTAGCAAGGAGGACGACGTGCAGTTCGGCATCTTCAGCGTCGGTGACGTCACCATGGACCCGACGACCGGCCGCACCCCCACCGAGGGTGAGCGCCTGCAGGCGATGGTCGCCATCGCGCGCAAGGCCGAAGAGGTCGGTCTCGACGTGTTCGCCACGGGCGAGCACCACAACCCGCCCTTCGTGCCGTCGTCGCCGACCACGCTGCTCGGTTACCTCGCCGGTCAGACCGACCGGCTGCTGCTCTCGACGGCCACCACGCTGATCACGACCAACGACCCGGTCAAGATCGCCGAGGACTACGCGATGTTGCAGCACCTCTCCGGCGGTCGGGTAGACCTCATGATGGGTCGCGGGAACACCGGTCCGGTCTACCCGTGGTTCGGCAAGGACATCCGCGACGGCATCCCGCTGGCGGTCGAGAACTACCACCTGCTGCGGCGACTGTGGCGCGAGCGGGTCGTCGACTCGGAGGGTCAGTTCCGCACGCCGCTGCGGGGCTACACCTCGACGCCGGCGCCGCTCGACGACACTCCGCCGTTCGTGTGGCACGGCTCGATCCGCAGCCCCGAGATCGCGGAGCAGGCCGCGTTCTACGGTGACGGCTTCTTCCACAACAACATCTTCTGGAACATGGAGCACACCGCGGCGATGGTGCGGCTCTACCGCGAGCGGTTCGAGCACTACGGCCACGGCGCCGCCGACCAGGCGATCGTCGGGCTCGGTGGCCAGGTCTTCCTGGGCGAGAGCCAGGCCGACGCGATGCGGCGGTTCCGGCCCTACTTCGACAACGCCCCGGTCTACGGCCACGGGCCGTCGCTGGAGGAGTTCATGGAGCTCACCCCGCTCACCGTGGGCACGCCCGAGCAGGTCGTCGAGCGCACGCTGACCTTCGCCGACGAGGTGGGGGACTACCAGCGTCAGCTGTTCCTGATGGATCACGCGGGCCTGCCGCTCGAGGTGGTCCTCGAGCAGCTGGAGATCCTCGGCCGCGAGGTCGTCCCGGCCCTGCGCCGGGAGATGGAGGCTCGTCGACCGGCGCACGTGCCGAGCGACCCGCCCACCCACGCCAGCCTCGTGGCGGCCGGGCCGGACAGCCCGCACCACCTGGTGCTCCCCAACACCACCACCAGCGACAACACCACCGTGGAGGTCTGACATGACTCGTCGTCTCGTCGTCGTCTCGGCCGGTCTCTCGGCCCCGAGCAGCACCCGGCTGCTCGCCGACCAGCTCGCCGACGCCGTCACCGCTGCGGTGACGGCGCGGGGCGAGGCGCTCACCGTCGACACGATCGAGGTGCGCGACCTCGCCAGTGACCTGGTCACGACACTGACCGCCGGGGGACTCCCCACGGCGTCGGTGACCCGGGCGCAGGAGCTGCTCGCGTCCGCCGACGCGGTGATCGCCGTGACCCCGGTGTTCAGCGCGAGCTACAGCGGACTGTTCAAGATGTTCTTCGACGTCCTGGAGCCCGGCACGCTCGACGGCACCCCGGTGCTCGTCGCGGCGACCGCCGGCACGCCGCGCCACTCGCTGGTGCTCGAGCACGCGCTGCGGCCGCTGTTCAGCTACCTGCACGCCGTGGTCGTGCCCACCGCCGTGTTCGCCGCCACCGAGGACTTCGGCGGCACCAGCGAGCTCGGCCCGCGGGTCGCTCGCGCGGCGGCCGAGCTGTCGGCGCTCATGGTCGCCGAGACCGGCGCCGTGGGCGGGTTCGCCGCCGTGCCGGGGGTGGACTCCGCACGGTCGGGCGGCCGGTCGGGCGGCCGATCGGGCTCTCGTGCGGGCGCCGGCGCAGGCGCCGGCCGCGCGGCGGTCACGCCGTTCGCGGAGCTGCTGCGCGGCCACAGCGGCTGAGCGCTGCGCGCCCGTAGCGGCTGCGTGCGGCCTGGGCAGCCCGCCGATGGGGTGCCGATAGGTGCCGATGGATAGGGTGCGGCCATGAACGTGGACGTCACCCCTGAGCTCGGTCGCGCGGTCCTGCGCGAGGTCGTGCTCCCCGGGGCGGTCGGTGTCGGTCTCATCGCCGGCATCGGCCGCCTCATCATGGGCCCGCTCGACGGCTTCCCGGCCGAGGACGCCGTCAACCGCGAGCTGGAACGGCGACGGACCCCTGCGGCGAACGCCGTGACCTGGGCGGTCTCGACCTATGCCGACACCGTCCCGACCATCGCCGCGGCGCTCGGCTACGGCGCGCTGGCTCGGCGGGCCTACGGCCGGTGGGACCTCGCCGTCGCACCGCTCGCCGCCATCACGGTCGAGACCACCGTCTTCGTCGTGGGCTCGCACCTGGTGGGTCGCCCGCGTCCGGACGTCACCTGGCTGGACAAGCCCGCCCCGACCTCGTCCTTCCCGAGCGGGCACACGGCGGCCACCACGGCGCTGCACCTCACCTTCGCGGACCTGCTGTCCCGCAGCACGAGCCCGCGCGTGCGGGCCGTCGCTCCTGTGCTGCGCTGGGGGTTCCCGCCGGTCGTGGCCTACTCCCGGCTCTATCGCGGGATGCACCACCCGAGCGACGTGGTCGTCGGGGTGGCCCTGGGGGTCTGGGCCGCCGGCGCCGTGCGTCGGGTCATCGCGACCCGGCCGGGGGCGCGGGTCTGAGACAATCGGGAGGCCATGTCTGTCCTGCTCCCGCTGCTGCCTCCGCTCACCCTCGGACGTCACATCCTCGACGTGCCGGTCGTCCTCGCGCCCATGGCCGGCATCACCAACCGTGCCTTCCGGCGCCTGTGCCGTGAATACGGAGAGGTCGGTCTGCGGGCCGCTGGGGCCGGCGGGGCGTCCGCGCTGTTCGTCAGCGAGATGATCACGTCGAGGGCGCTCGTCGAGCGAACTCCGTTGTCCATGAAGCTGATCGAGCACGACCCGGGGGAGTCGCCCCGGTCCGTCCAGCTCTACGGCGTGGATCCCGGCACCGTCGCGGCCGCGGTCCGGATGCTCGTCGAGGAGGATCGCGCCGACCACATCGACCTCAACTTCGGCTGCCCCGTCCCCAAGGTGACCCGCAAGGGCGGCGGGTCGGCCCTGCCGTGGAAGACGACGCTCTTTCGCGACATCGTCGCGGGCGCCGTGCGAGAGGCCGGCCGTGGCGGGCTGCCCGTCACCGTGAAGATGCGCAAGGGCATCGACGACGACCACCTGACCTATCTCGAGGCGGGCCGGATCGCCGAGGGTGAGGGCGCTGCCGCCGTCGCGCTGCACGGGCGGACGGCGAGCCAGCACTACTCCGGGCAGGCCGACTGGTCCGCGATCGCCCGGCTCAAGGCCGAGGTCCGCACGATCCCGGTGCTCGGCAACGGCGACATCTGGTCCGCGCAGGACGCGGTGCGGATGGTGCAGGAGACCGGCTGCGACGGGGTCGTCGTGGGTCGCGGCTGCCTCGGTAGACCGTGGCTCTTCGCGGACCTGGCCGCGGCCTTCGCGGGCGGCGACCACCGCGCGACACCGACGCTCGGTGAGGTCGGCGAGGCGATCCGGCGGCACGCGGCCTACCTGGTCGAGTTCTACGGCGACGAGCTCAAGGGCTGCCGCGACATCCGCAAGCACATCGCGTGGTACCTCAAGGGATTCCCGGCGGGACACGAGGTGCGCCACCGGCTGGCGCTGGTCGACACCCTCGAGGCGCTCGACGAGCTGGTCGCGACGCTCGACGCCGACGCTCCCTGGCCGGGGGATCCCGCCGAGGGTCAGCGCGGGCGGGCCGGCTCGCCGAAGCGGGTCGCGCTGCCGGACGGCTGGCTCGACTCGCGCGAGCTGGACGCCGCGTCCGCGGTGACGGTCGCCCAGGCCGAGCTCTCGGTCTCCGGCGGCTGAGCCCCGCGCGGGCCAACCCTGGTCGCGCACCGATCGGGCGACTCGGGCGACTCAGACGACCAGCCGCGCGTAGACGATGACGTTGTCCGGGTAGGAGTGCTGCTCGGCGTCGTAGCTGCCGCCGCAGGTCACCAGGCGCAGCTCGGGATCACTCGTGTCGCCGTAGACCCGCTCGGTCGGGAACGCGTCCTTGGCGACGGTCTCGCTCCCGGTCACGGCGAACTGTGCCACCGAGCCGTCGAAGCGCCGGACCTGGATGCGGTCGCCCGGGCGCAGCCGGGTCAGGGCGACGAAGGCACCGTCGCGTCCCCGGCCGGTGACGTGCCCGAGCAGGACCGCCGGACCGAGGGTGCCGGGGGCGGGTGACCCGTCGTACCACCCCACGTCGTCGAGCTGGCTCATCGTGGGCACCTCGACCGTCCCGTCCGGGTTGAGCCCGGTGCCCAGCACGGTCGCGTCCACCCCCCGATCGCCGGGATGACGATGCGCTGCGGCGCCGAGTCCGGCAGCGGCCGGACGCTGGTGGTCGTGGTGGTGGTGCTGCGGGATGTGGTGCCGGTGGTGGGGTCGGACGAGGGGTTGGCTGCCGTGCTGGCCGACATGCTGCTTGTCTCACTGGGAGCCGTGCGGGTCGACACCGTCCCCCCGGGACCCCCGGGGGAGGTGCCGGCGGACTGGCACCCCCCGAGGGCCAGGACGAGGGCGACCCCGAACGCCGCCCCCGCCCGGGTGGAGACCCTGGTCACGCGAGGGACGCGGCGCGGCGACCGACCGCGTAGCCGGCGCTCGCGACCAGGGTCAGCAGACCAGCAGCCGCCCCCAGCTCGGCTGCGTGGTCGTCGGTGGCCGGCTCGC
Organism: Arsenicicoccus piscis; assembly: GCF_022568835.1. GTDB lineage: Bacteria > Actinomycetota > Actinomycetes > Actinomycetales > Dermatophilaceae > Arsenicicoccus > Arsenicicoccus piscis. The sequence continues at coordinate 9,013 of NZ_JAKZHV010000006.1, forward strand.
CGCCGGTGGCTGCGGCGCCGCGGGGACGCTGGACCACCTGGTGCCCCCGGGTGGAGGCGTCGCCCTTCTTGGTGACGGCCTTCGGCACACCCGTGGTGGCCGCCGGCGCTGTGTGCAGCGTGATGTCGGCCTCGGCACCGCCGGCGCAGGTCATCGTGTACGTCACGTTGCGCGAGATGGTCCCAGGCATGGTCAGCTCGGCACCGAGGGCCGCGACCCCCGCCTAGTTGACTCCGCAGTCCCCGTAGACCGCGATGGTCTGGCCGGGAGCGAGGTGGCCCTGGACCCACACGCGAGGCGTGGGCCTGGGCTTGGCGGGTGCCTCGGCGGCGGCGTGGGCGGCCGGGGCGACAGCGAGTCCGGCGAGGCCGAGGACGGCGACGGCGCCGAGTCGGTGCGCGGTGCGGTGCGTGGTGCTGTGAGCGGTGCGGCGGGTGGCGCGGGCGGTGCTGGTCATGCTGGGCTCCTGGTGAGCGGGGCGAGCGCCCGTCCTGACCGGGTCGCTCTCGATGTGCCGGACACTAGGGAGCCGGATCGACGAACCGATGGCGGTCAGGCCCCGACGGCGGTCGAGGACGACGACGGCATCCGTGAGGCGACCGCGATGGCGCTCGAGCTCTAGGGTTCACGGTGACGACGGCCGCGGACGGGCTGCAGGGGCGGGCCGCGCTGCGCCGGGTCGAGCCCGACATCGTGCTGCTGGACGTGATGATGCCGTTCGTCGACGGCTTCACGTTGTGCCGCGAGATCCGGAGCCGCTCGACGGTGCCGATCATCATGCTGACCGCCCGTTCGGACAGCGTCGACGTCGTCCAGGGGCTCGAGGCGGGAGCGGACGACTACGTCACCAAGCCGTTCGACCCCATGGTGCTGGTCGCTCGGATGCGGGCGGTGCTGCGCCGCGGTCCGGTAGACCCAACGGCCGGCTCCCAGCACCACCGCAGCGCGGTCGGCGACCTCGTCGTCGACCACGAGGCGCTGGAGGTGAGCATCGGGGGCAGCGGGTCGACCTCACGCCGACCGAGATGCGGCTGATGATCGAGCTGGTCGAGAACGTCGGGATCGTGCTCAGCCGAGACACCCTGCCGACCCGCGTGTGGGACTACCCCGGCGGTGGCGACACGCGGGTCGTCGACGTGCACATGCAGCGGCTGCGTCTGAAGGTGGGCAAGGATCGGATCGAGACCGTCCGTGGCCTCGGCTACAAGCTGAGGCGCTGAGCTCGCCCCGATGAAGCTCTCCGTCAAGGTGCCGGTCCTGCTCGGGGCGGTCGTCGTGGTGCTCGCCGTCGGGTTCGCCTCGTGGCTGCACCTGGTGATGACCAACGCGACCGAGCAGGCGGCCCGTGACACGGCGCTGCAGTCCCTGCAGGTGGCCCGCAGCGCCTACACGTCGGGTGCGTCCATCCCCGACTTCGCGCCCTGCTCGACGACCCGACCACGCCCGCCGAGCTGAAGGCCCAGGCCAAGGCGGGGCACACCGCGACCTACCTGCTCGACGACCCGCCGCAGGTGTGGGCTGCGACCCAGCTGCCCGAGGGCTACGTGCTGGCGATCCACCAGGACTGGACGAGCGGGAGCAGCCAGCTCGACGACCTCGACCAGTACCTCGTCGTCGGGGTGCTCAGCGTCGCGGCCGTGACCGTGCTGCTGGCCATCGGCACCGGCGTGGCGCTCAGCCGGCGGCCCGGGCGCGCCGAGCTCACCGCGCGCCGGATCGCGGACGGTGAGCTGGGGCTACGGGTGTCCGACGCCGTGCGCGGTCGCGACGGGGTGGCGTCGCTCGGAGCGGCCATCGACCACCTCGCGAGCAGCATGCAGGACCGGCTCGCGTCCGAGCAGCGGGTCACGGGCTACATCGCGCACGACCTGCGCACGCCCGTGACGAGCCTGGTCACGGCCTCGTCGTTGCTGCCGGACGACCGGGCCGGCAACCTCGTCCGCAGTCAGGCCACCCGGTTGTGGCGGCTCATCGAGGACCTGCTCGAGGTGGACTCCGCCGAGCAGCAGGTCGACCTGGTGCCGACGAGCACGCCCGCCCTCGCCCGCGCCGCGGTCGAGGCCGCGTCGCAGCCGGTGCGCCTGACCGTCGAGGAGTCCGCCGACGTGACCACCGACCCGCGGCGGGTCCAGCGGGCACTCGTCAACCTCCTTGAGAACGCCATCCGGCACGGCGGGGCCGAGGTGGAGTGCGTGGTGCGTGGGCGGGCGATCCTGGTGCAGGACGATGGCGACGGCTTCCCGCCCGTGCTGCTGGAGCACGGGCCGCGCCGGTTCGTGACCGGCTCGCCCTCGCGCGGCGGCGGCAACGGGCTCGGCCTGACCATCGCGGCCGGTCAGGCCGGCGCCATCGGTGCCACCTTGCAGCTGGCCAACCGCGCCCAGCCGCGCGGGGCGGTCGCGACGCTCACGCTGCCGGCGTGAGCCGGCGTGAGGCGGGGCGGGTGTGGGCTCAGGCGACGGGGCGGCTCGGGTCGCTGATCCAGTCGCTCCACGACCCGACGTAGACCGCGGCGTCCGGCGCCACGTCGCTCGCCGCCGCGGCGAGGGCCAGGTGACAGGCCTGCACGCCGGAGCCGCAGTAGGTCGCCAGCAGGTTGCCGTCGACCACGCCTGCGGCCCGCAGCCGCTCGGCCAGCACGGCGTTGGGGAGGAACCGGCCCTGGTCGTCGACGTTCTCGAGCGCAGGCACGCTCACCGCGCCGGGGATGTGCCCGGCGACCGGGTCCATCGTCTCGTTCTCCCCGCGGAAGCGGTCGGCCGGTCGCGAGTCGACCAGCACGGCGCTGTGGGCGTAGCGCGCTGCCTCGTCGGCCGTGATCACCCGACGGTGCCCCGGCTCGGCCTGAAGGTCACCCGGCTCGGGGACCTCCGAGCCGGTCGACACCGGCAGGCCCGCCGCGACCCACGCCTTCCAGCCACCGTCGAGCACCCGGACCCGCTCGTGCCCGAAGTAGCGCAGCAGCCACCAGGCGCGTGCCGCAGCCACCGAGCTCCAGTCGTCGTAGACCACCACGTCACGGTCGGCGCTCACGCCGGCCGCACGCATGCCCTCCTCGAAGGCCTCCGCGCTCGGGAGCGGGTGCCGACCACCCACGCCGTCGGGTCGTCTCGGGCCGGCGAGGACGGTCTCCAGATCGAGGAAGACCGCACCCGGCACGTGACCCCGCGCGTGCTGCTCGCGCCCGTCGGCACGGCCGGGGGAGTAGCGCACGTCGAGCACGACCGGCCGTGCTGCCGGGTCGCCGGTGAGCTCCTGGTGCAGCTCCTGGATGTCCACGAGCGGGCTCTGCGGGAAGTCGGGACCAGCGGGGTTCGTCGCCATGCGGACACTGTAGAGCCCTACGCCTCGCGGCCCCCGGGTCCTGCCGAGGCCTACCGAGGCCCACCGCGGCCCTCGCGGCTCACCGTGCTGCTGATCCCAGCCGCCTGGACGCTTGGATAATCGGGTGCGGTTCGCGCACCCAGGGTGCTGGACTGAGCCCGTGAGCATGACCTCGATGACGCCGTCGGTGGCTGACCTACCTCGTGTCTTAGCGGCTCTGGCGTCGTTCCAGACCGATGACGACGGTCCGCCGCAGCTGCACCCGGGCGACGTCGGCTGGGGCCAGAAGGACGGCGCCGCGGCCCTCGCGCACCAGATCCGCGTCTGGGAGCGCGAGGGCGACCCCGTCGTCATCGGCGTGGGCGACGCCTCCGTCATGCGGCTCGCGGTGTCGCCGACGGTCGCCGAGGACGAGGCGTTGGCGGTGAGCATCGCCGACGACCTGGCCGGCGACGGGGTCATCGGCGGTCCGGTGGCCAGCGCCGAGGTGCGCTACGGCGGGGCGCTGCGACGCACGCTGCACGCCCGCGGCTGGACGCCGGGCGATGCGTGGGCCTGCTTCACCAGGGACCTGTCCCGCCCGGTGCCGGCGCCTGCCCTGCGGGTCGAGGTCGTGGACGGCGCAAGCGGCGCAACCGGTGCCGACGCCGAGACCGCAGACGAGATCGGCGACGAGACCGTCGTGCGGGACGTCGTCGCCGCGCACCTGGCGGCGTGGCATCGCTCGACGTTCAGCGTCGAGAAGTTCCGTGCGATGGCCGCTGGGCCGGCCTTCCGCCGCGCCAGGTTCCTGGTCCTGCATGCCGATGACGCCCCCGTCGCCACGGCGTGCGTCTGGTCCGCCGGGCCAGAGCGTCCGGGGCTGATCGAGCCGTTGGGCGTCGGTCGCGAGCACCGCGGCCATGGGCACGGTCGAGCGATCGTGGACGCCTGCGCCTGGGCGCTTCGCGAGCTGGGAGCCAGCTCGATGCGCGTCGCCACGCCGGTGACCCAGTGGCCTGCCGTCCCGCTCTACGCCGCGACGATGCGCCGGCTGCCCGACGTCCCGGACTTCGTCCGGCCCGCGCGCGAGCGGTCGTGATCATCACCACCGCTCTCGCGTCACCAGTCGCGTCACGGAAAGCCGCTCGTCATACGGGAGCGATGACCCGCAGGCCCAGGTCGCGCGCGCTGGAAGCCAGTCGCGTGTCGTAGGTGACGATCGCGTCCACCCCGATGCGTAGGGCGGCGGCGACATGGATCGCATCGAGGGACCGCAGCTGCGGCCCGGGCAGCACCCCGGCCTCGGTGAACAGGGAAGCCGGCACCTCGTAGAGCGCGACGCCCTCGAGGAACTCGGTGATCAGCGGCTGGGTCACCTGTGGCGCCCGGTGCGCCGCGCGCCGCAGCTCTGTGTCGAGCAACCAGCACGCCACGAGGTCGGGCTGCTCCTCATCGATGCGCCGAGCCAGGGCGTCGGACTCCGCCTCGTCAACGATCAGCTTGAACGCGGCCGACGGGTCGAGGTACCAGACGGTCACCGCTCGCCGCGCAGGTCGTCGAGGAGGGCCGCGGTCGGCACGTCGAGGACGACCCGCGCCTGGGTGCTGTACGTCGGGCGTCGCCGCGCCGGCCGGTCGCACCGCAGATCGGTGGCGGCGCCGATCGGTCCGAGTCGCGCCACGGGGACGCCCCGGCGAGTGACGACGAAGGTCTCGCCGGCCTCGACGCCCCGCATGACGTCAGCGTTGTCGTTGCGCAGCTCCCGCTGACTGATCGTCCTCATGGCGCCAACGTAGCACGTTGTAGCACATGAAGGCGGACGACAAGCCCGATGCGTGCTCGGGACAGCGGTGGTCCGCCCACCGTGTCCGATGTCGTGGCTTCCCAAGACAGTGGCAGTCTGCACGTCAGATGTGACCAGCAGACTGCCACTGTGATGGGCCGGGGGTCGTCAGGTGTGCAGGTGCTCGGCGTGCGCCGCCGCGAGCGACGCGGACTCCAATTGCAGTGTGGCGTGCTCGATCTCGACGCCGTGGTGCGAGGCGACGCAGGCGTGCAGCGCGGTCAGGATCTCCAGGCAGTGCCCATCGCCGAAGCACTCGTCGTCGAGCACCACATGACAGGTCAGCACCGGCAAGCCACTGGCCACCGTGGACGCGTGCAGATCGTGGACTCCCCGCACGTGCGGCTGCGCCAGGATGTGCGACCGCACCTCGTCGAGATCCAACCCCGCCGGCGTCGACTCCAGCAGGATCGCGGCCGACTCGCGCAGCAGGATGACGGCCCGCGGCACGATCAGCGCCGCGACGAACAGGCCGGCGACGGCGTCCGCGCGCATCCATCCGGTCAGGGCGATGACCGCACCCGCCACGAGCACGGCCACGGACCCGAGGGCGTCGTTGGCGACCTCGAGGAAGGCGGCTCGCATGTTGAGGTTGTCGCCTCGCCCGCCCGACAGCACCAGCAGCGAGGCCACGTTGGCAGCCAGACCGATGGCGCCGACGATCGCCAACAGGCCCGAGCCCATCTGAGGCGGGTGAATGAGCCGCTGCACACCCTCGTAGACCGCGTACGCACCGACGACCAGCAGGATCGACGCCTGGGCCGCCGCCGCGATGACCTCGGCGCGCTGCCAGCCCCAGGTGCGGCGAGTGGTGGCCGGCCGCGCGATCAGGGTCGCGGCCAGGGTGGCCACGACGAGACCGACCGCATCGGTGAGCATGTGCGCGGCGTCGACCAGCAGCGCCAGCGAGCCGGTGACGACGGCGGCCACGACCTCGATGCCAAGCACCGACAGGGTGATCGCGAGCGCGACGAGCAGTCGACCGCGGTTCGCGGTGGCGAGCCCGTGGTCATGGGCGTGGCCGAGGGAGGGCGCGGAGGTGCGCCCGAGCTGGTTCGTCATCGCGCGTCCACCTGCCGGTCGGTGGCCAGACCGGTGGCCGGTCCGCTGGTCGGGCACGGCACGACGGCGTCGCCGGTGGCGGCGAGCAGGGCCTCGGCGCCGCTCAGCAGGACGCCTGTCAGCTCGGGCTCGGCGAGGGAGTAGTAGGTCGACCGGCCGCGGACCCGGGTGGCGAGCAGCCCGCAGTCGCGCAGGCAGGCCACGTGCGCCGAGACCGTGGACTGGGCCAGCCCGAGGTGGTCGGTCAGGTCCGCGACACGATGCTCACCGAGCAACAGGTGCTGCACGATGGCGAGCCGGTTCGGGTCGGCGAAGGAGCGGAACAGGAGGGCGACCGGTTCTAGTGGGGCAACCTCGATTGCCACATCATCGAGACGTGGCGCTTTCATCGACATGCGCCGATGATAACCCACGGTTCCTGGATGATGTGAATCAGTGATGTCAGAGTCGTGCATCAGTGATGCTAGTATCCAACGATGAGGACTACGGTGCGATTGGATCCTGAGGTGGCAGCCGCCGCCGAGCGGCTGCGCAGGGAGCGAAACATCGGTCTGGGCGAGGCAGTCAATGAGCTGGCCCGAGCCGGGTTGGCGCCACGGGAGCATCCGGCCCGTCGCTTCGTGCAGCGGACGGCGATTGTCGGGTTGAAGGTCGACGTCACCGATGTCTCGGGGACGTTGGAGCTGCTGGACGAGTACGACGCCGAGGACCACAGGTGATCGTCGACGCCAACGTCCTGCTCTATGCGGTCGACGGGGCGTCGCCTTTCCACCGCGTAGCCCGAACCTGGCTCGACGACGCGCTCAACGGCACCGAGCGCGTAGGCCTCCCGTGGGTGTCCCTTCTGGCATTTCAGCGGATCGTGACGCACCCGCGAGTGACAACCGATCCGCTGTCACCGGCGGACGCGTGGAGCTATGTCAACGACTGGCTGGACGCGGATCTCGCCTGGGTGCCCACCCCCGGGCAGCGACACCGTGACATCCTGCGCCGGCTCATCCTCGCAGGCACCTTTCGGGGCAACATGATCACTGACGCACACCTGGCTGCACTCGCGCTCGAACATGGCACGAGCGTCTGCTCCTTCGACAGCGACTTCGCACGGTTCGACGGGCTTCGGTGGACCAACCCGGCGCGTCCCTAGCACGGATCCGGTCAGGGCGCCTTGGCGGTTGCCGCGCGCCAGCACGTCATCCATCTCTTGCGGAGAGGCGGTGGCAAGGTCGACGTGGGTGCGGTTCTGTCGCCGTTTCAGGCCCCTCCCACGCGCCGACCGTGCCCCTAGCGTTGAGGGCATGAGCAACGACGCGATCGATCTCGGCTCGTCCGAGGCGCCGGCGGAGGCCGTCTCCCGCCGGCTGGACACCGACACCATCGGCTGGCTGACGACGATCCGCCGCGATGTTCGTCCGCACGCTGTGCCCGTCTGGTTCCTGTGGCACGCGGGCGTCGTGCTGATCATGAGCGAGCCGGACACCGTGAAGGTGAAGAACATTCGCCGGAATCCGCACGCCCTGATCCACCTGCATGCCGACCCTAGCGGCAACGGTGTCGTCGTGCTGGACGGCCGCGCGACGATCAGCGACCGGACGTCCACCCAGTGGTTGGCCGAGATCCGCGAGTCACACACCGCGAAGTATGCCGACGCCATGGTCGCGTTCGGCATGGGGCTGGACGACATCGCCGCCAAGTTCTCCACGGTCATCGTCCTGACGCCGCAGAGCCTCACTGCCTGGTGACCGGGCTACTCGGCGGTGAGGTCGAGCACGGCCCGCGCGCCGAGGTCGGTCAGCGCGATGTCCGTGGCGACGGCGATCGCCCGAATCCCTTGGGCGCGTAGGGCGTTGACGCGCGACGGGTCTCCCGCGAAGGCGGCGACCGTCCGTCCCGAGGCGGCGGCTGCCGCCACCATCCGCGGGATCGGCGCCCCGGCCGAGCGGTCGGCCAGCACGTCGTCCAGGTCGTGACCGAGAGCCAGCGAGAGGTCTACGGGCCCGAGGAAGAGGCAGGTGACGCCGTTCAGGGCGGCGATCTGCTCGACCTCCTCCAGTGCCCCTGCGGTCTCGATCATCACCGCACACTGGACGCCGGCATTGGCCGACTCCGCGTCCGGCGCCGGCCGGCCCCACAGCGGGGCGAACGGGCCCCTCACGGTCGAGTGAGGCACCCGAAATGATGGATTCAGCCCTGTCCGCGCTCGCCTCGCTGGCGCAACCCTCCCTGCTCATCAAGCTCGCGATCGGCGTCGTCGCCGGTCTCGTGATGGGCCTCATCCCCGGCCTCGGTGGCACCGGTGCCGTCGCCATCCTGCTGCCGGTCACCTTCGGCATGGACCCCGAGCAGGCCTTCGCGCTGCTCATCGGTGCGCTCGCCGTGGTGCACACCTCGGACACCGTGTCAGCGGTGCTGCTGGGCGCGCCAGGCTCGGCCTCTGCGAGCGTCACCATGCTCGACGGCTATGCCATGGCCCGCAAGGGTCAGGCGAAACGGGCGCTCTCCTTGGCCTTCCTTTCCTCCATGGCCGGTGGTGTGATCGGCGCGCTCGGCCTGACGCTGGCTATCCCGCTGGCCCGGCCGCTGGTCCTCTCCTTCGCCAGCCCCGAGCTCTTCATGCTGACCGTGCTCGGCGTCTCGCTGGCGGCGGTGCTGTCCCGCGGCAACGTCGTCAAGGGTCTGCTCAGCGGCTTCCTCGGCCTGCTGCTCGGCATGGTCGGCACCTCGCCGACCACGGCGGAGGAGCGGTTCACCTTCGGCAGCCTCTTCCTCGGCGACGGCCTGTCGCTGGTCGCGGTGGCGCTGGGCATCTTCGGGCTGGCCGAGATCGCCTCCCGGGTCGGACAGCGCACCGTGGACAAGGACATGGTCACCCTCGGCGGTGGCTGGGGCAGCGGCATCGTGGAGTGGCTCAAGCACTGGAGCCAGGTCATCCGCGGCGCGCTCATCGGCATCTGGGCAGGCGTGCTCCCGGGCGTCGGCGCCACCGCCGGCACCTGGCTCGCGTATGGCCAGGCGGTCGCCACCGCCAAGGACAAGCGCCAGTTCGGCAAGGGCGACCCGCGCCGCATCGTCGGCCCGGAGAGTGCCAACAACTCGGTCGAGGCCGGTGACCTGATCCCGACCCTGCTCTTCGGCATCCCCGGCGGTGTGCCTTCGGCCATGCTGCTCGGCATGCTGCTGACCTACGGCATCCAGCCGGGTCCGTCGATCGTCACCGAGCACGAGAGCCTGATGTACCTCATCGTCTGGTGCTTCGCGATCGCGAGCGTCGTCGGCGCCTTCCTGTGCTTCCTTGCCACCCCGAGCCTGGCGAAGCTGACCAAGGTGCCGTTCGCCGTGCTCGGTGCCGGCCTGCTGGTCATCATGCTGCTCGGCGCCTTCCAGGAGGGTGGCCAGATCGGCGACCTGTGGATCATGATCGTGCTCGGTGCGGTGGGCTGGCTGATGAAGGCCACCGACACCCCGCGGGCGCCCTTCCTCATCGGCTTCGTGCTGGCGATCCCGATGGAGCGCTACTACTACCTGACCGAGAGCCTGTACGACGGCTTCGACTGGGTGACCCGTCCGGGCGTCCTGGTCTTCCTCGCGGTGCTGATCGCGCCGGCGCTGTGGGCCTTGTTCAAGAAGGTCCGCGGCGGCTCGCAGGCCAACGCCGACCTCGGTCACCGCGGTGACGTGGAGATCGCCCACGGTGAGGACGACGAGTCCGAGGAGGGCGCGCTGAAGGACTCGGTGTGGTCGCTCGGGATGGCGGTCGGCATGACCATCGTCTTCGCTGCCGCGCTGATGGTCAGCCAGGGCTTCTCCTCAGAAGCCAAGCTGATGCCGACACTGGTCGGCGCCGGCGGGCTGATCACCGGACTCATCCTGGTGTTCAACGAGCTCCGGGCGCGGCGAGCCGGTGGCCTGCGCGGCCCGAGCTGGACGCACGACGTCACCCTGGCGCTGCGGATGTTCGGCGGGATGGCGATCTTCCTGGTGCTGGTCATGCTCGGCGGCTACCTCTTCGCGGTCTGCCTGCTCGCCCTGCCCTCGTTGCTGCCGGTAGACCTGCCCACCGGTCTGCTGCAGAGCTGACCCCTCGTCTCGAAAGGACTTCAGTCATGACCATCGTCGTCGCCTACGCCGACACCGAGCCCGGCCACGCGGCCCTCCGGGCGGCCGTCCAGGAAGCGGTCCTTCGTCGACAGGACATCGTCGTCACGCCGCCGGTCAGCGATTTTCACCCGACCGAGCAGGACATCACGGCCTTCCTGGCCGGCAGCGAGGAGGACCTCGGCACCACCGGGGTGCAGCTGAGCGTCAAGACCTCGCAGCTGCACGACCCGGCGGACGCGGTCATCCAGGTCGCGCAGGAGGTGGGTGCCTCGGCGATCTGCCTCGGGCTGCGGCACCGCACGGCGATCGGCAAGCTGCTGCTCGGCAGCACCGCCCAGCGGATCCTGCTCGACGCGCCGTGCATGATCATCGCCGTGAAGCCGAGCTGACCGGCGCTCGCGAGTGAGCCGGGGAGTGCCGTCCGCATTCCCCGGCTCTCGCGTCTGCTCGTCAGGAGCTGCGTTCAGCCGACCCGCCTGGGGTCAGCACGACGACGCCGTCCTCGTCGGCCACGAGCAGATCGCCTGGGCTGATCGTGATGCCGCCGAAGGACACCGGCACGTCGCGGGTGCCGATCCCGGCCTTCGCGCTGCGCCGCGGGTTCGACCCCAGCGCGAATACGCCGAGATCGACCGCGGCGAGCTCCAGCCGGTCCCGGACGGCGCCGTGGATGACCAGGCCCTCCCAGCCACTCTTCGCGGCACGGGCCGCCATGTTGCCGCCGACCATCGCGCAGTGCAGGGTGCCGCCGCCCTCGACGACCAGCACCTTGCCGTGCCCATCCTCGTCGAGCATGGCCTTGAGGACGAGGTTGTCCTCGCGGCTGTCGAGAGTGACCACCGTCCCGGCGAATTGGGGCCGGGCTCCGAAGCTGATGAAGGCGGTGTCCGGGACGCGGGCCTGCTCGGGATAGGCGTCGTAGACGTCCGAGGTCAGGGCGGGGCGGGGGAGCTCGAACTGGCTCGTGCTCATGGGTGGTTCCCTTCTGCCGCGTCCTGGTCGTTGCGGCTCGTCACGGTGCTCAGGATGGCGGGGATCGCGCCGCCCTCGCGCAGCAGATCGACCTCGGCGCTGGTCTCGATCGCGGCGGTCAGCGTCAGCTCCGTGCGGGAGCCGTCGGGCCGCTTGAGCACCACGGAGACCGGGCAGCGCGGGCTGATCGATCCGGGCTCGGCGTCGACCTGCACGAGGTCGTCGGCGTGGATCTCGCCCAGCGCTGCGCGGGCCTGCGGCGGCAGCAGCAGGGGCAGGATGCCCATGCCGATCAGGTTGGTCCGGTGGATCCGCTCGAAGCTGGCCGCGAGCACGGCCCGTACGCCGAGCAGGCGCTGGGCCTTGGCCGCCCAGTCGCGCGAGGAGCCCATGCCATAGCGCTCACCGGCAATCACGACGGTCGGGCGGTCTTGAGCGGCATAGTGATTCGCGGCATCGAAGATGGTCATGAGGTCTCCGCCGGCGACCATGGTGGTGCCCACCGGGGCATTGGGTGCCAGCTCGTTGACGAGGGACGCGGCGTAGAACGCCCCTCGGGTCATGACCTCCCAGTTGCCGCGCCGGGAGGCGAAGACGTTGAGATCGGCGCGGTCCTCGCCCCGCTCGACGAGGAAGTCCGCGACGGGGCTGTCCGCCGGTATGGCGCTGGCGGGTGAGATGTGGTCCGTCGTGACGTCGTCCCCGAGCACCAGCAGCGGACTGGCGTCGAAGGTCCCGAGCAGGGTTCCCTGCCCGGCGCCGGCAAAGGGCGGCCGCCGCAGGATCGTCGACGTCTCGGACCACGGGAAACGAGCCGCGGACGGACTCTCCAAGGCGGCCCACAACGGGTTCGCGTGGGCGCGGGCAAAGGCCTCCGGGAAGTCCTGTGCTCGCACCGCCGTCGCCAGCACGGCATCCACCTCGCTGGTGCTGGGCCACAGCTCGTCGAGCATCACCGACCGACCGTCCGGGGTGTGGGCGACCGGCTCGCTGGCGAGATCGCGAGCGGCGTCCCCGCCGAGGGCGTAGGCGACGACCAGGGCGGGCGTCATCAGATAGCCGGTCCGCAGGTCGGGGTGGACTCGGCCCGAAAAGTTCCGATTGCCCGACAGGACGGCGACCGGGGTGACGGTGCCCGCCCGTCGGGCCGCGTCGACCCGCGGCGGCAGCGGCCCGGAGTTGCCGATGCACGTCGTGCACCCGAAGCCGACGACGTCGAAGCCGACCGCGGACAGGTCGGTGTCCAGGCCGGAGCGGGCCAGGTACGCCGCTGCCGCAGGTGACCCGGGGGCCAGGGAGGTCTTGACCCAGGGCGCCGCAGTCAGCCCGAGGGCTCGTGCCCGCCGGGCCAGCAGCCCCGCGGTGACGATGAGCCGCGGATCGGAGGTATTGGTGCAGCTGGTGATGGCGGCCAGCGCTACCGGGAACGCGGGTAGCCCATCGATGTCCGACGCTCCGGCAGCTGGCTGTGCCAGGGTGCTCGGCGCCGCCGGCTCGCCTGCAGGCAGACTGGCCGGCACCGCAGCCGGTGTCAGCAGGTCCTGGGGTCGAGCCGGCCCGGCGATGCTGAGCTCGATCGAGGTCAGGTCGAGGTCCAGGACTCGGCTGTACGTCGGCGCCGAATCCGGCTCGAGCCACAGCGAGCTCGCCCGACAGTAGGCCTCGACCAGGCCGGGGTCGACCCGGTCCCGGGCGACCAGCGCCAGGTAGTCGCAGACCTGAGCGTCGACCGGGAAGTACCCCGTGGTCGCGCCGTACTCCGGCGCCATGTTGGCCACGACCGCGCGCTGACCGACGGTGAGCGACCCCGCGCCTGGTCCGAAGAACTCGACGAAGTCACCGCTGACACCGAGGCGCCTGAGCTGGTGGGTGAGGGTGAGCGCCAGGTCGGTCGCGGAGATCCCGTCGCGCAACCGGCCAGTCAGCCGCACCCCCACGACGTCGGGCAGCCGCAGGGTGCACGGCAGCCCGAGCATGACCATCTCGGCCTCGAGGCCGCCGATGCCCCAGCCGAGCACGCCCAGACCGTTGATCATCGGGGTGTGGCTGTCGGTGCCGAGCATGACATCCGGTGTGAGCCAATCGGATTCGCCGTCGCTGGCGGTGACGACGCTGACCACCGTGGCCAGCTGCTCGAGGTTGATGGTGTGCATGATGCCCGTCCCGGGCGGGTTGAGCCGCACGGTGTGCATCGCCGTGGCCGCCCACTTCAGGAAGCGGTAGCGCTCCGCGTTGCGGCGCAGCTCAAGGCGCAGGTTCGCGGTGGCCGCATCGGGATTGGCGTACGACTCCACGGCCAGGGAGTGATCGACCGACACGTCGACCGGCAGTGTCGGCGACAGCAGTCCCGGGTCGTACCCAGCCTCCGCGAGCGTGTCCCGCATGGCTGCCAGATCGACCAGGGCGGGAGTGCTGGTCGTGTCGTGCATGAGCAGTCGACCCGGCACGACCTCGAGCTCGGCCACGCTGGTCCCTTCGGCGAGCCACCGGGTCAGCGCGGCCTGCAGCGCGGTCAGCTGCGTCGGGCTGCCGTGGCGGGCCACGTTCTCGGCCAGCAGCCGCAGCGCGAACGGCAGTCGATCCAGGTCCGACGCGAGGGTCGCCGGCAGGTCGATCATCCGGTAGGTGCGGCCGACATGCGTCAGGCTGGTCGCGGCGCGGGCCCCGGAAGCGGTTGTCATGACAGGATTCTCCGTGGTCAGGGGTGGTCAGGGGTGGTTCGGATCGCTTGCGGCGGGCTGTGGTGCGCCACGACCGGTGGTTGTCGGGTCGGTCGCGAAGACGAGACAGACCGGGGAACCGGTGGCTGCGACCTGGGTCGGCGTCGCGAAGGTTCCGGTGGCGGGGTCGGGGCGGAGTCGCGTGACCGTGTGAGTGCGCTCGTGCGTGACGTAGAGCGCGCCGTCGTGCCAGGCCATGAAGCGGGGTCGGATCCCACCGGTCCGGATCCATCCGCAAGGAGTGAGCGAACCGCCCGGTGCTACAGCGAACTCGGCGACGTAGTCCTCGCCGGGCCCTCCCGGCTCTCGGTCGCCGGCACCGGAGCGCAGGCTCACCAGCAGTCGTCGCCCGTCGGGAGAGAGCACCACCTCAGCGCCCCGGAAGTCGCGCACGTCATCCGGATCCAGCGCCGAGTGGACGGCCTGCAGGGTGAGCCGTCCAGCGGCTGCGACGGTGAAAACGCTGATCGTGCAGGCGAGCTCGTCGATGGTGTACGCCGCGGACCCATCGGCCGCCAGCGCAATGTGTCGCGGCCCGCTGCCGTCACGCAGCCGGACTCGGCCGAGCGTCGTCAGAGCCCCGGTGCGCACGTCCAGCCTCAGCGTGACGACGACGTCGAGCCCCTTGTCGGGCACCAGGAAGAGCTCGCTGTCGTGGTCTGCCGAGCCGGGAATCGGCACCACCTGATGTGGTCGTGGACCGGGTTGGTCGCTGCGGTGCGGGCCGGGGGTGCCGGTCAGCTCCACCCGGCCGGCGGGGGAGCCCAGCTCCCCGAAACTTGCCACCGGCAGAGCAACCACGCTGCCGGAGTGGTTGACGATGAGCAGCCACGAGCCGGAGCTGTCCAGCGCCAGGTGCACCGGATTGGTGCCTGTCGTGTCGACCTCCTGGACGGCGCGCAGCTGCCCGCTGGCGGCAAGGCTCAGTCGGGTCAGCCGGTGGTCGTCACCGTGAACGGCGTAGACCATGCCCGCGGCCCGTCCCTGCACAAGAAACGAGGGGTTATCGGCCGGCCACTGACACACCTGGCGCCAGTCTCCGTAGCTGGTCGAAAAGACAGTGATGCCAACACCTTTGGCCTGCCGCCTGGCAGTCGTGCGGGACCCGACGAGCGCGAACGGCATGTCAGTGCACCGGGTCACTGGTCGACTCGTCGGGCTCCCGCAGTCGGATGACGACCATCATGATCGTGGCCACGACGAGCAGGATGCCGAAGAAGATCAGGCCTGCGGTCTTGGAGCCCGTTCGGTCCACGATGATTCCTTGGGCGTACGGTCCGACGAAACCACCGAGGTTGCCGATCGAGTTGATGGCCGCGATGGCGGTCCCCGCCGTCGCCGTGGAGAGGAACAGGCTGGGGACGGCCCAGAAGGGCGACTTGAACGAGTAGAGGCCGGCCAGCGCGATGCTGATGGCGGCGATCGCCAGCACCGGGCTCTTCGTCATCGCGGCGGCGAACATCGCGACGGCAGACAGGGCCAGCGGCAGGTAGCTGTGCGCCTTGCGCTCCTGGAGACGATCCGAGCGGCGCGACCACACGATCATTGCGGCCGTTGCCACGACATAAGGGATCATGCCGATGAGCCCGACCTGGGTGTTGGTCAGCGACCGACCGAAGGACTTGATGATCTGGGGCAGCCAGTAGCCCGTGCCGAGGCTGCCCACCTGGTAGACGAAGTAGATCGCCCCGAGGTAGAGCACCTTGGGGTTGGCCAGCGTGGCGAGGATGGACAGGTGCTTGACCTGGCCGGACTTGGCCTCGTCCTGGCGGCGCAGCTCGTCGGTCAGCCAGTCCCGCTCGGCTGGCTCCAAGAACGTTGCCTGCGCGGGGGACTCGGTGAGTCGGAAGTAGCACAAGACGCCGAGGAAGACCGCGGGCAGGCCCTCGAGGATGAACATCCAGCGCCAGCCGGACCAGCCGAACCAGTGGATGTGGTCCATGATCAGCGTGCTCAGTGCACGGTGATGAGCTGGAAGTCGTTGTGCACGAAGCCCATTGCGGTCGCCAGGGCACCCCAGGTGAGCAGGATGCGGGCGATCCAGCGACGCGCCCCAAACTTGGCGAGGGCGATGTTGCTCGGCACCTCGAAGAGGAAGTAGCCGATGAAGAAGAGGCCGGCGGCGAGTCCGAAGGCCTGACTGGTCAGGCCGAGCTCCTTGTTCATCTGCAAGGACGCGTAGCCGATGTTGGCGCGGTCGATGTAGTTGACGATGTAGAGGACGAAGACGAAGGGGATGACGTTGCGGGTCACCTTGCGGACAACGGTCTGAGGGTCGATCTCGACCGTCGGTGTCGCAGTGCTGGACATCGCATGAATCCTTTTCCAGGGCCAGGTCGTCGGTGACGCTGGCGGGACGGGGCGGAGCGTGTCAAGGCTGGCCAGCCGTAGGACCATGGTGACGGTTATAACCTATAACCGTCAAGGGGCAGCGCGAAACTCCCTTGCGAGAGGGTGGTGGCCCAGGCTCGGAGTCGGCTATAACCTGACCCGCAGGAGGTGCCATGGAGACTGGTGTCGAGTTCAAGACCAAGAGCGACTTCGCCTATCGCGTCGTGCGGGACCGGATCGTCTCCGGGGACCTGGCGCCGGGTGCGGCCATCCAGCAACGGGACCTGGCCGCAGAACTCGGCATCAGCACCACCCCGTTGCGCGAGGCCATGCGGCGGCTGCATGCCGACGGCCTGGTCGAGCTGGACTCGCACAAGGACGCGCGGGTATCGGCGCTGCGCGCCCAGGAGGCGCAGGACTTGCTGGAGCTGCGCCTCGCCCTGGACCCGCTCGCAGCCTCGCTCGCGGCGCAGCGGCGCACCGAGGCGGACCTCACGGCGTTGCAGTCGGCGTTGGCCGCTCTGCGCCCACTGCCGAGTCCGCCCAGCCTGGACGACCTGGTCCGGCACCGTCAGTTTCATCAGGCCGTCTACCGGGCCGCCCACAACGTCCTGCTCGAGGGCGTGCTGGACACCTTGTGGGACAAAGCGGATCGCTATCGGCTGCACGGCCTGCGGTCCGACCCCGGGCAGCGGCACCGCGATGCCAAGTCCGGCGATCACCGGCGGATCGTCAATGCCATCGTCAAGGGTGATGCTGCCGCCGCAGAAGAGGTCATGCGCGCACACATCGACTCCAGCCATGGTGCGCACGCTCTCGTCGAGCTGGGGGAGGCAGGCGCCTGACCGCAGGGTGATCGGATCCACTTGGCCGATCGCGCAGACGTGGGTGACGTTCCGGCTCCGCAAGCGGCTCGGGACCTCGGGCGAGCCGATGACACCAACGCCCGAGGGGGGTGTGTCGGTGCCCTGGTCTACTGTCGGGCGCGTGGACCAGTGGACAGCAGCCTCGCGCTACGACGCGACCGACCGGGAGCGAGCGGTCATGGAGGACACGCGGCACAAGCACTCCGACCGTGACGAGTTCGCCCGCGACCGCGGCCGGGTGGTCCACAGCGCTGCGCTGCGTCGGCTGTCCGCCAAGACCCAGGTGGAGCAGCCCGGGTCGAGCGACTTCGTCCGCACCCGGCTCACCCACTCCCTCGAGGTGGCGCAGATCGGCCGCGAGCTCGGCGCCGCGCTCGGCTGCAGCGCCGACGTCGTCGACACGGCCTGCCTCGCCCACGACCTCGGCCACCCGCCGTTCGGGCACAACGGGGAGGTGGCACTCGCTGCCGCGGCCGCCGACATCGGGGGGTTCGAGGGCAACGCCCAGACGTTGCGCCTGCTCGTGCGTCTCGAGGCCAAGAGGTTCACCCCGAGCGGTCGGTCGGTGGGCCTCAACCTCACCCGCGCCAGCCTCGACGCCTCCAGCAAGTACCCGTGGGCGCGTGGCGAAGGGCCCGCTGGGACAGCCAAGTTCGGGGTCTACGCGGATGACCTCGAGGCCTTTGAGTGGGTGCGGCTCGGTGCCGTGCCGGGGCACACCTGCCTCGAGGCGCAGGTGATGGACTGGTCCGACGACGTCGCCTACTCCGTGCACGACGTCGAGGACGCGGTCGCGAGCGGGCGGCTCGACCTACGCTGGTTGTCCTCGCAGACCGAGATGGCGGCCGTGCTGGACGTCGCGCACGCCACGTACGCGCCGGACAGCACGATCGACACGCTGGCCGCGGCCCACGACCGGCTGCTCGCCTCCGGTGCCGTGCCGAGCACCTTCGACGGCTCGCGGCGTGCGCTCGCCGCGCTGAAGGACATGACAAGCCGGCTGGTCGGGCGGTTCGTCGCGGCGAGCGAGGCGGCGACCCGGGCGCGCTACGGCCCCGGCCCGCTCACCCGCTACGACGCCGACCTCGTCGTCCCCGAGGAGGTCCGGGCCGAGTGCGCCGTGCTCAAGGGCATCGCCGCGCACTTCGTGATGTCCACCGACGAGCGACGCGACCTGCAGGTGCACGAGCGGTCCATCGTCGCCGACCTGCTGGCGGCCTACGCGGTAGACCCCGAGGGCCGCCTCGACGCGGACCTGCGGGCCGACTTCGTCGAGGCCGCCGACGACGCGGCGCGCCGCCGGGTGCTCGTCGACCAGGTGGCCTCGCTGACCGACGCCCGCGCCATCCACACCCACGCACGGTGGTGCGCGGCCTGAGCGACGCAGCCGCATAGACTCGATCGGCAGAGGACAAGGAGGGCACGTGGCGGGGCGGATCAAGGCCGAGGACGTCGCGCTCGTCAAGGAGCGTGCCTCCATCGAGGACGTCGTGCGTCAGCACGTCACGCTGCGCAACGCCGGGCCGGGATCGCTCAAGGGGTTGTGCCCTTTCCACGACGAGAAGACCCCGTCGTTCACCGTGCGGCCGGCCGTCGGCTCCTACCACTGCTTCGGCTGCGGCGAGGGCGGCGACGTCATCGACTTCGTCCGCAAGGTCGACCACCTCGACTTCACCGAGGCCGTCGAGCGGCTCGCCGTGAGCAGCGGTGTCGAGCTGCACTACGAGGAGGGTGGCGGCCCGCGTCAGGGCGAGGCGCCCGGCCGACGGGCCCGGCTCGTCGAGGCGCACCGCGCCGCTGCCGAGTTCTACGGCGATGCGCTGATCACCCTGGGTGAGGCGCGCCAGGGCCGAGACTTCTTGCGCGGCAAGGGTTTTGATGGTGCCGCGGCCAAGCGGTTCGGGGTCGGCTACGCCCCCCGTGGGGGAGAGGACCTGACTCGTCACCTGCGTGGCAAGGGCTTCTCCGACGACGAGCTGGTCCTGGGAGGCCTCTCCGCACGGGGCCGCCGAGGGCTCTACGACCGGTTCCGGGGGCGGGTCGTGTGGCCGATCCGCGACGTCACCGGCGACACCGTCGGCTTCGGTGCGCGCCGCATCTTCCCCGACGACCGCATCGAGGCGAAGTACCTCAACACCTCGGAGACCCCGATCTACAAGAAGACCACCGTGCTCTACGGGCTCGACCTGGCCAAGAAGGCCATGGCGCGCGACCGCCAGGCGGTGATCGTCGAGGGCTACACCGACGTGATGGCCTGCCACCTGGCCGGCATCGAGCATGCCGTGGCGACCTGCGGCACGTCGTTCGGGCTCGACCACATCAAGGTGCTGCGCCGGATCCTGCGCGACGAGGCGGACCAGGCGCCGGCCAAGGTGATCTTCACCTTCGACGGCGACGCGGCCGGGCAGAAGGCTGCCATGCGCGCGTTCGCCGAGGACCAGCGCTGGGCCTCCCAGTCGTTCGTGGCGGTCGCGGATGCGGGGCAGGACCCCAACGAGCTGCGCCAGTCCGGTGGAGACGAGGCCGTGCAGCACCTCGTCGCCGACGCGGTCCCGATGTTCGAGTTCGCGGTCCGCACCACGATGGGTCGGTTCGACCTCGCGACCGCCGAGGGTCGGGTGGGCGCCATCCGGGCCGTCGCCCCGATCATCGCGGGCATCCGCGACCAGGGCCTGCGCCCTGAGTACTCCCGCACCGTGGCCGGGTGGCTCGGCGTCGGCGTGGAGCAGGTGACGGCCGAGGTGGCGCGGGCCGGGCGGGCCGGCCGCGATCAGCGCGAGCACGTCCTTGCGCACCGACCCGAGGCCGACGACCGAGACCGGGGAGTCGACGGGGGAGTCGACGCGGGAGCGGCCGGTGGCGTCGACGCAGCCTCGGCGTTCACGCTCGCGCAGCCCGACCTGCGGCACCCCGCGATCCGGCGCGAGCGCCAGCTGCTCGTCAGCCTGCTGCAGTACCCCGGCTCGCACGACCCCGAGCTGGTCGCTGAGCTCGATGCCGAGATGTTCAGCCCGGGTGCCCACCGGCACGTCTTCGAGGCGATGCTGGCCGCCGGGGGCTGGGAGGCCGCGCGTGCCCAGTCGGCGAAGGCCTGGGTCGCCGCCGTGGCCGAGCAGGCGGGCGAGGTCGCGCAGGGCCTGGTGGCCGAGCTGTCCGTCGCGGAGCTGCCCGAGCGGCCCGACCCGATGACGGGCCAGCCGACGCGCCGCTACCTGGACTCGCTGGATCTCGGGGTGCACGAGGCCGCGCTGCAGCGCCGCATCGACGACGCGATCAGCGCGCTGCAGCGCAGCGACGGCTCCGACCCCGAGGCGGCGCGACAGATCGCCGTGCGCCTGACCGAGCTCCAACGCCGACTGAGTGCCCTGAAGACGAGGATGGCCTGATGCCCCTGTTCCGCCGCAGCTCCGACCGGCGCCGCAGCTCTCACCAGCCCGGTGCGCCCAAGCCCGACCGCCTGCCCCGCCTGACCAAGGCGCAGCGACTGCTGCTGTGCCTGCGCGACGGCGACCGGGTGCTGGGCCACGACGTTGCCAAGGACGGCGCCGTGCTCGTCGCCGGCCTGCACACCGTCTCGCTGCTCGCGCCCACCGTGCTCGGCGAGCCCGCCGACCACCTCGTCGACCAGGCGCCCTGGCATGTCGTCGAGCGTGGCTCGTGGTCGGCCTCGCTCGGTCGCCTGGTCATCACCTTCGTCGACGGGCGGCCGGACCTATCGGTCGAGCTCCAGCCGACCTCGCCCGTGCTCGCCACGGTGCGCGAGCGGGTGCAGGCGAGCGTGATCATGCACCAGGACGTCAAGGTGCGCGGTGGCACCGCACGCGTCGTGCTGCGCCAGGACCTGGCGCGGTCCGCGCCGTTCGTCCAGACGGTCTACGGGCAGGGCGTGGAGGCGCAGGACCCGGCCGTCGCAGGTTCCGTCGAGGCGGCCGCTGCCGAGCTGCGCGAGTCGATCGGTCTCGCGCGCGCCTGAGGCGATCTGCGCAGGCCCCGGTAGCGCCCGCGGCGACCCCCGCCGGTTTCCGTTTGCGGGCGCGCCTTTGCTACAGTTGCGTCCGCGCTGAGACGCATTCCCCTGTAGCTCAATTGGCAGAGCAGCCGGCTGTTAACCGGCAGGTTATTGGTTCGAGTCCAATCGGGGGAGCAGATCGAGCCCCGTCCGAGTCTCTCGGGCGGGGCTTCGTGCTGTCCCGGCGGTGTTTCGTGCTGTCCTGGCCGACCCGGTCGACGCTGAGCTGGTGTGCCGCAGCGCAGTCGGTGGGTGCGTGCGCGCCGGGCCGTCTGGCGCTGGACGCCAGGCCTAGGAGCAGCCGGTGACCTTGGGTGCTGCTGGGACCTTGTCGACGAGGCCGGGGTAGACGAACGCGCGGCGATACGCGTCGGCCCACTCGCCGTCGGCGACGAAGCCCTGCAGGGCTCGGGTCAACCGGCGACAGAGGTCGGGTTGGTCCTTGGGCAGCGCCAGGCCGTAGTCGAGGGTCGTGAACGTCGGCTCCAGCACCCGCAGCTTGCCGGCGTAGGGCGCTACCGTGCCGTAGCCCTCGAGCACGAGCCGCTCGTCGGTCACGGCGTCCACGGTGCCCTCGAGCAGCATGGTCAGGCACGTGGAGACGGTGCTGCGCACGACGATCCGGGAGGACGGCAGGTGGGTCGCGGCGCCTTCCTGCATGGTCGACGCGCCACCGGCGACGCAGACGGGTCGGCCGGCGAGGCTCTGCGGGCCGGTGATGGCGCGTGATCTCGGGTCGTCGGCGCGGACGGCGAGGGTCTGCCCACCGCTCAGGTAGGGCCCGATCAGCTGCGAGACCTTGGCGTTGGCGGGAGTCATCGGGGTAAGCGCCACGGCGAAGTCGAGCCGGTTGCTCCGCCAGCTCGCGCCGAGGTCCGCCTCGCTGACGTAGAGCACACCGAGCGAGCGTCCCTGCCCGTAGCCCAGCCGATCGGCCAGGGCGAGCGCGACATCGGCGTCGAAGCCGACCGTGACGTTCGTGCGCCGGACCGCGAGACCCGGGTGGTCGGAGTCCAGGCCGACGGAGAGCGGGTCCAGCGCCTTCGAGCACCCGGCGAGCACCGCCACCGCGACCGTGGCCGACGCCAGGACCTTCACCGCCGACCGTGCCGAGCGCACGAGGCGGGTGGTGGGACGGGGCATGGCGGGCGAGGTCCTTGTGGGTGCGGGGTTGCGGGGGCCGTGTGGGTGTGGTGCGACGGGGGAGGGCAGCTGCTGGCCTCACCGTAGCGCGGACCCGGCAACGACGAAGACCTGGCACCCCGAGGGGCCCAGGTATTCGTCAGTGTGCGTGGAGCGTCAGCGCTTGGTGCCGAACGACACGTTGCTGCTCCAGATGCGCTGGTGGCGGATGCCGCGGCGCGGGTTGCCGGCGTCGACCATCATCGAACCGCCGGCGTAGATGCCCACGTGGTAGGTGCTGCGGCCACGGTGGAAGAAGATCAGGTCGCCGGGACGAGCCGCGCCGCGGGAGATGCGGCGGGTCGCGGCGCGCTGGGCGGCAGCGGTGCGCGGCAGCCGGATGCCCTGACGAGCGTAGACGTACTGGGTCATACCCGAGCAGTCGAAGCCCGTGCGGGGGCTGGTGCCACCCCAGCGGTAGCGAACGCGCCCGGCAAAGCTCTTGGCCATGCCCAGGATCGCCATGCCCTGAGCGAGGGAGGCGGCCGAGGGGGCAGCGACGGGAGCGGCGGAGGCAGAGGCAGCGGTGGCGATCGGCGCGGCGACGAGGGCGGCGCCGACAAATCCCACCGAGCGCGGAGCGGCGCGACAGCAGAGTCGAGCCAGGCTTCGCAGAGTCGTACATGAGTGTTCCTTTCACGTGCGGCCGAGGGCGCCGCCGGTTGATTGGCCATTTCTCAGGTAAGGACTGGTGCCCTGATGGCAGGGCATGAGAAACAGTCGCCCGGGTGGGCTGGATTTGGTTGTGCGCGCCCCGACGCGCTGCGGACCACGGCCTGCTGGGGGTGCAGGCGGTCCAGACCGGGCAGCCGTTGTCCATGGCTGGGCGCACATGGCTACTCGGTGTGACAGGGACTCGCGCATCGCCCCTGTCTTTGCGAAGACATTCACAAGCGTGGTCCTCCGCGGGCTGCTCAACCAGTATTACCGATTCGTGACCTGGGAGGGAAGATCCGTGAACGTTCAACCGCCCTATTCGGGCCGATTCGGACGTCCGCATCTGCCCTGGCGTGTGGACAGCGGACTCATAGACTCAGCGTTTTCGCAGGTACAGACGCCGCGTCAGGGGAGGTTCCGGCCGCGGTCCGGGTTACGTGTGACCTTCGTCACAACGTAACCGTTCTGTGTCATGACCGCAGGAATCGAGCGCCCGTCGAGGCGCGGCTGTGACGTGGCTGAGATGTTCGCGTGTCCCCGCCTCACGGCCCGACGAGGGTCGGTTCTACCGCTCCTCAGGAGGGGCTGCGACAGGGCCGATCGTGGCCTAGTCGCTACGGAGAGTGAACATATGCCCTCGGACCGACTCCCAGGAGCTCGCGGAGTCTGATCGATCAACCGTGATCTGTGTCACACCCGGCATCGCTCGGCAGGGTGGTTCGGGAGGTTTCGTCCGGGGGTGGGTGGCCAGCGCGGCAGCGGTCTCATTCGCTGCGAAAAGTGCATGCTAGTCACACTCTGTAGTCACTGGTTACAGTCAGTGATACGTGGGGGACGCCCATCCACATATCTCACTCCTCAAGGAGCAACCAGTGTCCCAGCGACGCTTGCGCTTGTGCGCCACCGGTGTGGTCGCCACGAGCATCGCCGTCTTCGGCACCGCCATCGGCACCACGACCTCCTCGGCCGCCGATCACGTCAGCACGCCAGCCTCCCGGACGGTGGCCAAGGCCACTGCCAAGGTCGCGACCAGGACGACCAGCAAGGTCGCCGCGGCACGCACCCAGGCGTTCCCGTCGCGCATCTTCGCTGCGTCGAGCCCGTTCTACCAACGCCTCCCGGACCGGACGCCCACGGACAACCAGTCCACGGCGATGGCGCGCAATCTCTACGACCAGGGAGTCAACTACTACGGCGACAAGGCCGGGCGCCGCCCCGCCATCGCGCTCAACACCTCGAGCTACACGCCTCCTATGTACGTCGCCACCAACAGCGACCCGCTCGTCACCTTCTCGTGGGAGAACTGCCAAGGAAAGACCTACGGCGACTTCGGCCTGATCGCCAAGCACCTCACCGGGATTCGCATCCCGGCGAACGCGCTGCCCGCAGAGGGCACCGACGCCGAGATGACGATCTACAACCAGGACACGGACGAGTACACCGACACGTGGGTCACTCGCAAGCAGAACGGCCGCTGGAGCGCCTGCTGGGCCGGCACGATCCGCAACGCGAGCAAGAACGACGGTGTCTTCGAGTCGCCGTTCGGGGCAAGTGCGAGCGGAATCGCCTTGGCTGCCGGGGTGATTCGGGCGGACGAGCTCAAGGCGGGTCGCATCGACCACGTCGTCGGGCTGGCCATGCCGGCGTACAAGGGCTGGCCGTCGGTGTCCTGGCCGGCGAACCGGACCGACGGCTCCGAGCCAGTCAACGGTCGACCGGCGCCCTCCGCCGGCCAGCTGCTGCGCCTGCCCGCAGACCTGAACATCGACGCCATGAAGCTGTCGCCGGTGGCCCGCACCATCGCCAAGGCCGCGCAGGAGTACGGCCTCATCATCTGGGACACGGCCGGTGCGATCTCGTTCCGCCTCGAGAACCCTGTCTCCATGGGGTCGGACCCCTACCCCTCGATCATGCGGGGCCGGGCGGGTTGGGACGAGATGTGGGGTGACCCGAGCCGAGGCGAGCAGATGTTCCCGCTCGACAAGCTCGAGGTGCTGCCGATGAACTACCGTGCGCCGCAGACGAACTGGGTGGGTGGCCAGCCCGGCCAGAGCACCGCGCCGTCGGTCCCGTCGACGCCTGCACCGTCTCCCGCGCCGAGCACGCCGACGCCGCCCCCGGCAGGGGTCGGCGGGTCCGACGCCGGGTCGGGCAACCAGGGCCGGGTCATCGTCCGGCAGGCCGCCTCGTGGTCGGACGTCAAGGACTCGGCCGGCAACACGTGGACGCGGCGCGGTGACTTCGACTCGTTGATGACGAGCACCGAGCTGGCGAGGACCGGCGTGACCGGGACGGCCGACCAGGCGCTCTACGCCCAGCAGGTGTTCGGGCTCCGGTCCTACACCAAGGCGGTGCCGAACGGCCGCTACCGGGTGACGGTGCTCATGGCGGAGGACTGGTTCACCAAGCCCGGCGAGCGCGTCTTCGACATCACCGCGGAGGGCTCGACCGTGAGCGCAGGGGTAGACCTCGTGGCCCGGACCGGCGGCAAGGGTCGCGCCACGAGCGTGTCGGCGGACGTGGACGTGCGCGACGGCCGGCTGGACCTCGGCTTCGTGCCGATCAAGGACCGCGCGATCGTCGCCGGCGTGCAGATCGCCGCTCTGTAAGCCGATCAGGCTCGGACGGCGGTTGCGGACGCAGCCGCCGTCACCGGACACAGCTCGCCCACCGACCCCGCAGGGAGGGGCCGGTGGGCGAGAGTCTTGCTCAGGCTGAGGCGCTGGGGGCGCTGGGGGCGCCGGCGCCGCCGCTCGGGGCCTCGCCGCCGCCCGTGCTGCTGCCGCCGGACCCGGCCCGACCACCCGGGCCGCCTGAGCCACCCGGACCGCCCTGGCCCATGACCTGGACGTTGGTGACGGTGAAGTCGGCGTTGACCTGGACGATGATGTGGGTGCCGTCGGAGCGCGTCATGTGCGCCTCGTAGACCCCCTCGGAGTCCGTCTCGACCCGGTCCACGGTCGCGGTCGGCTCCTTGGCCTTCGCGGCAGCCGTCACCTTGGTGGCGGTGGTGCCAGTCAGCGCGGTCTCACCGGCGTGACCACCCCCGCCCCGCTTGCCGCCCTGGCCGCTCTGACCGCCCTCGCCGCCGCGCTGGCCACCCTCGCCGAGCTGCTGACCGTAGTAGCCGGTCGAGCGCACCAAGTTGTTGGCGTCGGCGTTGGCGAGCGAGGCTCCCGTGATGGTGATCCCAGCGGCCGCCGCAGCGACCGCGGCACCGATGGCGATGCCCTTGTTCCTGTTCACAGTGTCTCCTTCTGCTCGGAGCAGGCGGATGGTCCGCCCGATCTGATCCTGCGAGCCTCGCCAACCACGCTGCGCGGGCCCGATGGTGAGGCTGTGGCGGGGCTGAGCATCGTGGAGGATCCACACAGGTTCGGCCGGCGCCGCGGAAGGCGCGCGTCGACTGGCCGCGGGCGGCGGGGCCCGACTAGCCTGCGATGGCCCCGGGACAGTAGCTCAGTCGGTCAGAGCAGCGGACTCATAATCCGTCGGTCGTCGGTTCAAGCCCGACCTGTCCCACCACAGATCCTCGCCGAGGGCCGCGGCAGCGCCTGGTTCCTCCTGTATCTCACGACGTCACCCGTTCGGTGGGCCCGTAGAGGTGTCACAGGTGGGGTTGATGGGGCATGATGGACACAGCGTGACGCCTGAGGCGACACGCCAGACCAGCACAACATCCATGGTTCGCGGCAGCAGACCGGCCATCCTCGTCGAGGTCGTTGGGGAAGACGTCCCTCGTACGCCCAGGAGGTCCGGATGTCCACCGCAGAGAACCTGCACCGGAGTGCCACCACTCCGACGACGCGCGGAGTCGTCTTCATCCACTCCGCGTCCACTGCTCTGTGCCCGCACGTCGCGTGGGCGCTCGAGGGTGTGCTCGGCACGACCGTCACCTTGGACTGGGAGCCCCAGCCGCTCGGTGACCGGGCTCAGCGCACCGAGATCAACTGGGTCGGCCCGCAGGGGACCGGCGCGGCGATCGCGTCGGCGCTGCGCGGGTGGGACTCGCTGCGCTACGAGATCACCGAGGAGCCGAGCGCCGGTGCCGACGGGTCGCGCTGGTCGTTCACCCCGAGCCTGGGCCTCCACCACACCTGGGTGGGCGCGAGCGGGGACAGCGTCGTCAACGAGGACCGGATCCGGCACGCGGTGGCGCAGGCGCAGGGCGACCCGCTGGTCTTCGCGGACCTGATGGACGGCCTGCTCGGCACTCGCTGGGACGAGGAGCTGGAGGGCTTCCGGCACGCCGGCGAGGACGCTCCCGTGCGGTGGCTCTACAAGGTCGGCTGACCGAGCCCGGACCAGACACGACGTCGCCCCCGCAGAGCCAGGCTCTGCGGGGGCGAACAGCTGTGGCCCTGCGCGGGCGCGGGTCGACCGCTGCAGCGTGACGCCGCTACGGCGCTACGGCGTCGTGAAGACCAGCGCCACGTTGTGCCCGCCGAAGCCGAACGAGTTGTTCAGCGCGGCCAGGTCGCCGTCGGGCAGGCTGCGGTTCTCGCCGCGCACGACGTCGAGGTCGATGGCCGGGTCGAAGTCCTCGATGTTGATCGTGGCCGGGGCGACCCGGTCCCGGAGCGAGAGCATCGTGAGGACGGCCTCGAGGGCGCCGGCGGCGCCGAGCAGGTGCCCGGTCATCGACTTGGTGCCGGAGACGACCATGTGGTCGGCCTCGTCGCCGAACGCGCGCCGGATGGCGTTGGCCTCGGCCACGTCACCGACCGGCGTGGAGGTGGCGTGGGCGTTGATGTGCACGACGTCCTTGGCGCTCAGACCGGCCTTGTCGACGGCCTCGACCATCGCGCGGGAGGCGCCGGCGCCCTCGGGCTCCGGTGCGGCGATGTGGTGGGCGTCCGAGGACAGGCCGTAGCCGGACAGGACGGCGATCGGCGTGGCGCCGCGCGCCTTGGCGTGCTCCTCGGACTCCACGACGATGACCGCGGCACCCTCACCGAGGACGAAGCCGTCACGACCGGTGTCGTAGGGCCGCGAGGCGGTCTCGGGGGAGTCGTTGCGGGTCGAGAGCGCCTGCATGGCCGCGAACCCGGCGATGGGCAGCGCGTGCACGGCCGCCTCGGCGCCACCGCAGACGACGACATCGGCCTTGCCGGAGCGGATGATCTCGATCGCCATTCCCATCGCCTCCGCGCCCGAGCTGCAGGCGCTGACCGGGGTCTGCGCGCCGGCGCGGGCGCCGAGCTCGAGCGAGACGGTCGCGGTGGGGGAGTTGGCCATGAGCATGGGCACCGAGAGGGGGTAGACCCGCCGGGGGCCCTTCTCCTTGAGGTTGTCCCACTGCGCGAGCAGGGTCTGCACGCCACCGATGCCGGTGCCGATGACCACGGCGAGCCGCTCGGGGTCGACCTCGGGCTTGCCGGCGTCCTCCCAGGCCTCGCGGGCCGCGACGAGCGCCGCCTGGGCGGACGGGTCGAGCCGCTTCTGCTCAGGCTTGCTCAGCACCTCGGAGGTGGGCACGGCCAGGGTCGCCGCGAAGGTCACGGGCAGGGCGTACTTCTCGACCCAGTCGTAGTCCATGGTGCGGGCGCCAGGACGACCGGCCAGGATCGCCTCCCAGGTCTGGGGGACGGTGCCCCCGAGTGGCGTGGTCGCGCCGATCCCGGTCACGACGACGCGCGCGGGGCTCGATGGGGTCATCTCGCTGCTCCTCGTTCACTTGCTCGATTGGTCGACTGCTCGACTGCATCAGGTAGATCATGGCGGACCGGCCGGGCCTGCGCTCGCCCGAACCGTGCGGGACGGGCGGCGCAGGCCATCGGTCGGCGAGGCGGTCGGTCAGCTCTGCGCGCCGGCGATGTAGGAGACAGCGTCCTTGACGGTCTTGAGGTTCTTGACCTCCTCGTCGGGGATGCGGACCCCGAACTTCTCCTCGGCGTTGACGACGATGGTCATCATCGACAGCGAGTCGATGTCGAGGTCGTCGGTGAAGGACTTGTCGGGCTGCACGTCGGCAGCGTCCAGGCCGGTCTCCTCGTTGATGATCTCGGCCAGGCCGTCGAGGATCTCGTTCTCGCTGAGTGCCATGTGGTGCTCCTTTGGTTCGTGGACCGAGGTCCGGGGTGTTGCCGCTGATGGTCGACCCGAATAACCCGTCGGGCCGCGGGAACTCGTGATCCCGGTCTGCTGCCCAGGGGCAGGAAGGGTCTGAGGGTCAGGGGAGGACGATGACCTGCGCGCCGTAGACCAGACCGGCGCCGAAGCCGATCTGCAGCGCCAGCCCGCCGCTGCTGACCTCCCCCTCGTCGAGCATCCGCCGCGTGGCGAGCGGGATCGAGGCGGCGGAGGTGTTGCCCTGGTGGCGGATGTCGTCGGCGACCGGCACGTGCGAGGGCAGCTTCAGCTGCTTGACCAGCGCGTCGACGATGCGGATGTTGGCCTGGTGCGCCGATGAACGCGTCGAGCTGGTCGGCGGTGATGCCAGCCGCGTCGAGCGCCTGCTGCGCGATCGGTGCCATCGAGTAGACCGCCCAGCGGAACACGCTCTGGCCCTGCATCGTGAGGTAGGACCAGGGCATCTCCTCGGTCGGCGCCGCGCCACCCTTCGCACCGTCCCGCAGGTCGATCCAGCTCTCGCGGTTGCGGATGACGTCCCAGTCCTCGCCCTTGGACCCCCACACGGTCGGGCCGATGCCGGGGAAGTCCGAGGGGCCGACCACGGCAGCGCCGGCGCCGTCGCCGAAGATGAAGGCGGTGCCGCGGTCGGTGCGGTCGGTGAAGTCCGAGAGCTTCTCGACGCCGATGACCAGCACGTAGTCGGACGTGCCCGCGCGCACCATCGCGTCGGCCAGGCCGATGCCGTAGCAGTACCCGGCGCAGGCGGCCGAGATGTCCATGGCAGCAGCGGCGCCCGCACCGAGCGCGTGGGTGACGGCGGCGGCCGCGGACGGCGTCTGGAAGGGGTGCGTCACGGTTGCGACGATGACCGAGCCGAGCTGGTCGGCGCTGATGCCGGCGTGCTCGAGGGCGTCGCGCCCGGCCGACACCGCCATGTCGATCACGGTCTCGTCGTCCGCGGCGAAGCGGCGCTCCTCGATGCCCGAACGGCTGCGGATCCACTCGTCCGAGGAGTCGATCCAGGTGCAGACCTCCTCGTTGGTCACCACGCGCTCGGGGCGGTAGCCGCCGACCCCGTGGATGCGCGAGTGGCGCGCGCCCTCATGCTGCGCGAGACGGGGACGGTCGCTCATCTGCTCTCCTCGGTGCTGGCGGTGCCGGACGTGCCGGCGGTGCTGGTCGTGCTGCTCGGGTCGGCCGCGCCGCCGTGCTCGGCGATGAGCGCGCGAGCCTGGTCGATGTCGTCGGGGGTCTTGACCGCGACGGCCGCCACGCCCTTCATGGCGCGCTTGGCGAGTCCGACCAGGGTGCCCGCCGGCGCGAGCTCGATCAGCCCGGTCACGCCGAGGTCGAGCATGGTCTGCTGGCACAGGTCCCAGCGGACCGGGTTGCTGACCTGGGACACGAGCCGCTGGAGCACCTCGTCACCGTTGTCGACGACCTGGCCGTCCTTGTTGGACAGCAGCCGGACGCGGGGTGCGGCCGGGGTCAGCGTGTTGGCGAGCGCGGCGAGCTCCTCGACGGCGGGGGCCATGTGCTCGGTGTGGAAGGCGCCGGCGACCTGCAGCGGGATGACCTTGGCCTTGGCGGGCGGGTCCTCGCGGAGCGCGGCGAGCTGCTCCATGGTGCCGGCGGCGACGATCTGGCCACCACCGTTGACGTTGGCGGGGGTGAGACTGTGCCGCTCGATCACGGCCAGCACCTCGTCCGGGTCGCCGCCGAGCACGGCAGCCATGCCGGTCGGGGTCACGGCGGCGGCCTGGGCCATCGCACGACCGCGGGTGCCGACGAAGCGCATCGCGTCGTCGTCGCCGAGGACGCCGGTGAACGCGGCGGCGGTGATCTCGCCGACCGAGTGCCCCCCGCCGACGCCGACGGCGTCAGCGGGGTGGTCGGCGTCGAACAGCGCCGAGAAGGCCAGCAGGCCCGCACCGACGATGAGCGGCTGCGCGACCGCGGTGTCCTTGATGGTGTCCGCGTCGGAGGTCGTGCCGTGGGTCACGAGGTCGACCTCGGCGGCGTCGGACAGGGCCTGGGCGCGGTCGCGTAGACCGGGCAGCTCGAGCCAGGGCGAGAGGAAGCCGGGGGTCTGCGCCCCCTGGCCGGGCGCAACAATGGCAAGCACCCCTCCACTGTCGCGTCACCAGACCCCGCCGATGGGCACCACAGCGGACGAAGATGACCGGAGATCCTTGGAGGTTTCCTACAAAAAGCCGGAGTCGGCTCTGCTTGACGTTGCGTCAATCCCGGATCGGCCTGGGGTGAGCGTGACGACAGCGTGGTGTCACGGTGACGTCAGCGCGGCGAGCGCCAGGACGCGGCCTGGGGGACGGCCAGCCGGCCGAGGGCGAGCGCGACCTGCGCGGTGTAGGCGGCGCGGGGGTCGGTGAGGTCCAGACCGCAGACCTGGGCGATGCGGGTCAGCCGGTAGCGCACGGTGTTGGGGTGCACGAACAGCACGCGGGCGGTGTGCTCCAGCGTCGCCTCGGCGAGGTAGGTCTCGGCCGTGAGCAGCAGTGCACCGCCGGCCTCGGCGAGCGGCCGGTGCACCCGGTCCACCAGCGCCCGCCTGGCGTGGTCGTCGCCGGCGAGCACCCGCTCGGGCAGCAGCGCGGCGGCGCTCACCACCCGCGGCGCCTGCGGCCAGGCGCGCGCCGCGCCGAGCCCGGACAGCGCCGCCCGCGCCGACCGGCCGGCCGCGAACAGGTGGGGCACGGTCGGGCCGAGGACGATCGGGCCGTCGCCGAAGTGCGCGGCGAGCAGGTCGGCCACCTGTGCGGGTTGCGAGGTGTCACCGAGGATCAGGACCAGGCGGCGACCCTGGACTCCGGCCAGGAGCTCTACGGAGTGCTGGTCCGCGGCCTTGCGCAAGGTATCGATCGTGCTGGTGGAGTCACCGCGGGGGCCGCCGGCCACCCGAGGGTTCGCGCCCGCGACGACCGTGACGTGGTGCACGGCGTCCCAGCCGAGGGCCGCGGCCCGCGAGCGCAGCGAGTCGTCGGCCTCGCCACGCAGCACGGCGTCCACCACGAGGGCCTCGAGCCGCGCGTCCCAGGCACCTCGGGTCTCGGCGGCCTGCGCGTAGACCTGGGCGGCGGCAAAGGCGATCTCGCGCGAGTAGCGCAGGACGGCCTCCCGCAACGCCTGCTCGTCACCGGGGGCGGCCAGCGCGCCGGCGTCCTCCTCGACGACGTCGACGACCGACCGCACCAGGTCCAGCGTGCGGGACAGGCTGATCGAGCGGGTCAGCTCGCGGGGCGCGGTGCCGAAGACGTCGGCCTGCACGACCTTGGTCGGCGACGGGTCGCGCAGCCAGGCGATGAAGCTGCCGATGCCGGCCTGCGCGACCAGCCCCACCCAGGAGCGGTCCTCGGGCGCGAGCTCGCGGAACCAGGCATGGCTGGCCTCGATCAGGCCGATGGCCGTCGTGGACAGCGTGCCCGCGTCGGACACCAGCCGGCGCAGCGTCTCGTCCGAGACGCTCGCGGCTGTGGTCTGGACGCGCTGGCTGCCGGTCATGGTCGAAGCGTAGTTGTCCAGCCGCCACAACCGCTGAGCCGTCCGGGTGAGAGCCTTCGGCCGGACGTCGACGAGTGTTCACGTCCTGGCCGCCGCAGGGACCCACTCGGCGCCCTAGGTTCGGCCCCATGAAGCGACTCCCCACCGCCACTGCCGTCGCGACGCTCGCCGCGGTCGCCGTCTCCCTCACGTCCGCCGTGCCCGCGGGCGCCTCCGCCGGACCAGGGTCGGACGACGTCAAGCGTCCCGACCCGCACTCCCGCGCGAAGGCCACCAAGATGCCCAACCCCCTCGTCGTCGCGCACCGCGGCGCCTCCGGCTACCGCCCCGAGCACACCGTCGGGGCCTACGAGCTGGCCGTCCAGATGGGCGCCGACTACATCGAGCCGGACCTGGTGATGACCAAGGACGGTGTGCTGGTCGACCGGCACGAGCCGGAGATCTCCGGCACCACCGACGTGGCGGCCCACCCCGAGTTCGCGGCGCGCAAGACCACCAAGGTGCTCGACGGCACGCCCACCACCGGGTGGTTCACCGAGGATTTCACCCTCGCCGAGCTGCGCACCCTGCGTGCCAAGGAGCGGCTGCCCCAGGTGCGCCAGCGCAACACGATCTACGACGGTCGCTGGCAGGTGCCCACCTTCGAGGAGGTTCTCCAGCTGCGCGAGAAGCTGTCCAAGCAGACCGGTCGCACGATCGGGATCATCCCCGAGATCAAGCACTCGACCTACTTCCACGCGGCCGGGTTGGACCCCGAGAAGGCCTTCGTGCAGCAGGTCACCGCGCACGGCCTGAACAAGCGGAACGCGCCGCTGTGGCTGCAGTCGTTCGAGATCACCAACCTCAAGACCGTGCGCAAGCTGGGCTACAAGGCGAGCTCGACGTTCCTGTCGTGGACCGGCAACGGACCGCTCGACGGCCCCTACGACCTGATCTCTCGGGGCGACACGCGCAAGTACTCCTACTGGAACACGCCCGAGGGGCTGCGCCAGATCGCCCGGTTCGCCGACGGCATCGGCCCGGAGAAGTTCTTCGTCATCCCGAAGAACGCGGACGGCACCCTCGGCAAGCCGACCAGCCTGGTCGGCGACGCCCACCGGCTCGGGCTGAAGGTCATCCCGTGGACGTTCCGCAACGAGAACCAGTTCATGGCCAAGGACTTCTGGAACGGCACCAACCCCAGCGACTACGGCAAGGCCGTCGAGGAGCAGGTGACCTACCTCAAGACCGGGCTGGACGGGCTGTTCACCGACAACCCCGACACCGGTGTCATCGCGCGTGAGGACCTCTGGGCCGGCCGGTGAGCCGGACGCGCTGAGGCCTGCGCCGCCACACTCACCTACCGAAGCAGCGATCCGCGGGTCCGAGTCGGACCCGCGGATCGCTGCTATGTGGCTACCCGGTGCTCAGTCGATGCTCAGGACTCGCCGCCCGCGTTGCCGGACGCGCCTGCGGTGACGTCGTGCAGCTTGTACCTGTCGATCGCCTGCTGCAGCACCGACTGGTCGAGCTTGCCCTGCCGGACCAGGCCCTGCAGGGTGCGCACGACCATCGACGGTCCGTCGATGTGGAAGTAGCGACGGGCCGCGGCGCGGGTGTCGGAGAAGCCGAACCCGTCGGCGCCGAGGGTGAGGTAGTCGCCGGGCACCCACTCGCGGATCTGGTCCATCACCGCGTGCATGTAGTCGGCCGTGGCGACGACCGGGCCGGGTCGGTCCGTCAGCGCCTTGGTGACGTAGGGGACCGGGGCCTCCTGCTCGGGGTGCAGGAACGCGGCCTCGTTGGCGGCCAGCCCGTCGCGGCGCAGCTCGCCCCACGAGGTGACGCTCCAGACGTCGGCCTGCACTCCCCAGTCCTTGGCCAGCAGCTCCTGGGCCTCCAGGGCCCACGGCACACCGACGCCGGAGGCCAGCAGCTGGGCGCGCAGCTCGCCGTCGCCCTCCGCGGGCTTGAGCAGGTACATGCCCTTGAGCAGCCCCTCGACATCGAGGTTCTCGGGCTCGGCCGGCATCACGATCGGCTCGTTGTAGACCGTGAGGTAGTAGATGATGTTCTCGGCGTTCTCGCCGTACATCCGACGCAGGCCGTCCTGCATGATGTGCGCGATCTCGTAGGCGTACGCGGGGTCGTAGTGCACGATCGCGGTGTTGGTCGACGCGAGCAGCGGGCTCTGGCCGTCCATGTGCTGCGTACCCTCGCCGGTGAGCGTCGTCTTGCCGGCCGTGGCGCCGATGAGGAAGCCGCGGGTCAGCTGGTCGGCCGCCGCCCAGATGGAGTCACCCGTGCGCTGGAAGCCGAACATCGAGTAGAAGACGTACATCGGGATCATCGGCTCGCCGTGCGTCGCGTACGACGTGCCGGCGGCGGTGAACGCGGCCACGGACCCGGCCTCGTTGATGCCGGTGTGCAGGATGTGGCCGTCCTTGGCCTCGCGGTAGGCGAGCATCAGCTCGTGGTCGACCGGGGTGTAGTTCTGCCCGTGCGGGTTGTAGATCTTGATCGACGGGAAGAACGCGTCCATGCCGAAGGTGCGGGCCTCGTCCGGGATGATCGGCACCACGCGGGCGCCGAACTCCTTGTCGCGCATGAGGTCCTTGAGCAGCCGCACCCACGCCATGGTCGTGGCGATCTGCTGCTTGCCCGAGCCCTTCTTGACCGTGGCGTAGGCCTTGTCGTCGGGCAGCTTGATGGCCTTCTTGGGGTCACGCCGCTCGGGCAGCCCGCCTCCGAGCTCGCGGCGCCGCTCGAGCATGTACTTGATCCGCTCGTCCTCGGGGCCGGGGTTGAAGTACGGCGGCTGGTAGGGGTCGTCCTCGAGCACGGCGTCGGTGATCGGCAGGTCGAGCCGGTCGCGGAACGCCTTGAGGTCGTCGAGCGCGAGCTTCTTCATCTGGTGCGTCGCGTTGCGGCCGGCGAAGTGCTGACCGAGGAAGTAGCCCTTGATGGTCTGGGCCAGGATGACCGTCGGCGCGCCGGTGGTCTTGGTGGCCGCGTCGTAGGCCGCGTAGACCTTGTGGTAGTCGTGGCCACCACGGGACAGGCCCCAGATCTGGTCGTCCGACCAGTCCTCGACGAGCTTGGCGGTGCGCGGGTCACGGCCGAAGAAGTGCTCGCGCACGTAGGCACCGTCGTTGGCCTTGAAGGTCTGGTAGTCGCCGTCGGTGACGGAGTTCATCAGGTTGACGAGCGCACCGTCGGTGTCCGCCGCGAGCAACGGGTCCCAGCCGGAGCCCCAGACGACCTTGATGACGTTCCAGCCGGCGCCGCGGAAGAACGCCTCGAGCTCCTGGACGATCTTGCCGTTGCCCCGGACCGGGCCGTCGAGCCGCTGCAGGTTGCAGTTGACGACGAACGTCAGGTTGTCGAGCTCGTCGTTGGCCGCGAGCTGGAGCAGGCCGCGCGACTCGGGCTCGTCCATCTCGCCGTCGCCGAGGAAGGCCCACACGTGCTGGTCGCTCGTGTCCTTGATGCCGCGGTTGTGCAGGTAGCGGTTGAACTGCGCCTGGTAGATCGCGTTCATCGGGCCGATGCCCATGGAGACCGTCGGGAACTCCCAGAAGGTCGGCATCTGGCGCGGGTGCGGGTAGGAGGGCAGGGCCTGGACCGTGCCGTCGACGACGTGGCTGTGCTCCTGGCGGAACCCGTCGAGCTGGGTCTCGGAGAGCCGGCCCTCGAGGAACGCGCGGGCGTACATGCCGGGGGAGGCGTGCCCCTGGAAGAAGATCTGGTCGCCACCGCCCGGGTGGTCCTTGCCGCGGAAGAAGTGGTTGAAGCCGACTTCGTAGAGCGTGGCGGAGGAGGCGTAGGACGAGATGTGGCCGCCGACGCCGATGCCGGGCCGCTGGGCGCGGTGCACCATGACGGCGGCGTTCCAGCGCAGCAGCCGGCGGTAGCCGCGCTCGATGGAGACGTCACCGGGGTAGTCCGGCTCGCGCTGCGGGGGAATCGTGTTGATGTAGTCCGTCGCGGTCAGCGACGGCACTCCCACCTGGCGCTCGCGCGAACGCTCGAGGAGCTTGAGCATGACGTAGCGAGCGCGCTGACGACCCTGCGCGTCGACCAGCGCATCCAGGGAGTCGACCCACTCCTGGGTCTCCTCGGGATCGATGTCGGGGCGTTGGCTCGGAAGCCCGTTGATGATCGGGCCTGCGGCGTCGGACACGCTGCGTCCTTCCTCTTCGGTGATGGCAACCGGCGAACCGGATAGGGACAGTCTGGACCCAGTTGAGCCCTGGGTCACACTCAGAGCAGGGTTCGAGCCGGATCCGGCCTTGCTCGGGTGGGCGTTCGCACCCGCTCCGGGTGCGCGTAGACCGTGGCGCGTGGGCTGCGGGTGAAGGCCACGAGCGTCGTGCCCGCCTCCTCGGCGAGGGCCACCGCGAGCGACGTCGGGGCCGAGACGGCGACCACGACGGGCACCCGGGCGGCGACCGCCTTCGCCACGATCTCGAAGCCGGCCCGGGCGCTCACCACCAGCACGAGGTCGTCGAGGGGCCAGTGTCCCGACCGCGCCGCAGCGCCGATGACCTTGTCGACGGCGTTGTGCCGACCGACGTCCTCGCGCACGACCAGCACCTCGCCGGCGGGCGTGAACAGCCCGGCCGCGTGGGTGCCGCCGGTGCGGTCGAAGGTCGACTGGTGGGCCCGCAGCCGGTCGGGGAGATCGACCAGGGTCTCGGGGTCGAGCTGCACGGGCTCGACGGTCCCGGTGTCCCGGGCGGGGATCGGCCGCCCGAGCACGTCCTCGATGCTGCGTGACCCGCACAGCCCGCACGCGCTGGTGGGGGAGGAGGCGCGCTGGGACGCCGCGTACGCACGGGCGGTGAGCGCAGGGGCTACGTCCTCGCGGGCCGTGACGTCCACGACGTTGTAGGTGGGGCTGCCGGACTCGTCGGCGTCGACGCAGTGCATCAGGCCGAGCACCTCGTCGGGGGCGCTGATGAAGCCCTCGGTGAGCAGATGGCCGATCGCCAGGTCGAAGTCGTCACCCGGCGTGCGCATCGTCACCGTGAGCGGCTGACCGAGCACCCGCACCTGCAGCGGCTCCTCGACCGCCACCGTGTCCGGGCGCGCGACCTCGGTGACGGCGCGCTGCTCGTCGCCACGGTTCTCGCCAGCGCCCGCCTTACCGCCTTCGCGACCGACCTCGCCACCGACGCGCAGCCGCACGGACGGCACCCGCTGCGTCACTCGACCCATGGACCCACCCTAAGAGACTGCGCCAGGGGATACTTGCCAGATTCGCGTGCGCGCGGTGCACTGTGCGAGGAAAGATGACAGGTCGGCGCAGGTGAGCGCCGAGAACGCACAGGTGAAGGAGAGGAACACGTGGCACCGACCGCGCCGGCGGCGGCACTGACCAGCCAGCTGACCAAGCTGGGATTCACGACGGGGCTCGTCGTCCAGGAGATCGGCTACGACGACGACGTCGACCAGTCGCTGCGCGAGGCGATCCAGGCCGCGACCGGCGCCGAGCTGGAGGACGAGGACTACCAGGACGTCTGCGACGCGGTCCTGCTGTGGCACCGCGAGGAGGACGACGACCTGACCGACGCGGTGGTCGACGCGCTCACCGAGCTCGACGACGAGGGCTTCGTGCTGCTGCTCACCCCGAAGACCGGGCGGGAGGGTCACGTCGCCCCCAGCGAGATCGCCGAGGCCGCGACGACCGCGGGTGTGCACACCGCCGGCATGCTCAACGCGTGCGCCGACTGGGTCGGCACCCGGCTCGCGGCACCCAAGGGCCAGCGTCGCTGACCATCGCGCTGAACGTTGCTGAACGCCGCTGGGCGGGCTCGCCGGAGCGTGCAAGACTGGCCGCCATGAGCGACTCCACTGCATCGGTCCCCGAGGTCGGACAGCCCGCACCCGACTTCACCCTCGTCAACCAGGACGGCGAGCAGGTCACCCTGTCGTCCTTCCGCGGCGACAAGAACGTCGTCGTGGTGTTCTACCCCTTCGCCTTCTCCGGCATCTGCACCGGTGAGCTCTGCGAGATCCGCGACAACATCGCCGGCTTCCAGAACGACGCCGTCCAGGTGCTCGCGGTCTCGTGCGACCCGAAGTTCACCCTCAAGGCCTGGGCCGACGCCCAGGGCTACGACTTCCCGCTGCTCAGCGACTTCTGGCCGCACGGCGCCACCGCCAAGGACTACGGCGTGTTCGTCGAGGCCGCAGGCCTGGCCAAGCGCGGCACCTTCTTGATCGACAAGGACGGCGTCGTGCGCTGGACCCTCGTCAACGAGCCGGGCGAGGCGCGCGACTTCGCCGGCTACCACGAGGCGCTGAAGTCCCTCGACTGACCGACACCCGCCACGCACGCACCGCACGCGCACACCGCGCCGTGCACCGCGCCGTGCCAGGTGGGACGCGGTGGGACGACCATCGCCTCCCGCCTGGCACAATGTGGGGTCGGCACGGCTTGCGCGTGCCACGGGGCCTGTAGCTCAGCTGGTAGAGCACTGCGTTTACACCGCAGCTGTCGTCGGTTCGATCCCGGCCGGGCCCACATGTCAGAACCGACGACGCCCACGCTGCGCCAGGTGGTCGCCGTGCTCGACGGCCACTACCCGCCAGGCACCGCCCAGAGCTGGGACCGGGTCGGTCTCGCGGCGGGTGACCTGGACCAGCCGGTCCGCAGCATCCTGCTGGCCGTCGACCCCACGCTCGACGTCATCAACGAGGCGCGGGCGAGCGGCGCCGACCTGCTCGTCACCCACCACCCGCTGCTGCTGCGTGGTGTGAGCTCGGTCGCCACCACCACCGGCAAGGGGCGCGCGGTCACCGCGCTGCTGGTGCACGACCTCGCGCTCTACACCGCCCACACCAACGCCGACGTCGCGACGCCGGGGGTCTCCGACGCGCTCGCCGAGGCCGCGGGACTGCCGGCTGACGCTCTCGTGCCGCTCGCCGAGCCGGAGGGTCAGCCCCTCGGGCGGGTCGGCGACCTGCCCGAGCCGCTCACCCTCGCCGACTTCGCCGCCCGTCTTGCCAACCGGCTGCCCGCCGCCCCGGTCGGCCTGCGGGTCGCGGGCGACCCCGACCAGCTGGTCCGCCGGGTCGCCGTCGCCGGGGGAGCTGGCGACGACCTGTTCGAGGAGGCGCGCGCGTCCGGTGCCGAGGTCTACGTGACCGCGGACCTGCGCCACCACCCGGCCCTGGAGGCGCGCGAGGAGAGCCCGATGGCCCTCGTCGACGCCGGCCACTGGGCCACCGAGTGGCTCTGGCTCGAGGCCGCCCGCGATCGGCTGGTCGACGCGCTCGCCGCCGAGGGGGCCCAGGTCGAGGCGCGCGTCTCGACCCTCCCGACCGATCCCTGGACCTTCCTGGTCCCCACCCGAACCACCGAGGAGCCCTCGTGAAAGCCGACCCGTCCCGCCAGTGGCGCCTCCTGGACCTTGTCGACCTGGACACCCGGGCGGCCCAGCTCAAGCACCGTCGCACCGTGTCACCGGAGGCCAAGGCGCTGACCGAGCTCGAGGCCCGGGCGGGTCTGCTCGACAACGACCTGGTGCGCGCGCGCACCGCGGCCGGGGACATCCAGCGCGAGGTCGACCGCGCCGAGAACGACGTGCAGCTCGTGCGAGATCGCTTGTCCCGCAACCAGTCTCGTCTCGAATCGGGCACTGGCAGCGCCAAGGACCTGCAGGCCCTGCAGCACGAGAACGCCTCGCTCGAGCGACGTCAGTCGGCGCTCGAGGACGTCGAGCTCGAGGTCATGGAACGCGCTGAGGCAGCCGCCGCCGAGGTCACAAGGCTGGAGGCCGAGCGCAGCGAGCTCGGCGACCAGATCGGTGCGGCCACGGCCGAGCGCGACCGGGTCTTCGGCGAGATCGACCTCGAGGAGCAGGCCATCGCCGGACGCCGGCCCGACGTCGTGGCGGGCGTCGGCGCGGACCTCGTCGCGCTCTACGACAAGATCGCAGCGCAGGTCGGTGGTGCCGGTGCGGCCGCGCTCAAGGCGCGCCGCTGCGAGGGCTGCCACATGGAGCTGAACCAGGTCGACCTGGCCGCCATCCGGTCCGCGACCGAGGACGACGTCGTGCGCTGCGAGGAGTGCCGCCGCATCCTCGTGCGCACCGCCGAGTCCGGTCTGTAGACCGTGCTCGTCCTCGTCGTCGAGGCCGACGGCGGCTCGCGGGGCAACCCCGGCGTCGCCGGCTACGGCGCGCTGGTGCGCGAGGCACCTGACGGGGCGGTGCTTGCCGAGCGGGCCGCCCCGCTCGGCAAGGCCAGCAACAACGTGGCGGAGTACTCCGGGCTGATCGCCGGTCTGGAGGCGGCCATCCGCATCGGCGACCGCCGCGACGAGCCGATCGACGTCCTGGTCCGGATGGACTCCAAGCTGGTCATCGAGCAGATGGCCGGTCGCTGGAAGATCAAGCACGAGGACATGCGCCGGCTGGCGCTGGAGGCCACCGAGCTGTGCCGGGCGATCCGCTCGGGCGGCGGCTCGGTGCGCTTCGAGTGGATCCCGCGCGAGCAGAACAAGGCCGCCGACAAGCTCTCCAACGATGGCATGGACGGCCAGACCGTGGACCGCGACCTCGAGGAGGGTGACTCGGTCGAGTCCAGGCGCTCGGACACGAGTGTGCCTGCGGCTCAGGCAGATTCGCTGGTCGCGACTGGTCCGGCTGTCCCTGCGGCCACTCCGCCCGACCTCGGCCACCCGACCCGGCTGGTGCTCGTGCGGCACGCGGTGACGGGCTACACCTCGGCGGGTCGCCTCGACGGCCGCGGCGGGGCCGACCCCGAGCTCGACGCGACCGGGGTCGCCCAGGCGCAGTCGCTGGCCCGGGTCGTCCCGGAGCTGGTCGCCGGCAGCCCGCAACCGGTGCGGGTGGTGACGTCGGGGCTCGCCCGCGCCAAGGCGACCGGCGCGGCCATCGCCGCTGCGCTCGGGGTCGATGAGCAGCACGACGACGACTGGGACGAGCGGGCGCTCGGCGAGTGGGACGGCCTGACCATGGGCCGGATCGCGGTCCGCCACGGCCACGACCTGCTGCGGCTGCGCACCGACGAGGACTTCGCACCGCCGGGGGGCGAGTCGGCAGCGCAGGTGCGCACCCGGGTGCGCGCCGGCTACGCCAAGGCGGTACGCCGACGCGGGACCACGGTCGTGGTGGCGCACGGTCTACCGATCCGATTGGTGCTGGCCGACCTGCTCGGGATGGACTACGCGCACCAGTGGCGGCTCGACATCGCTCCGGCGTCGCTCAGCCTGGTCGACGTGTGGGCCGACGGGAACGCGAGCGTGCGCTTCCTCAACCGGCCGGGGGCCTGACCAGCAGGACGCTCGGGGTGCCTGCGCGTGCGCCGGCGTCCGGGGTCTGC
The DNA here is from genome assembly GCF_022568835.1 of Arsenicicoccus piscis. GTDB lineage: Bacteria > Actinomycetota > Actinomycetes > Actinomycetales > Dermatophilaceae > Arsenicicoccus > Arsenicicoccus piscis. The sequence goes on from NZ_JAKZHV010000006.1 coordinate 50,983, forward strand.
AGCGTCACGTCGACGTGCGGCGCGAGCAGCTCGGCCAGCTCGGCGGGGGTGCGTGGGTCGGCCGGCTCCTGGCAGAGCAGGCGGGCGACCAGGCCGCGGGTGTGCTTGGCCATGTGCGTCGCGCCGGGCACCTTCACCTGCACCCAGCGAGCAGCGACGTCCGGCCGCCACGCCGCCAGGTAGTCGCTCGAGCGGCAGTCGACGACCAGCCCCCGCCCCACCAGCGGGTCCAGCGCCGCGCCGAGGTGGGCGCGCCAGTAGCCTGCGAGCGGGCCGACGCCGTCGAGGTTGACCCCCATCGCCAGCCGGTAGGGCGCGAGCGCGTCCCCCAGCCGCACCGCGCCGTAGAGGCCGGACAGCACGACGATCCGGCGACGGGCCCGGCGCAGGGCGGCCGGGTCCAGGCTGGCGAGGTCCAAGGCGTCGAACAGCACCCCGGTGTAGAACCGCTCGGCCGGTGTGGCGACCGCCTCCGCGAGGTGCCGGTTGCGCTCTACGGCTGCCGCGAGCCCCGGCGACACGCCGAGCCGCTCGGTGGCATCCGGCAGCGCCGACACGGCCGCGAGCGCCTGCGCCACCTCGGCGCGCGGGCCGCTCAGCTCGGGGAAGGACAGCCGGTCCGGGCGCACCGGCGCACCCCGCCGTCGGGGGGTCTTGGTCTCCGACGGGGGCAGCATGATCAGCACGCAGCCAGGCTAGACGCTGCGGCGGTGGGTACTGTGTCGACCATGGCGAGACGCTGGATCCACCTGACGAGCCCGGTCTCCGGGGAGGCGCTCGGCGCGGCCTTCGAGGCCGTCCGCAGCGAGCTGAAGGTGCCGGCGCAGTTCCCTCCGGAGGTCCTCGCCGAGGCCGACACCGTCGCGGCCGACCCACCCCGGGTAGACCGGGACGAGACGACGGTGCCCTTCGTCACCATCGACCCGCCGGGCTCGCTGGACCTCGACCAGGCCATGCACCTGGAGCGCGACGGGCAGGGCTACCACCTGCGCTACGCCATCGCGGACGTGCCGGCGTTCGTGCGCCCGGGCGGCGCGATCGACGCGGAGGCCCGCCGGCGCGGCCAGACGATCTACTGCCCGGACCAGCGGACCGGGCTGCACCCGCCGCGGCTGTCCGAGGACGCCGCCAGCCTGCTGCCCGACCAGGTGCGTCCGGCGTTCGTCTGGGACCTGCACCTGGACGCTGACGGGAGCGTGCGGGACCGGGCGCTCTACCGGGCCATGGTGCGCAGCACCGCCCGGCTGGACTACGCGAGCGTGCAGCGCGACCTCGACGGTGGGTCGGCCCCGGAGGTGCTGCAGCTGCTGCGCGCGGTGGGTCTCGCCCGGATCGAGCAGGAGCAGGCGCGCGGCGGCGCGAGCCTGCCGATGCCCGAGGAGGAGGTCGTGCCGGACGGCCACGGGGGCTACACCGTCAGCCTGCGCCCCCTGCTGCCGGTCGAGGACTGGAACGCACAGATCTCGCTGCTCACCGGATTCGTCGCCGCCGACCTGATGCTCGGGGCCAAGGTCGGCATCCTGCGCACGATGCCGCCGGCGCACCCGCGAGATGTCGAGCGGTTCCGGCTGCAGGCCAAGGCGCTCGGCGTCGACTGGCCGAGCGGACAGTCCTACGGTGACTTCCTGCGTGAGCTGGATCGCACCGACCCGCGCGAGCTCGCCGTGATCTACGCCGCGACCACGCTGTTCCGCGGGGCGGGTTACACGCCGTTCGACGGCACCGAGCCGCAGCCGCACGTCACCGCGCCGCTGCGCCGCCTGGTCGACCGCTTCGGGCTGGCGATCTGCGAGGCGATCGCGAGCGACCAGCCGGTGCCTGACTGGGCTCGCGCCGCGCTGCCGGAGCTGCCCGAGATCATGAAGCGCTCGGACCACCAGGCCAAGGCCGTAGAGCGCGCCTGCACCGACGCGGTCGAGGCCGCGGTGCTGCACGACCGGGTCGGTGACACCTTCGAGGCGTCGGTCGTCGAGCTCGACGACCGGGACGGCGGCGCGCAGCCCGACGCGCCCGACCAGCCCGCCGCGCCCGGGGGTCAGGTGCAGCTGACCGACCCGCCCGTGCTCGGACCCTGCGCCGGACCGCTCACGTTGGGGGCCCGCCTCACCGTCCGACTGGTCGAGGCCGACACGATCAAGCGCCGCGTCCGCTTCACCCCATCGGCCTAACAACGGTGCACACAGGTAATTTTCCAGCAGCAAAGCGTTGAAATTTTGATCACCGAGCCCCGGTGATCCGCCAGGATGAAGCGGTGCGGCTTCAGCGGATCTACGTCGGGCTCATGGCGAGCCTCGCCGTGGCCCTGCTCGCCCGACCCCTGATCCGGGCCGCCGACCAGAGCAGCTGGTCCATCGGCATCGGGGCCGTCGCCACCGTCGCCACGGTGCTGGCCGTGACCGCTGCCGCGTGGGTGTTCCGCATCAGGCGCGTCGGGCTGGTGGTGTCCTTCGTCGTGGCCGGGGTGCTGTGGTTGGGCGCCACCGTGATGATGTCCGCCGCCCCGGTCGCGGCGGTCGCCTGCAACCTGCTGGCTTTCCCCTTCGCGCTCGCCCCGCTGCTGCACATCGAACGCAGCCACCGGCACGCCAACCCACGCGACGCCCTGGTCGACACCTTGACGTTGATCGTGCCAGGGCTGCTGATCGTGTGGTCCTTCACCACGGCGCAGCCGCTGGCCCGGGGCGGGCTCGGGCCGACAGAGGTCAACCACTGGATCCTGCAGCTCACGAACCTCGCCATGCTCGGCGTGGTCGCCCGGATCGCCACGGTGGCGCCCGTCGGCAACGTGGCGGTCCGCTACCTGCTCGGGTCGATGGGGCTGGTGGTGCTCCAGGACACGCTCGGCTGGCGATACCCGGGAGGCGCCCTGGAGGGCCCGGTCTGGCTCGGACTGATCAACCTCGCGTCGTGGTCGCTGCTCGGTTTGTTCGCCCTGCACCCCTCGGTGACCGAGGTGACCGAGCCGGAGCGAGTCAGCGCGACGGTCTGGACTTCGCGCACCACCGTGCTGCTCGGCGGGGCCGCGCTGGTCGTGCCGCTCGTGCTGCTCTTCGGGCCACCGCACAGCAGGGTCAGCGACCTCCCGATCGCCCTCACCAGCATGGCCTGCGGCGGCCTGATCCTCTATCGGATGGGGTCGGTCGTGCGCAGCAAGGCGCGCGCCTCGGCCGGCCTTGCCGAGCTCGCCGACCAGGACGCGCTCACCGGCCTCGGCAACCGACGCTCGAGCGACGCCCTGCTGGACCGGCTGATCGCCGCGGCGGACCCCTCGACCGCGCTCAACGTCGTCCTGATCGACCTGGACTGGTTCAAGGCCTACAACGACGAGCACGGACACCAGGGTGGTGACCTGCTGCTCCGTGAGTGCGCGTCCCGGTGGACCAATCTGCTGCCGCGCGGTGCGACGCTGACCCGCTACGGCGGCGAGGAGTTCCTGGTCATCGACCCCGATGCCAGCATCGAGGGCACGGCCACCTTGATCGAGACCTTCCGTCATGCGCTGCCGCCTGGTCGCACCTTCTCGGCGGGCATCTCGCGCTGGAGCCCGGGCGAGCACCGGGTGGCGCTGGTCGACCGAGCCGACCAGGCGCTCTACGCGGCCAAGACGGCGGGCCGGGCGACGACCCGCGTCTCGGGCAAAGACCTGCCCGCCTTCGCGCCACCCATCGCCCCGGAGGTCCGGCGCCACCGCGACGACGACCACCTCGCCTTCCGGGTGGCGTGCCTGCTCACGGTGCTCATCCCTCTTGGTTTCCTGTTCGCCCCGTGGCCGCTCGCCCGACAGCTGCTCTACGGCTCCTCGATCCTGCTGGTGGTGCTGGGCTTCCTGCGCGCGCTCGCCCACGGTCTACAGCTGAGCCGGATCGGGATCCAGTGGTCGATGGTGCTGGTGACCTTCTGGGTGGCGCTGCTCGTCGCGCAGCTCAGTCCCCAGGTCGCGCTGCCCGGTCTCAGCATCACCCTGGTCGAGTCGCTGGGGGTGGTGTCCCACGTGCTCGTCATCCCGACGATCATCGCGCTGTTCCGGCCCTGGGGCCGCGGTTTCGAGCCGGACGCCTGGCTCGACACCGTGATCATCATCTTGCCCATGGGCCTGGTCGGCTGGGTGCTGGCCAACTCCCAGGATCTGCCGGCGCGTCAGGAGGCGGCCTCCAACACCCCGTGGGTGATGCTCGCGTACGCCGCCACCTCGCTGGTGATCGTCAGCCTGGTCACCCAGCTGATCCTGCCCAACGCCTTCCCGCCGATGGCGCTGCGCATGCTGGGCTGGGGTGCGACCTTTGAGTTCTTCGCCGACATGGCCGCGCTGATGCTGCCCGAGCACCGCTATCCGCTCGACACCGGCTGGGGGTTCCTGCACCTGCTCGCGATGGTGTGCATCGCCGCCGGGCTGGTGCACCCGAGCGTGCGGCTGCTGGGCCTGGACACCGGCACCCGGCACCGCAACGTCGTCCTGGAGCAGTTCGCGGTGCTCGGCGCGGCTGCCACGGCCCCGGGCATCGTGCTGATCCTGCAGGCCTTCGTGCTGGACCGGTCCTTCGACACCCTCGTCGGCATCGTCTCGGCGATCTTGGTCGGCCTGCTCATCACCCGGCTGCGGATCATGATGGCGGGGCTGAACCGCGAGGTCCGCGAGCTGGAGCTGGCCGCCTCCACCGATCACCTCACGGGCCTGCCCAACCGGCGCACGATCGACGCCCACCTGGCGGCCCTGTGTGCCGTCACCCAACCCGGCGGGACGCTCGAGGACGCGGTGCCGAAGGAGCTCGGGCCCGCCGTGGCGATGCTGGATCTGGACCGGTTCAAGGCGTTCAACGACCGCTTCGGCCACCCCCGCGGCGACGAGCTGCTGCACGGCTGTGCGCTCGCCTGGAGCGCCATCCTCGACCCGGGCCAGCAGGTTGGCCGCCACGGTGGTGAGGAGTTCCTGCTGATCGTGGAACGAGCCGACGCCGACACGACCCTCGCCGTCATCGCGGCACTGCGCGAGGTGATGCCGCACGGGCAGAACTTCTCGGCGGGCGTCGCGATCTGGGACGGTCAGGAGAGCACCGAGCACCTGCTCGGCCGGGCCGACGCCGCGCTCTACCAGGCGAAGGCCAACGGGCGCGGCCGCAGCGAGGTCGCCTCCGGTCGCACGCCGACGAACCCGGTCTCCGGCGGCGCGACTATACTTCGGCTCGGATGAGTCGGTCGGGCGATCGCGTCGTCGACCCTGCGGGGTCGGCGCCGAGGAACGTCCGGGCTTCGTAGGGCAGGGTGGTGGCTAACGGCCACCCGGGGTGACCCGCGGGACAGTGCCACAGAGAACAGACCGCCGACCGGCTGGGCGACCAGTCGGGCGGTAAGGGTGAAACGGTGGTGCAAGAGACCACCAGCGTGCCGGGTGACCGGCACGGCTCGGTAAACCCCACCTGAAGCAAGCTCAGACAGCACGCGTTCGAGGGCGGCCCGCCCGAGCGTGCGGGTAGAGCGCTGGAGGTGGTCGGCAACGGCCACCCGAGATGGATGATCGCCCGATCCGCCCGAGTGACGGATCGACAGAACCCGGCGTACAGACCGACTCATCCCCCTAGCATCGAAGCGGCCGGTGCACCGGCCGATGCACGAGGAAGGGGCGTCGATGAGCGTGGCGATCGTCACGGTGCTGGCAGGCAGTCACCTGCTGACCGTCGTCGCCGCCTACGTCGGGGTCCGTCGCCATCTCACCCGCCGCGGCTGGGCCTGGGCCCTGCTCGCCGCGGGGCTTCTGCTCGCCGCGGCCGGCACGCTCGTGAAGTGGACGCTCTTCCTTCCAGGCGCCTTCAAGCCCGGTCCGGTCACGCTCGTGCTTCCGGTCGCCGGCCACCTGATCTACGTGGCTGCGCTGGTCGCGTGGACCCGGCACAGCGGCAATCACGTGACCCTCGAGCGCGTGCTCGACGGCCTGTTCGTCATGGTGGTGCTGCTCACCCTCTGCTGGGTGATGGTCGTGGACCCCGCGCGGGCGGGCGGGGTGGCGCCCAGCGAGGTCCCGGTCTACCTGCTCTTCCCCGTCCTCGACCTGCTGCTGCTCGGCTGCGTGACGGTCATGCTCTCGGAGGTGGTCTTCGGGTCCGCCGCCGGGCTGATGATCGTGGTCGCCGCGTCGACACTGTTCTTCTCCGACCTCGCCGGTGGCCGCGACCTGGCCTCGGGCCTGCCGGTGGGGCTGCCCGTGGCCGCGCTCGCCGTCGCCAGCAACGTCGCCTTCGCCGTCGCCCTGCTCCTCGAGCCGCCCGAGGCCGAGCAGCACCCCACCACCACGCCGGCCGACAAGGTGGTGCGCCGACGGCTCGCGCTGCTCACCGTGCTCGGAGTGGTGCCGGTGGTTCTGCTCGTCGTGGAGGTGAGCCGTAGCCGCCTCGTCCAGGACGCCGAGATCGACCTGCTCGACATCCAGGTGCTCTCGGGCTCGATGATCGTGCTGCTGGCCGTGGCCTTCAGCCGGGTGGCCCGGATGGTCTCGACGGCCGAGAGCCTGTCCAGCGACCTGGCGTCGCTGGCGCGCAGCGATCACCTGACGGCGCTGCCCAACCGGCGCAGCGGCGACGCCGAGCTCGGCCGGGCCATCGACGCGGCCGCCGTGACCGGTGAGACCCTGGCCGTCGCCCTGCTCGACCTGGACCGGTTCAAGGCGTTCAACGATCAGTTCGGCCACCACGCCGGTGACGAGCTGCTCGTCAGCAGCGCCCAGGCGTGGCAGTCCTGCCTCGGGGTCGGACAGGTGCTGGCCCGCTACGGCGGCGAGGAGTTCCTGCTCGTCTGCTCGGACATGCCGGCCAGCTCGGTCGCGGAGGTCATCGACCGGATGCGCGGGTTCACCCCGCACGGGCAGAACTTCTCCGCCGGGGTAGCCGTCTGGGACGGGACCGAGTCTGCGACCCAGCTGGTCTCGCGGGCGGACGACGCGCTCTACGAGGCGAAGGAGAGCGGACGCGGCTGCACCCGGCTCAGCTACGGTCGCGAGGCGACCCCGCTCGAGACCGTCGCCCGACCGCGGCCCATGCCGGCCACCGGGCGGCCGTCCTTCGAGGACCTGCCGTGAAAGCCCCCACCGTCAGGGGACCTGCCGTGAGGAGCCGGTCGTGAGGGACGCCCCGCCGGCCTTCCGGGTCTACCTGACGATCGCGCCGATGCTGCTGGTCATGTACCTCGGGGTGGGCGACCCCACCGCGCGCGCGGGCATCATCGTCGTCTGCGCGGTCCTCACGCCTGTGGTCCAGGCGGTCGGGTTGATGATGAACCGTCCGCTGCGGTCCGGGTCCTGGTGGTGGATCCTCTCGGCCGAGGCACTGTGGTTCAGCGCCGCCATGATCGGGCCGCAGTGGTCTTGGGGCCACGCGCCCGGGGTGGGCCAGATCCACGACCTGCTGGACCTGCTCGGCTACGCGCTGATCGTCCCCGCGGGGCTCAGCCTGAGCCGTAGCCTCGATTTCGGTCGGGACGAGGACGGCGCCATCGACACGGCGATCCTCGTCATCGGTGCCAGCGCCGTGGTGTGGGTGCTCACGATGGACCCCGACCGGTTCGCCCGGCGCGCCGCTGCGCACGGCCAGCTCGTGGCGCTGGCCTACCCTTTCGTGGGTCTGCTGATGGTGGCTGTCGTCGTGCGACTGCTGTTCCGGATCAGCCGCCCCTCGGTCAGCCTGTCGCTGCTGCTCGTGTCGGTGGTCATGCTGATCGTCGGCGACATCACGCACCTGGCTGCGCCGGAGGTCGGCAGCAGCCATCGCGACATCAGTGTCTGGTACCTGATCGCCTACCTCAGCATCGGGCTGAGCGCCCTGCACCCGACGGCCCGCGAGCTCGGGCGGCCGCACAGCGTCGCGCCTTCCCCGGCCGCCGGCGGGATCCGCCTCGGGGTGCTGGGGATCTTCTCGGTCATGCCGCCGCTCATGCTCTTCTTCGGCGGGGCTGCGCTGGCGGGGGCCCACCCGTTCGTGCTCTCCGCCGCGGCGCTCATCGTCTTCGTCCTGGTCATGGTGCGGCTCGCCCAGATGGTCGACGTGGTCGGCCATCAGACCGAGCTGCTGTCCAGCCAGGCGCGCACCGATCACCTCACCGGCCTGCCCAACCGGCGCACCACCGACGCCGAGCTCGACCGGGCCATCGTCGACGCGGCCGAGGACGGGACGGCGCTCGTCGTGGCGCTCATCGACCTGGACCACTTCAAGCGCTACAACGACCGGTTCGGGCACCAGGCGGGGGACACCCTGCTGATCGGCGGCACGACCGCGTGGCGTCAGGTGCTGCCACCCGACGTCTTCCTCGGCCGCTACGGCGGCGAGGAGTTCATCGTCGTGACCCGCGGCCGCACGCCCGACGAGGCCGTAGCCCTGGTCGACGCGCTGCGTCCGCGCACCCCTGGAGGGCAGACCTTCTCGGCCGGGCTCGCGACCTGGGACGGGCTGGAGCCCGGGTCGGGGCTCGTGCGCCGGGCCGACCGGGCGCTCTACGCCGCCAAGGCTGCGGGACGGTGCTGCACGGTCCAGACCCGCGGGCACCAGCGGCTCGTCGTCATCGGCTCCGAGGCGACCCCCGTGCCGGCCGGGTCGGTGCCCGCATGAGCACGCCGGTCGTCGTCGCCGTGGTCGCGGTCCGGCTCCGGGGCCCGCTGCGGCGGCGCGACGACTCGCTCATGGGGTCCGACCTGCGCGAGCTGGCCGCCCGGTGGGCCGACGCCCTCGGCGACCCGGTCCAGGTCACGGTCAGCGGCCGCTCGACGCTGGACGTCGTGCTGCCCGGCACCGACCTGAACCAGGCCCGGCTGGTCATCGCCCGGCTGCGCTCGGGCCTGCCGCCGCACTTGTCGCTGCGCACCGGCCTCGCCGGGGTGCTGCCGGACGAGTCCCTCGACGCCGCTCGCGAACGTGCCGCGGCCGCCGTGGTCGCGGCCCGCTCGCGCGGTCGGTGGAGCGTGGTCGTCGCCGCCGCCGAGCCGCCGCGGCACCTGCGCGTGGCACCGGCGCCGGAGGACGGGTAGACCGGAGCGTCCTCGCCTAGAGTGGGGTGATGGCTTCCCAGGCTGACCATGGTTCCTCGACCGGCGCGTCGCCCGACTCATCGACCGGCCCGCTGACGATCTCCCACCTCGGACACGCCTGCGTCCTCGTCGAGGTCGCGGACCGGCGGATCCTGGTCGACCCCGGTGGGTTCTCCGACGACTGGCACGGCCTCACCGACCTCGATGCCATCGTCGTCACCCACCAGCACCCGGACCACCTCGATCCCGAGCACGTGCCCGACCTCGTGCGGGCGAACCCCGACGCGGTGCTGCTCGTCGAGGAGCAGGCGCGCGCGATGGTCCCCGACCTGGACACCGAGGCGTGGAGCGACGGCACGGTCGTCCAGCTCGGCGCGGTGACCCTGCGCGGGGTGGGCAGCAAGCACGCGATCATCAACGAGTTCGTGCCCCGCGTCGGCAACACCGGCGTGCTGATCACGGCGGGGGAGCAGCCGACCTTCTTCCACCCCGGGGACGCCTACGACGGCGACCCGGGCGACGTGGACGTGCTCGCGCTGCCGATCAACGCGCCGTGGTGCGCGAGCAAGGAGACCATCGCGTTCGTGCGCCGGATCGCCCCCCGCTTCGCGTTCCCCGTGCACGACGCGCTGCTGTCGGCGCGGGGCCGCACGCTCTACTGCGACCACGCGCGCAACTTCAGCCTCGACAGCACGGAGCTCGTCGACCTCGCCGGCGGCGAGCCGCGCCGCTTCTGACCCGCCCGCTTCTGACCCGCCGGGAGAGGTCTACCGCTGCGTGGCGTCCTCGGCGGCGAGCACGGCCGCCCCGACGATGCCGGCCGTGTTGAGCAGCGCGGCCGGGATGATGGGGGTGCGCAGGTCGAGCAGCGGCAGGAACTTCTTGGACTTCTTGGAGATGCCGCCGCCGACCACGAACAGGTCCGGCCAGAGCAGGTTCTCGAGGTGGCTGTAGTAGTGCTGCAGGCGAACGGCCCAGTCCTCGTAGCTGAGGTCCTCGGCCTCGCGCGCCCCGAGGAGGCGCGGCTCTCGGCGTCGTGGCAGTCGAGCTCGAGGTGACCCAGCTCGGCGTTGGGGATCAGCACGCCGTTGTAGATCAGGGCGACGCCGATGCCGGTGCCGAGCGTGGTGAGGATGACGAAGCCGTCCTTGCCCTTCGCAGCGCCGTAGCGCACCTCGGCGAGCCCGGCCGCGTCGGCGTCGTTGACCACGTGCACGGTGCGCCCGAGGCGCTCCTCGAACAGCTGCTTGGCGTCGAAGTCGATCCAGCGCTTGTCGATGTTGGCGGCGCTGCGCACCACGCCGTGGGTCACGACCCCCGGGATGGTGATGCCGACCGGTGCGTCGTCGTCGACCTCGTCGAACTGGTCGATGATCTGGGCGATCACGTCGGCGACGGCCTCGGGCGTGGACTTCTCGGGCGTCTCGATGCGCACCCGCTCGGCCGCGAACTCGCCGGTCTCGAGGTTGACCGGAGCACCCTTGATGCCGCTGCCACCCACGTCGATGCCCAGGGGGCGTGAAGACTTCTGCGTCATACCTCCAACCTTAACCCGGCGTTCACCTCGGTGCGGGCCCAAACGAGAGGGTCAGGGCAGGGTCAGGATCTCGGCGCCGGTGTCGGTGACGACGAGGGTGTGCTCGAACTGCGCGGAGCGGCTGCGGTCGGCAGTGACGACGGTCCAGCCGTCGTCCCACTGGTCCCACTCGGGGCGACCGAGGTTCAGCATCGGCTCGATGGTGAAGGTCATGCCCGGCACCATCACCGTGCTGTAGGCGGGCGCGGCGTCGTAGTGCGGGACGATCAGCCCCGAGTGGAACTCGGTGCCGATGCCGTGGCCGGTGTAGTCGCTGACGACGCCGTAGCCGAACCGCTTGGCGTAGCTCGCGATGACGCGGCCGATGACGTTGATCTCGCGCCCGGGGCGGACGGCCTTGATGCCGCGCATCATCGCCTCGTGGGTGCGCTCGATCAGCAGCCGGGACTGCTCGTCGATCTCGCCGACGGGGTAGGTCGCGTCCGTGTCGCCGTGCACGCCCTCGATGTACACGGTGACGTCGAGGTTCACGATGTCGCCGTCGACCAGCTCGCGGCTGTCCGGGATCCCGTGGCAGATCACCTCGTTGACGCTGGTGCAGATGGACTTCGGGAAGTCCTTGTATCCCAGCGGGCTGGGGTAGGCGCCGTGGTCGAGGATGAACTCGTGCGCGATCGCGTCGAGGGCGTCGGTGGTGACGCCCGGCGCGATGGCCTTCGCGGCCTCCTCCATCGCCTGGGCCGCGATCCGCCCGGCCACGCGCATCCGCTCCAGTGTCTCCGCGTCCTTGACCAGCGCGTCGCCGTCCTCGCGGATCGCGCCGCCCCGGTCCACGTAGTGCGGTCGGGCGATCGAGGCGGGGACCGGACGCCGGGCGCTGATCGCCCCGGGAGCCACGCTGGCGAAGGTGATCGACATAGGGTGCAGTCTAGGGATCGGGCCGCACCGGTCCCAAAGCCCACAATGCTGCGGCCACATCGCGAAGGAGCTGACATGGCCTACTGGTTCAACATCGTCACCAAGCAGGTGGAGACCGACGACAACCGGGCCCGGGACGAGGACGTCATGGGTCCCTACGCCACCGAGCAGGAGGCGCACGACGCCTTCGCCACGGCGCGCAAGCGCACCGAGGAGTGGGACCAGGCCGACCGCGAGTGGGAGGGCGACGAGCCCCCCAAGAAGTAGGACGGGGCTCAGCCGGCGGCGAGCCGGCCGAGGGCGTCCTCCCAGTGCTGGCGCAGGGCGTCCCGGTCGGCGTCGGCGGGCAGGTGGTCGTGGACCAGCGTCACGAGGGTGCCGCCGTCGTCGGCCTGGGCGAGGTGCAGATCGACCAGGGTCGCGGGAGCGTCCTCGTCGGCGTGCCAGGAGAACCGGATCTGTTCGAGCGGGTGGAAGCTGCGGGCGACGCCGTGCGAGCCGTCGGACGCTCGCCAGTGCTCGCCCTTGCCGCCGAGCGCCCCGCCCTCGCCGAGGAGAGCCTCCGCGCCACGGGGGGCCATCAGCGCGGCCCAGACGTCATCCAGGGGTTGGGACACCACGCGGCTGACCTCCACCGGGGTGCCCACGGCTTCGCCAACGGCCTCGCTGCTCTGAGTTGTCATGACTGACCTCGATCCGAACGTCGGTGTTCATCTGGTCGGACCGTCTACGGTCCGATGAGCACGACCCTACTCCGCGCCACCAGGGCGCGGGCAATGGGGGGCGAGGTCGGGCGCGGGCCGTAGGATCGGGCCATGAATCGTCAGGAGGAGTTCGTCCTGCGCAGCATCGAGGAGCGCGACGTCCGCTTCGTCCGGCTGTGGTTCACCGACGTGCTGGGCACGCTCAAGTCGGTCGCCATCTCACCGGCCGAGCTCGAGACCGCGTTCGCCGAGGGGATCGGCTTCGACGGCTCCGCTATCGAGGGCTTCGCCCGGGTCTACGAGGCCGACATGCTGGCCAAGCCGGACCCGGCGACCTTCCAGATGCTGCCCTGGCGCACCGAGGGCCCCGGCACGGCCCGGATGTTCTGCGACCTGCTCAACACCGACGGCACCCCGTCGGTGGCCGACCCGCGCTACGTGCTGCAGCGGGCGCTGACCAAGGCCGCTGACCTCGGCTTCACGTTCTACACCCACCCCGAGATCGAGTTCTTCCTGTTCGAGCAGGGTCGCAAGCCGGGTGACAAGCCAGTGCCGATCGACCAGGGGGGCTACTTCGACCACCTGCCGCAGGGGCACGCGCACGACTTCCGCCGGGCCGCGATCACGATGCTCGAGTCGATGGGCATCTCCGTCGAGTTCAGCCACCACGAGGCAGCGCCGGGTCAGAACGAGATCGACCTGCGCTACGCCGACGCCCTGACGATGGCGGACAACATCATGACCTTCCGCACGGTCATCAAGGAGGTCGCCTACGAGCACGGCGTCTTCGCCTCGTTCATGCCCAAGCCGCTGATGGAGTACCCAGGGTCCGGGATGCACACGCACCTGTCCCTGTTCGAGGGCGACACCAACGTGTTCTACGAGCCGGGCGCGCGCTACCAGATCTCCAAGACGGGCCGCGCGTTCATCGCCGGCCTGCTGCGCCACGCCGCCGAGATCACCGCGATCACCAACCAGTGGGTCAACTCCTACAAGCGCCTCTGGGGCGGCGGCGAGGCGCCGGCATTCGTCAGCTGGGGGCACAACAACTCCTCGGCGATGGTGCGCATCCCGATGTACAAGCCGAGCAAGGGTCAGGCCACCCGCGTCGAGGTCCGCACGCTGGACACGGCCTGCAACCCCTACCTCGCCTTCGCGGTGCTGCTCGCCGCCGGGCTCAAGGGCATCGAGGAGGGCTACGAGCTGCCGGACGAGGCCGAGGACGACGTGTGGTCGTTGACCGACGGCGAGCGTAGAGCTCTCGGCATCGACGCGCTCCCCACCTCGCTGCACGAGGCGGTCACGGTCATGGAGCGCTCCGACCTCGTCGCCGAGACGCTCGGGGAGCACGTCTTCGACTACTTCCTGCGCAACAAGCGCCAGGAGTGGGTCGACTACCGCACCCAGGTGACCCCGTTCGAGCTCGAGCGGCTGCTGCCGCGCCTGTGACCCCGCGCTGAGGCGACGCCGTGCCGAATCCCCGCACCAGCACAGCCCACGCGGCCCTTGCGCGCCTGGGCTTCCATGACCCCGCCCGGGCGGAGCGCTTCCTGCGGGACCCGTGCCTCGCCGGGCTGGCGCTCGAGGGCGAGGACGTCGTCGTGGGCGGGCTGGCCCAGGCCCTCGGCGCGGTCGCCGACCCGGACCTCGCGCTGCTCGCCCTCGTCCGGCTGATGGAAGGCCTGCAACGCAGCTCGGGGAGCCACCTCTCGGCGCTCACCGACGCGCTGGCCCGCCCCGGGGTGGCCCGGGATCGGCTGCTCGCGGTCATGGGCGCCTCGACGGCGCTCGCCGACCACCTCGCCGCGCATCCCGAGCACTGGTCCTCGGCGGCGGACGCGCGGCGGCTCAGCGACCGCGAGCTCACCGCCGTGCTCGTCGACGCGGTCACCGGACGCGAGACCGCCGCCGCGCTGGACGCGCTACGGGTGGCCTACCGGCGCGAGCTCATCGGCATCGCGGCGCTGGACCTGACCGCGCCGTCGCCGGTCGACGCGCTGCCCGACACGGCCCGCTCGCTCGCCGACCTCGCCGCCGCGGCGCTCGAGGCGGCCTGGGTCATCGGCCGCGCCGAGGTGGGGCCGGACGCCGACAGCGTGCGGCTGTCGGTCATCGGCATGGGCAAGTGCGGCGGCCGCGAGCTCAACTACGTCTCCGACGTCGACGTCATCTTCGTCTGCGAGCCGGTGGGTCACCCTGGCGATGCCGACGGGCCCACGGACGCCGCCGGTGACGTCGACGGCGACGCCGAGGCCCGGGCGATGACCGTCGGCACCCACTGGGCCAGCGCGATCATGCGCGCGTGCGCGACGGCCACCGCCGAGGGCACGCTGTGGCCGGTGGACGCGGCCCTGCGCCCGGAGGGCAAGCAGGGGCCGCTGGTGCGGACCGTGCGCAGCCACAAGAGCTACTACGAGCGCTGGGCCAAGACCTGGGAGTTCCAGGCGCTGCTCAAGGCCCGGCACGTCGCGGGGGACCGTGAGCTGTCCGAGCGCTACCTCGACGAGATCACCCCGATGGTGTGGCAGGCCTCGGCCCGCGAGAACTTCGTCGAGGACGTCCAGGCCATGCGGCGCCGGGTCGAGCAGCACGTGCCGGCCCGGGAGGCCGAGCGCCAGCTCAAGCTCGGCCCGGGCGGCCTGCGCGACGTCGAGTTCAGCGTGCAGCTGCTGCAGCTCGTGCACGGGCGCAGCGACGACTCCCTTCGCAGCCGCACCACCCTCGACGCGCTCGCCGCCCTGGCCGACGGCGGCTACATCGGCCGCGAGGACGCCGCGGTCCTCGACGAGGCCTACCGCTTCCTGCGCGCGATGGAGCACCGCATCCAGCTGCACCGGCTCCGGCGCACCCACCTGGTCCCCACCAGCGACGACGAGCTGCGTCGCCTCGGCCGCTCGATGGGCCTCACGAGCGAGCCCGACAAGGCGATCGTCGAGCAGTGGCAGCGACGCGCCCGCGAGGTGCGCTCCCTGCACCAGCGACTGTTCTACCGGCCGCTGCTGAGCGCGGTGGCCCGCCTCGGCGCGGACGAGCTGCGGCTCACCCCCGCCGCCGCCGAGGAACGGCTCGCAGCCCTCGGCTTCCGCGACCCCAAGGGCGCGCTGCGGCACATCGAGGCGCTCACCGACGGGGTGTCCCGCACGGCCGCCATCCAGCGCACCCTGCTGCCGGTCATGCTCGGCTGGTTCGCGAGCGGCGCCGACCCCGACGCCGGTCTGCTGGCGTTCCGCAAGGTCAGCGACGAGCTCGGCACCGTGCCGTGGTATCTCAAGATGCTGCGCGACGAGGGCGACGCCGCCGAGCGACTCGCACACGTGCTGTCCTCCAGCCGGTTCGCCGCCCAGCTGCTCGAGCGCTCGCCGACCAGCGCCCAGATCCTGGGTCTGCCGGGCGGGCTGCGTCGGCGCACCCGCGACCAGCTGGACGCCACGATGGCCGCGGCGCTCGCGCGCTACGACTCCCCGGCGGAGGCGTTCGAGGCGGTGCGCACGGTCCGTCGCCAGGAGCTGTTCCGCGTCATCGTCATGGACGTCGTAGACCTCCTGGACCTGGAGGAGGTCGGCCATGCGTTGACCGACATCGCCGCGAGCACGATCGGTGCCGCGCTGCAGCTCGCGACCCGTGCGGTCGAGACCGAGCTCGGGGAACCGCTCGGGACGGCGCTGATGGTCGTCGGGATGGGGCGCCTCGGCGGAGGCGAGATGAGCTACGCCAGCGACGCCGACGTGATGCTCGTGCACGACCCCGGGCCTAGCTCTGATGGCGACTCCGAGCACGATCCCCGGCCCGACGACGCCGAGCTGCAGCGCCGCGCCTCGCTGGTGGTGCAGGAGCTGCGCCGCCTGCTCGCGATCTCGGGGCCCGAGCCGGCACTGGGCCTCGACGTGGACCTGCGTCCCGAGGGCAAGAACGGCCCGCTGGTGCGCAGCCTGGACTCCTACCGCAGCTACTACGAGCGCTGGGCCGCGACCTGGGAGCGGCAGGCACTGGTCCGGGCGGCACCGGTCGCGGGGGACCCCGACCTCGCGGCCGCGTTCGTCGCCCTGATCGATCCGTTGCGCTACCCCGCCGACGGCCTGACCAGCCACGAGCTGCGCGACATCCGCCGGCTCAAGGCGCGGATGGAGTCCGAGCGACTGCCTCGCGGCGCCGACCGGCGCACCCATCTCAAGCTGGGCACGGGCGGGCTCTCCGACGTCGAGTGGACCGTGCAGGTGCTGCAGCTGCAGCACGCCCACGAGGTCCCCGGGCTGCGCACGACCTCGACGCTGCCGGCGCTGCGGGCGGCGTGCGAGGCGGGACTGGTCACCACCGAGCAGGCGCAGGAGCTGACCGCCGCCTGGTCGATGGCCTCGGCGATCCGCGACGCCGGCATGGTGTGGCGCGGGCGGGCGATGGAGTCCGTGCCGAGCGACCTGCGCGACGCCGACGGGGTGGGTCGACTGATCGGTCGGGCACCGGGCGAGGGACAGGCCATGGTCGACGCCTACCTGCGCAGCGCGCGGCACGCCCGAGCGGTCGTCGACGAGCTCTTCTACGGCGACACGCCGCGTTGAGGCCTCAGCGGATTCACAGGGTGTTCACCTGCCCGTCGTCGGGCGATGGAGCCGTGTTGGGGGTCGGCTCCTAGGTTCGGTCGAGAGAACGACGCCTCTGTCGCGTTCGTCCGAATTCGCCTCGCTCCGGACCGCGTGCCCGGAGCAGCCCCGAAGGAGTAGCCCCCGTGCCCCAGTCCTCCGCCCCCGAGCAGCGCACCTCCTTGCCGATGGCCGGCCTCACCCACGGCAACCGCAGCGCCGTGACCTGCCAGCTGCGCTGCGCGAACGCGTGCTTCCACCCCGCACCCAACGTGTCCAGCAACCCGACCTTCGCCGACATCGCCAGCGCGGCCGTCAGCCGCCGCTCGGTCCTCGGTGTCAGCGGTGCCCTCGCGCTCGCCCTGGTGGCCGGGCCGCAGCCGCCCGCGCAGGCCAGCGGGGTCGCCGCCGACGCCGGTGACCTGGCCCGGCGCCGCAAGGGGCTGCGCTACACCGGCATCGCCCCGGTGGCTGCGACGGTCGACGCGCTCACCGTGCCGAGCGGCTTCTCCTGGCGCCCGATCATCCGCTGGGGCGACCCGATCCTCGCCGGCGCACCCGCCTTCGACGCCACCAACCAGAGCGCCGCGGCGCAGGCCCAGCAGTTCGGCTACAACAACGACTACACCGACATCATCGTCGAGCGGGGCGGTCGGCGCGGGCTGCTCGTGTGCAACCACGAGTACACCAACGAGGGCATCATGTTCCCGCCCACCATGGACAAGACCGAGGCCATCGAGACGGCCTGGGCCGCCCACGGCCTGTCGATCGTCGAGCTGACCCGTCGTTCGCGGGGCGGCCGATGGGTCTACGTGCAGGGCGGGGCGCGGAACCGGCGGATCACCCTGGACACGCCGTTCGCGGTCGACGGCCCGGCCGCCGGCAGCCCGCTGCTGCGCACCAAGGCCGACCCCACCGGGCGCACGGTGCGCGGCACGATGAACAACTGCTCGGGCGGCACCACCCCGTGGGGCACCGTGGTGTCGGGCGAGGAGAACTTCAACCAGTACTTCGTGGCCGGGGGCACCGACGCGCGCGAGAAGCGCTACGGCCTCTCCGCGACCCAGGACACCCGCGGCTGGCACACGGTTGACCCCCGGTGGGACGCCCGCACGGCCGACTTCCGCAACGAGCCCAACCGCTTCGGCTGGATCGTCGAGGTCGACCCGGAGGACCCGACCTCGACGCCGGTCAAGCACACCGCCATGGGTCGGTTCAAGCACGAGGGTGCCAACATCATCATCTCCCGCTCCGGTCACGCGGTGGCCTACATGGGTGACGACGAGCGGTTCGACTACGTCTACAAGTTCGTCTCCAAGAAGCGCTACGACCACAGCAGCTCGCGCCGGGCGCGTCGCCACAACCTGCACCTGCTGTCCGAGGGAGACCTGTTCGTCGCCCAGTTCCGCGGCGACGGCGCGGCCGACGGGGTCTACGACGGCACCGGTGAGTGGATCCCGCTCACCAAGAACGGCCGGTCGATGGTCAAGGGCTTCTCGATCGAGGAGGTCCTCGTCTACACCCGCCTCGCCGCCGATGCGGCCGTCGGCAGCAACGGTCAGGGGCCGACCAAGATGGACCGTCCCGAGGACGTCCAGCCGAGCCTCGCCACCGGCAAGATCTATGTCGCCTGCACCAACAACACCGACCGCGGCAAGGATGGCAAGCCGGGTCCCGACGAGGCCAACCCCCGCAACGCCAACAAGGACGGCCACGTCGTCGAGATCATCGAGACGTCGGGCGACCACACCGGCACGGCGTTCAGCTGGAACCTGCTGCTCGTCTGCGGTGACCCGAAGACCGCCGGCACCTACTTCGGTGGCTACCAGGGCCCGGTCGCACCGATCTCGTGCCCGGACAACCTCGCCTTCGACTCGGCGGGTGACCTGTGGATCTCGACCGACGGCATGCCGTCGACGCTGAAGTACAACGACGGCCTCTTCCAGGTCGTGCTCAACGGCGACGAGCGCGGCAAGGTCACCCAGTTCCTCGCCGTGCCCCGCGAGGCCGAGACCTGCGGCCCCGTCATCCACGACCGGGACGGCTCGGTGTTCGTCGCGGTCCAGCACCCGGGCGAGGACGGCTCCTGGGCCGACCAGCACTCGGCCTTCCCGGACTACACCAAAGTCAACGCGCCGGGCACCTTCGCCGGGCCGCGCCCGACGGTCGTGCAGGTCGCCCGCGGCATCTGATCTCGTCTGGCGCTGAGCTCTGAGCGCCGAGCAGCGCGTCAGGGCCGTCCGGGTGCGAGCACCCGGGCGGCCCCTGCGCGGACCCGGATCACGGCCGGGGTAGACCCCATCGGCTCACCGTCCGCGCTCAGCAGCCCTGGGACCTTGGCCTCGATCCGCACGTTGCGGACCGGCACCGTGCTCACCCACGGCAGCCGGTCGACGCGGCCCGCCAAGGCCGCGAGCAGGGTGGTCACCAGCCGTGCCGTGTCGGCGAGCGGTCTACCGCAGGCGCGGACGACGACCAGCTCCAGGGCGCCGTCGTCGTGGCGCGCCGACGGCGCCAGCCGCACCCCACCACCGACCGCGCTGGTGCTGGCGACAGCGACGAACCAGACGGGGCCGGTCCAGCTGCGCTCGGCGCCGGCCGTGAGCGTCACCTGCTCGGGCCGCGACGAGAACAGCTCGAGCACCGCCGCCGTCACGTAGACCCCCCGGTGCCGTGGGCGAAGCCGCGCCCCGCGGTCGCTCACCCGCTGCAGGTAGCCGAGCAGGAGGGCCGTCACGCAGGTCCGGCCGCCCACGTCGAGCAGGTCGATCGGTGACGGCGACCAGGCCCTGGCTGCCCGGGCTGCCGTCAGCGCGTCGGAGGGGATGCGCAGGTGACGGCACAGGTCGTTGCCGCTGCCACCGGGCAGCGGGAGGATCACGGCACCGGACCGCGCCGCCCCCGCGAACGCCGCACCCAGCATGCCGTCCCCGCCGACCACCGCGACGACGTCGTCCGCCGCGCACGCCGCCACGTAGGCGGTGACGTCCGCGAGGCTGCGCGAGCGGTGCACGGTGACCGTCTCGGTGGGGCTTGCGGCCAGCGCCGCGACCAGGGCATCGAGCCGCGCGGCGTTGCGCGCAACCCGGCTGCGGGGGTGCACGACGAGATGGCGGGTGGCGCCAGCGGCGGGGTGACTCATGGACGTCTCCGGAGACTTTACGATGCGCGTGTGAGCCAACCGGGTGGAGGGCGTACCGCCGAGGAGCGCATCCTTGACGCGGCGATCGACGCCATTGTCTCAAACGGTCCCCGCCGCACGACGGCCACCGACATCGCCGCCCGCGCCGAGGTCAGCCGGATGACGGTCTACCGACAGTTCGGCGACGTGAAGAACACTGTGCGCGAGGCGATGAACCGGCTCATGCGCAGCTATCTCGAGTCGATCATGCAGCAGGCGGCGGGGGAGACTGCCCGGGACCGGCTCGTCTCGGCCATCACCGGCTGCGTGGTTTTCCTCGGCGGCTCGCCGCTGCTGTGCGCGCTGCGCGAGCACGACCCGCAGTTCTTCGGGCAGTACACCCTCGAGCGGTTCGGGGCGAGCCAGCGCGACGCCGCCGACCTCATCGTGCAGATGATCGGCGAGGGGCACGCCGACGGCTCCATCCGCCCGCTCGACGCCGACTCGGCGGCCGTGATGATCGTGCTGACGGCGCAGGCCTTCGTCGTCGGCGCTCCCATCCTGTGGGCGCGCGACGACAACGAGGCGATCGTCAGCGAGCTGAACCAGATGCTGGAGCGCTACCTCGCGGCGTGAGGCGCGGGCGGTGGGCGCCTCACCAGCGCAGCAGCGCCAGCCCCGCAGCCATCCCGCCGCCGAAGCCGGCGAGCAGCACCGTGTCACCCGGACGCAGCGCACCCTCGCGGGCCGCGTGGTCGAGCGTCACGCCCACCGATGCCGCACCGGTGTTGCCGTAGGTCTCCAGGGTGCGGTGCACCGTGGCGTGCTCGAGGCCGAGCTCGACGACCAGGTCGTCGAGCATCATGCCGTTGGCCTGGTGGGGCACGAAGTGGTCGATGTCGGCCGGGGTGAGGCCCTCGTCGGCGAGGTAGTCCGCGACCAGCGGCGGCAGCTCGCCCAGCACGAAGTCCTTCACGTCGCGCCCCTGCATCTGGAAGTAGGCCTCACCGGTCTCCCGGTGGTGGGCCTGCATCGGCAGTCGGCTGCCGCCCGCCGGCACCAGGATCTTGTCGTTGAGGGCGCCGAAGGTGTGCAGCCGGGTGCTCGTGATCTCGGCCCCGCCACGGCTGGGGCCGAGCACCGCCGCGCCGGCCCCGTCGCCGAACAGGATCACGGTGCGTCGGTCGGCCGGGTTGAGGATGCGCGAGTAGGTGTCGGCACCCACGACGAGCGCGTAGTCCTCCCGGTCGCGCAGCATGCGCTCGGCCGTCGCGAGCGCGAAGACGAAGCCGCTGCAGACGGCGTTGGTGTCGAAGGCGAACGCGTTGTGCGCCCCCAGGTTGTGCTGCACGAACGCCGCCGTCGGCGGCTGCAGGTGGTCCGGCGTCGACGTCGCCACCACGATGAAGGACAGGTCGTCCGGCGTCAGCTGGGCCCGCTCGAGGGCCTCCTGCGCGGCGACGGTGGCGAGGTCGGACGTGGCCTCGTGCTCAGCCGCGTAGCAGCGCGTGCGGATGGCGGTCTTGGCCTGGATCCACGCGTCGTCGACGCCGGCCGCGGGGCCGATCTCGTCGTTGGAGACGACACGCTGGGGAAGGTACGAGCCGGTGCCGAGAACTGCGGTGGTCATGGGGCGCTCCTGCCGCTCGATCGAAAAGGTTACTCGTGAGTAGAACCATGCCCCACGGTCTACCTGGTGGGTAGGGGCGCCGGCCCAGATGTGATGCGGTCCACTGCCGCGACGCAGATCCTCCTGAGTCCCTAGACCGACTGAGGGTCTTGTACTGGCGCTCTCCGGGCCCGAAGACCGTCGCGCGGATGCACTCGGTCTTGTAGAGGCCGTTGATCGACTCCATGAGCGCGTTGATGCTCCTATAGATCGTCAAGTCGATCAGGCCGCGATTTCGAGCTCTCCATTAACGGGCTTGGCGATGGCGTCCGGGGCCGGCAGCAGGCGGAAGAGCTCGCGAGCGAGGTACCGCTTCAGGCACCGGATGATCTCCCGCTTCGACATGCCCTCGGCGGTGCGACGGGCCACGTAGTCGATCGTCGGCTGATGCCAGCGCATGCGCACGATGACCACGCGATACAGCGCGGCGTTGGCCTGCCGGTTCCCGCCGCGGTACAGACGGTGCCGGCTGTTGGTCTTGCCGGATCCAGCCGGGATCGGGCACGCGCCACACGTCTTGGCAAACGCTGCCTCGGACTTGATCCGGTTGGCGTTGTCGCCGGCGGTGATCAGCATCTGTGCCGCAGTGTCGTAGCCGACGCCGACGGCCTCGACGAGCTGGGGCGCAGCGGCCGCAGTGAGTGCCTTCAGTGATGCGGCGTGAGCCTTGGCCTCCTCGTGCAGCGCCAGCCAACGCTTCGCCATCGAGGACAGCACGTGTCGCATCGCCACATCCGGGTCGCCCGGCACAACAACGGCAGGTGCGCCACGGCGCACGGGCGGCTGTGGAGTCGGACCCTCCAGCGCCGCGCACGCGAGGATCAGCTTGTGGTCGGTGAGCGTCTCCAGCTCCGCCCGCAACGCCTCGCTCCCGGTCGCGAGGGTCGCCTTGAGCGTGATCATCGCGGTTGTCCGCGCTTGAACGGCACCGTCGTAGGCGATCTTGACCAGCCTGATCGTTTCGACCGCGCCGTCGGCGGTCTTGGGTGTCGACAGCCCGTGCCCAGCCAGGAGCTGGCGTGCAGCGTGCTCGGCATCGATGGTGTCGTTCTTCCCTGCGAGTCGACGTTCCGCGGCCCGTGCTGGGCGGGCGATCTCGTGGACGTCGTGACCGTGGTTGCGCAGGTAGCGCGCCAAGCCGACCCCGTAGGAGCCGGTGCCCTCGACGCCGAACCCGATCAGCCGACCGGCCGACCCGACGAAGGCCAGACAGAAGGCGAGGAGCTCCTCAAACCCGGCGATGGTGGTGGGCACGACGATGTCGCCGAGCCGGCCGCCAAAGCCGTCGATCGCGACCGCTACGTGGTTGTCCTTGTGGGTGTCGACGCCGACGATGACATCGTCACGCCGAAGCTGCATGCTGGGCATCGGGCTGTGGATCCTCTCTCGCACTTTCCGGGCGGGCTGTCCATGGCTCAGCTGGCCGGAGTGGGCGGACAGGACTGCGATGAGGCCCTGGTCGAGTCAGGCTCCTATCAGGTCACTGCCCACCCGGCCAGCAGCCTGGTGAACGCCACCACCCGGGGCCGACACGTCAACGCGAGGGCACCCGCAGGGCCGGTCATAAGCAAGGGTCAGACCCCAAATGGTGGCGCAGTCACGATGCTCGCAGTCGTAGGCGTCGCCGACCGTGCCGATCGAGGGCCTGATGTCTTGCAGGGCCAGGTGCTCGGTCAGCCGGATCGAGGTGTTCTGGCTGCCGGCGTCGGAGTGGTGGATCAGCTCGTGCGGGTCCGGTGGGTTCGCGTCGCGGTCACGCTCCCACAACGCCATCCGCAGGGGTGTCATCACCAGGTCGGTGCTCTTGGACGTCGATGCGTGCCAGGCCACGATCTTCTGGGCGTACACGTCCACGATGAACGAGACGTACACGAATCCCTGTCCAGGTCCGCACATGGACATCCCACGCGAGTCAGCGGTCAAGCCGGGGGTCAGGCTGCGGTCGACAGGGCGCCCCGTGGATGATCGGGCCAGGCGGTGGTCTCGTCCCATTCCAGCCCATGCGTCAGGCACCACCAGAGTTTGCCGAGGAGCTTGTTCGCGAGGTTGCGCAAGGCAGCGTTGTGGTGATCGCCGGCGGCGCGGCGGGCGTCGTAGTGGGTACGGGCTGCTGGCGAGCGGGTCAAGGTGGCGAAGGCCCACCAATGGCAGGCGTCGCCCAGCCGCTTGTTCCTCACTCTGCGCGCCTTGACGTAGCGGGATCTGCCGGATGCCTTGGTGACCGGTGCGGTGCCGGCGTAGCAGCGCAGGGCTGCTGCGGTGGGGAATCGGGTGGGGTCGTCGCCGATCTCGGCCAGGACGCGCGCGGCCAGGACCGGTCCGAGTCCTGGCGCGCTGGCCACGATCGCTGCTTGGGGGTGCTCGGTGAACGCGGCCCTCAGGGCGGCTTCGAGCTCGTTGACACCGGTGCTCATCGTCTTGGCCACGGCGATCAGCTGAGCGGCTGCCGTGCCGAGGGCTGCTTCGACGGCGGGCGGCTGGGCGAGGCCGTCTGCGCGGAGTGCCGTGAGGAGCTGATCGACCAGGGTGGGGTCGTTGCGGCGCCCGCAGCGGTGCAGGGCCGCGGCGAGGCGTCGGCGGGTCAGGGCCTTGGCTCTCGTCGGGGTCGGGGCGAGGCCCAGGACCTCGATGGCGGCCTTGTGCTTGAGGCTAGGGAAGGCCACAAGTGCCTGGGGGTAGAACTCCAGGAGCAGCGATCGCAGACGGTTGAGGACGTCGTGCCATGCCCAGATCGCTTCCTGGTGCTGACGCGCCAACGCCTTCAAGGGCAAGCCCCTGCTCGCTGATCGCGGGCATCGGTCGGTGCAGGTGGCGGTCGGTGCGCAACACGTCGGCGAGCAGGTTCTTGTCGGTCTCGATGCCGACCGGGCTCTGCTCGGGCGAGCCGCCGTGCTCGGCGATCAACGCGAGCAGCTCGGTGACGCCGGCGACTCCGGTGTCGATCCGGGCCTTGCCGACGACGGAGCCGGTCTCGTCCATGACGGCGACGTCGTGGTGGCCCTCAGCCCAGTCGATCCCGACCGTGACAGATCCCATTCAGTTCTCCTCGTCCCTTCGTCCTGGCCCGACGGTCGGGCCGGTGATGAGCATCGGGACGAGCACGGCGACCTAATGGAAGCGCTCGGGGGCGCGGCATCTCACAAGCCGATGATCTGGTCCCGGGCGACTGGCAGGGCCACCGTCTACGTTAAGAAACCTCGGCACGGCCGAGCCTTGGTGAAGCACAGGTGAGTGGACACCCGCCAGCAGCTCACGACCAGCATCGACCCCACGGGTCGGTGAAATCTCAGTGGCCCCTGCCAGGAGCCGCCACCTGGGGTGGCTCCACCATTAGGTGAAGTCCATGACCCAGGTGCGGTTCGGTGCGTCTGCGGTGAAGTTGCGGTCGAGCAGGTCTCCAGCGCGCCGACCATCCTTGGCCGGGGCCGTGGTCCGGACGCCTCGTCCGCGCCGGACGCCCTGCAACCCAAGAGTTCTCATCGCCCGGTCGACGCTGCCGCGCGAGGCGTTGGGGGTCGATCTGCGGACCAGTGCAGTCATCTTCCGACGCCCGTACAAGCCCTCGGGTCGCAGCCGGTAGCCGCCCGTGGCGGGGTGCAGGACGAACGCGCGGGTATGGATCTCATTCATCAGGTACGCCAGACGGAGCACACCCGGCGACGGTTCCCGGGCTGCCTTGGCGGCTCGGTAGGTCCTCGCGGCGATCGGCGCGCCCAGACTGGTGAGCACTGCGCAGATCGACTCGACCGCGTGGCCAGCGGCCCGCTGCTCGTCGATGAAGTCGACGATCATCGGCGTCGGGGGTCGAGTTCCCCCGCGAAGAAGGTCGCTGCGGAACGCAGGATCGCGTTCTCCTCTTCCAGCGACCGGACCCGCGCCTTGAGGGTCTTGACCTGCGCGGCTTCCTCGCTCGAGGGGCCAGGCCCGGTCCCGGCATCAGCCTTGGCGGCGCGGACCCACCCCCGCACCGTCTCCTTGCCCACGCCCTCCCGGGCGCCGACCAGCTCACAGGCCTTCGAGACCGAACCGGCGTCCTTGGCCTGCTCCAGGACCATCCGCACGGCCCGCTCCTTCAACGCGGGATCAAACTTCTTCGGCATGACTACATCCTTCCTGACCGGAAACGATGCGGCACCAAACCCCGAACGCTGCAGGTCAAGTCCCGGGTAGTGGTGTAGCGCTGCGTTCTCCCTCTGGATTGGTCAGGCGGTCAAGGCTGGTAGGTCATCGGCTCCGATCTCGGGTTGGGTGGTGGGAACGATGTTGACGCGGCAGCGGGCGAGTGCCTCAAGTCCGAGGTAGCGGCGGCCTTCGGCCCATTCGTCGGTCTGCTCGGCCAGGACGGCTCCGACGAGCCGCACGATCGCTGGGCGGGTCGGGAAGATCCCGACGGCGTCGGTGCGGCGCCGGATCTCGCGGTTGAGGCGTTCAGCGGGGTTGTTGGACCAGATCTGGGTCCACACGTCTTTGGGGAAGCCGGTGAAGGCCAAGATGTCGGCGCGGGCGCCGTCGAGGTGGTCGTGGACCTCGGGCAGCTTGTCGGCGACGTAGTCCAGGAGTCGGTCGAACTGGGCGTGGACCGCGGGTCGGTCGGGCTGGTCGTACACGCTGTGCAGCATCGCCTTGACCGCGGGCCACATCGACTTCGGGGTCACCGACATGAGGTTGGCGGCGTAGTGGGTGCGGCAGCGCTGCCACGAGGCTCCGGGTAGGTTGGCTGCGATCGCCTCGACCAGGCCGGCGTGCGCATCGCTGGTGACCAGACGGACCCCGGTCAGGCCGCGGGCAACCAGGTCGGCGAAGAACTCGTTCCAGACTGGGCCGGTCTCAGCGGTGGCCACTCGCATACCGAGGACCTCGCGGTGCCCGTCGCCGTTCACGCCGGTGGCCAGCAGCACGACGGCGTTGATCACCCGCCCGCCTTCGCGGAGCTTCATGGTCAACGCGTCCGCGGCGACGAACGTGAACGGCCCAGCTGCGTCCAACGGCCGGTGGCGGAACTGCTCGACGTGCTCGTCGAGCTCAGCGGCCATCCTTGAGACCTGCGACTTGGACAGTGAGTCGATGCCGAGGGTCTTGACCAGCTTGTCCATCCGCCGCGTGGACACGCCGGCGAGGTAGCAGTCGGCCACGACGGTGATGAGAGCGGTCTCGGCACGCTTGCGGCGCTCGAGGAGCCACTCGGGGAAGTAGGTGCCCTTGCGCAGCTTGGGGATCGCCACCTCGAGGGTCCCGACGCGGGTGTCCAGGTCGCGGTGGCGGTAGCCGTTGCGCTGCGCGGTCCGGCCCGGGCTGGGGCGGCCGTACTCAGCGCCCACGACAGCATCGGCATCCGCGGACAGCAGGGCATTGATCATCGTCTGCAACAACTGGCGCATCAGATCCGGCGACGCTTCGGCGAGAGCTTCGCCGAGCAGGCGTGCAGGGTCGACAATGTGTGGTGCGGTCATCGTGATGACTCCGTTCGAGTGAGCTGTAGGAGGTGAACTCGAAGGATCACGCGGTGGCCGCGTCTACGTCCGGCGTACACGCCGGCGACGATCACGGCGACCGCGCTACACCACTATCGGGGACTCAACTACGCTGCAATCCGCGGCCGCGACCAGGCCACCAAAGCGATGCGCCGCAAGGCCGCCGGACTACCCGCCGGGAAGACCCTCGCCTCCTGGCGCGAGGCCGACTCCTCCATCCCGACCCCGACCCAGTCCGCCCTGGCCGCGCTGGAATGGGTCCACCGCGCCGAGAACCTCGCCATCAGCGGCCCCTCCGGAACCGGCAAGACCCACTTCGTGGAGGCCCTGGCACACAAGGTCATCGACGAAGGCATGCGGGTGTCCTGGTTCACCCTGGAGTCCCTCACCACCGCGATCGGGCGGGCCGCGGTCGACGGCACGGTCAGCAAGGTCCTGGCCAAGATCACCAGGGCCGAGCTCATCGTCGTCGACGACATCGGCATGCTGCCCTCCGGGCAAGCCGCCGCCGAGGCGTTCTACCGACTCGTCGACGCCACCTACGAACGCCGTTCCCTGGCCGTGACCAGCAACATTTACCCCTCCGGCTACGACACCATCATGCCCAAGACCTTGGCCACCGCCGCCGTCGACCGACTCCTGCACCACGCCCACGTCATCATCACCGAGGGCACCTCACTACGCCTGGCCGAGGCCACCACAGGACGCGGGGTGATCCCCCTGACCTGACCAACCACAGGAGATCAGCTGACCGCAGACAAGGAGATGAACTGTCCGCCACCAAGGAGATCTACCGTCCGCCCACAGGGAAGTCCCACTGTCCCTTGACAATTCCTGCCAGTCCGGTGGCCAGGAAGGTGGTCGTGATGCCGATGCCCATACCGGCGAAGCCGAAGAAGCCCACGAAGCTGAGGGTATGCAGCGCTGCGTCGTCCTTGGCGTTGGCGGCTCCGTTGATGAGGCCCCAGTTCCACATCACCATCTGGGACAGGCCCGCGGCGACCAGGAGCAGGCCGCCGTAGGCGATGGCGGAGTAGGTCGCCTCGCGCGCCTCGCCCGATCGCAGATGGCTGCGCAGGGCAGATCGCTGACATGGGTTTGCATGACCATGAGCACTCACTACCCGGGCGGGCGTCGTAGGAGCCGCGTCAACGCCACGTCCGCCAACTCGACGCGCTGGTACGCGTTGCTCGACGTCTCGAGTGGCGGACGCCTGACGGTGCTTCTTGCCCTACTCCGCGGGCGCCCCCAGACTCGTGTGCGTGACGCACAACGTTCGGACCCATTCGTGCAGCCCGGCCGGCTCCCCGTGAGTGCCGGTGAGGTGGTGATCGGGCTCATCTCGGCTCCGGGCACGCCAGCCGAGGTCGCGGCTGACCTCGCCGAGGACCTGCGCGCAGAGCTGAGTGTGCTGATGCCGACCGTCCGATGGCGGGTGCCAACGGTGGTAGATGCCCTCGTCCACCCACCTGCTGACGACGCCGTGCTCGTCGGCGCGGCGCGGGAGCGGCTCCTGGCGGAGAGTTGGGACCTCATCGTCTGCCTCACGGATCTGCCGCTCACGGTTCGTCGCCGGCCGGTGGTCGCCCATGCCAGCCCGCTGCACGGAGTGGCTGTCGTGTGCCTGCCGGCGCTCGGGGCGGTGGGACTGCGTCGACGCGCCCGTGACGTAGTCGTCGGTCTCGTGCGCACCTTGCTCGGGGAGGCCGAGGATCACGCGCACTCCAGCTCGGAGGCCGCCCTCCGGCGCCGCGCTCGCGAGCTCGGGGGTCAGCAGGAAGCGGGAGACGGCAGCGTCATGTTCACTGCGAGGGTCCTGAGCGGGAACGTGCGCCTCCTGGTCGGGATGATCCGAGCCAACCAGCCCTGGCGGCTTGCCATGGGACTCTCCAAGGCTCTGACCGCCGCTCTGGCAGCCGGAGTCTTGACGTTGGTCACATCCGATATCTGGCAGCTGGGCGACGCGCTCAGCTGGACCAGGCTCGCGGCGATCGGGGTGGGCGCCGTCACGGCGATCACGGCCGCCCTGATCCTCGGAGCGGGCCTGTGGGAGCGCGGTTCGAATCCGGCCGGTGGGAAGCACGTCACCCTGTTCAACCTGGCCACGACGGGAACGGTCGTGCTGGGCGTGCTCTTCCTGTACACAGCCCTCCTGCTCCTCGCACTTCTGACCACCCCACTCCTGGTGCCTGCGCCTTTGCTCGAGGAGAACCTCGGACACGCGGTTCGAGTCGGCGACTACCTCAAGCTCGCGCTGCTGGCCAGCGCCCTAGCGACGCTCGGCGGAGCCCTGGGCGCGGGCCTGGAGAGCGACGAGACGGTCCGGGCCGCCGCCTACACGTACCGGCAGGAGCCGGGCGAGGTGCTGCGGAACGGGTGACACACATCTACCGGGTCCCGACCTCGCCTCTCACCACGTCGAAGGCCACGGTGTGCATCTTGCCCGCGGGGCGATGCCGATCTCACCGACGAACCGCATCACCTTGGTCTTGAGCTCCCGCTGCTCCATGACGCTGAGGGCTCTACGGGTCTGCTCCTGCTCACCGGCGACCCTCGGCTTCCAGGAACCGGTGCACCTGGCGGATCGCGACCGAGCCTTCGCCGACGGCGGAGGCGACGCGCTTGACCGACCCACTGCGTACGTCGCCCACGGCGAAGACGCCCGGGCGGCTGGTCTCGAACATGCCCCCCTCGGAGCCGTCGGCCACGGGCCCGGTGAGGATGAACCCCTTCGCGTCCAGCGCGATCTGCCCGTCGAGCCAGCTCGTGTACGGGGTCGCTCCGATCAGCACGAACATGGCCGTGGTCGCGACGCGCTGCTTCGCGTCGGTGCGGAGGTCGTGCAACACCACCTCCTCGAGCGCTTCGTGTCCGATGAGCTCGCTCACCTCGCTGCAGCGCCAGATCTTGATGCGTGGTGACTGCTCGACGCGGTCGGCCAGGTAGCGGGACATGTCCCTTCCCAGGTCGTCGTGCCGGATAACCAGGTTGACCACCGGTGAACGGCGGGCCAGGAAGCAGGCCGCCTGGCCCGCCGAGTTGCCACCCCCGACGACGGTGACAGGGTCCTGTTGGCACAGCCGGGCCTCGAACTCCGTAGCGGCGTAGTAGACGCTGCTGCGCTCGAGTCGATCCAACCCGGGGACGTCGAGACGCCGGTAGCGCACACCCGTCGCGACGACGACGGCGTGCGCGACCAGATCCTCCCCCTCCGCCAACCCCACCACGTGGTAGCCGTCGGCGTGTGTGAGGGAGGTTGCCTCACCGGGGATGCTGAAGGCGGCGCCGAACTTGCGCGCTTGCACCACGGCCCGGTCGGCCAGCTCCGCCCCGGAGATACCGGCGGGGAACCCCAGGTAGTTTTCGATCTGGGACGACGTGGCTGCCTGCCCGCCGGTGGCGAGCGCGTCCAGGACCACCGTCGAGAGTCCTTCGGAGGCGGCGTACACCGCGGCGGCGAGACCACCCGGGCCTGCGCCCACCACGACCAGGTCGTACGCCGACCGGCTCGGCGCCGCACGAAGACCGAGAAGCTCGGCCAGCTCCGTATTGCTGGGGTTCCGCAAGACCGTCCGCGCTTTCCAGATCACGACGGGCGTCTGGTCGGGCGGGATGTCGAGGGCTCGCAGGGTCGCCTCGGCGTCCAGGTCATCCTCCAGGTCTTCCCACCGGTACGGGATGCGATTGCGGCTCGCGAAGTCCCTCAACCGGCGGGTGTCGGCTGAGTAGCGGGAGCCGATGATCCTCAAGCCCGCGCCGAGGCCGGCGTGGAGGTTGCGTCGGAGGAGGAAGGCTCGCAGGATCAGATCTCCTAACGCCTGGTCCTGGGTGACCGCCTCCTTGATGCCGTCATAGAGAACCTCGAGGACCTCCACGTCGGTCTGAGCGACGGCGGTGACGTAGACCGCCTGGCCGGTCAACATCGAGAGGTCACCCACGAAGCGGCCTCGCCCGTGGACCGCGATCACTCGCGCCTCTCCTCCGGGACCTTCCTCCTGCACGACCCGTACCTTGCCGTCCAGGACGACGAACACGCCGCAGTCGCGGTCTCCCGCGCAGAACAGTGTGGTGCCCTCGGCCAGCACCTTCCGCTCGCCGTGCTGCGAGAGCAGCAGGATCTGCTCGTCATTGAGCCGGGGATAGGCGCCGGTGGTGTCGGGGGTCTCGGGCAGGTCCGCCATCTCGAGCTCAGACGAACTGTTCGTCGACATAGCACCATCTCCAGTTCTCTCCCGGCTCGATCGAACGCACGATGACGTGACCCGTCGTGGCGGCGTGAGCGCGCGCGTGTCGCATCGGTGAGGAGTCGCAGCACCCTACCTGGCCACAGGTCAGGCACTGTCGCAGGTGCACTCAGGGGGTGCCGAGCTTCACGCACTCCGCGCAGGCGTGCTGGGTGGGTAGCGGCACGGGCCGGATGACGCCGATGTGCGGGTCGGCACCGAAGCCTGTAAAGTGCGCGGTCATCGCTCCCCGTTCGGCAGCCTTGACTCGACCCACGAGCGCAGTAAGTGCTCCGGAAGGGCGCCGATCTGGGTGTCGACCACCTCTCCGTGCTCGAGTAGGACCAGCGTCGGGATCGACTGGACCCCGAACCTACGGCTCACGATCGGGTTCTCGTCAGCGTCGACCTTGACCAGCTTGAGGTTGCCCGCCAGCTCCCCAGCCAGCTTCTCCAGGGCCGGGCTGACCATCCGGCATGGGCCGCACCACGGAGCCCACACGTCGACCAGCACCGGGATGCTCGACTCATCCACGACCGCGTGGAAGTCAGCGTCGTTCGCGTCCACCACCCAGGGCAGCGGAGTGCTGCACCTCCCGCAGCGTGGCGTGCCCTCGGCCACCGCCGGCACGCGGTTCCTGGCTCCGCAGTTCCCGCACACGACCGTAGCCGTCCTCTGAGCGTTCGCGGTCATGCCCCGGCCTGCCCCTGCGTCGGACTGCTGGACGCGGTCACCACGAGCTCCCCGTTGGCCACGTCCACCGAGATCGTGCCCCCGTCCGCCGCGTCGCCGCGGATCAGCGCTCGGGCCACCTGGGTCTCCACCTCACGGGAGATGTATCGCCGCAGCGGGCGGGCGCCGTACGCCGGGTCGAAGCCCTGTTCAGCGATGAACCGGCGCGCCTCGGTCGTGACCTCAAGGGTGACCCGCATCTCGGCCAGCCGGACCCGCAGCTCCTCGAGCTGGAGGTCGACGATGCGCTCGATCTCGGCCAAAGTCAGCGGCTTGAACATGACGATCTCGTCGACGCGGTTGAGGAACTCGGGGCGAAAGTGCGACTGCAGGGTGCGCATCACCATCGAGCGGGCGTCGTCCTTGACCTCGCCACCAGCGGTGACCCCCTCGAGCAGGTACTCCGAGCCGATGTTGGAGGTCATGATCAGCACGGTGTTGCGGAAGTCGACGGTGCGGCCGTGGGAGTCGGTCAGCCGGCCGTCGTCGAGCACCTGCAGCAGCGTGTTGAAGACGTCGACGTGGGCCTTTTCGATCTCGTCGAGCAGGACGACGGAGTAGGGCTTGCGCCGCACGGCCTCGGTGAGCTGGCCACCCTCCTCGTACCCGATGTAGCCCGGGGGTGCCCCGACCAGCCGGCTGACGGTGTGCCGCTCCTGGTACTCGCTCATGTCGATCCGGACCAGGTTCTCCTCGGTGTCGAAGAGGGCCGTGGCCAGCGTCTTGGCCAGCTCCGTCTTCCCCACGCCTGTGGGGCCGAGGAAGATGAACGACCCGATGGGGCGATGCGGGTTCTTGATGCCGGAGCGGGCGCGGACGACGGCGTCGGCCACCAGCTGGACCGCCTCGTCCTGGCCGATGACCCGCTCGTGGAGCACCTCGTCGAGCCGGAGCAGCTTGTCGCGCTCTCCCTCCTGCAGGCGGGTGACCGGGATCCCGGTCCAGCGCGACACGATGTCGGCGATCTCGTCGGCGGTCACCACCTCGCGCAGCAGCCGGCGACCGCCCTGCTTGCCCGCGAGCCGCGACTCGGCCGCCTCCAGCCGCCGCTGGATCTCCGGCAACCGGCCGTGCCGCAGGGACGCTGCCCGGTTGAGGTCGTACTCACGCTCGGCCCGCTCGCTCTCCAGCCGGACCTGTTCCAGCTCCTGACGCAGGGACTGCACCTCGCGCAGCGCCAATCGCTCCGCCTCCCACTGTGCGCGCAACGCGTCGGCCTCGGCCCGGGCGTCGGCCAGCTCCTTGCGCAGCTCCTCGAGACGAGCCCTGCTCGCCGCGTCCTCCTCCTGCGCGAGTGCCGCCTCCTCGATCTCCATCCGGGTCACGCGCCTGGTGAGCTCGTCCAGCTCGGCCGGCATCGAGTCGATCTCGGTACGCAGCATGGCGCAGGCCTCGTCGACGAGGTCGATGGCCTTGTCGGGCAGGAAGCGGTCGGAGATGTAGCGGTGGCTCAGCGTCACCGCCGCCACCAGGGCGCCGTCGTGGATCTTCACCCCGTGGAAGACCTCGAACCGCTCGCGCAACCCACGCAGGATCGAGAGAGCGTCCTCCTCGCTGGGCTCGTCGACCAACACGGGCTGGAACCGGCGCTCGAGGGCGGCGTCCTTCTCGATGTGCGAGCGGTACTCGTCCAGCGTGGTCGCGCCGATCATGTGGAGCTCGCCGCGTGCGAGCAACGGCTTGAGCATGTTGCCGGCGTCCATCGCACCCTCGCCGGCGCCTGCGCCCACGACGGTGTGGAGCTCGTCGACGAACAGCAGGATGTGGCCCTCGGCGCTCTGCACCTCGTTGAGCACCGCCTTGAGCCGCTCCTCGAACTCGCCGCGGTACTTCGCGCCGGCGATCAGCGCACCCATGTCCAGGGCGAAGACGGTCTTGTCCCGCAGGCCCTCGGGGACGTCCCCGTCGGCGATCCGCTGGGCCAGCCCCTCGACGATCGCCGTCTTGCCCACTCCGGGCTCGCCGATGAGGACCGGGTTGTTCTTGGTCTTGCGGGACAGAATCTGGACGGTCCGACGGATCTCGGAGTCCCGGCCGATCACCGGCTCGAGCTTTCCCGCCTTCGCGGCCTCGACGAGGTCACGGCCGTACTTGCCCAGCGCCTCGTAGGTCCCCTCGGGCGTCGCAGACGTCACCCGTTGGTGGCCGCGCACCTCGGTCAGCGCAGCCAGGAAGGAGTCGCGGGTCAGGCCCTGGTCCCGCAGGAGCCGCCCAGAGGCTGACTGCGAGCCCTCCTCCACCAGCGCGATCACGAGGTGCTCGACCGAGACGTACTCGTCCTTGAGCCTCCGGGCCTCACGATCGGCCGTCTCGAGCAGCCGCGAGAGCCGCTGCGTGACGTGCACCTGCCCAGGCGTAACGCCCGGCCCGCTGACCCGCGGGCGCCGGCCGAGCTCGGCCTCGAGCTCCTCACGCAGTCGGTCCGGGTCGGCCCCGGCGCGTGCGAGCAGCGGCGCGACGAGCCCCTCGGGTTGGTCGAGCAGCGCGAGCAGCAGGTGCTCGCCGTCCACCTCGGTGTGGCCGAAGCGCAGCGCCTTGGTCTGCGCGTCGTGCAGAGCCTCCTGCGACTTCTGGGTCAGTCTGTTCATGTCCATGGAGCGCCTCCTCGTCGTGTCGTGCGTGGTTGTGCGTTCTCCAGCTCCGCGATCCGGTCGAGCAGCTGGACGACCAGCCCGATGGCGCTGTAGCCGAGGTTCAGGCTCATCCGCAGCCGCTGGATCCTGGCCATCTCCTTCACCTGGGACGGGTCGAACCACAGGCGACCCTGCGCGTCGCGGGTGACCTCCAGCAGTCCCAGCACGACCAGGCGGCGTACGAGCTCCGGATGCACGCCGGTGAGCTGGGCATAACTGTCCAGGCTGAGCCGGTGGGGCCGAGCGAGGACGAAGTGCGTGACCGCTGTCATCGTCTGCTCCTAGCGTCGAAGTTGGACACCTTCGCGAGCTCCTCGAAGAGCCGCTGCTCCTCGTCGGTGAGGGTCTTGGGCGCGCGGACCTGCAGCTCGGCGTAGAAGTTCCCCGGTGTGCCGCGTCGATTGGGAAGCCCACGGCCCTTGAGCCGCAGCCGGCGGTGGCTGGACGAGCCTGCCGGAACCTTCACCGTGGCGGTCCCTCCGGGAGTCTCGACTGGCACCGAGGCGCCCAGGGCCGCCTCCCAGGGCGCGACCGGCAGGAGTGCGTGCAGGTCGCGGCCCTCGACCCGGTAGCGCGGGTGGTCGGCGATCCGGACGACCAGGTAGAGATCTCCGGCCGGCGCCGAGCCGCTGCCCGGGCCGCCCTGACCGCGCAACCGGATCCGCTGACCGTCGACCACCCCCATCGGGATGGTGACGTCGACGGTTCGGCGACCGTCGGCGCCCTCGATGGTGAAGCTGCGCTCGGTGCCGTGGTAGGCCTCCTCAACCGACACCTCCACCTCCGCCTCGTGGTCGGAGCCGGGGATAGGGCCCGGTCCCCAGCCGCCTCGGCCGCGCCCGCCAGGCGCCCGCCCGCCGAAGATCCCCCCGAGCAGGTCTTCGATGTCGACCTCGCCACCGAAGTCGTCGGCTCCGAAACCGCCCGACGGTCCTGCCCCGGACGACCAGCGACCACGTGCGTCTGCCCCGGCTCCGGCGGAACTCCTGGCGCGGCGCCACGCGCCCGGATCCGTGTCGGGAGGCACGCGCCGGAAGTCCTCACCGAAGGCGTCGTAGCGGCGACGCTGCTCGGGGTCCGACAGTACGTCGTAGGCCTCGGCGACGTCCTTGAACCGTTCCTCGGCCCCGGCCTCCTTGTTGACGTCCGGGTGGTTCTGGCGCGCCAGCCTGCGGTAGGCGCGCTGAATCTCGGCGGAGTCTGCATCGCGCGAGACCCCGAGGACCTCGTAGAAGTCCCTTGCCATCAAGACGCCCTGGTGGCCACTACGACCGCGGCCGGACGCAGGAGCCTGTCGTCGGACCCGTAGCCGGGGCGCACGACCTGTGCCACGGTGCCCGGCACCAATCCCTCGCCGGACACGGTACTGACCGCCTCATGCACGGCCGGGTTGAAGGCCCGGCCGCTGTCGTCGCGCCGCGGGTAGCCGAGGTCGGCCATGACGCCGACCGCCTGCGCGAGCACGGCCCGCACGCCCTCGACCACCGACTCGGGGTCGGACGACGCGTGTTCGAGCGCCCGTTCCAGGTTGTCCAATACGGGCAGCCAACTGGACGCCACCGCCGTCCGTTCCTGCTCACGAGCACGGACGACGTCCCGCGCGCAGCGCTTGCGGAAGTTGTCCAGCTCGGCAGCCGTCCGTCGCCAGGCGTCCTCGAGCTCCGCGACCTTGCGCGCGTGGCCGCCCTCATCCGGTGCGTCGTGCGCCTCGTCCCTCGCTTCGACCTCGTTCGGCGGTTCCCCGCTGGCCAGGGCCTCGGTCGGGGCCTCGGTCGTTGCCGCCTCGTCGTCGGACATCACGGTCAGTGAGAGGTGAACTCGGCGTCGATGACGTCGTCGTCATCGCCGTCCGGCGGCGTCTGGCCGGAGGCGCTACCCGACGACCCTGCGGACGGCCCGTCGTCCCGGGACGGGGTGCTCAGCACCTGGCTCATCTGGTGGAGTTCGCCGGTGAGGGCGCGGAGCCGGTCGACTGCTTCGTCGCCCTCCATCGCCTGGCGGGCCTCCTCGACCAGCATCTCTGCCCGGGCGCGGTCGTGCTGTGGCACGGACTCGCCTGCGTCCTCGAGGGCCTTGCGCACCCGGTAGGCCACGGAGTCCAACTCGTTGCGAGCATCGACCCGCTCACGCAGGGCAGCATCCTCACCGCGATGGGTCTCGGCGTCCCTGACCATTCGGTCGACCTCCTCCTGGCTCAGCGTGGAGGACTCGCTGATGGTCACCTCCTGCTCGGCACCGGTGTCCTTGTCCCGCGCCGAGACGTGCAGGATCCCGTTGGCATCGATGTCGAAGGTCACCTCGATCTGGGGCACCCCACGCGGGGCGGGACGGATGTCCTCCAGACGGAACCGTGCCAGCACCCGGTTGTCGGCCGCCCTCTCCCGCTCGCCCTGGAGCACCACGACGTCGACGGCGGACTGATTGTCCTCCGCGGTACTGAAGATCTCGGTCCGCCGGGCCGGGATTGTAGTGTTGCGCTCAATGACCTTGGTCATCACCCCGCCCATCGTCTCCAGCCCCAAGGACAGGGGCGTGACGTCAAGCAGCAGCACGTCCTTCACGTCGCCCTTGATGATGGCCGCCTGGACGGCTGCACCGAGGGCCACGACCTCGTCCGGGTTGACGGTCATGTTGGGCTCCTTGCCGCCGGTCAGGCGGCGCACCAATGCCTGGACGGCCGGAATCCGCGTCGAGCCGCCTACCAGGATGACCTCGTCGATGTCGTCGGCGGTGACCTTGGCGTCCTCCATCGCCTGCTTGACGGGGCCGAGGCAGCGCTCGACGAGGTCGGCGGTGAGCTGCTCGAAGGTGGATCTCATCAGGTTGACATTGAGGTGCTTGGGTCCGGAGGCGTCAGCGGTGACGAACGGGAGGTTGACCGCGGTCTGGGTGACCGCTGACAGCTCCACCTTGGCCTTCTCGGCAGCCTCGAACAGGCGCTGCAATGCCTGGGAGTCGTCGCGGAGGTCGATGCCGTTGGACTTCTTGAACTCGTCGGCCAGGTAGTCCACGATCCGCCGATCGAAGTCATCGCCGCCGAGGTGGGTGTCCCCGGCCGTCGATCGCACCTCGACCACGCCGTCCCCGACCGTGAGGATGCTGACGTCGAAGGTGCCGCCGCCGAGGTCGAAGACCAGCACGGTCTCGTTCTCGAGCTTGTCCATCCCGTACGCGAGGGCGGCCGCCGTCGGCTCGTTGATGATCCGGAGGACCTCGAGCCCCGCGATCCGGCCGGCGTCCTTGGTGGCCTGACGCTGCGCGTCGTTGAAGTGCGCCGGGACGGTGATGACCGCCTCGGTGACCCGCTCGCCGAGGAACTTCCCGGCGTCGTCGACCAGCTTGCGCAGCACTTGGGCGGAGATCTCCTCCGGTGCGTAGAGCTTGCCGTTGACCTGGAAGCGCACCGCGCCATCGGGGCCGGCGACCACATCGAACGAGACGGTGGTCATCTCACTGCTGACCTCGTCGAACTTGTGACCGATGAACCGCTTCGCGGAGTAGATCGTCCCCTTCGGATTCAGGATCGCCTGCCGCCTCGCCATCTGGCCGACCAGCCGCTCGCCGTTCTCGAGGAAAGCCACCACGGACGGCGTCGTCCGGTTGCCCTCCGCGTTCGGGATCACCTGCGCCTGCCCACCCTCCATCGCTGCGATCACCGAGTTCGTCGTTCC
The DNA here is from genome assembly GCF_022568835.1 of Arsenicicoccus piscis. Lineage (GTDB taxonomy): Bacteria > Actinomycetota > Actinomycetes > Actinomycetales > Dermatophilaceae > Arsenicicoccus > Arsenicicoccus piscis. The sequence continues at coordinate 89,243 of NZ_JAKZHV010000006.1, forward strand.
CAGGTCGATGCCAACTGCCCTGCCCATGACCACTCCATTCGCCGGAAGTTCGTGTGTGACCATGCTCCTCAGGGGCCACGTCACCGGAATCCCGTGAACGGGTGACCTTTGAGGGGCGAGGTCTACGGCTATCCTATGGAAGGTGATGCTGCAGCGCCAGCACGGTCAGCTCGACTCGCGTGTGGATGTCGAGTTTGCGGTACACGTGCTTCAGGTGGGCGTCCACGGTGTGACGCGAGAGGTGGAGCTCCGTGGCGATAGCGCGGTTGGTCATGCCCGCAGCGACCCCGGCCACGACTCGCAGTTCGCCGTCGGTGAGCGACCCCCACCCTCGGTCCACGTCCTCGTCGCCGTGCGAACCCACCCTGACCATGGGGTACCGGCTCGCCTCGGTGAGGCGGGCCGCGGGGTACTCCGCCGGCCGCAGGTAGTGAGGGTTGTCGATCACCATGCCGTCTAGCAGGACGTTGGGGTGCGTCTGGAGCACCTGGACGAGCATCCTCGCCCCGAACTTGTGGAGGTCGTAGAGACAGATGAGGATGGCGGGCATCTCCTCGACCATGCGGTTGAGGGACGACTCGTAGACGAACAGGTCGTCCCAGCCCGGAACGCCGGGCAGCACCCACGACATCTCGCCGGCGGCTCTGATGAGGTCTAAGTTGTCGGCGATCGCCTTGTCCACGCTGCCGGACAGGAAGCTCACCATGGCCTCGACGCTGAACTCCCCCGAGCGGAGGTATGCGTCCGACGAGCGTTCAACGTCGAGCTGCGCCGAGCGTCGCGAGTAGTCGGCGCCGGGCTGCCCGACGACGCGCTCCCGGACCAGCGCCGGCTCGACGTCGTCGATCAGGCACAAACACTTGTCGCCGTGCCTCAGCCCCTCCTCGAGGAAGGGGTACAACAGCCGGTCGCGCTCGGCCGGACCCGAGTAGAGCGCGCAGGAATGAGTTCCCGAACTCACAGCGCCGACCCCGGGCATTCCGAGACTCAGACCGCTCATGCTCGCCACCGTTCGATGGATCCAATGGATGGATCGCACCGTAGCGCATCCGGCACGGACGGCATCCCATGCCCGAGTCGGCTGGGTGAACGCCCACACGAGCGGAGGCTGTCACGCCCACGAGTTCCGTCAACGTCAGGAGGTCGGCGGACGCCCTCCTCAGCGGGCGTGGCCCTGAACCACGTGGATCAGGGATGTCACGTGGTCCCGGGCCGGTCAGGCTGAGCGCATGGGAGCGTCAGGGCCACGCACCGTGACCAGTGTCTGCCCTCCGACTCGGCCAAGGTGCGACGAGGCTGGTGCTGAGTGGGCCGCCCGGGTCCGGTTCGCCGAGCGGACGGCTCCCTCATCAGGGTCTAACGCGACAGCGGCATCCTCGTCGAGGTGGATGGAGCGGGCGAGACCGGCGAGGTCCGCGGGCGCATCCTCGACGGCCTCGGCGCGAGCTGACCGCGTTCGCCGTCGCCAGACCTGATGGGCTGCGCTGCCCCTGCGATTCCTCACCCGCTCCCGTGAACACGGGATGACAGCCCGGTTCCTGGTCGGCACGGTCGACGCCACGACGCTGGAGCACCGGCCTCGGGTCGCAGTGGGTATCCCGCCGGGCACGTCCCTGGTGGTGGTGTAGCGCTGCGTTCTCCTTCGTGTGACGACTCCCGGAGCGGGTCTTGCGGGACGGTTGCCCACGTGCGCGCGGGACGACCAGCCACCGTCTCATTCAGGGTTGGCTCCGCGGTGTCGGAGAGCGTTCAGTAATCGAAACGTGCCGGGGCGATCAGCTCACGTCGAAGGGTCGAGTGATTCACCCCAGCTGGCTGAGTGCGGCAGCCGTGGGTCACCGGCCGCTAGTCCTGGGCCTCGCCGAGGCGCGCTTCGGGCGTGAGGTCGGCGGAGAGGCCGCCGCCGGTCGCAGCTCGGGCGAGGGCGCGACCCAGCGCTGGTGCCTGCTTGAACAGATTGTGACCGGCCACGAAGAGGACCGAACCGGCCTCCCATACGGCCACGCCGTCCTCACTCCACGGGAGGTCGGTCACCCAGCAGTGGAGGAAGTCGCGCGGCTCTGGGTGGAGGCCGGGCAGTGCCCGTGTCACGTAGTCGCGTGCGCGTTCGTCCAGTGATCGAATGGCCGCAGGGTCGATGAAGGTTCCGTCGTCGCGGACGCCGACGGTCTCGCTGAGTCCGACCGCATAGCTGCTGTTGCCCGGTAGCGGCGTCGCATAGACGCCGACTTCGCCGAAGACGCCGCTGCTGTCCTGCAGGCACGCGACTCGTGCCGGGGCGGCGGCTTTCACGTCGAAGGTCAGCCGGACGTGTGCGGCAAGGCGAACCGGCAGCGACAGGCCGACTGTGCGTGCCAGGCGGGCGGTCTCGCGGCCTGCGCACACGACGACCGTGGAGTAGATAGCCCGGTCGGTGACGCTGCGCACCTCGACCGTCCCCTCGGTGCGGGGGTCGATGGAGATCACCTCCCCGGTGGTGACGGTGTCTCCGAGGGCACCCGCGAGTGCCGTGATCGCGGCGCGGGTGCGGATCGCACCTCCCGACTCGTCGAGCACCGCGGGCCCCGAGTACCCAGCGAGCAGCGGCATTCGCTGGGCGAGCTCTGCTGCATCTAGTTCGTGCGCTTCCACGCCGCCGACCCGGTCGAGCACACGCAGCCGCGCTAGTGCGCTGTCGCCGATCGCCACGACACCGTCTGATGAGACCAGCTCGACGTCGAAGTGTTCGGCCCACTCATCCCATATGCCGCGGCTCTCTCGCGCGAACGCCACGAGTCGCGGGTCGTCGTGGGCGTGCCGGAAGATCCGTGACTCGCCTGCGGACTGACCCGACCCGGGCAGACCCGCCTCGTACAGGCGCACCGGTACGCCCTGCTCCCGCAGCGCATAGGCTGTAGACAGGCCGACGATCCCGCCTCCGATCACTGCTACCTCGGGTGAACGCGTCGTGGCAGCGCCGTCGTCAGTTTCCGTCATCGTGGTTCCTTGTCTATCCGTTGGGCACTTGCGATAGGCGCAAGAGAAGGGGCCGGGGTGCGTCCCATAGCGTGGTGGCATTCCCGCGGTGGTCGCGACGCTGGTGAGGGGGTCATCGCGGGTGCCTCCAGATTCCGCCAAGAACCAAGGACCCGCGATGACCGCTGCCCAGTCTGCCTTGTCTGCTCTGATCGGTGAACTCCTGACCGATCCCGACCTGGCCCACGACCAGGTGTAGGCGTTGTACGCGGTGAGCTGCACCGCCTGGATCGAAGGAGTGTCCACCCGCAAGGTCGACCAGCTCGTCAAGGCCCTGGGCAACGAGTCCGGGATCAGCAAGTCCACCGTGTCCCGCATCTGCGAAGACATCGACACCGCCGTGCACACCTTCTTGACCCGCCCGCTGGACCACACCTGGTTCCCCTACGTGTACCTCGACGCCACCTACCTCGACGTCCGCCACGGCGGACGGGTCGTGTCCCAGGCCGTGGTCACCGCGATCGGTGTCTCAGCCCATGGCCGCCGCGAGATCCTCGGCATGGCCGTCGGGGACAGCGAGACCACCGACTTCTGGACGAGTTCCTGCGCGGCCTGCGCGCGCGCGGGCTGAACCCCAGCAAGCCCGGGCAACGGCGAAGGCGTGGCCCTGGTGATCAGCGACGCCCACGCCGGCCTCAAGGCCGCGGTCAAGGCCGTGCTGCCTGGTGCCGGCTGGCAACGCTCCCGGGTCCACTTCGCCCGCAACGTCACCCAGACCCTGGGCTCGGCGCACTCCAAACCGATCAACGCGCTGATCAGCACGATCTTCGCCCAGACCAGCCCCGAAACGGTCCGCGAGACCTACCACCAGGTCACCGCCACTGTCGACGAGGCCACGGTCCGCGCTACACCACTATCAGGGACTCAACTGAGGTCGATCCGGGCGAGAGGCAGATCGGGGCGAAGCGGTACGAACACGATCGACTCCTCGGGCGTGAACCCGAGCAGGTGCGGGAGCGCTGCGACAAGTTCGTCGGGGGAGTGAATGGAGAGTGTCATACCCCTGAGGTGCGCACACCTTGACGAAGTAGTTGAAACCAAACTTGGGGTGCACTGGGTGCGCACGACAACGGAAAATGGCGTCTGACGCTGCGAGACGTTGAAAAGACGTTTCCGCAGGTCAGACGCCACTTTCGACGACTAACGGAAGAGGGTGAAAACCCTCAAATCAGATGTCGTAGTACATCTCGAACTCGTGCGGGTGCGGCCGGAAGCGGATCGGGTCCACCTCGTTGACGCGCTTCCACTCGATCCAGGTGTCGATGAGGTCCTTGGTGAAGACGTCGCCCTCGAGCAGGAACTCGTGGTCCTCCTCCAGCGCCTTGAGCACCTCGGGGAGCGAGCCGGGGACCTGCTCGATCTGGTCGTGCTCCTCCGGCGGCAGCTCGTAGAGGTCCTTGTCCACGGGCTCCGGCGGCTCGATGCGGTTCTTGATGCCGTCGAGGCCGGCCATCAGCTGGGCGGCGAATGAGAGGTACGGGTTGGCCGACGGGTCCGGGATGCGGAACTCGATGCGCTTGGCCTTCGGCGAGGTCCCGGCGATCGGGATGCGGACGCACGCGGACCGGTTGCGGGCCGAGTAGACCAGGTTGACCGGAGCCTCGTAGCCGGGGACCAGGCGGTGGTAGGAGTTCACCGTCGGGTTCGTGAAGGCCAGCAGCGCCGGAGCGTGCTTGAGCAGGCCACCGATGTACCAGCGGGCGATGTCGGACAGGCCGCCGTAGCCGGACTCGTCGTAGAACAGCGGCGCGCCGTCCTTCCACAGCGACTGGTGCGTGTGCATGCCCGAGCCGTTGTCACCGAAGAGCGGCTTCGGCATGAAGGTGGCGGACTTGCCACCCTCCCAGGCGACGTTCTTGACGACGTACTTGAACTTCATGATGTCGTCGCCGGAGTGCAGCAGGGTGTTGAACTTGTAGTTGATCTCCTGCTGACCGGCGGTGCCCACCTCGTGGTGGCTGCGCTCGACCTCGAGGCCGACCTCGTCGAGGACCAGACAGATCTTGTCGCGCATGTCGGCGAAGTGGTCCACCGGCGGGACGGGGAAGTAGCCGCCCTTGTAGCGGGTCTTGTAGCCCCGGTTGCCACCCTCCTCCTCGCGGCCGGTGTTCCACGCGGCCTCGATGGAGTCGATGTAGTAGAAGCTCGCCTCGGCCGACGTCTTGAACCGGATGTCGTCGAAGATGTAGAACTCGGCCTCGGCGCCGAAGAACGCGGTGTCCGCGATGCCGGTGCTCTTGAGGTACTGCTCGGCCTTGCTCGCAATGTTGCGCGGGTCGCGGCTGTAGGGCTCGTCGGTGAAGGGGTCCACGATCGAGAAGTTCATGATGAGCGTCTTCTCGGCGCGGAACGGGTCGATGTAGGCCGTCGACACGTCCGGCAGCAGCTTCATGTCGGACTCGTGGATGGCCTGGAAGCCGCGGATCGACGACCCGTCGAAGGCCTGACCGGTGGTGAAGAAGTCCTCGTCCAGGGTCTTGGCCGGCACGTTGAAGTGCTGCATGACGCCGGGCAGGTCACAGAAACGGATGTCGACGAACTGGACGTTCTCATCCTTGATGTACGTCAGGACCTCGTCTGGGGTACTGAACACTCGTCCTCCTCGATGGTGCCGGCCCCTCGGTGAGGAGCCAGCCGCGTCTACGGCAGGCGTGCTGGTGCGTTGCCGTTCGGATCAACTCTAGGGCCGGGCGATTTCTCGACCATGACTCGGATGTTTCCACTTTGTTACGGTACGCAGCCAGGACCTGCGGTCACGGGCCCGCTGGTACGGGCTTGCGGTCCCATCTAACCGGTTTCGCCCCCGCGACGGGGCGTCGGAACCGCACCGTGGACTGAAGTAGCCTGGCCGGGTGGCCCAGGCACCCTCGACACCGACCCGACCCGACGACGCGCACCCCGGCGCACGCCTCGGTCTACCGGCCGACGGTCCCGGCTCGATGGCCCGGCTCGGACCGCGCGTGCTGGCGCTGCTGGTCGACTGGATCGTCTGCACGATCATCGCGGTGGCCGTGCTGCGGATGCCCTACCCACCGCACGGCGAGGAGTCGTTCAAGCCGCTGCTCGTGCTCTTCGTCGAGTACGCCCTGCTGGTCGGCACCGGGGGAGCGACCCTCGGGCACCGGCTGCTCGGTCTGCGGGTCGTGGACGAGCACGGCAACCGGCTCGGGCTGGTGGGCGCGACGCTGCGCGCCCTGCTGCTCGTGCTGGTGATCCCGCCGATGGTGTGGGACCGCGACGGCCGAGGCCTGCACGACCGGATCGCGCGCTCGGTGATCGTCCGGGCCCGCTAGGACCCGGTAGACCGCGCAGCGGCTCAGCGGCCGCGCATCGCCGATCGGTTGACCCGGGACTTGGTCGGGTCCATGCCCGCCGGGATGTTCGTGCCCTGGCGCATGGCGTCCATCGAGCGCAGCCGCTTGGCGATGACGGCCGTCTCCTCCTTGGTGAGCGTGCCCCGCAGCAGCTGCACCTTGCGGGTCAGCTTGCGCACCGGCACGGTGTCCTCGCCCTCGCCGACGCGCAGCAGGTGGACGGGGGCGCCGGGCACGAGGCGCTCGACCTTCTTCTTCTCGGCGAGCATCAGCTTGGTGGCGCGGCTCTTGGGGCCCTCGCCGATCAGCACGACACCGGCGCGCCCGACCGTGCGGTAGAGCGACCCCACGTTGGTGAAGTCCTGGCCCTGGGGGCGCCCGTCGATGGCGATCGGCTGCTGCTCGGTGTACCACCCGCCGCGCAGGCTCTGCAGGGCCGCGAGCGCCGCGCCCGGCTTGCCCTCGAGCATCTTGTAGGCCCCGGCGTCGGTGCGCCGGCTCATCACGATCACGGCGGCGAGCAGGGCGAGGAAGAACCCGCCGATGCCCCAGATGATCGGCTGGTGCAGCAGGAACCCGAGGCCCAGCATCAGGGCGAAGACCAGCAGGAAGGCGCCGAGCATCCACCAGATCAGGTGCGGGTCGACCTGCGTGCCGAACTGGTAGGCCTGCTTCATCTGGGCGAACCGGCCGGGCTTCTTCGCCCCCGAGTTCTGGGTGTCCTTGGTGCTCGATGCCATGGCGGGGATTCTACCGATCGTGGGGTGGGGTTCGGGACTGGTGACTAGGCGCGGCGCGCGAGCAGGGTCGCGGCCTCCTGGCGGGCCGGGGCGGGGTCCGCACCGCCGGCGAGGTGGGTGAGGTGCTCGGGCAGCGGCCGACCCCAGCGCGCCATGGCCTGGGTGTAGAGCCGACCGGCGCGGTAGGACGAGCGCACGAGCGGCCCCGCCATGACGCCCTTGAAGCCGATCTCGGCGGCGAGGTCGCTCCAGGCCACGAACTCCTCGGGCTTCACCCACCGGTCGATGGGGTGGTGCAGCTTCGACGGGCGCAGGTACTGCGTGATGGTGAGGATGTCGCAGCCCGCCTCGTGCAGGTCGCGGATCGCCTGCTCGATCTCGTGCTCCTCCTCGCCCATCCCGAGGATGAGGTTGGACTTGGTGACCAGCCCGGCCTCGCGCGCCATGGTCAGCACGCGCAGCGACTTGTCGTAGGTGAACGCGGGGCGGATCCGCTTGAAGATGCGCGGCACGGTCTCGAGGTTGTGCGCGAACACCTCGGGGCGGGCGTCGAACACCTGGCCCACGAGCCCGGGGCGCGCGCCGAAGTCGGGGGGCAGGATCTCGACCCCGGTGCTGGGGTTCAGCTCGTGGATGGCTCGGATCGTGTCTGCGTAGAGTGAGGCGGCACCGTCGGGCTGGTCGTCGCGGGCGACGCCCGTGACGGTGGCGTAGCGCAGGCCCATCGAGCGGATCGACTCGGCGACCTTGCGGGGCTCCTCGGGGTCCAGCGCCTGGGGGCGGCCGGTCGCGATGTCGCAGAAGTCGCACCGACGGGTGCAGGTGTCACCCCCGATGAGGAAGGTGGCCTCGCGGTCCTCCCAGCACTCGAAGATGTTGGGGCAGCCGGCCTCCTGGCACACGGTGTGCAGGCCGCCGCTCTTCACCATCGACTGGAGCTCGGTGTACTGCGGACCCATCTTGGCGGTGGTGCGGATCCACTCGGGCTTGCGCTCGATGGGCGTCTCGGCGTTGCGGGCCTCGACGCGCAGCAAACGGCGGCCTTCGGGGGCGATCGTCACGAGGATTCTCCTTGGTGCAGGCGGTCGGACCAGCGTACGCCTCCGAGGTGAGGCGAGCCTACGGCCGGCCCGCGCGGGCGGTCCGTGCCGGTCGGTCAGAGCAGCCCGACGGGCAGCGGCGTGGTGCCCTGGACGGCGCCACGGGCGCGGGCTGCCTCGTTGGCCTCGTCGGTGGTCATGTCGAACACCCGCGCGAGGTGGCGCTCGGCGAGGGGCAGGATCTCCTGGACCGTGACGTCCCGGTCGAGCTCGCGGCTGAGGCTGGTGACCCCTGCGTCGGCGATGCCGCACGGCACGATCTGCTGGGCCCAGCCGAGGTCGCAGTCGGCGTTGAGCGCGAAGCCGTGCATCGTCACGTCGCGCGCGACCCGGATCCCGATCGCCCCGACCTTGCGGTCGCCGCCACGGTCGTCGGCGAGCACCCAGACGCCGGATCGCCCGGCGACGCGGTGGGCGGCCACGCCGAGGTCGGCGCACACGCCGATCATCATGTCCTCGAGCCGGCGCACGTGGGCCACCACGTCCTTGTTGCTCGGCAGGTGCACGATCGGGTAGCCCACGAGCTGGCCGGGTCCGTGCCAGGTGATCTTGCCGCCGCGGTCCACGTCGATGACGGGCGTCCCGTCGAACGGCCGCTCGTGCGGCTCCGTGCGCTTGCCGGCCGTGAAGACGGCCTGGTGCTCGAGCAGCAGCACCACGTCGGGCCGCTCGCGCGCGACGACGGCCGCGTGCACCTCGCGCTGGTGCTCCCACGCCTGCTGGTAGTCCACGAAGTCCGGCGCGTAGCCGAGGTGCTCGAACTGCATGACGGTCAGCCTACGCCGCCTCGCCGAGGACCCCACCCCTGTGGATAACTCGCACGGGTGCCCGCAACCCCGGCGCAGACTGGGCCGCATGAGGCAGCCACCGCAGGTGCCGGGCTACGAGCTCGGGGAGGTGCTCGGACGCGGTGCGACGAGCACCTGCTGGGCCGCCCGCCGGGTCACCGACGGTGCGCCGTTCGCGGTCAAGGTGGGGCACGCCGACGCCGATCCACGCCAGCTGCGGCGCGAGCTGATGGTGCTCGCCCACGTCGTCCACCCGCACGTGCTCGCCATCCGCGAGGTGCTCCCGCTGCCCGAGGACCGGCTCGCCATCGTGCAGGACCTCGCCGACGGCGGCACGCTCGAGCAGCTCGTCGCGGCCCGCGGTCACCTGACCCCGGGTGAGATCGTCACCGTCCTCGCGCCCTGTGCCGAGGCGGTCGCCTTCCTGCATGCCTCGGGGGTCGTGCACGCCGACCTGTCGCCCGCCAACGTGGTCTTCGACTCTGCCGGTAGGCCTCTCGTGGGCGACCTGGGAGCGGCTCGCGTCTTCGGCGACATCCACGACGAGCGTTACGGCACAGACGGATTCATCGCCCCCGAGGTGCGCTACGCCGACAGCCCGGTCTCCGGCAGCGACGTGTGGTCGCTCGGCGCGCTGGGCTGGCACGCGCTCACCGGGCGCACCGTCGAGCCGTTCCAGGACCTCGGTGCGCTCGACGACCTGGCCCCCGACGCCCCGGTCGCCCTGCGGTCGCTGATCGTCGAGTGTCTTGCTGCCGAGCCGGGCGAGCGGCCCGCGGCCGACACGCTCGCGACGCGCCTGTTCGCGGCCTGCGACCCCGCCCCCGTGGAGCTGGGGGACCGATCGGCGTCCGCCACCTTGGTGACCCACCGGCTGCGCGCGCTCGCGGCGCAGGCGCCGCAGACCAAGCGGGTCCGTCGCCCGATGACTTGGCGCGACCGGGTGCTCCCGGTGGCGGTCGTGCTGATCGGTGGGCTGGGGCTCGGTGGGGTCGTGGGCTGGGCGGCCTTCGGTGGCGGGCGGCAGATCCTGACCGTGGGCTCGCCCTCCGGCGCCGGCAGCCCCGTGGTCCCCGCGGCCGGAGCACCCGAGCCGTCGTCGACACCCACGCCCACCCCCTCGCCCACGCCCACCCGCACGCCCACACCCACGACAACACCGACACCAACAACAACACCCACGACCCTGCCCACCCGCTGGCGCACGACCGAGCAGGCGCCACGCACGGCATCGGTGGCCCTGCTCGAGGAGCTCTTCGCCGACCGCGCGGCGGCGATCGAGGCCCGCTCGACGCAGGCGCTGACCCGGGTGGACCAGCCCGGGTCGCAGGCGGCCCGCCAGGACGAGGCGATCGTGGGCGCCCTGCTGGCGCGCAAGCAGCGCCTGGCCGACGTGGGATACACCGTGTCCGGGGTGCGGCTGCGGTCGCTGCAGGGCGACACCGCGGTGGTGCGGGCGACGGTGTCGCTCGATGCCTACCGGTGGATCGGGCCGGACGGGGTGGCGCGACCGCACGCGGGGGTGCCGAGCGCGCCGAGCGACTACGCGCTGACCTGGACCGATGCCGGGTGGCGGCTGCGGACCATCACGGCGGTGCGCTGACCGGCAGCGGTCGAGGTGGCCAGCTCAGCCGACGACGTACGCGACGCCGTCGGCTGGATCGGGCTGGGCCCACTCGAAGCCGCCGGCCTTGAGCACGGTCGGGCGCACGAGCTGCGAGCCGAGGATGTCGTCGGCGAACTCGCCGAGCACCAGCCGCAGCGCGACCGCCGGCGCGGGCAGCACGGCCGGACGGTGCAGCCGCCGGCCGAGCAGACGCATCAGCTCGCGCTGGTGGACGGGCACCGGGGCGACCAGGTTGACCGGCCCGGAGTACGGCTCGTCGATCAGCGCGGTCAGCGCCCGCACCTCGTCCTCGAGGGTGATCCACGGCCAGTACTGCCAGCCGGAGCCGAGCGGCCCACCGAGCCCGAGGCGGGCGAGCGGCAGGACCTGCGCCAGCGCACCCCCGTGCCGGGAGAGCACGATCCCGGTGCGTGCGAGGGCTACCCGAACGCCGGCGTCCGTGGCCGGGGCCGTCGCCGCCTCCCAGTCCTGGACCACGCCGGCGAGGAAGGTCGTGCCGGGCGCGGAGGTCTCGGTGAGCGGCTCCTCACCGCGGTCCGAGCCGTAGATCCCCACGGCCGAGCCGTTGACCAGCGTCGACCCGATCGCACCGGCGAGCAGGGCGCAGGTGGTGGTCGCGTCGACGCGGGAGCGGCGCAGCGCGACGCGGTAGTCGGAGGTCCACCGCTGGCCGGCGATGGGCGCGCCGGCGAGGTTGACGATCGCGTCCACGCTGCCGGGGCCGCGCAACCCCTCGACGCGGCCGAGGCGCCGAGCGAGGTCGACGACCGAGTCCTCGTCGTGGGCGGTCGGGTCCCACCGGACGTCGTCGGGGGTGGTGGGTGCGGCCCGGACCAGGCGCACGACCTGGTCGCCGCGGGCCCGCAGGTGGCGGACCAGAGCCGTGCCGATCAGACCGGTGGCCCCCGACACGACGACGCGCAGGGAACCCCGCTCGGAGCGGGGACCCTGCGCGTCGGTGACCACGGGGGCTACCTGGGTCGTCACAGCCCGAGGGCGGCGCCGAACTTGCCCTCCTCGAGCCGGGCCTTGACCGCGGAGAGGAAGCGACCGGCGTCGGCACCGTCGACCACGCGGTGGTCGTAGGTGAGGACGAGGTGCATCATCTGGCGGATCGCGATGGTGTCGTTGCCGAGGTCGTCGGTGACGACGACGGGCTTCTTGACCATGGCGCCGGTGCCGAGGATGGCGACCTGCGGCTGGTTGATGATCGGCGTGTCGATCAGCGAGCCGTTGGACCCGATGTTGCTGATCGTGAACGTGCCGCCACCGAGCTCGTCGGGCGTGACCTTGTTGTCGCGGGTGCGCGCAGCGAGGTCGGCGATCTTGCGGGCGATGCCGGCGATGTTGAGGTCACCGGCGTCCTTCACGACCGGGACGAGCAGGCCGCGCGGGGTGTCGACCGCGATGCCGATGTTCTCGGCCGCGTGGTAGGTGATGGTGTCACCGTCGACGCTCGCGTTGATGTTGGGGAAGGCCTTGAGGGCCTCCACCACGGCCTGGGTGATGAACGGCAGGTAGGACAGGTTGACGCCCTCACGTGCCCTGAAGTCGGCCTTGGCCTGGGCGCGCAGCGTGGCGACCCGGGTCAGGTCGACCTCGACGACGGCCGTGAGCTGGGCCGAGACCTGCAGCGACTCGACCATGCGCTGGGCGATCACCTTGCGCAGGCGCGACATCTTCTCGGTGGTGCCACGCTTGGCGGCGACCTCCGGGGCGGCCGAGGGCACCTTGGCCGAGGCCGAGGTGTCGACCGCAGCGGCCGGAGCCGCAGCGGGGGCGGCAGCAGCGGGAGCGGCGACAGGAGCCGGGGCCTTCGCGGCCTCGGCGGCGTCCAGGACGTCCTGCTTGCGGATGCGGCCACCCACGCCGGTGCCCTTGACCGAGGCCAGGTCGACGCCGTTGTCGGCGGCGAGCTTGCGCACGAGCGGGGTGACGTAGGACGACGCGTCGCTCTCGGCAGCGGTCGCCGGGGCGGACGGGGCGGCAGGAGCGGACGGAGCAGCGGGAGCCTTCGGCGCCTCCTGCTTCGGAGCCGGGGCCTCGGCCTTCGGCTCCTCCTTGGGCGCCTCGTCCTTCTTCTCCTGCTTGGGGGCCTCCTGCTTGGGCGACTCCTGCTTCGGAGCGTCCTGCTTGGGGGCATCGCCGCCGGAGACCTCGCCACCGATCACGCACAGCTCGGCGCCGACCGGGACCGTCTCGTCCTCCTGGACCAGGATCTTGGTGAGCTTGCCCGCGGCAGGGGAGGGGACCTCGGTGTCGACCTTGTCGGTCGAGACCTCGAGGAGGGGCTCGTCCACCTCGACGTCGTCGCCCTCGGCCTTGAGCCAGCGGGTCACGGTGCCCTCGGTCACCGACTCGCCGAGCGCCGGCATGGTGACGGTGTCGCCACCGGAGACCGAACCACCAGAGCTGACGGAGTCGTCCGAGCTGGACGAGGACGCAGCCTCGGCGTCGGCCTCCTCGGGCTCCTTCTCGGTGGACGGCTCGACGGGGGTCTCGGCCGCGGTCTCGTCGGTCGCGGGCTCCGCGGAGTCGGACTCCTTGGCGGCCTCGGTGGCCGAGCCACCGCCGGAGCTGTCGGCCTCGGACCCGTCACCGATCACGCAGAGGTCGGAGCCGACCGGCACCGTCTCGTCCTCCTGGACGAGGATCTCGGTCAGGGTGCCCTCCACGGGCGAAGGAACCTCGGTGTCGACCTTGTCCGTCGAGACCTCGAGGAGCGGCTCGTCGACCGCCACCTGGTCCCCGACGTTCTTGAGCCAACGGGTGACGGTGCCCTCGGTGACCGACTCTCCGAGGGCCGGCATGGTCACGCGTTCAGACATCTGGTGGTTCTCCTTCGGTGAGCCGTGATGTTCGGATCGAACTCTCCCGAGCACTCTACTGGGTGCTCGCGATCATGGGTGGGCGTGAAGAGGCTTGCCCGCCAACGCGAGCGCCGCCTCTCCGAGGGCTTCGTTCTGGGTCGGGTGGGCGTGCAGCAGCGGGGCCACCTCGTCGGGCCAGGCCTCCCAGTGGTAGAGCAGGGCGGCCTCCCCGACCTGCTCGCCCATCCGGGCTCCCACCATGTGGACCCCCACGACCGGCCCGTCGGTGCGCCGGACCACCTTGACGAAGCCGGTGGTGCCCAGGATCTGCGAGCGACCGTTGCCGGCGAGGTTGTAGTCGTAGACCTCGACGTCGCCGAACGCCTCGCGGGCGGCCGCCTCGGTGTAGCCCACGGACGCGATCTCGGGGTCGCAGTACGTGACCTTCGGTAGGCCGAGGTCGTCGACCGGTGCCGGGTCCAGCCCGGCGATCGTCTCGGCGACGAGGATGCCGTGCGCGAACCCGCGGTGCGCGAGCTGCGGCCCCGGCACGAGGTCGCCGACTGCGAAGACGCCGGGCACCCCTGTGCGGCAGTGGTCGTCGACGCTCACCAGACCGCGCTCGAGCGTCAGGCCGAGCTGCTCGTAGCCCAGGTCGGCACTCACCGGACCCCGGCCGACGGCCACGAGCAGGACGTCGGCGTCGAGCGTCGAGCCGTCCGCGAGCTCTACCTGGACCTGCTCGTCGCTCTGGGTCGCACCGGAGAGCGCGACACCGGTGCGGACCGTGATGCCGCGCTTGGTGAACGCGCGCTGCAGCGCCTTGGAGATCGCCTCGTCCTCGGCCGCGACCAGGCGCGGCAGGGCCTCGACGATGGTGACCTCGCTGCCGAAGCTGGTCAGCGCCGACGCCAGCTCGACGCCGATGACGCCGCCACCGAGCACGATCGTGCGGGCCGGGACGGTGTCCATCTCGAGCAGCTGGTCGGAGGTGACGATCCGGCCGCCGATCTCGAGACCCGGCAGCGTGCGCGGCGCGGACCCGGTGGCGAGGACCAGGTGGCGGCCGGTGACCTGACGCGTCGCGGCGCGGCCCTCGCCGCTGGTGCGGACCTCGACGGTGTGCGTGCCGTCGCCGGACCCGACGACGCGACCGTCGCCGTTGATCACGTCGACACCGGCCCCGCGCACGAGCCCCTGCAGGCCCTTGTAGAGCCGGTCCACGACGCCGGACTTGTAGCGCTGGAGCGCCGGCACGTCCACGGCGTCGAACGTGGCCTTGACCCCGAAGCGCTCGGATTCCTTTGCGCCGTCTGCGATCTCGGCCGCGTGGAGGAAGGCCTTGGTGGGGATGCAGCCGCGGTGCAGACAGGTGCCGCCGACCTTGTCGCGCTCCACGAGGGCTACGGTCAGGCCCAGCTGACGAGCACGCAGGGCGCAGGCATACCCTGCGCTGCCCGCACCGAGGACGACGATGTCATAGGTGGTGTCGGTCATCGCAGAGCCTTCCTCAGCGCACCGACCCGCGCTCCGCGAGCCGCTCGGCGACGCCCAGCAGGGTGCCCGTGCCGAAGCCGGTGCCGCCCTTGCCGAACGGTCCGCGCGGGGTGCTCGTGAACGACGGGCCGGCGATGTCGAGGTGCGCCCAGGGGAGCTGGGTCCCGTCCTCGGCCGTCGGCACGAACTCCCGCAGGAACAGTCCCGCGTGGAGCATGCCGCCCTCGCGGCCGCCCTTGTGGGCGATGTCGGCGCACTCGGTGTCGAGCGCCTTGCGGTAGGACTTCGGCAGCGGCATCGGCCACAGCTCCTCGCCGTCCTCGGCACCGGCCGCGAGGACGAGCGCCCGGAACGCGTCGTCGTTGCCCATGACCGCGGCGATCTCGTGCCCGAACGCGATCACCTGGTGACCGGTCAGGGTGGCGATGTCGATGATCGCGTCCGGCTTCTGCTCGCCGGCCGCGGCGATCGCGTCCCCGAGCACCATGCGTCCCTCGGCGTCGGTGTTGCTCACCTCGACGGTCATCGAGCTGCGCATGGTGACGACGTCGCTCGCGCGGTAGGCCGACCCGCTCGGCATGTTCTCGGCGAGCCCGAGCCAGCCCGTCACCTTGATGGGCAGGCCCAGCTCGGCGATCGCGAACACGGTCGCGGCGACCGCTGCGGCACCGGCCATGTCGGACTTCATCTCGTACATCCCGTTGGCGGGCTTGATGTCCAGGCCGCCGGAGTCGAAGGTGATGCCCTTGCCGACCAGCGCGAGGTGCACCTTCGCCTTGGCCGGCGCGTAGGTCATCGAGACGAGCCGCGGCTTGTGCTCCGAGCCCATGCCCACGGCGAGGATGCCGCCGTAGCCACCCTTGATCAGGTCCTGCTCGTCGAGCACCTTCACGCTGACCTTGGTGCCGGCGGCGTCCGCGCGCACCTTGTCGGCGAACGTCTCGGGGTAGAGCAGGTTGGGCGGGGTGTTGACCAGGTCACGGGCGTAGGCGCTCGCCGTGGCGGCGGCCTCGGCCCGGGCGAGCAGTGCCTTGACGGGCCCCTGCTTGGCCCGCGGCGTCCAGACCGTCAGCTCGCCGACCTCGGCCGGGGTCTTGGACGTGCCCCGGACACCCTGCTGGCGGTAGGAGCCGAGCAGAGCGCCGAGCGTCGCCGCCTCGAGCAGCTCGTCGGAGGCGTCCTGGTCGGCCCCGAGCGCGACGATCACGCGACCGCCCTTGGTGAGGCTGCGGACGGCTGCGCCGATGGAGCTACGCAGGACGGTGGCGGTCTCCTCGGTGGCGAGCTCGCCGAGTCCGGCGACCGCGACCAGAGGGGCGTCGACACCGGGGACGGCGGCCAGCAAGGTGGCCTGGTCGGCCCCGGTGCTGGACGCGAGGGCGGCCAGCTGGGCGTCGAGGTGGGCGACGGCCTCGTCGGGCAGGTCGGTCGGTGCGAGGACGCGCGCGATGCCGTCCGTGGTGGCGGCGGTGAGGACGAGGACGTCCACTACCGAGGCGTCGAGCGGGCGTGAGGTGGCGCGCAGTGTGGGCAACGGACATCCTTCGTCGATGGCGGCCGATCGGACCGTGAGCAGCGGTCCGACCCGAGGTCCGGCCATGGTAGCGGTCGGGACGCCGATATCGTCAGGGCCATGAGCGCTGCGACGAAGAAGTCACCCGTACACGACCGCCACGTGGCCCTCGGCGCCAAGATGGCGGACTTCGGCGGCTGGGACATGCCGATCGAGTATCCCGGGGGAGGGGTGCTGCGTGAGCACACCGCCGTGCGGGAGACCGTCGGCCTGTTCGACGTCTCCCACCTCGGCAAGGCCGTGGTCCGGGGACCGGGCGCCGCGGACTTCGTCAATCGCTGCTTCACCAACGACCTGCACAAGGTCGCGCCGCCCAAGGCGCAGTACACCCTGTGCTGCGACGAGGCCACCGGCGGAGTCGTCGACGACCTCATCCAGTACTACGTCGACGACGACCAGATCTTCCTGATCCCCAACGCCGCCAACACCGCGGAGGTCGTCCGGCGCCTGCAGGCCGAGGCGCCCGAGGGCATCGAGGTCACCGACGAGCACACGTCCTACGGCGTGCTGGCCGTCCAAGGTCCCCGCTCCGCTGAGGTGCTCGAATCGCTCGGTCTGCCAACGGATCTCGACTACATGTCCTTCGAGCAGGCGACGTGGCAGGGGCAGCCGGTCATCGTGTGCCGCACGGGCTACACGGGTGAGAAGGGCTTCGAGCTGCTGCCCACGTGGGACGCCACGCCCGCCCTGTGGGACGCACTCGTCGCAGCGGTCGAGGAGCGCGACGGTCGCCCCTGCGGCCTCGGCGCGCGCGACACCCTGCGCACCGAGATGGGCTACGCCCTGCACGGGCACGAGCTGAGCATGGAGATCACCCCGCCGATGGCGCGCACCGGCTGGGCCATCGGATGGGACAAGCCGGCGTTCTGGGGCAAGGACGTGCTCGAGGCGCAGAAGGCCGCCAAGGACTACCACCTCACCTGGGGCCTGCTCGCCGACGGCCGCGGCATCCCGCGCTCGGGCTGCGCGGTCAAGGACTCCTCCGGCGCCGCGATCGGCGTCGTGACCTCCGGCACCATGTCGCCCACGCTCAAGCAGGGCATCGCCATCGCCCTGCTGGATCGCGGTGTGCGAGAAGGAGACTCGGTGGTCGTCGACGTGCGCGGCCGTGAGCTCCCGATGACGGTCACCAAGCCGCCGTTCGTCCCCTCGCACGTCATGGACTAGCTGGGCTGGTTGGTGGCCCGTCGCGGGCTGGGTCCGGTGCTGGGCTGCTGCGGCTGGCTACTTGTCCGTGTGAGGGGTGTCCTGTGCTGCGCTGGGTGTTCGTCACTCGGTGCGGGACAGGGCGCCCTGCCGCCCACCCGCGCGCGCAGCCGCGCACGTTGCGGTAATCCGCGCACGTTCCAGTAATTCGCCGCCCTCCCGACCCTGCGCACCACACGCGTTCCTGCGCGTCATACGAGTTCCTCCGCACCTCACCACACCCAGCGCGTAGACCGCCGGCGCGGCCACGAGGTCAGTGCCAGGGGTCGCGCGGACAGCTGCCCCGGGCCGTAGCCGTGCACGTTCCCGTGACTCGCGCGCGTGCGGAGTTCGTCGAGCTGGCGCCCGACCGGCTGGCCCCGGTGCACGCGGAGGACCCCGCGCTGGGCAGCCTCCCAGGTCGCCACCCCAGCCCGCCACCAACACAGTGGCAGTCTGCTGGTCACATCTGACGTGCAGACCCCCACTGTCGTGAGTTCCGTGATCCGCGCCCGCCCGACCCCGCACCTCACGCGTTCCGGCGCAGGCAGGGCGTTCCTGCGCGCCGTCGGCGGCCGCCTCCGTCCCCGCCCACGCCCACGCCCACGCTAGGTGACGATAGCGTTGGGGTGGGTGGGCGTTCGGGTGAACGCCCACGCTCCCATGAGGGCCTGTGCGGGGCTGGTGGGGGTTCTGGCCGGTCGAGTCGTCGGGCCTGTGATCGCCTGCCCAGGCCCCTCCCGGCGACCGTCAGCTGCGGCGTGCCGGGAAGCCCGTTCCGTGGGGTGCCGTTCGTGGTGACGGTGGGTGTCGAGGCTGCGGTCGGTGACCTGCTGGTGGGCGAATGAGGGACTACCACGCTGCTGGTCCGATCGTTAAAATCGTAGTTATGAGCGGACAGCCCCACCACAGTCTCCCGGACGCCGTCCGGGCGCTGCGGGGCGTGCCCGGAAGCCCCCTCGGCACCCTCGTCGGTGCGTTCGCCGACGAGGCCGGGATCGGGTTCGACGAGCTGACCGGCCTGACCGAGTCCGTCCTCACCCTGGACCAGCACGGCGCCGCGGCGCTGGCCGTCCATGGTGAGGACGCGGCGATGCTGTTGACGCTGTGTCAACAGACCATCGCGTTCCTGACGTTGACGCAGGCGTTCACGGTGCACGCGTTGACCAAGGCGACCGCCGAGCAGCGCCTGACCGTGGAGCACGGTCCGGGGGCGACACCGTCGGCGTCGGCGCGGGGCCGCGCGGCCGGGCGGGCGAGGACCGCGGTCGTGGGGGAGGCGGTCGCGTCGTGCGGGTTCGACCCCGCCCAGCGGGCGTTGGTGTCGCACCTGGCAGGGATGGACGCCGATCGGACGCAGGTCGCAGCGCGGCTCCTCGCCCAAGGCGTGTTGACGGGGCCGATGGTCGCCATGTTGTTGTCGAGGCGGACCGAGCACCTCACCGACTCCCAGGTCGCCTGGCTCACCCGCCACTGCGCCGACCTCACCCACCCCACCACCAACGACCACCACAACAGCGACAGCAGAGACAGCACCGACAGCACCGACCGTGACAGCAACGTCAGCGATGACGGCGCCGGCGCTGGGGCCTGCGAGACAGGCGTCCACCGTGACGACACCGCTGCGGCGCCCGCCGGCAGTGAGGGTGAGGGTGGCCGGTTGCGGTTGGTGGGGTCGTTGTCGCGGCGGGAGCGGGTGGCGTTGGCGCGCCGGCAGGCGTTCGCGGAGGCGTGCGACTGGACCGACGCGGACTGGGTCGACCCCGACACGGCGGTGCCGTCGTGGGCGGTGTTCCGCGACCGGTTCGACCAAGGCCTGGCGTGGCTGCTCGCCGACGACCCGGACATCGCGGGGGACTACGAGACAGGCATGGCCGCCCGGTGCGTGTCGTCGCGACTGGACCCCGAGGGGACGGGGTCGTTGACGGTCACCGGCGACGGTGTCGCGGTCGCCGCGGCCCGCAACCGGGTGCACCGCCTCGCCCGCCGGTTGCGGCAGCTGGGGGATGAGCGGACCGTCGCGCAGATCGCGGCCGACCTGACATTGACGCTCCTCACGCACGGGTACGTGACCTGCCCCCACTGCGGCCACACCATCACCACCACCCCCACCAACAACAGCAGCGGCAGCACCGCCAGCAGTACGGGCCAGGTCGCCGACGGCGGTCCGGCCGGCGGGTGCGGCGGGGTTCACGACGACCGGGCCGACGGCGGCGGCTGCGATGGCAGCAGCGGCAGCCAGGCCGCCGCCGGTGGTCGGGCCGGCGCCTGCGCTGGGGTCCACGACGGCGCCGACGAGGGGGGCGGAGCCCCCGAGCCGGCAGGCGATACGACAGCCGAGCCTGCGTCAGCTGGGCCGGGGCCAGAGGATGCGAGGCCAGCGGGGTCACCCCCGGCAGCATCGGCAGGGCAGAGCTCAGCAGGGTCGGGGGCTGATGGTGGGTTGGACGTGTTGCTGCCGTACCCGGACCTGCCCGAGGACCGCACCCCGCCCCTCGACGAGGGGCTGGGCAAGGCCGTCGCCGACGGGCTCGCGCCACCCGCCGTGACCGTTCACGTGACCGTCTCGCTGGAGACCCTGCTCGGCATGACACAGCTGCCCGCCCGCATGGACTCCGGGCCCGTCCGCGCGTGGATCCCCGCACGGCAGGCCCGCGCCCTGGCCCTGACGCTCGGTGGGACGTGGCAGCGGATCGTGACCGACCCCGCCACCGGCGTCGCCCTTAACACCGCCGTCCGCTCCTACCAGCCCGGACCCGCCACCCGAGCCCACCTCGTCATGCTCGACAACGGCTGCCGCGCCCCCGGCTGCACCACCCGCCACGACCTACAGCTCGACCACCTCCAACCCCACGCCACCGGCGGCCCGACCAGCGGCGACAACCTCCACACCCTCGACCACCAGCACCACCAGCACAAGAGCAACGCCACCTGGCACGCCACCCCCGAGCACGACCAAGGGGACGACGGCCACCCGGACCGGCGCGACGGGCACGGGGACGGCCAGCAAGGCTCGGGGTCGAGCTCCG
The DNA here is from genome assembly GCF_022568835.1 of Arsenicicoccus piscis. Classification (GTDB taxonomy): domain Bacteria; phylum Actinomycetota; class Actinomycetes; order Actinomycetales; family Dermatophilaceae; genus Arsenicicoccus; species Arsenicicoccus piscis. The sequence goes on from NZ_JAKZHV010000006.1 coordinate 109,921, forward strand.
GCTCGGGCGCGGGATCAAGCTCCGACGCAGGGTCGGACTCGGGTGACGGCTCGTTGACGGACTGGCCCGGGCGGCGGGTGCGCTGGACGTTCCCGTCCGGACGGCAGGCCACCACGAGTCCGCACCCCTACCCCCGCCCCGAACACCTCACTGCGCCACCACACGGGTCGCTGGACCGACACGCCGAGCTCAACGACTACGAACGAGCCCTCGTCGAAGAGACCTACGACCCCTGCCTACCCTTCCCCCGCCAACCCGCAGCACCATGGAACCCCACCAACCCCACCAGCAGCGGACCCGCCACCGGACACCTCCCGGACAGACGCGAGGACGCCCAGGCAGACGGCACGGCCGACGGCAGCGGTGCCGATACCCGGCCCGAGCCCGCCCAGCCCATCCCCTGGACGCAGACCGACTACCCCGAGCAGGCACCCTTCTGACCCCGGCCGAGGGAGTGTCCGATGAACGGTGTCAGCGGCGGTGTCATTTGCAGCGCACCTCGGTGGCCGGCATGCGGTCGGCGAAGGTGACGGCCGCGTTGCGGCCGGACCACCTCGACGCTCTCGCGGTCACCCGGGAGGAGAGCCGACGACCGGGTCTGGCCGACCGTGATCCTGGTGGATCTGCAGGAGCACCTCGACGAACCGGCGCGTCACCGCTGAGGCCACCCCTCGCGTGGCTGCGTGGCATGGTCGCAGAGCCTCGCCGCATCGACGATCAGGCAGCCGGGAGGTGCGATCACTGTCCTGTGCCCGATCGATACCGACCGCATCCCGGCCGCCCCGCGCCCACGGCAACTCAGCGAGCGCGCAGGTCGATCACCTGGTGCACTCGAGGGTCGGCTTCTGCAAGTGCTCGCGTGGAGGTGTCACCGACGAATACCGCTGTGGCCCAGACGTCTACCCAAGTGAGGTCGGTGCCGACGACGGTGACCGAGCCGCGTCGCGTGGACGGCAGGCCGGTGCGTGGGTCGAGCAGGTGGCTGCCCCGGGCGGCGGTGCCACTGGTCGCGAGGGCGCCGGTGGCGAGCTCTACGGTCTGGAGGATCTGGGTGCGGTCGGCCGGGTTCTCGAGGCCGATGCGCCAGGGCTGCTCGGCGAGGCCTGGGTCGACGTCGGGGCCGTGCCCGGCGACCAGGTCGCCACCGGCGTTGATGCAGAACGTGTGTCGCGGCAGCTCGCGCAGCACCTGCGCAGCCCGTTCGACGCCCCAGCCCTTCACCAGGCCGGTGGGGTCGAACAGCCTTGGGGCACTAGGAACTACGCCATCCGGACGCTGAGGCAACCACGCCGAGAACGTGCCCTCGGTAAGCTGCTCGGCCTCGGCGCAGAGGGCCGCGACCTCTCGGACGGGACCGGAGAGGTCGGCCAGCTCGACCTCGCCCCGGCGCAGGCGGCTGATCGGGCTCGCGGGCTTCCACGTCGAGAAGACCTCGTCGACCCAGCGCAGCCGTGAGAAGACCCGCTGCACAGCGGATTCCACGTCGAGGCCGCGCGCCTGCGGGCCGCGGACGTGCACCGAGATCGGCAGCCCCATGATCTGTGCGACGAACGCTCGGTGCTCCACCGTGCTGACCTTGGCCGCCATCACAGGTTCGCCTGGTCGAGCGCGGACTGCAGGGACTGGAGGTAGCCCGTCGACGTGACCGTCGCGCCGGAGACCATGTCGATGTTGGCGCTCTGCTTGCTGACCGCCTCCTGGTTGAGGGTGGGGATCGCGTAGCTGTTGATCTCGACGTCGTGGCCGTTCTCGGTCGGGTAGACCACGGCCTCCGCGGCGGTGATCTTGCCGTTCGTGACGGTGATCTTCACCTGCACGGGGCCCCAGCGGGTATCCACGCTGTCGCCGGTGTAGGTCTTCGTGTCGCTCGTGCTGGACGAGGAGCTCGAGGACGAGCCGGACGACCCAGACGAGCCGGACGAGCCGGACGAGCCCGTCGAGCCGGACGACGAGCCCGAGCCCGACGAGCTCGACGTGGTCCCGGAGCTCGTCGTCCCGGTCGTGCTGGGAGCCATCGCGGAGCTCGTGCTGGTGCGATAGCTGAACAACAGGACGACGATGGACAGGGTGGTCATGAACCAGGTGGTGATGCGGCGCATCGGGTTCTCCTCAGGAGGTTGTCAGAAGTGAAAGGCGTTGCGGGAGCGCGGGACTCGTGTGGACAACAGAGCCGGTGAGGTCAGTAGCTGAACCGCTCGGCGTGGATCCGCGCGTCGGGGACGCCGCAGTCGCGGGCGGCCTGCTCGGCGGCGTCCATCCATCGCGAAGCACCGCACACGAACACGTCGTGCGCAGCGATGTCCGGCACCAGCTGGCGCAGCCCCTCCGCGTCGGACAGGTCGGCGGCCGACTCCGGGAGCCAGCTGTCGCGGCCCTGCACGCGCACCCCCGTGACGAAGAACAGCCGGGCTCCACGGCTGGCGGCCAGCTCGGTCAGCTCGTCGCGCCAGATGATGTCGGCCGGGGAGTGCGCTCGGTAGATCATGGTGACGTCACCCGGACCCTGCTCCAGGTCCTCGAGCAGGGCCCGCAGCGGCGTGATGCCGATGCCGGCGCCGAGCAGCAAGACCTTGCGCTGGGTGCGGACGCCCGAGTGCAGCCGTCCGTAGGGGCCCTCGACGAGCACGCGGGTGCCGGGCGACAGGGTGGCGGTGCGCGCCGAGCCGTCCCCGAGGTGGGCGACGGTGACCTTGAGGGTCCGGCCGTCGGGGGCGTGGGACAGGCTGTAGGGGTGCGCGCGGGTCCAGCCCGGACCGTCCAGGAAGCGCCACTGGAAAAACTGTCCCGCCGAGGTCGGCAGCCGGTCGAGGTCACGACCGCGGACGGTGACGGTGGTCGTGGTGGGGTTCACGTGCTCTACCGACTCCACCCGCAGACCGTGGCGCCAGGAGGTGTACAGCGGCCGACCGATCCGGAACACGACGACCGCGACGGCAGCGGCGATCCACAGCCCCCACCAGAAGAGGGTGGCCGCCGGGCTGGCGCTGAAGTCGGCGCCCGTCCAGAGCTGGTGCGGCAGAGCAAGACCCGCGCCGAGGTAGCCGTACAGGTGGATCAGGTGCCACGACTCGTAACGCAGCCGGCCGCGTGCGTTCTTGATGCTGGTGGCGACCACCATGCACAGCGCCACGGTGCCACCGACCGCAAGCAGCATGCCCGGGTAGTTCAGCACCAGGTCGACGATCGTCCCCCAGAGGCCCGCCGAGCTGTCGGCGGCGTACCCCAGGGTGATCAGCACGATGTGCGCGACCATCAGGGTGAAGCTCGTGAAGCCGATCAGCCGGTGCCGGCGAGCGAGCTCGTCCTGGCCGTAGGCCCGCTCGGCGAGGGGGATCCGCGCCATCATCAGCACCTGGATCAGCAGCAGGTCCGAGGCCAGCAGACCGGTCAACCGGCCCCAGCTGTCGAGGATCCCGCCGAGCGAGCTCATCTGCTGCAGCTGACCGCCCGCGACCCACAGGCCCGTGACGAACAGCAGCGAGCCCCACATCGCGGCGGCGGCGAGATCACGCCACCTGGTCGGTGCGGCGACGCGGCGGGGACGGTCGGGAGTGGTGCGGATCGTCGGCTGCGGGGCGGTCGGCAGGTCCGTGGTGAGGGGCATGGTCTCGGTGGTCACGCTTCCACGATCGAGGCGATTCCTGTGCCGTTCCTATGCAGGGCCTCTGCCGCTCCCGTGCGCTTCGGGTGGGCCTCAGGTGCGCTTCAGCCCGGCGCCACCACGACCGCCGCGACCAGCCCGGCAGTCAGGCCGACCTCGACGAGAGCGCCCAGCATGTCGCCGCTCATCCCGCCGAGCCGAGTCGTCACGCGCCGCAGCAGCGCCGTCACGACGACCGCGGGCACGACCCCGATCGCGACGGCCGGCGGGATCCCGAGCCCGAGTGCGGACACCGCCACGCACAGCCCCCAGCCCGCAGCGGCGGCGGGCACCGGCACGGTGCCCGCGACAGCCGCCCCCAGTCCCGTAGACCGTGCGGCCGGCACGAGCGGGTTGCAGGCCCACGCGACCAGCTGGCGCGAGAGCACCACGGCGACGCCGCCGGCGACCAGTCCCCACCAGCCGTGCTGGGCCAGCTCGCCGAAGCAGGCCGCCTGCACCAGCACGACGAGCGCGATGGCGGCGGCGCCGCTCGGTCCGACGTCGCCGGTCTTCATCACGGCCAGCGCCCGCTCGCGGTCGTAGGACGCAGACAGCCCGTCGCACGTGTCGGCGAGCCCGTCGAGGTGCAGGCCTCGGGTCGCGAGCGCGAGGTACGCCACGCTGAGGCCGCCGGTGACCAGCGCGGGCAGGCCGGACCGACCGAGCAGGATCCCCGCGAGGCCGATCACGACCCATCCGGCCGCCAGCAGGATCCCCGGCAGCGGGGCGAGCACCATCGCCCGCCCGGCGACGCGTCGGTCGATCCGGGTGGGCGCGGGGACCGGCAGCGCCGTGAGCGTCCCGAAGGTCATCCGCAGGGCGTCACGCATCACGCGTGCTCACCACCAGGCACGACATCACCGACCACGGGTGCCGACGAGAGGTCGAGCACCCGACCGGCCACCACCAGGGACACCCGGTCGCAGGCGGCGGAGACGGCGGCGTTCAGCCGGCCGAGCTCGTCGCGGAAGACGCGCCCGGACGCGTGCGCCGGCACGACCCCGAGGCCCACCTCGTTGCTGACCACCACGACGTCGAGCGGCGAGTCCCGCAGGGCGGCAACGAGATCCGCTGTGGCCGTGCGCACCACGACAGCCGCATCCGCAGCCGAGTCCCACGCCCCGGCGTCGTCGATCAGCCGCGTCATCCAGGTGCCGAGGCAGTCGATCAGCAGCGCCCCCGGCCCACGCGTTGAGTCGTCAGCACGAGCCTCATCACCAGCCACGAGCGCGGCCAGGTCGGCCGACTCGACCGTGTCCCACTGCGCCGGCCGGCTCGCCCGGTGGGCCGCGACGCGGGCGCGCCAGTCGGGGTCGTCCAGCGGGATGAGCCCCGGTGCCACGTAGGTCACGTCGGCACGACCGGCGAGCAGCGACTCCGCATAGCGGCTCTTCCCGCTGCGGACGCCACCGAGGACGAGGTGGGTCGTCATGGCTCCTCCTGAGTGGTGACCGTGGCTGCGGTGGTTGCAGGGGCAGCGCTGGGTGAGGCGGCTGACGGGTCGGGCGAAAAGGTCACCGGCGCATCGAAGCTTGCCTTACGCACGGCCCGTCGCAGCGTCCCGAGCACCGGCCGTCCGGCGACGAGCACGAGCACGGCAGTGAGGATCCCGCGCGGCAGGTCCCACGCCAGCGACGTGATCACGTAGAACACGGCGTAGTGCGCGAGGTTCGTCGCCAGGGTGCCACCCGGCACGAACCCCGCCCCCTCGGGCGCCGACGACGTAGACAGGAACGGCCAGAACCAGAGGTTCATCACGAGGCCGTAGGCGAGACCGGCCACGAGACCGTACCCCGCCAGCGCGAGGCGCTCGCCCCACCCGTCACGTGGCACCGGCAGCAGCCCCGCACCGAGACACACCCACCCCGCGCAGAGCATCTGGAAGGGCAGCCACGGACCGATGCCGGTGAGGAACGCCCCGGTCAGCATCGCCAGGGCGCCGGTCACGAATCCCGTTGCAGGGCCGAGGACTCGACCGGCGAGGACGAGCAGGAAGAACATCGGCTCGAGCCCTGCGGTGCCGGCCGACAGGACGCGCAGGGCGCCTCCGGCCGCGGCCACGACACCCACCACGGCGATGGTCTTGGCGTCCAGACCCTCGGCGGTCATCTCGGCGAGGACGACGAGGGCGAGCAGCCCGACGAGCAGCGCGAACAGCCACGGCGCGTCGGTCTGGTGCTCAAGCACACCGGGGCTCGTCACGAAGAACGGCCAGGTGAACGCGGCGACGCCGACCAGGGTGACCAGGGCCAGGGCGAGGATCGTCGACGGCCGCAGCCGTGGTCGGGAGGTCATGCGCACCCCTCGACGTCGGCGACCGTCATGAGCGGCAGCGGATACATCACCTTGGCGACCTGGGGCGCGAAGGCCGGTGAGCCGCAGAGGATCTCGTGGGCCTCACCGTCCGCCACGATCTCGCCCTCGGCCACCAGCAGGACGCGGTGGGCGGTGTCGGCCGCGAGCTCTACGTCGTGGGTGGCGACGAGCACGGCGTGACCGGCCGCGGCGAGCTCGACGAGCGTCGCGCTCAACCGCTCCTTCGCGAGATAGTCCAGCCCGCGCGTCGGTTCGTCGAGCAGCAGCACCCCGGGGGAAGCGCTGAGCACGATGGCGAGGGCCAGCAGGAGCCGCTGCCCCTCGGACAGGTCGCGAGGGTGGCGGGCGTCCTCCACCGGCGCCGCGTCGGTCCCGAGCATCCGGTCGAAGAGACCGCGGCAGGTGCCGGGCGGCGCGCCGAGATCCCGGTCGGCCTCGGCGCACTCGCGGCCGACGGAGTCGGTGTAGAGGATGGTGCTCGGGTCCTGCGGCACGAGGCCCACCGCGTGCACGCGGTCGGCCGGCGTGGCCCGTGCGGGGTCGAGCCCACCGACCTCGACGGATCCGCGACGGCGGGGGACCAACCCGGCGAGCGCGCCCAGCAGGGTGGACTTGCCGGCGCCGTTGCGCCCCATCAGGGCGACGACCTCGCCGCGGTGCAGGGTGAACGTCACACCGTCCAGGACGGTGGTCCGGCCGCGCTCGACGACGAGCTGGCGAGCCCGCAACGCGGTCGCGCGATCCGACCCAACGGCCTCCGCACCCCGGGGCGCGGGTGACGGGTGACGGGGCAGGACAACGGCGCTCGAGGCCAGTCGGTCGCGCAGCCCGGCGGCGTCGCGCCGTGCGTCCCGCACCGAGAGCGGCAGCGGTGACCAGCCGAGGCGCCGCCCGAGCGAGACCACCGGCGGGTGCACGGGAGAAGCGGCCATGGCGACGTCGGGCGCCAGCACGGGCGTCGCCGAGCCGCCCCCGACGAGCACGATGCCGTCGCAGTGGTGCACCACCCGCTCCAGGCGGTGCTCGGCGACGACGACGGTCAGTCCGAGGTCGTGCACGAGGCGGGTGATCGACGCCAGGACGTCCTCTGCCGCAACGGGATCCAGCGCCGAGGTGGGCTCGTCGAGGACGAGCACGCGCGGTCCGGCGGCCAGCACGGCCCCGATGGCGACGCGCTGCTGCTGACCTCCCGACAGGGTGCGCAGCCCGCGCCGGCGGATCTCGGCCAGCCCGAGCAGGTCCAGCGTCTCCTCGACCCGGCGACGCATCGCCTGGGGCGCGACGCCGAGTGACTCCATGCCGTAGGCGAGCTCGTCCTCGACCGTGTCGGTCACGAACGACGACGCCGGGTCCTGGGCGACGAACCCCACGGCGTCGGCGAGGTCGCGCGGCCGGTGCGTCTGGGTGGAACGCCCCGCCACCGTCACGCGCCCGCTCAGGTGCCCGCCGCTGAAGTGCGGCACCAGGCCGTTGATCGCCCGCAGCAGGGTGGACTTGCCCGACCCGGTGGTCCCCACGACGAGCACGAGCTCGCCCTCGCCGATCGAGAGGTCGACCCCCTCCAGGGCCGGTGTCGTGGCGCCGGGATAGGTCAGCCCCACCCCGTCGAAGCGGATCGTCTCCGGGCCGCCGAGCACGCTCATGGCGTCACCCTCGGGGAGAGCACGGCGGCGAGGGCGGCCACAGCGATGGCGAGGGCCGCGAGGACGGGCGTCGCGGGGACGGCGAGCGGCATGACGGGCGGGTCGATGCCGTCCCAGCCCGCTCGGCTGGCGACGACGAGGACGACGGCCGGGACCAGCCCGAGACCCACGACGAGCCACTCGGGCGCCGCGAACCGCGGCTGGCGGTAGCGCGTGCGCCGGTCCCGGCGGGAGCCGAGGGTGAGCGACGCGAGGGCGAGGAGCAGGCCCGCGGCGAGGGTGGGGAGGCCGAGGACCATCGGGGTGCTGGCGTCGAGCAGCCCGTAGAGCCCGATCACGACGCCGAGCAGCCCGGCCACGGCGAGGACCGAGGAGAGCCGCCGTCCGCCACCCGGGGCGCGCCGCCCGTAGCCGCGCGCCTCCATCGACGCCGCGAGACGCAGCGACCGCTCGAAGCCGCCGTCGAGCACCGGCATCGCGAGCCGGCCGAGGTCGCGCGCCGAGCGGCCCGAGCGGCCGCGCAGCAGCTGACCGGTGCGGACGCGACGCGCGTCCTCGACCATGGCCGGCGCGAGCGAGAGGGCTACGACGACTGCGGTCCCCACGTCGTAGAGCGTGGCGGGGACGTGCCGCAGCAGCCGGCGCGGGCTGGCGAGCGAGTTTGCGGCGCCGACGAGCACCAGCAGCGCGGCGAGCGACAGGCCTTGGTAGAGGGCGAAGACCACCGCCTCGGCCGTGACCGGTCCACCCAGCTGCACCCCGGTCATCCAGTGCGGCAACGGGACTCGCGGCAGCTCGAAGAGCACGACCCGGCCCGAGATCCCGGCGCCCAACAGGCCGGTGAGGACGACGCGGAGCACGATGCCCACGAGGGCGAGGACCATGAAGCCGACCAGCGGCGAGCCCGCATCAGGGTCCTGACGCTCGGCGACCGTCCACACCGCGACCGCCACGATCAGCAGCAGCAGGACCGGGTTGGTGGTGCGCGAGGCCGCGACCGCGAGCCCGAGCGCCCACAGCCACCAGGCGACCGGATGCAGCCGGCGCGGCGCGCTGGGGCTGGGCACGAGGGCTACCGGACTCGTCGTGCCGCTCCTCAGGCGTTCCGGCGACGACGGGTCATCGCGATGAGCCCGCCGATGAGGGCGAGGACCACGACCGCGAGCACGATCAGGGTGGTGGCGTTCGAGCCGCCCGAGCTCTGCGAGTCCGACGCCGCGGGGGTCGCCGGGGCCGACGGAGCAGCAGTCGCGCCGCCGGTGGTGGTCGCTGCGGCTGCCGGCGACGGCGTGGCTCCCGGGGCGGCGCGGAACGCCATCGGGACCGGGGTGTCCGCCGCGGCCGCAGCGGTCGAGATCGTCGCGACCTGCTCGGAGCAGCCGGCCGTGGGGTAGCCGCCCACACCGCACACCATCCCCGAGTTGCTGAAGCGCACGTCGGCCGCAGCCGCGAGCACCTCCTGGCCGGTCGCGAGCATGGGGGCGCTGACGCAGGTGTAGTACGGCTTCGGCGGCGTGGTGCCCTCGTCGGCGGCGTCGGCGGACCGACCGAAGTCGATCACGACGGCGACCCGCTTCTTGCCGTCGACCGCCGGGGTGGTCGAGCAGGCCTGGGCGAACGTCACGGTCGCGCGGGGCACCCGCATCGAGTTCTCCGCGGCGACGGCGAACCGCCAGCCCTCGACCGAGCCATCGCCCGGATGGGTCATCGACGGGCCGTTGCTCGAGAAGCCCCACTTCGCCCCGGCCAGCTGCCAGTAGCCCCAGTAGCGATAGCCCCCGGCAGCCTGCGCCGACGGGGCCGGGAGCACGGTGAGCGAGACCAGCACCGCCAGCAGGGCGACGAGGACGCGCACGGCGTGCTGGGTCTGGGGACGAGCACTGGTGGGGGACACCGGGACCTCCTTGGGACAGGGGTCGCCGGGCACCTGGCTCGAGCGGCTCCGGTCCGCGTTCCACGACGGACGAGCGGGAGCCGACGCCACCGGGCAGGTGCTCCGGCTCACCTGGTCGACGGCATCGCTGCCGGTGGACCGGGCCTACGGTTGCGGGACAGCGCCGGACTTGGACCGGCTTCCCCCACCTGATGGTTTCGGTGGTCCGACCTTCCCACGCGGGCCGGGGCCAGTCAAAGACGCTCGCGTAGAGTGGCGGCGTGCCCGGCCGTGCGAGATCCCCGCTCGGGACGATCACCCGCGGGACCACCAACCCCAACCGGCTGCGCCGCTGCGATCGCTGGCTCGCCGGGCCGCAGGGTCACCGGTTGCGCCGGGCCGGCCCCGATCCGGTCGTCGTCGACCTGGGCTACGGCGCGTCTCCGGTCACGGCGCTCGAGCTGCACGACCGGCTCGCGCGGGTGCGCGCGGACGTGCAGGTGGTCGGCATCGAGATCGACCCGGCGCGCGTCGAGGTGGCCAAGCCGCTCGAGCGCGACGGGCTGCGCTTCGTCGTCGGAGGGTTCGAGCTGCCGGTGCCCGAGCCGCCGGTCTTCGTGCGCGCGTTCAACGTGCTGCGGCAGTACGCCGAGAGCGAGGTGCCCGCAGCCTGGCACGCGGTGCAGGAACGGCTGGCTCCGGACGGGCTGCTCGTCGACGGGACCTGTGACGAGATCGGCCGGCTCGCCTCCTGGGTTGCCGTAGACCGTGCCGGGCCCAGGTCCCTCACGCTCTCCTACCGGCTCGCCGGGCTCGCGTCGCCCGGGGTCGTGGCCGAGCGGCTCCCCAAGGCGCTGATCCACCGCAACGTGCCGGGGGAGCCCGTGCACGCCTTCCTCGAGGCGCTGGACACGGCGTGGACCCGCTCCGCCCACCAGGGCTCGTTCGGCGCCCGACAGCGGTTCCTCGCGACGGCCGCCGCGCTGCGCGACGACGGCTGGCCGCTGCTGGGCGACGAACGTCGCTGGCGGCTGGGCGAGCTGACCGTCGACTGGGCGGCGGTGGCCCCGGCGGAGGGGTCTGTCGGACCCCGGCACTAGGGTGTGCCGCGTGATCACCTCCTTCGGTTCTCGAGCCGTCGGGCTGCTGCTCGGCCAGCTGCTCGACCTGCTGCTCGGTGACCCGCGTCGGCACCACCCGGTCGCCTGGCTCGGGCGCCTCGCGCTGGGGCTGGAGCGGGTGGTCTACCGGCCCCAGCGGTGGCGTGGGGTGGTCTACACGGGGGTGCTGGTGGGTGGCGTCGTGGGCGTGGGTGGGGTCGTGGAGTGGCTCACCCGTCGACATCCCGCCGCGCACGCCCTGGCCACCGCCCTGGCCACCTGGACCGTGCTCGGCGGCACCAGCCTGGTCCGCGAGGGGCGGGCCATGTCCGCCCTGATCGAGCGGGCACCCGAGACGGCCGACGGTCTCGGGCCGGCCCGCGCCCGGCTGGGTCACCTGTGCAGTCGCGACGCCACGCACCTCGGCCGCGACGAGCTGGCTCGCGCCACCGTCGAGTCGGTCGCCGAGAACACCTCCGACGCGGTCGTGGCGCCGCTGTGGTGGGGTGCGGTGGCTGGCGTGCCCGGGCTGCTCGGCTACCGCGCCGTCAACACGCTGGACGCGATGGTGGGCTATCGGTCGGAGCGCTATCGCGAGTTCGGTTGGGCCAGTGCGCGTCTCGACGACCTGGCCAACCTCGTGCCCGCCCGGGTGTGCGCGCTCGTCACGGTGCTGTGCGCCCCGCTGGTCGGCGGCTCCGCCCGAGCGGCCGTCGACGCCTGGGACCGGGACGCGCCGCACCACCCGAGCCCGAACGCCGGGCCCGTCGAGGCGACCTTCGCCGGTGCGCTGGGGGTGCGGCTCGGCGGCACCAACCACTACGACGGGGTCGACGAGGACCGCGGCACCCTGGGCTCGGGCCGGCCGGTCGAGGTGGCCGACGTGGCGCGTGCCACCCGGCTGTCCCGCGCGGTCGGGATCGTCAGCGGGCTGGCCGCGGCGGGCGCGGTCGTCCTCGGTGCCGGGGCTGAGCGTGGCGGGGTCGTGCGTATCGGGGCGGTGGCGTCATGAGCCGCGGGCTGCTGGTGGCCGGCACGACGAGCGACGCCGGCAAGTCGCTGGTGACCGCGGGCCTGTGCCGGTGGCTCGCGCGTGAAGGCGTGTCCGTCGCGCCGTTCAAGTCGCAGAACATGTCCAACAACTCGATGGTCTGCCCCGACGGCGCCGAGATCGGGCGGGCGCAGTGGGTGCAGGCGCTGGCCGCCGGCGTCACTCCGGAGGCGGCGATGAATCCCGTTCTCCTCAAACCCGGCTCGGACCACACCTCGCACGTCGTCCTGATGGGTCGACCGGCCGGCCAGCTCCGGGCGGGCGAGTGGGCCACGGGTCGACGAGCGCTGGCCGAGGCGGCCTACGCAGCCTTCGACGACCTCGCCGCACGCTTCGACGTCGTGCTGGCCGAGGGCGCGGGGTCGCCCGCCGAGATCAACCTGCGCGAGGGCGACTACGTCAACCTGGGGCTGGCTCGGGCCCGTGACCTGCCGGTCGTCGTGGTCGGCGACATCGACCGCGGGGGAGTCCTCGCCGCGTTCTACGGCACGCTCGGGCTGCTCGACCCGGCGGACCAGGCCCACCTGAAGGGGTGGATCGTCAACAAGTTCCGCGGCGACCTCGGGCTGCTGCGACCCGGGCTCGAGCTGCTGCAGGAGCGCACCGGCGGACGCCCGGTGCTCGGGGTCTTGCCCTACCTGCACGACGTGTGGCTGGACTCCGAGGACGCCCTTGCCATCGCCGGCTGGTCGCGCGGCACACAGGGTGAGGCACCGCTCACCGTCGCGGTCGTCCGACTCCCGCGGGTGAGCAACGCGACCGACGTGGACGCCCTCGCCGGCGAGCCGGGGGTGCAGGTGGTGGTCACGGCCGACCCGGCCGTGGTCGAGCAGGCCGACCTCGTGGTGCTGCCCGGCACCCGCGCCACGCTCTCCGACCTCGACTGGCTGCGCCGCCGCGGGCTCGCCGACGCGGTGGTGCGGCGCGCCCGCCGCGGCGCGCCGGTGCTCGGGATCTGCGGTGGTCACCAGATGCTCGCTGAGACCATCGACGACCCGTTCGGCGTCGAGTCGCCTTCTCCCGCAACGGTTCCGGGGCTCGGGCTGCTCCCCACGACCGTGCGATTCGAGCGCAACAAGCGGCTCGGCACACCGAGCGGCGCCTGGCGCGACCGACCCGTCGACGGCTACCTCATCCACCACGGCGCCAGCGCGCTGCGGGAAGACGCAGGCGACGTCGAGCCGTTCCTGGACGGCTGGCGGTGTGGGTCGGTCTACGGCACGACGTGGCACGGTGCGCTCGAGGGCGACGCCTTCCGCCAGGCCTTCCTCACCGAGGTGGCCGACCGAGCGGGGCGTTCCTGGGCGCCTGACCCCACCGCGCCCGGCTTCGCGACCCGTCGCGCGGCCATGCTGGACCGGCTCGGGGACGCCGTCGCCGACCACCTCGACACGACCGCCCTGCGCGAGATGATGGGCCTATGAGCACCGCGCCCGTGACCGTCGTCGGGATCGGCGTCGACGGCTGGGAAGGCCTCGGCCCCGCGGCCCGCCAGGCCGTCGCGGCCGCCGCGGTCGTCATGGGTTCGGACCGGCAGCGCCGGCTCGTGGCCGGGCACCACCACGCCGACGAGGTAGACCTCCCCAAGCCCCTGCGCGAGCGGCTCACCGCCGAGGTCGACGAGCACGCCGACCGCGGGCTGGTCGTGCTGGCGAGCGGTGATCCCATGCACTACGGCATCGGGCGCACCCTCGTCGAGCTGCTCGGCGCCGAGCGGGTGCACGTCGTGCCGCACGCCTCGTCCATGTCGCTCGCCTGCGCCCGGATGGGCTGGCCGCTCGAGGACGTGACCATTGTTTCGGTCGTCGGTCGCCCGCTCGAGGCGCTGGCCCTGGCGGTGCGACCCGGTCGGCGGCTGCTGGTGCTGTCGGCCGACTCCGGCACCCCGGGCGAGGTCGCCGCGCTGCTGCGCCGCCTCGGTCTCGGGGACAGCCGACTGTCTGTGCTCGACGACCTCGGCGGTCCGGGCGAGCGCCGGGTCGACGGGGTGGCCGCCACCTGGTCGGCGAAGCCCGGCTCCGAGCTCAACATCGTGGCTGTTGACGTCCGACCCGACCAGGAGCCGCCGCGGCTCGCCGTGGTGCCGGGGCTGCCCGACGAGGTCTACGACAGTGACGGGCAGCTCACCAAGCGTCACGTGCGGGCCGCGACGCTCGCGACCCTGGCCCCCGCCCCCGGCGAGCTGCTGTGGGACGTGGGGGGCGGGTCCGGCTCGATCGCCATCGAGTGGATGCGGGCCGACCCTACCTGCACCGCCGTCACCGTCGAGCCGCACCTGGACCGGGTCGCGCGGATCCGCCGCAACGCCCGCACCCTCGGTGTCCCGGGCCTGCAGGTCGTGCCGGGCTCCGCACCGGGCGCCCTCGTCGGGTTGCCGCCGCCTGACGCGGTCTTCATCGGCGGCGGACTCACCCAGGTCGGCGTGGTCGACGCCGTCCTCGCGGCGCTGCGCCCCGGCGGGCGACTCGTCGCCAACACTGTGACGCTCGAGTCGGAGGCGGTGCTGGTCGACCTGTTCCGCCGGCTCGGCGGCACGCTCACGCGGTTGGAGGTGTCGACCGCCGACGCGGTCGGCTCGTTCGCCGCCTGGCGCCCCGCGCGGCCGGTCACCCAGTGGTCCTGGGTCGCGCCGGATCCCGTTGTGACGCAGGACGACCCGTGACCCAGGAGGACTCGTGACCGTCTACTTCATCGGTGCCGGCCCGGGGGCGCCCGACCTGATCACGCTGCGCGGTGCGCGGATCATCGAGCGAGCCCCGGTGTGTCTCTACGCCGGCGCGCTGGTGCCCGACGAGCTGCTCGAGCTGTGCCCGCCCGGGGCGCGGCTGGTCGACACCGCCCACCTCGACCTCGACCAGATCCTCGACGAGCTGGTGGCCGCGGACCGGCGCGGTGACGACGTCGCTCGGCTGCAGTCCGGTGACCTGTCCGTCTTCTCCGCCGTGGCCGAGCAGGTGCGCCGGCTCGAGGCGGCGGGGGTGGCCTACGAGATGGTGCCTGGGGTGCCGGCGTTCGCGGCCGCCGCGGCGGCGCTGGGCCGCGAGCTGACCGTCCCGACGGTCGGTCAGTCGGTCGTCCTCACCCGGGTCGCCCGCAACGCGACGGCGATGCCGCCCGGGGAGACGCTCGCGGCGTTCGGCCGGACGCGGGCGCTGCTCGTGCTCCACCTGGCGACGCACCTCGCCGACGGGGTGGTCGCCGAGCTGGTCCCGCACTACGGCGCCGACTGCCCGGCGGCGGTGGTCGCCCTGGCGTCACGCCCCGACGAGGTCGTCGTCCGGTGCACGCTTGGTGAGCTCGGTGACCAGGTGCGCGCCCACGGCATCCGACGCACCGCGGTCCTGCTCGTCGGCCAGGTGCTCGCCGCGAGCGAGTTCGCGGACTCCCACCTGTACTCCCCGGCCCGTGATCGGCACGACTGTGCCCTGCCACAGCCGGTGGCGGCCGATCGCACACCGTGAGCGCGCACAGTGCACGTCCGGTCGACATCCAGCCGCGAGGTGGGACGGGCGGCAGCGCCGTGCTTCACTGGATGGAGGTGACCGGCGCTGGAGCGCGTGACATGTGAGCTGGCTCGGGGGCCAGGAAGGGGTTCGCCGATGCAGGACGGGCGTTCCGAGGGGAGCAGACCGAACGACGGCGCGGCACGCGAGGCCTACCGCGGTCACGACTACGCCGCGGCGGCCGACCTGGCCGCCCGCATCGCGCAGGACGCTCTCGAGCGTCGCGACCTGGACGTGTGGTGGGACAACGCCGTCCTCTCGATCCACGCGCTCGCGGCCTGCGGACGGTTCGACCTGGCTCGGGACCGGGCGCTGGCCCTGACCCGGCACCCCGACGGACAGGCTCCGTTGCGGCGGGCCGAGGGGTGGACCCTGGCCTCGCAGAACGCCCGGCACGAGGGCGTGGCGCAGGCCCGCCGTGCGGTCGGCTACGCCGAGACCGCGCTGTCGCTGCTGCGCGAGCTCGACCTCGTGGCGTCCCCGGAGCTGCGGGGGCGGGCCTATGTCCGGGAGGCCGAGGCGCTGATCGCCTTCATCGGCGCCGCGGTCGGCTGCGAGGACCTGGAGCTGGCCGAGGTCGAGGTGCCACGCCTGCGTGAGATCTTCGACGAGCTGCCGATCGGACAGCCGGCCGCCCTCGCCGCCTGGGTGCTCGGCACCATGGACTACGCCGCCGGACGCCTCAGCCAGGGCGAGGCCTTCCACTCGGTCTGCGAGCAGCTGCTGGACCCGCGAGCCGACCTGCGCACCTGGGGGCGCTTCCACAAGGCGGCCGCGTTCGCACGCCTGGACGCCGGGCTCACCGAGGACGTGGGCCGCCACCTCGCGACCGCCCGTCCCATCCTGCGCTTCGTCGGCAACAACGAGGACGTCGCCGAGCTGGCCATCGGCGAGGCGCGGTTCCGGATCCGCACCGGCGACCTGCGCGGCGCCCTCGACCTGCTCGCCGAGGCGTCCGAGGCCGTCGCCGACGCGCCGCCGCGCTACCGCGCCGACATCGAGCGCTGGCGCAGCACCACGCTGGAGCAGCTCGGCGACCTGCTCGGTGCGGCCGAGGCCGGCCGGGCCGCCGCCCAGCTCTACCGGCTCGCCGGCCACGACTCGCGCGCCGACGACGCTCTCGCGAACGCCACCCAGCTCGTGCGGCTCGCCACCGCTCCCTAGCG
Organism: Arsenicicoccus piscis; assembly: GCF_022568835.1. GTDB lineage: Bacteria > Actinomycetota > Actinomycetes > Actinomycetales > Dermatophilaceae > Arsenicicoccus > Arsenicicoccus piscis. Next base: position 126,216 of record NZ_JAKZHV010000006.1, read on the forward strand.
TCGCTCTCGAGCGTCAGCTCCGGGGGCCTGCGGGTGCGCAGCGCCCGACGATCATCCCGGCGCGATCGATGCACACCACGTCGACCACGACCGGAGCGCCGTCGAGGACCCGCAGCGCCTGCTCGCGCGCCGTCTCGGCGACCGCGTCCCCCAGGGGCACGCCCGCGGCCTGGGACAGCTGGAGCGCCTCGAGCCCCGTGTTGACCCCGGCGAGCTGAGCCACGAGATCGCTTGGTGCGCCGCAGGACTCGGCTAGCCGGGTGAGGTGCGCCGGATCGACCTGCGATCGACCGGAGTGCAGGTCGAGGTGACCTGCGGCCAGCTTCGAGAGCTTGGCGAAGCCGCCCGCGATCGTCAGCCTCGGCCGCGGGTGGGTGCGCAGGTGCTTGAGCACGGCCCCCACGAAGTCGCCCATGTCGAGCAGGCCCTGCTCCGGCAGTCCGTAAAGCTCGGTCACCACGCGCTCCGACGTCGAGCCGGTGCAGCCGGCGACGTGCTCGATGCCGAGCGCCTCCGCGACGTCGATGCCGCGCCGGATCGAGTCGATCCAGGCCGAGCACGAGTAGGGGACCACGATGCCCGTGGTGCCGAGGATCGACAGCCCGCCGAGGATGCCGAGCCGGGGGTTCCACGTGTGCCGCGCCATCTCCTCGCCCTGGTCCACCGAGATCTCCACCACGGCGTCCACCTGCGGGCCGTGGTCCCAGGCCAGCGCCTCGGCGCGACCGGCAGCAGATGCCTCCGCCTCGCGCAGCGTGTGCCGGATCATCTGTCGCGGCACGGGATTGATCGCCGGCTCACCGACCTCCAGCGGTAGACCGGGCAGCGTCACCGTGCCGACGCCGTGCCCCGCGACGAATCGCGTGCCGCTGCCCGCAGGGCCGCGTCGCACACGCACCCGCACGACGGCCAGGTGGGTCACGTCGGGGTCGTCACCGGCGTCCTTGGTGACGGCCGCCTCGGCCCAGTCGTCGCCGACCCGCTCGTCGGTCAGCGCAAAGGTGGGCCGCTGACCGCGGGGGAGGGTGATGTCTACCGGATCGGGGAAGCTGCCGGTCAGCAGCGCCTCCCAGGCCGCCCGGGCGGCCGCCGTCGCGCAGGCACCCGTGGTCCAGCCAGGCCGCAGACCGGTGCTGTCGATCTGACCGGCGCGGCCACCGCGGGGCGCGTGCGCGTGCTCGCTCACCTGGGCATTCTCGCACCCCGGCAGAGCACGTCGGTCAGGCAGAATGCCTGCATGCCGCCTGATCCTCGCCCCACGGTGCTCGTGCTCGGGGGCACGGGGGAGGGTCGGGTGCTGGCGCAGCTGCTCGCGCAGGAGCCCGCCCTGCGGGTGGTCAGCTCGCTCGCCGGGCGCACCGAGAGGCCCGGCGTGCTGCCGGGGACGGTGCGGGTCGGGGGCTTCGGTGGTGTGGCGGGGCTGGCCGACTACCTGCGGGCCGAGCAGGTGGCGGCCGTCGTGGACGCCACGCATCCCTTCGCCGAGACGATGAGCGACCATGCGGCACAGGCGTGCTCGCAGACCGGCGTCCCGCTCGTCGTCGTGCAGCGCCCACCGTGGGTCGCGGGGCCGGGTGACCGATGGACGAGCGTGGCGACGGTCGCGGAGGCGGCGGTGTCTCTCTCCGGGATCGGCACCCGCGCCCTGCTGACGATCGGCCGACAGGGGGTCGGGGCCTTTGCTGAGGTCCGGGACGTCTGGTTCCTGGTGCGGTCCATCGATCCACCGACGACGCTGCCACCGGACGCCGAGCTGCTGCTCGACCGCGGGCCGTTCACCCTGGATGACGAGCGAGGACTGTTGCAGCGCAACGACATCGACGTCGTCGTGACCAAGAACAGCGGGGGAGCCGCCACCGGGGCCAAGCTCGTGGCGGCCCGCGAGCTCGGCATCCCGGTCGTCGTCGTGCAACGACCTGCGCTGCCGCCCGGCGTGCCCATCGTCGCCACCGCGGCCGAGGCGGTCGACTGGCTGCGGCGCCGCCTGCTGGACCCTCGCATTCGGTGCAACCAGAGGACGGTGACAGAATTGCGGCCATGAGTCTCAAGCCGAAGTCGAACCGTCCCAGCCCGAGCCAGGTCCGCGAGATCAACGACGCGATCCGCTACACGGTCTGGTCGGTCTTCAAGGTGAGCGAGCGGCTGCCGCAGGACCGGGCGGCGATCACGGCATCCACCCAGGAGTTCTTCGACGGGCTGGCCGACACCGGCGTGACGGTGCGGGGGATCTACGACCTCGCGGCGCTGCGCGCGGACGCCGACCTGATGGTGTGGTGGCACGCCGAGCGCGTGGAGGACGTCCAGGCGGCCTACTCCGCCTTCCGGCAGACCGAGCTCGGTCAGCACCTCGAGCCGGTCTGGAGCCAGACGGCGCTGCACCGGCCGGCCGAGTTCAACAAGAGCCACATCCCGGCCTTCATGGCCGACGAGGTGTCGCGCGCCTACGTGTGCGTCTACCCCTTCATCCGCAGCTACGACTGGTACCTGCTGCCGGACGACGAGCGCCGCTCGCTGCTGGTCGAGCACGGTCAGATGGCGCGGGACTACCCGGACGTGCGGGCCAACACGGTCTCCTCGTTCGCGCTCGGCGACTACGAGTGGATCCTGGCGTTCGAGGCCGACGACCTGGCCCGCATCGTCGACCTGATGCGGCACCTGCGCGGCTCGCGGGCCCGCCTGCACGTGCGCGAGGAGGTCCCGTTCTACACCGGGCCCAAGGTCGAGATCGACGCGCTGGTCGCCTCGCTGCCGTAGCCGGGCTCCGGCGTCACTGCGCGGTGGGGCGCAGCGTCAGAGACACCGAGTTGATGCAGTAGCGCTGGTCGGTCGGGGTGTCGTAGCCCTCGCCCTCGAACACGTGCCCGAGGTGGGAGCCGCAGGACGCGCAGCGCACCTCGGTGCGCACCATCCCGAACGACCGGTCGCTGAGCAGCTCGACGTTGTCGCCCTCGGACGGGGCGTAGAACGAGGGCCAGCCGCAGTGCGAGTGGAACTTCTCGGTGCTGGTGAACAGCTCGGCGCCACACGCCCGGCAGCTGTAGACCCCTTCGGTCTCGGTGTCGGTGTACTCACCGGTGCCGGCGCGCTCGGTGCCGCCCTCGCGCAGGACGTGATACTCCATGGGTGACAGCTGCTCGCGCCACTCCTGCTCGGAGCGCTGCGTGGGGTAGGCCGAGTCGGCGGAGGCGTCGGAGGGCTTCGCGGACCGGGAGAACGGGTTGCTGACCATGACCCGTTCAACGAACCGGGAGGCGTGAACCTTCCCGGCGGGGCCGAGCCCTACGATCGAGCCATGGTGACCAAGCCGGTGCTCCTCGACGTCCCCGTCCCTGCGCAGATCGACGCCTCCGGATCCCGAGAGGTCAAGATCTCCAGCCCGGACCGGGTGCTGTGGCCGGACGACGGCATCACCAAGCTCGAGCTCGCGCAGTACGTCGCGGCGGTGGGCGACCGCTTCCTCGCGGCCGTGGGCGACCGACCGGTCACCCTGCAGCGCTTCCCCGAGGGGATCGCGGGGGAGGAGTTCTACTCGAAGAACCCGCCGCGGGGTGTGCCGGCCTACGCGAGGTCCGTGACGGTCACCTACCCCTCCGGTCGCCGGCACCCGCAGCTGGTCATCGACGAGATCGCCACCGCCGTGTGGGCGGTGCAGATGAACACCATCACCTTCCACCCGTGGCCGGTGCGCACCGCGAACCTCGACAACCCCGACGAGCTGCGCATCGACCTGGACCCGCAGCCCGGGCGGGCGTTCGCCGACGTCGTCGAGGCGGCCCACGCCCTGCGCGAGGTGATGACCGAGGCCGGCCTGCACCCCTACGTCAAGACCTCGGGCAACCGCGGGGTGCACGTGTTTGCGCGGATCGAGCCGGACCACGAGTTCCTCGACGTGCGGCACGGCGTGATCGCGATCGCCCGCGAGCTCGAGCGGCGGCTGCCCGACCTGGTCACGACGGCGTGGTGGAAGGAGCAGCGCGGCGAGCGCATCTTCGTCGACTTCAACCAGGCCTGTCGCGACCGCACCCTCGCCTCGGCCTACTCGCCGCGGCCGCTGCCCGGGGCACCGGTCTCGATGCCGGTGACCTGGGAGCAGCTAGGCGACATCAGCCCTGGCGACTTCACCGTGCGCACCGTCCCTGACCTGGTGGCCGACACGCCCGACCCCTGGGCCGAGATGGCCACCCCGGGTCAGGTGGGGCCGCTGCAGCCGGCGCTGGAGTGGTGGGACCGGGACGTCGCCGACGGCCTGGGCGAGCTCAACTTCCCGCCGGACTACCCGAAGATGCCCGGCGAGCCGAGACGGGTTCAACCGTCTCGTGCGAAGCACTGACCTGCAAGAACGTGAGTCGATCGCGCAGTGGCGAGTATGCACAATGCATGCTCACCAGATAATCTAAGGGCATGGCCGAAGATTTGCAAGCGCTCGGAGCCAGCTTCGCGCGGTCCCTCAAGGCAGAGGGCCGCAGCGAGCGGACACGGCTGCTCTATGGCCAGTCGATCCGGCTCTACGCAAAGTGGCTGGCCGCTCAGGGTCATCCAGCGGACCTCGACCACCTGAACCGGGACCTGATCCGGGGGTGGCTGGGCGCGCTGCTCGACGTCAACCAGCCGGGCACCGTGAAGACCCGCTACCGAGGACTGTTCAGGTTCTGCGGCTGGCTCGCCGCCGAGGGGGAGATCCAGGCCAATCCCATGATCGGGATGACCCCGCCACAGCCCGAGGCCAAGCCCGTCCCGGTCCTGACCGACGACGACCTCTCGGCGCTGCTGCGAGCATGTCGGGGGCCCGACTTCGTCGACGTGCGCGACGAGGCCCTGTTCCGCGTGATGCTTGACTGCGGCATCCGAGTCTCGGAGGCCAGCTCGCTCACCGTCGACGACGTCAGGCTCGATGACGAGATGGCCTTCGTGCGCGGCAAGGGCAGCCGCGTGCGACCCATCTACTTCTCGGCTCGCACCGTCCAAGCGCTGGACCGCTACCTGCGCAAGCGACGAGCTCACCGATGGGCGCACCTGGCGACGCTGTTCCTCTCGCAGCGCGGCGGCATGTCACCGGACGGCGTGCGAGACAGGCTCGACGTGAGGGCGAAGCAGGCCGGTCTGGGCCACATGCACCCCCACCAGTTCCGGCACACGTTCGCGCACGACTTCCTGTTCAACGGCGGGCAGGAGCGAGACCTGAAGCGGCTCGCGGGATGGCGCTCCGACGTGATGCTCGAGCGGTACGGCGCCAGCGCTGCAGACGCTCGCGCACGAGCGGCCACCCAACGGATGAAGCGAGGAGACAGGGTTTGAACGTGGACGAGCACGAGGACGAGCGCGAGGCATTCAACAGCATGGTGCGCCAGGAACTCACGCTAATGAAAGCACTTCCCGCCGAGCACCGAAAGAAGGTCCTCCTGCTCAGGGCTTGGTGCCGCGCATGCAACACGCCCCTCTACGAGGTCTGGCAGTCGCCCACCCTCGCCAAGCAGGGAGTGATGATCCTGCGTACCCGCCCGACCGACCTCGAGACCTCTCCACCACTGCCGGACGTATCGCACTTGCCCACGGCCAAGGAGCGAGGCCAAGCCATCGCCCATGCTCGCGCCGGTGTGGAACACCCCCGCCAGGGCCCCCACGCCTTTGTCACGATGATGGTCAAACCCACTGATCGGCAACGTGACTCGTATGTCCGAAGCACCTGCAAGTGCCGCCAAGACAGCCGCAGGATGGGTTACCTCTACGACGCGCTGAAGAAGCGGAAGCGGCCAGGCAGACCAGTCGACATCAACATCCCACGGTCGCGCCGACACTCGACCATCGCTGCACCCTATGACCCAAGCATGGAGTGACCGTGTGCTAACGTTGCGCCTCAAGCCATGAGCACTCCGCACATGGTCGAGTCGCCGGCTGTGGGCTGAGCCCCCAGAACGTTCGCGCATCTCGATGGCATGCGAACCAGTACCCCGAGGGGGATCTGGTTTACCGTGTCCATTCCATCATCCGAACGTCACCTCACAGCCACGCTGGCCGCGCATGAGTCGTGGGCCAAGACCGACGACAGGTCCGCCCGCACCGCCCCAGCGCGACGAGCCTTCGACGAACGCTTCCTCGCCCAGGCGGACGGCGACCCCATCCGAGCCGAGCACCTACGTCGAGCGCACTTCACTCGTCTCGCCCTGAAGTCAGCCCAGGCCCGGCGCAAGGCACGAGAACTCAACGCCGCCGCCGAGGCCGCAGAGGCCGAGCTTCATGCGACCGGCGGCGACCCCCGGTGAGCCAGACGACAACGGGCCGGCCCCCTGGGGAAGGTACGCCGGCCCGTCACGATGCTGAGGGCCAGGGTAGCAACCCGACCGTTCCGGCGCTCACGCCACGACAGGCCGCAGCCGCGATCGATGGCGCCTACTGCGTGGTGGTGAAGGTGGACGGCAACCACCTACGCCGGCGCCTGTTCTTCGGGCTGCCGGCCGCGGAACGCGCGGTCGAGCGGGCCCGGGAGCGTGGCGCCGACGCCGAGCTGATCCTGTGCGAGCTGCACGCCGTGGGGGTGGTCGCATGACCTACCCCACGATCACGCCAGCCGACCTACCAGGCTGTCCGATCGACCTGACCGCGATGGACGAGAACGCCACCCACGCCTGGCACCACGCGTGGACCCTGGGCTACCTGTTCGGCCACGCGGCCGGATACGGCGCCGGCTGGCAGGCATCCGACGACAGCGCCGAGCGACTGCACCGGGCCGCGTTCGAGGCCGTGCAAGCGGCCGCTCGACAGCCGGCGCACGACGAGCTAGCGCGGCGCCGCTCCCGGTTCGGGGGTGCCGCATGACGTGGAACCTCACCGACCACGGCAGGCGGTACGTGCTGCTGCGGGCCCGGAACGCGCCACCGGGCGACGCCCGACGCGTCCTGACCGACGCCGGCGTGCCGGCCATGTGGTCAGCGCCAGGAAAGGGATGGCTGGTCCGTCGCGACCGGCTGGCAGACCTGCTCGCCCTGGCTCAGCGCCACGACGTCAAGGTCGTCGACTGGACCGGCCGGGAGGTCGCATGACCGCCCGACCAGCGGAGACCGCCGCGTGGGCGCGCCACCAGCAAGTCATGTGGGAGGAACGCGCGGGAGACCGCAACCTGCCCCTGTGGCTGCGCGTCGCGTCCCTGGCGATGGGCAAGCACGACGACCACGGGCACGCCCACTTCAGGCGGGGACAGGTCGCGCTAGTCCTGGCGACCGTACCCCCGAGCGGCGGCGAGATCGCCCCGTTAGACCGGCGCCAGGTGCACCGCGCGATCTTCAAGGCGGTCGAGTACGGGTGGCTCGCACCAGGGTCTAACACCCAGTGCCTACGCGTCCCCGACGGGATCGTCGGCGGGTGGCCCGGCAGCGGCCGCGCAGGCTGTCCCGTCACCAAACGTCGTCACTCAGAGACGACAAAACGCGGTCAGGCGGCCTGATTGTCATCCCTCAGTGACGACATTCGGTGTCACTCAGAGATGACATACGAGCCCCTGACCTGCGCAAACGCGGCGGCCCTCTATGAGTCTGCTCTAGAGCCGTCTCCACCCAACCGCACCAGCACACCCAACCGAAAGGACCACACACGTGCCAGCAATCTCCCCGCAGCAGGCGCTGACCCTGCTCAACGCGCACCCCACCATCACCGCCCAGGCCTTCGCGGACCTCGGCACCTACGTGGCCGACGCGCTCACCACGACCGGGGCCATGCCCGCCGACCTGCACGACCGAACCGCCACCATCGCTGCGGGGTTCGTCGAAGCCCAAGCCCTGAAGTGGGCGAGCACGCAGCTGCACGGCCGGCTGCCATGACCGGCCCCGCCGCGACGGGCTGCGAGCTCACCACCATCACCGCCCTCGGGGTGACGGTCACCATCGGCTACGACGACGACACCGAGCTCGACGTGGTCGGCCGGCGCCGCAGAACCGGGGAACCACTCGTGTGGGTGTGCCCCGAATGCCCCCACCCGGGATGCCCCCACGAGGAAGCCGCCCGCCTCACCTGGCGCGCCTACCGCCAGCTCAACCACCCCCGACACACCGTCGAGAGGACCGCATGATGCCCCCCACCCCGTACCTCGACCCGGCCCGCGTCACCGACCGGCACGACATGCTCGCTGAGGTCCTACGCGCCCAGGCACGCCAGGGCGACACCGCGTCGATCGCCCGCCTGGCCGAGCTCGACGCACCGCCCGCACCAGGCCCCCACGGCGGCCCACTGTGGGACCGCGAGCAGGGACGCGAGCACATGGCCGACAAGGTGCGCGCTCACGCCCAGCACGAACGCCGTCAAGACGAGCTCACCGAGCAGCGCCGACAGAACCGCGACGCCGCCAACGCCGCCGAGCAGCTGCTACCGGCGAAGGAACGAGCCGCCCGAGAAGCCGCCCGACGCGGCTGGACCAAGGAGTAGACCGACCATGACCACTGCCAGCACCACCATGCCGCTGCCCACCGTGCCCAGCCTGGCGCTGCGTGGCGCGCCACCCGAGACCCGTGTCCTCGCCGGCATCACCAGCGGCCCCCTCGCGCTGCTGCTCGACGCCGACGAGGACACCCGCCGCGCCCGGGCCGCGCTCGTCAACGCCGGCGACGCACTGAACCGCGCCGACCCCAACAGCAACCGCCTCGAGACCGAGGTGCAACGACTGCTCACCCTCAACGACGAGGGCAACCTCACCACCACCGACCTCGACGAAGCAGCCCACACCGTCGTCATCGCCCGAGACGCGCTCAGCACCCGCGACAACCTCGAGCAGCTGCTCGCCCACCGATTGCAAGGCACGTTCACCAGCGCCGCGCAACAGGTCACCGCCAACGCCTACAGCAGCCTCACCACCCAGCTGCACGCAGTCGTGGACCGCTACCAGGCGCTGAACGTCAGCCGCTACCGCGACGCCGAGGACGCACTCACCGCCGGCGACGGCGATGCCTGGCGCGAGTCCACCGGCCTCGCCGGCAAGTACGGCCAGCTGCGAGAAGCCCAAGCGCTGCTCGACGCGCTGCACACCACCCCGCAGTGGGACTCAGGCACGTGGTGCCTCGTCGGCCGCATCGCCGGCGCCACCAAGGTCTGGGACCAGGTCGGGCCCTGGGTCGCCGCAGTCAAGGGCGCGCACGTCGCCCGCCAGGTGGACGGCATGACCGTCACCGGACCCGGCACCAACCCACCGTGGCCCGACCCGCGGCACGGAAGCCACCGACAGTGGCTGACATGGCTCGCGGACAACCCGGCCGCCACACCGTGGATCCCCAGCCCACGACAGCGCAACACCGAAGCCGAGACCATCGCCGCAGCAGCCGTCGACTGGCGCGACAAGACGCACCCCCGCGTCGAACCACCAATCAGCGCCGGCACCCGCGCCCTGCTCGACCGCGCCAACCGCAACCTCATGTAACCCACCAGCACCAAGGACCCGCCACGCTCAGCACCCCCGGGGGGGCCACCCCCTCCTTGGGGGCCTGGCCCTCGTCCGGGACGTTCTGTGAGAAATGCTCCGTACGGTCTGGCGCGTCTCGCTGTGCTGAACCAACCTGACCGTCTGTGACCCCCCAGGAGAGCCAATGTCAGCCCCGAAGCACCCGAGCGTGAGGCGCCGCCGCAACGCCGTTGACCCCCTCAGGGCACTCCCGAGCACTGGGAGGGCAGGGGAGCCGCCCCCGTGGCCGTTGCAGCCGTCTGCGGCCCTGATCGGACGCCTGGACTATCTCGAGGACCGCGTCAGCGCCCTGAACAGCGAGATAGCCGACGCCCGGACGGGCCGGGAGAAGGGCACGGCACAACGACGGCTCAACGAAGCCACCCAAGGGCTCGCTGTGGCCCGCGTCGAGCTCGAGCAGACCTGTGCCACGGAGACCGAGCTCTGGGAGACGCTGTGGCGCACCCCGCAAGCGTCCATGTGGGACGGGTCGGCCGCGTTTACCCGGGAGGTCGCCACGTTCGTGCGCTGGCAGGTACGCGCCGAGCAAGGAGACCTCAAAGCCGCAGGGGAGGCCCGGCAACGCTCCGACCGGCTAGGGCTCACCCCGCTAGCGCTCATGCGGCTGCGGGCCGAGGTCGAGCGCGCCGAGGACGCCGAAGCACGCGGCCAGCGCCGGCGAACCAGCCGCACCCCCACCGATGCCGCCCCGGCCCGTCCCGACCCCCGGCAGGTCCTCAGACTGACACCCAACGGTCGATAGCCCGGCCCGGCGAATCCGTTGTGCGGGAACCTCATCAAACACGCCGACTGCAAGCACCTCGCAGTGGCAGTCATGGGGCGCATAGCAGGATGCGGCTCATGACGACCGACCAGTGGGACCTCATCTTGCAAGGGATTAGCCTTGCGGCGGCGATCGCGGCGGCCGGCTTCGCGTTCTGGAGCAGTCGCACGAGCCACAAGCAGCTTGGTCAGGTCAGGGCCGATGCCGAGAAGCGCGATCGGCAGTCCCGTGAAGCGCAGGCTCGTCGCATCTTCTGGGACTGGCAGCCCATTGAGTGGACGAACTCGATGACAGGTGTCGCTGTGGGTGAGGTCAGTGATGTCTTCGTCTGCAACGAGAGCGACGAACCCGTCGTGTCCGTGGTGGCGGTGGTCTGGGACAGCACGACTACGCAGTTCCGCTTCGAGCGCGTAGGGATTCTGCGTCCTGGCAACAGGCAAGGCGTCATGCGGGCGCGCTACGAAGGGGCCGCCATGCCGAAGATCCCGCCGGGGCCACCGAACGAGTTCTCTTACGACGCGCGCGGGTACCTCGAGTGTGCGGCTGTATTCCGTGACGCGGTCGGCACGTGGTGGATCCGGTACCCCGACATGACCCTCTCAGAGTGGTCGGGGCCGCAAGACTCGTACACGTCTATCGAGGACGCTGTCAGCGCACTGCTCACGCCGTGGCTCACCGACCACACGTCCACTTCGGTCACGGCCCCCTATCACTCCCAGCTGCGCGCCTTCCTCGACTTCATCGCCGGCGACGACCCGAAAGGCAAGACTGACTTAGGAGAGAACTAGCCCGCGGTCGACTCCCCAGCAGGGACCGGGCCCCCGGCGTGCGCACGCCGGGGGCCCGGTCCCTGCTGGTCAGGCCGTGCGTGCCGCGCGTCGCAGCAGACGCGCCGGGTCCCGGGTCAGGTCCTCGAGGACGCGGCCGACCTGCTCGACGTCGTCGAGCTCGAGGACGTGCTCGTCGGCGTCGGGGTCGATCACCAGCACGGTCAGCGGGCCAGCCTGCCACTGCCGGCCGTTGCTGCTGCGGTGCTCGCGCAGCACGCGCGCCAGCAGGTCGCCAGCGCCCAGGTCAGGCCCCAGCACGCGGGCCGACCAGCCACCTGCCGGGTCAGCAACCACGTCGACCTCGCACGCCCACCCCTCGCCGAGCGGCATCACGGCCGGCGCCGTCACGCCGTCGACCAGGTGAACGACCCGGCCGGGAGCGGAAGCAGACCCCGTGGCCTCGACGGCGTCGATCACTGCCAGCACGTCAGCGAGCGCGGCCGCGACAGCCTCGACCGTGGCCCGCCCGCGCGTGTCCGCGCGCGTCTCCACATCGACCCCGTCACCCAAGGGCGCCTCAGGACGCCAGCAGCCGGCCTCGTCGAGCCTCCACGACTGAAACAGCGACACCGTCCACGACGGCCCCTCGTGCGCGTCCCACCAGGCCATAACCAGCCCTTCGCACGGCCACACCTCCACCCGACCGGCCCACGGCAGCGCCGGCAGCGGGTGAGCCGACAGCAGGTCCTCACCCGACCAGTGCCGCGCCTGAGCGCACGTGGGCGAGTGCGGTTCGAACGTGACCACCGGGACGCCAGCCCAAGGCTGGCCCGACCCGGCAGACGGTGCGGAAACGGTGCTCGTGATGCTCATGACTGATCCTCTCTACCTACCTGATCGCCCGGCTGGAAGCCCCAGCACGGGCGCCTTCACAGACCGCCTCGGAGGACGGGACACCGCACGGCACGGCTCACAGCACGCACCAGCGGGAACCTTTTGAGCCGCAACAGTTTTCAAACGGCCGGGGGCGGGGGCGCCCGAGGACGCCGGGTGAGGCGCCGCGACTGCTTCACGCTGCCCGAGCCTGCGCAGACGGTGGAACCTGCCACGACAGACCCCGACGCCTCAGCCACGCCTTGGCGCCCTCCACGCCCGCGACCTCGGCCACGTCGAGCAGCTGCCAGGCGACCGGCGCGACAGCCCGCCACGCGTCAGCGTCGAGCACCAGCACGTCCTCGCCCTCCACGGTCTGCTCGGCCACCTGCTCATCCGTCAGTTCCTCACCCAGACGCGCCCACTCCCGCAGCCCCCGCGACCACGTCAGCTGCCGCTTGCCCTTGCTCGCCTGCTCCCACTCATGCCACAGGTCCAACGCGTCAGCATCACCCGTGCGAGCGACCTCGTCGAGCAGCTGGAACGGCGACCGCCCACCCAACCGGCCGTCCTTGGACATCCCCGCCACCGTCTCCCACACCAGCGACTTGGTCAGATAGGCGCCCATCGCGTCTGCCGCCTCCGACGCCACCCGAACGTCAAGCCCCGGCCCACGCAGCGCCGAATAGCCCTGACGCTCAAGACCCTTCAACCAGCGCGGCCACAACGCCTCAGCCAACCGGTCAGCGCACCCCTGCGTCACGTCAGCGTCCTCCAGCACCACCAGCACGTGGAAGTGCACATGCCAGCCCGCAGCGCCGTAGGTGACCTCTGTCGCCTTGACGAAACCCCGAACCCCCCACGCGGCCGCGATCGACTGCCAGCCACGCCCCGACGTCATCGACCGCCACGCCTTGGCCGTCGCCGCCCACGTGTCCTTCAACCGCTGGTTGCGGTGATGCCGCGCGGTCAACGTCACGAACATCACCGACTTGTCCTCCCGAGCAGCCGCCTCGAGCACCCCCGCCACGTCCTCCCGGCGCGCGTGCGCGATCTTCCCGGCACAGTGCGGGCACGCCCACACCGACCCGCACGACTGCACCCCCGAGAACCCGGCACGACCAGCACCGACACGCAGCCCCACGCTCGAACCGACCGGCGCCCGACCACACGCCCGGACCCGCCGCAACGTCGACAGGTCACCCAGCAGCCGGCGCCGCTCGTACCGCGTCGCACGATGCACCCGCCACCGGTCAGCGGAAGCAGTATTCGCAGTGTTACCAAGGCCCTTCGGGCCCTCGCCACGCCCGTGGACCTGCGGGCTCGCAAGCTCGCCCTTCGGCCCCCGCCGCGTCGTCGAGCCCTTCGGGCGGTTGGTGCCCGCGCTCACTGCTGCCACCGGTCCGAGTCGCGGATGACCTCACGAGCGGTGATCTCGCGCACCAGGTACGGCGCCGGTTCGGGCATCGCGACGTAGTGCACGGGCACGGCCGGGCCGTCCTGTGCGGCCCAGGGGGCGCCGTGAGCGCCGTTCACGTGCCCCGGGATGGTGCGGGGCGTCGCGACGGTCACGAACGCGCCCAGGGCGCCCACGATGAGCCCTGACAGGACCAGCCGGGCGGTGTGGTCGCTCGACCAGACCGCGACCAGCAGCAGGACCGCGCCGACGCACACCAGGCCCAGGCCGGCCAGGCGCCCGGTACTCATGCCGCACCCCCGGCCGCGTCCTCGAGGTCGTCGACCATCCGCAGCGCCGGGGCGTGCACCGACACGGGCAGCCCGAGCATGGCGTCAGCCGGCGACGACAAGCGGACCGCGGCCCGGTACTGCTCGTAGCTGGTCAGGTCCGCGCGGAACCGGCGCGTGCCGGCCCCCGGGAGCGTGACCACGCCGACGCCAGGGGACCAGTCGCCGCACTCCGACCCGAACCTTGCCGCGACGTCGGGAGAGTGCAGCATCCGCAACGCCTCGGAGGAGTCCACCCGCAACGTGATCGCGGCCGAGAAGTTCGAGCGGGAATCGGTGTCGATCGACGCCGCTGACAGCCGCTGCCCAAGCACCAGGACTCGCACGCCGACCTTGGCGCCCTCAGCGACCAGCCGGCCCAGCTGAGAGTCGAACGCGGCCAGCAGCTTGGTCCCGCCTTGGTCCTTCACCGCACGCCGCGCGCCGGGCAGCTCTTCGACGACCACGACGAGCAACGGGTCGTCGACCGTGAACACGTCGATCTTGTCCGCTCCCGACGCGCGCAGCCGCCGAACCCGGTCGTCCATCACGTCGACCAGGTGCCCGAGCACGTCGACCGCGCCGCCCATGTCCGCGGTGCCGCACGCGATCAGGCCAGGGAAGCGGCCCAGGTCCTGCCACGGGCCCAGCAGCAGCCCGGACGGGTCGACACCGACCACGGCGACGTCCTCACGGCCCGCCAGCGAGCCCAGCAGCGCGTAGGACAGCACCGACTTTCCCGACCTCGTCGAGCCCTGAACGGCCATGTGCGTGGGGGTGCGCCAGTCATGGCACACCGGTGAACCGTCCTCTCCGCGACCGACCACGGGCGCCACGACACCAACCGCGGCCGGCCAGGCACGGGCCGTGGCGAGGACGTCCACGAAGATGCACCGCAACGCGACCAGACCAGGGCCGGCCGGCACGTCGTGGACCGCGACAGCGCCCAGGTCAGCGCCGATCGCGTCAGCCTTCGCGCGGATATCGGCGCTCGAGAGCCCACGCGGGACACGGATCGTCAGGACTGCATCGACCGGTGACGCGTCGACCCACACCTGAGCGGGCACCCAGTGCTCGACCTTGGAGCGGGCCCCGTCGTCAGCCTTGACCGTCCGGTAGGCCACCTCGCCCAGGTCCAGCGCCCGCGACAGCCCCGGCCAGGCAGCCCGGACCGCGCGGGCGATCCGACGAGCGCGCCACCACACCTCGAACGCGTGGCACTGGCGCGGCGCCACCATGCCGGCCACCTGCATCACCAGCCCGGGCAGTAGCCACACCAGCGTCAGCAGCACGACGGTCACGAGCTCACGGGTCAGCAACGCCACCAGTGCCGCGACACCTAGCACGACGGTCCACACCATGTGTCGGGCCGACCGCCTGGCCACCGACACGACAGCGGCCCCGCCCCGACGAAGGGAAGGGGCCGCTGCCAACGAGTTGAACGAGGTCACGCCGCGTCCTGCTTGCGCGACACCTGCTGCGCGCTGACCAGACCGTCAGCACGCCAGGACTCCACCAGCCCGCCCGCACGGTTCACCCGCACGTCGCACGCCAGCTGCTCGAAGTGGATCACCTCGAACGCTGCCGGGGTGGGCTGCGTCGCCGCCGCGACCCGGACCCGGGCCACCACGGTGGACTGACGCCCGAAGCTCTCCGACAGGTAGGACACCTCCACGTTCCACAGCGGACGGCCCTGCTCGTCGACCTCCTGAGCGTCCGAGGACCGGCGACGGCCCGTAGCGGGGTCGTCCACCCACACGTTCACCTGGTCGACCACCCCGGTAGCGCGCAGCTGCTGACGAGACGAGTCAACGAAGAAAGTAGCCATGACCATGCATCCTGATTCCGAGCGCCCTTGTGACAGAGACGATTACGCCAGGCCCCGCAGCGAGGGCGCCCTACCAGGCACCACGGGCCCCAGCGGGGAAATCAGGACGTGCTGAGCGGCGCAACGAGCGCCAAGGCGATGAGGGCCACCCCACCAGATGGGTACACTGTGACCACGGTTCCGCTCCCTTCGTGAGCGTCGAGCCCAGGCCCCTGGCAGGTGTTGCATGCACCTACAGGGGCCGACCTGTGTTTCGGGTCAACGGGGCGCATGATCTCGCCCGATAACCCGGGCCACAGCGCTCACGATCCGCGCGCTCAATCAGGTCCGACGTACACCGCACACGAGGCAGACACCCCGAAGATGCCCGGCGAGCCGCCGCGCGTGCAGCCCAGCCGCAAGAACGCGCAGAACTGGGAGACCGACGGCGTCACGCCCAAGCCCGCCGGCTGATCATCGGTCCGGAGCGCACGGGGAGCCCCGTCACGCGCCGGTCAGCACCTCGGCGAGGTCGTAGTCGGGCGCGCGAGACACCTGGGCGAGCGAGCAGCTCATCGGGTCGCGGTCCGGCCGCCAGCGCAGGAAGGTCACGGCGTGCCGGAAGCGGGACTTCTCGAGCTGGTCGAACGCCACCTCCACGACCCGCTCGGGACGCAGCGGCACATAGCTGACGTCCTTGCTGGAGGAGAAGCGCGACCGGTCGGTCTCGGCCGCCACGACGGCACCGTCGTCGTCGCGCTGCACGAGCGGTGCCAGCTCGTCGATCAGCTCGAGGCGGCGCTTGGCGGTGAACGCGGCGATGCCGCCGACGTTGACGATCCGCCCGTCCGGGGTCACCAGCCCGAGCAGCAGCGAGCCGACGCCCTGCCCCGACTTGTGCACCCGGTAGCCCACGACGATCGCCTCGGCGGTGCGCTTGTGCTTGACCTTCAGCATGGTCCGCTTGCCCTGCTCGTAGGGCTGGTCCAGCGGCTTCGCGACCACCCCGTCCAGCCCCGCGCCCTCGAACTCCTCGAACCAGCGCCGCGCCTCGGCCACGTCGTCCGTCGTGCGGGTCAGGTGCACCGGCGCGTCGGGCGCGAGCCCCTGCAGCGCCGACTCCAGCCGGGCGCGGCGGGTGCGGAACGGCAGCCCGGTCAGGTCCTCGTCGCCGAGCGCCAGCAGGTCGAAGCACACCAGCTCGGCGGGCGTCTCGACGGCCAGTTTGCGGATCCGCGACTCGGCCGGGTGGATCCGCTGGGAGAGGGCGTCCCAGTCCAGCCGCTCGGCACCGGGCCGGCCCTGGCGCACCACGATCTCGCAGTCGACGGCGCAGCGCTGCGGCAGGTGCTCGCGCACGAGGTCGACCACCTCGGGGAAGTAGCGGGTGAGCGGCTTCTGACCGCGGCTCGCGAGCTCCACCTCGTCGCCGTCGCGCAGCACGATGCAGCGGAAGCCATCCCACTTCGGCTCGTAGACCACCCCGCCGGCGACGGAGTCCGGCTCGGGGACGGTGGGCACGGCCTTCGCGAGCATGGGCGCGACGGGCAGGGAGAGCGGCAGGTCCATGGCGCTCATTGTGCCCGTGGGTGCAAGGATGAGCGGGTGGGGCACACGAAGGTGAGCACGAAGGCGGTCGTCGCCGGCACGGTGTCGGGGGTCCTCGCCACGGGGGCGGCTGCGGGGTGGATGGGGGCCGCGGTCTACCTCGCGCGCAAGGTGGTCACGCCCGAGCGCGACCGGCCCGACGACACGGCGATCCTCGCGCTGACGGCCGACACGATCACGCTGGGCCGCACGGCCGAGACGGTGGTGCGCGGGCGCTACGGGCTGTTCTTCGACGGGGGCGAGGGACACCTGCGGTTCGGCGAGATCCTTGCCGACGACCCGCAGGCCGGGTCGGTCGTGCGCGAGATGCACGGCGTCGACGCCGGCACCCCGCATCCCGGCACGGGGCGCTTCCACTCCTACTACTACAGCCTCGAGCCGTCGCTGTCGGTCGGCCTCGCGACCCACCACATCACCATCCCGAGCCAGGTCGGGCCGCTGCCCGCGTGGGTGGTGCCGGCGCCCGACGCAGACCTGCCCCGGCGCCGCTGGGCGATCCTCGTGCACGGTCGCGGGGCCGCGCGCGACGAGACCGTCCGAGCGATGCGGACCCTGCACGAGCGCGGTTTCACCTCGCTCGCGGCGACCTACCGCAACGACCCGGACGCCCCCGCGAGCTCCGACGGGCGCTACGGCCTGGGGCTGTCGGAGTGGCAGGACGTGGACGCCGCGATCCATCACGCGCTGGCCGAGGGTGCCGAGCAGATCGTGCTCGTCGGGTGGTCGATGGGCGGCGCCATCGTGCTGCAGACGCTCGTGAACTCCGCTGTGGCAGAACGGATCTCGAAGGTTGTGCTCGACGGCCCGGTGGTCGACTGGTCGGACGTGCTGTTCCACCACGCCCGCGAGATGAAGGTGCCGACCCCGCTCACCGCGCTCAGCCTGCGGCTGCTCGCGGCCCCGCCCGCGCGCCACCTCGTCGGGGTGCACTCGGCCATCGACCTGTCGTCCACGGACTTCGTGGCCCGCGCCGGCGAGATCCCGTGCCCGGTCCTGATCATCCACTCCCTCGACGACGAGTTCGTGCCGAGCGGGCCGGGCCGCCGACTCGCGGCAGATCGTCCTGACCTGGTGACCTTCGTACCGTGGCGCGAGGCGCGGCACTGCAAGGAGTGGAACGTCGACCCGCAGCGCTGGTCTCGCGTCGTGGGTGAGTTTGTGGACCGGCCCTGATTTGTGGGCCGGACCTGACAAGATGTGCCGATGGGTAAGGATTCGAAGGCCAAGAAGAAGGCCAAGCGTGCCGACCAGGACCAGCAGGGCACGGGCGACGGCGCCGTCGTGAGCAAGGCCGAGGAGGCCGCGGCCAAGGTCCGCGCCCGGGTCAAGAGCGCCAAGAAGCTCGCCAAGGCCCGCAAGGCCGAGCGCGCCGCTGCCGAGGCCGCCCTCGCCGCGAGCTCGACGGTCGAGGACATCGCCAAACAGCTCGGCATCCCCGCCGCGCCCCCGCCGCCGTTCGAGGACCTCGGGTCCCAGCTGCGCGTCGAGCGCGGGTTCGTCCTCGCCGACCTCGACCCGCGCAGCACCCCGGGCTACTCCGGTGACAAGCGCAGCGCCGAGCTCGACCTCGAGGCCGGCCGCGCCGAGCTGTCCGACCTGCAGGAGCGGCTCTTCGCCAACGGCAAGGACGGCGAGGGCCCGTCGGTCCTGCTCATCGTGCAGGGCATGGACACCTCCGGCAAGGGCGGCATCATGCGCCACGTCGTCGGCGCCACCGACCCCGGCGGCGTGAAGTACACCGCGTTCAAGGTGCCGACCGCCGAGGAGCGCGCCCACGACTTCCTCTGGCGCATCGAGCGTGCCCTGCCCGACCCCGGCCAGCTCGGCGTCTTCGACCGCTCGCAGTACGAAGACGTGCTCGTCGTGCGCGTCCACGACCTGGTGCCGCAGGCGGAGTGGAGCAAGCGGTATGCCCAGATCAACGCGTTCGAGCGCGCCGCCGCCCGCAAGGGCATCGTCGTCGTCAAGGTGCTCCTGCAGATCTCGTCCGACGAGCAGAGGGCCCGCCTCGGCGAGCGCCTCGACCGGCCCGACAAGTTCTACAAGTTCAACCCGGGTGACATCGACGAGCGGGCCCGCTGGTCCGACTACCAGGAGGCCTACCAGGCGGTGCTGGACAAGACCAGCACCAAGGGAGCGCCCTGGTACGTCGTCCCCGCGGACCGCAAGTGGTACGCCCGGCTCGCTGTCCAGCAGCTGCTCCTCGAGCACCTGCGCGACCTCGACCTGCAGTGGCCCGAGGCCACCTTCGACGTCGAGGTCGAGAAGGAGCGGCTCGCCGAGACCTGACCGGTAGACCTCCCGCCGGCATGCGCGAAGGCCCCCACCTCACGAGGTGGGGGCCTTCGCACACAGGCCTACTGCTTGGTGCCGTCCTTGTCGGACGTGGCCGACTTCTTGGCGCCCTTGCCCTTGGCGGGCTTGCTGGGCTCGGAGGTCTCCGCGGAGTCCTCCGCGGAGACCGCCGCCGGGTCCTCGGTCGGCAGCGACCCCTCGTCGAGCGCCACCGTCTCGGCGACCGTCTCTGGGGTGACCGGCTGGGTCGGGGTGGGCGGCGAGGTGGGGTTGCGCGACGCCGTGGAGCCGAGCGCGGCCGTCGAGCGCGGGGTCGCGACCCCCGGGGTGGGCGACTCGAGCGGGCGGGTGGACTGCAGCACGACCACGGTGCGGGCGGGGACCCGGTGGACGGTGCCCGCGGCCCAGGGGCCGGCGTCGTCGGCGCGCGACTCCTGCTCGTCGTCCGCGTCGTCGGCGGCCGTGTCGAGCACGATGGTCCACTCGGCGCCGAACTCCTCGGGCGGCATGGTGAAGTCGATGACGTCGTCGTGCGCATTGAAGAGCATGAGGAAGTCGTCGTCGATGACCTTGCGACCGCGCTGGTCGGGCGAGGGGATCCGTTGCCCGTTGAGGAACACCGTCACCGTCTTCGCGTAGCCGCTGGTCCAGTCGGCCTCGGTCATCAGCGAGCCGTGGGCGGTCATCCACTCGATGTCGCCGATGTCGCTCATGCCACCGTGGTCCGCGGCCCCGCCGAAGAAGCGGCGGCGCCGGAAGCTCGGGTGCGCGGCGCGCAGCGCGATGACCTTGGCGGTGAACTCGATCAGGTCGGCCTGCTCGGTCGTGAGCGCCCAGTCCATCCAGGAGATCTCGTTGTCCTGGCAGTAGACGTTGTTGTTGCCCTCCTGGGTGCGGCCGTACTCGTCGCCGTGGGCGAGCATCGGCACGCCCTGCGAGAGCAGCAGGGTCGTGAGCAGGTTGCGCTGCTGGCGGGCGCGCAGCTTGTTGATCGCCGGGTCGTCGGTCGGGCCCTCGACGCCGCAGTTCCACGAGCGGTTGTGGCTCTCGCCGTCCCGGTTGTCCTCGAGGTTGGCCTCGTTGTGCTTCTCGTTGTAGGACACGAGGTCGCGCAGCGTGAAGCCGTCGTGGGCGACGATGAAGTTGATCGACGCGATCGGCTTGCGGCCCGAGTGCGCGTAGAGGTCGGACGAGCCGGTGAGGCGGCTCGCGAACTCGCCGAGGGTCGCCGGCTCGCCGCGCCAGAAGTCGCGGACCGTGTCGCGGTACTTGCCGTTCCACTCGGTCCACAGGGGCGGGAAGTTGCCGACCTGGTAGCCGCCGTCGCCGACGTCCCAGGGCTCGGCGATGAGCTTGACCTGGCTGACCACCGGGTCCTGCTGGATCAGCTCGAAGAAGACCGACAGCTTGTCGACCTCGTGGAACTGGCGGGCGAGGGTCGCGGCGAGGTCGAACCGGAAGCCGTCGACGTGCATCTCGGTGACCCAGTAGCGCAGCGAGTCCATGATCAGCTGCAGCACGTGCGGGTTGCGCATCAGCAGCGAGTTGCCGGTGCCGGTGGTGTCGTAGTAGCTCGCGAGGTCGCGCGACACCAGCCGATAGTAGGCGTTGTTGTCCAGCCCGCGGAAGGACAGGGTCGGGCCCAGGTGGTTGCCCTCGGCGGTGTGGTTGTAGACCACGTCGAGGATGACCTCGATGTCCGCCTCGTGCAGTGCCTTGACCATGGCCTTGAACTCGGTGACCTGCTGGCCACGCTGGCCCGAGCCGGAGTAGGCGTTGTGCGGCGCGAGGAAGCCGATCGAGTTGTAGCCCCAGTAGTTGGACAGCCCCTTCTCCTGAAGGGTGGTGTCCTGCACGAACTGGTGGACCGGGAGCAGCTCGATCGCGGTGATGCCGAGCTTCTTCAGGTGGGCGATCGTCGCCGGGTGACCGATCGCGGCGTAGGTGCCGCGGATCTCCTCGGGGATCTCCGGGTGCGTCATCGTCAGGCCCTTGACGTGGGCCTCGTAGATCACGGTGTCGTGGTACTCGTGCTTCGGCGGGTGGTCGTGGCCCCAGTCGAAGTAGGGGTTCACCACCACCGAGAGCATGGTGTGGGGGAGGGAGTCGTCCTCGTTGAACGAGCCGTCCTCGAAGTCGTAGGAGAACAGGGACTGGTCGTGGCTGACCTGTCCCTCGATCGCCTTCGCGTAGGGGTCGAGGAGGAGCTTGGCAGGGTTGGCGCGGTTGCCGGAGGCAGGGTCGTAGGGCCCGTGCACGCGGTAGCCGTAGCGCTGTCCCGGCTGCAGTGCGGGCACGTACGCGTGCCAGACGTAGCCGTCAACCTCGGTCAGCTCGACGCGGGTCTCGGTGAGGTCGTCACCGATCAAGCAGAGCTCGACCTTCGTGGCGACCTCGGAGAACACGGCGAAGTTGACGCCGCTCCCGTCGTAGGTGGCCCCGAGGGGGTAGGGCTTTCCAGGCCAGATTTCCATGGCGATACGAAGTCCTTGTCTGTGCGCGGCGGTCGGTGCGACCACCGGATGTGTCGCCCTCGCCACTGCGCCGCACGGTCAACCGCTCGGGGGCCGCGGCGCGTTGCGACCCCGCAAGTTTACCGGGTGGTTGGGGATGGGTTCGCCCGACGCGCTAGCGGGAGTGCTCGCGCAGGGCGCTCAGGTCACGGGTCCACAACGCCTGGGAAGGCCACTGGTGTCACACCAGCCCCAGGCGTCCCAGCGACCCTACCGTCTTGAGCATGCCCACTCGCGCCGCGCTCCGCAGCCGGGTCGCTCGGATCCCCGGCGGCCTCTCCTGCTGGCGACTCGCGCGCCTGACCGTGCGGCTGTGCCTGCGACACCGGGTGACCGGGCTCGCCTCCGAGGCCGGCTTCTTCGCCCTGCTCTCGCTGCCACCGCTGGTCCTCGGCCTGTTCGCGGGGCTCGGCTACGTCGGGACCTTCATCGGCCCGGACCGGGTCGCCGAGGTCGTGCGGTCCATCGAGGTCTACGCGACGCGGTTCCTCTCCGACGACAGCATCAGCGCGGTGCTCGTGCCCACGGTCGACGAGGTGTTCCGCGGCGGGCGCGGCGACCTGGTCTCGCTCGGCTTCCTGCTGAGCCTGTGGTCCGGGTCGCGCGCGCTCAACGTCTTCGTCGACACGATCTCGATCATGTACGGCCAGAGCGGGGTTCGCGGCATCGTCCGGACCCGGGCGCTCAGCTTCACGCTCTACACGCTCGCGGTGCTGCTCGGCGCGGTCGTCGTGCCGCTGGTCCTGCTCGGGCCCGAGCTGCTGGCCGCGGTGCTGCCGGCGCCGCTGATGCTGCTCGAGACGCTCTACTGGCCGACCGTGGGGCTCGCGGGCGTGGCGGCGCTGACCTCGCTGTTCCACATCGCCACCCCGCGGCGCAGCCCGTGGGCCCGCGACCTGCCGGGCGCCGCCCTCGCCGTCGCCCTCTGGCTGGCGAGCTCGTGGGTCGTGCGCACCGGCCTCGCCGCGTCCATCGGCGGCACCTCGATCTACGGGCCGCTCGCGTCGCCCATCGTCCTGCTCATCTGGCTCTACACCCTTGCCATCGCCGTCCTCATCGGAGCTGCCATGAATGCCTCGGTCCGTCAGCTGTGGCCCGTCCCGGACCGCGCCAGCACCCGCGCCCGGATCGTCGAGCTCGTCCGCGACGAGCTCGATCGGCGCCGCAGCCCCTCGCCCTGGGGACCCGTCATGGCGGGCCTCGTGACGCCGGTCGGAGGCGCCACGCGGACGGCCGGGGGATTGGACTCCACTCCCAGGCATCGGCTAGTGTCGGTGAGCACGCACAGCGGGTGAGCGACCATGCCTGGTCGGTCACGCGAGGTGAGTAGGCGGACATAGCTCAGTTGGTAGAGCGCAACCTTGCCAAGGTTGAGGTCGCCGGTTCGAGCCCGGTTGTCCGCTCCAGAGGTCCTCGGATCTCTCGGGTCCCGCTGCGGCGGGTCTCGACCCGGTGGAGTGGCCGAGAGGCGAGGCAACGGCCTGCAAAGCCGTGTACACGGGTTCAAATCCCGTCTCCACCTCGGGCCACCAGTTCGCCGGTGGCACGGGCGATTGGCGCAGCGGTAGCGCGCTTCCTTGACACGGAAGAGGTCACTGGTTCAAACCCAGTATCGCCCACGGACCGACGGCCCCCGTCAGCGCCCAGCGCCGCCGGGGGCCTTCGACGTCCCATCTCGACGTGCTCGGTGGATCAGTCGCCGCGGGGAAGCGCACTGAGCACCGCCCGGAGTTGGTACGGTTGGGCTCACGGAAGGTGACGTTTTCACCCTCTCTGCACCGGAACTTCGCCTGAGCAGCCCCTCAGATTGCTCGCAGCCATGACGGAGCGTAGCCCTGGACCTCTTCCCTGACGACGGTCGGCCACCGGCCGAGGACGACCCCGACCTGCGTCGGCGCGGCCGTAAGGCGTTCCTCGCGGTGGCCGGGGGAGCCGGCGCGGCGTCGCTGGCCGCGGTCCTGCTCGTCGCGGGGCTCTACCCGGGTCTGCGGTTCACCTCCGCGGCCCCGGTCTCGTCCAGCGCCTCGAGCCCGACGGCGAGCGCGAGCGCCCGCCCGGCCTTCACCGCTGCCAAGGACTCGCCGGCGCAGACCGTCCTCACCCGGTTGCTGGCGCCCACACCAGGTGGTCTGCCTGACGGGTTCAGCCCGGCGTCGTCGATCTCGGGCACCGTCTCGCCGGCCGTGTCCCCGACCTGCGACTCACCCGTCGCACCGGTGCTGTCGCGCTCGCGGTCGTTCGCCGCCGGGGGAGCGCCGGTCGGGTCGGGTCTGACCGTCACCGTCTCGGCCTACAGCGCGGGCGCCGGTGCGCCGGCCATGGACGCCATGCGCACGGCGCGCAGCGAGTGCGTGCGCGGCGCCTCGGTGACCCAACGCACCGGCTCAGGGGCGGGCTCAGGGGTGCAGGCCCTCGACGCCGTCGAGCAGCGGGGCCGCGCCACGATCCGCTCGGTGCTGCTGCGACGAGGGGACGTGATCGTGTCCGTCACGGGCAGCGCGGTGGCCGTGCCCGACGGGCTGCCCGCGGACCTCGACGGGCGGCTCGCCGCGCTCCTGCAGGGCGTGTGCCTCAAGCAGGACGGCACGACCACCGATTTCACCCGCTCGGTGCTGGCGGGCGTGCAGCGCTACACCGGCCTGCTGCAGGACCAGTCCGTGCCGCTGCCCACCTCGGCGGCCGCCTTGCCGGCGCTGGTCTCGCCGTCGGCGACGCCCGAGCTCCCGGAGCCGGTCAGCGCGACGCCCCCGCAGTTTCCCTTCTGGCCGACGCAGACCCCGGTGCCGGTCAACCGGCCGACCGCCCCGGCCGCCCCGACGCCCTACCCGACGGCCACCGGGATCCAGGTGCCCATCGAGGACCCGGACGGTCCTGGGTGCGGCTGGGCGTTCACCGGCATGCTCGCCCCGGCCTTCGACCCGAAGGCCGCCGCGGCGATCGAGCAGCAGCGCCGCACCGACGCCATCGCCGCGATGGGGGCCGACGTGGCGGCGTACCCGGCCAAGGCACAGGCCTACGCCCAGTCCTTCGCCCAGTTCGACGCCCAGGCCAAGGCCTACCTCGCGTACGTCGACGCCATGGGGCAGATCGAGTCCCAGTGGGCGGTGCAGCGCGCCCAGCAGCAGGCCTACGCGGACGCGCTCATTGCCTACCAGCAGGCCACCCAGGCCTACCAGCAGCAGCTGACCGAGCGCGCCGCGGCCCAGCAGCGCTTCGAGCAGGCCGTGCAGTGGTGCGCGCAGTACCCGCAGGGCTACCCGCCGCCCACCACCCCGGCGCCGCCGTCCCCGGACACCGCGACCCCGACCGACCCCAACGCGCAGCCGACGCCGAACCCCACCGGCCCGACGGCGACGCCGGTCGCGCCGGTCGCGCCCCCGCCGAGCGGGGTGCCGGCCACCTGCCCGCCGCAGCCCGACCCGCTGCTGGCCCAACCTGCCCCCACGTCGCCGGCGTCACCCGCGCCGCCGCCCGACCCCAGGCCCACGCCGTGAGCGCGTTCTCTGCGGGTCCTGAGCCGCCGGGCCGCCGCGCGCTGGTGGGACGGCTGGCGGCGGGTGGGGCGGTCGCCGGTCTGCTGATGGCCGCGGTGGCGGCGCCCGCGGTGATGACGGCCGGGGCGGCCTCCAACGCGGTGGTCGACTACTGGGACGGCCTGCCGACGACGCTGCCGTCCGAGCCGCCGCCGCAGCGGTCGACGATCCTCGCGGCCGACGGGTCGAAGATCGCCGAGTTCTTCCAGGAGAACCGCGTCCCGCTGCGCCTCGCCGAGGTCGCGCCCATCGCGCGCCGGGCCGTGGTCGCGGTCGAGGACGACCGGTTCTACAGCCACGGCCCCATCGACCTGCGCGGCACCCTGCGGGCGCTGGTCAACAACTCCGCCGGCGGTGGGCGGCAAGGCGGGTCGACGCTCACCCAGCAGTACGTCAAGAACCAGCTGCTCAACACCGCGACACGGGCGACGAGAAGGCGCGGGCCACCGAGGTGTCGTTGGCGCGCAAGGCGGCCGAGGCCCGCCTCGCGGCGGCGCTCGAGAAGACGATGACCAAGGACCAGATCCTCGAGGGCTACCTCAACATCGCCTACTACGGCGACGGTGCCTACGGCATCGGCACGGCGGCCCAGCACTACTTCTCGGTGCCGGCGTCGAAGCTGTCGCTGGAGCAGGCCGCCCTGCTGGCGGGGTTGGTGCAGAACCCGATCGGCTACGACCCGACGCTGCACCCGGAGGCCGCCCGGACGCGGCGCAACATCGTGCTCGCCCGGATGCGCGACACCGGGGTCATCACGGCGGCTCAGGCCTCCGCGGCACAGCGCACGCCGGTAACGCTCAAGCTGTCGGACCCGGCCAACGGGTGCACGGCCAGCCGCTACCCGTTCTACTGCCAGTGGATCAAGGACACCCTGCTCACCGACCCGACGTTCGGCGTCAACGCGGCCGCCCGCAAGCGGTTCGTCGACCGCGGGGGACTGGTGATCAAGACGGCGATGCAGCCGAAGGTCATGGCGGCGACCCAGAAGGCCGTCGACGACGCGCTGGGGCGCGACAACCAGTTCGCGGCGGGCGTGGCGGTCGTGCAGCCGGGCACGGGCCACGTGCTCGGGTTCGCGCAGAACCGCACGTTCGGCGTGAAGCCGGGACAGACCAACGTCAACTACCCGACGATGCGGTCCTTCCAACCCGGCTCGACGTTCAAGCCGATCACCTACGCGACCGGCCTCGAGAACGGCTTCCCCGTCGAGGGCACGATCAACGCCCCCGCTCGGTTCTACCCGACGTCGATGAACGCGCCGCCCGCCGGCTACTACCGCAACCAGTCGTCCGTCGATGCCGGTGTGCTGACCGCAGGACAGGCGATCGCACGGTCGTCCAACACCTGGTTCCTCACCCTGGAGCAGGACGTGGGTGTGCCCAAGGTCGCCGCAATGGCCGACCGGCTGGGCTACGGGCTGAAGAGCAAGGTGGGGCCCCGGGACGGGTCGCTGACGCTGGGGGCCTACGACACGTCCCCGTTGCGGATGGCCGCGATCTACGCGTCGTTCGCGGCGCATGGCAGGGTGTGCGCCCCCATCGGCATCGTGTCGATCACCGACGCGACCGGGGCGGCCGTCAAGGTGCCGTCGGCCGGCTGCCACCAGGAGGTCCGCGCGGGCATCGCCGACGCCGTCACTGCCGGCCTGGCCCAGACGATCGACGGACCCGACCCCTACCGCACGGGCAAGAACCTCTCGCTCGGTCGGCCCGCGGCCGGCAAGACCGGCACCACCGACGGCAACTCGGCGGTGTGGTTCGCCGGCTTCACGCCGCAGCTCGCCACGGCGGTGTGGGTCGGGGATCCCCGCGGTGGTCAGGCGCACCCGGTGAATTCCCTACGGCTGTATGGCAATCGGATCTCGTCGGTCTTCGGCTCGACGGCGGCTGGACCCATCTGGCGGGCCGCCATGCTGGCCATGCACGAGGGGGCTCCGGTGCAGCACTTCGCGCCCGTCGGGCCGGCCGAGCTGTCCGGCGCCACGTCGATCACCCCGGACGTGCGCGGGCTGACGGTGGACCAGGCGATCGGCGACCTGCAGCGGTCCGGCTTCACCGTGACGATCGCACCCCAGACCGCAGCGGAGAGTGCGACGAGCAAGCCCGGCCAGGTCGCCTCCCAGACGCCCGCGCCGGGGACCGTCGTCGGGCTGCGCGGGACGGCGCGTCTGGTGCTCACGGCCGGCTCGGACACCAGCAAGGTGGTCCCGGCTCCGTAGCCCCTGCGGCGTCCGGTTCTGCCGCTGGTTCTACGGGCTCGGCGTTTTGTGGAAGTCCCTTGGCGTGGGCTAGAGTTGGGTGTCGCGCGGGAGACCGTGCGCGCGGACATAGCTCAGTTGGTAGAGCGCAACCTTGCCAAGGTTGAGGTCGCCGGTTCGAGCCCGGTTGTCCGCTCAGGTGAAAGGGGCGCGAGTTCGCTCGCGCCCCTTTCTTCACGGGCGATTGGCGCAGCGGTAGCGCGCTTCCTTGACACGGAAGAGGTCACTGGTTCAAACCCAGTATCGCCCACCACAAGACATCGGCCCCCACCATCTGGTGGGGGCCGATTGCGTTATGCTGCAAGCAATCTCGACTAGGCGATGGCGGGCGACCGGGCGTGCTCGGACACGTTGCCCTCGCACGAGCAGTCGCCGTTGGGGCACTGCTCACCGACGGTCTCGGCGGCCTCACGCAGCCGGGCCAGGATCTGGCTGAGCAGTCGCGACACCTGCACCTGGCTCACGCCGAGCTCGTCGGCGATCTCCTGCTGGGTCTTCTCCTGGAAATAGCGCAGCTGGACGATCCGCCGCTGCCGGTCGGTGAGGCAGGTCAGCAGGCTGTGCACGGTGATCTGGTCGACGAGGCGGCTCAGGTCGTCCTCGGCGTCGGGGAGGATCTCACCGAGCGTGGCCGCGTCGGCGGCGGAGCCGAGCGGGGTCTCCAGGGACACCGGCTCGTAGCCCGTGGCGGCGCGCTCGATCTCGGCGATCGTCGTGACGGGCACACCGAGGGTGTCGGCCACCTCGTCGAGCGTGGGCTGGCGTCGCAGCGACTGCTCCAGCTCCTGTTGCACCTCGCGCAGGCGCGGGCGCAGCTCCTGCAGCCGGCGCGGCGGGCGGACCAGCCAGCACCGGTCGCGGAAGTGCTTGCGCAGCTCACCGGTGATCGTCGGGGCGGCGAAGTCCGCGAGGGTCGCGCCCTTGGAGGGGTCGAACCGCACGATCGCGAGGACGAGGCCCAGGCTGGCGACCTGCTCGAGGTCCTCACTCGGCTCGCCACGGAAGCGGTAGCGCGACGCGAGACCGCGCGCGAAGGGGAGGTAGGCGTTGACGACGCGCTGGTAGATCCGACCGCGCTCGTCGGCGGGCAGGTCGTGCACGCCGGTGAGGAGGAGCTCGGCCTCGCCGGGCCCGAACGGACCGTGGCTGGCCCGCGTGCGCGGCGCCTGGGTCGTGGTCTCGGGCTCCGTGCTGCCGGTGGGGGGTAGAGATGCCTCGGCGGGGGAAAGGGTAGGCGGGCGGTTGGTCTCTGGCATCGGAGCTCCTCGATCAATCGGGGAGTGAATCGGCCTGGTCTGGACCGGAGGGCCCGCACGATGCGAGGGGGCCCTGCTAGCCCAACCCTACTAGTCAGTTGGCCCGGCGCGGCAGCTTTGTCACAAAACGGTTTCGGTGCAGGCTGAGGCCATGACTGCCTCCGACGACGTCCGGCTCTGGGTCGACGGAGAGCTGGTCCCGGCCACGGCCGGGAGCGTCAGCGCGCTCGACCACGGCAGCACGGTCGGTGACGGGGCGTTCGAGGTGGCCAAGATCGTCGACGGAGCGCCGTTCGCGCTCTCGCGCCACCACGCCCGGCTCGCCCGCTCGCTGGCCGGCCTCGGGCTCCCCGCCCGATCTCGACGCCCTCGACGCGGGGATCGCTGCGGTCCTCAGCCCGCAGGCGGGGCCGACGATCGAGTTCGGCCGCTTGCGCTACTGGGTCACCGCCGGGCTGGGGCCGCTGGGCTCGGACCGGTTGCGCCTGCGTCCGCCGCATCCGACGATCGTCGTCGCCGCGAGCCCGGTAGACCGTCCGCCCGAGTCAGGCGCCCTCGTCACCGTCCCGTGGACCCGCAACGAGCGGTCCGCGACGGTCGGCCTCAAGACCCTGTCCTACGCCGACAACGTCCTCGCGCTGCGCGAGGCCACCAGCCAGGGCGCCATCGAGGCGGTCTTCGCCAACACCCGCGGCGAGCTGTGCGAGTGCACCGGGTCCAACATCTTCGTCGTGCCGTCGTCGACCGACGGGGTGATCGTCACGCCGCCGGCGGACTCGGGGCTGCTGCTCGGCATCACCCGTGAGCTCACCATCACCTGGTGCCGCGAGGCCGGGATCGAGGTGCGCGAGGAGGCGCTGCCGCTGCACGGTCTACAGGAGGTGGACGAGGTGTTCATCACCTCGACGACCAAGGACGTGCTGCCGATCCACCGCGTCGACGACCGCGAGCTGGTGGTTGGTCCGGTGTCGCGCCGGGCGCGTGAGATCTTCACCGAGCGTGCTCGCCAGGACCTCGATCCATGACCATTCTGCTAAGCAGCATGGTTGACCGGGGGTGTGGCAGGGTAGGGAAGCCACACCGGGATGGTGATCCAGCCAGCCCACAACCTGAAGGAGAACCATGGGACTCGACGACAAGATCAAGAACGCCGCCCAGGACCTGCAGGGCAAGGCCAAGGAGGCCACCGGCAAGGCGACCGACAACGAGCGCCTCGAGGCCGAGGGCCGCACGGACCAGGCCGGCGCCGACCTCAAGCAGGCCGGCGAGAAGGCCAAGGACGCGTTCAAGAACTGAGGCCGTCCGGCGTCCGGGCGGCCTGACCCGCAAGGAGCTCCGTGCATCGCCCGGACGCGCACCCTCGAGGTGAGGCTCGCACCCGTCGCGAGCGCTGGCACGCCCAGCGCACCCGCTGGCGCACCGACCCACGCACGTCCCTGCTCTACCGGGGCGTGGTGGTGGTGCTCGGCTTCGTCGTCGTGGTGATCGGGCTGATCCTCGTCCCCTTCCCCGGACCGGGTTGGCTCATCGTGTTCTGCGGTGTGGCGATCTGGTCCGAGGTGTTTCCGTGGGCCGAGCGGCTGCGCGACCGCGGCTTCTTGCTGCTGCGCCGCTGGGAGGCCTGGGTCCTGACGTTGCCCGCCTTCTGGCGCTTCCTCGGTGGGGCGATGACGGCCCTCGGCATCGCGACGGGACTCGCGCTCTACGTGTGGTGGTCCGGCGTCCCGAACTGGCTGCCCGACGTCATGGAGCACCGGGTCGAGGAGTTCTTCCGCAGGCACCTGCCGGCCAGGCCGGCCTGAACTCGTCGGGCGGCGTGGCCGATTGGCATCCGGCGCCCCCGGGCCGGTACCCTTGCGGAGTTGCGCTCACCCGCAACGCTGGACGTGTAGCTCAGTTGGTTAGAGCGTTCGCTTCACACGCGAGAGGCCAGGGGTTCGAGTCCCTTCACGTCCACCAGCCAAGAGGCCCGAGATTCTGCGGAAAGGCAGAGTCTCGGGCTTCTTCTATGTGGCCGTGCACCTGCCACAGGCGGGGATCGGGACAAGGTCTTGTGAGTTTGAGTCGATGGCTAGGCTGACGGTGGCGAGCCACGCTATGCGCCCGAAGGGACGTCAGCCTAGCCATCGAGCAAGACGAAACCCCGGCGATGTGGCTGGGCCAGGGATCGTTCCGGGGTCTTCGAGACGAAACTATACCGAGGGAGTCGGGGTATTGCCAGACCAACCTGACGAAGCGGTCGACTATGAGCGCCTGGAGTGGCTCCTGACTGAGGAGCGGCTCGGTTCCTACTTCCGGGCCGCCAACGGGGAACGGGAGCCAGCATTTGCTCTCTACGAGTGGAACATCGAGGCCTCGGCCGCGGCCGTTTCCCTGTCCGCGATGGTTGAGGTCGTCCTCCGGAACGCTCTGGACCGGGAGATGGCCGTCCTCGGCGAGGCGAAGGGGTGGTCCGACTGGCTGGATGACGCTCCCTTGGACCATCGCGCTCGCAAGGACGTCAGGCAGGCCCGGGAGCGAGCCAGCCGAGGTCGACGAAGCGCCACGCGCGGTCACGTCGTTGCCGAGCTGAACCTCGGCTTCTGGCGATTCCTCATGAGCAAGCGATACCTGACCAGTCTGTGGATCCCCGCCCTCGTCAAAGCATTCCCCGGCGCTGAGGGGGATGCTCGCACCACGCAGCGTCTGCTGGAGGGGCACGTCGAGCAGATCAACTTCCTCAGGAACCGAGCTGCGCATCATGAACCCATCCACCGACGGGATCTGCTGTCCGACCTCGACCGTGCCATGTACGTCGCGGGGTGCATCTACCCTGTGGCCGGCCGGTGGATCCGGAGCAGGGAGACGTTGAGCAGCACCGTGGCGCAGCGACCCGAGACGCAGTCCCGAACAGAGGGCGCGTAGGGGTGCTAGCCCGGTATTGCGGGGTTTCGTCGGTGCTGGGTGGCCCGTGGAACTCGGCGACGAGGGAGTCCGTGAGGCGCGCGCCACGTCGAGTTTGCCGCCGAGGTGAGGCGTGCGCGACGCTGGTGCCATGGTCCCTCCTCAGGTGCTTCGGTACCGCCTCGAGCGCATCCAGGTCTTCCCCGTCAAGGACGCTCCTGGACGCCGGCTCAACCAGGGCACGGTCACGGCGTGCGGCGTCATCGGCGACCGCCCCAAGAAGCGCGCGCTGCTGGTCACGAGCAGCGAAGACATGATGAATGACGAGCCCCGCAGCAACCTGGTGGTCGACGTGCCGAGCGAGACCCTCCGTCGCGCCACGGGCCACGAGATGCACATCGGTGACGTCGTCGTCCGCCTCGGACGCCAGCCGAGCGAGTGCCCCGGGCTCTACGCCGAGGTCGTCCGCACAGGGGACGTCCTCGTGGGCGACGTCGTCGTCATCGACTAGCGCGGCCGCACTTGTGGCGGCGTAGATTTGATCCGTCCGGTTGTCGTGCGGGTCTCAGGGGCAGGGTGAGGCGCCATGAAGCTCAGCGTTGCGGGTGTGATCGTGAGCGCCTTTTTTACTGGCCGCCTGCTCCGGCGACGGTACGTCCCCGCAGGGCGCCGAAGGCGGGTCCGACCACAGCGTCACCACGGTCTACTCCACTCTTTCCGAGGCCTCGCGCGACTCCTCGCTCATCGTCCGGGGGACGGTCACGGGTCCACCGCAGATGGTGCGCGCGGACGAGGACGGCGCTACGGGTGCGACGGTGCCGCTCTACGACGTCAGGGTTGAGAAGGTCCGCAAAGGAGCGGTCCAGACCGAGACGGTGAAGGTCCGGACCCTGGGCACGGATCCAGGGGCCGACTATCCCGTCCTCCAGCAGGGGCACACCTACGTCCTGTACCTCAGCCCCTTCATGTGGCACCCAGGCACGTCCACGGGCGAGTTCGTCATCACCGGCCAGCAGGCTCTGCCTATCAGCTCCACGGTGGGGACGCTCGACGCACCGGCTCCATGGGGGAGCTGCAGGCCGCGGTGTCTGCAGCCGCAGCTGAGGGCTAGCCGGCGCGTCGGAAAGCTCGCTGCGGGCGCTCGCCCGCGTAATGCTGTCGGTTCCCGTGCGCGGGGGCGGATAGGCTGGTGAGTGGCTCGAAGAACGAGCCACCTACCTGCAACCAAGGAGTCCCACCGTGCCAGCCGAGATTACCGTGTCCATCGCCGGAAGCGAGCGATCGGTCGCGGCGGGCACTACCGCGGCCGACCTGTTCGGCGGCGACAAGCGCGTCGTCGTAGCCCGGGTGGACGGGGAGCTGAAGGACCTCACCTACGTGCTCGAGGACGGTCAGTCCGTAGAGCCGGTGGACATCGCCAGCGAGGACGGCCTCAACGTCCTGCGCCACTCCGCGGCCCACGTCGCCGCCCAGGCGGTGCAGCAGGTCAACCCGAGCGCCAAGCTGGGCATCGGGCCGCCCATCAAGGACGGGTTCTACTACGACTTCCAGGTCGACCAGCCGTTCACGCCCGAGGACCTGAAGCAGCTCGAAAAGGTGATGCAGCGCATCATCAACGAGGGTCAGACCTTCGAGCGGCGGGTCGTCAGCGACGAGGCCGCGATGGTCGAGCTCGCCGACGAGCCGTTCAAGCTCGAGCTGATCGGGCTCAAGGGCGGCATGTCGCACGACGACGAGGAGGCCGGGGCCGGCGTCGAGGTCGGGGCCGGCGAGCTCACGATCTACGACAACGTCCGGCGCGACGGGTCGCGCGCCTGGGGTGACCTGTGCCGCGGGCCGCACCTGCCCAGCACCAAGCTGATCGGCAACGCCTTCTCGCTGATGCGCTCCTCTGCCGCCTACTGGCGTGGCGACCAGCGCAACCAGCAGCTGCAGCGCCTCTACGGCACGGCGTGGCCGTCCAAGGAGGAGATGCGGGCCTACCTCGACCGCCTGGCCGAGGCCGAGAAGCGCGACCACCGCAAGCTCGGGTCCGAGCTCGACCTCTACTCCTTCCCCGACGAGATCGGCTCCGGCCTGCCGGTGTTCCACCCCAAGGGCGGGATCATCAAGCGCGAGATGGAGGACTACGTCCGCCGTCGGCACATCGAGGAGGGCTTCCAGTACGTCGGGACGCCGCACATCGCCAAGGAGAACCTCTTCCACACCTCGGGGCACCTGCCCTACTACGCGGACACGATGTTCCCGCCGCTGCACGTCGACGAGGAGCGCAACGCCGAGGGTGAGGTCACCAAGCCGGGGCAGGACTACTACCTCAAGGCGATGAACTGCCCGATGCACAACCTGATCTACCGCTCGCGCGGTCGGTCCTACCGCGAGCTGCCGCTGCGGCTCTTCGAGTTCGGGCACGTCTACCGCTACGAGAAGTCCGGCGTCATCCACGGCCTCACGCGGGTGCGCGGCTTCGCCCAGGA
This sequence comes from Arsenicicoccus piscis, assembly GCF_022568835.1. Taxonomy (GTDB): domain Bacteria; phylum Actinomycetota; class Actinomycetes; order Actinomycetales; family Dermatophilaceae; genus Arsenicicoccus; species Arsenicicoccus piscis. The sequence goes on from NZ_JAKZHV010000006.1 coordinate 160,412, forward strand.
CGACTCGCACTCCTACGTCACCGAGGAGCAGGCGCCTGCCGAGATCAAGCACCTGCTCGACTTCATCCTCGGACTGCTGCGCGACTTCGGCCTGGACGACTTCTACCTCGAGCTGTCCACGCGCGAGACCGAGGGCGCCAAGGCGGGCAAGTTCATCGGCTCCGACGAGCAGTGGGAGACGGCGACGCGCGTCCTCGAGCAGGTGTGCCTGGAGTCCGGGCTCGAGCTCGTGCCCGACCCAGGCGGCGCCGCCTACTACGGCCCCAAGGTGTCGGTGCAGGCGCGTGACGCGATCGGCCGCACCTGGCAGATGTCGACGATCCAGTACGACTTCAACCAGCCGGCCGGCTTCGGCCTGGAGTACCAGGCGGCGGACGGCACGCGCAAGCAGCCGGTGATGATCCACTCGGCCAAGTTCGGGTCGATCGAGCGGTTCATGGGCGTGCTCGTCGAGCACTACGCCGGTGCGTTCCCGGTGTGGCTCTCGCCGGTTCAGGTGCTCGCCATCCCGGTCGCCGACGAGTACGCCGACTACCTGAAGGAGATCGCAGACCGCATGCGGCGCAAGGGGATTCGGGCCGAGGTCGACTACTCCGACGACCGTTTCCCCAAGAAGATCCGCACCGCCTCGAAGTCGAAGGTGCCCTTCGTGCTGATCGCCGGCGAGGAGGACAAGGCCGCGGGCGCGGTGTCCTTCCGCTACCGCGACGGCTCGCAGCGCAACGGCGTCCCGGTCGACCAGGCCATCGACGACATCGTGGCCGCGATCGAGTCTAAGGCTCAGGTCACCACCGCACCCACCGCTCCGTAGACCGTGCGCTACAGGTGCTTGAGCGCCTCGCGTCGGGAGAGCCCCGAGAGCTCGGGGTGCGCGCCCACGAAGGCGCGCACCCACTCGGGCTCGACCCGCGCGTGGTCGCGCAGCGCCCAGCCGATCGCCTTGCGGATGAAGAAGTCCCGGTCCGCGAGGTTGGCCTCGATGACGTCGCTGAGCAGCGCCTGGTCGACGTCGTCACGCAGGCCGACCTGAGCGATGATCGCGGCGCGACGCACCCACGGGTCGTCGTCGGCTGCCCACTCCCGCAACCGAGTTCGCTCCACCTCCGGCTCGCGCACCAGCACGGATCGGACCAGGTGGGTGGCGATGTCGTCGACCACGTCCCACCACGCACCCGAGTGAATCATGCTGCGCCACAACGGCATCGAGTCGGAGTCGACCCAGCGGTCGTAGGGGCGGGCACGGGCGACGGCGATCGCGGCGTACCACTCCTTACGGAACTCCGCCTCGTGCCAAAGCCTTTCGATGGTCGACGACCACTCGGCGCGGGTGGCCAGCCGCAGGTCCGGGTCGCCGATGATCGGGCGCAGCGTCGTGCGCAGCTGCGGTGAGGTGAGTCCTCGGTAGGGCATCGCGGACTTCATGTAGCGCTGCTGGCCGGCTGCCCGCTCAGGGTCGGACCCGTGGGCCAGGGCTGCCCGGATCTGCTCGACCAGGTCAGGCATGCCCGCCGTCCTGCCGTCGTCGGACACTCGCGAGCACGTCCGCGTCGGCGCGGAAGTCGATGCGCGTCACCACGCCGTCCGCGATCGCGAAGTCGAAGACCACCCGCGCCGCGCCGCGGTAAAACCACGCCGCACCGGCGCGGTCGGCCACGAGCACCGGGAGCGCCGCGGCCGCTGCGCCGTTGAAGAAGGTGGCAACGGCCTCGCGGCCCTCGATGCGCTCGGGGGTCCCGGCGAGCACGGCCGCGGGGTCCGCCCCGATGACTGCGTCCGGCGCCAGCAGCTCGAGCAGGCGCCCGAAGTCGGCGCCCCGCGCCGCGGCCAGGAAGGCGTCGACGACCTCCCAGTCGGCGAGCTGGTCGCGAGGACGCGCGGCTCGCACCTTCGTGCGCGCCCGCGACGCGAGCTTGCGGGCGGCCGCCGGGCTGGTGTCGAGCATCGTTGCGATCGTGGCGAACTCGAAGCCGAAGGTGTCGTGCAGCACGAATGCCACCCGCTCGCTCGGGGTGAGCTGGTCGAGCACCACCTGCAGTGCGACCCCGACGGTCTCGGCGAGCTCTACGCCGTGGGCGGGGTCAGCCGCGGCCGCAGAGGTGGGCACTGACGTACCGGCCCGCCCGGCATCCTGGCTCTCCAGGTGCTCGTCCGCGACGGGCGTGGGCGTGTGCGCCCGCAGCCGGTCCAGGCACAGCCGGGTCGTGACGGTGGTCAGCCAGGCGGGCAGGCTGTCGATCTCGGTGTCGGACCGGTCGAGACGCAGCCACGCCTGCTGCACGATGTCCTCGGCCTCTGCAGCGTCCCCGAGCACCCGGGTGGCGAGCCCCACGAGGCGAGGACGCTCCGCCTCGAACGCCGTCGTCTCCTGCGCGCTGCGCACCATGACGTCATCCTTCCACCAGCTGGGCTGTCACACGCCCGGTGCGGGCGGTGTCTACAGGGAGAAGGACAACGCAAGACACCACGACGAGAGGCGGCACCATGCCCAGCACCAGCACCTTCCGGATCCCGAAGGCCGAGATCACCGGCCTCTACGGGATGGTTCTGCGACAGGTCTCCAAGCGGATGTTCGCGGGGGAGATCCCGGACAGCATGTATGTCTACTTCCACAACCGACCGGTGCTCCGCGCGGTCACGTCGTTCTCGATGAAGGCGCAGCGGTGGCACACCCTCGACCGGCAGCTCGCGTCCTACGCGCAGGTGCTGACGGCCGGCGTGGTCGGGTGCAGCTGGTGCGTCGACTACGGCTACTACCTCGCGCAGCACGACGGGCTCGATCTTGCGAAGCTGCGCGAGGTCGGTCGGTGGCGCGAGTCGGCGGTGTTCACGCCGGTCGAGCGGGCGGTGCTGGAGTACGCCGACGCCATGACCCAGACCCCGCTGACGGTGACCGACGAGATGGTCGCGGGGCTCGTGGAGTCCCTCGGTGCACCAGCCGTGGTGGAGCTGACCCAGGTGGTGGCGCTGGAGAACATGTATGCGCGCTTCAACCACGCCGCGGGCGTGAGCAGCCAGGGCTTCTCGGACACCTGCGAGATCCCGCAGCCCGTAGCCTCGTCCTCGTGAGCACCAGCGCCGAGCCGCGGGACCCGACCGACCCCTACCTGGCGCACCGGAGCCTGCTGTTCACCGTGGCCTACGAGATGCTGGGGTCCGCGGCGGACGCCGAGGACGTGCTGCAGGAGGTCTGGCTCCGCTGGAAGCCCGTAGACCTCACCACCATCCGTGATCCGCGCGCCTACCTGGTGCAGGTCACGACTCGCTTGGCGCTCAACCAGATTCGCACCCTGGCGCGGCGCCGCGAGACCTACGTCGGACCGTGGCTGCCCGAGCCGCTGCTGACCGCACCCGACGTGGCGGAGGACGTCGCGCTGGCCGACAGCGTCTCGACCGCGATGCTGCTCGTGCTCGAGACGCTCGGGCCGACCGAGCGCGCGGTGTTCGTGCTGCGGGAGGTCTTCGACCTGCCGTATGACGAGATCGCGACCGCCGTCGACAAGTCCCCGGCCGCCGTGCGCCAGATCGCCCACCGGGCGCGTGGCCACGTGCACGCCCGGCGGCCGCGCGGCGTTGTCGAGGGCGCGAGCCAGGAGCAGGTGATGGAGCGATTCGTCGCCGCCGTGGCCACCGGCGACCTCCAGGGGCTGATGGACGTCCTCGCCCCCGACGTCGTGCTGATCACCGACGGGGGAGGGGTCAAGAAGGCCGCCCTTCGGGCCATCCACGGCACCGAGAAGGTGCTGCGCTTCATCGCCGGCGTGGTGCCGCAGGACGCGACCGGTCGGGCCGCGGCCGTCGCCGTCAACGGCGGCCGGGGCCTGAGCTTCAGGTTCGCCGGCGAGCTGGACACGATCGTCACCGTGCGCCTGGACGAGGGGCGGGTCAGCGCTATCTACTGCGTCCGAAACCCGCACAAGCTGGGCCGCCTCACGACCGAGGTGCCGCTCGGCCGATGAGGTGAACCACATTCGTAAGGGCATTGCAGATATAAGTGCAACCCACGTAGGCTCGTGGGACCCGAACCGTTGGAGATGTCATGTCCACTCCCGTCACCAACCGTCTTCTCACGACCGAGGAGGATGCTCGCCAGGCTGAGGGCGTCCTGCAGCAGATCGTGGGCCCCCAGGGTGTCCTGTCGGCTGGACATCACAATCACGAGATGACACCCCTGCCGCGTGAGATCGGCGTGCTTCTTCAGCAGGTGCTGCAGGCGGTGGCCCGAGGATCGACCGTGACTGTGACGGCCATCCCGGCCGAGGTCACTACGGTGACGGCAGCGGCCATGGTGGGCGTCTCTCGACCCACGCTCATGCGCATGATCCGGGACGGTGAGCTGCCGGCCCACAAGGTGGGGACGCACACGCGACTCGCGTCCGCCGACGTCACGGCATTCATCGAAGCTCGCAGGGCGCGACAGCGGGCAGCGTTCGATGAGTTGCGCAGCATCCTCGACGACTAGTTGATTCATCCGACATGGCCTCGATCAACTGTCTAGTGTCGAGGTCATGTCGGGGTTCGGGGTGGTGCGCGTCTTCGTCGACGCCAACGTTCTCTACTCCCGCACGCTCCGGGACTGGCTCTTCTTGATGGCCTTGGAGACGTCCCCTCCGCCCTATGGTGTGTACTGGTCCGAAGATGTGCTCGCCGAGGTCGTGCACAACCTGCGGAAGAGCTATCCGGACTGGGATGCAGCGCAAACCGGACGCATACGCCAACTCTTGATGAGAAGCTTCGAAGGCGGTCTGGTGGACGACTTCGTCGTCGACGGTTCCTTCACCGGATCGGATGCTGCCGACGCACACGTCCACGCTGCAGCTACCCGATGTCACGCTTCTTTTCTCCTAACCAGCAATGTCCGGGATTTCGATCCGGACAGCGAGGGCTTGCCGTACGAGGTGATCACTCCGGACGACTTCTTCGTCCTGGTGGACGACACTGTCCCCACCCTCGTCCGGGCAGTCACGGTGAGCCAGATGGACTATTGGGCAAAGAGGCGTCCTGAGGCGCGCTTGCCCCACTACTTGCGAAAGGCTGGTTGTGAGAACTTTGCAGAACGGGTCAGGAGGCATCAGGCCCGGATCGGCGGTCTACCGCCTGGCTTGTGAGAGACCGGTGCCCTTCACGTGCTGGGTCCAAATGTTGGGGAGCGCGTTCAGGGTTCCCGGGTCGGCCCGCTCAGGCGGACCGGGGGGCGTACATGATCACGGCCACGCCGACAAGACAGATGAGGGCGCCCGCGACGTCGTAGCGGTCGGGCCGGAATCCGTCGACCACCATGCCCCACGCCAACGAGCCCGCCACGAAGACACCGCCGTAGGCCGCGAGGATGCGCCCGAAGTTCGCGTCGGGCTGCAGGGTCGCCACGAAGCCGTAGAGCCCGAGTGCGATGACCCCCGCGCCGGCCCAGAGCAGGCCGCGGTGCTCACGCACGCCCTGCCACACGAGCCACGCCCCGCCGATCTCGGCGAGGGCGGCCAGGACGAACAGCACGAGGGACTTGACGATCGGCATGCGGACCAGTGTCTCAGCGTTCGACCCACGGCCGGGGAGGTCCTAGGGTCGGTGTCGTGAAGGGGCAGGTGCAGGCGAGCCTGGTCGCCCTGGCGCTGGTGGCCGTGGCGGCCGGTGTCGCGGTGGGGCGTTCCAGCGGTGTGTCGGCGGGGCTGGGTGTGGGCGCGGTCGCGCTGGCGCTCACCGGGGTCTACGGCTGGTGGTCGTTGCGCACGGGGCCACACGTGTCGTGGACCCAGGCCACTGAGCAGCTCGCCCAGGGCCGGGCCGTGGTGCTGTGGAAGCCTGGTTGTGTCTACTGCGAGCGGCTGCTCCGGGCGCTGGGCAGGAACGAGCGGGTGACCTGGGTCAACGTGTGGCAGGACGAGGACGCCAACGCGCGGGTGCGTTCGCTGAACGACGGCAACGAGCTCACCCCGACCGTGCTGGTCGGGGACCAGGTCCTGCGCAACCCCTCGGCGGGCGAGGTCGAGGCGAGGCTCAGCCGGCGTCGGTGACGCACTCGTAGAGCCCCACCGTGTTGCCGTCGAGGTCGGTGAAGATCGCCCACCAGCTCGTCTCGCTGATCGGCGACTTGTCCATGACGACGGTGCCGCCCTGCTCGGTGACCTTGGCCAGTGTGTCCTCGATGGAGTCCACCTCGACGTAGGACCGCGGTTGGGTGAAGTCGTCGCTGCGCGGCGCGAGCCCGCCGCCGCTGATCTTGTTGGGGGCCTGCCACATCGGGTAGCCCTCGAAGCCGGGGATCTCGTTGATCTGCCAGCCGAACAGCGTGCTGTAGAACTGCTTGGCCCGGTCCGTGTCAGCGACCGGGATGTCGATGTGGGTGATGTCGCCGTGTGCCATGACTGCTCCTGCTCGCGTGTGCCGACGGTGCGCTCGGTCGAGCGGCACCCACCACGCTAGCGAAGGCTGGGGATGTGCGCATGAACGCGTGGGGTGCGCAGGGTCGGGAGGGCGGCGTCTCTCGGATTCGTGCGCGTCTCTCGCGAGGGTGCGCGGATTACCGGGTAGGGCGGGTGGCCCGGTGCGGGATGGGGGACTCGGGGAACGCCTCGAGGTAGATCTCGCGCGCCCGGGCCAGCTGACCGTCTTCGAGGGGTGCGACCTGCACCTCGCTCACGAGCCGGCCGCAGCAGCCGCGGCGAACCCCTTGTCCAGGTCGACGAGGATGTCGTCGATGTGCTCGATGCCGACGGCGAGGCGCACCAGGCCGGGGGTGACGCCGGCGCCGAGCCGGTCCTCGTCGGAGCCCTGCGAGTGGGTGGTCGTGGCGGGGTGGATGACCAGCGACCGCACGTCACCGATGTTGGCTACGTGGCTGTGCAGCTCGCAGCCGTCGACGAACGCGCGACCGGCGTCCAGGCCGCCGACGATCTCGAACCCGAGCACGGCGCCCGAACCCTTCGGGAGGTACTTGTCGGCGAGCGCCTTGCCCGGCGACCCCTCCAGCGAGGCGTAGAACACCTCGCTCACCTGCGGGTGCTGGGCGAGGTAGGCGGCGACCTTGGCGGCGTTCTCGACGTGCCGCTCCATCCGCAGGCTGAGGGTCTCGAGGCCGAGCGCGATCAGGAACGCGTTGAACGGCGAGACGGCGGACCCGAGGTCGCGCAGGAGCTCTACCCGGGCCTTGAGGATGAACGACAGGTTCGCCCCGAACGCGGACCCGACCCCGAGATCACGACCGAACACCAGCCCGTGATAGCTCTCCGACGGGGTGCTGAACTGGGGGAACTTCTCGGGGTCGGCGTAGAAGTCGAACGACCCGCCGTCGACCAGCGCACCCGCGATGGAGGTGCCGTGACCGCCGAGATACTTGGTCGCGGAGTAGATCACGACGTCGGCGCCGTGCTCGAGCGGACGCAGCAGGTAGGGCGTCGCCACCGTGTTGTCGACGAACAGCGGCACCCCGGCCTCGTGCGCGATCGCGGCCACCCCCTCGATGTCGAGGATCTGCTGGTCGGGGTTGGAGATCGTCTCGCCGAAGAGCAGCTTGGTGTTGGGCCGGATCGCGGCCTTCCACGCGTCGAGGTCGCCGGGCGCCACGAACGTCGTCTCGATCCCGAGCCGGGCCAGGGTCGAGGAGAGCAGGTTGAACGTCCCGCCGTAGAGCGCGGCGCTGGACACGACGTGGTCGCCGGCCTGGCAGACGTTGAGGATCGCGAAGGTCGTGGCCGCCTGCCCGCTCGCCAGCAGCAGCGCGCCGACGCCACCGTCGAGGGCGGCCAGGCGCTCCTCGACGGCCTGCTCGGTCGGGTTGCCGATGCGAGTGTAGATCGGCCCGAGGTCGCTCAGCGCGAAGCGATCCGCCGCGGTCTGGGCGTCCGCGAAGACGTAGGACGTCGTCTGGTAGATCGGGAGCGCTCGCGCCCCGGTCTGGGAGTCCGGTGCCTGCCCGGCGTGGATCTGCTTGGTCTCGAACGCCCAGGTGGACGAGTTGTCGCTCATGGCAACGCCTTTCGGGTCAGGAGGTTCTCCTCGTGCGCGACCCCGCGGTGCGTCGCACCTCGTCACCATGCCCGCGGGCGCGCAGCGTGACCAGGGCGCGTTCGTCATCTGAGACGTCTCAGTTGGGTCTCTTCGGGTGCCGAGGGGCGGCCCCTCTGGTTCACTGACAGCCATGAGCACCCCGGTCGATCTGCGACGGGCCAAGCCCCACGACGCCTTCGCCGTGGCTGCTCTGCACCTGCAGCTCGGCCGTGAGCTCGGCGAGGTCCCGGCCCCCGGGTTCCTCGATCGATGGGCCGACGCGTGGCTGCGCGACGTCGACCGACACCCCGCCTTCCTCGCCGAGATCGACAAGCGCCCGGTCGGTCTGGTCCAGCTGGTGGTGGTCGACGACCTGCCGACGCTCGCGGCACCCGCGGGAGGTCGGCACGGGACGGTCACCACGTTCTACGTGTCGCCGACCTTTCGCCGCCAGGGGATCGCGAGTCGACTGCTGCGCGAGGTGCTGCGCTGGGCCGGCTCCGAGGGGCTGGACCGGCTGACCGGTGACCTGGCCGGGCTCGGGTCGGCGGCGCCCGGCATCGCCCGCCGCGCCGGTGCCCACCCGGTGGGGTCCACCGTCGTGGAGGCAGCGCTGACGGTGCCCTCGACGTTGTTCTGACAGGCCTACTGCGAGACGAGCTCGTAGGTCTGGCGGGCGATCTCGGCCTCCTCGTTGGTGGGGATCACCAGGACGCGGATCTTCGAGGCGGGGGTGGCGATGTCGCGGATCTCCTTGGAGCGCACCAGGTTTGCGTCCTCGTCGAGCTCGACGCCGAGGATGCCGAGGCCCGAGACGACCGGGCCGCGGACCTCGCTGGAGTTCTCGCCGATGCCGCCGGTGAAGACGATCGCGTCGACCCGGCCGAGCGCGACGGCGTAGGCGCCGACGTACTTTCGCAGCCGGTACGTCACGACGTCGAGGGCGAGGCGGGCGTCGTCGTCACCGGCCGCGCGACGGCGGACGACCTCGCGGTTGTCGCTGGCGCCGGCGAGGCCGAGCAGGCCGCTGGCCTTGTTGAGCGCCTTGTCGATGTCGGCGAGCGAGAGCCCGGCGACGCGGTTGACGTGCATGGGGACGGCCGGGTCGAGGTCGCCGGAGCGGGTGCCCATCACCAGGCCCTCGAGCGGGGTCAGCCCCATCGACGTGTCGATGCTGCGCCCGCCCTGGACCGCCGACGCGCTGGCGCCGTTGCCGAGGTGCAGGACGATGACGTTGGTGTCGGCCGGGTCGGTGCCGAGGAACTCGGCGGCCTTGCGCGAGACGTAGGCGTGCGAGGTGCCGTGGAAGCCGTAGCGCCGCACCCGCAGCTCGGTGCGCCACTGCTTGGGCACGGCGTAGGTGTAGGCGTAGTCGGGCATGGTCTGGTGGAACGCGGTGTCGAAGACCGCCACCTGCGGCAGCGACGGGAACATCTCGCGGGCGACGGTGAGCCCCTCGATGTTGGCCGGGTTGTGCAGCGGGGCGAGCGGGGTCAGCTGCTCGAGGGTGGTCATCAGCGCGTCGTCGACCAGGGCGGGCGCCTGGAACTCCGCGCCGCCGTGCACCACCCGGTGGCCGACCCCGACCACGTCGGCGGTCGCGAGGCGGGGCCCGGTGCGGTCGAACATGGTCATCGCCTTGGCGAGCGCAGCCCGGTGGTCCGGGCAGTCGAAGCTCTCCTCGACCTCGCCGCTCGAGCCGCGGTGATGGATCTTGGCGGTGCGTAGACCGATCGCCTCGACGAGTCCGCCGGCGAGGCTCTCGTGGGTGTCGGTGTCGATGAGCTGGTACTTCAGCGACGACGAGCCGGTGTTGAGCACGAGGATGGCGGGCATGGTGTCTACTCCTGCGAGCTGGAGGGGCTGGTCTCGGTCGGCGTGCCGGCCTGCAGCGCCGTGATGGCTACCGTGTTGACGATGTCGCGCAACGTGGCGCCGCGGGACAGGTCGTTGACGGGCTTGCGCAGCCCCTGCAGCACCGGGCCGATGGCCACGGCCCCCGCGGTGCGCTGGACGGCCTTGTAGGTGTTGTTGCCGGTGTTGAGGTCGGGGAAGATCAGCACGCTCGCCCGGCCGGCCACGGCGCTGTCGGGCATCTTGGAGCGGGCGACGCTCGGGTCGACCGCGGCGTCGAACTGGATCGGCCCCTCGACGAGCAGGTCGGGACGACGCTCGCGCACCAGGGCGGTGGCCTCGCGCACCTTGTCGACGTCGGCGCCGGTGCCGGAGCCGCCGGTCGAGTAGGACAGCATCGCGATGCGCGGCTCGATGTCGAACGCCTCGGCCGTCGCTGCGGAGGAGATGGCGATGTCGGCGAGCTGGGTCGCGTTGGGGTCGGGGTTGACCGCGCAGTCGCCGTAGACCGCGACGTGGTCCTTGAGGCACATGAGGAACGAGCTCGACACGACGCTCACGCCCGGCACGGTCTTGACGAACTCCAGCGCCGGGCGGATGGTGTGCGCCGTCGTGTTGACGGCCCCCGACACCATGCCGTCGGCGAGACCGAGCTGCACCATCATGGTGCCGAAGTATGACGGGTCGGTGACCCGGTCGCGGGCCTGCTCCAGGGTGACGCCCTTGTGGGCGCGGGCCGTGGCGTACTCCGCCGCGAACCGCTCGACGTAGCTCTCGTCGGTCGGGTCGATGATCTGCGCGTCGCCGAGGTCGACACCGATGACCTTCGCGCGGGCGCGCAGGTCGGCCTCCTTGCCGAGCAGGGTGATCCGGCAGACGCCGCGGCGCAGCAGGATCTCGGTCGCCCGCAGGATCCGGTCGTCCTCGCCCTCGGGCAGGACGATGTGCTTGCCGAGGGCGCGGGCGCGCGCGAGCAGCTGGTGCTCGAACATCAGCGGGGTGACGACCGAGTCGTGCGGGCCGGCGATCTCGGACAGCAGCGCGTCGACGTCGACGTGGTCGTTGAACAGCCGCACGGCGGTCGCGATCTTGCGGTGCGCGCTCGGGGTCATCCGACCCCGGACACCCGCGACGGCGACGGCGGTGTCGTGAGTCCCGCTGTGCGTCACCATGATCGGCACCTGCGTGGAGAGACCCTCGATGAGTCGCATCACCTGGGGCGGCAGCTCGAAGCCGCCGTTGAGCATGATGCCCGCGATGGCGGGGAAGGCGGTGGAGCGGTGCGCCAGGAGCACCCCGAGCACGACGTCGGCGCGGTCGCCGGGCGTGATGACGAGCGACTGCTCGATCAGCCGGTCCAGGACGTTGGGCATGGTCATGGCGGCGGTGACGATGCCGAGGGCCTCGCGGTCGAGCAGGTCGGCGTCACCCGCGACCAGCCGGCCCTGGCAGGCTGCCATCAGGTCGGCGACGGTGGGGGAGGAGAGCGAGCGGTCGGCGGGGATGACGTAGGTCGGCAGGTCGGACGTGATCTCGTTGTCGGCCAGGGCGGCCCGGATGGCGTCGAGCTGGTCGGCGGGCGCCCGGTTGATCACCACCGCGAGGGGCGTCGCCACGTTGCTGCGCAGCTCCCACAGGGCCAGCTCGGTCATCGTGACGACGTCCTCGGTCGAGGGGCCGTCGGCGCCGACCACCAGCAGCACGGGGGAGCCGAGGTTGGCGGCGATGTGGGCATTGAACGCGAACTCGGTCGGGGACGCCACGTCGGTGAAGTCCGACCCGACGACCACCACCACGTCGCACCGCCGCTCGAGCTCGTGGAAGCGCTCGACGATGCGCGACAGGGCCGCGTCGGGGTCGTTGTGGACGTCGTCGTAGGTCACCCCCACGGCCTCCGCGGGCGTCAGGTCGGCCGAGGCCGACGCGAGCGCGGTGAGCAGCACGGTGTCCTGCTCGGGCGTGCTCGCGGTCACCGGCCGGTAGACCCCGACCTTGGCGTGGGAGCGGTTGAGGGCGTCCAGCAGGCCGAGTACCACGGCGGACTTGCCGGAGTGTCCTACGGGCGAGGCGACGTAGACCGAGGCATTCACGAGAGGCAGCCTAGGGGGTCGACGCCGTCCCTACGCCGGCGGCTCCAGCAGGAAGACCGGGATGAGGCGATCGGTGTTCTTCTGGTAGTCGGCGTAGTCGGGGAACGCCGCCACGCAGCGCGGCCACCACTCGTCGCGCTCGGCCCCGTGGATCTCGCGGGCGATCACCTTGCTGGTCGTGGTGCCGTCCTGCAGCAGCAGGTGGGGGTCGGCGACGACGTTGTGGTACCACTGCGGGTTGTCCGGGGCGCCACCCTTGGACGCCACGGCCGCGTAGACCCCGTCGTGCTCCACGCGCATCAGCGGCACCCGCAGCACGCGACCCGAGCGCGCACCGCGCATGGTCAGCACCTCGACCGGACGACCCTTGATCTCGGCGGCGTCCGTGGTGCCCGCCCGGTCGATGGCCTCCAGCTGCTGGGCCACCCAGCTGCTCGCGTTGGGGGCGGCGGGGGAGTCCAGCCCGGCCCAGGGGTCGGTGCCCTGGGTGTCGCTCTGCTGATCGCTGTGCTGGTTGCTCTGCTGATCGCTGTGCTGGTTGCTCACGATGCCTCCTTGGACGACGACCTCGGGTGGTCAACCTATCTCGCGGATCGGCGTCTGGTGAAGGGCCGCCGGATGCCCGGGCGAGGTGGGGGTTCTACGATCAACCCATGGCTGACGACGTGGCGACCGAGCTGCCCGGCGACTTCGCGGGGGTGCCCGACGCGTTCGAGCGGCTCTGGACCCCGCACCGCGCGGTCTACATCGAGGGGGCGCGGCCGAGCGAGGACGCGGGGGAGGACTGCCCGTTCTGCGCCGCGCCGGGCAAGTCGGACGCCGACGGGCTGATCGTGCACCGCGGCGAGCTGTGCTTCGTGGTGCTGAACCTGTTTCCCTACAACCCCGGTCACCTGCTGGTCTGCCCCTACCGGCACGTGCCGCTCTACGTCGACCTCACCGACGAGGAGACGGCGGAGTTCACGGCGCTGACCAAGCAGGCGATCCGCGCGCTGGAGGCGGCGAGCGCGCCGATGGGCTTCAACCTCGGGATGAACCAGGGCGCGGTGGCCGGTGCCGGCGTGGCCGCGCACCTGCACCAGCACGTGGTGCCGCGCTGGGGTGGCGACATGAACTTCCTGCCGATCGTGGCGCAGACCAAGGCGTTGCCCTTCCTGCTCGAGGACACGCGTCGTCGGGTGGTCGAGAGCTGGCCGACATGACCGGGCGGGCGGACTTCCGGGTGCATGACACCGAGCGGCTGCACCTGGTCGCCGTCGACCGCAGCCAGCTCGAGGCGGTCTACGCGATCCAGTCCGACCCGCACTCGTGGGACCACGACCCGGCCGCCCGGCACCGGGACCTCGCGCAGACCGGGGCCTGGGTGGACCGGGCCGCGCTGCGCTGGCTGCAGGGCGGGCTGTCCTACTGGGTGATCCAGGCGCGCCCGCTCCCGACGACCCAGGCCGCGACGACCGATCCGCTGCGCCCCGACCAGGGTGCGCTGCTCGGGCTCGGTGGCTGCCAGCGCCAGGTGACCGGCGCGTGGAACGTCTTCTACCGGCTGGCGCCGCACGCCCGCGGCCAGGGCTTCGCCGTGGAGATGGCCCGCGCCGCCATCGAGGCCGCGCGCACCCTCGACGACGACGCACCGGTCGTCGCCTGGGTGCACCAGCACAACGCCGCCTCCCGGCGGGCGGCCACCCGGCTCGGGCTGGTCGACCGGGGTCTGCACGTCGACCCCTCCGACGGCCAGGAGAAGATCGTGTTCAGCGACCATCCGTGGCCCTTCGGGCGCGCCGCGCGCGACCCGGACGTGGCCAGGATGTGACGCTGTCCTGGGGGTGCGAGCGGATGGGAGCGCCGGCAGCCGGATCGGAGCGGCAAGGGGGAGAAGGATGCGCAACAGCGAGCTGGCCCAGGGCGTGATGCTCGCCCGGGTGCTCTACGGGGAGCGGGCGAGCACCTGGTGGGACGGGCGGGTGCGGGGCGACCTGCGGGCCCGGCTGCGGCTGGGCGAGGGACGCGCGGACCCCTACCCGCTCTACGAGCAGCTGCGGGCGAGGGGTCCGATGGTGGCGACCCGACAGGGGAGCTGGCAGACCGTCGACCACCACGTGTGCCGCGAGGTGCTGCGCAGCCGGACGTTCGGGGTCGTCGGGGTCGAGGGCACGCCGCACCCGGACGACCTGCCCGACGTGGACCTGTCGTTCCTGGGCAAGAACCCGCCCGACCACACCCGGCTGCGCCGGCTGGCCGCACCGGCGTTCAGCCCGCGGATGATGGGGCGCTACACCGGCCTCGTCGACCGCACGCTCGACCGGCTCGTCGAGAACGTCTGCGCCAGAGGCACTTTCGACCTGGTGGACGACCTGGCCGCGCCGCTGCCCATCATCGTGATCACCGAGATGCTCGGGGTGCCGCTGGAGGACCAGCGCACCTTCCAGCAGCACGGCGTCGCCCTCGGCAGCGCCCTCGACGGGCTGCACTCGCTGCGGCACGCCCGCGAAGTGATGGCGGCGGTGGCCATGCTGGAGACGATGTTCGAGGGGCTGTTCGCGCTGCGCGAGCGCGAGCCCGCCGACGACCTGGTCTCCACCCTCGTCGCCGCGCGCGGTGACCGGATCCGGCCCGAGGAGCTTGCGCCGCTGTGCTCGCTGCTGCTGGTCGCAGGCTTCGAGACGACGGTCAACCTGATCGGGAATGCCGCACTCGCCCTGCTCGCCCACCCCGACCAGTGGGACCTGCTGCGCGCCGACCCCGACCTCGCGGGGGCGTGCGTCGAGGAGACGCTGCGCTGGGACCCGCCGGTGCACGAGACCGGGCGAATTGCGTTCCAGGACCAGCAGATCGGCGGCGTGACGGTCCGCAAGGACCAGTGGGTGTTCACGCTCATCGGGGGTGCCAACCGCGACCCGGACGTGTTCCCCGACCCGGCGCGCTACGACATCACCCGCTACGCCGAGGGGGCGCAGTCAGGAGTCCGCTCGGCGGGAACCCCCGCGGGGAGCACCTGGCGTTCTCCGGAGGCATCCACTACTGCATCGGCGCGCCGCTGGCGCGGATGGAGGCCACCCGTGCCCTGCGGACCATCGCCGAGCGGCTGCCGACGCTGCACCGGGTCGGCCCGGTCACCCGGCGCCGGTCGGTCACCATCCGCGGGCCCCGGCACGTGCCCGTCGCCGTGTGAGGGCGGCTGTCAGAGACCGGGCTGGTGGTCGCTGAACACGCGGTTGACGTAGAGCGCCACCGGCTTGTCGCCGAGCTGGACGGCGGTCGCGCTGGCCGTGTCGAGCACGAACGCACGGGCGTCACCGCGGAAGCCGACGCCCGTCTGCAGCAGCAGCTGACCGAAGTGCGGGTGGGTGACGACCGCCACGACGTCGTCCTGGTCGTGGGTGTCCTGCAGCTCGCCGATCAGCGCGCCCGCGCGGGCCGGTGCGTCGCTCTCGCGCTCGAACGAGCCGTCCCACGGCTCGCCGTCGGTGAGCGTGTCGGGCAGCTGGACACCCGGGCAGGCCTCGCGCATCTCCTCGGGCGTCAGGCCGGGGAAGGCCTGCCGCGTCGAGGTCGACCCGTGGATCTGGTAGAGCCCGCCCACACCGCCGAGGTCGGCGCGCCCCACGACGGGCACCCCGAGGGTCTCGGCGAGCGCCGACGCGGTCTGCAGCGACTTGCGGGTCAGGGCGGAGTACAGGTGCGTGATGCCCGCGTCGGCGAGCCCTGCGGCGAGCGCCGCCACCTCGAGCTCGCCCTCCTCGCTGAGCGCCGGGTCGGGGGTGCGGCCCACCCGGGACCCGGTCTCGGCGAAGAGCCGGTTGTTCTCGGACTGGCCGTGGCGGATGACGATGAGCTCCATGGGTCAACCTTCCCAGGTGCGTCGGACGCCCGCGCGGCGGGGTCGGTCTACGGAACAAGGCCTGGTGCGAGGTCTACGAGGAGGAGAGGTGGGCCTTCGCGAGGTGGGCCGGGAGCGGCTCGTAGCGGAGCAGCTCGCGGGTGAACGATCCGGTGCCGTGCGACACCGAGCGCAGGTCGATGGCGTAGCGGGTGAGCTCCTGCGCCGGCACCTCGGCGTGGACGACGGTGCGGCCGGCGCCGGCGGGCTCGGTGCCGATGACCCGGCCCCGGCGCGTGCTGAGGTCACCCATGACCGCGCCCACGTAGTCGTCGGCCACCGCGATGTCCACGGCCTCGACCGGCTCGAGCAAGGTGACGGTCGACTCGGACGTGGCCTCCTTGAGCGCGAGCGCGCCCGCGGTCTGGAAGGCCATGTCGGAGGAGTCCACCGAGTGCGCCTTGCCGTCGACGAGGGTCACCCGGATGTCGACCATCGGGTAGCCCGCGAGGGTGCCCTTCTCCATCTGGGCCCGCACGCCCTTCTCGACCGAGGGGATGAACTGGCGCGGCACCGAGCCACCGACGACCTTGTCGACGAACTCGAAGCCGGCACCGCGCTCGAGCGGCTCGATCTCGACATGGCAGACGGCGAACTGGCCGTGGCCGCCGGACTGCTTGACGTGCCGGCCCTGCACCCTGACCGGGGCGACGAACGTCTCGCGCATCGCGACCCGCAGCGGCTCGGCCTCGACCGAGACGCCGTAGCGGTCCTTCAGCCGGGCCAGCAGCACGTCGACATGTGCCTGGCCCATCGTCCAGAGCACGACCTGGTGGGTCTCGGCGTTGTGCTCCATCCGCATGGTGACGTCCTCGGCGACCACGCGCTGCAGCGCCGCGGCGAGCTTGTCCTCGTCGGCCTTGGCGACCGGGTGGATGGCGACCGGCAGGAGCGGGTCGGGCAGCAGCCACGGCTCCACCACGACGGGAGTCTCCTTGCTGGACAAGGTGTCTCCGGTCTCGGCGTGCGCCAGCTTGGCCACGGTGACGATGTCTCCGGCCACCGCGACCTTCTTGGGGCGGTTGTCGTCGCCGAGGGGCGCGGACAGCGATCCCACGCGCTCGTCGGAGTCGTGGTCGGGGTGGCCCTCGACGTCCTTGCCGGCGAACGTCGAGGGGTGGCCCGAGACGTGCACGACGTCGTCGGGACGCAGCGTGCCGTTGAAGACCCGGACGACGGAGACACGTCCGACGTAGGGGTCGGTCGCGGTCTTGACGACCTCGGCCACGAGTGGGCCGGACGGGTCGCCGTTGAGCGCCTCGGTCGGCTCGCCGTCGAGCGTCGTGACCGCCCGCAGCTCGTGCCGGTCGGGCGTCGGGAAGCACTCGGTGAACAGCTCGAACAGCTCGGTCAGGCCCGCACCGGTGTGCGCCGAGATCGGGATCACCGGGAAGAAGGTGCCGGCGGCGACGGCCTTCTTGAGGTCCCCGATGACGACGTCGAGCTCGACCTGCTCGCCCTCGAGGTAGCGGTCCAGCAGAGTGTCGTCCTCGGACTCGGTGATGATCGCCTCCATCAGGGCCCCGCGAGCGTCCTCGATCGTCCCGCGCTGCTCCGGGGTCGCCTCGACGACGGCGAGCTCGTCGCCGCTGGAGTCGTAGACGTTCTGGCTGAGCAGCGCGAGCGTCGCGACGATCGTGGACCCGTCCTCGCCCGCCACCGGCAGGTAGAGCGGCTGGCAGTCCCCGAACGCCTCGCGGCAGCGCTCGAGCGTGTCCTCGAACGCGGTCCGACCGTTCTCGAGCTTGGTGACCACGATGCCGCGGGGCATCCCCACGACCTCGCACTCCTGCCACAGCTGGGCGGTCGCTGCGTCGATGCCGTCGGCCGAGGACACCACGAACAGGGCGGCGTCGGCGGCGCGCAGGCCCGCCCGCAGCTCGCCGAGGAAGTCCGCGTAGCCCGGGGTGTCGATCAGGTTGACCGTCGTGTCGCCGACCTGGAGGGCGGCGACCTGCAACCCGATCGAGCGCTCGTCGCCGTCGTCCTTGGGGCGGTAGCCGGGCACGGCCGCGGCCACGAGGTGCTCGAACAGGGTGGTCTTGCCGGCTCCGGAGTGGCCCACGAGCACGACGTTGCGGATCTGCGCGGGCGAGGTCGGGGCCGGTGCGGCAGTGGACGCGGCCCCCTTGCGGTCGTTGGCACTCATAGGGTCAGCCAACACCCACCCCTTGCGGCTCACAACCGCGGCCCCCTGGTTGGCGCTGCTTGCCGGTGCCGACCTGGGGCTGCCTGCCCGTGCCGGCCTGGGGCTGCGCGGAGCGCCGTTCCGCGATCGGTGCTGGGTATGGGTACCGTTGAGCCACCATGCTGGACCGCTTCCGTGCCCTCGCCACCCGCGTCTTCACCCCCCTCGCCAAGCTGCTGCTGTCGTGGGGGGTCTCGCCGGACACCGTCACCGTGCTCGGCACCCTCGGCGTGTGCGTGGGTGCCCTCGGGTTCTACCCCAACCACCACTTCCTCGCCGGCACCCTGATCATCGCCGTGTTCGTCTTCTCGGACACGCTCGACGGGATCATGGCGCGCGCCGCGGGCAAGAGCTCGTCGTGGGGCGCCTTCCTGGACTCCACGCTCGACCGCATCGGCGACGCCGCGATCTTCGGTGGTCTGCTCCTCTACTACGCCAAGGTCCAGAACCACCTGATGGTCAACCTCACCCTCGCCTGCCTCGTGCTCGGGATGCTCGTGTCCTACGCGCGGGCGCGCGCCGAGGGGCTCGGCATGACGGCCAACGTCGGCATCGCCGAGCGGGCGGACCGGTTGGTCGCTGTGCTCGTCGCCACCGGGCTCGTCGGCATGGGCGTCCCCGAGGTGCTGCTCACGGTCGTGCTCGCGGTGCTGGCCGTGGCGTCCCTTGTCACCGTCGTGCAGCGCATCGTCTTTGTGCGGCGACAGGCGCTCAGGCCCGCGGCGTGAAGGACGCGCTGACCACCGCCGGCTTCCGCGCCGCCTGGCGGCTGGTGCGCCTGCTGCCGCCGCGCCTCGCCTACGGCCTGTTCGACCTGGTCGCCGACCGGACCGTCGCTGCCGGCAGCAAGGACTCGCGCCAGCTGCGTGCGAACTACGCCCGGCTGCACCCGCAGCTCCCCGAGGCCGAGCTCGACGCCCTCGTGCGCGCCGGTTTGCGTTCCTACCTGCGCTACTGGTGCGACGCGTTCCGGCTGCCCGACCTGCGCCCCGAGCAGATCCGCGACAGCGTGCTGCCGCTCGGCGACGCCGGACCGCGCGCCGCCCTGGCGCAGGGGCGAGGCGTCGTCATGTTCCTCGGGCACCTGGGCAGCTGGGATCTTGCGGGCGCCTGGTCCACCCTCGAGCTGGCCCCGGTCACGACGGTCGCCGAGCGCCTGCGGCCGGAGGAGCTCTACGACGCGTTCGTGGGGTTCCGCGAGGCCCTCGGGATGCGGATCCTGCCGCTCACCGGTGGCGAGCCGCCCTTCGCCGAGCTGGTGCGGGTGCTGTCCGACGGCGGGTTCGTGCCGCTGCTCGCCGACCGCGACCTCACCAGCAGCGGCGTCACCGTCACGCTCGCCGGGCAGCAGGCGCAGGTCGCCGCCGGCCCGGCCGCGCTGGCCCTCGCGAGCGGCGCCGCGCTCTACCCGGTGTCCATCACGTACCGACCGCGGCTGGCGCCGGGAGGCACCGGCAGCGGCTACGACCTGGTCGTGGAGTGGCACGACGAGGTGGTGCCGGCCGACGGTGACGGGGTCGCCGACCTGACCCAGCGCTGCGTGGACGCCCTCGCGCCGACCCTGCTCGGGCGCACCGAGGAGTGGCACATGATGCAGCGCGTCTTCGTCGACCCGTCGTGAGCGGGAGGGCCCGATGAGCCTGCGGGCGCTGCGGATCGGGATCGTGTGCCCCTACTCGTTCGACGTGCCGGGGGGAGTGCAGCTGCACGTGCGCGACCTGGCCGAGTGGCTGATCGACCAGGGGCACGACGTGAGCGTGCTGGCCCCCGCGTCGCCGGACACTCCGGTGCCGGACTACGTCGTGAGCACGGGGTCGGCGGTGCCGGTGCGCTACAACGGCTCGGTGGCTCGGCTCAGCTTCGGCGCCGTCGTCAATGCGCGCGTGATCCGTTGGCTGGAGAGCGATTTCGACGTCGTGCACCTGCACGAGCCGCTCACGCCCAGCATCTCGCTGCTGGCGCTGCGGGCCGCCACGTGCCCCGTCGTCGCGACCTTCCACAGCGCGATGCAGCGCTCGCGGCCGCTGGAGGCGCTGAGCCCCGTCTTCCGCCCCTCGCTCGAGCGGGTGTCCGGTCGGATCGCGGTGTCGCCCGCCGCGCACGAGACGGCTCGGTGGAACTCCGGCACCGACCCTGTGGTCATCCCGAACGGCGTGTTCGTCGACCGGATCGCCGCCGTCGGGCCCGACCCGCGCTGGGCCGGGACACCGTCGCGGCCGACGATCTCCTTCCTCGGGCGCATGCAGGAGCCGCGCAAGGGGCTGCCCGTGCTGCTGGACGCGCTCCCCGCCATCCTCGAGGCCTGCCCGCGGGCCCGCCTGCTGCTGGCCGGGCCCGGTGACGGCGCCGAGGTGCTCTCGGCGGTGGCTCCCGAGCACCGGCACGCGGTAGAGATCCTCGGGACCGTCTCGGACGAGGAGAAGGCCGGGCTGCTCGCCGGCTCCGACGTCTACGTCGCGCCGAACACCGGTGGAGAGAGCTTCGGGATCATCCTGGTCGAGGGGATGGCGGCCGGGGCGCCGGTCGTGGCGAGCGACCTCGAGGCCTTCGCCAGGGTGCTGGACGACGGCCGCGCGGGTCGGCTCTTCGCCTGCGGGGACGCCGACGACCTGGCCCGGGTCGTGATCGGGCTGGTCGGTGACGCGTCGGCGCGCGAGGCGCTGCGGGCTGCGGGGCGGCGCCGTGCCCGCGAGTACGACTGGTCGGTCGTGGGGGAGCAGGTGCTGGCGGTCTATGAGACCGCGGTGCTCGCCGCCGCCCCGGTCGAGAGCGGGCCGCTGACGCTGCGGTTCGAGGCCTGGCGTGATCGGGTGCGTCGTCGGGTCCGGAGGGGGGCGGGTCGGTGATGGGTGGCGTGGTTCTGGCTGACGTGGTGGGTGGCGCCTCCGCCGGCTCGCTGGTGCTGGCCGGTGACCTGGGCCTCCCGGACGTGCCGCTGCGCTACGTCGTGCTGGTCGTGGCGCTGGTGCTGCTGGCGTGGCGCCTGACCTACACCGCGGCCCGGCTGGACCGGCTGCACGCCCGCATCGAGGGGGCGCTCACCGCGCTGGACGCACAGCTGGTGCGCCGCGCCGAGTGCGCCCTGGAGCTGGCGGCCGCTGCGGTCGTCGACCCCGCGTCGTCGCTCATCCTCGCGTCGGCGGCCACCGACGCGCTCGCCGCCGAGGACGAGCACTCCGCCGGGCGGCTGGAGATCGAGAACGTCCTCACCGAGACCATCGACGTCGCCCTGACGCCGGAGGTCGTGGCGGCCGTCCGCGCCGAGGGCGGGGCACCCGCCGAGCTGGTCGAGCGGTTGGCCGCGGCCGGTCTACGGGTGCAGCTGGCGTTGCGGATGCACGACGACGCCATCGCCGACTGCCTGCGGGTGCGACGCAAGCCGCTGGTGCGGCTGTTTCACCTCGCCGGGCACACCGACCTGCCCCAGCCCGTCCCGCTCGACGCTCCGCAGCGGCTCTGACGCGGGTGCTGGTGCAGCCCTGACGGCCCCGTCGGGTGGTGGACGGGTGACCGTTCGGACGGATTCACGCCTCGAAACCGGCGATTGGACCGTTCCAACCGCGATGAATCAGTCCGAAGCGCACGCCTGGCGGCAGCGCGGGGCCCCTGAGCGAGGGCCGAACGTGCGTGCTGAGGTGGTCTCGCGGAGCCGTAGCATGGGCAGGCACCGGGCCGCCCCAGCCGGCCAGCCCACCGATCGCCACAGAAGGTAGCCCCAGCGCATGACCAGCGACACCAGCCAGCCCCGCGAGACCCCCGCGACGACGTCCCAGCAGCCCGCCGAGCGCGCCGTCGGCGGGGCGCGGGTCAAGCGCGGCATGGCCGAGATGCTCAAGGGCGGCGTCATCATGGACGTCGTCACGCCCGAGCAGGCCAAGATCGCCGAGGACGCCGGAGCGGTGGCCGTGATGGCGCTCGAGCGGGTGCCCGCCGACATCCGCGCGCAGGGCGGGGTGTCGCGGATGAGCGACCCCGACATGATCGACGGCATCATCGAGGCCGTCTCGATCCCGGTGATGGCCAAGGCCCGGATCGGCCACTTCGTCGAGGCCCAGGTGCTGCAGTCGCTCGGGGTGGACTACATCGACGAGTCCGAGGTGCTGACGCCGGCGGACTACGAGAACCACATCGACAAGTTCGCGTTCACCGTGCCGTTCGTGTGTGGCGCCACCAACCTCGGCGAGGCGCTGCGCCGGATCACCGAGGGCGCCGCCATGATCCGGTCCAAGGGCGAGGCCGGCACCGGTGACGTCTCCAACGCGACCACGCACATGCGCCAGATCCGCCAGCAGATCCGCCGGCTCACCTCGCTCCCCGAGGACGAGCTCTACGTCGCGGCGAAGGAGCTGCAGGCTCCCTACGACCTGGTCTGCGAGGTCGCGCGCACCGGCAAGCTGCCGGTCGTGCTGTTCACCGCGGGTGGCATCGCGACCCCGGCGGACGCGGCGATGATGATGCAGCTCGGCGCCGAGGGCGTCTTCGTGGGTTCCGGGATCTTCAAGTCCGGCAACCCGGCCCAGCGGGCCGAGGCGATCGTCAAGGCCACCACGTTCTACGACGACCCGTCGGTGATCGCCGAGGTCTCCCGCGGCCTCGGTGAGGCGATGGTCGGCATCAACGTCGCCGACATCCCCGTCCCGCACCGGCTCGCCGAGCGCGGCTGGTAGACCCGGCCCACTCGAGGGGCCGTCGGCCTACTTCGTCTGGTTGGGGTGGCTCGTGTGCACCTGCTCCAGGTACACGGTCCTTCCGTCGACATAGAACCAGATCCGCGCCGTGCCCTTCGCTGCCGGCTTGTGCTGCCAGCGCTCGTGCGTCTTCCCGCCGCGCTGGATCGCGCCGAGCTCGCCCTTGAGACGATAGGTGGTTGTGGTTGTCGTCAGAGGGGTGCTTATCAGGAAGTCCCAGGTCTCCGTCATGGCGTTGCGGATGGTCGCGACGAGGTCACGCCAGCCGGTCAGTGCTTCGGCGGTAGCGAAACGGATCTCGTACTCGATCTTCTTCGGCGGGCGGGGGACCAGGTCTCCCTTCTTGGCGGGCACGGTCAGGGACGCTCCACGACTCCTGCGGGATGGTCGTCGCCCAGCCACGCGACGTCGACACGACCCAACCCTGCGGCGACGGCCGCTGCGGTCTCCTGCCAGGACGTCAGCTCGGCGATCGCGAGCTGCGGCTGTCCGGTCGAGAACGAGGCGCGTGCTGCATCGATGAGGTCAAGCGCGCAGGTCTGTCGGTCCGCGGGGGAGAGCGCCAGCATCCCCCTGATCGCCGAGTTCGTCGGGGGCGAGCAGGTGGCCGCTGCCACGCTGGCGGGTGGCTTCGCCCAAAAGGTGCATCACGCTGAGTAGCCATCGGCTACGGTCGGTTCCATGAGTCTTGCCCTCACCCGTGTGGCTGCCCTCGCCGACCGCTCGAGCGTCGCCGCGTGGTGCGACGAGCAGGGGGTGCCGGCGTTCGTGGCGACGGGGAGGTACGGCTGGGTGTTGCTCGACGTCCCGGTCCACGCCGACGGCCCGGCGGCCGGTCTGATCCCGACGACCGGGCCCGTCCGCGAGCTGCCCGAGCTGGTGCAGGCGCTCGCCGGGATCGGGCTGCGTGCCTACGGCTTCGCACCGGAGGGCATCGTGTCGTGCGTCAGCGGTGGGCCGCCGACCGTCGACACCAGTGGTGGTCCGGTGGACCCGGACGTGCCGCGGGCGCTCTACGCACCGCAGGCGCGGCTGCAGCCACCGTCGGCGCGCCAGGTCGTGGTCGCGCCCGACGTCGACGTCGACGTGGTGCGCCGGCTGGGGGTCGATGGGGCGGTCTACGCGGTGCGGCGGGGGACCAGCGTGCTGGCCGCCACGGAGGGCGACGCCCTGCCGCTCGCTGCCGAGCTGTCCCGCACGGCTCCGCGCGGTGTCGTCGCGCTCGCGACCGACGGGGAGCAGCTCGGCGCGATGGTCTTCGTGGACGGGTCGGCCGTCACGGCCCAGACCTGGAACGTCGACGGGGGACTGGCCGGCCTGGCTCGCCTCCCCGACGGAGTAGACCGTGCCCTCCTCGAGGACCTGCTCACCGCCCCGGACGCGGACCACGGCGTGCTGCTGCGCCTGGCCGGCCGGGACGAGGGCCCCGCCGCGGAGCAGGAGCTCACCGGGCTGCTGCACGCCCGGGGCAACCCCGAGCAGCTGCTCGGTCGGCTCTGCGGCACGCTGCGCCTGGCCGACCCCGACCTCGTCGTCGGCCACCTGTTCGACCGCCGCCTCGTGGAGCACGAGCGGGACGCCGTCGAGCACACCCGCTCTGCTGCCGGTCGCCTGTGGGGTCGGTTGCGCGGAGGCTCGCGGTCCGTGCCGCAGACCCACCCGGTGACCCACCGCTCCTGATCCGAATCAGCCTCAGGAATCGTCGAACTGGCCCCCGGAGGCGCACCATGGGTCCTTGTGACTCCTGACCTGGTCTACCTGACCGCCGGCTTCGGCCTGCTCCTGGGGGCCTTCCTGCCCCGCTTCATCCGCGACCGAGCCATCTCCGCGCCGCTCGTCGTCGTGGCGGTGGGGGTGGCGGTCGGCTGGTTCATCCCCGGTGACGAGCCGATCGCCCCGGTGCTGCACGAGACCATCGCGACCCACGTGAGCGAGCTGTGCGTCATCGTGGCGCTGATGGGCGTCGGGCTCGCGATCGACCGGCCGTTCAGCTGGCGGACCTGGCGGGTGACCTGGCGGCTGCTGCTGGTCGCGATGCCGCTCTGCATCGCCGCCACCGCGCTGCTCGGCTGGTGGGTCATCGGGCTCACCCCGGCCGCTGCGCTGCTGCTCGGCGCCGCGCTCGCCCCGACGGACCCGGTGCTCGCCTCGGACATCCAGGTCGAGGGACCGTCGGTGCTCGACCCCGAGGACCCCACCTCGCCGACCGACCCCGACGAGGCCGACGACCACACCCGCGCGACCGAGCAGGCGGCCTACGAGGAGGAGGACGAGGTGCGTTTCGCGCTCACCTCGGAGGCGGGGCTCAACGACTCGCTCGCGTTCCCGTTCGTCTACCTCGCGATCGGACTCGCGACCAAGGGCCCGCTGTCGGGCTGGGTCGGCACCTGGGTCGCGTGGGACCTCGTCGGCAAGCTGCTGATCGGGGTCGCCGTGGGCTGGCTCGCCGGCTGGGTGACCGGCAAGGTCGTCTTCCGCTCCCGGCTCGACCACCTGCGCCTGGCCGACGCGCGCGAGCCGCTGCTCGCCCTCGCGCTGGTCCTCGCGACCTACGGACTCACCGAGCTGGTCGGGGGCTACGGGTTCCTCGCGGTGTTCGTCGCCGCGGTCACGCTGCGCCAGTCCGAGCGGACCCACGCCTACCACGGGCACCTGCACGACGCGATCGAGCACCTCGAGTCGATCCTGACGCTGCTCATCCTGATGCTGCTCGGGGCGTCGCTGTCGTCCGGTCAGCTCGCGCACCTCACCTGGGGCGGCGTGGTGGTGGCGTTGGCGCTGGTCCTCGTCGTGCGCCCGGTGACCGGCTGGGTGTCCCTGGCCCGGGTGCCCGAGTTGAGCCGGGGCGAGAGGCTGGCCACGGCCGCGTTCGGCGTGCGCGGGATCGGCACGGTCTACTACCTGGCCTACGCGACGTCCCAGGCCGAGTGGGCCGAGAAGGACCTGGTCTGGTCGACCGCGACGGTCGCCATCTTGCTCTCCGTCGTCGTCCACGGCGTCGCCGCGACCCCGGTCATGCGCCGGTTGGAGGAGAGCCGGGAGGCGAGGTCCGGGTCCGACGCACCTGCTCGACGAACAGTCGATGGACGCGTAGGTCGCCCGTCACCTCAGGATGGAACGACGTCGCCAGCAGCGACCCCTGCCGGACCGCCACGGGGTGCGTGAGTCCGTCCGGCGTGCCGTCGGCGGCCGTGACCGAGGCCAGGACCTCGACCTGCGGGCCCACCTGCTCGACCCACGGTGCCCGGATGAAGACGGCGCGCACCGGCTCGCCGTCGACCCCCTCCACGCGCAGGTCGGCCTCGAACGAGTCGACCTGGCGACCGAACGCGTTACGGCGCACCAGCACGTCCAGCCCGCCCAGCGTCTGCTGGGCGCGGTGAGCGTCCACGAGCCGGTCCGCGAGCAGGATCAGCCCCGCGCAGGAGCCGTAGACCGGCATCCCGGCCGCGATCCGCTCCCGCAGCGGCTGCTGCAGGTCGAACGCGCGCACCAGCTTGTCCATCGTCGTCGACTCACCCCCCGGCAGGACGAGCGCATCGACCTCGGCCAGCTCGCTCGGCCGACGCACCGTCGACACCTCCGCCCCGCAGGCCTGCAGGGCGTGCACGTGCTCGCGCACGTCCCCCTGGACGGCGAGCACGCCGATGCGGGGAAGGGCCTCGGTGACGGGATCGATCGGCTGGGGCACGAGGCGTCAGCATAGTCGCTGCGCCGCCGACGCTAGACTGGTCCGGATCCCGCGGCGGGCGCACCGACCACGGCGGCGCCCGGACGGGTGCCCGGAGCGTCGGCGCCCGAGCCCCGTGAGCGTCCCACCGAGCGTCAACGAGCAGGAGCACACGCATGAGCGGCCACTCCAAATGGGCCACCACCAAGCACAAGAAGGCAGCCGTCGACGCCAAGCGCGGCAAGCTCTTCGCCAAGCTGATCAAGAACATCGAGGTCGCGTGCCGCAACGGCGGGGCCGACCCTGCCGGCAACCCCACGCTTTACGACGCGGTCCAGAAGGCCAAGAAGAACTCCGTCCCCAACGACAACATCGACCGCGCGCTCAAGCGTGGCTCGGGCGCCGAGGCGGGCGGGGCTGACTGGCAGACGATCATGTACGAGGGCTACGCGCCCAACGGTGTGGCCGTGCTCATCGAGTGCCTCACCGACAACCGCAACCGCGCCGCGACCGAGGTGCGCGTGGCGCTGTCGCGCAACGGCGGCAACCTCGCCGACCCCGGCTCGGTCGCCTACAACTTCTCCCGCAAGGGCGTCGTCGTGGTGCCGAAGACCCAGAAGGACGGCGAGACCACCGAGGACGCGCTGCTCGAGATCGTGCTCGACGCCGGCGCCGAGGAGGTCAACGACCTCGAGGACTCCTTCGAGATCGTCTCTGAGGCAACGGACTTCGTCGCCGTGCGCACCGCGATCCAGGACGCCGGCCTCGACTACGACTCGGCCGAGGCGCAGTTCGTGCCCAACCTCAAGGTCGAGCTGGACGCCGACGGCGCCCGCAAGATGTTCCGCGTCATCGACGCCCTCGAGGACAGCGACGACGTGCAGAACGTCTGGACCAACGGCGACGTCAGCGACGAGATCCTCGCCGAGCTCGACGACGAGGACTGACCGGCGCGCCGCGCTCGGGACTGTCCGAGGGTCGGGCTACAGTGGCGAACAGGTGTTCGTAGGGTCAGGAGGTGGGCGGTGCGCGTCCTCGGCGTCGACCCCGGCCTCACCCGCTGCGGCCTCGGCGTGGTCGAGGGCACCCGCGGCGGCCGGCTGACCATGTTGGGTGTCGGCGTGGTGCGCACCCCCGTGGGTGACGCCACCCCCGAGCGCCTCTACGCGCTGCAGCAGGAGCTCGAGGTGTGGTTGGAGCGCTACCAGCCCGACGCGATCGCCGTCGAGCGGGTCTTCGCCCGCCGCGACGTCGGCACCATCATGGGCACCGCCCAGGCCAGCGCGGTGCCGATGCTGGCGGCCGCCCAGCGCGGGCTGCCGCTGGCGCTGCACACCCCCACCGAGGTCAAGGCCGCGGTGACCGGCAACGGCCGCGCCGACAAGGCGCAGGTCACCCACATGGTGGTGCGGGTGCTGCGGCTCGACCAGGCGCCCAAGCCCGCGGACGCCGCCGACGCCCTCGCCCTCGCCATCTGTCACGTGTGGCGCGGGGGAGCGGCCGACCGGCTCGCCGGTGCCGTCGCGGGCAACCGCCTGCAAGAGCTCGTCCGGGCCGAGGAGCGCGGCCATCGCGCGGCACGCTCGGGCCGGTCGGCGAGCGAGTCGACCGCAGGCGGGACGGCCGGGAACCGGTCGACCGGGCAGAACGCCTGGCAGCGCGCCATCGCCGAACACTCAAGGAGCACCCGTTGATCGCCTCCGTCTCCGGCTCGGTCCGTCACGTCGGTCTTGACAGCGTCGTCGTCGAGGTCGGTGGGGTCGGGCTGCTCGTCCACACCACGCCCGCCACGGCGGCCCAGCAGCACCTCGGTCACGGAGCCGAGCTCGAGACCAGCCTGGTCGTGCGCGAGGACTCGCTCACGCTCTACGGGTTCGCGGACGTGGGGGAGAAGGCGCTGTTCGAGACCGTGCAGAAGGTCTCCGGCGTCGGGCCCCGGCTGGCCCTCGCCATGCTGTCGGTCCACGCGCCCGACGTGCTGCGCGCGGCCATCGCCGCCGGGGACACGACCACCCTGTGCAAGGTCCCCGGCATCGGCAAAAAGGGCGCCGAGCGGATCGTGCTCGAGCTGCGCGACAAGGTCGGTGCGCTGCCTGGCGGGACCTCCGCCGCGACCCCTGCGCCGCAGGCCGGCGACGCCGGCCCGTCCTGGGCGCCCGCGGTCTCCGAGGCCCTGGTCGGTCTCGGCTGGTCCGCGAAGCAGGCCGACGACGCCGTCGCCAAGGTGGCCAAGGACGCCGAGCCCACGGCCGGCACCAGCGCCATGCTCCGCGCCGCCCTGCAGGTGCTCGGCCGATGACCGGTCGCTCTCCGGACGACCCGTTCCTCGGCGAGCGGGCCGAGGGCGTGCTCGACGACGGCTCCTACGAGGCGACGGCGCGCGTGGTCGACGCGGGCAGCGACGCCGACGAGCGCACGGTGGAGGCCGCGCTACGCCCGCGTCGGCTCGCGGAGTTCCCCGGTCAACCACGCGTGCGCGACCAGCTCTCCCTCGTGCTCGAGGCCGCGCGTCGGCGCGACGCGGTGCCCGACCACATCCTGCTGTCCGGCCCGCCCGGCCTCGGCAAGACGACCCTCGCGATGATCGTCGCGGCCGAGCTGGAGCGCCCGATCCGGGTGACGAGCGGACCGGCGATCCAGCACGCCGGCGACCTGGCCGCGATCTTGTCGAGCCTCGCGGAGGGCGAGGTGCTGTTCCTCGACGAGATCCACCGGATGGCACGCGCCGCGGAGGAGATGCTCTACCTCGCCATGGAGGACTTCCGGGTCGACGTCATCGTCGGCAAGGGTCCCGGTGCGACCGCGATCCCGCTGGAGCTGCCGCCGTTCACCGTGGTGGGCGCCACCACGCGATCCGGGCTGCTGCCTGCGCCGCTGCGCGATCGGTTCGGCTTCACCGGTCATCTCGACTACTACAACGCCGTAGACCTCGCGGCGATCCTCACCCGCTCCGCGCGCCTGCTCGCCGTGGAGGCCACGGACGACGGTCTCGCCGAGATCGCCGGCCGCTCGCGCGGCACGCCCCGCATCGCCAACCGGCTGCTGCGCCGGGTGCGCGACTACGCCCAGGTCCACGGCCAGGGTGTCGTAGACCGTGCGGCGGCGCAGGCGGCCCTCGAGCTGTTCGACGTCGACGGCCTCGGGCTCGACCGGCTGGACCGTGGGGTCCTCGAGGCCCTGTGCAAGCGCTTCGGGGGCGGACCGGTCGGTCTGTCCACCCTGGCGGTGGCCGTGGGGGAGGAGGCCGACACCGTCGAGACGGTGGCCGAGCCCTACCTGGTGCGCGAGGGCTTCCTCGTGCGCACCCCGCGCGGCCGGGCGGCCTCGGCGCTGGCCTGGGAGCACCTCGGTCTCACCCCGCCCTCGGGCACGTCCGCACCCACGCTGCCGCTGGACGACGGCGAGGGCCGGTTCGGCTGATCGAGCGGCGCCCCAGGTGCGCCCGCCCGCCAACCTGGGCGTGGTGATTGGGACCTGTCAGACCCCTCCCCTAAACTGCGGCGAAGGTCCGAGGTGCACTTCGGACCCCTCGACTGCAAGGGACCCCACCTGATGTTCGTTTCGGGCCTGCTGCCCATGGCCGACCAGGGCTCCGCCAGCTGGCTGAGCCTGGTCATGTTCGCGCTGCCGCTGCTCCTGGTCTTCTACTTCCTGATGGCCGGCCGCGCCCGGCAGAAGGCTGCGACGGCCCGGAGCCGGGCCGTCGCGGTCGGCGACAAGGTGGTGACCACCTCGGGCCTCTACGGCACGGTGGTCGCGCTCAGCGACTCGATCGCCAGCCTCGAGACCGCCCCGGGCGTCGTCATGGAGTTCGACCGCCGGGCCATCCTCGGCGCCATCGACGACAAGCCCGTGACGGAGCGGTGATGGCCAACCCCCGCACCCGTTCGGCCCGGCGCACCCTCACGACGTTCTTCGTGCTGCTGCTCGCCATGGCGGCGCTGCTCGCGGGCGCCACCCGCTGGAGCGACGCCGAGTGGACCCCCAAGCTCGGTCTCGACCTCGCCGGCGGCACCCAGGTGGTGCTCGAGCCGCAGCTCGCGGGCGGCCAGACGGTCAACGAGGGCCAGATGACCAAAGCCGTCGACATCATGCGCAAGCGCGTCGACGGGTCCGGCATCGCCGAGGCCGAGGTCAGCACCCAGGGCGGCAACAACATCGTCGTCTCGGTGCCGAGCGGCACCCCGCAGGCAGTGCTGGACTCGCTCGAGAAGTCCTCGATGATGCGCTTCCGGCCGGTCCTCGTCACCGCGCCGGGTGCGCCCACGGCCACCCCGAGCGCCGGCGGGGCAGCCTCCCCGACGGCCACCGGCTCGGCGGCCACGCCCGCCAGCACGCCGGCGGCCGCTACCCCGTCCGCCGCCGGGGCCAACTTCCCCGCGGCCGCGCTGCGCTCCCCGGCCGCGACGACCCCGGGGGCGACCGCGACGCCGACCCCCGCAGCCACGCCGGCAGCGACCTCGGCCGCTCCGACGGCACCCGCCGTCACCCCGGGTGCGGCCGTCACCAGCGCACCGGCCGCGACGGCCGCGACCGGCGCCGCCACCCCGTCCGCCAAGCCCACCGACCCGAGCGACCTCGCGTGGGTCACCGACGCGCTGGCCAAGCAGTTCACCGACCTGGACTGCTCCAAGCAGCCCGACTCGGTCGCCGTCGACGACGCCAGCAAGCCGCTGGTCGCCTGCGACGACACCGGGGCCGCCAAGTTCATCCTCGGGCCGACCGAGATCGAGGGCTCGCACATCACCGACGCCCAGGCCGGTCTCGCGACCACCCAGTCGGGCGCCACGACGGGGCAGTACGTCGTCAACATCACCTTCGACCGCGAAGGCGGCCAGCAGTTCTACGACGTCACCAAGCGGCTCAACAGCCTGCCGTCCCCGCGCAACCAGCTCGCGATGGTGCTCGACGGCAAGGTCATCAGCGCCCCCTCGGTCACCCAGGGTGCGATCGCCGGTGGCCGCGCCGAGATCAGCGGCACGTTCAACTCGGTCACGGCTGACGCGCTCGCCCAGCAGCTGAAGTTCGGTGCGCTGCCGCTGTCGTTCACCGTGCAGACCAAGGACACCATCAGCCCCCAGCTCGGCTCCGACCAGCTGCGCCTCGGCCTGCTGGCCGGCGCGATCGGTCTGGTGCTGGTCGTGCTCTACAGCCTCATCCAGTACCGCGTCCTCGGCCTGGTCACGGTCGCCTCGCTGATCATGGCGGCCGCGGTGATCTACCTGTCGATCACGCTGCTCGGCTGGAGCCAGAACTTCCGGCTGTCGATGGCCGGCGTCACCGGTCTGATCCTGTCGATCGGCACCACGGCCGACTCGTTCATCGTCTACTTCGAGAGAGTCCGCGACGAGATCCGCGACGGGCGCAGCACCGCCGCAGCCGTCGAGGCGGGCTGGAAGCGCGCGCGGGGCACCATCTTGATCTCCGACGCGGTCAACCTGCTGGCCGCCGTCGTGCTCTACCTGCTGGCCAGCAGCAACGTGCGCGGATTCGCCTTCACCCTCGGTCTCACGACGGTCATCGACGTCATCATCGTCATGCTGTTCACCCACCCGCTGCTGTCGATCCTCGCGCGCACCAAGTTCTTCGGCGAGGGCCGGCCGTGGTCGGGTCTCGAGCCCGAGCGCCTCGGTGTCGACCGCAACGCGATCCGCTACCGCGGCCGCGGCCGGTTCTCCGCCCCGACGGCGAGCAGCTCCACCTCGGCGCGCGGCACGCGCGGCACGCGGGGTGGGTCCCAGGTAGAGCCGGACGACGAGCCGGTCGGTAGCGCCACCTCGGACACCCCGGCCATCCCCGCCGACGCGGACGCGCCGGTCAACCCGGACGCACAAGCCACCCCCGACGCGCCGGCCGCCGCCGGCACCCGCCGCAGACGCCCCATCCACCCCTCGGCCTCCGGTCGGGACCCGCAGGAAGGGGCCGTGCTGTGAACGGTTTCGCCAAGTTCGGCAACGACCTCTACACCGGTCGGCGCAGCATCGACTTCATGGGCCGGCGCAAGGTGTGGTTCGCGCTGTCCGCGATCGTGCTGGCCATCGCCCTCGCCGGGTTGTTCGTGCGCGGACTCAACCTCGGCCTGGAGTTCACCGGCGGCTCGGAGTTCCGGGTCAGCGGCGTCACCAACCTCAGCGGGTTCGAGGGGCGCGCCAAGGACGTCGTCACCAGGACGTCCAAGACCCAGGAGAACGTCACCGTCACCCAGGTCGGCAGCCAGGGCCTGCGCATCCAGACCGAGAAGCTGGACGACAAGACCACCCAGGCGGTCGCCAACGCGGTCGCCAAGGAGTTCGGCGTCCCCGCGTCGGCCGTCTCCAGCACCTTCGTCGGCCCGTCCTGGGGCCAGTCGGTCACCCAGCAGGCGCTCAAGGCGCTGATCATCTTCTTCCTGCTCGTCGCACTCGTGCTGGC
>NZ_JAKZHV010000007.1 GCF_022568835.1 Arsenicicoccus piscis
TGACCGCCCTGGTCGAGGAGGCCGTGAGCGTCGGTGACCTGGTGCGGCTCTTCGAGTTCCAGAAGGGCCGCTCGACGATGGTCGAGCTCACCTACCGCCGCGGCGCCTACGCCGGGCGTCTGGTGGACGACGTACCGCTCCCCCGCGACACCACGCTGGTCGGCATCATCCGCGACGGCAAGCCCATCGCGCCCACCCGCGACGACCCGGTCGAGGCCGGCGACGAGCTGCTTCTGCTCACCGTCCCGGACGTCGAGGACGAGCTGGACCTCCGGCGGCAGCTTGGCGGCCGCGCGCACAGGTAGGGCAGGCTCCTTCTGGACGGGTGGACCTCGACGAACACGACGGACGGGCGCTCGGACGAGACGCCGAGGCGCTCGAGCACCGCCGGGTCCTCAGCTCGGCGTCGGTCGAGTCGATGCCGTTGTGCACGACCTTGACCCGGTCGGGGTCGACCGAGGGATAGGAGCGCAGGACGTCGGCCAGCCGAGGACGCTCTTCGCGATGCCGAGGCAGCGACCTGGTAGGCGGAGCGCTCGAGAGCAGGAAGTCGGTAGCCGCCGCCGAGCTGCTCAGCCTTCCACAGCGCAGCGGCTCCAGCCGCGCTGATGACGTGCACCCGGACCATGGCCCGGTCCTGGCGCGCCGAAGTTGGCGTACCACGTGTGCGAGTGCACCAGGTCGGCACCGACGAGGAAGCCGACGACCGGCCAGCGGGTGACCACGGACAGCAAGGTCGCGACGAAGTAGCCGGCGCTGATCAAGATGCCGGGCAGGAACGCCGCCTCGGCGCGACCGCTGCGCATGGCGAAGTACGCAGCGAGGGCCGTGCCGAGCAGGCTGGACAGCACGAACTGCATCGTCCCGCGGGTCACCAGCCGGGCGACGCCGAGCAGGGCGGCGGTCACCAGCGAGGCGATGACATGTACACCGCGCAGGTCCGCGCGCACGACCCAGACCAGCACGAACACCACGGTCGGCAGGGCAGCCTCGAGCGAGCCGCGCCAGCCGCCGAGGACCGTGGCGAGCCGCTCCCGGATGAGCCGCTCCACGGTGCAACGTGCGCCCGGACCGACGCCAGGCCCTCGTCGTCAGCGGCCACGGTCGACCGGCACGTGTCGTAGAAGGGGTTGTAGATCGTCTTGATCCCGTCCTTGGTGCACACCCGGCCGCGGGCGCGCAGGTAGGTGCCGGGGTCGATCCCGGCGATCGAGCGGCGCCCCAGCCAGATGAGCTGCAGGCGCTGCGTCCCGTCGTAGAGCTCGGCGCGCAGCGCCGGCACCTGACCGAGCGGGCTCAGCGTGGTGTTGCGGATCGTGCCGGACACCGTGGCGACCTCGCGGTCGGCCAGCTCGGCGATGGTGCGGTGGCCGAGGCCCTGGCTGCTCTCGCGCAGCTCGCTGTTGTCGAGCTCGTCCTGGTCGGTGGCGAGCCGACCGAGCAGGCGGCGCAGCCGCCCGGGGCGCCGCTCGCGGGTGATGCTCATCGGATCTCCGTGATCTCCGGGCCGCGCTCGAAGGGCTGCAGGTCGTCCACCGGGTCGGTGGGGTCTACGCCGTCCTGGGCGACCGCCTGCTCGGGGATGCGCAGGGGCAGCAGCTCGCGGGGCGCCATCGCGTCGGCGCCGCGGACGACGACCGCGTCGGCGAGAAGGCTGAGCAGCGGTGCGGCGACCTCGGCGTCGGTCGCGGCAGGCCCGGCCAGGAAGCCCCGCACGAACCAGCGCGGGCCGTCGACGCCGAGGAAGCGACCCGGCTGCAGCACCCGGCGACCGGCGGCGTCCTGGGCCGGGAGCTCTACGGCCAGCTCGGTGCCGAACAGGCCGTCCTCGACCCGGGCGGTGCCGCCGTTGGTCTCGACACTGGCGGCGATCTCGTCGCGGATGTCGTCCCAGATGCCGAGGGTGCGCGGCGCGGCGTAGGCGTGCAGCGCGAGCGAGGAGTCGGCCATCACCGCGGTGACGCCCGTGACCGTGCCGGAGGCCTCGTCGATCTCGAGGCGCAGCTCCAGGCCGTCCAGGCCGGGCAGCCACAGCGCGCCGAGGTCGAGCCGACCGCCGAGGCCGTCGACCTCGGACTCGTCGTGCGGACCGTTGGCGCGCACCTTGCGGCCGGTGCCACCGAGCTCGGTGCCGCTCGGGCGGGCGTCGTCCGCAGCCACGTCGTCGTGCTCGGCCTCTGCCTCGGAGCCGGTCGTCGGATCCGTCGTGTCCGGCACGTCGGGGTCGGTCGATGCGTCGTGCTTCTTGCGGCGGAAGAGGGCCACGAACAGTCCTTTGGCGGCAGTGGTGGGTGGTGCGGACGAAGAGCGGTGGGTCAGCGGGCGCCGAAGCCCCCGCTGTCGCCGTGGCCGCTCGTGCCACGCACGCTCTCCGGTAGGCAGGTTACCTCTCGGAACTGGACGGCCGACACCGCCTGCACGACCAGCTGGGCGATCCGGTCGCCCCGGTGGATGGTGAACGCCTCGGACCGGTCGGTGTTGAGCAGGTTGACCAATATCTCGCCGCGGTAGCCCGCGTCGACGGTGCCCGGCGCGTTGACGATCGTCAGGCCGTGCTTGGCCGCGAGACCCGATCGGGGTGGACGAAGCCGGCGTAGCCCTCCGGCAGCGCGAGCGCCACGCCGGTCGGGATCAGGGCCCGCTCACCCGGCTCGAGGCGCACCTCGGTGCGTGCGCGCAGGTCGGCTCCCGCGTCGCCCGGGCGGGCGTAGCTCGGCGGCTCCAGCTCGGGGTCCAGCCGCAGCAGCAGCACGTCCACCGGGGCGACATCTATGCGCCCCTCCGGGGCAACATCTACGCGCCCCTCCGGGGCGACATCTACGCGCCCCTCCGGGGCGACATCTACGCGCCCCTCCGGGGCGACCTCGGCGCTCAGGCCGCGCACTCCGAGCAGATCATCTGGCCGTTGACCTCCTTGGCCAGCTGGCTGCGGTGGTGCACGAGGAAGCAGCTGCCACAGGTGAACTCGTCGGCCTGACGGGGCAGGACGCGGTAGGACAGCTCCTCGCCGGAGAGGTCGGCCCCCGGGAGCTCGAAGCCCTCGGCCTGCTCGGTCTCGTCGACGTCCACGCTGGAGGACGAGGTGTCGACGCGGCGCGCCTTGAGCTCCTCGATGGAGTCCTCGGACATCTCGTCGTCGGTCTTGCGCGGGGCGTCGTAGTCGGTAGCCATGGTGGCCCTCTCTCTCGGTCCTGGCGGGGCGGTCGGCCCTTCGGACCGGAAACTCGGTGGACGGTCGGTGCGTGGCCTTCAACGGCGGAGAGTGCCGTTTTGTGCCCGAGGCTCGCGGCGCATTGTGCCTTACTTTGCGGCCCGCGTCATCTCTGCTCGTCGGTCAGTCAGCGACGCCGCACGAGCGCAGGATCACGGCGAGCTCCTCGACCGGTCCTGGCGCCCCCGCGAGGGTGACCGCGGCGCCGGGCGTGTCCTGGTCCAGACCGCGGACGGTCGCGCCTGACTCCACCGCCACGAGCCAGCCGGCCGCGAGGTCCCAGGCGTTCAGCCCCCGCTCGTAGTAGACGTCCGTCTGGCCGGAGGCGATGGCACACAGGTCCAGGGCCGCGCTACCGATCCGACGGATGTCGCGCACCTGCGGCAGCACCGTCGCGATCACCCGGCCCTGAGCGGCGCGCACGTCCGCGAGGTAGCCGAAGCCGGTGGACAGCAGGCTGGCCTCGAGCAGCGGCGACGGGTTGTGCCGCAGGGCACGGACCGAGCCGTCCGCGGCCTCGAGCCGGGCGCCCCGCCCGAGCCCGGCCCGATACGTCTGGCCGAGCACCGCATGGGTCACGGCACCCGCGACCGGGTACCACCCGCCGGGCACGCGCGGATTGCCCACCACGGCCGCGATGGACACGGCGTACGCCGGGATGTCGTAGAGATAGTTGACGGTGCCGTCGATCGGGTCGACCACCCAGCTGATCCCGCTGCTGCCGACGATCCCGGTGCCCTCCTCGCCGAGCAGCCCGTCCTGCGGCCGGGCCTCGAGGAGCAGCCGGTGGGCGAGGTCCTCCGAGCGCCGGTCCATGATCGTCACCACGTCGGTGGCGCTGGACTTCGTCGAGGCCACGTCGAGGTCGCGGGGACGCTCGTCGACGATGAGCCGACCGCACCGCTGCGCCACCTGCACGGCGAGCGCCTCGAGCTCGTCGATCAGGTCGGGCGGGAGCGCGAGGCCCTGGTCGCGGGCGGGGACGCGGATGCTGTCAGGGGTCGAGGCGGGCTCGGCGAGGTCGCGGGTCACTCCCCCAGTCTTTCACCGCGGTGGCGTGCTGCCCGGTCAGTCCGAGCCGCAGGCGGCGGGACGGGCGGCGCGCAGGTTGGGGCAGCAGCCCGCCGGGCACACCGACCACAGCGGCGAGCCGGGCCAGGCCGGGCGGGTCGGCAGGGTGTCGCGGGCCTGCGCCGCGCGCTCCTCCACCAGGTCGACCAGCCCGCTGACGAACTCGGGATCCACCCCGACCGTGGGCACCCGGACCAGCTCGACACCCAGCCGGGTGGCGGTCTCCTGCGCCTCGTGGTCGAGGTCGTAGATGACCTCCATGTGGTCGGACACGAAGCCGAACGGCACGCACACCACCCGCTCGACACCTTGGCCGGCGAGGACCTCGAGATGGTCGTTGATGTCGGGCTCCAGCCACGGCTGGTGCGGCGGTCCGGAGCGCGAGCAGTAGGTGAGGTCGAACGCGTAGCTCGTCGAGAGGGTCGCGTTGACCTCCTCGGTCACCGCCACGGCCAGGTCGAGGTGCTCACGTTGGTAGAGCCGACCCTCGCCGTCACCGGGTCCGCTGGTCTCGTCCATCGCGTCGGGGATGGAGTGCGTGACGAAGACGATGCGGGTGCCCTCGACGGGCAGCTCGCGCAGCGCCTCGGTGACCAGCCGGGTCACCGTGCGGGCGAAGCCAGGGTGGTTGTAGTAGCCCCTGACCCGGTCGACCTGCAGCGTGCGGCCCTCGTCGCCGAGCGCCGCGATCGCCCCGGCGATGTCCTCTCTGTACTGCCGGCACGAGGAGTAGGAGGAGTAGGCGCTGGTGGTCACCACGACCAGCCGGCGGGCGCCCGCGTCGTGCGCCTCGCGCAGCGCGTCGACCAGGAACGGGTCCCAGTTGCGGTTGCCGAAGTAGACCGGCAGGTTCAGCTCGCGCCGGCCCAGCTCGTCCACGAGCGCGCTGACCAGCTCGCGGCCGTGTTCGTTGACCGGGCTACGACCGCCGAGCAGGTAGTAGTGCTGGGCGACCGCCTCGAGCCGCTCGTCCGGGATCCCGCGACCGGCGGTCACGTTGCGCAGGAAGGGCATCACGTCGGACGCCTGCTCCGGCCCACCGAAGGAGAGCAGCACCAGGCCGTCGTAGGGGTCCACCCGGTCCTGCTGCTGGCCGAGGTCGGGCTGCGTGGGGTCGGGCTGCGTGGGGTCTGGCTGGGTCACGAGGGGCGTCCTTCCTGCGGGCGCGGTTGCGGAGGTGCTCCGGGGTGGACGGGTCCTGCTGCACCGGCCCCGCTGCGCTGCCTCTCCCGGACGACTGCCGGGAGCGGCGCACGGCGGACGCTCTACGGACGATGCGGGCGCGCCGGGTGGCGCGGTCCCAGCGAGCCCGACGGCGAGCTGCTGCGGAGCCGACCGGCGGGGGTGGGGCGTGCGGCGCGTGCCAGTGCCGGACGATGGCGAGCAGGCGATAGCAGAAGACGACGGCGACGGCACCGCTCGCGGTGAGGGTCCCGAGCGTGCCGGTCTCGGCGGCCAGGACGACCAAGATGCCGCCGACGACCGCCGGCACCGCGTAGAGCTCGCGGCGCAGCACCTCCGGCACGATCCCGCTGAGCAGGTCGCGGATCACGCCACCGCCGACGGCGGTGATCAGCCCGAGGATCACGGCCTCCATGCCGTTGGCCCCGAAGGTGAGCGCCTTGATGGCGCCGGACACGCTGAACAGCGCGAGGCCGGCTGCGTCGAGCGTCTTGATCGGGCGCGACAGCCGCTCGACGTGGTGCGACCAGCGGAAGCCGATCAGGCCGGCGACCAGCGCGCACGCGACCAGCCGCCAGTCCGAGACGCCGACGGGAGTCGCGTCGAGCAGGACGTCGCGGACGATACCGCCGGCGAGCGACGTGGCGAGGGCCAGGCAGAGCACCCCGAACACGTCGAGGTCCTTGCGGACGCCGACGAGGGCTCCGGACACCGCGAACACGAACACGCCGAGGAGGTCGAGAGCCAGCTGCAACGATCCGAACGCGTTGGCCATGGCGTCCCCCAGCCTATCCGGCGGCGTGCCGGGACCCGCGCGACGGCGCCGCCGTGCGAGCCTTTCGACAGTACGCTGAGACGAAGCGCTGCCCGGTGACGAAAGAGAAGTGATCAGTGAGCATGCAGGACCTTCGCCTCGTCGGCCTGTCGGAGGACAGCGAGCACGTGCTGCTGGCGGACGACCAGGGCGGTCGCTACCGCCTGCCGCTCGATCACGCGCTGCGCTCGGCCGTGCGGCACGAGCGCCCGCGCCCCGCCGGTGACGACACCCCGACCTCGCTCAGCCCACGGGAGGTGCAGGCGCTGATCCGCGCCGGCGCCTCCGCCGAGGAGGTCGCCGAGCTGTCCGGGTGGACGCTGGAGAAGGTCCACAAGTACGAAGGCCCCATCATCGCCGAGCGCGAGCACGTTGCCTCCCTCGCCACCGCCGTGCGACTGCGCTCGCGCGGGTCGACCAGCACGATGCTCTCGAGCCGGGTCGCCGAGCGGCTGCACGCCCGCGGGGTCGACGCCGCCGCCGCATCGTGGGACGCCTGGCGTGGGGCCGAGGGGCCGTGGACGCTGCAGCTGTCCTTCCCGGCCGGTGGCCGGTTGCGCGAAGCCCGCTGGCACTTCGACGTGGTGGCCCGCACCGTCGCCCCCTTCGACGACGAGGCCCGCTGGCTGTCCGAGGACGACGACGCCACGCCCGAGGAGGCCGCGCGTCCCCGCGGCTCGCTCGTCTTCGACCTCGAGTCCGAGGGCGGCATCGACGCGCCGGACGAGACCGAGCGCGGTGGTGACCGGCCCGCACCGCAGGCCGTCGACAACGAGGCAGCCGCCGAGCCGCCCGCCGGCCGGGCCGAGCCACCGCAGTCGGCTGCAGCCGACCGGCAGGACGCCTACGAGGTCGACTCCCCCGGCATGTACCTGCACGTCGGCACGCGCGGCCACGACGCCGACGAGGACGACCAGATGGTCGAGTCGATGCGCCAGCGCAGTCGCGCCTCACGCCGGCGACGCTCCGCGCCCCCCCGTAGCCCGTCCGGCCAGGACCAGCTGCCCGACACCCCCGTCGCCCCGCCGGCCGAGCCGGTCACGGCGGAGCACATCGAGGCGGAGCAGATCGAGGCGCGCGAGGTCGAGGCGGAGCAGGTCGAGGCCCAGCAGGTCGATGCTGCCGAGACGATCGCTGCCGAGCCGACGATCGAGCTGGTCCGCGACGACATCGCGGTCGCGGTGGTCGACCAGCCCACCCAGGAACCGGCCGACGCGGTGGCCGACCGGGCCACCCAGGAGCCGACCGGCACGGCGGGCGACCCGGTCGAGGCCGCGGACCCGGCCACCCACGACGGGCTGGGCGAGGGCTACCCGGAGGACGAGACCACCGGGGCCCACCTGGAGGACGAGACCGCCGAGGCCCACCCGGACGACGAGCGACCCGCGCGCGAGCCGGACGGGGCCGGAGTCGACGTGACGGTCACCCCTGCCCCCGGCCCGACCGCCGCGGCGGCAGGACCCGAGCACGTGCCCGGCCAGGTGAGGCTGCCCGAGCTGGACGCACCGACACCCGCAGCACACCCCAACCCGGAGGTCGCCGAGCGTCCGACCCCGCCCGTCCCCGACCCCGACCAGCCGGCCCCCGAGGGCAAGCCCGACACCGAGAATCAGGCGGAGCCGCAGACCAAGGACCACTCCGAGAACCAGCCCGAGGCTCGGCCCACCGGGCGGGCCGCCCGCCGGGCTACTCAGCAGCGTCGCCGGTCGGGCCGGACCAGCGTCCCCAGCTGGGACGACGTGATGTTCGGCTCCAAGAAGCCCGACAACGACTGACCTGGACCGACCCCGCACGACCCGACCGGCTGCACGCCGGTCGGTCGGTGCGGGGTCAGGCCACCGTCAGGCGGTGCCGTCCTCGGACTCGACGGCCGCACGGCCCGCTTCGAGCCGGGCGACCGGGATGCGGAACGGCGAGCACGAGACGTAGTCGAGCCCCGCGTGGTGGAAGAAGTGGATCGAGGCCGGGTCGCCGCCGTGCTCACCACAGATACCCAGGTGGATCTTCGGGTTGCCGCGCCGGCCACCCTCGACCCCGAGCTTCACGAGAGCGCCGACACCGGTCTGGTCGAGGGTCTCGAACGGCGACACGGTGAAGACGCCCTTGTCCATGTAGTGGGTGAAGAACGAAGACTCCACGTCGTCGCGCGAGAAGCCCCAGGTGGTCTGGGTCAGGTCGTTGGTGCCGAACGAGAAGAAGTCGGCGGACCCGGCGATGCGCTCGGACGTCAGGGCGGCCCGCGGCAGCTCGATCATGGTGCCGATGGGCATGGACAGGTCGAAGCCCTTGTCCTGGCCGACCTCGGCGATGATCTGCTGCGCCTCGTCGCGAATGAGGTCCAGCTCGTTGATCGAGCCGACGAGCGGCACCATCACCTCGGGGCGCGGGTCGCCACCGGCGGCCTTGCGGATCGCCATGGCCTCGGCGAGCGCTCGCACCTGCAGGGCGAACAGGCCCTTGACGGTGAGGCCCAGGCGCACACCGCGCAGGCCGAGCATCGGGTTGGACTCGTGCTGGCGCTGCACCGCGGCGAGCAGGGTGCGGTCGTGCTCGGACACCTCCTCGCCGGTCGCCTCGGCGACCGCGATCTTGACGGACAGCTCGTTGAGGTCCGGGAGGAACTCGTGCAGCGGCGGGTCGAGCAGACGCACCGTCACCGGCAGCCCGTCCATCGCCTCGAGCATCTCGACGAAGTCGTCGCGCTGCAGCGGCAGCAACGCGTCGAGCGCCGCCTGCTTCTCGTCGTCGTCGGCGGCGAGGATGACCCGCTCGATCAGCTCGCGCCGGTCACCGAGGAACATGTGCTCGGTGCGGCACAGCCCGATGCCCTCGGCGCCGAGCTCGCGGGCGTGCTTGCTGTCCTCGGCCGTGTCGGCGTTGGTGCGCACCCCGAGCCGGCGCACGTCGTCGGCGTGCTCGAGCAGTCGGTCGACGGCCTTGACCAGGAGCACCGTCTCGTCGTCCTGGCCCTTGATGCCGGCCTCCAGGCCGTCGTCGAGGTAGGTCATGACCGGGCTGGAGACGACGGACAGCTCGCCGAGGAAGACCTCACCGGTGGCGCCGTCGATCGAGAGCATGTCGCCCTCGTTGATCGTGTGCTCGCCCACCGTCACCGTCTTGGCCTTCGCGTCGATGGCCAGCTCCTCGGCGCCGCAGACGCAGGTGCGGCCCATGCCGCGGGCGACCACGGCGGCGTGCGAGGTCTTGCCGCCGCGAGCGGTGCACACCCTCGGAGGCGATCATGCCCGAGAGGTCGTCGGGGTTGGTCTCGCGGCGCACCAGCAGGACCTTCTCACCGCGCTGGGCCCACTCGACCGCGGTCGGGGAGTCGAAGACGACCTTGCCGACGGCGGCGCCCGGCGAGGCGGCCATGCCCTTGGTGAGCAGGGTGCGCTCGGCGTCGGGGTCGAGCTGGGGGAACATCAGCTGCACCAGCTGCTCCCCCGTCACGCGGGACAACGCCTCGTCCATCGTGATGAGCTGCTCGTCGACCAGCTCGCTCGCGATCCGGAACGCTGCCGGCGCGGTGCGCTTGCCGACGCGGGTCTGCAGCATCCACAGCTTGCCCCGCTCCACCGTGAACTCGACGTCGCACAGGTCGCGGTAGTGCGTCTCGAGGAGCCGGAGGTTCTG
This sequence comes from Arsenicicoccus piscis, assembly GCF_022568835.1. Taxonomy (GTDB): domain Bacteria; phylum Actinomycetota; class Actinomycetes; order Actinomycetales; family Dermatophilaceae; genus Arsenicicoccus; species Arsenicicoccus piscis. The sequence goes on from NZ_JAKZHV010000007.1 coordinate 9,912, forward strand.
CTCGAGCTGCTTGAACGGCTTCGGGTGCACGGACGCCATGTCGTCCAGGGACATGGTGTTGCGGATGCCGGCGACGACGTCCTCGCCCTGGCGTTGACCAGGTAGTCGCCGTAGTGACCCGTGTGACCCGTCGCCGGGTCGCGGGTGAACGCGACACCGGTGCCGGAGTCCTCGCCCATGTTGCCGAAGACCATCGTGCAGACGTTGACGGCGGTGCCGAGGTCGTGCGGGATCCGCTCGCGGCGACGATAGATCCGGGCGCGCTCGGTGTTCCACGAGTCGAAGACCGCTCGGATCGCCATGTCCAGCTGCTCGCGCGGCCACTGCGGGAACTCGCGACCGGTGACGTTGCGGACCAGCTCCTTGTAGTCCTCGACGACCTTCTTCAGACCGTCCACGGACAGCTCGGGGTCGGTCGAGACCCCCTCGGCGTTCTTCGCGGCGTCGTGGATCTCGGCGAACCGGCTCGACTTGATGTCCATGACGGTGGCGCCGAACATCTGGATCAGGCGACGGTAGGAGTCCCAGGCGAAGCGCTCGTCGTCGGCGATCGCGGCGAGCCCCTCGACGGAGTCGTCGTTGAGGCCGATGTTGAGGACCGTCTCCATCATGCCGGGCATCGAGAACTTGGCCCCCGAGCGCACCGACACGAGCAGCGGGTCGGTCGCGTCACCGAGCCGGCGCCCCATCTTTTGCTCGAGCAGCCGCAGCTCACGGGTCACCTGCACGCCGAGCTCCGCAGGCTGCCGACCAGCCTCGAGGTAGGCCCGGCAGGCCTCGGTCGTGATCGTGAAACCAGGCGGCACCGGCAGACCCAGCTTGGTCATCTCGGCAAGGTTCGCTCCCTTGCCGCCCAGCAGGTCCTTCTGGTCCTTGTCCCCGTGCGCGAAGTCATAGACATAGGTGGTCACGGCTCGTCCCCTTCGACGGCTCGAACGTTGGCTACGTCCTGACCTTACCCAAGGGGTCCGACAGACCCCCGTGCGGGACCCGAATCCGCCTCGTTCGCCAGGGTGGGGTCGGTCACGTCCGCCGACCGGCGTCGTGCCGCCACCGCGCCACCGACCGCCCACCGGTCGGTCAGCCGGGAGTGCCCTCACGCCAGTGCCGACGGCACAGGACCCGATAGGTGGCGCCCTCGCCGCCGCCGATGAGGTCACCGACCGCCACCTGCGAGCCGTGCCGGATGACCTGACCGCCCTCGATGCGGGCGTTGACCCGACCGGGAGCGCCGCACCAGCAGAGCACCTCGACGAGGTCGAGCATCTCGTCGCAGAGCTCGACCAGACGCTGGGAGCCGGGGAAGGTGTGCGAGTCGAAGGCGGTCAGCAGACCGAAGCAGTCGACGTCGATGGCCAGCTCGTCGACCAGCAGGGCGAGCTGGTCGACCTGCTCGGGCGTGAGGAACTGCGCCTCGTCGACGATCACGAATCCCCTTGCGGGCAGGTCGGATCCGACGGTGGCGACGAAGTCGGTCGACTCGTCGAAGTGCCTGGCCGAGACCGAGAGACCCAGGCGGGACGACAGCTGGCCGGCGCCGCCGCGGTCGGCGGAGGTGAAGACGAGTCCGGGTCGACCGGCCTGGCGCCGGTGGAAGCCGACCTGGATCGCGAGCGCCGACTTGCCCGCACCCATGAGCCCGGCGTGGAAGCGCAGCCGACCGATCGCGGGCGCGAGGTGGCACACGCCGAAGAGCGGGTTCTGGTCGGGCGAGGGGTGCGCCCAGGCGCCCTCGTCGGCACCGGGGACGGACGGGACGGACATAGGGCTACGGTCTCTCGTGGTCTCGGGGGGCGAAGGTGAGCAGCGGGATGGCGGTCTCGGCCTCGGTGATCGAGCCGTGCAGCCCGAGCAGGGCCATCAGCTCCGGGCGCATGGTGCGGCTGTCGATGATCGCGAGCTCGCCGGTGAGGGCTACCAGCACGTCGCCGATCCGGTCGACGACCGCGGGACGCGGGGCGCCGCGACCGAACCAGCCCTCGTCGAGCGCCTGCTCGCGCGCGACGACGACTCCGCGGTCGCCGATCCGCTCGCGCCAGGTGGCGAGGACGTCGGCGGTCGCACCCGGCCGCACGTAGAGCTGGGGCGCGCGGGGCTCGCCGCCCATCAGCCGCACACCGGCGTCCAGCTCGGCATCGTGCTCGAGGTTGATCCGGTGCAGGTGGTCGACGTCGACCATCCCGTGGTCGGCCGTCACGTAGATCGCGGTGTCGGCGGGCACGAGCCGCGCCAGTCGCGCGAGCTCGGCGTCGACCCGCTCCAGCTCGGTGGTCCACTCCGGTGACTCGCAGCCGAAGACGTGACCGGCCTTGTCGACGTCGCCCCAGTAGAGGTAGACGAGGGAGCGCCGCGCCGAGCGCACCGCGGCGACCGCTCGGTCGACCCGGGCATCGAGGTCGCGTGCCCCCTGGAACGAGCCGCCGCGCAGCGCCGCCTCGGTCAGCCCTGAGCCGTCGAAGAAGTGCGGCCCGATGCGGGTGACCGCGACCCCGGCTGCGGCGGCGCGCTGGAACAGCGTCTCGGACGGCTGCCAGGCGTAGGGGTCGACGCCGGCGTCCCAGGACAGCTCGTTGAGCAGGCGTTCCTCACCGGGGATGAGCACCTGGTAGCCGACCAGACCGTGGGCCCCCGGGGGCAGTCCGGTGCCGAACGTGCCCATGCTCGTCGCGGTCGTCGACGGGAAGCCGCACTGCAGGCGCAACGCCGCGCCGGGGGTCCCGAGGGCGCGCCGCAGGAAGGGCGCGTGACCGCTGCGGGCGCGCAGCAGCTCGTCGCCCAGGCCGTCGACGAGCACCACCACGGCACGCTGGGCGGGCGGCAGCTGGAGCGGGTCGACGTCGGCCGGGCCGAGGTCTACGCCGAGCGAACGGACCACGGAGGACAGGACGTTCGCCAGCCCGAGGCCGTCGTAGGCCGCCGCGGGCCCCAGCAGCGGGCCGGGGGTGGCACTCACCTCAGGAGAGCTCACCGGCTCACCGCGCGGACGCGAGGGAGAGCGCCCGTGCGAAGGCCCGTGCGCGGGCTACGGCGGGAGCGCCGTCGGCGTCCGCACTCACCCGCAGGCTGATGTCGTCACCGGTCACCGCGCCGTCGTAGCCGTGGTCGGCGTCGCAGCTCGGGTCACCACAGGTCGCCGGCATCAGCTCCAGCCGGCTGAGCGCACCCCAGCCGAGCGTCAGGGTGACCTCGCTGCCGAGCGTCCCGGGCCGGTAGCGGCCGCCGGCGGGGACGACGTGGGTGAGGGTGACACCGCGGACGGCGCTCAGCGGCACCGACTCCGACGTCGCGGTCACGGTGGTCTCGGCGACCTTCTCACCGGCCCGGCCCGTGCGCGGCACCCCCACCGGGTGGTCCTGGTGGTCGTCGACGTGGCAGACGATGAGTCGGGTGGGCGTGAGCGCCAGAACCGTGATGTGCCGCAGGATCTCGTCGCGGTCGAAGGTGGTCTCCTGATGCACGAGGTGCTCGACGAGCTCCTCCCCCGCGAGCGCCTCGCCGGCTACGTCGGCGACCAGGGCGGGGTAGTAGCCCGCGAGCTCGAGGTCGGCGACGAGGGGTGCGGGAGCAGCGGATCTCATGGCGGACATTGTGACACCCGGCTCAGGTGGTCATCGCCCGGCGCACGGAGTCCACCCGCTGCGCCGGCCGGGCGACCACGACCCGGGCGCCGAGGATGTCTACCCCTCCTGCGCGGGCCTGGACGGGGTTGAGCTCGAGCTCGGCCACCTCGGCGAAGTCGTCCGCGAGGACGGAGACGCGCCCCACGACGTCGGCGAGCGCGTCCTGGTCCACGGGGTCGACACCCCGGTGGCCGTCGAGCAACGGGTAGGCCTTCACGGTGCCGATGAGCTCGCGCACGCTGACGTCGGTGAGCGGCGGGATACGGTAGGCGATGTCGTCGAGCAGCTCGGTCGGCGGACCGGCGACGGAGAACGACACGATCGGCCCGAACAGGCGGTTCTCCTGGGAGGACACGACGCACGCGACGCCCGGGCCGGTCATCCGCTGCACGACCCAGCCAGGGTCGTCGCCCCGGGACCCGCCGGCCGTGAACCGCGCGGTGAGCGCCGCGAACGCCTCACGGACCGCCTCCGCGTCGTCGAGGTCGAGCCGCAGGGCGCCGATCCCCGGCAGGTGCCGCAGCGCCTCAGAGGTCGCCTTGATCACCACCGGGTAGCCTAGCCGGTCGGCCGCCGCGACGGCCTCCTCGGCGCTCGCGACCGGGACCGACTCCCACACCGGCAGGCCGTAGGCGTCCAGCAGCTCGTGCACCTCCGCCGGCTCCAGCTGGCGGCCGTTCGGCGACTCGGACAGCACCCGGTCGATCACCGCGAACGCGCGGAACCGGTCGATGTCGGGGTAGGTCAGACGCTCGCCCTGGTCGGTCGCGAGCCACAGCGCGTAGGTCGTGGCGCGAGCCAGCGCCACCACGGCGTCCTCGGGCATGGAGTAGGCCGGGACGATCCGCTCCGGGCGTCGGCGGGTGCGCTCGTCCGGCTGCTGCTCGGGGGCTTGCTGCTCGGGGGTCTGCTCGGCGGGCTCGGTGCCGATCGCCAGCTCGGGGAACATGCCGCGCCGGTTGAGCGTGATCGCGAGGACCGGCTTGGGCGCGAGCGCGGCGTGGCGGACGGCGCGCACGATCGCGCCGGAGAAGTCGCGCTCGACCCCGACGCCGGGTGCCACGAAGGTCGTGAGGACCGAGTCCACGTCAGGGTTGTCGAGCAGCGTGAGCAGCATGGAGGTGACCTCGTCCTCGCTGACGTCCGGCGCCAGCGTGGTCGGCTCCGTCGCCAGTCGTAGACCCTGGCTCAGGGCGGCGTCGGCGGCCAGCGCCCCGAGGGCCCCGGTGTTGCCGACGATGGCCACCCGGTCTCCGGCGGGCAGCGGCTGGTGCACGACCAGCTGCGCGACGTCGAACATCTGGTGGACGTTCTCGACCCGGATGACGCCCGCCTGGTCCATCATCGCCTCGAACGCCCCCGGCGGGACGTGCGCCCGCCGGACGGTCTGCCCGGGCGGCACGGAGTAGCCGGAATAGCCGGACTTCACCACGATGACCGGCTTGGCCAGGCCGAGCTGACGGGCGCGGGAGAACTTGCGCGGGTTGCCGACCGACTCGAGGTGCATGCCGACCGCGATGGTGGCGTCGTCGTCGATCCAGTACTGCATGAGGTCGTTGCCGGAGACGTCGAGCCGGTTGCCGGCGGACGCCGCCGACGAGACGCCGATGCCGCGTCGCTCGGCAGACCCGAGCACCGCGACGGCGAGCACACCGCTCTGCACGAACAGGCCCAGGTGGCCGGCCGGTGGCACGTCGGCGACGGTGGTGGCGTTGAGCCGCACCTGCGGGTCGGTGTTGACCAGGCCGTAGCTGTGCGGGCCGAGCACGCGCATCCCGCCGCGGTGAGCGGCGTCGCGCAGCTCCAGCTGCAGGCGCCGCCCGGCCTCCCCCGCCTCGGCGAAGCCCGCGGACAGCACGACCAACGAGCGCACCCCGGCGGCGGCGCAGTCCTCGACGCACGCGAGCGCCTGCTCGGCGGGCACCGCGATGACCGCGAGGTCTACGGGCTCACCGATGTCCACGATCCGGCGGTAGGGAGTGAGCCCGAGCAGCTCGTCGGCCTCGGGGTGGACGACGTAGACGCTGCCGGTGAAGCCGTAGTCGAGGATGTCGGCGAGGATCCGGTGCCCGGCGGAGTCCGGTCGGCGCGACGCCCCGACCACCACCACGGACCTGGGGGCCAGCAGGGTGCGGATCGACATCGACTCGGCCCGGTGCTCGCGCGAGAGGCGCACCACCTCCGAGCGGACCGTCGGCGCGATCTCGAACGAGACCGCGATCACGCCGTCCTCGAAGTGGTGGCTGACCTCGTAGCCAGCGTCGGTGAAGACGTTCATCATCTTGCGGTTCTGCGGGAGCACGTCGGCGACGAACTCCTTGACGCCGAGCTCCAGGCCGATCGCGGCGAGATGCTCCAGCAGCACCGACCCGATGCCCTTGCCCTGGTAGTGGTCGGAGATGTTGAACGCCACCTCCGCCTTGTCGGCGTCGATCAGGTCGAACCGGCCGATGCCGATGATCTCGTCGCGGACGGTGGCGACCAGCCCGACGCGCGACACGTTGTCGACGACCGTGAACCGGTCGAGGTCGCGCGCGGACAGCTGCTTGATGGGGGCGAAGAAGCGCAGGTAGACCGACTCGGCGGACTGGCGCATGTGGAACGCCTGCACGGCGTCCTTGTCCTCGGGGCGGATCGGGCGCAGGTGGCAGACCGACCCGTCGCGCAGCACGACGTCGGCGTCCCAGCCGTGCGGGTCGATGCCGAGGCCGCCGCGGCCCCCGCTGCGGCGGGCTCCCGGGCGCGTCGACGAGGGGCCCGCCGAAGGGTCCGCCGAAGGGGCCGACGGGGACTCGGACGTGCTGCCAGGCTCCATGGCAGCAGCCTATGCCGCGGACCGCTCGCCGGAGGGGCCCCCGCCCCGGTCGGCGCGAGGGACGGGTGTGTCGGTCGTCACGTCACGCCAGTGGTAGACCGAGGCGCCCCTCGTGCGCCACGCCGTCCGGTCCGTCGAGCCCCCGCCGGCCGCGGCGCAGGCTCGGGGACCTCCGGTCGTGCTCGGCCGGGTGACCGAGCGCCACCACCCCGACGAGCCGGTGACCCGGCCGCAGCCCGAGCAGGGCGTGGACGCGCTCGTGCGCGTGCGCGGGCACGCCGAAGAACAACCCGCCGAGCCCCCGGTCCACCGCGGTGAGCAGGACGAGCAGGGCGGCCATCCCCGCGTCGACGTCCCAGTACGGCACCGGCCAGCGGGCCTCGTCGCGGTCGCTCCACCCCTTGTCCGGCTCGGCGTACCGATCCAGGTAGCGATCCCGGTCGGCACACACGACGACCAGCACCGGCGCGGTCATCACGCCGCGCAGCCAGCGGTCGGGCGCCCTCGCCGGCTCGGTGTCGGGGTCCGGGGCAGCCCGGAGCGACGCGTCAGCCGGCTCGCCCGAGGCGACCGGGAGGTCTACCTCGGCGGTGGCGGACCAGAACCCGGCCCGGGCGTCGGCGGACCGCAGCACCACGAAGTCCCAGCCCTGGCTGAAGCCGGCACTCGGAGCCCGCGTCGCCGCCTCCAGACACGCGCGCAGGTCGTGGTCGGCGACGGGTGCGTCGGTGTAGGTCCGCACCATGCGGCGGCGCCGGATCGCGTCGGAGAGCTCCATGACCACACCTTCCGGGCCAGGTCCGATCGCGTCAACCGAGCACATGGAGATGTCCGAATCAGTGGACTCTGGCCGTTCACCTTCCCAAACGGGCACAACCACAGGTAGCGTCTGCCTCGTCGATGTAGACCGGGCGCAGAGGTGAGCATGTATCAGCACGAGCGGCACCAGCTGATCGTCGAGCGCGCTCGCACCGAGGGTCGCCTCGAGGTCAGCGCGCTGGCCGAGGAGCTGGACGTCACCCCCGAGACTATCCGGCGCGACCTGACCATCCTCGAGCGCCACGGACACCTGCGCCGTGTGCACGGCGGCGCCATCCCGATCGAGCGCCTCGGGTTCGAGCCGACCACGGCCGCCCGCGCCGAGCGGCACACCGCCGAGAAGGCCCGCATCGGGGCCCGGGCCGCCGAGCTCATCCCCGCCGACGCTGCGATCCTGCTCGACGCGGGCACCACCACCGCCGCGCTGGTCGAGCACCTGCCCCGTGGCGGCGAGCTGACCGTTGTCACCAACTCGGTGACGGTGGCTGCCACGATCAGCGACCGCGACGACATCAACCTCTATCTCCTCGGGGGTCGACTGCGCGCCCGCACGCTCGCGTCGGTAGGCTCGTGGGCGGTCGACGCCCTGCAGGACGTCCACGTCGACGTGGCCTTCGTCGGCACCAACGGGCTGGACGTCCACGCGGGTCTGACCACGCCCGACCAGTCGGAGGCCAACACCAAGCGCGCGATGGTGGCGGCGGCCCGGCGGGTGGTCGTGGTCGCCGACCACAGCAAGGTCGGGCAGACGCACTTCGCCCGGTTCGCCCGTCTCAGCCAGATCGACACAGTAGTCACCGACAGCGGCCTCGACGCCGAGACCGCGCACGAGATCGCATCCCACGGACCGGAGGTCGTCACCGCATGATCATCACCGTCACCCCCAACCCGAGCGTCGACCGGACGATCGCGTTGGACTCGCTGCGGCGCGGAGCCGTCCAGCGTGCGACCGACAACCGGGAGGACCCGGGCGGCAAGGGGATCAACGTCTCCCGCGCCCTGGCCCTGCACGGCACCGCCACGACGGCCGTGCTGCCGGTCGGTGGGCACTACGGCCGGATGATGACGGACCTTCTCGGCGAGATCGGCCTGCCCGTGCGGCCGGTGCCGATCACCGACAGCATCCGGGCCAACGTGGCCCTGGTCGAGCCCGACGGCACCACGACCAAGGTCAACGAGCTGGGCCCGGTCCTCACCGACGCCGAGATCGACGCGCTCGACTCGACGGTGCGCGACGCCGTCTCCGGCGGGGGTGTCGGCGGCTCCGGCTCTGGCTCTGGCTCTGGCTCCAGCACCGTGGACTGGGTCGTCGGCTGCGGCTCGCTGCCGCGCGGGCTGGGCGTCGACTACTACGCCCGGCTCGTAGAACAGTGCCGTGACCTCGGCGTCAAGATCGCCATCGACTCCTCCGGTGAGCCGATGACGCACGCCCTCGCCGCCTCGCCCGACCTGATCAAGCCCAACCGCGAGGAGCTCGCCGAGGCCGTCGGTGCCGAGCTCGGCACCGTGCAGGCCGTGGTCGACGCCGCGCACACCCTCAACACCCAGGGCATCGAGACCGTGGTCGTGAGCCTGGGTCGCGACGGCGCGCTGCTGGTGAGCGGTGACACCGTGATCCACGCCAAGGCCGTCATCACCAACCCGCTGTCCACCGTCGGCGCCGGCGACTCGCTGCTCGCCGGCTACCTGCACGCCACCGTCGGCGGCGCCTCCCCCGCCGACGCCATGCGCACGGCCGTCGCCTTCGGTGCCGCCGCCGTCTGCCTGCCGGGCAGCCAGATGCCGACGCCCGAGGACGTGGCGGCGATCCACGTCGACCTGACCGAGTCCCCCGACCCCGCCCTCCCGCTCACCGACTGACGTCCACCGCGCGCGGACCGCACCACCCGATCTACCCTGACCCGACCCGTTCAGCAGAAGGAGCACATCATGTCCCTCATCACCGAGCAGCAGGTCGTCCTGGATCTCGAGGCCCCCGACCGCCAGGCCGCGTCCCGCATCCTGGCCCAGACCCTCGTGGATGCCGGACGCGTCGACGACCTCGATGCCTTCCTCGCCGACATCGCCAAGCGCGAGGAGCAGATGCCCACGGGTCTGCCGGGCGGGATCGGGATCCCCCACTGCCGTTCCGCGCACGTCAAGGAGCCCTCGCTCGTCTTCGGCCGCAGCAGCTCGGGCATCGACTGGGGTGCCGAGGACGGTCCGGCCACCCTCATCTTCATGATCGCCGCGCCCGACGGTGGCGGTGAGGAGCACCTGAAGATCCTCGCGGCGCTCGCCCGTCGCCTGATGCGCGCCTCGTTCAAGGACTCGCTGCGCAACGCCAAGGACGCCGGCGAGGTCGTCGCCATCGTCGATCGTGAGGTCGTCAACGCATGAGACTGGTTGGAGTGACCTCGTGCCCGACCGGCATCGCGCACACCTATATGGCGGCCGAGGCCCTCGAGGTGGCGGCCGAGGAGGCCGGGCACACCATCGTCATCGAGACCCAGGGCTCGGCGGGCTCCGACCCGATCCCCCAGGGGGTCATCGACGAGGCCGACGCGGTGATCTTCGCGCACGACCTGGAGGTCAAGGACCGCGGCCGGTTCGCCGGCAAGCCCACCATCGACGTGGGCGTCAAGAAGGCCATCTCGTCCGGTCCCGAGCTGGTGGCCCAGGCCGTCGCGGCGGCCGAGGAGGCCCGCGCCTCAGGCGGATCCGGTAGCACGGCCGCCACGGCGGGTGCCGCGGGCGCTGCTGGTGCCGCTGGTGCCGCTGGTGCTACGGACTCGGCGAGCACCGGGCCGCTGACCTTCGTCGGCGTCACCTCGTGCCCCACCGGCATCGCGCACACCTACATGGCCGCGGAGGCGCTGGAGGCCGCGGCCGAGGAGGCCGGGCACACGATGCACGTGGAGACCCAGGGCTCCGCCGGCGGCGACCAGCTCGACCCCGACCTGATCGCCCGCGCCGACGCCGTGATCTTCGCGCACGACCTGGAGGTCAAGGACCGCGGCCGGTTCGAGGGCAAGCCGATCATCGACGTGGGCGTCAAGAAGGCCATCTCCGACGGCCCGGCCCTGATCGCCCAGGCGGCCGAGATGGCCCGGGCACGTTCGGCGGGGGCCGCCCCGGCGGCTGCTGCGGCCACGGCCCCCCGGCCCGCAGCCGCGCCCGCTCCTGAGGGCCAGGGCATCGGCACCAAGATCCGCCAGTGGCTGATGACCGGTGTCTCCTACATGATCCCGTTCGTCGCGGCCGGCGGCATCATGATCGCCATCGGCTTCATGCTCGCCCAGGTCTTTGGCGGCAGCCGCGGGGCGATCGACGTCACGGCCTACACGCTCTCGCCGGGCGCCGAGGACCCCTCGAAGATCCTGCAGAACGTCTTCAACCCGGCCGACGGGATGCATTGGGCCGCACTGTTCTTCGTGATCGGCGGCGCGGCGTTCGGCTTCCTCGTGCCGATCCTCTCCGGCTTCATCGCGTTCGGCATCGCCGACCGTCCCGGCCTCGTGCCGGGCATCGTCGGCGGCTTCATCGCCGCGACGATGCAGGCGGGCTTCCTCGGCGGCATCGTGACCGGTTTCATCGCCGGTTTCGCCGCCCGCTGGATCAGCCGCTGGAACGTCCACAAGGGCGTGCGCGGCGTCATGCCCGTGGTGGTCATCCCGCTGCTGTCGACCCTGATCACCGGCGCCGCGATGGTGCTGCTGCTGGGTCGACCGATCAAGTCGCTGATGGACGCGCTGTCCAACGGCCTGACCAGCATGAGCGGCTCGAACGCCATCCTGCTCGGCGCGATCCTCGGACTGATGATGGGCTTCGACCTCGGCGGCCCGGTCAACAAGGTGGCCTACACCTTCGGCACCACCGGACTCGCGGCGGTGAGCGCCACCGCGACCGACGCCCCGCAGCTGAAGATCATGGCGGCCGTCATGGGCGCGGGCATGGTGGCACCGTGGGGCCTGGCCCTCGCGACCACCGTGCGACCCAAGCTGTTCACCAAGTCCGAGCACGAGAACGGCCGGGCCTGCTGGTTGCTCGGCGCGTCGTTCATCTCCGAGGGCGCCATCCCGTTCGCCGCCGCCGACCCGTGGCGCGTGATCGTCTCCTCGATGGTCGGCTCGGCCGTCACCGGGGCGCTGATCATGGCGTTCGGCTCGGGCAGCCGAGCCCCGCACGGCGGCCTCTGGGTGACGCCGCTCATCACCAACCCGCTCATGTTCTTGCTGTCGATCGTCGTGGGGGCCATCATCACCGGCTTCCTCGTCGTGACCCTCAAGGCGGCCGACCGCTCCAGGCACGCGGTCGAGGTCTGAGCGCACCGTCGCAACGACCACTGCACGATCTACTGACTGACCACCGCACCACCCACTGAAGGAGAACCCTCCATGGCAACCCGCACCGTCTCCATCGCCTCGTCCGTCGGACTCCACGCCCGTCCCGCGGCGATGTTCGTCCAGGCCGCCACCTCCACGGGCCTGCCGGTCACCATCGCCAAGGAGGGTGGGGCTCCGGTCGACGCGCGCTCGATCCTCGGTGTGATGGCGCTCGGCGCCAAGCACGGCGAGACCGTCACCCTCGAGGCCGAGGGCGACGGCGCCGACGCGGCGCTCGACTCGCTCGTGGCGCTCCTCGAGCGCGACCTCGACGCGGAGTGACCTTGATGGCTGACCACCAGACCCTCACCGGGATCGGTGTCAGCGTCGGCACGGCTCACGGGCCGGTGGTCCAGGTGCGTCCCGCACCGAAGCCACCGGCCGGTGAGGAGCCGACGACGGACGCCGCCGCCGCAGGCGGGAAGGTCCGCGAGGCGATGGCCGAGGTGGCCGCCTCGCTCACCGAGCGCGCTTCCCGCGCCGACGACCACGCCAAGCCCATCCTCGAGGCCGGGGCCATGATGGCCCAGGACCCGGGCCTCGCCCAGGGCATCGACAAGCACCTCGCCGAGGGCAAGGGCATCACCAACGCGGTCAACGACGCGACCGAGGAGTACTGCGCGATGTTCGAGTCGCTCGGTGGCTACATGGCCGAGCGCGTCACCGACCTGCGCGACGTGCGCGACCGCACCATCGCCCGCCTGCTCGGCGTGCCGGAGCCGGGCGTCCCCGACCTCGAGGAGCCGAGCATCCTCGTGGCGCTCGACCTCGCGCCCGCCGAGACCGCCACCCTGACTCCGACCACCACGCTCGGCATCATCACCCAGGCCGGCGGGGCGACGTCGCACACCGCGATCCTCGCCGCCCAGCTGGGCATCCCTGCCGTGGTGCAGGTCGCCGGCGCGCTGGACATCCCGAAGGGCACCCACGTCGCCATCGACGGTGGCGTCGGCGAGGTCATCGTCGCCCCCACGGACGCCGAGAAGGAGCAGCTCGCCGAGCGCTCGCGCCGGCGTGCGGCCGCCCTGTCCAACGTCCGGGGTCACGGCGTCACCAAGGACGGCACCCGGGTCCAGCTGCTCGCCAACATCGGCACGGCCGAGGACGCCGAGCGCGCGGCCGCGGAGGACTGCGAGGGTGTCGGCCTGTTCCGCACCGAGGTGCTCTTCCTCGACAGCGACACCGCGCCCACGCTGGAGGAGCAGCAGGAGACCTACGAGCGGGTCTTCCGCGCGTTCGGGGACCGCAAAGTCGTCGTGCGCACCCTCGACGCCGGCGCCGACAAGCCGCTGGCGTTCGCCAACCTCGGCGAGGAGGAGAACCCCGCTCTCGGTGTGCGCGGTCTACGGCTGCAGCGCCGGCGGACCGACCTGCTCGAGACCCAGCTGGACGCGCTGGCCGCCGCTCAGAAGGCGACCGGCGGCAACGTCTGGGTGATGGCCCCGATGGTGGCCATCCGCGAGGAGGCGCAGTTCTTCGCCGACCAGTGCCGCAAGCACGGCATCAAGGTGGCCGGCACGATGATCGAGGTCCCCGCGGCCGCGATCCGCTCGACGGACATCCTCGAGGTCTGCGACTTCGCGTCGCTCGGCACCAACGACCTGTCGCAGTACACCTTTGCGGCGGACCGCATGCAGGGCGAGCTCGCGGGGCTGCTGGGCATCTGGCAGCCGGCGCTGCTCGACATCATCAAGATGGCCTGCGACGGCGGTCGGATCACCGGCAAGCCCATCGGTGTTTGCGGCGAGGCCGGCGGCGACCCGCTGCTCGCGCTCGTGCTCTGCGGCCTCGGCGTCTCGTCGCTGTCCATGGCCGTCGGCAAGATCAAGGCAGTCAAGACCGCCCTGCGCCTGCACGACCTCGGCACCTGCCAGCGGATGGCCGACGCCGCCCGTCGCGCCAAGGACGCCAAGGACGCCCGCCAGGCCGTCATCGACCTGGCCGACCCGGTGATGCTCGACCTGATCTAGGTCGGTCTCGACTGCCGCAGCGCTCGACTCGGGCTGCGTGGTCGAGACGGCACTTGGGCACGCCCGCGCCGTCGACACGGCACTTCGGCACCGAGATGGTTGGTACACCAGCCATCTCGGTGCCGAACTGCCATCTCGGCGGGGTTGGGGTCACCAACCGCCATCTCGGTGCCGAAGTGCCATCTCGGCGGGGTTGGCGTCGCCAACCGCCATCTCGGTCACCAACCGCCGTCTCGGCGGGTTGGCGCGGCCGGCGCCACAGCCGCGCCACCCCCCAGCCCACCCCCACGCCCGGGTAGACCCGACGGCGAGCCTGCGGCCGGGTTACGGTGGCGTGGGACAGGATGGGCAGGATCGGAAACCTGACCCCGAGGAGCTCCACCGCATGGCCCGCCGCACCCCCGCGCCACCGACCGACGAGGTCTACGACGAGAAGATCCTCGACATCGACGTCGAGCAGGAGATGCAGGGGGCGTTCCTCGAGTACGCCTACTCGGTCATCTACTCGCGGGCCCTGCCGGACGCGCGGGACGGGCTGAAGCCGGTGCAGCGACGGATCCTCTACGGCATGCACGAGCTGGGGCTGCGACCCGAGCGGGCCCACGTGAAGTCCTCCCGCATCGTCGGTGAGGTCATGGGTAAGTACCACCCGCACGGCGACACCGCGATCTACGACGCGTTGGTGCGCATGGCCCAGCCGTTCACGATGCGGCTGCCGCTCGTGGACGGGCACGGCAACTTCGGCTCGCTGGACGACGGACCGGCCGCGAGCCGCTACACCGAGGCGCGGATGTCGCCGTCCGCGCTACTGATGGTGGCGAGCCTGGACGAGGACACCGTCGACTTCGTCCCCAACTACGACGAGTCCGAGCAGCAGCCGTCGGTGCTGCCGGCGGCGTTCCCGAACCTGCTGGTCAACGGCGCGAGCGGCATCGCGGTCGGCATGGCGACGCAGATGCCGCCGCACAACCTGGTCGAGGTCATCGCCGCGGCCCGTCACCTGATCGGCAACCCGCAGTGCAGCCTCGATGACCTGATGCGTTTCGTGCCCGGACCGGACCTGCCCGCGGGTGGACGGATCGTCGGGCTGGACGGCATCCGGGATGCCTACCTCACCGGCCGCGGCACCTTCCGCACCCGCGCGACGGTCACCATCGAGAACGTCACGCCCCGCAAGAAGGGCATCGTCGTCACCGAGCTCCCATACCTGGTCGGCCCGGAGAAGGTCCGCGACAAGATCAAGGACCTGGTCCAGTCCAAGCGGCTGCAGGGCATCAGCGACTTCAAGGACCTGTCGGACCGCAAGAACGGCCTGCGACTGGTCATCGAGATCAAGAACGGCTTCAACCCCGAGGCGGTCCTCGATCAGCTCTACCGGCTGACGCCGATGGAGGACTCGTTCGGCATCAACAACGTCGCCCTGGTCGGGGGTCAGCCGCAGACGCTCGGGCTGAAGGACCTGCTGCGCGTCTTCGTCGACTTCCGCACCGACGTCGTGCGGCGGCGCAGCGAGTTCCGGCTCGCCAAGAAGGAGGACCGCCTCCACCTGGTCGAGGGTCTGCTCATCGCGATCCTCGACATCGACGAGGTCATCGCGGTGATCCGCTCGTCCGACGACGCCGGCATCGCCCGAGCCCGCCTGATGGACGTCTTCGACCTGTCCGAGCCGCAGGCGACCTACATCCTGGACCTGCAGCTGCGCCGGCTCACCAAGTTCAGCCGGATCGAGCTCGAGAACGAGCGCGACCAGCTGCAGGCCGAGATCGCCGAGCTGCGCGACCTGCTGGCCGACGAGCGGCTGCTGATGCGGCTGGTCAGCAAGGAGCTCGACGAGGTCGCCAAGGCGCACGGCACCCCGCGTCGCACGGTGCTGCTCGAGTCGGCCGGCACCCCTGCCATCTCCGCCACGCCGCTCGAGGTGAGCGACGACCCGTGCTACGTGCTGCTGTCGTCCTCGGGGCTGCTGGCCCGCACCAACGGCCCGACCCCGCCGAGCAACGACGGCGGCCGCAGCAAGCACGACGCGATCATCGGGGCCGTGGCCACGACCGCGCGCGGTGAGTTCGGGCTGGTCACCTCCGCCGGCCGGCTCGTGAAGCTGTCGGCGCTCGAGCTGCCCACGCTGCCCCCGACCAACGGCGCCCCGTCGCTGTCGGGTGGCGCGCCCCTCGCGGCCTACGTCGAGCTCGCGAAGGGTGAGCGGCCGCTCACGATCATGTCGCTGTCCCCCACCTCGGTCGGCCTGGCCCTCGGCACGGCCCACGGTGTGGTCAAGCGAGTCACCCCCGACTATCCGAAGGGCGACTCGTTCGAGGTGATCGCGCTGCGCCCCGGTGACCGGGTCGTCGGCGCCGTCGAGCTGAGCACCGGCGACGAGGAGCTCTGCTTCGTCACCACCGACGCCCAGCTGCTGCACTTCCCGGCGGCCGGCGTGCGCCCCCAGGGACGGGGTGGCGGTGGCATCGCGGGGGTCAAGCTGGCATCGAAGGCCTCGGCCCTGTGGTTCGGTGCGGTAGACCCCACGGCCGAGAACGTCGTCGTCACCTCGTCGGGGTCCTCCTCGACGTCCGGTGCCCAGGCCGGCTCGATCAAGGTCACCGCCTTCAGCGAGTTCCCGGGCAAGGGGCGCGCGACCGGCGGGGTGCGCTGCCACCGGTTCCTGCGCGGCGAGGACGTGCTGGTCCTCGGCTGGGCCGGTGCCTGGCCGGCCCGGGCGTCCAGCGCCACCGGTAGCGCCGTCGCCCTGCCCGAGCCCGACCACCGCCGCGACGGCTCGGGCACGCCCGGCAAGGGTGCGATCGCCGCCATCGCCGGTGCCCACCGACCTGGCCCCTCCGACGGTGGCGCGGTCGGCGCCGGCGGCTCCCCCGACGAGGCGCCTGGTGGGTCCGGTGCCGATGGTGGGTCCGATAGCGCTGGTGGTGCGGGTAGCGCTGGTGGTGCGGGTAGCGCTGGTGGCTCTGGTGGTGCGGGTCGTGCCCGTCGCGCCGGTGGGTCCGCCGGAGCTTCGGGACGCACTCACGGCCCGGCCGGTGGGCAGGACGCGTTGCTCGACCTGCCGGCACCCACCGGGCCGCGGGAGCGGATCCTGGTCGATCACAGCGACTACGACCCGGACTCGCTGGACGACGTCGTGCAGACGTCGAAGGAGTAGCCTCAGGCGGCTCGGCCCCGGCCAGGCCCCTGAATCATGGCGTGAGCCTGAACCTGAGCGTGAGCCTGCGGATGAGCGCGCCACCAGCGGGTGGGCGCCCACGAGCGCTGGACGATCACGCGGTGGCCGGGAGCTGCGGTGCCGGCCGCGGCGAGCGCCGTGACCACCCGGCGGGCCAGCGGCTCCTGCGACCCGGCCTGGGCGGTCTCTACGGTGATCCGCTCGAGGTCACGGTCGGCGCGACGAGACCCGAGGCCGAGCCCCGCGCTACGTGCTCCGGAGCCGGCCGGGGTGCGGCGGTGGCGCCGGTCGGTGTGCTCCAGGAGCGCGACCAGCGCGGTGACGAGCAGGACGAGGACGATGAGGGTTGCTGTCGTGGTGGTCATGGCAGCAAATTTGCCACCGCAGGATTATCGCCACGAGTGGCTTGAAAGACATTGACCACAGGATTCCCGCCAACTACGGTGGCTGCATGACGCTGACCACCGTGGGACTGCTGGCGACCGAGCCGGTGTCCCTGTTCGAGTTCAGCGTCGTGGCCGAGATCTTCGGCATCGACCGGACCGACGACGGCTGCCCGCCGTTCGAGTTCCGCGTCTGCGCCGCCGACCCGAGCCGACCGCTCGCCACCAAGACGACCGCGCCCGGGCTCACCATCACCGCCACCCACGACCTGACCGGCCTCGCGGGGTGCGACCTCGTGGTCCTCGGAGCCAGCCCGATCGAGCCCGACGGCTCCCCCATCCGGCCGGTGCCGGCAGAGATCACCGACGCGCTGCTGGCCTGCGCGGACGCCGGGGCCACGCTGCTGTCGGTGTGCACCGGCGCGTTCCTGCTCGCCTCGACCGGCCTGCTCGACGGCCGCACCTGCGCCACCCACTGGATGTACGCCGACGAGCTGGGCCGACGCCACCCGCACGTCATCGTCGACGCCGACTCGCTCTACGTGGACGAGGGGCGGCTCATCACCAGCGCCGGCACCGCCGCCGGCATCGACGCGTGCCTGCACCTGGTGCGCCGCGAGCTCGGCACGGCTGTCGCGACCCGGATCGCCCGGCGGATGGTGGTGCCGCCGCACCGCGACGGTGGCCAGCAGCAGTACGTCGACCGGCCCGTCCCCACCCCCTCGGGCGACAGCCTCGCCGGTCTCGTCGACTGGTTGAGCGACCACCTGGACGAGCCGCACACCGCCGCGTCGCTCGCGCGACGAGCCATGATGAGCGAGCGCACCTTCGCTCGTCGCTTCCTCGCCGAGGTGGGCACGACGCCGCACCAGTGGCTAGTCCGCCAGCGCGTCCTCGCAGCCCGCGAGCTGCTCGAGCAGAGCGACCTCGCCGTCGAGCAGGTCGCGGCGCGCGTGGGATTCGCCTCGGCGGTCGTGCTGCGCGACCACTTCCGGCGCCAGGTCGGCGTAGCCCCCAGCACCTACCGCAGCCGGTTCGCCGCGGTCGGCTGACGGCTCGGCCGGCTGCTCGGGAGGCTCCTCGAGAGGCTCCTCGGGGTGCCAGCTCGGCGGGCCGCGCGGTCACGGTTCGCGTGGGCAGCCGAGGGGGTGTGTCGGTGCAGGCACGTACGCTGGGCGCATGGCAGAGCAGAAGCAGGGCCAGCAGCCGCGCGACGAGGCCGACAAGCCCAAGCCGTGGCGCACCGAGGGTGTCCCCGACGACAAGCCGTCCGGCGCGTCGGGCTCGGGCGAGCGCCCGCCCTTCAGCTGGCGACGCTTCCTGCTCACGAGCGCCCTGATCTACCTCGGGCTGTTCGGCATCCTGTCCATCCAGGACTCGATGACCGGTCCCAAGGAGGTCGCCTACACCGAGTTCGCCAAACAGGTGCAGGCGGGCAACGTCAAGGACGTCTACGCCCGCGGCGACACCATCGAGGGCGACCTCAAGGCGGCGGCACCGCTGCCCGAGGCAAGCGGGGGTGAGACCTACACCCAGTTCACGACCGAGCGGCCCACTTGGGCCGACGATCAGCTCTACGCCGAGCTGACCAAGCAGGGCACCATCGTGTCCGCCAAGCCGGTCACCGAGCAGCGCGGTTTGCTGGCCAACCTGCTCGTGTCGTTGCTCCCGTGGGTCCTGATCATCGGCCTGTGGGTCTGGTTGATGCGCCGCCAGGCCCAGGCGATGGGCGGCATGGGTGGCATGGGGATGCGGCGCAAGAAGTCGGCGCCTGTCGACCCCGAGAAGGTGCGGGTCACGTTCGACGACGTCGCCGGCATCGACGAGGTGGAGAACGAGATCGCCGACGTCGTCGACTACCTCAAGCACCCCGACAAGTACCGCGCGCTCGGTGCCCGGGCACCCAAGGGCGTGCTGCTCGCCGGCCCGCCCGGCACCGGCAAGACGCTGCTGGCCCGGGCGACCGCCGGGGAGGCGTCGGTGCCGTTCTTCTCTGCGTCGGCGTCGGAGTTCATCGAGATGATCGTCGGTGTCGGTGCGCAGCGCGTCCGCGAGCTGTTCGAGGAGGCCCGCAAGCTGGCGCCGGCCATCATCTTCATCGACGAGATCGACACCATCGGCCGGGCCCGGGGCGGCTCGCGCGCGATGGGCGGCCACGACGAGCGGGAGCAGACCCTCAACCAGATCCTCACCGAGATGGACGGCTTCTCCGGCTCCGAGGGTGTCGTCGTCCTCGCCGCGACCAACCGCGCGGACGTGCTCGACCCGGCGCTGCTGCGACCCGGCCGGTTCGACCGCACGATCATGGTCCACGCCCCCGACGCCAAGGGTCGGGTCCAGATCCTGCGCGTGCACACCCGGTCGGTGCCGCTCGCCGCAGACGTCGACCTGGACGCGATGGCCAAGGCCACCCCCGGGATGACCGGCGCCGAGCTCGCCAACCTGGTCAACGAGGCCGCGCTGCTCGCCGCGAAGGCCGGTCAGCAGCAGGTCACCATGAAGGACTTCAGCGAGGCCCTCGAGAAGGTCCAGCTCGGGGCCGCCCGCAACGTGGTCATGCCCGAGCAGGAGCGCCGCCGCACCGCCTTCCACGAGGCCGGCCACGCCCTGCTCGGCATGCTGCAGCCCGGTGCCGACCCGGTCCGCAAGGTGTCGATCGTCCCGCGCGGCCGCGCCCTCGGCGTGACGCTGTCCACCCCCGAGAGCGACCGCTACGGCTACGACGAGGACTACCTCAAGGGTCGGATCATCGGCGCGCTCGGCGGCATGGCCGCCGAGGAGGTCGTCTACGACGTCATCACCACGGGCGCCGAGTCCGACCTCGAGAACGCCACCGCCATCGCTCGCCAGATGGTCGGGCGCTGGGGCATGTCCGAAAAGGTCGGGCCGGTCACGATCCTGCCGTCCGACGGCGACCCGCGGATGATGGGCATCTCCGACAAGATGCTCTCGACGGTCGACGAGGAGGTGCGGCGGATCATCGACGAGTGCTACGGCCGGGCGGTCGACCAGCTGCGCGAGCACCGCCACCAGCTCGACGGCATCGTGACGGCGCTGCTCGACGCCGAGACGCTCGACGAGCCGGAGATCTATGCCGCCGCCGGCATCGAGCGTCCGCGGACGATCCCCGCGGACCAGGAGCCGGCTCGCGCCACCGTGCCGCACCCATGACCGGCCGCGGCAGCCTGCCCGCCGACGCCTGCTCGATCGCGTGGGAGCGGTCCGGCCTCCCCGTCTACGGCTCGGCGGCGCAGGCCACCTTCATCGTGGCGCTGGAGCAGCCCGGCCCCTGGGGGCGGGACGCGATCGTCCAGTCCCACCTGGATCCTGAGGTCGGCCGGGCGATCGAGGACGCGTGCGCCCGTGCCGGGGGCCGCTTCCTGCTGATCCGTGCGCCCGGGGCGCACTCCGACATCGAGCACGCCAGCCCTCGACGGGTCTTCGTGTCCGGCGGGTTGGCTGTCGGTCGACCCTGGCTGCTTGTCGGCACCGTGGTGCGACCAGCCACGCTGCTCGAGCTGCCGTTCGCCGACCTGGGGGCCGGCGGCGCGTTCGCGGCGCGGGCCGTCGTGCCCGGCCACCTGACCACGACGACCGGCATCCTGCTGGTCTGCACCAACTCCAAGCGCGACGTGTGCTGCGCCGTGCGGGGCCGCCCGATCGCCCGCGCGGCAGCCGAGCAGCGCCCCGGGCGGGTGTGGGAGTGCACGCACACCGGGGGCCACCGCTTCGCTCCCACCGGGGTAGCCCTCCCCACCGGTCACACGGTCGCGAACCTCACCACCGAGCTGGCCGTCGAGATCGTCGACGCCTCCGCCCGCGACGAGCTGGCCGCCGGGGCACTCGGCCCGAGCCACGACCGGGGCCGGTCCTGCCTGCCCGCCCCGGCACAGGCGGCCGAGTCGTTCGTGCGCGCCGAGACGGGCGAGACCGACCCGCACGCCTTCCGCGTCCGGATCTCGATGGCGGGCGGCATCCTCGCGCACGTGACGCACACCGACGGACGCTCGTGGCTGCTGCGCCTGGAGCTCGCGCCGACCGGTGACGAGCGCAAGGACAGCTGCGCCAAGCCAGCCACCCCCTCCAGGGCGTGGACCATCACTTCCCTGCCGACCGGGGACTCCTACTAGAGTCGGGTCACGCTATGGGGCGCCGGCACCATTTTCAGGTGCGCTGCACCGGCGCGGCCCCGGACCGCGGCAACACAACGGCACGCACAACCCGTCAACGACGAACGGTGGATCATGACCGGCCTGGACACCCCTGATCTGCTCGCCCAGCTCAGCCTCGAGGAGAAGGCCGCGCTCACCAGCGGGCTCGACTTCTGGCACACCGTCCCGGTCGACCGACTGGGTATCCCCAGCGTCATGGTCGCGGACGGACCGCACGGTCTACGCAAGCAGGGCTCGCAGGCCGACCACGTCGGCATCGGCGGCTCCAACCCCGCCACCTGCTTCCCGCCGGCGGTCGGCCTCGCCTCCTCGTGGAACCGCGCCCTGGTGCGCCGGGTCGGCGAGGCGCTCGGGCACGAGGGTCGCGCCGAGGAGCTCGCGGTCATCCTCGGGCCGGGCATCAACATCAAGCGGTCCCCGCTGTGCGGGCGCAACTTCGAGTACCTCTCGGAGGACCCGCTGGTCGCCGGCGAGCTGGCCGTCGCGATGGTCGGCGGCATCCAGAGCCAGGGCGTCGGCACGTCGGTCAAGCACTACGCGGTCAACAACCAGGAGACGGACCGGTTGCGCGTGAACGCCGTGGTCGACGAGCGGACCCTGCGGGAGATCTACCTGCCGGCGTTCGAGCGCACGGTGAAGCAGGCCAAGCCGTGGACCGTCATGGCGTCCTACAACAAGGTCAACGGGGAGTGGGTCAGCCAGGACCCGTGGCTGCTCACCGAGGTGCTGCGCGACGAGTGGGGCTACGAGGGCATGACGGTCTCGGACTGGGGAGCCGTCGTCGACCGGGTCAAGGGCCTGGCCGCCGGTCTCGACCTCGAGATGCCCGGCCACCAGGACAAGACCCCGGCCGAGGTCGTCGCCGCGGTGCGCGAGGGGCGCCTGGACGAGGCTGACCTCGACCGCGCCGTGGGCCGGGTGCTCGACCTGATCTCACGCGCCATGACCGAGCAGGCCGAGCCTGCTGCACCCGTCGACCACGACACCCAGCACGCGATCGCGAAGGCGGCGGCGCTCGAGTCGATCGTGCTGCTGCGCAACGAGTCTCGCGGTTCCACCACCAGCTCGGCCCGGCCCCTGCTCCCCCTCGACCCCGCGGCCAGCGAGCGCCTGCTGGTCGTCGGCGAGCTGGCCCGCACGCCGCGCTACCAGGGGGCCGGGTCCAGCCAGGTCAACCCGACCCAGGTGTCGGACGCGCTCAGCGCCCTGCAGCGCACGGTCGGCGACCGACTGACCTTCGCCGCGGGCTACGACGTGGCTCTCGACGAGGCCACGGACCATGCCCTGCTGGACGAGGCGGTCGCGGCCGCCGCGGACGCCGACGTGCTCGTCGTGTTCGCCGGGCTGCCCAGCCGCTACGAGTCCGAGGGCTACGACCGCACCCACCTGGACCTGCCGCCGAACCAGCGCGCGCTGATCGACGCGATGGCCGACCTCGACAAGCCCACCGTGGTGGTGCTGTCGAACGGTTCCGCGGTCACCCTCGCCGGCTGGCACGACCGGGTCGACGCCGTGGTCGAGGGGTGGCTGCTCGGGCAGGCCGGTGGCGAGGCCCTCGCCGACGTGCTGCTCGGCGTCGTGAACCCGTCCGGCAAGCTCACCGAGACGCTCCCGCTGGCGCTCGAGGACAACCCGTCGTTCGGCAACTTCCCGGGCGCGCTCGGCGAGGTGCGCTACGGCGAGGGGGTGTTCGTGGGTTACCGCGGCTACGACACCCGCCACCAAGCCGTGGCCTACCCGTTCGGCCACGGGCTGTCCTACACGCGCTACGACTACACCAACCTGGACGTGCGCGTCATCGACCCCGACGCGACCGCCGAGACCGAGGAGGCCGTGCTCGTCGCCGTCACGGTGACCAACGTGGGCGACGTCGACGGCTCGGAGATCGTGCAGCTCTACGTCGGCGACCCGCAGTCCGCCGTGGCGCGGCCGGTGCACGAGCTGCGTGGCTTCTCCAAGGAGTCGCTGGAGGTCGGGCACTCCCACCGCGTGCGGTTCACCCTCTCGGGACGCGACCTCTCCTACTGGCACCCGGCCGAGCGACGCTGGTTCCTCGAACCCGGCGCGTTCGTCATCGAGGTCGGCGCGTCGGCGCGCGACATCCGCGGCACCGCCACGATCGAGATCACCGGCGGCGACCGCGCGACCACGCACCTGACGTCGGCGTCGACCTACGAGGAGTGGCACGACGACCCGGTCGGCGGTCCGCTGCTGGCCGAGCACTTCGAGCGCCACGGCAAGACCATGGTGGAGCCCGAGGTCATCGGCAACTTCCCGCTGGATCGGCTCGCGGCCTTCGAGGGCATGTCGCTCAGCACCGAGCAGCTGGCCGACCTGGTGGCCGACCTGCGCGCCCGCTCCGACCAGAGGTAGCGGCCAGAGGTGTAGTGGTCAGGGGCGTAGCGGTCAGCTGTAGGGCCGGCTCTTGCGCTGGCGCGGCAGCTCGTCCGGGTGCCCACCGAGGTGCGTGACGTCCTCGGGCGTGTGCCGGTCGCGGGAGATGAACCGGGTGCCGATGAAGTGCAGCACCCACAGCCCCATGCCCACGAGGAGCAGCCACCCGGCCACCACGTAGTCGCTGGCCGCACGCTGCGACAGCGGGCTGGCCAGGTAGCCACACAGCAACGCCCCGATGATCGGGATGATCGTCGGCGCCTTGAAGTGGTCGTGGTCGACCGGGCTGCGGCGCAGCACGAGCACGGCGATGTTAACGATCGTGAAGACCACGAGCAGCAGCAGCGACGTGGTGCCGCCGAGCGAGGTCAGGTCGGCGAAGTAGATCAGCCCGAACGCCAGCAGCGTCGTGAACACGATGGCGACCCACGGGGTGCGCCGGGTGCGGTGCACGATGCCGAGGGTGCGGGGCAGCACGCTCTCGTACGCCATGCCGTAGAGCAGCCGCGAGGCCATCAGCATGTTGATCAGCGCCGAGTTGGCGACGGCGAACATGCTGATGACCGCGAAGATGGCGATCGGGAAGCCGGGGGCGCCCGCCTCGACGACCTTCAGCAGGGGCGTCTCGCCCTCGCCGAGCTCGCTCGGCTCCACCAGGGTCACCGACGCGATCGCGACCAGCACGTAGATCACGCCGGTGATGGTCAGACCGATGAGCATCATCTTGGGGAAGATCTTGACCGGGTCCATGGTCTCCTCGGCCATGTTGACCGAGTCCTCGAAGCCGACCATCGCGAAGAACGCCAGGGCCGTCGCCGCCGTGACGGCGGTGAAGGGGTTGGCCCCGTCCTTGACGCGCAGGTCGGTCAGGGTCGCGGCGTCGCCCTTGCCCTGACCGATCGCCCACAGGCCGATGGCGATGATGATGAGCAGGCCGGTGAGCTCTACGAGGGTCAGCAGCACGTTGACCTTGACGGACTCGCCGACGCCGCGGAAGTTGATCCCCGCCACGAGCAGCATGAAGCCGAGCGCGCACAGCAGCAGCGCGACGCCGCCCGACTGCCAGCTGAGACCGGCGGCCTTCGACAGGTTGCCGGCGAAGGCGATCGCGGCGCTGGAGGCCGAGGTGAGGCCCGAGCACATGACCGCGAAGCACACGAGGAAGGTGAGGAAGTGGATGCCGAACGCCTTGTGCACGTAGACCGCGGCGCCGCCGGCCTTGGGGTACTTCGTCACGAGCTCCAGGTAGCTGAACGCCGTCAGGATCGCGACGACGAACGCGCAGAGGAACGGCAACCAGACGGCCCCGCCGACCTCCTTGGCGACCTTGCCGGTGAGGGCGTAGACGCCGGTGCCGAGGATGTCACCGACGATGAACAGCAGCAGCAACCACGGACCGATGGCCCGCTTGAGCGACGGCTCCTCGCGGGCCTCGTCCTCGGCGCCGGTCATAGGGGTAGACCCGGTCTCACTCACGGACACACCCTCACCCTGTGCAGATGCTGAGGTCCACACGCGGAGCGGGATGTGTCCGAATCGGTACCAAGGAGTCACAGGAATTCTCAGCAACTCATAGCCTCCTGACAGCCATCCGCCCCGTGGTCCTCAGGTGCGGCGAGCACACTCGCGCCCAGTGCTGATCACGCAACGATGCTGTCCTCAGGAGGAACCATGACCACCGCCCTCGAGCGACTCCCCCGTTCCGTGCGCACCGTCGCCCTCGGCGCCGCGGCCGCCGCGACGCTGGCCGCGTGCGGCTCCGCCCAGGCCGCGGGTGGTGGAGCCCTCCCCGGGGCTACCCCCTCGGGCAGCGCCTCCTCCGGCTCTGGCGCCTCGGGCTCTGGGTCCTCGGGTTCCGGCTCGTCCGGTGAGCAGGGCCGCGGTGGACGTGGTCACGGTGGCATGGACGGTCAGGGTGGTCACGGTGGGCCTGGCGGGCATGGCGACATGGGTGGTGGCGGCGCTCAGGGCACCATCGCCACCGTCGACGGCTCGACGGTGACGATCAACGACCGGCTCGGCACCCGCACCCTCACCATCGCGAGCACGGCCACCATCACTAAGGCGGCCACCGGTTCGCTCGCCGACGTGAAGGTGGGGTCGTGCGTCTCGGCCCGGCCGGCGAACGGCACGGACCGGTCGGCGACGGGCTTCACCGCGGCGGCGGTCACCGTCGCGCCGGCCGGCACCTCCGACCGGTGCGCCACGGTGGCGTCCGTGAGCGGCTCGAGCTTCACCGTGACCATGCCGGCCCGACCGGACCGCGGCACCAAGTCCTCGCCGGGGACGAGCGGGACCAGCGGGACCGATGCCCCGTCGGCGGCTCCCTCCACCGGCACGGCGACGCCCAGCACGGCGACGCCCAGCACGACCACCATCACGGTCACGACCAACAGCGCGACGACCTTCACCACCCTCGCCAAGGCCACACTCGCCGACGTGACGACCGGGCAGTGCCTCGCCGCCAGAGCGGCGCGGTCGACGGGCGGCTCGGCCGGCGGTTCGAGCGGCTCCTCGGCCGGCGGCTCGACGACGCCGACCCCCACCCCGTCGGCGACCACCGAGAAGATCCCGGTCGAGGTCACCGACGTGTTCCTCTACGCCCCCGTCGACGGCCAGTGCGTCGGTGTCGGCGTCAAGGGCATGGGTGGCATGGGCGGCGGCAAGGGCATGAGCGGCATGAAGGGCATGCGCGGGGGCGGCAGCAGCAGCACCCCGGGCACGACGACGCCCACCCCGGGCAGCACCACGCCCGGCACGACGGGCACCGCCGGCGCCGCGAGCTACTCCGCGTGACCCGGCGAACCCGGCTGGACCAGCGGATCGACTAGATCGACGGCAGACGCCCCATCGAGTCGGCCAGGTGGGCGTCGAGCTGCGGGTCGTCGCCGGCGGCCGTGGTGAACCCGCTCGTCAGGTAGTCACCGTACGACGGCAGCTCGAGATGTCCGTGACCCGACAGCCCGACGACGATGACCTTGTCCTCGCCGGTCTCGGCGCAGCGGCGCGCCTCGGCCACCATGCCGGCGATCGCGTGGGTCGACTCCGGCGCAGGGATGATGCCCTCGTGCGTCGCGAAGAGGATGCCCGCGGCGAAGCACTCGTCCTGCTCCAGCGCGACGGCCTCGAGCTCGCCCTCGTGGTAGAGGTGGGACACCAGCGGCGCCATGCCGTGGTAGCGCAGGCCGCCGGCGTGGATCGCGCTCGGCATGAAGTCCTTGCCGAGCGTGTGCATCTTCATCAACGGGGTCATGCCCGCGACGTCGCCGAAGTCGTAGGCGTAGACGCCGCGCGTCAGGCTGGGGCACGCCGCAGGTTCTACGGCTCGCACGATCGGGGCCATCCGACCAGCCCACCGCTCGCGCAGGACCGGGAAGGTCAGCCCCGCGAAGTTCGACCCGCCGCCGGTGCACCCGATGACGACGTCCGGCGTCTCGCCGGCCTTGTCGAGCTGGCGCAGCACCTCTTCGCCGATGATCGTCTGGTGCAGCAGCACGTGGTTGAGCACCGACCCGAGCGCGTAGTTCGTCATCGGGCTCTGCACCGCGGCCTCGACGGCCTCGGAGATGGCGATGCCGAGGCTGCCGGTGGAGTCTGGGTACTGCTCACGGATCACCCGGCCCGCCGCGGTGAGCTCGGACGGGCTACGGTGCACCGTCGCCCCGAAGGTCTCCATCATCAGTCGGCGGTAGGGCTTGGAGTCGAAGGAGTTGGCGACCTGCCACACCTCGCACTCCAGGCCGTACTGCGCGCAGGCGAAGGCCAGGCTGCTCCCCCACTGCCCCGCGCCCGTCTCGGTGGTGAGCTTGGTGACGCCGGCCTCGTGGTTGTAGAACGCTTGCGGCACAGCGGAATTCGGCTTGTGGCTGCCGGCGGGGCTCACCCCTTCGTACTTCACGTAGATCCGGGCGGGAGTGCCGAGGGCGCGCTCGAGGCGGGTCACGCGCAGCAGCGGGCTCGGCCGCCACAGCCGGTAGACCTCCTGGATCGCCTCGGGGATGTCGAACCACCGCTCGGTGCCGAGCTCCTGCTCGATCAGCGCCGGCGGGAAGAGCGGGCCGAGGTCGTCAGGGGTGACCGGCTCGTGGGTGCCGGGGTGCAGCATCGGCGGCATCGGGGTGGGCAGGTCGGCCACGATGTTGTACCACCGCGTCGGCATCTCGGCCTCGCTGAGCAGGATCTTGTGCTCGGGCCGGCGGCCGTGGGTCGGGTTGCTCGACCCGTCGCCGGGCTGGGTCTCGGAGGTGCGCTCGGAGGACGTCGTCGTCATGGCCCAAACCCTAGCGCCGCCCACTGACACCCACCGACACCCACCGAACGGTCGATGACAGATGTCATGGCGGGCCGCTGACGGGACTCATACGGACGTGCCGACCGCCGCGCCTACGGTCGACCCATGACCAGGACGAGCGCCTCCGCCCCCCTCATCTCTTCGACCACGATCGGCTCGACCATCGGGCTGGTCGGCGGCACGGTCTTCGTGCTCGCCAACCGGTCGGCGCTGCCCGGCCACTGGTCGACCGCCGCACTCGTGGCCTGGCTGGTGGCACTGGCGGCCGCTGTCTACTCGATCTACGTGCTGCGCGTCGAGCGCCGGCCCGACGCCGCGCCCAGCCGCTGGGCCGGGCCGATCTACCTCGGGTCCTGCCTCGCGATGATCGCCCTGATCGCAGCAGGTTCGGCGGTCCTCAGGGCGCGCGGCCAAGGGGACGCCGTGCCCGCGCTCATCGCTTTGGCGGTGGGCCTGCACTTCATCCCGTTCAGCCGCGCGTTCGGCCTCGACTTCTTCACCCGGCTCGGGATCGCGCTCAGCACCATCGGCGCGGTGGGCCTGGTCCTCGCCCTGACCTGGACCCTCACGGCGGCGGCCACCGCCGCGGTGCTCGCCGGCCTGGTCATGACCGCGATGATCGCCGCGGGCGCCGTGACCGCACCGCGCACGGCGGGCGCCGTCACCGCCGCCGACTCCCGCTGACGGGCGGTGCCGACCGGCGCTGACGACCGGCGGCAGTCGGGTCGGACAGCGCGCTCGCCGCGCGGATGAGCGCCAGGTGGCTGAACGCCTGCGGGAAGTTGCCGAGCAGCCGCCCGGCCTCGGCGTCGTACTCCTCGGCGAGCAGACCGAGGTCGTTGCGCACGGCGAGCAGCCGGTCCATCAGCGCGAGCGCGTCGGCCCGTCGGCCGGAGCGGGCATACTGCTCGACCAGCCAGAAGCTGCACATCAGGAAGGTCCCCTCCCCGCCACGCAGCCCGTCGCTGGTCACGGTGGCCCGGCTCCCCGCACCACCAGCCCCCGCAGCACTAGCCTCGCCATCACCACTGACAGCGTCCTCGGTCAGGTAGCGCCGCACGAAGCCGTGCCGGTCGACCAGGGTCTGCTCGATCCGCGCGGTGGTCGCGAGCATGACGTCAGAGTCGGCGGCCACGAAGCCGGTCTGCGGGATCTGCAGCAGCGCTGCGTCCACCGCGTCGGTGTCGTAGTGCTGCACGAACGACCCGTCTCGCACCCCGCGCGCCCAGATCTCGTCGTGCAGGCGGTCGCGATGGCCGCGCCACCGCTCTACGGGCCCTCGTAGACCGTGCTCCTCCACCGCGCGCACACCGCGGTCGAACGCCGCCCACATCAGGACCCGACCGTGCGTGAACAGGTGCGGGTCACCGCGCACCTCCCAGATGCCGCGGTCGGGCTCCTCCAGGCGCGACTCGACCAGGCGCAGCAGGTTGCGCTGCAGCGACCACGAGAAGGCGTCCTCCTGCACACCGGCGGACCGCAGCCGGTCCAGGGCGAGCATGACCTCGCCGACGACGTCCGCTTAGTACTGGACGTAGGCGCCGTTGCCGACGCGCACCGGCCTCGAGGCGTGGTAGCCGGCCAGATGGTCGAGCGTGCTCTCCGGGAGGTCGCGCTCACCGGCGACGCCGTACATGATCTGCAGGTCCTCGGGGTCGCCGGCGATCGCGCGCAGCAGCCAGTCACGCCAGTGGGCAGCGACGTGGACGTGCCCGTGGCTCGCGAGCGCGTCGATGGTGAAGGCCGAGTCGCGCAGCCAGGTGTAGCGGTAGTCCCAGTTGCGCTCGCCCCCGATCGCCTCGGGCAGCGAGGTGGTGGGCGCGGCGACGATGCCGCCCGTGCTGTGCAGGGTGAGGGCGCGCAGGACCGCGAGCGAGTCGTTGACCTCCTCGGCATAGCGGCCCTGGACGTCCACCTCGTCGCGCCACCGGCGCCAGGTGCGGGTGAGCCAAGCCAGCTCGGCGTCCACGTCGGGGGCCACCGGCACCGCCAGGTGCGAGGGCCGCCAGGTCAGCGACCAGGTGAGGGTCTGCCCCGCCTCCAGGTGGAACCGGCCGTGGTGCGTGGCGTCGCGGCCGGTCAGCCGGGGGCCGTGCAGGGTCAGCGAGTGCGGCCCGGCGGTCGCGCGCACCACCTCCGCGCCGCTCGGGTCGTGCGTCCGGCGCACCCACGGCGCGGTCCGGCCGTAGTCGAAGCGCATCACCAGATCGACCTCGACGTCGACGCTGCCGGCGGTGCACTCGACCCGCCGTACCACGCCGACCCCGGGATCGTTGGAGTCGTCCTTGCCGTGGGTGAGGAAGTCGGTGGTCGTGACCGACCCGGCGGGTGTCGTCCAGTCGGTGTCGAGCACGAAGCTGCCGTCGCGGTAGCGGCGCCCGTCTCAGACGCCGTCGACCGGCACCACCCGCCAGTAGCCGTTGCCGCTGTCACCCAGCAACCGGGCGAACACCGCGGGCGAGTCGAATCGCGGCACGCAGAGCCAGTCGATGCAGCCGTCCGCGACGAGCGCGGCGGTCTGCCGGTCGGAGAGCAGCGCGTAGCGCTCGGTCGGCGGCTGACTCACCGGCTCACCTGCTCACCGCTGCGGGAGGAGCATGGTCACGGTGAGCGTGGTGGGCTCCAGCGCGCGCACCGAGTGCCGCAGCAGCGCGGTGAGATGCAGGACCATCCCCGGTCGCAGGTCGATGGTGCGGTCGGGCACCACGAGCTCGGCCCGCCCGCGCCGGACCTCGATCAGCACCGGATGGTGCGCCGCGTGCTCGTGCAGCTCGTCACCCTCGGCGAACTCGAAGGCGACGATCTTGGCGGAGGGTTCGTCCAGCACGGTGCTGGCGCCCGGGCGGCCACCGCGCGAGGTGCTGTGCCCCGCCAGGGTCTCGACCACCGTCGCGGTGCCCTCGGTCGTGCCGGGCGCACGTCCTTTGCTGACGTGTCCTTCGGTGGGATCGGCCATGATCCCTCCTTCCTGTCCCGCCCATCGTCTCGCCCTCAGGCGTCGATGCGCTCGCTGTCGAGGGAGTGCGCGGAGTCGACGATGAAGTCCTTGCGCGGGGCCACCTCGTTGCCCATGAGCAGGTCGAAGACGCGCTCGGCGGCCTCGGCGTCGGCCAGGGTGACCCGCCGCAGGGTGCGGTGCCGGGGGTCCATGGTCGTCTCGGCGAGCTGGTCGGCGTCCATCTCACCGAGCCCCTTGTAGCGCTGCGGCGGCATCTTGATCTTGCGGCCGCGGCGCTCGAGCGTCTTCATCGTCGTGCGCATCTCGGCCTCGTTGTAGGTGTAGAGCAGCTCGTTCTTCTTGGAGCCGGCGTTGATCACCTCGATGCGGTGCAGCGGCGGCACGGCGGCGTAGACCCGGCCCGCCTCGACGAGCGGGCGCATGTAGCGGAAGAACAGCGTCAGCAGCAGCGTGCGGATGTGGGCGCCGTCGACGTCGGCGTCGGTCATGATGATGACCTTGCCGTAGCGCACCAGGTCCAGGTCGAAGCTGCGCCCCGAGCCGGCCCCGATCACCTGGATGAGCGCGGCGCACTCGGCGTTCTTGAGCATGTCGCCGACGGTGGCCTTCTGGACGTTGAGGATCTTGCCGCGGATCGGCAGCAACGCCTGGAAGTCCGACAGCCGCGCGGCCTTCGCGGTGCCCATCGCGGAGTCCCCCTCGACGATGAACAGCTCGGTGCGCTCCACGTCCGTCGAGCGGCAGTCGTAGAGCTTGGCCGGCAGGCTGGAGGACTCCAGCGCATTCTTGCGACGCTGGGTCTCCTTGTGCTGACGCGCCGAGATGCGCGACTTCATCTCGGCGACGACCTTCTCGAGCAGCTGGGACGCCTGGGTCTTGGTGTCCCGCTTCGTGGAGGTCAGCAGGGAGGTGAGCTCACGCTCTACGACACCGGCGACGATGCCCCGGACCGCGCTGGTGCCGAGCACCTCCTTGGTCTGGCCCTCGAACTGGGGCTCGGCGAGCCGGACGGTGACCACCGCCGTCAGGCCGGCGAGGACGTCGTCCTTGTCGACCTTGTCGCCGCCGACCTTGAGCCGGCGCGCGTTGACCTCGAGCTGCTTGCGGAACACCTTGAGCAGCGCCTGCTCGAACCCGGCGACGTGGGTGCCGCCCTTGTGCGTGTGGATGATGTTGACGAACGCCTCGGTGCGGGTGTCGTAGCCCGTCCCCCACCGCAGCGCGATGTCGACCACGCACTCGCGCTCCATCTCGGTCGAGACCATGTGGCCCCGCGCGTCGAGCTGGGGCACCGTCTCGGTGAAGGTGTCGGAGCCCTGCAGCCGCCACACGTCGGTGACCGGCTGGTCGGGGGCGAGGAACTCGACGAACTCGCTGATGCCGGCGGCGTTCTCGAAGCGCTCCTCGACCGGACCGTCCTCGCCCGGCGTGCCCTTGACCCGGCGCTCGTCACGGCACTGGATGCTCAGCCCCGGCACGAGGAACGCGGTCTGGCGGGCCCGGTCGGTGAGCTCGGTCCAGGACAGCTCGGCGGTCTTGAGGAAGATCTGCGGGTCGGTCCAGTAGCGCACGCGGCTGCCGGTGGTGCCGCGCTTGGCCTTGCCGACCACCCGCAGCTCGGACCCGGACTCGAACGGCGTGAACGGGCTGTCCGGCCCAGCCCCCGCCGAGTCGTCGAACGTGCCGGGCTCGCCGCGCCGAAAGCTCATGGCGTAGGTCTTGCCGGCGCGGTCGACCTCGACGTCGAGGCGGGCGGCGAGGGCGTTGACGACCGACGCGCCGACGCCGTGCAGGCCACCGGACGCGGCATAGGAGCCACCACCGAACTTGCCGCCGGCGTGCAGCTTGGTGAAGACGACCTCGACCCCCGAGAGGCCGGTGCGCGGCTCGATGTCGGTGGGGATGCCGCGACCGTCGTCGCGCACGGTCACCGAACCGTCCTCACCCAGGACGACGGCGATCGCCGAGCAGTGGCCGCCGAGGGCCTCGTCGACGGCGTTGTCGATGATCTCCCACAGGCAGTGCATGACACCGCGGCTGTCGGTCGACCCGATGTACATCCCCGGTCGCTTGCGGACAGCCTCCAGGCCCTCGAGCACCTGAAGATGGCGCGCGGAGTACTCGTCGGTCGACGTCTGGCTCTTGCGGGTCTCTGGCACGGCCGTGACGCTACCCGCCCCCTCTGACAGACCCCTGCAGGCACGCCCACCAGGACGCTCACAGGCTGGCCAAATACCGTGAGGGAAGGAATCGGCATGGAAGACTGTTGACTACGCCGTGCACGACATCGACGAGAAGGAGGCCGACGTGACTGCCGCTCTTGCATCCAAGGAGCTGACCGCAGCCGATCGCTGCGACCGTTGTGGCGCTCAGGCCTACATCCGGGCCCGCCTGGCCACGGGGGGCGAGCTGCTCTTCTGCGCCCACCACGGGCGTGAGCACCTCGACAAGCTCAAGACGATCGCGGTCGAGATCGACGACCAGACCGCGCGGCTCGTGGAGTCCACCATGGCGACCGAGCTGTAGCAGCACCCGATCACGACGGGCCGCACCCCTCCCGGGTGCGGCCCGTCGTCGTTGTCGAGAACCCGTCGTCGTTGTCGAGACCCGTCGGGGACGCGTCGAGAACGCGTCCAGAACGCCCACCACCTGAGGGGATACTGAGGCCATGGACTCCTCCGTGATCACGAGCATCGCTGCCCTCGGCGTGGTGGTGGGTCTGCTCGGCATCGTCATCCCGGTGCTGCCCGGCCTGCTGCTCGTCTGGGGCTCGGTGGCCGTCTGGGCAGCGCTGGCCCAGAGCGCCGCGGGCTGGGCGGTGCTCGCGATCGTCACCGTGCTCTACGGCATCGGGCTCACCACGCAGTACCTCCTGCCGGGGCGCGCACTGAAGAACCAGGGCATCCACTGGACCACCACGCTCGCGGGGGTGGCGGTCGGCATCGTCGGCTTCTTCGTGATCCCGGTCGTCGGGTTCTTCGCCGGGTTCGTGCTCGGCATCTTCCTCGTGCAGCTGAGCAAGCTGGGCTCGGCGCGGGCGGCCTGGCCGTCCACCGTCCACGCGCTGCGCGCCGTCGGCCTGTCGATGCTGATCGAGCTCGGTGCCGGCGTGCTGATCGCCGCGACCTTCGCGGTCGCGGTCCTGAGTGGCGTCGGGCGCTGACCGGCTGGTCGCGCCTCGTGGGGCGCTGAGGCGAGCGGCGCGGTCTACGCCTCGAGCTGCGGCAGCGGCGAAAGCGCCTCGGTGTAGAGCCACCGGTCGAGCAGCGGGGCCACCGGCTCACGGGTGAAGGCCTGCACGTGGTGGGCGAACATCATCGTGGTGACGACGCCGTGCCGGTGCCGGGTGGTCCAGGTGCGCAGCATCTCGAAGAAGTCGCGGTCGCCGAGCAGCGCCCGGATCGCGTGCACGGTCAGCGCCCCGCGCTTGTAGACCCGGTCGTCGAACATGTCGCTGCTGCCGGGGCTGCCGACGAGCAGGTCCTGCGGCGAGCGGGCGAGCCGCTGCCAGTGCACGGCGGCCTGCTGCTGGGCCGTCCCGCGACCGGAGTGCTCGGACCAGAGCCACTCGCTGTAGCACGCGAAGCCCTCGTGCAGCCAGATGTCCTCCCAGCTCTCGGCCGTCAGGCTGTTGCCGAACCACTGGTGCGAGAGCTCGTGCGCGACCAGCCGCTCGTTGTCCCAGCGCGGGACGACGTGGTTGCGGCCGAAGCTCGCGAATCCTTGCGCCTCGAGCGGGATCTCGAGCGGGTCGTCGGTGATCCCCACCCGGTAGGTCGAGAACGGGTAGGGCCCGAAGAGCCGCTCGTAGAGCTCGAGCATCGCCACCTGCTCGGCGAACGCCGTGCCCGGGCCGACGGCAAGGCCGCGCGGGTGGACGATCTCCACCGGCACGCTCGCAGCGCGGTGCTCCACCTCGGCCGGGCCGATCTGCACCGACGCGAGGTAGGGCGCCATCGGCTCGCGCTGCTCGTAGACCCACGTGGTGCTCGCCCCGCGTCGGCGCCGCGAGACCAGTTCGCCGTTGCCGGCGACGTGGTAGGCGGCTGCGACCGTGACGGCCACCCGGTAGGTCGCCTTGTCGGCCGCCCAGTCGTTGCACGGGAACCACGATGGCGCGCCGTAGGGCTGGGAGCCGACGAGCACCCCGTCGGTGAGCTCCTCCCAGCCGGCGGTGCCGTGCGGCCCGCGGACAGGACGGGGCTTGCCGGAGTACCGGACGACCACGGTGACCGGTCGGTCCGGCGGCAGCGGCGCGACCGGCCGCACCGTCAGGCAGTCCCCTCGTTGGCCCGAGCGCTGGGGCCGGCGACCGTCGACGCTGACCGACGAGACGTGCAGACCGTGCAGGTCCAGGGACAGCTCGTCGAGCTCCTGGACGGGCACGACGGTGAGGGTCGCGGTGCCCTCGAGCCGGTTCGTGGCGACCTTGTAGTCCAGGCTCAGGTCATAGTGCGTGACGTGGTAGCGGGTGTCGCCGTGCCCTGGGACGTACGGGTCGGGCGTGAACTGCGACACCCACCATCACTCCTTCTGCTCGTTCGTGTCCGTGCTCTGCTGGGTCGTGTCCTGCTGGGCCGTGCTCGGCTCGGGCGAGCTCGGCTCGCTCGAGACCCAGGGGCCGATCGGGTTCCCGATCCAGCGGGTGAGGTCGGGCACCGACTCGCCGCGCATGACGAGCGAGGCCGGCCCGACGGTGGCGTGCCGACCGATGGTCGACGCCGGCAGGACGACGCTGTTGGGCCCGAGCGTAGCCCCGCGCCGCAGGGTGACCGAATCGCAGGCCAGCACCCGGTCGTGGAACAGGTGCGTCTGCACGACGGTGCCCCGGTTGACGGTGGCGCCGTCGCCGAGCTCGACGAGGTCCGCCTCCGGCAGCCAGTAGCTCTCGCACCACACCCCGCGTCCGATCCGCGCGCCGAGGCTGCGCAGCCACACGACGAGCACGGGCGTGCCGAGCACGTAGCGCGCGAACCACGGCACCGCGACCGACTCGACGAACGCGTCGGCCAGCTCGTTGCGCCACACGAAGCTGCTCCAGAGCGGGTGCTCGGAGCGGCCGACCCGGCCGACGAGCAGCCACTTGGCGGCGGTCGCGAGCACCGCGGCGAGCGCCCCGGCTGCCACCAGCGCCGGCCCGGCGACGACCAGCGCCAGCCACCAGGACACCGACCCGGCGGCGAGGACCGCGATACCGACGAGCGCGTAGAGCCCTACGTTGGCGAGAAGAGCGAACCCGCGGCACAGCTCGACCAGGGCCCGTGCCACCCGCAGCCGCTGCGGCGGGTTGAAGGTGCGGGTGTCGTCGGTGGAGCCGGCGCTACGACGCAACCGCTCGGGAGGGCTACCGATCCAGGAGCTGCCCTTCTTGGCGCTGGTGCGCCGGGGCGCAGCCGACAGGACCGCGACCAGACCCTTGCTCGGCACCTTGCGACCCGGAGCGGCCATGCCGGAGTTGCCGACGAAGGCATGCTTGCCGACCTTGACCTGCTCCACGCGCAGCCAGCCACCACCGAGCTCGTAGCTGCCGATCAGGGTGTCGTCGGCGAGGAACGCCCCCGCGCCGACGGTGACCAGGCTCGGCAGCATCAGCACGGTCGAGGCCTCCACGTCCCGCCCCAGCCGGGCGCCGAGGGCGCGCAGCCAGGCCGGCGTCGCCGCTGAGGAGTAGAGCGGGAACAGCCACGTGCGCGCCTCGTCCAGCACGCGCATGGTGGCCCACGCGGCCCACGCGGGGGCGCTCTGGACCAGGTGCGGCCCGGGTTGCACCAGGGCGCCGAGGAGGCGGACCAGCACGAGGATCAGCAGGGCCAGCGCGACGTAGCCGACGACGGCCCCGAGCGGCAGCGACAGGGCCACCCGGGTGGCGAGGCCGCCGAGCGTGGTCGCAGGCTGCAGCAACGGCCAGCAGGCGGCCACGCCCACGACCACCGCAACCACCGGTAGGAGGGAGACGCCGATGCCGGTGAGGGCGTAGGTCACCGTCCAGCGCCGCTTGTCCTGGGGTCGGACGTCGCCCCAGGCGGGGCGGGCCCGACCGGTCCGACCGGCGGGCGCACCGGCCCAGCGCTCCCCCGGCGGCACCGTGCCGAGCACGCCGGAGCCCGGGCTGATCTCGGCGCCGTCGCCGACGACGGTGCCGGGGCCGAGCGAGCTGCGGGCACCGACCCGGGCCCGCTTCCCGACGCCGATGCTGTCGACGTGCAGGGTGCGCCCGTCGATCCAGTGACCGGTGAGGTCCACCTCGGGCTCGATCGAGGCACCGTCCCCGACCTTCAGCAGACCGGTGATGGGTGGCACGGTGTGCAGGTCGACGTCGCGGCCGAGGCGGGCGCCGAGCAGCCGGGCGTACCACCGCAGCAGGGCCGCGCCGGAGACGCCTCCGGCGCCCAGCTCGTCGGCGAGCCGCTCGGCGAGCCAGATGCGCAGGTGCACCTTCCCGCCGCGGGGATAGCGGCCGGGCTGCAGGCCACGCAGGATCAGCCGGGCGCCGCCCGCCGCGAGCAGGATCCGCCCGACTGGCGTCACGAGGACCAGCCAGCCGAGCACGATCGCCCACCAGGGTGCGGTCGGCGCTGCGGCCAGGCCGAGGTCGTGCGCGACCGTCGACGCCGCAGCGAGGTGGACCACGAAGCGGGCGCCCCCGATCACCCGCAGCCCGGTGACGGCCGCGACCTGACCTACCTGGGTCTTGAGCGGGACCGGCGGGACCTCCTCGTTGAGGATCGAGGTCGGGGCGCCGAGCTCGTCGAGGTAGCCGGCGACGTCCCCGAGGCGCGGTCGCTCGTAGACCACGGCCACGGTCGTCTCGGGGTGCCGCTCGCGCAGCCG
Organism: Arsenicicoccus piscis; assembly: GCF_022568835.1. Lineage (GTDB taxonomy): Bacteria > Actinomycetota > Actinomycetes > Actinomycetales > Dermatophilaceae > Arsenicicoccus > Arsenicicoccus piscis. The sequence goes on from NZ_JAKZHV010000007.1 coordinate 47,705, forward strand.
CGCGACGACCTGGGCCGCGGCCAGGCTGCCACCGCCGAGGTCGAAGAAGTCGGCGTCCGGGCCGTCGGCGCGGGCGCCGAGGACGTCGGTCCACACGTCGCGGATCCAGGCCTCGGTCTCGGTCAGCGGGGCACCGTGCTCGTCGGTGCCGTCGCCCGACTCGGGCAGCGGCCAGGGCAGCGCGTCGCGATCGATCTTGCCCGACGTGCGGGTCGGCAGGTCGGGGACCACGGCGAGGCGGGGCACGAGCGCGGCGGGCATGTCCTGGCGCAGCCGCTCCCGGGCGGCCGCGACGTCGAAGGTCTCGTCGGCGGTCAGGTAGCCGACGAGCAGCTTGGTGCCGCTCGCGGTCGTGCGCACCGCCGCGGCGGCACCCTCGACGCCGGGCAGCTGCAGCAGCGCCGAGTCGATCTCGCCGAGCTCGATCCGGCGGCCGCCGACCTTGACCTGGTCGTCGGCGCGGCCGAGGAAGAGCAGCCCCTCGTCGTCACGGCGCACCAGGTCGCCGGAGCGGTAGGCGCGCTCCCAGCCGAGCGTGGGCATGGGGGCGTACTTCTCGGCGTCCTTGGCCGGGTCGAGGTAGCGCGCGAGCCCTACCCCGCCGATGATCAGCTCGCCGGGCTCCCCCGCGGCCACCGGCGCACCCTGCTCGTCGACGACCTCGAGGTCCCAGCCGTCGAGCGGCAGACCGATCCGGACCGGGCCGACGCCGTCCAGGCGGGCGGCGCAGGCGACCACGGTGGCCTCGGTGGGGCCGTAGGTGTTCCACACCTCGCGCCGCTCGTTGGCGAGGCGGGCGCCGATCTCGGGCGGGCAGGCCTCGCCGCCGAGGATCAGCAGCCGCACCGCGGCCAGCGCCTCGGCGGGCCACAGGGACACCAGCGTCGGCACGGTCGAGACGACCGTGATGCGGTTGGAGATGAGCCACGGCCCGAGGTCCATGCCCGAGCGCACCAGCGAGCGCGGTGCCGGGACGAGCGCGGCGCCGTAGCGCCAGGCCAGCCACATCTCCTCGCAGCTCGCGTCGAACGCCACCGACAGCCCCGCCATCACCCGGTCACCCGGGCCGATCGGGCCGTCCTGGAGGAACAGCCGCGACTCGGCGTCGACGAACGCTGCGGCGCTGCGGTGCGACACCGCCACACCCTTGGGCTTGCCCGTCGAGCCGGACGTGAAGATGATCCACGCGTCGTCGCCGAGCTCGGGGTCGGGTTGGGCGTCGGGCTGGGTGTCGAGCGGAAGGTCAGCGGCACGGTCTACGAGGGTCTGGGAGCCGTCGGCAGCGGTGATGGTGAGCTCGTTGCGCACGACCGCGGCGACGGCCGCCTCGCCGAAGACGGTCCGAGCACGCTCGTCGGGGTCGTCGGCGTCGACGGGCACGTAGGCCGCACCGGCGAGCAGGATGCCCATGATCGCGACGTAGAGGTCGGTGCTGCCGGAGGCGATCCGCACCCCGACCCGGTCACCTCGACCCACCCCGATCTCGGCCAACGACGCCGCGACCGCGCCGGCGGCCTCGGCGAACTGGTCGTAGGTGAGGACCTCGGCGCCGTTGTCGAGCGCCGGCTGGTCGCCGTGGTCGGCTGCCGTCTCGCGGAAGATGTCAACCAGGGTCCGGGGCTCGGGCGCGAGGTCGTGGCGGCGCAGCGGCGACAGGTCGGTGTCGGCGGCGCTCACGAGGACTTGCCGTACTTGTGGTGGATCGCCTGCTTGGAGATGCCGAGCGTGGCACCGATGGTGCTCCAGCTGGCCCCCTCGGCGCGCGCGTCCCGGACGGCCGCGGCCTCGTCCTTGGCGAGCCGGGAGCGCATCTCGGCGATCGCCTCGAGACGCTCGAGCGCCGGCTGGAGCGAGCGCTTCTTGCCCATGTCAGATCCTTCCCCTGGAACCCGTCAATTGTGGTTGACGGGGTCCAGGGCGTCAAATCTCCTTGACGACGGGCGTGTCGGCGGGGACTCGGTCGGCGGGACTCGATCAGCGGTACTCGGCGAGCACCTGAGCGACACCCTGGTGCGGGTAGGTCGTCTTGGCGATGTCGAGCGGCGTGGCGCGAGTGGCCTTCAGGGCGGCGGCGATCGCCCGGTGGCGGTTGGTGCTCGCCGTCGACCACACCACGGTGCCGCGCGGCTTGGCGGCCGTGACCTGCACCGCCTGGAACCCGCGCTCCGGGTAGCTCGGGGCCGGCCCGAAGACCGGCCGCAGGAACAGCGCCGCGCGCTCCCCCAGCTTGCCGATCGTCCGCGCGCTGCCGTCGCCGTAGGGCCCCTGGGCCGCCGATCCGGGCTTGGTCGCGGACAGCACGGTGACGGCGTTCTCGTCGCAGCAGCCCCGCTCGGCGATGAGGCTGCTCGTGCCGAGCCAGGTCCGCAGCTGCGGGGTCGCGAACTCCTGCAGCGGGCTGCCGGACGCGTCGGTCGGGATCGGGTAGTCCTTGAGGGTCGTGAACGCGCCACCCCCGACGCTGCCGACCCGGACCTGCTGGTGCACCTTCCGGTGGGCGCGGTCGGGGCTCGCCTGCGTGACGGCGATCCGTCGCTCGTCGGTCGTCACGGCGGCGCTGATCACGCCCCGCAGGAAGACCACGCTCTGACCCTTGGGGTTGGTGCGCCACAAGGTGCTGCCGTAGATCTGTCCCTTCGGCCCGAGGATCTCGCCCTGGCCGTAGCGGACGAAGAAGACGGTGCCGTCGCGCAGCAGCTCGACCGAGCCGAACGCGCGCGACCCGTCCGTCGGCGAGTCCGCCGACGCCACGGTGCGCAGCCGCTTGCCGGTGCGACGGTCGACCAGCTCGAGCGCCTGGGCGCCGTTCTGCTCGGTGAGCGCGACGTAGGTGGTCGTGCCCAGCGGCGCGCGCCCGGTGGTGCTGGTGGTGGCGGTGCTGGTGGTGCTGGCGGTCGAGGTGATGGTGGCCGCGACCGGCGCTGCCGAGGGCGCGGGTGCGCTACCAGCCGCGGGTGCGGCGCCGACGCAGCCGGCGGTGGCCACGAGGGCCCCCACCGGCAGCAGCAGGGCCATCGGACGAAGGCGGCGGATGGCTGACGAGGTGACTGCGGTGTCCTGTGTCATACCCCACAGACGCGGTGGCCTCACCGAGAGGTTGCTCGGCCTCCCCCGTCGAAACGGCACTTGGCCACCGTCTCGGCGCCGCTCCCGTGGCCAACTGCCGTCTCGACGCCGACCTGCTCAGGGCCGGTAGACCGTGGGGCGGGTGCCCGGGTGCCCGGGTGCCCGGGTGCCCCGGACAGCTGCCGGCGCAGCGTCGGCGGCGGTCTCGAGAGGCGGGTTGGCGACCGAGACGGCAGTTGGCCACACGGACCCCGTCGAGATGGCAGTTGGTGACGCGCACCCCGTCGAGACGGCACTTCGGCAATGAGATGGCTGGTGTACCAGCCGTTTCGGTGGCCAACCACCATCTCGGCGGCCCTGGCGTGACCAACCGCCGTCTCGATGCCGACCTGCTCAGGGCCGGCAGACCGTGGGGCGGGTGCCCGGGTGCCCGGGTGCCCCGGACAGCTGCCGACGCAGCACGGCGCCGCGCAGCCACCAGGCTGCACGGCGCCGGCAGGGTGCGGGCAGGAGGGTCAGAATTCGCCGCGCTCGCGACGACGATCCCAGCGCATCTCCAGGCGCTGCATGAAGGTGCCCGACCGGGGGGCCGGACGCTTCGGACGCTTGAGGGACTGGGCCGACTGACTGCCTCGACCGGCGCGGGCGGGCGTCTGGGTGCCGTCGGGCTGGAAGACCCCGAGGTGCGGGTGGTGCGGGTTGCGCAACGCGTAGATGGCACCGGCCACCATGACGAGGAACCCGACGGCGCCGATCCACACGCTCTGCTGCATGACGCCGAGCAGGACCACGGCCAGGCCGATCACGACGACGGCACCGCCGAGGATGAACTGACGATTGCGCCGTCGGTTGTCCGTGCCTTGGCGCATCTGTGACGCGAGACGAGGGTCCTCGGCAGAAAGCGCCTGCTCCATCTGCTCGAGCAACTGCCGTTCGCGCTCCGAGAGCGGCATCTGAACCCCCTTTCCAGGGTGACTCGTGGACCGTCAGCGACACTGCGATCCGGTAAAGGTCAGGATAAGTCTCTTGACTGTGTAGCGGTAGACGTTCTCGTAGTCCGTTGTGAGCCGGCTCGTGCGCCGCGGGGTGACAGATCGGCGGAGCGCATCGAGGCCGGACGGGCTACGCGCTCGGTGGTGCGGTCGGCGGAACGGTCGGAGCTGCGGGCGCTCGGCACTAGCGCGGCGGGACGCACCGCACCGGCCCCGAACCGTGCGGAGGCCCGGTCGACCGCCCGGTCGGCGTCGCGCCACCCGTGCTCGGGGTCGTCGAGGGCGGCCTGCAACGGCACCTGGTCGGCGTCGCGCAGACCCTCCATCCGCACCCCGACCAGCCGGATGCGGGCCCGCTGCAGGCCGAGCGCGTCGAACAGCGACCGGGCCACGGCGTAGATCTCGCGGCTCACGTCGGTGTGCTCGCGCAGGGTCCGTGACCGGGTGATCGTCGTGAAGTCGGCGAAGCGCACCTTGAGCGAGACGGTGCGTCCCATCACGTCGGCCGAGCGCAGCCGGGCCGCCACCCGGTCGGACAGCTTGAGCAGGTGCCGGTGGATCTCGACCGGGTCGTCGATGTCCTCGCCGAAGGTCTCGTCGGCACCGATCGACTTCTCGACGTGCTGGGGCACGACGGGGCGGGGGTCCCGGCCCCAGGACAGCTCGTGCAGGGCCGTCCCTGTGGCCTCGCCGAGCGCGCGGCGCAGCGTGTCGAGCGGGGTGTGCGCGAGGTCGGCCACCGTGTGCAGCCCGAGGCGGTGCAGCTGCTCCTCGGTGCGGTCACCGACCCCCCACAACGCCGCGACCGGCAGCCGGTGGAGGACGTCGACCACCTCGTCGCGACCGACGACGACCAGGCCGTCAGGCTTGGCGAGACCGGAGGCGAGCTTGGCGACGAACTTCGTCGCGGCCACCCCGACCGAGCAGGTGACCCCCTGCTCGTCGGCGATGGTGTCGCGCAGGTACTGACCGATCTGCGCGGGCCTCCCGAGCGAGCGGCTCGCGCCCGACACGTCGAGGAACGCCTCGTCGAGGCTGAGCGGCTCGACCAGCGGGGTGACCGAGCGGAAGACCGCCATCACCGCCTGGGACACCTCGCTGTAGCGCTGGTGCTCGGGGGCGAGCACGACCGCCTGGGGGCACAGCCTCCGGGCGCGGGTCATCGGCATCGCCGAGGTCACCCCGAAGGCGCGGGCCTCATAGGTCGCCGACAGCACCACACCCCGGTTGCCACCACCGATGATGACCGGCGTGCCGTGCAGGTCGGGGTGGTCGAGGAGGGTCACGGAGGCGTAGAACGCGTCCATGTCGACGTGCAGGATCGGACATAGCGTGTCATCGACCGCCGTGCTGTCATGGTCGCCGAGGGCGAACTGTCGCCGGCTCATCGCTCACCTCCTCCCCACACCTGTGCCCCGACCAACGATCGGGCGTGCCCTGTCGTGCCCCGTCGTCGTGCCCGTCCGAGACCGGTCGGTCCTAGTGCCGACCGGCCAGCACGTGCAGGGACGCGCCGAGCTCGGCCAGGACGGCGAAGTCGGGGTGGCTGGACGCAGCCCGCTCGAGGTCCAGCAGCGCCTGCCGCTCGGCCTCGGAGTCCACGAACGCCGACGGCACGAAGTCGCTGAAGATCCGCACGCCATGGGTGTCGATGACCTCCAGCCCGGCCTCCTCGACCAGCTCGCACACGGCCGCGCGGTCGAACCGGCGCGGCAGCGGGTCGGCCGGCCCCCACCGCCCCTCGGGCGTGGTGAGCGCGTGCTGAGCCTGCCCGAACTGGCCGGCGAGGGCGCGGGCCAGGACGACCGAGAGGCGCTGCGCGACGACCAGGCTGAGCACCCCGTCCGGGGCGAGCGCACCGGCAAGGGCACGCACCGCACGCGCCGGGTCGTCCACGAACTCCAGCACGCCGTGGCAGCACACCAGGTCGGCCTGAGCCTGCGGGTGGACGGTGTCCAGGTTGCTCGAGTCCCCCTGGATGCCGATGATCCGGTCGGCGACGCCGGCCTCCTCAGCGCGCCGCCCGAGGGCGGCCAGGGCGTCGGGGCTGGGGTCGACGACGGTGACCTGGTGACCGAGGGTCGCCAGGGCCACGGCGACCCCACCGGTGCCGCCGCCGAGGTCGAGCACCCGCAGCGGGCGGTCGATATCGGCCTGCAGGTCCTCGGCGACCCGACTGACCGACTCCCACAGCGCCGCGGTGCGCAGGTTGGTCGCCACCCCCGGTCGGGGACGGCGGTGCCTCGCTGTCGGGGACGCGCTCTCGGACGCCATCGGCTGCGAGGTCGGCTCGGGTGCGGTCGACATGCACTCACCCTAGTGCCCCGAGCTGCCTGGGCTGGCGTGCCACAGCTTGCGCGGCGCCGTCGCTCGGTGGTCGGTGCGTTCCCCGTCCACCGGCAGCCGGCCGAGCCGCTCGGCCAGGCGCCGCGCGTCGCGCGGGTCCGACCCGGCCGGTCGGGTGTCGGCGTAGGGCGACTGCTTGAACCCGGAGGCGTGCACCAGCACCCGGCGGGCCGACGCGCCCACCCCCACGGCGGCCTCGTCCGACCCCGCGCTGAGCTCGCCGGCGGCCTGCGCGCGGAGCGCCTGCTCGCGGGCGTCGTGCTCGCGCAGGAAGCCGAGCACCGCCTCCAGCCCTCCGATCATCCACTGCTCCCACAGCACGCCGAGCTCCCAGGCGCCTGTGGCGCGCAGCGAGATCCCCCGAGCACCGGTGCGCCGGACCTCCCCGCGCACCAGCAGCATCCAGGAGTGGAACACCGTGGCGGCGTACGGCCCCTGGACGTCCTCGAAGAAGGTCGCGTCGACCGGCCCGGTCGCGTCGTCGAGGGTGAGGAAGACGACCCGGCGACCCGAGCGCACCGGCGGGGTCTGGGTGGCGACCTTGACGCCGGCGACGAGGATCTCGCTGCGGCTGCGTCGGGTGAGCAGGTCGGCCGAGCGGGTCACGCCGAGCGCGTCGAGCAGCGGGGCGTAGGACTGCACCACGTGCGAGCTGGCGTCGAGCCCGAGGACGTCGAGCTCGGCCCGCACCCGCTCGGTGTCGCTCAGCTCGGGCAGCCCGCTCGCCGTGGTCAGCTCGGGTGCGTCGCCGAGGTCCAGGGTGAGCTGGGCCGGTCGGTCGGCCGCCGCCGCCTGGACCTGCGCAGCCTGGGACTGCGCTGCGGCCGCTGCGCGGACGTCGCGGGCGCGGGGACTGCCCTCGGCAGCCGCGCTTCCCCCGGCTGAACCACCGGCCCCGGCTCGAGCGCTCCCCGCCCGAGCACCCCCATCCTGGATACTTCCGGCTCGAGCACCTCCACCTCGACCACCTCGACCGCTCCCCGCCCGGGTGCGGGCGGCGCCGCTGGACAGCGCGCGGGAGTAGCGGTCGAGCTCGGCGACGTGCAGCAGCAGGTCGCGCCGGGTGATCCGACCACGACGCCCGAGACCCGCCGAGCCGAGGTGCCCGCCGATGCCGTAGACCGAGTCGAGCGCCCCCGCGACGACCAGGCGCTCGACGATCGGGCGTGAGGGCTGGGCCCGGTGCCAGAGGTCGGCGAGGCTGAAGTAGGGCCGCCCGGCGATGATCCGCTGCACCTCGGCGTCGCTGATCCCCTTGACGTCGCTGAGGGACAGCCGGATGCCGTAGGCGCGGGCGTCGGGCAGGTCGGGGTGCACCGGGCGCGAGCGCGGCGGCTCCCCGAGGATGCCGGGAGGCGGCTCGTCGAAGGGCGCCACTGGTTCTACGAGATAGGTGTCGCCGGAGGCGTTGACGTCCAGCGAGAGGATGGCGATGCCGAGGTTGCGGGCGTCGTCGAGGATGAGCCGCTTGGGATACATGCCCGGGTCGTGGGTGAGCACCCCGGCGAGGAAGGCCGCCGGGTGGTGGGTCTTCAACCAGGCCGACTGGTAGGTCGGCAGCGCGAAGGCGGCGGCGTGGGCCTTGCAGAAGCCGAACGACGCGAAGGCCTTGAGCACCGCCCAGATGGTGTCGACCTCCTCGGGGGTGTAGCCGCGCGCGGCCGCCGCCGGACGCCACCAGGCCTCGACCTCCTCCTGGCCCGCCGGGGTGCCGAGCGCGCGGCGCACCTCGTCGGCCTGGGCGAGGCTCACCCCCGCCGTCACCGACACGATCTGCAGGACCTGCTCGTGGAAGACGACGACGCCCTCGGTCTCGGCGAGGGCCGGCACCAGGCTGGGGTGCAGATAGCGCGCCTGGTCCCAGCCGCCGCGGGCCCGCAGGAAGGGGGTGATCATGTCGGACTTCACCGGACCGGGGCGGAACAGCGAGATGTCGATGATCAGGTCCTCGAACCGCTGCGGGCCGAACTTGCCGATGAGCTCGCGCTGCCCGGGGCTCTCGATCTGGAAGCACCCGAGGGTGTGCGTTGACCGGATCAGCCGGAAGGTCGCCTCGTCGTCGAGCGGCACCTGGGCCTGGTCGTCCAGGTCGATGTGCACCTGGTCGACCCGCTCGACCTCGGCGACGGCGTGCGCCATCGCCGACTGCATCCGGATGCCGAGGACGTCGAGCTTGAGCAGCCCCATGGTCTCGACGTCGTCCTTGTCGAAGTGACTCATCGGGAAACCCAGCCAGCTCGCCTCGACCGGGGTGCGGTCCAGCAGGCTGGAGTTGGACAAGACCATGCCGCACGGGTGCAGCGCGATGTGCCGGGGCAGCCCGTCGAGCCGCTCGACCAGTTCGAAGAGGGTCGCGAGGCGGGGCGCGGCGAGGCCGCTGGCGCGCAGCTCGGGCAGCTCGTCGATGGCGTTGCGGGCGTCGCGCGCCCGGATGTGCGGGAAGGCCTTGGCGATGGCGTCGATCTCGGTCGGCGGCAGCCCGAGCGCGGCACCGACGTCGCGGATCGCGTGGCGCACCTGGTAGGTGTCCATCATCGACACGCAGGTCACCCGCTCGCCGCCGAAGCGGTCGAGAACCCGCTCGTAGATCGCGGTGCGGCGGTCGGACTCCACGTCGATGTCGATGTCGGGCAGCGCTGCGCGCAGCGGGGAGCAGAAGCGCTCCATGAGCAGGTCGTAGCGGATCGGGTCGACGCCGCTGATGCCGAGGAGGTAGTTGATCAGGCTGCCCGCCCCCGAGCCGCGGGCCGCCACCCGCCCGCCCATCTCGCGGATCAGGTCGGTGACGGTCGAGACGGTGAGGAAGTAGGAGGCGTAGCCGAGGTCGGCGACCACAGCGAGCTCGTCGTCGAGCCGCTCGTGCACGGCGCGCAGCCGGTCACCGGACCGGTCGGGGTAGCGCGCGGCGACGGCGGCGCGGGTGCGCTCGGCCAGGGCACGTCCGGGGGCGACTCCCCCGAGGTCGAGGACCGCCGGCTCGGGCAGCTGCACCGAGCCGATGCCGAGGTCGTGGCGCGGGTCCTGCAGGGTGTCGTCTGCCACCCGGCGGGTGTCGGCCAGCAGCTGCTCGGCCCGGTCGGAGCCGACCAGGCGGTGGGCGAGCGCGGTCATCTGCTCGGTGGAGGCCAGGTGCCCGCTCGTCGTCACCCGGTCCAGGTGGCGGGTGTCGAGCGCCACCAGGCGCCGGGCGGCGTCGAGGACGTCGGCCGTCGCGGCGCCGCTCGGGTCGGCGTAGCGCACCGCCCCCGTCAGCACCACCGGCACCCCCGCCTCGTCGGCCAGCTCGACGAGCGCCCGCGCCTGGCTGCGGCTGCCGACCGTGCCGGACGGGCCCTCGTGCCAGGTGGTCTCGAGGACCACCGCTGCGCGCGGGAGCCCGGCCTGCCACGCCTGCAGCCGGGCCCGGGCCTCACCGTGCCGGCGACGCAGCACCGCCCGACCCACGTCGGAGTCGGGACCGAGCAGCACCCGCAGCGCGGTGTGGCCGGTGTCGGGGTCGAGCGCGTGCTCGGCGAGCAGGTCCAGGCTCGTCACCGGGGTGCCGCGCTCGCCCGCCAGGTGGGTCGCCGTGACGAGCCGACACAGCCGCGCCCAGCCGCGCCCGGCCCCGATGCCCGACCCGCGGGCCAGGACGGTCACGCGCGGCAGCCGCTCGTCGACCTGGGCCCCGCCGCGCACCGGCGTGCGAGGTGCCCCACCCGATCCGCTCTGCCCACCTGGCCCGTCCGCGACGCGCCGGGCCGCGGACGGTCGCCGCTGGTCGGCCAGGAGCACCGGACGGCAGGCGAGGTCGACGCCGTGGACGGCACCGATCCCCGCGGCCTGGGCGGCCTGGGCGAAACGGACCGCGCCGTAGAGCCCGTCCCGGTCGGTCAGTGCGAGGGCCGGCTGCCCCCATTGCGCGGCGCGGTCGACCAGGGTCGCGGGGGTCGAGACGCCGTATTGCATGGAGAACCCGGACGCGACGTGCAGGTGGACGAAGTCAGTCGTCACCTCGCACCTCTCCCCGCGGCTCCTGACGGGGCTCGACGTGAGTCACCCGCAGCGGCGGCAGCGCCGGGTGGGGCGGCGCCGCGAGCACCCCCTCGACGAGGGTGAGGAACTGCTCGGACTGACGCAGCAGGTCGTCGGCCTCGCGGGCCGGAGAGGTCCCGCCCTGCTCGATCTGCGCCCGCCGCCTGGCCGAGGAGGTGTAGAACGCCGCCCACTCCCCGAGCTCGGGCGCCACCTGCGGCAGCACCTCCCACACGCTGCGGGGCCGGGCCCGGCGCTCGGGCCGGCTGCGCGCCGCGAGCAGCGCCGCCCCCGCCCGCAGCGCCGCCAGGTGGGCGGCGACGTAGCGCTCGGCGCTCGTCGGTGCGTAGCAGGACTGGACCAGGCTCACGTAGGCCCGGTCGAGCAGGTCGGTGGTCGCTACCCCGAGGGGTGCGGCCAGGGTCGGTGCGGTCATGACGTCCTCCTGGCTGGTCGTGCTGGCTGGTCGTGTCGGTGGGTGCTGAGCGCTGGTGCTGGCTGGTCGTGCGGCGGCGGCGCTCAGTCGTCGAGACCGACGAGGTGCCACCGGTCCCCGGAGCGGCTGAGGTCGTAGACCCCGGTGCCGGCAAGCCGTCCCGGACTGGCGACGACCCGGTAGACCCGCCCCTCCAACGCGTCCGGGGCGAGCAGCCGAGCGGGCTCGACCTCACCGGCGTCAGGGGCGAGCACGTCACGCCACCAGGCGCGTCGCTCGCGCCAGCTGTCGAGGACCTCACGCACGAGGTAGAGCCGGCCGCGCCAGATGAACTGATCGGGCACCTCCTCGGCCTGAACCCGCACCTCGCGGACCTCGATCACGTCTGCACATCGCCGCCCCATGACTGCTCCCTCATCGCAGATCTGTCCCACTATTCGAACTCTTGATCCGAACAGGTTTTCGATGAACGAGAGCCTAGCGCGCCCCTCTGACAGACCGCCAGTCCCTGGTCGCCTCGTTCCCCTGACCGGATGAGCCACACCCTAGGAGCGACCACCGACAGACCCCCTCGACGCACGCCCCGCCAGCCGCTCTACCAGCCGTTCCAGCGACCACAGAGGTCACGGAAGCACTACGACCCGATCGACGTTGACCTGCGCGAGGATGCCGGTAGGCCATCCTGGGTTGGATGGGCCACGGGGCCTACCGAGCACGAAGGAGCAAGCATGGGAACCGAACTGCTGCCGTGGGTCTTCACGTCCGGCTGGGCCAGTGGCATCAACGCCTACGCCGTCGTGCTGATCATGGGGCTGGCGGGTCGCTTCTTCGGCGTCGACGCCATCCCGTCCGTCCTCACCCGCTGGGACGTGATCATCCTCGCGGCCGTGCTCTTCGCGCTGGAGATGTTCGCCGACAAGATCCCCTATGTCGACTCGCTCTGGGACACCGTGCACACGGCGATCCGCCCGCTCGTGGCCGCCACCATCGGTTACCTGCTGGCGGGCCACGAGGGGTCGAGCCTGGACGCCGCGTTCGCGGCGGCGACCGGCGGCTTCGCGGCGCTCGCGAGTCACGGCGTCAAGGCGGCGCTGCGGGCCGGGATCAACACCTCCCCCGAGCCGGTGTCCAACGTGGCGGTCTCGACGGCCGAGGACGTCGCCGTCACCGGCGTCATGGCGTTGGCCATGAACCACCCGTGGTGGGCGGCCGGCGTCGCAGGCGTACTCCTGCTGGCCGGGATCGTCGCCGTGATCTGGCTGTTCTCCCGGCTCAAGCGGCTCAAGGACCGCTACGACGAGTGGGGCACGAACGCGCTCCGGCGCGAAGACCGGATCTGAGCCGGATCTCAGCCAGGCCCAACCCCCTGCCCGCCGGCGCTACACCCGCAGCCCGAGCGCGCTGAACACCTCGACCGTCGCGGTGGACCGGTTCATCGTGTAGAAGTGCAGGCCCGGCGCACCCTCGTCCATCAGCCGCTGGGCATGCTCGGTGGCGATCCGCACGCCCTCCTCGCGCACCGCGACCGGGTCGTCCTCGACGGCCCGCAGCCGCGACACGACGGCGTCGGGCAACGCACCGCCGGACAGGTCAGCCATCCGGGTCAGCTGGCGCACGTTGGTCACCGGCATCAGGCCGGGGACGATCGGCAGGTCGCAGCCGCGGGCGGCGACGAGGTCGCGCAGGCGCAGGTAGTTGTCGACGTCGAAGACCATCTGGGTGACCGCGAACGCCGCACCCGCCTCGGCCTTGGCGACCAGCACGTCGGCGTCGTGGTCGAGGGAGGCGGACTCGGGGTGCTTGTCGGGGAAGGCTGCGACCCCGACGGTGAAGTCGCCCTGCTCGTGCACGAGCCGCACCAGCTGGTCGGCGTGGTCGAGGCCGTCGGGGTGGGCCGTCCACGGGGTGCCGAGGCCGCCGGCGGGGTCGCCGCGCAGCGCCATGACGTTGCGGATGCCGGCGGCGGCGTACTGCGCGATCACGTCCACGAGCTCGGCGCGCGAGGACCCGACGCAGGTCAGGTGGGCCATCGGGGTCAGCGTGGTCTCGCGGGCGATCCGCTCGGTGATGCGGACGGTGCGGTCGCGCGTCGAGCCACCCGCGCCGTAGGTCACGGACACGAAGCTCGGCGACAACCGCTCGAGTCGCTGCACGGCCTCGAAGAGCGCCGCCTCCCCCGCGTCGTCGCGCGGCGGGAAGAACTCGAAGCTGAACGACGTCTCGCGGGCCGCCAGCGCGCTCGGGATGGTGGGGTCTACGGACATGGTCCGTGATGCTAGAGCAGCCGCGGCCTCGACCCCGGCGCTCCCCACCATCTGGGCACCCCACCTGCACCGTCTTGGCCGGCGGGCACTGCGCGGGCGATGCCAGAAATGCCTCGCGGCGGCGCTACCGTAGGGGCCATGAGCGACGGGGCGCTGCAGCGGGAGGTCCGGGAAGTCACCGACCTGGCGACGCTGCGCGCCGAGGTGCAGGCGGCCATCGACGCCGAGATCGCCCTGCGCGCCCGCCAGCTCGAGCCCGTCGGCCCCGAGACGACCCTGCTCGTCGACGCCATCGCCGACCTGCTGCGCGGCGGCAAGCGGCTGCGCGCGGCGTTCTGCTACTGGGGCTACCGGGCGGCCGACGGACGCGCCGCCGAGGAGTCGATCGTCAAGGTCGCCACCGCGATGGAGCTCTTCCAGGCCGCGGCCCTGATCCACGACGACGTGATGGACGACAGCGACACCCGGCGCGGCATGCCGGCGGCGCACCGTCGCCTTGCCACCGTGCACGCCGACCGCGACTGGGACGGCGAGCCGGACCGGTTCGGTCTCGCCGGCGCCATCCTCGCGGGCAACCTGTGCCTGACCTGGACCGATGCGCTGTTCGCGACCAGCGGCCTGCCGACCGACGAGCTCGCGCGTGCCCGGCCGATCTTCGACGAGATGCGCAACCAGCTCATGGGCGGGCAGTTCCTCGACGTGCTCGAGTCGGTGCGCGGCTGGGAGGACCTCGGTCTCGTAGAGCGACTGGCCACCTCCCGGCAGGTCATCGCCTACAAGAGCGCGAAGTACTCCGTCGAGCACCCGCTGCTCATCGGCGCCGCGGCTGCCGGCCTGGGCGCCACCGACCTCACCGAGCTGTCCCGGTTCGGCCTGGCGGTCGGTGAGGCGTTCCAGCTGCGCGACGACCTGCTCGGGGTCTACGGCGACCCGGAGGTGACGGGCAAGCCCGCCGGCGACGACCTGCGTGAGGGCAAGCGCACCGTGCTGATGGCCTACACGCTCGACGGGCTCGGCGAGCAGGAGGCCGACCGCTTCCTCGATCGCCTCGGCCGCCCCGACCTCGGGCCCGACGACGTCGCCTGGATGCGCGAGCAGATCACCGGCTCCGGGGCCGTCACGGCCGTCGAGGCCGACATCGCCGGCCTCGTCGACGACGCCCTCGCCGCGCTGGGGCGCACCCAGGGCCTGGTGCCCCACGGCCGCCAGGCGCTCCAGGAGCTCGCCCACCTGGCCACCCGCCGCAGCAGCTGACGCGGCGGCCGCCGCAGCTCCGGGGCTCTCGAGGCGCCGACGTTCTGGACATGCTGAGTGAGCTGCTCCGCGATGGGTGACCTGCTCAGCACTGGGTGAACTGCTCAGCGCTGGCCATCCTCACCCAGCGCAGAACAGTTCAGCCATCGACGAACACGTCACCCAGTGGAGCGGCGGCCAGATCGCCCAGGAGCACCCGTCCGCGCAACTTGATGGGCCACGATCATCCGGCAGCGGCAGCGTTGATCGGCCCGCAAGCACACGACGGCGGTAGCCGACCCGGCTCGGCCGAGCGGTGACGCATCCGGTGGCCCCGACCTGTCCGATGCGTACCCTTCGGACTGATTCATGGGCCGAAACGGCAGATTCGAGCCTTCAAACGGCCGTCAACCAGTCCGAACGGTACGAACCGCGACACCTCGGCGACGTGGGCGGCGGCGGTGGAAGCGACGGCGGTGGCGGGCGAGGCGGCGGCCGACCGACCTAGTAGGCCAGCTCCTGGGCGCGGCGGCGGACCTCCGTCTTGTGCCCGGCCAGCAGGTCGCTGATCGCGGAGCCGGTGCGCCACGACGAGTCGGGACGGTAGAGCCACTCGATGGCTTCCTCGCCGCTCATCCGGGAGTCAGCCAGCACGGTCAGGGTGCCGGGCAGGTGGTGCAGCGGTCCCTCGTCCGTGACGAAGTCGGCCGGGATGCTGACGATCAGGCGGCCTTCGCTGCTGCGCCGGCGCACGGCCACCAGCTCGCCGTCCTTGATCCACGCCCGCACCAGGGTGACGGGGCGGCCGGTGAGCTCGACGATGTCGGGCACGGTCAGCCACGCGGGCACGAGCTCCTCCAGGCGGGCGAGCAGCGCGGCGTCGACCGGCTCGCTGCTCGGTCCGGTAGACCCGTCGGTGCCGACCGCGGCCTCGCTCGGGCCGCTGGTGCTCTGGGGCTTGGTCTTGCGGTGGGGCTGGGTGGACGGGGTGCCGTCACGCCGCGCGTTGGTGCTCACCAGGCCAGGGTAGCCACTTCGCGGACGACGGGCCGACCCTCACCATCCGTAGCGGTCCCGACACAGGTCACGGTGCGGAAACAGTCCCATGTGCTCGACGGCCTATCCACCCGTTCGGCCCTGTCGGATGCCATCGTGAGGCACGCGGGTCTGACCACATCAGCCCCACCAGCCTCACCCGTCGAGTCCCCAGCGAGGCCCCTCAGCCTCGGCCCCGATCGTCCCGGGCCACCCGCCCGGACCAGGAAGGACCCCATGTTCGTGCCCCTGGCTCTCGCCGCCGCCACCGTGTCACCCACGGCAGCCGTCGAAGCGGCGGCCACCCCCGCCCACGCCGCCACCGCCACCGCCACCCCCATGCAGGTCGCCGCGGTCGCCCCCGCCGCTGCGACCTCGCCAGCCACCGTCACCGCGGCGACCACGGCCGCGACCACCGCAACGGCGAGCACCCCGTCTGCGCAGCAGGACGCCGGGTGGACGGGTTACCGCGTGCAGCGGGGCGACCGGCTCGCGACGATCGCGAAGCGCTACCACACCAGCGTCGGCGTGCTCGTGGCCAAGAACGGCATCACCAACGCGCACCGCATCGTCGCCGGCACCCGGATCCTCGTCCCCACCACGCCCCAGACGGCCGCTGGTGCTGGTGCGGGTGCTGGGGCCGCAGCCACGCCCTCCCCCGCCACCCGGCCGCAGCCCGCCACGGTCACCGCCAAGAAGGCAGCCCCGGCCACGCCCGCGGGGTGGACGACCTACACGGTGCGCCGCGGTGACGCCCTCGGTGCCATCGCCCGCCGAGCCGGGACGACGCCGGCGGCGCTCGCCGCCGCCAACCACCTCCCCCACGCCCGCCGCATCACCGTCGGGCAGCGCCTCGCCGTCCCCACCGCGGGCGCCCAGCCGGCACCCCAGAAAGCAACACCAAAGAAGGCAGCGCCCACGACGGCCTCGAGGCCCACCCAGCCCGGCCAGCTCTCGGCGGCGGAGGCGAAGGCGTTGATCCAGCAGACGGCCCGCAGCCGCGGGGTCGACCCGCGCCTCGCGACGGCGATCGCGTGGCAGGAGTCCGGCTTCAAGCAGGGCGTCGTGTCGCACGTCGGTGCCATCGGCATCATGCAGGTGATGCCGGCCAACGAGTCCTGGCTGAGCGCGATGGTGGGTCGTCCGCTCAACCTGCGCGACCCGCACGACAACATCACCGCCGGCGTCGCGCTGCTCGGCTACCTCACGAGCCGGACGAGCAGCGACGACTATGCCATCGCGTCCTACTACCAGGGCCTCGGGTCGGTGTCGCGCAACGGGTTCTACAGCGACACCGCGCAGTACGTCCGCAACGTCCAGGCCCTGCGCAACCGGGTCTGACACCGCCATGCCCTGCCCTGGAGCGGCCACGCGCCGCACGTGGTCGCTCCAGGGTCGGGAGCACCCCCGCCACTAGACTTCCCCCGTGCCTTCCGCCCCCCGCCAGGACCTCAGCGGCCGTCTGCTCGACGGTCGCTACGAGATCGTGGAGCACCTCGCCGACGGCGGCATGGCCTCGGTCTGGCGCGGGGTCGACCGGCGGCTGGATCGCGAGGTCGCGATCAAGATCCTCGGGCGGCACCTGGGCGGTGACCCGGCGTTCGCCGACCGGTTCCGGCGCGAGGCCCGGAGCGCGGCCCGGCTGAACGACCCGCGGGTGGTCGCGGTGTTCGACCAGGGTGAGGACGACGGCGACCTCTTCCTGGTGATGGAACTCGTGCCCGGCCGCACGCTGCGCCAGGTCATCCACGACGAGGCGCCCCTCACCCCGCGTGCCGCGCTCGACCTCGCGCTGCCGGTCGCCGAGGCCCTGTCCGTAGCCCATGACGCCGGCCTGATGCACCGCGACATCAAGCCCGAGAACGTCATCATCCGACCCGACGGCCAGGTGAAGGTGGCGGACTTCGGGCTCGCTCGGGCCGTCACGTCCGACACGGCGACGGCGCTCGGCGGCAACCTCATCGGCACCGTCTCCTACCTCGCCCCGGAGCAGGTGGAGCGTGGGGCCTCCGACGCGCGCAGCGATGTCTACGCGACCGGGCTGCTGCTCTACGAGATGCTCACCGGACGCAAGGCCTACGAGGGTGACAACCCGATCCACGTGGCCTACCAGCACGTCCACGGCACCGTCCCCGCGCCGTCCGAGACCGTGCCCGGCACGCCGAAGGCGCTCGACGAGGTCGTCGCCTGGGCGACGGCCCGCGACCCGCAGGACCGCCCGGCTGACGGCGGCGCGCTGGCCGCGCGGCTGCGCCGTGTCCGCGCGAGCCTGCCCGTCGAGGACCTCGACGCCCGCCCGGTGCCGCTCGACGTGGCCCCGACCACGCCCACCATCGCGATGCCTCGGCGCAAGCCCGGCGACACCGCCCCCGACCTCCCCACCGGCGCCGCAGTGGGCGCCGCAGTGGGCGCCGGCTCGACCAGGACCACCAACAGCCCCGGACGGCCACGACGCCGCACCGCGCTGTGGCTGGTGCCGCTGCTCGCGCTGCTGCTCGGCGGCTGGTACTTCCTCGCCGGTCCCGGTGCGACCACGCAGGTGCCGGCGGTCAAGAGCCTCAGTCAGAGCGACGCCGAGCAGGCACTGACGGGCGCGCACCTGACGTCGTCGGTCGAGGAGGGCTACTCCGAGACCGTCCCCAAGGGGGCGGTGATCGACTCGACGCCGCAGGGCGGCAGCACCGCACACCGCGGTGACACGGTCCAGCTGATCGTGTCCAAGGGGCCCGAGCGCTACGCCGTGCCACAGGTCGCCGGCCAGGACCAGGATGCCGCCACGGCCGCCATCACGGCGGCCCACCTGTCGGTCGGCACGATCCGCCAGGACTGGTCCGAGACGGTCGCGAGCGGCAAGGTCATCGCCACGGACCCGCCCGTCGGCAGCGAGCAGAAACCGCTCACCAAGGTCACGGTCATCGTGTCCAAGGGCAAGCAGCCCATCGATGTGCCGAGCCTCACCGGCAAGACGCTGGCGGACGCCACCACGATCGTCACGGACCTCAAGCTGACCCTCGCCCAGGCCCCCGAGCAGGTCAACCACCCGACCATCCCCGCCGGCTCGATCGTCTCGCAGACGCCGAGCAAGGGGCAGGTGCACGCCGGCGACACGATCACCGTGACCGTGTCGAAGGGGCCGAAGATGGTGGCGGTCCCCAACCTGTTCGGCAAGCAGCGCGACGAGGCCGTCGCGATGCTGCGCTCGGCCGGTCTCGGGGTGTCGGTCGAGGAGCTGTTCGGCGGGGTGTTCGGCACCGTCCGGAGCCAGGACCCGTCGGCCGGCACCCAGGTCCCCGAGGGCACCACCGTCACCATCCGCGTGGTCTGAGCGGCGCACAGATGACCCCCAATCTGCCTGCGCAGGGCCCTGACCGGCGCCGACGCCCCAGCCACCGCGCGTTGGCCACCGTGCTGCTGGTGCTGATCACTGCGGTCTGGGGCTCGACGTTCTTCATGATCCACGACCTGATGCAGACGCTGCCGGCCGCGGACTTCCTGGCCGTCCGGTTCGCCATCGCGGCGGTGCTGATGCTGGTCATCTTCTGGCGCCAGGTGCGGGCGCTCACCCGACGCGAGTGGGGCATCGGGCTCGGTCTTGGGGTGCTCTACGGGGTTGCGCAGGTGCTGCAGACCATGGGGCTCGCGCACACCGACGCCTCGCGCTCCGGCTTCATCACCGGCATGTACGTCGTGCTCACACCGGTGTTCGCCGCGCGGCTGCTGCGCGACCGGGTCTCCCCTGCGACCTGGGGCGCCGTCGGGCTGGCGACGCTCGGGCTCGGCGCGCTCTCGCTGCAGGGAGTCGGGCCGGGGTTCGGCTACGGCGAGACGCTCACGCTGGTGGGCGCCGCGATCTACGCGCTGCACATCGTCGGGCTGGGCCGCTACTCCACGGCGGCGTCGGCCACCGGGCTCGCGACCGTGCAGATCATCATGGTGGCGCTGCTGTGCACCATTGCGGCGCTGCCCGACGGCATCAGCATGCCCCGCTCGGGCTCGGGCTGGCTCGCGCTGCTCTACATGGCATCCATCGCCGGCGCCGGAGCGATGTGGGCGCAGACCTGGGCGCAGGCGCACCTCACCGCCGCCCGCGCCGCCATCGTCATGACCCTCGAGCCGGTGTTCGCGGCCTTCTTCGCCGTGCTCCTCGGCGGCGAGTCCGTCACCGTGCGGATGCTCCTCGGCGGCGGGCTCATCCTCGCCGCGATGTACCTGGTCGAGCTCACCGGCCGCCGACCGGACGAGCCCGGGCACGAGCGCACCGCGCTCGAGGAACCGCCCGCCGAGGCGCTCCACCACGAGGGGTAGCGCTCCCGAGGGCTAGCTGTACTGACCGGACACGTTGATCGACTGATTCTGTTACTCGGTAACTGTGACTGGGTATCATTGCGGCATGACTGTTCCGATTGACCGCCGACGTTTGCATGACATCGCCCTGCGCCTGTTCCGCGAGTTTGGCTACGACACCGTGTCGGTGGCCCAGATCGCTGAAGCGGCTGGAGTGTCACGGATGACCTTCTTCCGGCACTTCTCCAGCAAGGAGTCCGTCCTGGTGGAGGACATGTTCGATCCGGCGATCGCACTGGCCGTCGCCGCCCAGCCAGCGTCAGCACACCCGCTCGAGCGAGTGGTGGGCGGCTTCCTGGCCGCGCTGAGCGAGCCCGAAGCGGCGCGCGAGTTGTCGTCTCCCCAGTTCCGGGACCGCATCCAGCTCGTCGCGGCCACGCCCTCTTTGCGTGGGGCTGTCTGGGCTTCCAGCGCGGCAACGGAGCAGGCGATTCGCGAGGCCCTGGTCAGCTCCGGCGCATCCGCCGACCAGGCGCGAGCTGCTGCAGGGGCCGTGATGGGGGCCGCCACGGCGATCCTGCTGGGCTGGGCGGCCGAGCCCGAGCCCAGCCATGTTGCGATGGCCCTTGCCGGCGGGCTGCAGAGCTTGTTGGGCTCGGCCCGATGACCGCCGCGCTGACCTTGTCGGGGATCCAGGTCCGGCTGGGCGGATGCGAGGTGTTGCGTGGACTGGACCTTGAGCTGTCCCACGGACAGATTCGTGCGCTCGTCGGCCTCAACGGTGCGGGCAAGACGACCGCACTGCGGGTGGCGCTGGGCATGCTGCGACCCGATGCGGGCCATGTCCTGCTCCACGGCCAGGACATCTGGCCCAGCCCCGCAGAGGCCTGGTGTCGGGTCGGTCACATGGTCGAGACGCCGGCCGCCTATCCCGAGCTGACAGCGCGCGCCAACATCGACAACGCGATCATGCTCCACGGCATGGACCCATCAGGGTGCGCGCCACGCGTCGCGCAGCTTTCGCGGGCGCTCGGCATGGAAGCCCATCTTGACCAGCCCGTTCGGCGGCTTTCCCTAGGCACACGTCAGAAGGTGGGCCTGATCAGCGCGCTCGCCCATGAGCCCAGCGTGGCCGTCCTCGACGAGCCCACCAACGGCCTCGACCCTCTGGCGGTCGTGGCGTTTCGTGACGAACTGCGTCGCCTGGCAGGCCAGGGCAGCTCGATCCTGATCACCAGCCACCACTTCGACGAACTCGCCCGTGTCTCCGATGCGGTCGACGTCCTTCACCACGGACAGGTCATCGCCACCATCACCCCCGACGAACGTGACCTCGAGAAGGTCTTCTTCGACACCGTACTGGCCGCCGACCAACAGTTGCAGGAGATCTGATGACCCCACACGCCCCAGTCCTGCGCATCGAATCCCGAAAACTCTACGCATCCCCCGTGGCCAGAACCGCGGCCTGTGCCGTTCTCATCATGGCCACAGCCACCTCGGCCGGTGGCTACGCAGCAGCCGTCCACGCCCCAGGGACAGACATGGGCCGCAAGGCAGCCGCCATGATCAGCGGGCAGGGGTGGAGCGGATATGTCAGCCTGGCCGCCCTGAGCCTTGGAGTCACCCTGCTGCTGGCAGCCGGAATCGTCGCGGCGTGGGCAGTCGGCCGCGAGTTCACTGACGGCACCATCGTCGGTCTCTTCGCGATCGGCACGTCCCGCGCCGCGGTGGCACGCGCAAAGCTTGTCGCCTGCCTCGGCTGGGGCCTGGCCCTCACTCTGGTTCAAAGCGTCGCATCGATCATGGCAGGGATCGGTCTCGGGCTTGATCCGGCAGGGGCACTCCATGCCGGGCTGACACTGACGATCAGCGGATTCTGCCTGGTGTGCAGCGTGCTTCCCATCGCTTGGGTGGCCACCCACTGGCGCGGATACCTGGCCGGGATCGGCGCGACCCTGGCCGTTCTCGTGGCCACCAACCTGACCTCCGGCTTCGGTCTCGGCCGCTACGTGCCGTGGGCGATCCCGACCCTGTGGGCCTCTGGCGATCCGACTGTGCCGGCAGTTGCACTTGTCATCCCCCTGGCGGTCGGTCTGCTCGGCTGGTGCGCAACGTCGTCGGCATGGAAACGCATCCAGATCGGCCGCAGCTAGCCCTCAACTGCACTTTCCGGAGAACGCAATGTCTCACCACAATGCGGCCCTGACGCCGCGTCATCGCCTGATCGTCGCTCGTCTCGTCGTCGACGAGGGCTGGCCTGTCAGTGAGGTCGCTGCACGATTCCAGGTGTCGTGGCCGACGGTGAAGCGCTGGGCCGACCGCTACCGCGCCGGCGAGTCCATGCAGGACCGCTCCTCGCGCCCGCACCACTCGCCCAGCAAAACCAGCGCGCGGGTCACCCGACGCTGCATCCAGCTCCGGCTACGTCTCCGCGAAGGACCGGTGCAGCTCTCGTATCGGCTCGGGATCGCACCGTCGACGGTCCACCGCATCCTCACGGATGCCCATCTCAACCGGCTCTCCCACGTCGACCGCGCCACCGGTGAACCCGTCCGTCGCTACGAACACGCCCATCCCGGCGCGATGCTCCACGTCGATGTGAAGAAGCTCGGCAACATCCCCGACGGCGGGGGCTGGCGCTACGTCGGCCGACGACAAGGCGAGAAGAACCGCTCGGCCACCGCCGGCAAGCCCAAGAACAAGCACTACGACCCGTTGATGGGCAAGGCCTTCGTCCACACTGTCATCGACGACCACTCCCGTGTCGCCTACGCCGAGATCCACGACGACGAAACCGCCCAAACGGCCACCGCCGTCCTGGTCCGGGCCGTCGAATGGTTCAACGCCCGCGGCGTGATCGTCGAACGGGTCCTGTCCGACAACGGCGGCGCCTATCGCTCACACCTGTGGCGCGACACTTGCGCAGAACTCGGCATCACGCACAAGCGGACCCGGCCATATCGGCCACAGACCAACGGAAAGATCGAACGTTTCCATCGCACCCTGGCTGACGGCTGGGCCTATGCCCGCTGCTACACGTCTGAGGCCGAACGACGGGGCGAGCTCGAGGGCTGGTTGCACTACTACAACCAGCACCGGCCCCACACGGCCTGCGGGAACCAGCCGCCGTTCTCACGCTTGATCAACGTCCCCGGTCAGTACAGCTAGCGGCTCTCGGGCTGCGGAGGAGAGCCTGCACCCAGCTTGTTCAGCAACGGCCCGACGATGTCCATCGGCAGCGGGAAGACGACCGTGGAGTTCTGGTCGGCGCCGAGCTCGAGCAGCGTCTGCAGGTAGCGCAGCTGCAGCGACGCCGGGCTCTGCGACAGCGTGTCGGCCGCCTGGCGCAGCTCCTCGGAGGCCTGCAGCTCGCCGCGGGCGTTGATGACCTTGGCGCGCCGCTCCCGCTCGGCCTCGGCCTCGCGCGCCATCGCCCGCTGCATCGTCGAGGGGATCTCGACGTCCTTGATCTCGACGGTGTCGACCTTCACGCCCCACGGGTCGGTCTGCAGCTCCATGATCTCGCGCAGGTCCTTGTTGAGCTCGTCGCGGTGCGCGAGCAGGGTGTCGAGGTCGACCCGGCCCAGCACGGACCGCAACGTGGTCTGCGCGATCTGCGAGGTGGCTACGGCGTAGTTCTCCACCGTCATCACCGCGTTAACCGGCTCGACGACGTTGAACAGCACCACCGCGTTGACCCGCGCCGGGACGTTGTCCTTGGTGATGACCTCCTGCGGCGGGATGGTCAAGGTCACGACCCGCAGGTCCACGCGCTGCATCCGGTCGACCCCGGGCAGCACCACGTGCAGCCCCGGCTCGTAGAGCGGCCGCAACCGCCCCAGCCGGAAGACCACGGCCCGCTCGTACTGCGCCACGACCTTGAGCGACGTGGCGACGACGGCGGCCGCGATGACGAGCAGGGCGAGGATCACGGTGATCCACAACGACATGGAAGGCTACTTCCTGCTGTAGGTGCGGGGGCGACCCGGCCCACGGGACCTGCCAGGGGACCGAGACGTGCCCTCAGGGTCTACCACGGAGCCCCTCGCGGCCGGATCCGCCACGGCCGGATCCGCCACGGCCGGATCCGCCACAGCCCCGTCCACCACGGCCGGGTCGACCCGGGGCCGGTCACCGGTCCACCGGGTGGCGTAGCGGTCGATGACCAGGTCCAGGGGCACCGGCTCGCGGGTGCGCGGGGTGTCGACGTGGTCGGAGGACGCCTCGTGGACCAGGTGCGTGGGGAAGTTGTCGGGGCTGCCGGCGAGGTGCTTGCCGAGCGGGACCACCCCGAGGATGGTGACGACCGCGAGGGTCGCGACCAGCACGACGACGTCCGGCACGGCGTGGTCGGCGAGCAGCATGCCGGCGGGCAGGAACACCGCGATGACCGCGAGGACGAGCGCGATCCCGCGGTGGAACCGGCCGGCCTCGGAGTGCGGCCACGGGTCGACCGCCTTGGTGATCTCGCGCGGCCCGGGGGTCGGGGAGCACTCGGTCTTCGCGGGGCAGCGCCCGCAGATCGCGTGCTGACCCTGGTAGCGGATGACCCGCTTGTCGGGGTCGAACGACGCCGGCCACAGCCACTCGTCCTGGTGGCACTTCCAGGCGTCCCGGTCCTCGTGGTAGACGAAGTTGCCGGTCCGCCACGAGGCCGAGCGCGCCGAGGACTTCTTGCCGAGGCCGTCGAAGACCCAGGCGACGACCAGCAGCGCGACGCTGTAGCCGGCGAGCAGCAGCGCGATCAGTGAGGGCATGCGAGCCCCCGCCGGTCACGCCGGCCGGTCACCACTTCTTGGCCCCCGACGACTCGAGCTCGGTGAAGAGCACGTCCTGCGGCATCTGGTCGACCGTCCTCCCGGAGCGGTAGCTCAGCAGCCCCTTCCACGCCAGCCAGAGGAACGGCAGCACGCCGCCGATGATGAAGATCAGGTCGCCCGGCAGGCGCCCCCACTCCAGCAGCGTGTTCGTCGAGTTGGTCACGTAGTTGAGCTCCCGGGCCTCGTAGTAGCCCGATCCGACCGCGTGGTAGAGCTGCAGGATCCCGAGGGGCAGCAAGGTCGCGAAGACCATCCAGGCCAGGCCGATGTTGAGCGACCAGAACGAGATCTTGGCCAGCTTGTCGTTCCACTGGTCGGCCGGGATGAGATAGCGCAGGGCAAACATCGACAGCCCCACCGCGAGCATCCCGTAGACCCCCATCATGGCTGCGTGCCCGTGGTTGGCGGTGAGCGCGGTGCCGATCTCGTAGTAGGACACGATCGGCAGGTTGATGAGGAAGCCGAAGATGCCGGCGCCGACGAAGTTCCAGAATCCCACGGCCACGAGGAACATCACGGTCCACCGGTGCGGGAACGGCGCGCTCGACTTGGCCTCCTGGCGGGCGCCGAGCTGCATGAACGCCCAGGCCTCGACGGTGAGGAAGGTCAGCGGGATGACCTCCGCGGCCGAGAAGAACGAGCCGAGCGCCATGTGCTCCACCGGCGTGCCGGAGAAGTAGAGGTGGTGCATGGTGCCGAGGACGCCACCCATGGAATACAAGATGATGTCCATGAAGATGATGCCGATGGCGATGCGTTCACGCACCACGCCGAGCATCACGAAGATGTAGGCGACCATGACGGTCGTGAACAGCTCGAGGAAGTCCTCGACCCACAGGTGCACGACCCAGAACCGCCAGAACTCCGCGACCGACAGGTGGGAGTCGGTGGAGGCGAGCAGACCGACCGCGTAGAACGCGGGGATGGCGAGCGCGGAGAAGAAGAACAGCCAGGGCATGTTGCCCTTCGACTCGCCCTTGAGCCGGCTCCTGATCCCGCGATAGACGATCGCGATCCAGATGAACATGCCGGCGGTCAGCAGCACCTGGAAGACGCGCGGCAGGTCGAGGTACTCCCACTGTTGGCCGAACAGCGGGCCGTCCGCCCAGGAGACGCCGTGGATCGACAGCGCCTCGGCCGCGAGGGAGCCGAACACGACGACGGCGACCGCGCCGAGCAGGATGTAGCTGAGGACGTGCTGGTTCTTGGCCTCGCGCCCGGAGATGAACGGCGTGAGGAAGATGCCGGCGGCGAGGAAGCCCGCGGCCGTCCAGAACAGCGACAGCTGCAGGTGCCAGGTGCGAGCGAGGTTGTAGGGCAGCAGCTCGTTGATGAAGTCGAGCCCGAAGAACGAGCCGATGTCGGCGCGGTAGTGTTCCGCGAGCGCGCCGACGAGGGTCTGGACGAGGAACAGCAGCGCGATCACGAAGATGAACCACGCGACGGTGCGCTGGGACTTGGTCAGCCCCACCTCGCCGGGCTGGCGGAACGCGATGGCCGGCGCCTCCTCGGAGTGCCAGCCGATCTTGCGGCTCCAGCGCCCGTAGATCGCGAACAGCACGCCGGTGCCACCGATCAGCACGACCAGGGACAGGGCCGACCAGAGCAGCAGGTCGGCGGTCGGGCCGTTGTCGACCCGCTTCTCGGCGGGCCAGTTGTTGGTGTAGCTGTAGTCGTGCCCCGGCCGGTCTGCAGCCGACGCCCACGCGGTCCACGCGAAGAAGGACGTCAGCTGCTTGATCTGGGTGGGGTCGGTGATGCCGTTCTCGAGCAGGCCGTTGGAGCGCGCGTCCTTGCCGAAGAAGTCGCTGTAGTGCGAGATCAGCTGCTGGTAGGCGGTCACCTGGTTCGGGCTGAAGGTCAGCGTCCCGTCGGTGAACCGGTTGGTGCGCCAGTCCTTGACGTTCTGCTCGGTGGGGTCCTGGATGCCCGACTGGCGCTGCAGGTCCGCGGTGATGTCGGTCGCGCGCCGCAGGTAGTCGGCCGTGAAGTCGGGCCCGAGGTAGGCGCCGTGGCCCATGATCGAGCCGTACTCCATCAGCCCGCGGGCCTGGAACAGCTCCTGGCCCTGGGTGATGTCGGCACTGGTGAACAGGCGCTCGCCGCTCGAGGTCTGCACCACGTCCGGCACCGGCATCGACGCGGTGTAGGTGCGGTAGACGAGGATCCCCATGACGGTGAAGCTGAACAGCATCACCATGACGACGCCCTGCACCCAGCCCTTGCCGACCTGCATCATCCGTCGATCGGTGACGATCGTGTCGTGCGACATGTTCTCTCCAGAAGGTGTCGAGCCCCGGCGACCGCCTATTTGGAGGACGCTGCAAAGAAAATAGCGCATCAATTCCTGGACGTCGCGGCGGGGCCACCCCTGATGACCGAGTCGTGACCTGGACGAGTCCCTGGGCCTGGAGCAGCTGGGCCTACCAGGACCGCGCCTCGCTCACTCCTGGTAGGCGTACCGCTCCTCGCGCCAGGCGTCGCCGACGAGGTGGTAGCCCCGCTCCTCCCAGAAGCCGCGCTCCGGGGTGGAGGTGTAGCAGATCTCGCGGAGCCACTTGGGCCCCTTGAAGGAGTACAGATGTGGCACGACCAGGCGCACCGGTCCGCCACGCTCGGGGGCGAGCGGCGCGCCGTCCAGCGCGAGCGCCAGCAGCGCCCGCGGCGAGCTGAGGTCCTCGACCCGGAGCGTCGCGGCGTAGCCGTACTCGGCGACGACCAGCGCGTGCTCGACGCCGTCGGCGGGCGGCGCGAGGTCGACGACCGCACGGGCGAGCACGCCGCGCCAGCGCAGGTCCTGGCCGGTCACCTTGGAGACGCAGTGCAGGTCGGCCACGACATCGGTCTCGCCGAGCGCGACCAGCTGCTCGTAGTCGATGTGGGTGTCCTCGCCGGACGCGGTGTCGCCGGTGATCGACAGGGTCCAGGTGCGCGCGTCGACGGACGGCACCCGGCCGTAGTGCCGGACGGGCACCTCGTCGACCAGGCGCTGCCCGGGCGGCGTCGCCCGGGGCTCGGTCCACGGCGGCATGCCGGTCACCCTGCCACGGGTGGGGCGGTGAGCAGCTCACGGCACGCGGCGAGCGCCCGCGCGGTGCCCTCGTCGTCGACGTCGAGGTGCCACACCAGGCGGACCGTGCGGGGGCCGGTCTGGGAGGCGACCACCCCGCGCTCGGCGAGGGCCGCGACCAGGCCGGCGGCGGTCCAGCCGCTGGCCAGGGGGTCTACGAGGACGATGTTGGTCTGGACCCGCTCGAGGTCGACCGACCCGGGGGCGGTTGCGGCGAGCGCCTCGGCGAAGGAGCGGGCGCGACGGTGGTCCTGCGCGAGCCGCTCCACGTGGTGGTCGAGGGCGTGCTCGGCCGCGGCGGCGAGGACGCCGACCTGGCGCAGGCCGCCACCGAAGCGCTTGCGCAGCACGCGAGCACGCGCCATGTCGGCCGCGGACCCCACGAGCATCGATCCGACGGGGGCCCCGAGTCCCTTGGAGAAGCACACCGAGATCGTGTCGACGCAGGCGCCGTAGTCGGCGAGCGGGACGCCGGTCGCCACGTGCGCGTGCCAGAGCCGTGCCCCGTCGAGGTGCACCCGCACGCCGGCGGCCGCGGTGCCCTCCCGGACGGCCCGCATCGACTCCAGCGAGGCGATCGTGCCGCCGTGGAAGTTGTGCGTGTTCTCCAGCACCACCAGCGCGGTCGACACCAGGTAGGGGCCCGCGTCGGGGTGCATCAGCGCGAGCGGCTCCGCCGGGTCCAGCGTGCCGTCGCGGCTCACCCAGGTGCGGGACGAGATCCCCGACATCACCGCCCCGGCGCCGAGCTCGGCGCGCAGGACGTGGGCGAGCGAGTCGGCCACCAGCTCCTGCCCCGGCTCCACGCCGAGCCGCAGGCCCACCTGGTTGGACAACGAGCCCGTGGGCATGAAGAGCGCGTCCTCGTGGCCGAGCAGGTCCGCGACGCGGCGCTGCAGCCGCAGCACGGTCGGGTCCTCGCCGTAGACGTCGTCGCCCACCGGCGCGCAGGCCATCGCCTCGCGCATGGCCGCGGTCGGAAGGGTGACCGTGTCCGAGCGCAGGTCGACGACGTCCTTCGGGCGGTCCATCGCGTGGTCCATCGGCCGGTCCATCGGGCGGTTCATCAGGTGCTTCAGCCGCGCGCGTCGCGCGTCGAGAGCATCTCGGCGACGAGGAACGCCAGCTCCAGGCTCTGCTGGTGGTTGAGCCGCGGGTCGCACAACGTCTCGTAGCGCTTCTCGAGGTCGGCGTCCGCGATGTGCAGCGAGCCGCCGGTACACTCGGTGACGTCGTTGCCGGTGAGCTCGACGTGGATGCCGCCGGGCACGGTGCCGAGGTCGTCGTGGACCTCGAAGAAGCCGCGGACCTCCTCGACGACGTCGTCGAACGCCCGGGTCTTGTAGCCCGTGCTGCTCGTGTGCGTGTTGCCGTGCATCGGGTCGCTCACCCACACCGGCGTGTGACCGGCTGCGGTGACCGCCTCGACGATCGCCGGCAGCGCCTCGCGGATCGTGCCGGCGCCCATCCGGGTGATCAGCGTGAGCCGGCCGGGGACCCGGTCGGGGTCGACCTTGTCGATCAGCGCGAGCGCGTCCTTCGGCGAGGTCTTGGGGCCGAGCTTGATGCCGATCGGGTTGTGGATGCGGCTGACGAAGTCCAGGTGGGCACCGTCGAGCTGGCGGGTGCGCTCGCCGACCCAGACCATGTGCCCGGACGTGGCGTAGGGCAGGCCGGTGCGCGAGTCGATGCGGGTGAGCGCCCGCTCGTAGTCGAGCAGCAGCGCCTCGTGGCTGGCGAAGAACTCGACCGTGCGCATGGCGTCGAAGTCGGCTCCGCAGGCCGCCATGAAGCGCATCGCCTTGTCGATGTCGCGGGCCATCGACTCGTAGCGCGAGTAGGCCTGGTTGGCGGCGAACCCCCGGTTCCACGAGTGCACGTGGCGCAGGTCGGCGAACCCGCCGGTCGTGAACGCGCGCACGAGGTTCAGGGTCGCCGCGGAGTTGTGGTAGGCCCGGACCATCCGGGTCGGGTCCGGCGTGCGGGCCTCGAGGGTGAAGTCGAAGTCGTTGACCATGTCACCGCGGTAGGCGGGCAGGGTCACCTCGCCGCGGGTCTCGGTGTCGCTCGACCGAGGCTTGGTGTACTGCCCGGCCAGGCGGCCGACCTTGACCACCGGCACGCCCGCGCCGTAGGTGAGCACGGCCGCCATCTGCAGGATGGTCTTGATGCGGTCGCGGATGTTGTCGGCGGTGGCATACGCGAAGGTCTCGGCGCAGTCGCCGCCGGTCAGGACGAAGGCCCGCCCCTCGGCCGCGTCGTGCAGCCGGGTGCGCAAGACGTCGCACTCCCCGGCGAAGACCAGCGGCGGGAAGGTCGCCAGCGTGGCGACCGCGTCACGGCGGGCCCCGTCGTCCGGCCACCGCGGCTGCTGGGCAGCCGGCAGCTCGCGCCAGGCGTCGAGCCCGGCCAGGACCTCAGGGGTTGCATCGATACTCACAGGGCCAAGCCTACGAAGGCTGGCAAACCGCTGAGTCCTCGTCCAGGGGATGGGCCCGTCGAGCAGCCCATACTGGGCCATGACCTTCTCCATCGTGGCCGCCCTCGGTCCCCGCTGCGGCGTCGCCGTCGCCTCGAAGTTCCTGGCGGTGAGCAACACCGTCCCCGCCGTCGGACCGTTCGGCGCGGTCGCCACCCAGGCCGCCGCGAAGGTCTCGTTCAAGCCCGACCTGCTCGCCCTGCTCGCCCAGGGTGTCCCCGTGCACCAGGCGCTCGCCAAGGTCCTGGCCGCCGACCCGGGTGCCGACGACCGGCAGGTGGGGGTCGTGGCGCTGGGTGCTGGTGATGATGGCGGCGCTGGTACTGGTGGTGGCGCGGCGGCGTCGCACACCGGGGCGGGGTGCTACCCGTGGGCCGGAGGGGTGACGGGCGTCGCCGCGGATGGGGCGGTCTACGCGATCCAGGGGAATGTGCTGGCCGGGCCCCAGGTGGTGGCTGCGGTCGAGGCGGCCTTCTGCGCGGCCGCCGCGGAGTCGGGGTCGGACGCAGAGCCGGAGGCAGGGTGGGACGAGGAGCCGGGTGCGGCCGGAGCGGCCTTCGTGCGCCGGCTGATGGCGGCCCTGCTGGCCGGCGACCGCGCCGGCGGTGATCGGCGCGGGCGGCAGAGCGCGGCCGTGCTGGCGCACGAGGAGGGGTCGGGCTACGACGAGAGCGGGGTGCTCGCGGACCTGCGCGTCGACGACCACACCGACCCGGTGCCCGAGCTGGCGCGCCTGGTGGACCTGTCCGAGCTGTACTTCGGCCGGCCCGAGGGCGTGCAGCCGCTGACCGGGGAGCTGCTCACGGAGGTGGCGGCCCGGTTGCGGGCGCTCGGCCACGAGGTGTCGGCCGAGCCCGCGCTGCACCCGGACCGGCCCGACCCGGCCGTCGTCGACCTCGCGCTCGGCGCGTGGGCCGGGATGGAGAACCTCGAGACGCGGCTCGTGCCCGGCGGCATCGATGCGCGCGTCCTCACCGCCCTGCGCGCCGCGACCCCCCGCGCCCGCTGACGACTGGGGCCGCTGACGGCTGATGCCGCCTGCCGGGTGGCACCCAGCGAGCGTGGGTGAAGTCAGCCCTGCGGCGGCTGCGGGGCGTCCAGCCCGTGGGCCAGCGCGTAGCGCACCAGCTGCACCCGGTTGTGCAGCTGCAGCTTGTTCAGCGTCGACTGGACGTGGTTCTGGACAGTGCGGTGGGAGATGAACAGCTCGGTCGCGATCTCCTTGTAGGACAGGCCGGTCGCCACCAGCAGCAGCACCTCGGTCTCGCGGGGCGTGAGCTGCAGCGCGGGATCGCTCGTGGGGGCGCTGGGCGAGGCGGCGAGGCGGCGGAACTCCCCCAGCACCAGGCCGGCGAGTCCGGGGGTGAAGACGGCCTTGCCGGCGGCGGTCGCGTGGACCGCGTCGATAAACTCCTCGCGGGCGGCGGACTTCACCAGGTATCCCGAGGCGCCCGACTTCACCGCCTCCAGCACGTCCTGCTGCTCGGCGCTCGCCGACAGGATCAGCACCCGGGTCGGCAGGGCGGCCTCGGCGAGCGCGACGCACACCTCGTCACCGCGTAGACCGGGCAGGTTCAGGTCGAGGACGAGGACGTCCGGCCGGGTGGCGATGGTGCGGCGGACGGCCGACGGGCCGTCGTCGGCGATGCCCACGACGTCGAACCCGGCGTCCTCGAGGTCGCGCGCGACGGCGTCCCGCCACATCGGGTGGTCGTCGGCGACGAGGACGCGCACCTGCTCGGCGGACCCACGCCCGCTCGGCGCGGCGCCTGCGCTGCTCGGCTCTGTCGTCCTGCTCACGGCCTCTCCTCGCGCTGGGGCGGTGCCACCAGCGGCACCGTCAGCACCACCGTAGTGCCCCGACCGGGCGTGGAGCGGACGTTCGCGGTGCCGCCGAGGTCGGCGACCCGTCCACAGATGCTCTGACTGACCCCGAGCCGGCCGGCGTCCTTGGCCTCGGCGAGCCGCTGCGGGGTGCAGCCGACCCCGTCGTCGCGCACAGTGACGGTCACGTCGGTGCCGAGGTCCTCGATCAGCACCCAGGCCTTCGCGTCCGGACCGGCGTGCTTGGTCACGTTGTCCAGGGCCGCCCGCACGGCCAGCGCCAGCTCCTGCGCCCGTCCGGCCTCGAGCAGCACCGGCTGGGCGGGCGCGGCGACCGAGACGCGGGCCGACCCCGAGGCCGCGAGCAACCGGCCGAGGTCGGCGTCGCCGGTGCCCACCGCGGCTGCTCCGGCGGCCCCGGCTGCCGGCGATGCCGGTGCCGATGACTCGGGCGTGCCGGCACCGGCTCCCAGGGTCGCCGACCGACCCTGGCCCGCTCCGCGCCGCCCCTGCACCAGGTCGCGCAGCTCGCGCTCGGACTCGGCCGCCAGGTCGGCGAGGTCGGCGCTCGGGCCACCGAGCTGCTGGCCACGGCGGTGGATGAAGGCGAGGTTCTGCAGGACGCCGTCGTGGATGCTGCGGGCGAGCCGGTCCCGCTCGGCGATCTCGGCGCGGACGCGCATCGCCTCGTCCAGCGCGCGCTGGCCACGACGGGCGACGTCCACGCACCACCCGAGGCAGCCACCGATGAGCAGCAGCAGCACCAGGTTGTAGACCGTGCCCTCGGTCGGTGCCCCGACCTCCAGGATGTCGGCGGCGCCCACGACGAGCGCCGCAGCGAGACCGCCGCGCCACCCGCCGAGCACCGCGCAGCCCATGACCGGCGAGGCGGCCCAGGTGGCCGGCAGCGTGGTGGCCCCGGCCGCGATGTTCTCCGGGCTGTCGGCGACCCGGGTCAGCAGGATGCCCGCACAGGCGAGCGCGAGCTCTACCGCGAGCAGGGGCCAGGTGCGGCGCCGCAACAGCAGCACGAACACGGTCCACAGCCCGAGCACGAGCACCACGGCGAGCGCGACCAGCGGCCGGTGGAAGTCGCCGAGCCGGTGCCACACCATGACGACCGCATACAGCCACGACAGGACGCGATAGGTGTCGACCCCGCGGTCCAGCGCGAACTCCAGCGCCGACCCCCGCCCCCGGTCCGCCGCGCCGGCCGCCGTGGCCGCTCTGCTCACCTCGCTGTGCCCCGCTCGTCCCGACCGGCCTCGTGCGGTTCGTGCGGCTCGGCGGTGTCGTGCGGCTCGAGCGACTCGGCCGGCTCGTGCGGCTCGGCGGGAGCGGCGAGCTCTACCTCGTCCTCGGCGGGCGCATCGGGGTGTGTCTCGGCCCGCCCGCCGGAGCGCCGGACCGTGGCCACGGCCTCCTCCTGCAGGTGCCGGGCACGGGTGGTGGCCTCCTCCTGCAGCTGGCGGGCGCGGGTGGTGGCCTCCTCCGAGATCACCTTGGCGCGGGCCGTCGCGTCTTCCTGCAGCTGGCGGGCCCGCGTGGTCGTCTCCTCCGAGATGACCTTGGCGCGAGCGGCCGCCTCGTCGGCGCGGGTGCGGGCCTGGTCGACCAGGCGCTGCTTGCGCGAGGAGGCGTACTCGTCGACGTACTCCTGGCCGGACAGCTCCATCAGCTCGTACATCACCTCGTCGGTGATGGCGCGCAGGACGAACCGGTCCTCCTCCATCCCTTCGTACCGCGAGAAGTCCAGCGGCTCGCCGATCCGGATCCCGATGCGCATGATCTTCGGGACGATGGTGCCGGTCGGCTGGGCCTTGTCGGTGCCGATCATGGCGACCGGCAGCACCGGCACGCCCGCCTCGAGCGCGAGGCGCGCCACCCCGGTCTTGCCGCGGTAGAGCCGCCCGTCCGGCGAGCGGGTCCCCTCGGGGTAGATCCCGAACAGCTCGCCCTCGCGCAGCACCTTCAGCCCCGCGTTGAGCGCCGCCATCGACGCCTTGCCGCCGGACCGGTCGATCGGGATCTGACCCACGCCCTTGAAGAAGCCGGCCGTGAGCCGACCCTTGATACCCGTGCCGGTGAAGTACTCCATCTTGGCCGGGAAGGTGATCCGCCGCGGCAGCACCAGCGGCAGGAAGATCGAGTCGGAGAAGGAAAGGTGGTTGCTCGCGAGGATCGCGCCACCCTTGGCGGGGACGTTCTCGAGTCCCTCCACCCACGGCCTGAAGAGCACCTTGAGGACCGGCCCCAGGGCCAGCGTCTTGAGCAGCCAGTAGAGCACGCAGTCCTCCTCGAAGTGTTCGGACGGACTCTAGCGGGTGTTACAGACGCGCGCCGTCGTCGGTCTCGTCCGGGCGCGAGCTCGGCAGCCGCCAGAAGAGCAGTCCGAGGCCCGCGATCGCGAGCGCCCACCCTAGGTAGAGCAGCCAGCGGCGCCCGTCGGTGCCCACGACGGCCAGCACGAGGAGCAGCAGCGGGCCGCCCACCAGCCCGACCAGGATGGCCCAGAAGGTCGGGTCGGCCACCAGCCCCGGCAGCCGTCGCGGCGCCGGCGGCTCCCAGTCGTCGGCGTCCTCGTCGCTCTCCGGGGCCAGCTCGTAGGACCGCCACGAGCTCCCCATCGTCAGTCCGTCGTGGGTGCGAGGCTGGTAGATCGGGGGCGGGCCCTGCCTGTTGGGGCGCTGGTGGTCGGGGCCTTGGGGGTTGGGGTCGTGGAGGTTCGGGGTTTGGAGGTTCGGGCCTTGCTGGCCCGGTAGCGCGTTCGGCGGCGGCTTGATCGGCGCAGGCGTGGGGGCTTCCCCAGCCCCAGCAGTCTCGGCAGCCCCAGGGGTCTCGGGTGTCCCACTGGTCTCGGCAGCACCACCAGTTGCTGCCGCCCCACCAGTTGCTGCAGCCCCACTGGTCCCAGAGGCCTCGGGGGCCTCAGCAAGGCGGGCGTCGGTCGCCGCGCCCGGCTCGTTCCAGCGCGCCACGATCTCGGCGAACGCCGCGTCGAAGTCGGTGTCTGCGTGCGAGTCGTCGTGCGAGTCGGCCTGGGAGCTGGCGGGCGAGTCCGGCTGGGAGTCCGGCCGACTCTCGTCGGCGTCCTTGCGCGGGTCCTGTGGAGCCTCGGGCACGGCATGCTCCTCGTGGGTTCCTCGTGGGTTCGTGAGCCGCCGCGAGCAGCTGGTCAGGGCTGGCCACGCCGGTCGACGAACGAGCAGGACTGGGCGCACCAAGGCTAACCCGTCCGCACCTCGACGTCGCTCCACACGGGCAGATGGTCGGTGGCCGACACGACGTCGCGCCGAGCCAGCCCGTCGGCGACCAGCTGGTCGATCGAGCCCTCGGCGACCACGTCGACGTGCCGGTCGCCCCAGATGACGTCAAGCCGGTGCACCGGGGCGTCGACGGGATAGGTGGGCGCCGATCCGGTGAGCACGTGCAGCCGGCCCGCGATCAACCCCCAGGCCGGCCCGTCTGACCCCTCGTTGAGGTCGCCCGCGACGAGGATCGGCAGCTCGGCCGCCGCGGCGTCGGCCCCCAAGCGGTCGAGGATCGCGCGGGCGTGCCGGACCCGCTCGTCGCCGCGCAGCGACAGGTGCACGGACGCCGCCACGAGCTCTACCCCGTCGAGCGCGAGCTGGACGATCGCGAAACCGCGGGTGCGCGCGAACGGCCGCACCGGCAGCCGCAGGTGCTCGGCGTGCCGCAGCTGGACGCGCGGCGACAGCAGCACCGTCGTGCCGCCGCTGCCACGATGGTGACCGGGCCAGACCAGGCCCACCCCGGCAGCGAACCGCGCGACGCGGCGACCCGACCCGAGCCGGCGGGGCACCTCCTGAAGCAGCAGCACGTCGGGGGCGATGGCGCGCACCACGCGCCGGGCCGCTGCTTCGTCGTCGAGGAAGTCGCGCAGGTTGTAGGACGCGACCCGCAACCGGGCGACCGGCACGTCAGTCGACCGGCACCCCGGCGTCGACGCGCGCCAGGTCGGCGGCACCGATCACACCGGCGTCGTTGCGGAAGGACGCCACGACGATGTCGGGCTCGGGCCGGTAGCCACGGCCGGTCAGGTCGCGCTTGAAGGTCTCGCGCGCCGGGCCGAGCAGCAGCTCCCCCGCCGCGGACACCCCGCCGCCGATGACGAACCGACCGGGATCCAGAGCCGCAGCGAGATTGGCGAGCCCCCGCCCGAGCCAGGTGCCGATCTCGCCGAGCAGCTCGATGCACGCCTGGTCGCCCTGCTGGGCGGCCTCGGTGATGAGCGGTCCGGTCAGGTTGTTCTCGTCGCCCTCGAGGCGGGCGATCAGGTCGCTGGCCACGGGCGAGCGCGCGGCGATCAGGCCACGGGCCTCGCGCACGAGCGCGTTGCCGGAGGCGTACTGCTCCCAGCAGCCGCGGTTGCCGCACTCGCAGCGGTGCCCGCCGGGCACCACCTTCATGTGGCCGAACTCCCCCGCGATGCCGAAGCGGCCACGATCGATCTGACCGTCGCGGACGATGGCGCCGCCGATGCCGGTGCCGAGGTTGACCATCATCAGGTGGCTCTCGCCGATGCCGGAGCCGAAGCGCCACTCGGCCCAGGCCGCCGCGTTCGCGTCGTTGTCGACGAAGATCGGCAGGTTGACCCGGTCGCTCAACCGGTCGCGCAGCGGCTCGTTGCGCCAGGACAGGTGTGGCGCGAAGAGCACGGTCGCACGGTCGGCCGACACGAAGCCGGCGGCGCCGATCCCCACCGCCACGACCCGCTCCGCATCAGCACCCAGCTGATGGCGCAGGTCGTCGATCACCTCGACGAGCGTGTCCTCGACCACGGCCGGTGAGGTGCTGCGGTGCGGCGTGTGCCGCCGCGCCCGCGCGAGGATGGAGCCGTGCTCGTCGAGCACGCCTCCAGCCACCTTCGTGCCGCCGATGTCTACCCCGATGGACAGGGTGCTGGTCATGCATCTCCTTGGGTGGACCGTCGGCCGCGGCCGCTCGGTGCGGTGGCCTGGGTCGGCGTGCTCTGGGCGGTCTTCTTGGTGGTGCTCGTGGTGGCCTTGTTGGCGGTGCTAAACGCGGTGCTCGTGGCGGGGGTGGAGCCGGCCGCACCGGGCACGACCGCGTCGACCGCCTGCAGCAGCTCGGCCGCGAGCGCGGCGGCACCGATCATGCCGGCGTCGTTGCCGAGCGTGGCGGGGATGAACTGCGCCTCCGGCCGGTGGCCGCGGGCGGTGAGGTTGCGACGGAACGAGCGCCGCGCCGAGTCCAGCAGCAGGTCACCGGCCTCGACCACGCCGCCACCGACGACGATGACCTCCGGGTCGAGCACGGCCACCATCGAGGCCGCGCCGACCCCGACCCAGCTGCCGAGGTCCTCGAGCAGCTCACGGCAGGCGGGGTCACCCTCCTTGGCCAGCGCGGTGATCGACTTGCCCTTGAGCTTGGCGGGGTCGTCGTCGCAGGTCGCGCGAAGCTTCGCCGCGTGCGGTGTCCCGGAGGCGACCAGCGCCCTGCCGGCCCGCAGCAGCGCGTTGCCGCTCGCGTACATCTCCCAGCAGCCCTTGTTGCCGCAGCCGCACTGCGGGCCGTTCTTGACCATCCGGATGTGGCCGATCTCGGCCGCGAAGCCGTAGGCGCCGCGCAGCATCCGGCGACCGATGATGATGCCGCCGCCGATGCCCGTGCCGACCGTGATGGCGAGGATGTGGTCGTAGCCCTGGCCGGCGCCGAAGCGGTACTCGCCCCAGGCCGCCGCGTTGGCGTCGTTGTCGAGCACCACGGGGTAGTCGATGAGCGACTCCATCCGCAGCTTCATCGGCTCGTCCTGCAGGCCGAGGTTGGTGCCGTAGCTGACGTGGGACCCGGTCGCGTCGACGAAGCCCGCCACCGCCATCCCCACGCCGGCGATCTGGCGGTGGACGGCGAGCTCCCGCACCAGGTCCGCACAGGTCGACGCCACGGCCTCGGCACCCCGGTCGGTGCTGCGCCGCCCGCGGGCGACCACGTGGCCGTGCTCGTCGACGACAGCACCCGCGATCTTGGTGCCCCCGATGTCCAGTCCGATGTTCAGGCTCACGTTGACTCCTTCGTAGATCGACGTGCCTGATTCTTCGCCGGTGCGCGCGTTTTCGCAGGTTTCGCTTCCGGGGTGGCCTCTGGCGCCTGCGACGGCTCGCCCGGGTGCTGCTCGTGGTGGTGCTGGTGCTGGTGCTGGTGCTGGTCGGGATCGGGCTGCCGCTCGGGGGCTGTCGCACCCGCGCGTCGGGCCCGGCCCTGCTCGGCCAGCCCGCGCAGCAGGTCCGCCCCCATGGTCACCAGGTCGGCGACCTGGTCGATCGCGTCGGGGCTCACTGCCGTGGCGATGCGGATGGCCCGGCAGATCGGGCACACCTGGCACGCGTCGGTCCCGCCGTCACGGGCGCACCGCTCGTGCGAGGGGTCGTGCGCCTCGTGGTCCCGCGCGTGGTCCTCCGCTCGGCCCTTCGCGTGGTCCTGCGCACGGCCCGTGCCGTGACCGGCAGCGGTGCTTGCCGCCCGGCCGGCAGCCGCACCGGCGGCCGACCGGCCGGCGGCGAACGCGTGGGCGGCCGACTTGGCCCGTCGCGGGCCGAGCGCCTCGCGCAGTGCCGCGGTCAGCTGCGCGGCCTGCTCGCCGACCGGGTCGGACTCGCGGGCCGTGCCGTGCTCGGTGTCATCGGCCGATCCGTGGGCCGGCCCCTGGTCAGCGTTCGACACGGGACTTCAGGCCGGCGAGCGCGGTGCTCACGATCTGCTTCTCCGCCTTGCGCTTGAGGGCACCGAGCATCGGGATCACGAGGTCTACGGCCAGGTCGTAGGTGACCTTGGTGCGGTCGCCGTCCTGGGCGATCGTGTAGGACCCGTCCATCGCCTTCAGGACCTGGGCCGAGACGAGGCTCCAGCTGACCCGACCGGTGCCGTCCTCGACGACGTCCCACTCGTAGTCCAGGACGTAGGTGTCCTTGAGCGCGCCGGACGCCAGGGTGAACTCGACCTGGTCGGCCCAGCCGTCGCCGTCCTCGGCGAGGACCTTCACCTCCTTGACCTCCTTGGCCCATTCCGGGTACGCCGCGAAGTCCGCGATGACGTCCAGGACGTCGCCGGGTGAGGCATTGATCACGATGCTCGAGGAGGTGCTCTCAGCCATGGGCTCAGGCTACCCTTCGGTCCATCGCTCCGGAGCCCCACACCGTCGTCTCGCTACCGAAGGCCTGTCATGCCGACCACCCTGACCGAGTTCGCCACCCCGATCCTCGTCGCGCAGCCCTCGTCCCCCAACCTCGGCGACCTGCCGTTCCGCAACGCCGCTCGGCACCCGGACCTGGTCGCCTTCGGTCGGCGGGTCCCCGGGTCCGACGACGGGCCCGCCCAGTGGGAGGACGTGACGGCGAGCGAGTTCGCCGCCGACGTCAGCGCGGTGGCCAAGGGGCTGATCGCCTCGGGACTCGAGGTCGGCGACCGGATCGGCCTGCTCAGCCGCACATGCTACGAGTGGACCGTGCTCGACTTCGCCATCTGGGCAGCCGGCGGTGTGGGCGTGCCGATCTACGAGACGAGCTCCGCCGACCAGATCGCGTGGATCCTCGACGACTCCGGCGCGCGCGCCCTGTTCACCGAGACGACGAGGCACGCCGACACGGTGGCCGGCATCCGCGACCGGCTGCCCCACCTCGAGCACGTCTGGACCATCGACGGGGACGGCCTGGACGATCTGCGCACCGCCGGCGAGGCCGTCAGCGCCGCGGATCTCGACGAGCGTCGCGCGGTGCCGACCCTCGACGACCTGGCCACCCTGATCTACACCTCGGGCACCACCGGCCGCCCCAAGGGCTGTGAGATCACTCACGGCAACTTCCTGCTGCTGTCGGCCAACGTCATCGATCGACTCACCGACGTGGTGGCCGACGGGTCGGCGACGCTGCTGTTCCTGCCGCTCGCGCACGTCTTCGCCCGGCTGATCGAGGTCGTCGCCTTCGACGCCGGGGTGCGCATCGGCCATGCGCCCGACGTCAAGAACCTCATGTCCGATCTGGAAGGCTTCCAGCCGACCTTCCTGCTGGCCGTCCCCCGGGTGCTCGAGAAGGTCTACAACCTCACCGAGGCCAAGGCCGCCTCCGGCGGGCGCGGGAAGATCTTCAACGCAGCAGCGCGGGTCGCGATCAGCCACAGCCGGACCACCGCGACGGGAGCCACGCCGCCGCTGAAGCTGCGCCTCACGCACGCGCTCTACGACCGGCTCGTCTACTCCAAGCTGCGCGCCGCGCTCGGTGGCCAGGTGAAGTACGTCGTGTCCGGCGGTGCACCGCTCGGCGCCCGGCTCGGCCACTTCTATCGCGGGGTCGGGATGCTGGTGCTCGAGGGCTACGGGCTCACCGAGACGACGGCGCCGCTGTCGGTCAACACCCCCGAGCTGATCAAGATCGGCACCGTCGGTCTGCCGCTGCCGGGCGTCGGCGTGAAGATCGCCGACGACGGCGAGATCCTGGTCCAGGGCATCAACGTGTTCCGCGGCTACTGGGGCAACGACGAGGCGACCCGCGAGGCCCTCAGCGACGGCTGGTTCCACACCGGCGACATCGGAGCGCTGGACGAGGACGGCTACATCTCGATCACCGGCCGCAAGAAGGAGCTCATCGTCACCGCCGGCGGCAAGAACGTCGCTCCGGCCGTCCTCGAGGACCGGTTGCGCGCCAGCGCCCTCGTGTCGCAGTGCCTCGTGGTCGGCGACCACCGCCCGTTCATCGGCGCGCTCGTGACCCTCGACGAGGAGATGTGGCCGACGTGGTCGGCCAACCACGGCGTCACCTGCTCGTTCGCCGAGGCCAAGGACGACGAGACCGTCCAGAAGGCGCTCCAGGACGCCGTCGACTTCGCCAACGAGGCGGTGTCGAGGGCCGAGTCGATCCGCAAGTTCGTCGTGCTCGACACCGACTTCACCGAGGCCAACGGCTACCTGACGCCGTCCTTCAAGGTGAAGCGGCACGCGGTGCTCAAGGACCAGAAGGCCGTCATCGACGACCTCTACGGCGGGCCGCTGGAGTCCGACGACTGAAGGCTGCGCGACCAGCCCGTCACGAGCGCCTGCTCGGTCAGCCCGGTGCTGGCATGCAGGGCGGCGGCCAGGCTCTCACCCGCGCCCACCCGGCGCGACAGGTCGACCAACGCCGCCGGTCCGGACCGGTCGGCGAGGTAGCGGCACGCCGTCCACGCCTGGGCATAGGCCAGGTCCACGTCACCGGACGAGAAGGCACCTTCCGCCGGGAGCTGCTGCGGCTCGCCGGAGCGCGCGTGCTCGACCGCGGGGCCGGCGGTGCGCCCCTCGTCCACAGGATGCGCTCGGTAGGCCACCCAGGTCGCGAACCCCTCGCTCACCCACAGCGGCGGGGCGTGCGTCGTCGAGGCGCGCACCGACACGTGCGTCAGCTCGTGGGTCACCACGATCTCTCGGCCGGCCGCCGAGAGCCGGTCCCAGGCGGTCGGGTTGAGGATGACCCGGTCCCCTCGGGCGGTCCGCCCCTGGGCGACGGAGCCGTAGGTCACGGCCGCGACCTGGTCGCCCGACGCCGGCACGCGCCCGGACAGCGTCCTGAGCTCGGCCCCGGTCGCCGGGGCCAGGACGAGCACGCGGGTGGGGACCGGGGTCCACACCCGGCTCACCTCACCCAGGCCCTCGTCGGCAGCCCGCGCGTAGAACTCGAGTCGGTCCGACGGCGCCGTCCCCAGCACGATCGCCCGTCCGTGCCGCACGACCTGCGCACCGGTCAGGTCGAACGCCTGCCGCGTGGTCCCGGGGTCGTCGTCGTCGACCAGCACCGGGGTGGACGAGATGGTGGACGAGATGGTGGTCGAGGTAGCGGTAGAGCCGGTCGACGGCCACGATGAGGGGGCTGAGCTGGCCGAGCGGACCGTGAACACCGTGACGAAGGGAGCCGGCGCGGGATCCACACCCGGCACGGTCCACTCCCCCGCCACCTCGACCCGCGACAGCCCTGCCGCCGTCTGCGCCAGGACGCGAGCCACGGTCCAGCGCACGGTCCGCACGTCGAGCTCGCGCAGCACCGCGAACGCCTCGCGCTGACGGCCCACGAACTCAGTGGCAGCCGGGTCCAGCGGGGTCAGCCAACCGGCGAGATCCCCTGCGGCGAGGGCTGCCGCGCGCCGATCGAGGACCCGCTGCACCTGGCTGGCCAGCGCGTCCGTCGAGGGGTTGGAGGTCGTCGGCGCCGGCGACGGAGCAGCAGCGCCGGCGGAGCCTGCCGGTCTGGGGTCGGCGCCCGGGCGCACCAGCTCGGCCAGCAGCCCGACACCCAGCGTCAGCACCAGCACCGCGACCACAGCGACGACGAATCCGCGCCACAGCGAGCGCCGGTCCGCAGCAGCCGACGACCCGGGGGCCCCACCGGCATCGTTGCCGTCGGTGGCCATAGTCCCATCGGCGGCAGCGGTGGCATCGATGTCATCGCCTCGGGTCACCCGCCCCATGCTAGGGCGGACCGGCTAGCCGACCGCTCGACGACTGAGCGGGACCGCGTCCCGGCGCGCCACCAGCGTCTCGGCCTCGCTGCGCGACACGAGACCGGCCTGCAGGAAGGCGCCGACGCCCGCGCGCTCCTTGGCGTCCAGCGGGAGCGGGACCCCTTCGAACAGCGCAGTGACGAGGCATCCCTCGCACCCCTGGTCCTGCGCCGGACAGCGACTGCACTCGACGAGCATGACGTGCTCCTTTCGTTTGGTCCTGTCCTTGACGGTAGAGGTGGGTACTGACATACCTCCCGCCCTCGGGCGACAGGGGTCGGTCGCGGGCAGTGGCCCAGGGGGGTGTGTCAGACCCCGTCCCTAGTGTCCTGGCCATGCAGGACGTCACAGATCTCGCCCAGCCGGCCCAGCGCACCGCGGTGCAGGCGAGCTTCGAGGACCTCGGGCCCACGCTCGCCGAGGTCACCTTCGTCGTGGTGGACCTCGAGACCACCGGCGGCAGTCCGAGCGACTGCGACATCACCGAGATCGGTGCCGTGAAGGTGCGCGGCGGTGAGGTGCTGGGCGAGTTCCAGACCCTGGTGCGGCCCACCACCCCGATCCCCGCATTCATCACCGTCCTCACGGGCATCACCAACCAGATGGTCGTCGACGCGCCGCGCATCGCGGCCGCCCTGCCGGCCTTCCTGGAGTTCGCGCGCGGCAGCGTCCTGGTCGCGCACAACGCCCGTTTCGACGTGGGCTTCCTCAAGGCCGCTGCCGCCGGCCTCGGCATCGCCTGGCCGGGGTTCGCCGTGGTCGACACCGTCCACCTGGCGCGCCAGCTCGTCACCCGCGACGAGTCCCCCAACCACAAGCTGGCCAGCCTGGCGCGCGTCTTCGGCGCCACCACCCAGCCCGATCACCGGGCGCTGCACGACGCCCGGGCGACGGTCGACGTCCTGCACGGGCTGCTGGCCCGGGTCGGCAACCTCGGCGTCCACACGCTTGACGAGCTGACCGCCTACACCTCGCGGGTGACGACCACCCAGCGTCGCAAGCGCCACCTCGCCGACGGGCTGCCCGCCGGCCCCGGGGTCTACCTGTTCAAGGACGGGCAGGGACGCGTGCTCTACGTCGGCACCTCCCGCAACGTCCGCACCCGCGTCCGGCAGTACTTCACGGCGTCCGAGCAACGCACGCGCATGTCCCAGATGGTCGGGCTGGCCGAGTCCGTGACGGTCGTCGAGTGCACCACGGTGCTCGAGGCCGAGGTGCGCGAGCTGCGGCTCATCGCCGAGCACCAGCCGCGGTTCAACCGTCGGTCCCGCTTCCCGGCGCGCGTCCAGTGGGTCAAGCTCACCGTAGAGCCCTACCCGCGGCTGTCGATCGTCCGGGAGGTGCGCCCCGACGGAGCGGCCTACGCCGGGCCGTTCACGTCCAAGGCCGCTGCCGTCGACGCGGTGGCCGCGCTGCACGAGGCCGTCCCCCTGCGGCAGTGCACCGGGCGGCTACCCGTGCGGCCCACGGGCACCGCCTGCGTGCTCGCCGAGCTCGGCCGCTGCCTCGCGCCGTGCACCGGCGCGGTCACGCCAGAGGCCTACGCCGCCATCGCCGACCAGGCGCTCGGCATGCTCGCCGGCGACTGCACGACGGTGGTCGGCGGGTTGCGCGAGCGGATGCGGGTGCTGGCCGCGGACGCGCGCTACGAGGACGCCGCCCAGGTGCGCGACCGGCTGCTCGCGCTGGTGCGCGGCGCGGCGCGGGCCCAGCGGCACACGCCGCTCGCCGAGACGCGCGAGCTCGTGGCCGCACGCCGGGCCGTGCTCGGGGGTGGGAGATCATCGTCGTCCGCCACGGCCGGCTCGCCGGCTCGACGATCACCCCGCGCGGCGCCGACCCGATGCCGCACGTCGCCGGCCTGATCGCCAGCGCCGAGCACGTGGAGCCGCCGCCGGCCCCGCGCACCGCGGCCACCGCGGAGGAGACCGACAAGATCCTCGCGTGGCTCGAGACCGACGGCGTGCGACTGGTCGAGCTCGACGGTCGCTGGGTCTCACCGGCCAACGGCGCCGGC
This sequence comes from Arsenicicoccus piscis, assembly GCF_022568835.1. Classification (GTDB taxonomy): domain Bacteria; phylum Actinomycetota; class Actinomycetes; order Actinomycetales; family Dermatophilaceae; genus Arsenicicoccus; species Arsenicicoccus piscis. The sequence continues at coordinate 92,088 of NZ_JAKZHV010000007.1, forward strand.
CGCGCCCGCGCCGAGCTCCGCAACGCGCTGGCCGGCTGAGCCCACTAGGCTGAGGTGGTGATCTCCGCGATTGTGCTCATCAATGCTGATGTCGACCGTATCCCCGAGGTGGCCGAGGCGGTCGCCGATCTCGACGGTGTCACCGAGGTCTACTCCGTCACCGGCGACGTGGACCTGATCGCCATGGTGCGGGTGCGCCGCCACGAGGACTTCGCCGACGTCATCGCCGACCAGCTCAACAAGGTCGACGGGGTGCTCGGCACCTCGACGCACATCGCGTTCCGGTCCTACTCCAAGCACGACCTCGAGGCTGCGTTCAGCCTGGGCCTCGACGAGTCCTGACCGACGAGTCCCGGATCGACGAGTCCTGAGCCGAGATATCTGACGAGGTCGTCCCGCCGGGGGTCAGGCTTCCGACGGTCAGGCCACCGACGCGGCGACCCAACGATCCAGCACCGCCGCCGCAGCCCCGCTGTCCAGGCTCTGCTCGGCCCGGTCCATGCCGGCTCGCACGGCCTCGGTGAGTCGATCCGCCGTGGCCGAGGGGTCGGTGAGGGCCAGGGCGATCCCGGCGTTGAGCACCACGGCGTCACGCACCGGGCCGTGCTCTCCGGCCAGCAGCTCGCGGACCACCCCGGCGTTGTGCTGCGGGTCGCCCCCGCGCAGCGTCTCCAGGTCGTGCAGCTCCAGGCCCAGGTCGCGCGGGTCCAGCAGGTACTCGGTCACCACCCCGTCGCGCACCCACCACACGTGCGTGGTCGTCGACACGGTCACCTCGTCGAGCCCGTCGTCGCCCCGGAACACCGCCGCCGTCGTGCCCCGGGCGGCGAAGACTCCAGCCATCAGCGGCGCCATCCGCAGGTCAGCACAGCCGACGGCCGAGTAGGCCGGGCGGGCGGGGTTCGTCAGCGGGCCGAGGAAGTTGAAGATCGTGCCCACCCCGAGCTCACGCCGTGGGGCAGCGGCGTGCGCCATGGACGGGTGGAAGGTCTGGGCGAAGCAGAAGCTGATGCCCGCCTCACGGGCCACCTCGGCGACCCGCTGAGGGGTCAACGTGAGGTTGAGGCCGAGGGCTTCGAGCACGTCCGCGGTGCCGGACTTGGACGAGGCCGCCCGGTTGCCGTGCTTGACCACCGGCACCCCGGCGCCCGCGGCCACCAGCACGGACATGGTGGAGATGTTGACCGTGCCGGCCCGGTCGCCACCGGTGCCCACGATGTCGAGGACGTCGCCGTCGACCTCCACCGGTCGGGCGTGGTCGAGCATGACGTCCGCGAGACCGCGGACCTCGTCGACGCTCTCCCCCTTGACCCGCAGGGCCATCAGGAACCCACCGACCTGCGCCGGGCTCGCGGCGCCGGAGAAGATCTCGTTCATGGCCCACGACGCCTGCTCGGTCGACAGGTCCGCACGGGAGATGAGAGCGCTGTGGATCTCTCCCCAGGTTGGTTCGGTGGCGCCCATCAGGCCGGCGCGACCGCCCCGCGGCGACCGAGCTCGGCCACCGCCGCGGCCAGGACGACCGGGTCGAGCGGGTGGGGCACAGCCAGGTCGGCCATCGACCACGCCGCGAGCCACGCGTCCTGCGGGCGTCCGGTGAGGACGAGGATCGGCGGGCAGTCGTAGACCTCGTTCTTGAGCTGGCGAGCCAGTCCCATCCCGCCGACCTTGCCGGCCTCGCCGTCGAGGATCAGCAGGTCGAAGTCGTCGTGCTCGGCGGCGCGCAGCGCCATCTCACCGGTCGCGCACTCGAACCACGACTCGATGGACACGTCCCGTGCGGGACGGCGCCCGACGGCGAGGCGCACCTTGTCACGGGTAGTGCTGTCGTCGGAGTAGAGGAGCACCCGGAGCGAGCGCCCCGAGCTGGTGCCACGCCCGCCGGCGGCTGCGGCGTCGCCCCTGGCCGTGTCGTCGGCCGGGACGCCGGCTGGGGAGCCGACGGAGGCGTCGGCTGCGGGAGCTTCGGTGCTTCGACTCATGTCTCGATCTTAGCCAGAGCGGCGCGCTGCACCACCCCGCGACCACCCCGCGACCACCCCGCGGGCCGACGGTCGGCGGCACCGGGACGAAGCCGCACCGACAATAAGCGTGGCTCGTTGGGCAGTCGGGCGAGTTTGGTCAAGTCCCGGGTAGTGGTGTAGCGCTGCGTTCTCCTTCGTGATGGGTCAGGCGGTCAGTGCGTGCACGTCATCAGCTCCGATCTCGGGTTCGGTGGTGGGGACGATGTTGACGCGGCAGCGGGCGAGGAGGTCGAGTCCGAGGTAGCGGCGGCCCTCGGCCCATTCGTCGGTTTGCTCGGCCAGGACGGCGCCGACGAGGCGGATGATGGCGGCGCGGGTGGGGAAGATGCCGACGGCGTCGGTGCGGCGGCGGATCTCGCGGTTGAGTCGTTCGGCGGGGTTGTTGGACCAGATCTGGGTCCACACGTCTTTGGGGAAGTCGGTGAAGGCGAGGATGTCGGCGCGGGCGCCGTCGAGGTGGTCGTGGACCTCGGGCAGCTTGCCGTCGACGTAGTCCAGGAGCCGGTCGAACTGTGCGTGAACCGCCGGACGGTCGGGCTGGTCGTAGACCGAGTGCAGCATCGCTTTGACCGCGGGCCACATGCTCTTGGGTGTCACGCCCATGAGGTTCGCTGCGTAGTGGGTGCGGCATCGCTGCCACGAGGCTCCGGGCAGGTTGGCTGCGATCGCCTCGACCAGGCCGGCATGGGCATCTGAGGTGACCAGCCGGACCCCGGTCAGGCCACGGGCAACCAGGTCGGCGAAGAACTCGTTCCACACCGGGCCGGTCTCAGCGGTGGCCACGCGCATGCCGAGGACCTCGCGGTGCCCGTCGCCGTTGACGCCGGTGGCCAGCAGCACGGCGGCGTTGATCACCCGCCCACCTTCGCGGAGCTTCATGGTCAGCGCGTCCGCGGCGACGAACGTGAACGGCCCCGCTGCGTCCAACGGCCGGTGGCGGAACTGCTCGACGTGCTCGTCGAGCTCGGCGGCCATCCGCGAGACCTGGGACTTGGACAGCGAGTCGATCCCGAGGGTCTTGACCAGCTTGTCCATCCGCCGCGTGGACACCCCGGCCAGGTAGCAGTCGGCCACGACCGTGATGAGAGCGGCCTCGGCACGCTTGCGGCGCTCGAGGAGCCACTCGGGGAAGTAGGTGCCCTTGCGCAGCTTGGGGATCGCGACGTCGATGGTCCCGACCCGGGTGTCCAGGTCGCGGTGGCGGTAGCCGTTGCGCTGCGCGACCCGTCCCGGCGTGGGGCGGCCGTACTCGGCGCCGACCACCGCATCGGCATCGGCACACAGCAGGGCGTTGATCATCGTCTGCAACAGCTCGCGCATCAGATCGGGTGAGGCTTCGGCGAGTGCTTCGCCCAGCAGACGTGCAGGGTCAACAATGTGGGGAGCGGTCATCGTGATGGTCCTCGAGGATTCGGTAGAAGGTTGACTCGAAGGATCACGCGGTGGCCGCGCCCACGTCTTCCGTACACGCCGGTGACGATCTCGGCGACCGCGCTACACCACTATCAGGGACTCAACTGCGAGTTTTGGGGCAAGATAGCGGCGTGTCGACCGCATCCGCTGTGCATCACAGCTCCCCAGCGCCCCATGCCGGCCACGGTCCTGCCACGAGACCCAACATGGTCTCGGTGGGCACGATCGTGTGGCTCTCCAGCGAGTTGATGTTCTTCGCGGGTCTGTTCGCGATGTACTTCACGATCCGCGCCGTGCGGCCGGACCTGTGGGCCGAGGAGACGCACAAGCACGCGGTCCTGTTCGCCTCGGTCAACACCGCGATCCTGGTCATCTCCTCCGTCTGGTGCCAGCTCGGCGTGCTGCAGGCCGAGCGTGGTCGGGCGGGGCGCGTGGGCGGTCTGCTCGACATCAAGGGCTGGGGCATGCGCGAGTGGTACACGCTGACCTACCTGTTCGGTGCGGTGTTCGTCGCCGGCCAGTGCTGGGAGTACGCCAAGCTGTGCAGCGAGGGCATCACGATGTCCTCCAACGGCTACGGCTCGGCGTTCTACATCACCACCGGCTTCCACGCCCTGCACGTCACCGGCGGTCTGATCGCGTTCCTGCTGGTGATCGCCCGGTCGTTCACCTCGCGCAAGTACAGCCACGCCAACGCCACGACGGCGGTCGTCGTCTCCTACTACTGGCACTTCGTCGACGTGGTGTGGATCGCGCTGTTCTTCATCATCTACGTGCTCAAGTGATGACTGGCGTGACGACCCTGCGCCCCCTCTCGGCACCCCGCCCCGTGTCCACCTCCGACGACAGGACCTCATCGTGAAGACCTTGGCCGCCAAGCGTCGGCACCCCGCCGCCCTGTTCGTGCTCCTGCTGGCCGCGCTGCTCACGATGGGCACCGCCTACGCCTTCGCCAGCCCGCGCACGACCGCTGCTCCCTCGACCGCGGCCGCGGCCACCGACGAGGAGGCCGGCAAGGCGATCTTCCTGGCCAACTGCGCCTCCTGCCACGGCGTCCTCGCCCAGGGCGGCCAGTTCGCGCCGTCCCTCGCCGGCGTCGGCGCGGCCTCGGTCGACTTCCAGATGGGCACCGGCCGGATGCCGATGGTCCGTCCGGGTGTCCAGGCCCCCCGCGAGCCACGCCTGTTCGACCAGCAGCAGATCAACCAGGTCGGTGCCTACATCGCCTCGCTGGCCCCCGGGCCGGCGGTTCCCTCCACCGAGTACACCGAGGGTGGCGGCGACGCGGCCCGCGGCGGAGAGATCTACCGCGTGAACTGCGCGATGTGCCACAACGCGTCCGGTGCCGGTGGCGCCCTGACCCGCGGCAAGTACGCCCCGAGCCTGCGTGGCGTCGAGGGCAAGCACATCTACGAGGCCATGCTCACCGGCCCGCAGTCGATGCCGGTGTTCAAAGACACCAACCTCTCCCCGACCGACAAGAAGGACGTCATCACCTTCCTGCAGGAGGTCGACAAGGGTGAGAACCCTGGCGGCTACGCGCTCGGCAACATCGGCCCGGTGCCCGAGGGCATGTTCGCCTGGACCTTCGGGATCGGGCTCATGATCCTCGCCGCCATCTGGCTCGGACGGAAGGCCGCCTGACATGACCACCCACGGAACTCCCGACGGAGCACACACCCCGATGAACGACGAGCACGGCTCCACGGCCGTCCGGCTCGACCAGGGACACATCCAAGGAACGGGCGGGATCCCCGCACAGTTCCAGAACCCCGGCCTGCCGCCCCACGTGGAGCGCATGTCCGACATCGACCCGAAGGCCGCCAAGCGGGCGGAGCTCCAGGTCGCGAGCATGTTCATCCTGTCGATCCTCGGCAGCCTGGCGTGCCTGGTCGCCTACTTCGTGATCCCCACGCACCAGCAGATCTGGATCCCCGCGATCGAGAACGGCAACCTCAGCCACCTCGCGATCGGCCTGACCCTCGCCATCTCGACGTTCTTCATCGGCGCGGGTGCCGTGCACTGGGCCAAGACGCTGATGCCCGACCAGGAGGTCGTCGAGGAGCGGCACCCGCTGCACAGCACCCCCGAGGAGCGTCAGGCGTTCGCCCGCGCGCTCGCCGAGGGGGACGCCGCCGCGCAGCTGTCCCGTCGTCCGCTCCTGAAGATGACGCTGGCCGGAGCCCTCGGCCTGTTCGCCATCCCGCCGATCGTGCAGCTGGTCGGTGGCCTCGGGCCGCTGCCCGGTGACGACCTGTCCACCACCTTCTGGGACAGCAAGTACTGGACCAACGGCAAGGCGCCGCGCCTCATGCGCGACCCCGAGATGACGCCGATCAAGGCGTCCGACGTGACCATCGGCTCGGTGTTCCATGTGCTCCCCGAGGGCATCATGGACTCCGAGCACCCGCTGGACGAGAAGGGCAAGGCCGCCGTCCTGCTCATGCGCCTCCACCCCGACCAGATCAAGTCGCAGAAGGAGCGCGACTGGGGCTACCACGGCATCGTCGCGTACTCCAAGATCTGCACGCACGTCGGCTGCCCGGTCGGCCTCTACGAGCAGACCACGCACCACCTGCTGTGCCCCTGCCACCAGTCCACGTTCGACGTGACCGACGACTGCAAGGTGATCTTCGGGCCGGCACACCGTCCTCTCCCCCAGCTGAAGATCGCGGTCGACGCCGAGGGATACCTCATCGCTGAGCACGGCTTCGCCGAAGCCGTCGGCCCGAGCTTCTGGGAGCGTGGCTGATGTCTACTCGCACCACTGACGGCCTGCGCGCGGGCGACTCCCGCAGCGCAGCGACCAGCTCATCCTCGACCAAGGCCGGAGCGATCGCCGGCTGGGTCGACGACCGCACGGGCCTCGCCAAGGGCGCGCGCTACATCATGAGCAAGGTCTTCCCCGACCACTGGAGCTTCATGCTCGGTGAGGTCGCGATGTACTCGATGATCATCACTTTGATCACCGGAGTCTTCCTGACCTTCTGGTTCGTCCCGAGCGCCGGGCACGTCGAGTACAACGGCTCCTACATCCCGCTCAAGGGTGTCCAGATGTCCGAGGCCTACGCCTCGACGCTGCACATCTCCTTCGACGTGCGTGGCGGCCTGCTGATCCGCCAGATCCACCACTGGGGCGCGCTGCTGTTCGTCGTGGCCATCGTCTGCCACATGTTCCGCGTGTTCTTCACCGGCGCCTACCGCAAGCCGCGTGAGATCAACTGGCTCATCGGCACCATGCTCGCCATGCTCGCCCTGATCGAGGGCTTCGCCGGCTACTCGCTGCCGGACGACCTGCTCTCGGGCACCGGCCTGCGCGCCGCCCAGGGCTTCATGCTGACGATCCCGGTCATCGGCTCGTACTTCGTGTACTTCCTGTTCGGCGGCACCTTCCCCGGCGAGGCGATCATCCCCCGCCTCTACAGCGTGCACATCCTGCTGCTGCCGGCGATCATCGTCGGGCTGTTCGCGGCGCACCTGATCCTGGTCATGGTGCACAAGCACACCCAGTACCCCGGGCCCGGCCGCACCAACGAGAACGTCGTCGGCTTCCGGCTGATGCCGGTCTACACCGCGAAGGCCGGTGGCTTCTTCTTCATCGTCTTCGGCATCATCGCGCTGATCTCGTCGCTGTTCAGCATCAACTCGATCTGGAACTACGGCCCCTACGACCCGACGGCTGTGACCGCAGGCTCCCAGCCCGACTGGTACATGGGCTTCGCCGACGGTGCGCTGCGTCTGATGCCGGGCTGGACCGAGGTGAGCTTCGGTGGCTTCACGTTCACCTACGGCATCCTGCTCGGCTCGCTGGTGCTGCTGCCGCTGGTCTACGTGCTGATGGGCGCCTACCCGTTCGTCGAGCAGTGGATCACCGGTGACCAGCGCGAGCACCACCTGCTCGAGCGCCCGCGCAACGCCGACACCCGCACCGCCATCGGTGTCGCCGCGATCACCGCGTACTGCGTCCTGTGGTTCGCTGCCGGCAACGACATCATCGCGACGCACCTGAGCCTCTCGATCAACGACATCACCTGGTTCTTCCGGATCCTGTTCTTCGTGGGCCCGCTGCTGGCCTTCTGGGTGACCAAGCGCATCTGCCTCGCCCTGCAGCGCGCGGACCGCGAGAAGGTCCTGCACGGTCGCGAGACCGGCGAGATCGTGCGCACCGCCGACGGCAGGTTCTACGAGCGTCACGAACCGCTCGACGAGTACACCCGCTGGCACCTGGTCACCGGCGAGCCGCCCGTCGCGCTCGCCCTCGACTCGGGCACCGACCACAACGGTGTGCGCCGTCCCGCCTCCAAGAGCGAGCGTCGTCGCGCCAAGTGGGCCCGGTTCTTCTACAAGGACAACATCCCGCCGGTCACCCCGGCCGAGCTGATCGCCGCTCAGCACGACGGCCACGGTCACGAGGCGGTCGCCGAGATCGAGTCCGGCGAGACCACCAGCCGGCACTGACCTACACCACCGACCGACGCCACACCGGCCGACGTCAACCGATCAACGCGGGCGGGCGCCGTCTCCCTCAGGGAGGCGGCGCCTTCGCCGTGCCTGGGTCTTCAGGCACGGTCATCAGCCGGGTCATCAGGCGGATCAGCTGCCGTGGCAGAGTAGGCGCATGCCGATCACCATCGCCGCTGCCGAGTTCGACGAGCTCGTCGCGGCAGCGCTGGACCAGGTGCCGCAGGAGCTGCTCGCCCAGCTGGACAACGTGGTGTTCCTGGTCGAGGACGAGCCGCCGGCGGACGAGCCGGAGCTGCTCGGGGTCTACGACGGGGTCCCGCTCACCGAGCGCGGGATCGGCGCGGGCTTCCTGCCGGACCGGATCGTGCTGTTCCGCGGACCGCTCACGCGGATGGTGGACAGCCACGAGGAGCTGGTCGACGAGGTGGCCATCACCGTCGTGCACGAGATCGCGCACCACTTCGGGATCGACAACGCGGCCCTGCACGCCTGGGGCTGGGGCTAGGCGAGGGCGGACTGCTTCTTCCACTGGTCGTAGGTGTACTGCCAGACGCCGATGCCCTCGACCGGCAGGAACGGCCGGTCGCTGCCGGTGAACTTCACGACGTCCCCGACCTGGCTGAAGCCGAACATCCAGCGCGCGTTGGCGGCGGACATGTTCGTGCAGCCGTGCGAGACGTTGTCGCGGCCCTGCGCGCCCACGGACCATGGCGCGGAGTGCAGGAACTCCCCCGTCCAGGTCACCCGCATGTTGTACTGCGTGTCGAGCTTGTAATACTCCTTGTTGCCCTTGGGGATCCCCACCGTCGCGGAGTCCATGGTCATCTTGCCGACCTTCTCGATGATGACCTTGGTGCCCGAGCGAGTCGTGAAACCGTCCTTGCCGGTGGTCACGGGGATGACGCGCTGCACCTGACCGCCTCGGGTGACGGTCATCTCGTGGGTGCGCATGTTGACCGTGGAGACCTGGTTGGCGCCGATCGTGAACGTGTGCTCGCCGTCGCGGCCGACCCACTTGCTGTCACCGGTCTGCAGGCCGTGCAGGTTGGTCTTGACGACGACCTTCGTGCCGGGCTTCCAGTAGTCCTTGGGCCGCCACATCAGCTGGCGGTTGTCCAGCCACCCCCACGATCCCTCGGTCGCCGGTGAGGTGGTCACCGTGACGTTCTTCTCGACGGCCGCGCGCTGCTCCTTGGTGGTCACCTTGGTGGCGAACTGGATCGACACGGGCATGCCCACGCCCACCGTGCTCTGCGACGGCAGGATGTCGTACTGGGCGACGCTCTCGGGCTTGAGGGTGCTGAACGTCGAGGTCTGCGCGGTGGCGACGCCGTCGGCGTTGACCGCCTCCGCGCGCACGGTGTAGCTGACTGAGGGGCGCAGCCGCGAGGTCGAGTGCCAGCCGTCCGCACCGATCGTCCCGGGGACGGGGGTGCCGTCGGACTCCTTCACCGCCACGCTCTTCAGCGTGCCCTCGCCTGCGCGCACCGTCACGGTGGCGCTGGGCAGGACGCCGGAGGCCTTGTCGGCGGGGTAGACTTTGACGGAGGCCGCGGGAGCGGCCGCCACCGAGCTGGTGGTCGCCGACGGTGCCTGCCCGGTGGCAGCGACCGCCAGGGTCTGATTGTCCTGGGCGCTGCAGGCCGCGAGGCCGCCCACCAGCGCGCAGGCCAGAGCCAGGCTCCCCCCGCGCGTGACCGTCGTGTGTGCCATCTGGTGTGTCCTCCCGTGCTCTCCCCCGCGCCGTGTCCTCACGGCGCCCCGTTGCCCTACCAGGATACCGAGCGTGATGCCCTGTCCCTACACAGGACGGTCGTCACGCCCGAGGGCGTGACGACCTTCACCTGACCGGATGAGCCGAGCTCAGACCGAGTAGTCACCGTGGAAGAACTCGAAGACCCACCCGATGATGAAGATGAGGGACATGCCCACACCGATGGCGAACATCCACCACCCGACCATCAGACCCATAACCGTCCAGGCCGCCGAGAACGCGAGGCCGATGGGCCACCAGGAGTACGGCGCGAAGAAGCCGTACTCACCCTCGGCCTCGTGGATCTCACCGAGCGCCTTGTCCTCCGGAGGGGTGGCGGGCAGACGCTTGTAGGTCGCGCCGAAGTAGAACGCGATCATCCAGCACATGAAGCAGCACAGCAGCAGCGCCATGATGCCGGCGAACTCCGCGCCGCCCGAGGCCCACAGGTGGGTGCTCACCGCGTAGATGATGGTGACGACCAGGAAGAACACCCCGAGCCACAAAAACATCGTGCGTCCGGTCTTCATGGGTCAGTGCCCTCCATCCGTGTGAGCGTCGCTGTGGGCCGTGGCCCCGGTGCTGCGCCGGTCGCCCTTGAGGCGCTCGAGCGTGGCCGGGTCGGCGGACGGCGAGGGGCCGTCGGCGTCGGGGTGGTGCAGGTCCCAGGCAGGACGCTCGGAGCGGATCCGCGGGATCTCGAGGAAGTTGTGCCGCGGCGGCGGGCATGAGGTGGCCCACTCGAGCGACTGGCCGTACTGCCACGGGTCGTCGACGAGGACCCGCGGGGTCCGCAGCGACTGCCACGCGTTGTACATGAACGGCAGCATCGAGACGCCCAGCAGGATCGAGCCGATGGTCGAGATCTGGTTGTAGAGCTCGAACCCGTCCTCGGGCATGTAGTCGGCGTAGCGGCGGGGCATGCCCTCGACGCCGAGCCAGTGCTGGATCAGGAAGGTCAGGTGGAAGCCGAAGAACAGCATCCAGAAGTGGACCTTGCCGAGCCGCTCGTCGAGCATGTGCCCGGTGAACTTCGGCCACCAGAAGTAGTAGCCGGCGAACATCGCGAACACCACCGTGCCGAACAGGGTGTAGTGGAAGTGCGCCACGATGAAGTACGAGTCGGAGAGGTGGAAGTCCAGCACCGGGCTCGCGAGCATGATGCCGGTGACGCCACCGAAGAGGAAGGTCACGACGAAGCCGAGGGCGAACAGCATCGCCGTCTCGAACGTCAGGTGACCACCCCAGATGGTGCCGACCCAGTTGAAGAACTTCACGCCGGTCGGGACCGCGATCAACATCGTCATGATCGAGAAGAACGGCAGCAGCACCTGGCCGGTCACGAACATGTGGTGCGCCCAGACGGCCATCGACAGCGCCGCGATCGAGATGGTCGCGAAGACGAAGCTCTTGTAGCCGAACAGCGGCTTGCGCGAGAAGACCGGCAGCACCTCGCTCACGATGCCGAAGAACGGCAGCGCGAGGACGTAGACCTCGGGGTGGCCGAAGAACCAGAACAGGTGCTGGTAGAGGATCGGTCCACCGTTGGCGGGGTCGAAGATGTGCGCACCGAACTTGCGGTCGACGAGCAGGCCGAACAGCGCGGCCGCGAGCACCGGGAAGACCAGCAGGATCAGCAGCGAGGTGACCAGCGCGGTCCAGGTGAAGATCGGCAGCCGGAACATCGTCATCCCCGGGGCCCGCATGCACATGATCGTGGTGATGAAGTTGACCGCACCGAAGATCGAGCTGAAACCACCGAGGATGATGCCGGCGACCCACAGGTCACCGCCGAGACCCGGCGAGTAGACGTTGTCCGACAGCGGCGCGTAGGCGAACCAGCCGAACGAGGCCGCACCGTTGGGGGTGAGGAAGCCGAACGCCGCCACGAGGCCACCGAAGACGTAGAGCCAGAAGGCGAACGCGTTCAGGCGGGGGAAGGCGACGTCGGGGGCGCCGATCTGCAGCGGGACCAGGGCGTTCGCGAAGCCCGCGAACAGCGGCGTCGCGAAGAGGAACAGCATGATCGTGCCGTGCATCGTGAACAGCATGTTGAACTGCTCGTGGTTGTCCACGACCTGCAGGCCGGGCTCGAACAGCTCGAGGCGGATCATCAGCGCCAGCACGCCGGCGATGATGAAGAAGATGAACGAGGCGATGAAGTACATGTTGCCGAGGACCTTGTGGTCCGTCGACGTCAGCCACTTGCGGGCGATGGTGCCCTTGGAGTTCTTCGGCATGGAGATCTTCGGCATGGACGGCGCCGTCGTGCTGGTCATCAGTTGCTCCCCTTCGACAGGTCGGCCTCGAGCTTCTTGAGCTGAGCGGGCTCTTCGATCGGCATGCGGCTGTCCTCGTTGCTGAGCTGGCCGGTCTGCCCCTTGGCGCGCAGGTCGGCCATGTGCTGGTCGAACTCGGCCTGGGAGACGATCTTGACGTTGAACAACATCATCGAGTGGTAGGCACCGCAGAGCTCGGCGCACTTGCCCTTGTAGGTGCCCTCGCGGTTGGGGGTCACCTGGAAGGCGTTGACCTTGCCCGGGATCATGTCCATCTTCTCCTGGAAGGCCGGCACCCAGAAGGAGTGGATGACGTCACGCGCGGTGAGCACGAACTCGACCCGCTTGTTGACCGGCAGGTAGAGCGTCGGCAGCGTGGCCTCGACACCCGGCTTGCCGTCGAGCTGGCCCTGCGTGCCCGACTCGTAGACGTCGGCGTTGACGTAGTTGAAGTCCCAGCTCCACTGCTTGCCGACGACGTTGATGGTCACGTCCGGCTTGGCGGACGTGTCGATCAGCGCCGACTCGTCCCGCGCGGTGTAGTAGAAGAGCGTGGCGACCATCATGATCGGCACGACCGTGTAGAGGATCTCCAACGGGATGTGGTAGCGCAGCTGGGGCGGGTAGCCCGTGTCCGTCTTCTTCTTGCGGTACGCGATGATGCACCAGATCGTCAGCCCCCAGACGAGGACGCCGACCGACAGGGCGGAGATCCAAGTCCAGATCCACAGCGACTCGATCATGCCCGTCTCGACGGTCGCGCCCTGGGGCAACCAGCCCCGCTTCACCTCCTCGCTGCAACCCGACAGCAAGGCGGCTCCCGCGACGGCGGTCCCCGCCATGGCGAGCCCCCTCCACCGCGGTGAACCAGGGGAAGTGTCGACGTGCTTGCGCAACGGATACACCTTCCGATTGAGAGACGAACTCAGACGTAGATCAGACGTGGATCACCCTACCCCGAAGAATCCCCGTTGTCCGTCCACGACGTGCCCTGCGGATCGAAGGTCCCACGCGGTGGATCCGGGTGCTCGCAGGGCCGCTGGGGTGGTGACACACAGCGACCAAGGAGCGCCCGTTCGTCACTGAGCGCGTACGCTGAGCGGGTGAGCCATCCCGCGCGGCACCCGGCAGGACGGCGGCGGCGCAGCGACGTCCAGCTCGACGCGCGCGACTGGCGGCCGGCCGAGGCCGTCGTGCGACTGGCGCGGCTGCTGGCCCGGCGTCGCCGCGGCACCCTGGTAGAGCTCGTAGGCCCCTCCGGCGACACCCGCGCCACGGTGCTGGCCTGGTGCGCGTCCCATGGCTACGAGGCCTTCGACGGCTCCCGCACGCTACGGCTGCGCCGGCCGCTGCGACCGGTCGCCGGTGCGGACGGCACGGTCCGCGAGCCCGTCGAGCCGAGCGGGCCCTACTGGTGGCGACGGGGCGCCGACCAGCCCCGCCAGCCGCTGCAGGTAGTCGTCCCGTGAGCAGGTCCTGACCCCCAGGCTCGCAAGGTGCGGCGTGCTCCACTGGGTGTCGATCAGCCGGTCCGCCCCCTGCCCAGCCACACCCTGCCCACCCACGCCGCCGTCCCACCCCTCGCTCAGCACGTCCACCAGCCCGACGAGCGCCACCTTCGAGGCGTCGCGCGCGTGGTGGAACATCGACTCGCCGGCGAACAGCCCACCCACCAACACGCCGAACAACCCGCCGACCAGCGCGTCGCCGGACCACACCTCGACGCTGTGCGCCCAGCCGAGGTCGTGCAGCGCGCGGTAGCCGGCGACGTAGTCGTCCGTGATCCAGCTGCCGGTGCGGCGCGGGTCGGCGCACGCGGCCACCACGGCGTCGAAGGCGAGGTCGACGGTCACGTCGAAGCGGCGCACCGCAGACCGCAACGACCGGTGCACGACCAGGTCGCCCAGCTCGAGCACACCGCGAGGGTCCGGCGACCACCAGCCGAGAGCGGTGCTGACGCCGAGGTCTACCTCCATCGCGAACAGGCCGTGCCGATAGCCCTCGAGCAGGGTCCCGGGCGCGAGGTCCGCTCCCAGCCCGACCAGGTCCTCACCCGGCACCTCGGCCCCCAGCGTGAGCCGCCACGGGGTGCGCGGGGGCTCTACCGGCGGGAACGGGCTGGGGGCCATGGTCTCAGCGGATGCGCAGCCCGTCCAGGTCCTTGGCCGCGTCCTCCCCGTAGACCGAGGCGAACCGGCGGATGAACGACTGCTGGCCGAGGCGGTACTCCTGGGTGCCGACGGTCTCGAGGACGTGCGTGGCGAGCAGCGCGCCCAGCTGGGCGGCGCGGGCGTGGCTCAGCCCGAGGCTGAGCCCGGTGATGAAGCCGCCGCGGAACGCGTCGCCGACCCCGGTGGGGTCCTTGACCTTGTCGGTGAGCGCCGCCTCGACCTGCACCGGCTCCTGGCCGCGCTCGGCGACGACCACGCCGTCCTTGCCGCGGGTGATCACCCGCACCCGGACCCGCTCGGCGATGTCGTCGGCGCTCCAGCCGGTCTTCTGCTCGGCGAGGTACGACTCGTACTCGTTGGTGAACAGGTAGTCGGCGCCGTCGATCAGCTTGCGGATGCCGGGGCCGTCCATGAAGGCGAGCTGCTGGGACGGGTCGGCCGCGAAGGGGATGCCTCGCGACCGGCACTCGTCGGTGTGCCGGATCATCGCCTCCGGGTCGTTCGGCCCGATGACCACGAGGTCGAGGTGCCCGACGCGCGCGGCGACCGGCCCCAGCTCGATGAACCGGGCCTCCTTCATGGCTCCCGCGTAGAACGTCGCGATCTGGGCCAGCGCGGTGTCGGTGGTCACGACGAACCGGGCCGTGTGCAGCGTCTCGGAGATGCGCACGGACGCGCAGTCGACGCCGTGCCGCTCGAGCCACGAGCGGTAGTCGTCGAAGTCGGCGCCGGCCGCCCCCACGAGGATCGGCTTCATGCCGAGCCGGGCCATCGCGAACGCGATGTTGGGCCCGCAGCCGCCACGACGGATGTCGAGGTCGTCGGCGAGGAAGGACAACGAGATCTTGTCGAGCTGCTCGGCGACGAGGGAGTCGGCGAAGCGGCCCTTGAAGGTCATGAGGTGGTCCGAGGCGATGGACCCGGTGACGGCGACACGCACGCGCACAACCTAGCAGCGGCCGGCCCCGGGTGTCGGGGCCGGCCGCTGCCGGGTGCTGAGCTGGGATCAGCTAAACGAGTCGCCGCAGGCGCAGGACGAGCCGGCGTTGGGGTTGTCGATGGTGAAGCCCTGCTTCTCGATCGTGTCGGCGAAGTCGATGGTGGCGCCCTCGAGGTAGGGAGCGCTCATCCGGTCCACGACCACCTCGACACCGTCGAAGTCGCGCACCAGGTCGCCGTCGAGCGTGCGCTCGTCGAAGTACAGCTGGTAGATCAGGCCGGAGCAGCCACCCGGCTGCACGCCCACGCGCAGGCGAAGGTCGTCACGACCCTCCTGCTCGAGCAGGCTCTTGACCTTGGCGGCGGCGACGTCGGTGACGATGACACCGTGCGTGCCCTCGGCCTGGCCGGCAGCCGCAGCGTCGGTCCGGGTCTGGGTGTCGTCCTGGAGACTCATCTGTGTCTTCCTTCGCTGCTGGGGTATCGGTCGACCCGTGCGGGTCGGATCGGTTGTCAGTCGTACGTGGACAACCGTGGGAGTCCTTGCATTGTTCCCCCGCCGGTCGGCCGCGACCAAACCGCCCCCGTCTGCGGCCCGTCGCGCCGGGCCTCAGGCGCGTGGCGACCAGGTGCGCGCCACGCGGGTGACCCGGTGCTCCAGCGCCGCACGGAACGCGTCCGTCCCCGCGGGGGTGCTGGGGGCGATCTCGCCCAGGCGGCGACGGTCCGGGGCGAGCGGGTGCACGCCGCTCAGCCCGAGCGCCATCGTCTCGCGCCGCCCCAGCTCGCTGCGGGCGCAGACCGCGACGGTGGGCACGCCGGCGGCCAGCCCGATGGCCGCCGCGGTGGCCACCTCGGTGTGCGCGACGCTCTGCCAGTCCAGCACCGCCTCGCCGGTCACGAGGACGCCCGCGCCTCGGGCGCGCTGCGCCAGGTGCCACAGCTCGGCGACGTGCACGGCGGCCGACACCGACCGCACCCGCGCGCCCGTCGCGGCCCCCAGCACCTCCATCCCGTAGACCAACCCGCCTCCTGCGCCTGCTGCCGGCACCTTGTCGCGCCGCACCGGTCGTCCCGAGAGCAGGTCGGTGGGCTCGGGCAGCGCCTGGCGCACCGCGTCGACGAAGACCCCGATGTCGGCCTCCAGCTGCTGCGCCTGCTCGGGGGTGGCGCCCTTGTCGGTGGCGAACTGGGCGGACACGCCGCTCAGCCCGAGCAGGGTGACGTCCCAGTCCCAGGCGACCAGGAGGTCTACGTCAGCGAGAGGGTGAGACGGGTGCGGGCGCAAGAATCCGGTCGCGCGGTCCCCCGAGTCGTCCGCCGAGGCGTGCGTCGAGTCGTCCGCCAGGTGATCCCTCGAGTCGTCCCCATCCGACAGGAGCCGCTCGAGCATCCCGCGACCGGCGTCGTGCGCGAGCACGCCCCCGACGGCGAGCACGACCCGGCGCGCACCGGCGTCGACCGCGGCCTGCAGCAGGTCGGCGACGGGTGCCGAGCTGGTGCCGGCCGGGTCACGCTCCGCCTCGGTCACGAGGTGCAGCCCGACCACCTGAGCGGCCTCGAGCCAGACGGTCGGCACACCGTCCGGTCGGGCCAGCAGCGCGTGCGCGAGCAGCGGCGCGCCGTCCGGTCCGACGGTCTGCACAGGCAGCACCTGCGGGTCCAACCCGTCCGCCAGCAGCGCCTGCTCGACGACGTCGAGGAAGCCGGCCCCACCGTCGCTCAGCGGGCAGCAGGTGATCTCGTCCCACCCCGCGACCGAGGTCCAGGTGTCCGCGATGAGCGTGGCGGCCCCACCGGCGCTCAGCCACGGCGCGAAGGCGCCGGGGGCGATCAGCACGCGCACGGTCTACCGCCTAGCGGGGAGTGTCGAGGTCTACCTGAGGTTCAGGGTGAGTCGGCGCCCCACCCTCGGCGGCGACGTCGTGCTCGTGGTCGTCGTGCTCGTCGTGCTCGTCGTCGTGGCCGAACGGGTCGCGATCCACGCCGGGCATCCAGCTGTTGCCGGGGACGGTCCAGCCGTGGGCGCGCAGCATCTTCTTGGCCTTGCGGGCCTGCCGCCCCTCGAGCCGGTCGACGTAGAGGGTGCCGTTGAGGTGGTCGTACTCGTGCTGCATGCACCGGGCGAACCACCCGGTGGCGTCGAACTCCAGCTGGCGGCCGTCGACGTCGAAGCCGATGACGTGCGCCTGCAGCGGTCGGACCAGCGGATAGCTCTCACCGGGGACCGACAGGCAGCCCTCGGAGTCCTCGTCCGGGTCGGGCGTGCCGGAGGACCGGCCGGACGTGGTCACGACCGGGTTGATGATGTGACCGCGCGCCGGGACGCCGTCGTCGTTGCGCATGGCCCAGGTGAAGATCCGCAGCCCCACGCCGATCTGGGGAGCCGCCAGGCCCACACCGTTGGCGCGCTCCATCGTCTCGTCCATGTCCGCGACCAGGGCGCGCAGCTCGTCGTCGAAGACGGTGACGGCCTCGGCCCGGCGGTGCAGGACGGGCTCCCCGTAGATCACGACGGGACGGACGGTCATGCGCTGGCTCCTCAGGTCTGGGTGCGGGTCGGCCTCACAGTCTGGCAGACGGCGCGGACCCCCCGCCCCACGAGGACGGGCTACGCGCCGGCGGCCCCCAGCCGAGCCAGCAGCAGGGCCTCGGCGAGACAGGCCGACTCGAAGTCCGGCAGGTGCAGCGACTCGTTCGCGCCGTGCGCCCGGGTGTCGGGGTCCTCGACGCCGGTGATCAGGATCTGGGCCTGCGGGAAGGCGTCCGCGAACTCCTTGACGAACGGGATCGACCCGCCCATCCCGATGTCCACGCACGGCGCACCGTAGGCCTGCGTGAACGCCTCGCGGGCGATCTCGAGCGCAGCCCCGTCGGCCGGTGCTGTGAAGCCGGACCCCGCGTGGTCGAGGCGCACCTCGACCACGGCACCCCACGGAGCGTGCGCGCGCAGGTGCGCAGCGACCGCCTCGTAGGCCTCCATCGGGTCCTCGTCGGGGTGCAGGCGCACCGAGAGCTTGGCGGCGGCACTCGGCGCGAGCAGGTTGGCCGCGGTGGCGGTGTCGGGCACGTCCATGCCGAGGATCGTGATGGCGGGCTTGGACCAGAGCCGTTCGAGCAGGCGGCCGGTGCCGATCGGACGCACCCCCGCCAGCAGCCCCGACTCGGCGCGCAGCTGGTCCTCGTCGTAGTCCAGCGCGGCCGTGGCGCCGGACTGCAGCCCCGTGACGGCGACCTCGCCGCTGGCGTCGTGCAGGGTCGCGAGCAGCCGCACCAGGGTCGTGGTCGCGTCGGGCACCGCCCCGCCGTAGAGCCCGCTGTGCACCCCGTGGTCCAGCGTGCGCACGGTGACGGTGAGCCGGACCATCCCCCGCAGCGTCGTGGTGAGCGCGGGCACGCCGATGCGCCAGTTGGCCGAGTCCGCCAGCACGATCGCGTCGGCGGCCAGCCGGTCTCCGTGCCGCTCGAGGATGGCACCGAGCGACGGGGAGCCGATCTCCTCCTCGCCCTCGACGAAGACCGTCACCCCCACGGCGAGGTCGTCACCGAGCGCCCGCAGCGCCGCCACGTGCGCCATCACCCCGGCCTTGTCATCCGCAGCCCCTCGTCCGTAGAGCCGGTCGCCGCGCCTGGTGGGCTCGAACGGTTCGCTCTCCCACGCCTCGCGCGGGCCCGGCGGCTGCACGTCGTGATGCGCGTAGAGCGTCACGGTCGGCGCGCCCTCCGGTCCCGGGCGGTGCCCGATGACGGCCGGGCGCCCGCCCTCGCGGACGATCTCGACGGCCAGCCCCTCGGCCTCCAGCAGCCTCGCCACCGCCGCCGCACTCGCGTCCACGTGGGCCTGGTCGAAGGCGTCGAGCGACACGCTCGGGATCCGGACCAGGGCCTCGAGGTCGGCCTGGACCGCGGGCAGGAGCTCGCGGACCCTGGCGCGCAGGTGTTCTACGGAGGGCGTGGTGGTGGCCATGCCCCGACGATATCGGGCCCGGTTCGCTGCCCGGGCGACGGACCGGGCGCGGAGGGCGGATAGGGTTAGGCCCGTGTTCGGACGTCAGAAGAAGAAGGACGAGACGCTGCAGGAGCAGCTCTCGACGCAGAGCGAGCCCGCACGGCCGGGCGCCAAGGGCCGCCCCACGCCCAAGCGCCGCGACCAGGAGGCCGCTCGCCGGCGCCCGATCGTGCCCGAGGACCGCAAGGCCGCAGCGAAGGGTGACCGCGCCGCCGCCCGCGAGGCGCGGGTGAAGCAGAACGCCGCCATGATGCGGGGCGAGCAGTGGGCCCTGATGCCGCGCGACCGGGGACCCGAGCGCCAGTTCATCCGGGACTACGTCGACGCCCGGTGGAACATCGCCGAGTTCGCGATGCCCGTGCTGCTGGTGGCGATGGTGATGTCGTTGTTCTTCAGCCGGTTCCAGTCGAGCTGGCTGATGAGCGCCATCTTCATGCTGACCTACGGCTGGCTGCTGGCCGGGATGATCGATATGGCGATCACCTACCGCCGGATCAAGAAGCGCTACCAGGCGAAGCACCCCGGCGCCGAGTTCCCCCGCGGGTCCGGCTGGTACGCCGGCGTCCGGGCGTTCCAGATCCGGCGCACCCGCGTCCCGCGTCCCCGGGTCAAGCGCGGCGAGTTCCCCGGCTGACCCTCCCTCCCCCCGGCCGCACTCTCCCCCGGCAACCCGTCCGCCGGCGGCCATCCCCGACAGACCCTCTGGCATGCTGGGCCGCATGGCGAGCTTCGTGACAGGGCGTGACCACTGGCTCACGCGGGAAGGTCTGCTGCGCAACGTGGTGCGGCAGGAGGTGGTCCGGCGCCAGCTCGAGGTGCACCTCCCGCTGGCCGACGCCGGCACCACGGCGCTCGACGTGGGCGCCGGGCAGGGCACCCAGGCGCTGCACCTCGCTCGGGCCGGGTTCGCCGTTACGGCTGTCGAGCCGGACCCCGAGATGCGGGCGGCCTTCCAGGCCGCGCTCGCGCAGGAACGCCCGGCTGTCCGCCGGCGCGTGCACCTCGTCGCGGGCTCGCTGGAGGACCTGGACACCCTCGGCGAGCTCGGTGCGCTGGGCAGCGACGAGGGCACCTACGACGTCGTCTGCTGCCACGGCGTCCTGATGTATCTGCCCGACCCCAACCCGGCGATCCGGGCGCTGGGCCGCCGCGTGGCCGTCGACGGCATCCTCTCGGTGGTCGCGCGCAACAGCGCCGCGATGGCCTGGCGGCCGGCGATGCGAGGGGACTACGCCGGAGCGCACGCTCTGCTCGACGAGGTCGACCGGGCCGCGCGCGAGCGGCGAGACCCGTTCTACGACAACGAGCTTGGGGTGAAGGCGCGCGCCGACAGCCTCGAGCGGCTGGGCGCCTTCTTCGGCGGCAGCCGGGTGGCCGTGGAGTACTGGTACGGCGTGCGCACCTTCTCCGACTCGGTCCCCGTGGACACGCCGGTGCCCGAGTCCGCCGACGAGCTCGAGGAGATCATCGCGCTCGAGACCCGCCTCGGCCGCACCGATCCCTACCGCCGGATGGGCACGCTGCTGCACCTGGTCGGGCGACGGGGCGAGGGCCGCGGACCGCAGCTGTGACGGCTAGTCCATCGCCTGCAGGCTCATCGGCCCGTAGACCACGGTGTCGCCCTCCATCAGCGTGACCGCGTCGACCCCCTCGTCCGCGACCAGGCTCCAGTCCTGCGCGAACCACGCCTCCGCGTCGGCCTGCGTCGGGAACGAGCTGGTCGGCAGCGCCGCGCTGTGCATCGGGCGTCCGGAGGCGTCCAGGTAGGTCCAGGTGAAGTCGCTCATGACTCGTTCCTACCACCCTCCGCCGGAGGGTGGGACCCCGTCGCGAACCGGGCCACCTCGCCGATCACCACCACCGCCGGCGCCCGTAGACCGTCCGGTGCCCCCGCACTGACCAGCTCACCGACCGTCGTGGTCACCACGCGCTGAGAGGCCAGACCGCCGTCCATGACGCAGGCGACCGGGGTGGCCGCACGCGTGCCGGCGTCGGCGAGGGCCGCGGCGATCCGCGCGAGGTGGTGCACGCCCATCAGGACGACCAGGGTCGTGCCGCCTCGGGCAAGAGCCGCCCAGTCGAGGGTGCTGGCGGGGTCGTCGGGTGGGACGTGCCCCGACACGACCGTGAAGCCCTGCGACAGCCCCCGGTGGGTGACGGGGACGCCGGCGAGCTCGGGCACCGACACCGCCGACGTGACCCCCGGGACGACCGTCACCGGGACGCCGGCCTCCTGGCAGGCCAGCACCTCCTCCATGCCGCGCCCGAAGACGAACGAGTCACCACCCTTGAGCCGCACCACAGCTCGCCCCTCGCGGGCCTTGGCGACGAGGATCTCGTTGATCCGCTCCTGCGACGTGAACCGCCCGCGCGGGATCTTCGAGACGTCGATCACCTCGATATCCGAGGCCAGCCGGTCGAGATAGCCCACCGGGGCCAGCCGGTCGACCACGACCACGTCGGCGCGGTGCAGCTCCTCGGTCGCGCGGACCGTGAGCAGCCCCGCGTCGCCCGGGCCGCCGCCGACCAGGATGACCCGGCCCTGTTGCCTGGCGTTCGTGGCGGACGCGTCTGCGTTGGTTGAGTCCGTGGTGGTCGACTCCTTCGCGGCCGAGTCACGTTGAGCCGGAAGGAGAATCACGCCGGCAGCCTCGGCCGACCGCGCCACCCCGGCGTCCAGCGTCGGGTCCCCCGTCGCGGTGACGACGAGCGCGAAGTCGCGGATCACGGTGTCGCGCAACGACCCCGGGAGGTGAGTCACCAGACCGCGTTGCACCAGGTCGTCGACGACGGGCGCCAGCGCGTCGGCGAGGACGCTCACCTGGGCCTGCGCCTGCACCAGGGCGACGACGGCGGGCACGGCCGGCTCGGCGCCGCCGACGACCAGCACCCGACGCCCGGTCACGTCGAGCCCGCGGTACTGCTCACTCATCGCTGCTGCTCCTGTCCTGCTTCTGGTCTCGCTCCTGGCCCGCCCTCGATCGTGCCACCGTCCGGCGACTCGCTCACACCCGCGGAGGCGAAGGTGGCCACCTCGCGCAGCATCCGCACCGACGCCTGTACGACCGGGACGGCCAGCGCAGCACCAGACCCCTCGCCGAGCCGCAGGTCGAGGTCGATCAGCGGCCGCAGCCCGAGCTGGGCCAGGGCCGCACGGATGCCGGGCTCCATCCCCGAGTGCCCGGCGATGAGGTAGTCCACCGTGTCAGGAGCCAGCGCCGTCGCGACCACCGCTGCGGCACAGGCGATCACGCCGTCGAGCACCACCGGCGTGCGCAAGGCCGCTGCGCCCAGGAGGTAGCCCACCATGGCGGCGTGCTCCAGGCCACCCACCGCTGCCAGCGCCGCGATCGGGTCCGCGGCACTCGCCCGGTTGACCGTGATGGCGGTCTCGATCACGTCGATCTTCGCGGCCTTGCCCGCGTCGTCGAGCCCCGCACCGTAGCCCGTGACCCACGCCGGCGCCTGCCCCGTGAAGACGCTGACCAGTGCCGCGGCGGGCGTGGTGTTGCCGATGCCCACCTCACCGACCAGGAGCAGCCGGGTGCCGCGGGCCACCAGGTCGCGGGCCACGCCGATCCCCACCTCCAGGGCCGCGTGGACCTGCGCCTCGGTCATCGCCGGTCCGACCGTCATGTCACCCGTGCCCGACGCGATCTTGCGTCGCAGCAGGCCCGGGACGTCCGGCAGCTCGGGCACCAGGCCCACGTCCACGACGACCACGTCGGCGCCGACCTGGCGGCACATCGCGTTGACGACGGCGCCCCCGGAGGCGATGTTCAGCGCCATCTGGGCAGATACCTCCTGGGGCCACCGGCTGACGCCGTGGGTCTGCACGCCGTGGTCGCCCGCGAACACCGCGAGGGCTACGGGATCCGGGACTGGTGGCGGGAACTCGCCGACCATGGCCGCGACGCGCTCACCCGTCGGCTCCAGCAGCCCCATCGACCCGGCGGGCTTCGTCAGCTGCGCCTGATGCGCCTGCGCGGCGGCCAACGCCTCGGCGTCGGCGGGACGGATCGCCGCGATGGTCTCGGTCAGCAAGGACACGGCAGTGCCTCCGGGTGGTCGGTGGTGGAGCCGGTGGTCGTCGTCATGGTCCTACCTCATCGTCCTAGCTCGTCCAGGATCGGGCGTAGCGTGGCCGTCAGCTCCTCGACCACCTCGGGGTCCCGGGCGGCGAACCGAAGCCACTGTGGGCCGAGCCCGGGGAAGGTGTCGCCTCGCCGCACAGCGATGCCCTTGTCCCGCAACCTGACTCGAAGCAGTCGTGCCTGGTCGTGCCGGGCCAGGACGAAGGGGGCATTCGGCGGCACGACCTGCAGCCCAGCGTCACTCAACGCGGCGGCGATGTGCAGCGCGTTGCGGTGCAGCCGTCGCGCGGTCTGCTGTGCGAACGCGTCCCCCTCGTCCGTCAGCACGGCGTCGACGGCGGACAGCGCCAGCGCGTTGACCGACCAGTGGCCCTGCAGCCGCTCGAGTCGCTCGACCAGGGCGGGGGTGCTTACCACCAGCCCGGCCCGCAGCCCCGCGAGGCCGTAGGTCTTGGTGAGGCTGCGCACCACGACCACCTCGCCCTCGCGCTCGGCCACCTCGGGGTCGAAGAGCGAACGGTCTTGCAGCAGAGACTGACTCGGGTCGCTGCTGGCGTCGATGAACGCCTCGTCGACGACCAGGACCCGTCCGGGGCGCCTGAGCGCCAGCACGTCCGAGCGGTCGAACAGCACCGACGTCGGGTTGACCGGGTGACCCACGACCACCAGGTCCGGCGCGGTCGGCACCAGGTCGGGGCGCAGCGAGAACCTGTCCTCCGCGCTCAGCACGTGGTGCTGCACCGGCACGTCCGCGGCCCGCAGCGCCGCCTCTGGCTCGGTGAACTGCGGCTGCACGATCAGCGCCTCGGTCCACCGTCGTGCGTGAGCGAGCAACGAGAACGCCTGCGCCGCACCGTTGGTGAGCAGCAGCCGGTCCGGCTCCAGCTGGAGGTGGTGGGCGGCACGCCTCGTCGTCGGCCCCTGGTCCGGGTAGACCGCGAGCTGCGGGAGCGCGCGCTCGATCGCCTGCGCCACGAAGGGCGGCGGGGACGGCACGGCCACGTTGACGGCCAGGTCCAGCCGGGCGCCCCGGGCCTCCACGTCCCCGTGGTGCTCGAGATCATGGTGCTCGAGACCATGGTGCTCGAGACCACGGTGCTCGAGACCATGGTGCTCGAGATCGGCTTGGTGAGCCACGTCGGTCTGGTGCTCCAGACCGGCTGGATCCCTCTCGACGAGCTCCCCCACCGCGACGGTGAAGTGCGCGCTGGCGCGCTTGCCCAGCACCAGCCGGGCACCCGAGGCGAGCACCGACGCCTCCGCGACGCTGGACGTTCCGACCGCCCGCGCCGCCGCTTCGCTGGGATGCGGCGCCGGTTGGCCGGCGAGGACGGCCTCGGCGTGCGGCACGAGCGGCGCACGGCACGCGCTCGCCAGCTCGATCACCGCAGGCCGGGAGGAGGCCCGGGTCGAGGTGGTCACCAGAGTGACGTCGCCCCGGTCGCGGCCCGCCTCGGTCAGGGCGACGTCGACCAGCGCCTGCAGCTCGTCCGGGGTGCCGACGCTCCGGGCGCCGACCCCGAGGACGAGACCGCGTCGTCCGCCGGTGCCGAGACTCATGCGACCGCCGCCGCGAACCGCTCGACCAGTGCGGGGTGGCCCGCCCAGTGTGTGTGCAGGTAGGCCGCATGGACCGATCCGCGCACGAATCCGTCGGTGTGCGAGGCACCTTCGGGCGACGGCCAGCTCCAGGCGCGCGCCACCGTCTCGTCCGTCGCCGCCACGCTGGTGCGGTGGAACTCGTGGCCGGTGACCACCTGCCCGCGCTCGGAGAGCACCGAGTCGGTGACCGCGGTGGCCGTCCGGTAGCCCAGGGTCAGCCGGGACCCGAAGGTCGCCTCCACCGGCAGCACCCCGCACATCTCGTGCCCGTCGAGCCGGTCCGCGAGGTAGAGCAGCCCGGCGCACTCCGCGACCACGGGCAGGCCGTCGTCGACCGCCCGCGCGATCGCCGACCGCAGCACGGTGTTGGCCGCAAGGTCCACCGCGTGCACCTCGGGGAAGCCGCCCCCGATGACGAGTCCGCCGATGCCAGAGGGCAGCTCAGGATCGACCAGGGGGTCGAAGCCGACCGGCTCCAGGCCCGCGGCGGCGAGCAGCTCGGTGTGCTCGGCGTAGCCGAAGGTGAACGCGCGTCCGCCCGCCACCGCCACCCGTCGACCCCCTGCCGACGCGTCGGGTCCGGCGACGGCCGTCCGCGGCGACCAGGCCTCGTCGACCAGCGGGGGCGCCGTCCGCGCGACGTCGAGGAGGGCGGGGAGGTCTACGTGCTGAGCGACGAGGGACGCGAGGGCGTCGACCTCGGCCATCGCCTCCGGGGAGCGCTCGGCGGCCGGCACCAGGCCGAGGTGGCGCGAGGGGACGACGATCTCCTTGACGCGAGGCACGCAACCGATGACGGGGATCCCGCTGGGGGCCAAGGCTGCTCGCGCCTCGGCCTCGTGCCGCACCGAGCCGACGTTGTTGAGGACGACGGCGGCGATCCGCACCTGCGGGTCGTAGCTCGCGAAGCCCAGCACCAGCGCGCCCACGCTCCTCGACATGTGGGCGGCGTCGACGACCAGCACGACCGGGGAGGCGGTCAGCGTGGCGACGTGCGCGGTGGACGCGAAACCCTGGGTGCCCAGCTGCCCGTCGAACAGGCCCATGACGCCCTCGATCACAGCGACGTCGGCGGGCTCGGGGGTGCTCGCACCGTGGAGCAGCAGCGGCACGATGCGCTCGGCGCCCTGCAGGTGCGGGTCCAGGTTGCGCCCCACCCGTCCGCACGCCGCCCCGTGGTAGCCCGGGTCGATGTAGTCCGGCCCCACCTTGTGCGGCGACACGCGAGTCCCGCTGCGGTGCAACGCCGCCAGCAACCCCGTGGTGATCGTGGTCTTGCCGCTGCCGGAGCCCGGCGCGGCGATCACCACGCGGGGCAGATGGGTGGGGGGACGGTCTACCACTCGATCCCCCGCTGGCCCTTCTGACCGGCGTCCATCGGGTGCTTGACCTTGGTCATCTCGACGACCAGGTCCGCTGCCTCCACGAGGCGTGGGTCGGCGGAGCGGCCGGTGATGATGACGTGCTGGTGGCCGGGCCGGTCGCGCAGGGTGGCGACGACGTCGTCGACGTCGACCCAGCCCCACTTCATCGGGTAGGTGAACTCGTCCAGCACGTAGACGTCGTGCTCCTGCGCGGCGATGCGGCGCTGGATCTCGCGCCAGCCCTCGAGCGCGGCCTCGGCGTGGTCCTCCTCGGAGCCCGCCTTGCGGCTCCAGCTCCAGCCCTCGCCCATCTTGTGCCACTCGACGGGGCCACCCTCGCCGGTCTCGTCGTGGAGGCGCCCGAGAGCGCGAAAAGCGCTCTCCTCGCCCACCTTCCACTTCGCCGACTTGACGAACTGGAAGACGCCGATGCGCCAGCCCTGGTTCCAGCCGCGCAGGGCCAGCCCGAAGGCCGCGGTGGACTTGCCCTTCATGTCGCCGGTGTGGACCACGAGCAGCGGTCGGTTGCGTCGCTGGCGGGTCGTCAGGCCGTCCTGCGGCACGGCGGTGGGCTTCCCCTGGGGCATCAGGCCACGCTCCTTCGTCGGACGGCGTCGTGCAGGTCACCGGCCGCGACCTGGTCGAGATCGAGATGCTGCGCACCGAGGTGACCGGCGAGCTCGCGGGCCAGGTGCAGTCGGATCCCCCGGCCCGGCTGCTCGCAGTCGATGACGACGGCGGCCGTGCCCGTGGCCCGGATCCCCTCGGCGACCCGGCGCGCCCGCGGAAGGGCCGCTCGCCCACCGCTGCTCGCCCGTCCGTCGGTCAGCACGACGAGCATCGCTCGGCGGTGCGGGTCGCGGGCGCGCTCGCGCGACACCACCTCGTAGCCCACCTCGAGCCCCTGCGCGAGCGGCGTGCGCCCGCCCGTGGGGACCTTCGCGAGCAGCCGCTCGGCGAGCTCCACGGAGGACGTGGGGGGCAGCACCAGGGTGGCCTGCGAGCCCGCGAAGGTCACCACTGCCACCTTGTCACGGCGCTGGTAGGCATCCAGCAGCAGAGACACGCAGGCCGTCTTGACCTCCCGGATCCGGGCAGCCGCGCCCATCGACCCGGACGTGTCGACGACGAAGACCACCAGGTTGCCCTCCTTGCCACGGCGGACGGCGCGGCGCAGGTCCAGCGGCGCGACCGACAGCGGCTCCCCCGGTGCGCGGGCACTGTCGGCCGCGCGGCCCGCGGCGGTGAGCACCGTTGCGGTGAGCGCTAGTCCGCGACCTCGGGGATCGCCCGGCAGCACCGCCCGCACCTGGCGGCCGGTCGCCGTGTCGGCGGTCGAGCGCCGCCCGGCCACCCCCTCACCCGCGTGCGGCAGGGTCAGCAGCCGGGTGCGGTAGGGCGCCCCAGCCTGGGCTCCCGCGGTCGATCCCGCAGGCCCGGGAGCACCCGACGGTGCCTCGGCCGAGTCCGGGCCGTCGGACGGCGGGTCCGGCTGCGACGCAGCCTCGCTCGGCTCCGGCGGCTTACCCCCGCCCGAGCCGTCGGGTCCACCAGGGTCGTCGTCCGGGCCACCAGGGTCGTCGTCCGGGCCCTCGTCCGGCGGCTCGGGCAACGCCTCGTCCAGCACCTCGTCCAGGTCGTGCGCGGCGCTGGCGTCGTCGAAGGGGTTGCGCCGTCGCCGGTGCGGCAGCGCCAGCCGGGCGGCGACCCGGATGTCCTCGTCCTGCACCATGTCCCGACCCGACCAGGCGGCGTGGGCGACGGCGGTGCGCGCGGTGACCAGGTCGCCTCGCATGCCGTCGACGTCGAAGGCCGCGCAGATCTGCGCGATGGCCGTGATCGCCTCGTCCGGGAGGCGCACCTTCCGCAGCTGCTGCTGTGCGGCCGCGATGCGCGCTGCCAGTGAAGCCTCCTGCCGCGCAAAGTCGTTCACGAACCCGACCGGGTCGTCCTCGTAGCGCATCCGGCGCCGGACGACCTCGACCCGCACCTCGGGCTCGCGACTCGCCGCGACGTCGACGGCCAGCCCGAAGCGGTCCAGCAGCTGCGGACGCAGCTCGCCCTCCTCCGGGTTCATGGTGCCGACCAGCACGAACCGGGCCGCGTGCGTGACGGAGACGCCCTCGCGCTCGATCCGGGCCCGTCCCATCGCGGCGGAGTCGAGGAGGGTGTCGACCAGGTGGTCCGGCAGCAGGTTCACCTCGTCGACGTAGAGCATCCCTCGGTGCGCCGCCGCCAGCAGGCCAGGGTCGAAGGACACCTCGCCGCTCGAGAGCAGCCGGTCCAGGTGCAGCGAGCCGACGACGCGGTCCTCGCTGGCCCCGACCGGGAGCTCTACAAGACGCAGGGGGCGCACGACCCCGCCCGCCGCGTCGGAACCGCCGGCCTCGCCGGTCTTGCCGGACCCGTCGATGCCGTGGCGCGACGCGTCGGGGCACTGAGGGTCGGGATCGGCTGGGTCGCAGGCGAATCGGCAGTGCTCGATGACCCGGATCGGCGGCAGGACCCCGGCGAGGGCGCGCACCATGGTGGACTTCGCGGTGCCCTTCTCGCCGCGTACGAGGACGCCACCGATCGCCGGCGACACTGCGGCGAGGCACAGCGCCAGACCCATGTCGTCCATGCCGACGACGGCCGAGAAGGGAAAGAGCGTCTCGCTGCTCATCGGGCCACCCGCCCGCCGACCGGTGCCGAGCCCCCCGGCGCGTCGTCCGGCCCGGCCTCGAGGTCACCCTCGGCGTCCAGGTAGGTCGCCCGCAGCTCGTCGAGCAGCGCCGGGTCGGGAGCGGCCCACAGGCCGCGGTCGCGGTCCACGGCCTCCAGCAGCCGCTCGGCCATCCCGTGCAGCGCCCAGGGGTTGGCCTCGGCGAGGAACTCGCGGTTGGTCTGGTCGAGGACGTACTCCTGGGTGAGCCGCTCGTACATCCAGTCCGGGACCACACCCGTGGTGGCGTCGTAGCCGAAGAGGTAGTCCACGGTGGCCGCCATCTCGAACGCGCCCTTGTAGCCGTGCTGGCGCATCGCCTGCATCCACTTCGGGTTGACGACGCGGGCCCGGAAGACGCGGCTGGTCTCCTCGACCAGGGTGCGTGTCTGCACGATCTCGGGGCGGGTCGAGTCACCGATGTAGGCCTCGGGGGCCTCGCCCGTCAGCTGTCGGACGGCCGCCACCATGCCGCCGTGGAACTGGAAGTAGTCGTCGGAGTCGGCGATGTCATGCTCACGTGTGTCGATGTTCTTGGCCGCCACGCGAATTCGCCGGTAGGCCGTGTGCATCTCGTCGCGCGCCGGCTTGCCGTCGAGGTCGCGACCGTAGGCATAGCCACCCCACACCGCGTAGACCTCGGCCAGGTCCGCGTCGGTGCGCCAGTCGCGCGAGTCGATCAGCTCGAGCAGACCGGCGCCGTAGGTGCCCGGGCGGGACCCGAAGATGCGCGTGGTGGCCGCGCGCTCGGGCGTGCCCGAGGCGAGATCCGCCTGCACGTGCGCCCGCACGAAGTTGCGGTCGACCGGCTCGTCCACCGAGGCCGCGAGCCGGACGGCGTCGTCGAGCAGCGCGACCGCGTGCGGGAAGGCGTCGCGGAAGAAGCCGCTGATCCGCAGGGTGACGTCGACGCGGGGACGACCGAGCTCGTCCAGCGGCACGACCTCGAGCCCCGTGACGCGCCGCGAGGCGTCGTCCCATATCGGGCGGATCCCCATGAGCGCCAGAGCTTCTCCGATGTCGTCACCCGCCGTGCGCATCGCGGAGGTGCCCCAGAGGGACAGCCCGACCGATGCCGGTGGCTCGCCGTGGTCGGCGGCGTAGCGCGCCACGAGCGAGTCGGCGAGCGACGCACCCGTCTCGTAGGCCAGGCGGCTCGGGATGGCCTTGGGGTCCACGGAGTAGAAGTTGCGGCCGGTCGGCAGCACGTTGACCAGTCCGCGCAACGGCGAGCCGGAGGGACCGGAGGGGACGAACCCGCCGTCGAGAGCGTGCAGCACCGCGTCGATCTCGTCGGTGGTGCCGGCCAGTCGAGGCACGACCTCCTGCACGGCGAACGTCAGCACCGCGCGGACCGCGTCGACGTCACCAGTCGTGGCGAGGGCTGCGACCTCGTCCACCGCGTCGGGGTCCCAGTCGCGAGCCTCCATGGCCTCCACCAGGACTCGCGCAGCGGCCTCGGCGGCGTCGGTGTCGGTGCGCACCGAGGCGGCCTCGTCCAGACCCAGCGCCTCGCGCAGACCGGGTAGCTGGCGCACACCACCCCAGATCTGCTTGGCCGCCAGGACGGCCAGCACGAGCGAGACGCGTGCCTCCCCCTGCGGCGCCTGGCCCAGGACGTGCAGGCCGCCGCGGATCTGCACGTCCTTGATCTCGCACAGCCATCCGTCGACGTGCAGCACGAACTCGTCGAAGGAGTCCTCGGTCGGGACCTCCGTCAGCCCCAGGTCGTGGTCCAGCCGGGCCGCCTGGATCAGCGTCCAGATCTGCTGGCGCACGGCGGGCGCCTTGGCCGGGTCCATCACCGACACCATGGCGTACTCGTCGAGCAGCTGCTCCAGCCGCGCGATGTCGCCGTAGGAGTCGGCACGCGTCATGGGCGGGACCAGGTGGTCGACGAGCACCGCGTGGGCCCGGCGCTTGGCCTGGGTGCCCTCGCCGGGGTCGTTCACGAGGAACGGGTAGACCAGGGGCAGGTTGCCGAGGGCGGCGTCGGGGGCACAGCCCGCGGACAGGGCCGCGCCCTTGCCCGGCAGCCACTCGAGGTTGCCGTGCTTGCCGACGTGCACGATGGCGTGAGCGCCGAATCCGCCCTCGTCCGTAGGCGCCTCGAGCCAGCGGTAGGCCGCGAGGTAGTGGTGGGAGGGCGCCAGGTCGGGGTCGTGGTAGATCGCGATCGGGTTCTCCCCGAAGCCGCGGGGCGGCTGCACGAGGACGACCACGTTGCCCGCCTGCAGCCCTGCGTAGACCAGGTCGCCCGGGTCGGTCCTGCTGGTCGCGCGCGACCGATCGAGATACATCTCACCCGGCGCCGGCCCCCACGCCTTGGTGACCTCGGCGCGCAGCCCGTCGTCCAGCTGGTCGAACCAGCGTGCGTAGTCACCCGCGTCGACGCGCAGCGGGTTGGCGGCCAGCTCGTCCTCGGTCAGCCAAGCCTGGTCGTAGCCACCACGCGCGATGATCGCCTTGATGAGGTCGTCCCCGTTGCCGCTCTCGAGGCCGGGCAGCGAGCCCTCCCCCGCGAGCGGCCCCACGCCCCAACCGTGCTCGTGCAGCGCCCGCAGCAGCGCCAGCGTCGACGCGGGGGTGTCGAGCCCGACCGCGTTCCCGATCCGGGCGTGCTTGGTCGGGTAGGCGGACAGCACGACAGCGAGCCGGCGGTGCTCTACAGGGACCTGCCGGAGGCGCGCGTGAGCCGTGGCGATCCCCGCGACCCGCCGGCACCGCTCGGGGTCCGGGATGTAGGTCGGGAGCCCGTCGGCGTCGAACTCCTTGAAGGAGAAGGGGACCGTGATGATCCGGCCGTCGAACT
Organism: Arsenicicoccus piscis; assembly: GCF_022568835.1. GTDB lineage: Bacteria > Actinomycetota > Actinomycetes > Actinomycetales > Dermatophilaceae > Arsenicicoccus > Arsenicicoccus piscis. The sequence continues at coordinate 123,716 of NZ_JAKZHV010000007.1, forward strand.
CCGGCACCGCGATCTGCGTCGCCGCGTCCAGCGGGGTGACCCCGTCGTCGTTGGTCTCCCAGTCGGGGCGCGACGACGTGAGGCACAGCGCCTGGATGATCGGCACGTCCAGATCGGCGAGCGCCCCTGCGTCCCAAGCACCTTCGTCTCCGCCGGCCTGTGCCTCGGCGGGCGTGGTCCCGCCCGCCGCGAGCACCGTCGTGATGACGGCGTCGGCCTGGCGCAGCGTCTGCAGCATCTCCGGCTCGGGGGCACGCAGCGACGCGACGAACAGCGGGAGCGGGCGTCGCGCACCCGCAGCGTCGAGCGCGTCGCAGAGGGCACCGACGAAGCGGGTGTTGTCGCTCATCTCGTGCGCCCGGTAGTAGAGCACCGCCACCGTGGGCCGCCCCTCCACCGGCGCCCGCCACGCGCGACAGCTCTGGACCCCGCAGGCCGAGCGCGGCCCGTCGGACGTCAGGCAGGCACCGGTGCAACCCAGCGAGCCCCAGGACGGGGCGGGCGCCGGGGGCGCGAAGCCATGGCCGGTCAGCAGGACCGTGTCCGACAGGAACGCCGCGAGGGCCGCGAGATTGTGCGCACCACCGTGCGCGAGGTAGGCGTGCGCCTGGGCCGCCACGCCCGCCGGGACCGTGGAGGACGCCATCAGCTCGGCATCCGGGGCCTGCTCGCCCGAGAGCACCAGCACGGGTCGCGGACCGGCCAGCAGGTGGTCCAGGCCCTCCTCCCAGGCGCGGCGGCCGCCGAGCAGGCGCACGACGACGAGGTCGGTGCCGTCGAGGAAGTCGTCCAGCTCGTCGACCGGGACCCGGTTGGGGTTCGCGTAGCGCCAGGGCACCGGGCCGTCTGCAGCACGCGCACTGCGCACATCGGTGTCAGAGGTCGAAAGCAGGGCAAGCATGGTGGCTCCTTGGGGTCCGCGCCCGTAGGGGTCGCGACGACGGGAGTTCCTGGCTCACGGTCCGCCACCTCGCGGTGCCGGGACCGCACACAGTGGCGGGACCGCGCCGGAGTCGCACCGGCTTCCTCCGCTGCTGTCGTCAGCGGTGGCGCCGAGGCAGCTGCCCCGACGCAGCGACTCTAGCAGCGGGGTAGCACGACCCACGGCCCCCACCCTCGTGGCACGCTCCCCCATGGGCTTAGGGTCGAGGTCATGCCAGCCGTCCCCGCCCACACCGCGCCCGACCAGTGCCCGGGCGCGCTGCGGATGTTCGCCGCCTCGGACGGCCTGATCGCGCGCGTCCGGCTCGCCGGGTCGCCGCTGACGGTCGCCCAGGCCCGCGCGATCGGGGCGATGGCCGACCAGCTGGGCGACGGGCAGGTGCTGTTCACCACGCGCGCCAACGTCCAGCTGCGGGGGCTGACGGACGCGGGTGCTGCGGCGTTCGTAGACCGGGTGCGCGAGATCGGGCTGCTCCCCTCCGACACCCACGAGCGGGCGCGCAACATCGTCGTCAGCCCGCTCGGCACGGCCGCCCCGCTCGAGGCGCTGGCCCGGGCCCTGGACCAGGCCCTGTGCGCCGAGCCCGCGCTCGCCACGCTGAGCGGTCGGTGGCTGATCGGCCTCGACGACGGCTCCGGCGACATCGCGTCGCTCCCCCTCGACGTCACCGCCCAGGTGCAGGGCTCGCGCGTCGTCCTGGCGCTCGGCCGCCACCACGACGAGACCGTCTGGGACGTCGGCCCCGCTGCTGACCCCCAGTCCGTAGCCCGGTTGCTCGCCGACGTCTGCGCGGCCTGGGTCGCCGTGCGGGACGCTCGACCGGACACCCCGTGGAACGTCGACGACCTCGACCACGTCGGCTGGGACGCGTTGCGGGACAAGGTTTCTCGCCTCCTGCCGCGCGCGACGGCTCAGGTGCGCAGACGGTCTACCGAACCCAGGCTGGCGGGAGTCGTCCGCGAGGAGAGTGTGCCTGGCGGGTCGCGCACGAGTGGGGCCGGACCGGGCACCGTCACCCTCGTCCTCAAGGCACCGCTCGCCGCGATCAGCGCCGCCGGGTGGCTGGCGGCCTGCGACGTGGCCGCCGAGGCTGCCGGCACGCTCGCGGTGACGCCCTGGCACACGACCGTCATCGCCGGGGTGGCCGCCGACGTCGCGTCCGCCGCGCTCGCGGACCTCGCGCGGGTGGGCTGGGTGGTCGACCCCGCCGACCCGTGGTTACGCGTCCACGCCTGCACCGGTCGACCGGCCTGCGCCAAGTCCCGCGCGGACGTCCAGCTGCGCGCCCGCGAGATCGTCGGCGACCTCGCAGCCGACGCTTCCACGGCGCACCAGCCGCCTGCGGGGCACCGGCTGCCACTCATGATCTCGGGCTGCGCGAGGCAGTGCGGACACCCCGCGACGCCGCACCTGGCCGTGGTGGCGAGCAGCGACGACAGCTTTGCGGTGCGCGTCCACGACGGGAGCCACGACACCCAGCGCGGCCTTGAGCATGGCACCCTGAGCGCTGCACAGGTTCGGTCGATGGCGAGGGGCGAGGGCAGCACGTGAGCGACGGCAGCACCGGGGACGGTCAGCAGGACTACGTCAAGGACGGCGCCGAGATCTACCGGCGCTCCTTCGCGATGATCCGCGAGGAGGCCGACCTGTCCGCTCTGCCCGACGACATCGCCTACGTCGCCGTGCGGATGATCCACGCCTGCGGCCAGGTGGACCTGGTCCGGGACATCGGCTACTCCCCCGACGTCGTACGGAAGGCGCGGGCCGCCCTGCAGGCCGGCAAGCCGATCCTGTGCGACGCCACCATGGTCGCGAGCGGGTTGACCCGCAAGCGGCTGCCCGCCGACAACGAGGTCCTCTGCCTGCTGGGCGATCCCCGCGTGCCCGACCTGGCCCGGCGGATCGGCAACACCCGCACCGCCGCCGCGCTCGAGCTGTGGGGTGACCGGCTCGACGGCGCGGTGGTGGCCATCGGCAACGCCCCGACGGCGCTGTTCCACCTGCTCGACCTGGTCCGGCGCACCGACGCGCGGCCGGCCGCCGTTGTCGGCATCCCGGTCGGGTTCATCGGTGCCGCCGAGTCCAAGGAGGCGCTGGCGACCAACGACCTCGGGCTCGACTACCTGGTCGTCCACGGCCGCCGCGGCGGCAGCGCCATCACCTGCGGCGCGCTCAACGCGATCGCCAGCGAGGTCGAGTGATGGCGGGTCGTCTCGTCGGTGTCGGGCTCGGGCCCGGTGATCCAGAGCTGTTGACGCTCAAGGCCGTTCACGCCATCCGCGACGCCGACGTCGTGGTCTACCACTCGGCGCGGCACGGCCGTTCGACGGCCCGCTCCATCGCTGCCGAGCACCTGCGCGACGGCGTCGTGGAGGAGCAGCTCGTCTATCCCGTGACCACCGAGGAGACCGACGACCCGCGCGGCTACCGCGCGGTGATCGACGAGTTCTACGAGCAGTGCGCCGCTCGGCTGCGGACGCACCTGGACCAGGGGCGCACCGTCGCGGTGCTGAGCCTCGGCGACCCACTGCTCTACAGCTCCTATCAGCACCTGCACGAGCGGCTGTCCGCGGACTACCCCACCGAGGTCGTGCCGGGCATCACATCGATCAGTGCCGCCTCGGCCGCCCTCGCCCAGCCGCTCGCCGAGGAGACCGAGATCCTCACGGTGATCCCCGGCACCCTCCCCGAGGACCAGCTGGTCGCCGCCATCGACGCCACCGACACCGCCGTGATCATGAAGCTCGGGCGCACCGTCACCACCGTGCGGAGCGCGTTGGAGCGTGCCGGCCGCCTGGACGACGCCTGGTTGGTCGAGCGCGCGTCGATGGCGGCCGAGCGCCGGGTCCGGCTCGCGGAGGTCGACCCCGACACGGTCCCCTACTTCGCCGTAGCCCTCCTCACCTCGCGTCAGGCGCGCCCGGCCGTCCCGGCCCCTCCCGTCGGTGCCGACGTCCCGGTCGGCACGGTGACCGTCGTCGGCACCGGGCCTGCGGGAGCCGAGTGGCTCACCCCGCAGGCCCGGGGCGCCCTCGCGGCGGCCGACGACCTCGTGGGCTACGTGACTTATGTCGACCGAGTTCCCGTGCGGCCGTGGCAGATTCGGCACGCGTCCGACAACAAGGTCGAGTCGGAGCGAGCGGCCTTCGCCCTCGACCTGGCGCGACGCGGGCGGGAGGTCTGCGTGGTGTCGTCCGGCGACCCTGGCGTCTTCGCGATGGCGACGGCGGTGCTCGAGGTGGCGAGCGAGCCGGGCTACCAGGACATCCCCGTGCGCATCGTGCCCGGCATGACCGCCGCCCACGCCGCGGCCGCCCGTGCCGGGGCGCCGCTCGGCCACGACTACGCGACCATCTCGTTGTCCGACCGGCTCAAGCCGTGGTCGGTGGTGTCCCGGCGGGTGCGGCTCGCCCTGGAGGCCGACCTGGTCATCGCGATCTACAACCCGGCCTCGCGCTCGCGCCGACACCAGGTCGTGGCCCTCAAGGAGCTGATCGGCGAGCACCGCTCCCCCTCGACCCCGGTCGTCGTCGCCCGTGACGTCGGCGGCCCCACCGAACGGGTGCGCGTCCTCACCCTCGCCGAGCTGCCGACCGACGAGATCGACATGCGGACCCTGCTCATCATCGGCTCGAGCCAGACCGAGCGCGTCAACCGCCGCGGCGCCGGCCCCGGCGGTAGCGACGTCACCATCGCCTGGACCCCCCGCCGCTACCCCGAGGCCTGACCCCACCCGCCGACACGGCACTTCGGCACCGACACGGCACTTAGCTGTAGGAGGCCAGCACGTTGTTGACGCGTGATGGGGTCGCGGATGCGGGTGGTTGCCCATCGTGTGCGCCGTGGGGTCTGTGGTAGTTGTAGTGCCGGTTCCAGACCTCGAGCGCGGCGGTGCGTTCCTGTTCTGAGCGCCAAGTTCGGGCGTAAAGAAACTCCTCGGCGAGGATCCGGTTGTAGCGTTCGATGCTCCTATGTTGGTCAAGCGGCGGCGTCCACGATGTCGTCGGACGGCTGGGTGAGCATGGCACGGGGGAGGTTGTTGAACACCTCCCGAGCGATGTATCGCTTGAGGCATCGGATGATTTCTCGCTTGCTCAGGCCTTCTGCCGTGCGGCGGTCGACGTAGGCACGAGTCGGCGCGTGGTGTCGCATCCGAACGATCGCGACGATGTACAGGGCGCTGTTGGCTGCGCGGTCTCCACCGCGGCTGAGGCGGTGACGGCCGGTGGTGCGGCCGCTGCTAGCCGGCTGCGGGGCTACGCCGCACAGCTTGGCGAACGCTGCCTCGTTGCGGATGCGTTCGGCGTTGTCACCAGCTGTGACAAGGAACTGACCGGCGATCTCGACGCCGACTCCGTGCATCTCGACGAGGTCCGGTGCGGTGGCGGTGACCAGAGCCGCGATCTGCTCGTTGAGGGCCTTGATCTCCGCATCGAGTGTCTTCCATCGACGGGCCAGGTCGCGCAGCGAGGTCTTCACAGCGGCCATCAGCAGTCGTTCCGGGTTGTGGCTGAGGGAGTGCAGGTCCGTGGTTTCCGGGCGCAGCCCCATGCAGCGGTTGACCAGGGTGCGCTTGGTGAGGACGACCAGTTCGTCTCGCAGCGGTGAGGGTGCGCCGATCATCACGCCCCATAGGGTGTTGAACGCCTGGGTGCGGGCCTTGACGGCACTGGCCCGGGTGACACGCAGCGTGCGGATCACCTCGACGGCACCTGACTTTGCCTTCGGAACGGCGGTCGAGGTTCCAGCGATTACGGCGCGGGCGATCTGCTCGGCGTCCAACCGGTCGGACTTCCCGTCCATACGGCGGGCGAGCCTGTTGGGACGGTTGACCTCCACGACCGCGATTCCCTCGGCGCTCAGGTGCCGGGTCAAGGTGGCGCCGTAGGAACCGGTGCTTTCCACGCCGATCGCCTGGACCTGTCCTTGAGCGCGCATCCATGCTAGGAGTGCTGCGTAGCCGCTGTCGTTCGCCGTGAACTCCCGGTGGCCCAAGAGCCGACCGTGGGCGTCTACCGCCGCGGCGTAGTGGGTGTGCTTGTGCGTGTCGACGCCGCCAATGACGGTCACTGGCTCGATCGCGAGTTCGGTTGTCATGCTGGATTCCGCTCCTCCGCTAGGGCTGTGCTGACGGACGGCGGCGAACCGGTCGGACGGGCGACAAGTCTGTGACGGGGCTTCTCGTCCAAGCTCCTATCAGGTCAGATCCGTCCGGCCGGCGCGCGCCACGGAGCTGCACCAGGACCAGCCGACAAATCGAACGCAGGACACCATGGTCATACCTTGGCCGGGGTCAGACCGGCCCCGGTGCAGCGCCACCATAGATTCTTCACAGATCTTCCCGTTGTGCCGCGGCGTGTAGGGCGTGATCCGTTGGTGCCGGCTCGCGCCCATCGCATCGGCGAAAGCGGCGGCGCGATAGCAGGAGCCGTTGTCCGTCACGATCCGCTCGAGTCGTGTGATGCCGTGGGCCTCGAACCATGCTCTTGCTCGGTCGAGGAACGCGATAGCGGTCACGGCCTTCTCGTCAGGCAGCGCCTCGGTGTAGGCGAGTCGGGAGTATCCGTCGATCGCAGAGTGTAGGAACACGTAACCGGTCTTCGTGCCGCGAGTTTTCGTCCTCGCCACAGCCTTGGCTTCGGGGCTGTTCTTCCCGTGCACGCGCCACCCGCCGCCGTCTGGGATGCGGCCGGTCTTCTTGACATCGATGTGCACCATGTGGCCGGCCTCTTAGGGATGATTTTCTGCGGTTCCCGGTTGCTCTCGCCGTTCGGGTCGATGAACCTCCGCCGGTTCAGGCCGAGCTGTGCGAGAAGTCGGGTTACGGTTCGGCGGCTGACCGGGGTGCCGTCTTGCCGGAGCTCGAACGCGATCCGCGATGCCGGCCATTTGTGTTCGCGGCGCATCGCTTCAATACGTTCAACCAATCGGCCTGGTGTGGCGGTGGGCTGGCGTGCTGGGGCGGAAGAGTGATCGATCAGCCCGAGCGTGCCGTGTTGCTTGTAGCGGTTCACCCACTTGGACGCTGTCGCGCGGGAGATGCCCATCTCGGCGGCCACGTGCGCGATAGGGCGGGTGCGACAGCGCTGGATCAGCCGATTCCTCCCTTCAACTGTGAGTGGCGCGTTCGCATGCACCGACATGGCCTCTCAGTTCACACCCATGAACATGTACGCGGTTGTCACCTGGCCATCAGCGTTGCGGAACACGACGTCGACGCCGCGTCCGACAACGTCGCTAGAGGGAGCTGTCATCGACCAGCGCAGCAGGAGCGCGTCATCGGCGTCGAGCTGCTGGTCATAGTTGAACACGAGTCGCTTGGTCGCGATCATGTCGTCGTGAACGCGGGCGATGTGCTCCGCGATCTCTGCCGCGCCGCGGAGGGCGATTCCGAGGGATGAGATCACGAGCTTGCCCTCGGGAGCCCACAGCTTCTCGATGATGTGGCGTCGCTGCTCAGGATTTGGCTCGGTCCAGGTCGACAGGTAGTGCTGCTGGAAGTCGATTGGGGTGCTGGCGTTCATGGATTCTCCTCAGTGGATCTGCGTGTGAGTGGTTAGACGGTCTTGACGGTGCCGCCGTCGATTACGAGGTCAGCGCCGAGGATGCTCGCGGTCACGGGCGAAGCGAGCAGAGTGATGAGAGCCGCGACTTCCTCCGGTTCCACCAGGCGGCCGCCAGTGACGCCGAAAGTGGCCGGTAGCGCAGCAAGGAAGTCGGCATGCGTTGCCCCGAACGTCTCGGCAACTTTCCCGCCGAATCCGTCCGGGTCGCGCCAGAGGCCCGTGCCGACAGGGCCGGGCGAGACGGTGTTCACACGCACACCTTGCGGGCCGAACTCTTCCGCCAGCCGCTTCCCGAATGCCGTGAGCGCCGCTTTCGCTTCGCTGTATCCGACCGGACCGGTCGCCGGGACGCGCGCGTTGATCGACGACACGTTGACGATCGCGCCACGTCGCTCGATCAGCGACGGCAGTGTCGCACGAGATGTCCATACCGCGCTGAACAGGTTCAGGTCGAGTAGGTTCCTCCACTGCGTGTCATCGGCTTCCAGGAACCCGCCGAGCTTCAGCTGGTCGGCATCGCCGGCTCCCACGTTGTTGACCAGGATGTCCAGGCCGCCCATCTCCATGAGCGCTTCATCGACAACCCGACGGGCAGCGTCCGGTGCGGAGAGGTCCGCTGCGATACCGAACGAGGCTACCGCTTTGAGCTCGGGCGTGATCGTGCGCGCGGCACCGACCACACGTACGCCTTCTGCTGCGAGGGCCCGAACCGTAGCGAGTCCGATTCCCCGACTCGCTCCCGTCACGAGAGCCGTCTTGCCATTGAGTGCGAGTTCCATTCGCATCACCTTTCTTGAACTACTGGTCTAAAACGTGGACATGAAGAAGCCCGGCTCGATCTCCGGCTGGAGCCCTAGAGCACCGTCAGTGCAGTGTCGATGATTCGATGCAGAGCCGGGGCCTCGTGAGTCATCGCCATCACGCGCAGGCCTGCCAGCGTGTTCGCCACATGCTCGGCCAGTGCCTGAGCATCGCGATCGTGAGGTACATCTCCCTCGACCTGGCCGCGCCGAATGCGTTCGGCGAACCAGCTCGTGGACTCGTCCTGCATCCGTCGCAGCTTCTCGGACATCCCCGCATCCTCACCTGCGAGCTCCACCGCGGTGTTGCCGACGAGGCACCCACGACGCTGCGCCTGCGCAAGATCCCCATCGACCACAGCCTTCAACGCGGCCGAAATGCACTCGCGCGCGGTCCCAGGCCGCGCCATCCAATACTCTGCTGTCTCGATCACCCGCCGGTGGTAGAGATCCAAACACTGGTCGAAGAGCGCTCGCTTACTAGAGAACGCGTTGTACAGGCTGCCCTTCGCGATGCCCGTTGCCTCGGCCAGCCGGGCCGGCGACGTGCCGGCGTAGCCGTGGGTCCAGAACTCCTCCATCGCGCGCGACAACACCAGGTCGTCGTCGAAGCTCCTTGGGCGTCCCATACCGCGAGACTATCCGTTACTAGTCCCATAGGTCAAAAACTGTGTCAACAACCTCATGGCCAGCAACACTTAGCTACGCCCACCCCGCCGACACGGCACTTGGCCACCGAAACGGCTGTTACACCAGCCATCTCAGTGGCCAACTGCCGTCTCGACCCCTGCAGCGTGACCAACCGCCATCTCAGTCGCCAACCGCCATCTCGACGCCCTCGGCCAACCCCTCGACCAGGCATGACGACCGGGCGGGGCGGGCAGGCAGCACCACCGGGCGGCCGGGACGGGCACCAGCACGACGCCTGCCGTGCACACGACGTCAGCCCCGCGCGGGAGGTCAGGACGTCCAGGCCTCCCACAGGCGGGCGTACTCGCCGTCCAGGGCGACCAGCTCGTCGTGGCTGCCGAGCTCGGCGACGCGGCCGTCGATGACCACGGCGATGCGGTCGGCGTCGTGCGCCGTGTGCAGGCGGTGGGCGATGGCGACGACGGTGCGCCCGGTGAGCAGGGCGTTCATAGACCCCTCGAGGTGCTGGGCCGTGCGCGGGTCGATCAGCGAGGTCGCCTCGTCGAGGACCAGGGTGTGCGGGTCGGCGAGCACCAGTCGGGCCAGCGCGATCTGCTGGGCGCGTCCCGGTGACACGCTCTGGTGCCCGGCGCCGAGGGTCGTGTCGAGCCCGGCGGGCAGCGACTCGACCCAGGACCAGGCGTCGACCGAGCGCAGCGCCTGCTCGACCTCGGCGTCGGTGGAACCGTCCCGCGCGAGCCCGACGTTGTCGCGGACCGACCCCACGAACACGTGGTGCTCCTGGGTCACCAGCGACACCTCGGTGCGCAGCACGTCCAGCGGCAGCGTGGTGATCTCGACCCCGCCGACCGTCACCGACCCGGTGCGCGGACCGTTGATGCCCGCCAGCAGCCGCCCGAGGGTGGACTTGCCCGAGCCGCTCGGCCCGACGACGGCCAGCCGCTCGCCCGGCGTCAGGTCCAGGCTCACGCCGTGCAGGACGTCGTGCTCCGCGCGGTAGGCGAACCGCAGGTCCCGACCGGCGATCGCCGGGTCGGCAGGACGGTCCGACCCCACCTCGCGGTCGGCGGGGACGATCGCGACGCCGAGCAGGCGGGTGGTCGAGGCCAGCGCCACCTGCAGCCGGTCGATCGTGTGCACCAGCATGTCGAACGGGCCCCATACCGCCTCGATGTAGAGCATGGCGGCAGTGATCTGACCGAGCCCGACCCAGCCCCGCTCGTAGCCGATCGCGCCGAGCGCGAGGGTCAGCACGCGGGGCAGCGAGAAGGCCAGGTCCATCACGATGAAGAGCAGGTTGCGCAAGGTCATGCCGTAGCGCTCGGCCTGCCCGGACACGGCGATGTCACGACGGCCGGCGTCGCGGCGGCGCTGCCCGAGCCGCAGTGCCTCGACGGTGCGGGCCCCCTCGACGGTCTCGGTGAGGGACGTGTTGATGCGCGAGTAGGTGTCGCCCTCGAGCAGGTAGGCGGCCGGCGCCCGGCGCAGGTAGCGCAGCACCTGCAGCGTCGCCGCCCCCATCAGCACCAGGGTCGGCAAGGCCAGCAGCGGCGAGTTGAGCACCATGGCGACCACGGTCAGCAGCACCATGACCGAGGCGATGATCGCCTCGGGGAGAGCCCAGCGGACGCCGTCGCTCATCGTTCCGGCGTCGCGCGTGACGCGGGTGACCAGGTCGCCGCTCGCTGCCTGCTCCACCCGCGACAGGGGCAGCCGCAGGATGGCCCGCACGACCGACTCGCGCGCCTCGGCCAGCACTCCCTGTCCGAGCACCGCCGAGGCCAGCTTGGCGCCGAAGGTGAGGGCCGCCTGGAGCGCCACCACCGCCAGGACCACGAGCGCGGCCCGAGTGGCCGTGTCACCGGCCTCGCTGCCGCGCCCGAGGGCCAGCAGCGAGGCGGTGCGGTCGACGAGGTCGCCCAGCAGCCGGGGCACGAACAGCGACGCCAGCGCGGCCCCGGCGTTCAGCAGCAGCACCGCGACGAGCAGCCCGCGTCGGCGGCCGAGCAGCTCACCGAGGAAGGTGACGACCTGGCGCGCCGTGGCGATCGGCAGCCCACGGTCCGGCGACATCGCCCCGGCGACGAAGTGCTCTGCCCGACGACGGCGCAGCAGGTGCCGGGTGCGCAGGGCGCGCAGCCGCCGGACCAGACCCACGGTGCGTGGGGGCGGGACCAGCTCGGGCGGGACGGCTCGCTCGTGGGCGCCATGGCGGGTCGGGTCCCAGGTGCTCGCCGAGTGGTGCGCCAGGTCGTCGCGCAGCAGGTCGGAGCCACGGCCGCTCGGCCGCGCGTCGCTGCGGACACTCATCGCTGGACCTCCTCGGTGCGTGAGACGACGGATCGGTAGTCGAGGTGGTGCGACCACAGGTCGCGGTGGGTGCCCGTCGCCACCACCCGGTAGACCGTGGCGTCCGTCCCGGGGTGAGGCGACGGCTCGGGCGCCAGCAGGGTCACCTCGTCGGCGTGGTGGAGCAGGAGCGGCGAGGCCGTCATGACGACGGTCGTGCGGCCCGCTCGGAAGCCGCCGAGCCGGGCGGCGATGCGCGCCTCGGTGTGCGCGTCGACCGCCGAGGTGGGCTCGACCAGAACCAGCACGTCAGGGTCGAGGGCCAGGGCGCGCGCCAGGGTCAGGCGCTGCCGCTGGCCGCCGGAGAGTCCCCGACCACGCTCCTCGACCTGCCCCTGCCAGCCCTCGGGCAGCGCGTCGAGCACGTCCTCGGCGGAGGCGGCCACCAGCGCCTCCTCGGCCTCGGCGAGGCTGAGCCGGCGGTGCGGGTCGAGGGCGTCCTGCAGCGTCCCCGCGAAGACCGTCGGCCCGGTGTCGCACACGAGCACGCGCTCACGGACGGCGTCGAGCGGGACCTCTCCGAGGTCGACGCCACCGAGGGTGACACCCCAGCTGGTGGAGGTCAGCGCCCGCTCCTGCGCCGCCAGGGTGGCCCGGCGCTCGCGTTGACGACGCCGCTCGGTCCGCGCCGCCCGGCCCTTGAGCTCGGCGTCCGGAGCCAGCTGCACCTGGGCCGACTCCTCCGTCGGCAGGTAGCGACCGAGCCGGTCGGCCAGGGCGGCGGTGCGCTCGGGGTCGGCGCACACCACCATGGTCAGCCGGCCGGGTCGCGCGGTGAATCCCGTTGCCAGGTCGGTGAGCTCGGCGGTGGCGGCGGCCGGCAGCGCGACCTCGGTCGGGTCGTCCGACCACGGCACCGGCTGGTCCAGCAGGGCCACGGTGCGGTGCGCCGACACCAGGGCGCGCGTCCCCTTCTGGACCAGCTCGAAGAACGAGCGCAGCGGCTGGGTCATGAACAGGCCGTAGCCGAGGAAGGAGACGAACTCGCCCACGGTCAGCCGACCGGCTCCGACCTCGCGCACGCCGGCCCAGAGCAGGCCGGTGAGCAGCAGGCCGGACAGCAGCACGCCGACGCCGTCGACGGCGGCCTGCCACCGACCGGCCGAGATGCCGGCGTCCCGAGCCGACTGGGAGGCGCGCGCGTAGTTGTCGGCAAACCGCTCCTCGCCCCCGACGCCGCGCAGGATCCGCAGGCCGGCGACGATGTCGGTGGCCATCGACGTGAGCGTCGAGGTGCGCGATCGCTCCAGCGCCTGCCGCGCACCGAGCGGGCGCAGCAGCGGGAGCGCCAGGACCACGACCGCCGGCGCCGCGAGCAGCACGAGCACGCCGAGCCGGGGCGAGGTGACCAGCACGAGCACGGCGACGATGACGTAGGCGACCGCCTGCGAGGCCGCACGCACGGTGATCTCCATGAAGCCGCCGAACTCGTTGGAGTCGCTCGACGCCACCGAGAGCACCTCGCCGGACGGCGCGCGGCGGGTGAGCACGTGCCCGAGCCGCACGGCCTTGTTGGTTACCAGCTGGGTCGTGCCGTAGAGCGCGACGAGCCACTGGCGGACCGCGAGCGTGTGGTAGACGAACCCGCTGGAGGCCCCGACCACCGTCACCAGGGCGAACAGCGCGAGCCAGCGCACCAGCGCGGCGTTGTCGTGCGGCACGATCGCCTGGTCGATGGCGCGGCCGAGCATCCACGGCGCGAGCGCCTGCGGGATCATCCAGACGATGGCGACGAGCAGCGCGGCGAGGAACAGCACCCCCTGGTCGCGCACCAGCCACCAGAGGTAGGCGGCAGGGCTACGCGTGTCCGGATGCGGGGCTGCGGGATCGGCGTAGGCGTCGACGGTCTGGGGGAAGTCCTTCATGGCAGGCCCCACCCTAGGCCTGACCACCGACACACCCCCACCCGTTTTCCCCGCGCCAGATCGTCACCCCACAGGCCTCACACGCCCAGGCCTCACACGCAACATCTCACGCACGCACCGCACCGGCCCGTGGCGATCGCCACGGCCGGTGCGGTGGAGCGGTGGTGCGGGTGAGTCTACTTGTTGTGCGACTGGTAGCGCGCGATGGCCGCGAACTCCTCGGCCTCGAGGGAGGCGCCACCGACGAGCGCACCGTCGACGTCCTCCTTGGCCATGATGGCCGCGACGTTGCCGGACTTCACCGAGCCGCCGTAGAGGATGCGGATGGCGTCGGCCGTCTCCTGGTCGTAGAGCTCGGCGAGCTTCTCGCGGATCGCGGAGCAGACCTCCTGGGCGTCCTCGGGGGTCGCGACCTCGCCGGTGCCGATGGCCCAGATGGGCTCGTAGGCGATGACGATGGTCTTGGCCTGGTCCTGCGGGATGTCCTTGAGGTCGGCCTCGATCTGGGCGAGCACGTGCTCGACCTGCTTGCCCTCCTTGCGGACGTCCAGACCCTCGCCACAGCACAGGATCGGGATCAGACCGTGCCTGAACGCGGCCTTGACCTTGGCGTTGAGCAGCTCGTCGCTCTCGCCGTGGTGCTCGCGGCGCTCGGAGTGGCCGACGACCACGTAGGTGCAGCCGAGCTTCGCGAGGAACGCGCCGGAGATGTCACCGGTGTAGGCACCGGAGTCCTGGACCGCGAGGTCCTGGGCGCCGTACTTCAACGACAGCTTGTCGCCCTCGACGAGGGTCTGCACGGAGCGCAGGGCGGTGAACGGCGGGAGCACGACGACCTCGACGGCGCCGAAGTCGTGCTTGGCGTCGCGCAGCGTCCAGTCGAGCTTCTGGACCAGGTGGGTGGCCTGGAGGTGGTCCAGGTTCATCTTCCAGTTGCCCGCCATGAGCGGGGTACGGCCAGCGGCCATGGGGGTCTCCTTGCGGGTTGAGGTGCGTGGGTCGGGCCGGGGCCCGAGGCCGGGACGGCCCCGCGGTCGAGGACCACGGGGCCGTCCGGTGGCTGCGATCGATCAGGCGAGGATCGCGACGCCGGGGAGCTCCTTGCCCTCGAGGTACTCGAGGGAGGCGCCACCACCGGTGGAGATGTGGCTGAACTGGTCGTCGGAGAAGCCCAGCTGGCGCACCGCGGCGGCGGAGTCGCCACCGCCGACGACGGTGAAGGCACCGCCCTCGGTCGCCTTGACCAGCGCCTCGGCGACGGCCTTGGTGCCGGCCGCGTAGGGCGCCATCTCGAAGGCTCCCATCGGGCCGTTCCAGAAGACCGTCTTGCAGTCCGCGAGCTTGCTCGCGTACAGCTCGGCGGACCGGGGCCCGATGTCGAGACCCATCGCGTCGGCGGGGATCTGGTCCGCGTCGACGGTCCGGATGTCACCGTCGGCGGAGAACGAGTCGTTGACGACGACGTCCACCGGCAGGACGATCTCGACGCCGCTCTCCTTGGCCTTGTCGAGGTAGCCCTTGCAGGTCTGCACGTTGTCCTCGTCGAGCAGGCTCTTGCCCACCTCGTGGCCCTGGGCCTTGAGGAAGGTGAAGACCATGCCGCCACCGATGAGCAGGCGGTCGGCGGTCTTCATGAGGTTGTCGATGACGCCGAGCTTGTCGGCGACCTTCGCGCCACCGAGCACGACCGCGTAGGGCCGCTCCGGGTCCTCGGTGAGGCGCTTGAGCACCTCCACCTCGTTCTGGACCAGCCCGCCCATGGCCGCCGGCAGCAGCTGCGCCACGTCGTAGACCGAGGCCTGCTTGCGGTGGACGACGCCGAAGCCGTCGGACACGTAGGCGTCGGCCATCGCGGCGAGCTGCTCGGCGAAGGCCTTGCGCTCCGCCTCGTCCTTGCTGGTCTCCCCCGCGTTGAAGCGCAGGTTCTCCAGCAGGGCCACGTCGCCGTCCTTCAGACCCTCCACCACGGACTTCGCCGAGTCACCGACGGTGTCGGTGGCGAAGGCGACGTCCTGACCGAGGAGCTCGCTCATCCGCGCCACGACGGGCTGCAGCGAGTACTTCTCCTCGGGGGCACCCTTGGGGCGCCCGAGGTGGGCGACCACGATGACGCGGGCGCCCTGGTCGGTCAGGGCCTTGATGGTCGGGACGGACGCGCGGATCCGGCCGTCGTCGGTGATGTTCTTGTCACCGTCGAGCGGGACGTTGAGGTCCGAGCGCACGAGGACGCGCTTGCCTTTGAGGTCTCCCAGGTCGGCAATCGTCTTCATGAGCGATCGCCGATCAGAGCTTGGAACCGACGAGCGAGGTGAGGTCAACCAGACGGTTGGAGTAGCCCCACTCGTTGTCGTACCAGCCGACGACCTTGACCTGGTTGCCGATGACCTTGGTGAGGCCGGCGTCGAAGACGCAGGAGGCCGGGTCGGTCTCGATGTCCTTGGAGACGATCGGGTCCTCGGTGTAGACCAGGTAGCCCTTCATGGGGCCCTCGGCGGCCTTCTTGACGATCTCGTTGACCTCCTCGACCGTGGTGTCGCGCGGGGCCTCGAAGGTGAGGTCCGTCGCCGAGCCGGTCGGGGTCGGGACGCGCATGGCGTAGCCGTCGAGCTTGCCCTTCAGCTCCGGCAGCACCAGCGCGACGGCCTTGGCGGCACCGGTCGTGGTGGGCACCATGTTGAGGGCCGCGGCGCGGCTGCGGCGCAGGTCCTTGTGCGGGCCGTCCTGCAGGTTCTGGTCCTGGGTGTAGGCGTGGATGGTGGTCATCAGACCACGCTCGATGCCGAGCCCGTCGTTGAGCGCCTTGGCCATGGGGGCCAGGCAGTTGGTGGTGCACGAGGCGTTCGAGATGATCGTCTGGCTGCCGTCGTACTTGTCGTCGTTGACGCCCATGACCACGGTCAGGTCCTCGTTCTTCGCCGGGGCGGAGATGATGACCTTCTTGGCGCCGGCGTCGATGTGCGCCTTGGCCTTGGTGGCGTCGGTGAAGAAGCCGGTGGACTCGACGACCACGTCGACGTTGTTCGCGCCCCAGGGCAGAGCGGCCGGGTCCTTCTCGGCGAAGGCCAGGATCTTCTTGCCGTCCACGGTGATGGACTCGTCGTCGTAGGTCACCTCGCCGGGGAAGCGGCCGAGGATGGAGTCGTACTTCAGCAGGTGGGCGAGCGTCTTGTTGTCGGTCAGGTCGTTGACCGCCACGATCTCGATGTCGGCGCCGGAAGCCACCGCGGCGCGAAAGAAGTTGCGGCCGATGCGGCCGAAGCCATTGATCCCAACACGTACAGTCACGGGATAAAGCCTTCCTAGTGGGTCTTTCAACTTGGCCCTGCCAGCCTAGTACGTCGGCCGAGGGCTGTCGTGACCGGGCCGTGACTTCGCGACAGTTGACCTGATGAGAGCGTCCGTAGACCCCTCGCCTCACACGTCGAGCATGTCGGCGGTGAGGTTGGCCTCGGTGCCGGGCATCCCCTCGTCCTGGGCCCGCTTGTCGGCCATCGCCAGCAGCCGCCGGATCCGACCGGCGACCGCGTCCTTGGTCATCGGCGGGTTGGCGAGCTGACCGAGCTCCTCCAGGCTCGCCTGCTTGTGCGCGAGGCGCAGGTCGCCGGCCTCGCGCAGGTGGTCCGGGACCTCGTCGCCGAGGATCTCCAGCGCGCGCTCCACGCGGGCACCGGCCGCCACGGCCGCGCGGGCGGAGCGGCGCAGGTTGGCGTCGTCGAAGTTGGCCAACCGGTTGGCGGTCGCCCGCACCTCGCGGCGCATCCGCCGGTCCTCCCAGGCGAGCACCGCGTCGTGCGCGCCCATCCGGGTCAGCATGGCGCTGATGGCGTCGCCGTCGCGGATGACCACCCGGTCGACCCCGCGCACCTCGCGGGCCTTGGCCTGCAGCGACAGCCGCCGGGCCGAGCCGACCAGGGCGAGCGCGGCCTCGGGACCCGGGCAGGTGATCTCGAGCGCCGACGAGCGGCCGGGCTCGGTGAGCGAGCCGTGCGCGAGGAAGGCTCCGCGCCACGCGGCCACGGCGTCACACGAGGCGCCGGAGACGATCTTGGGCGGCAGGCCCCGCACGGGTCGGCCCATCAGGTCCACGAGCCCGGTCTGGCGGGCCAGCGCCTCGCCGTCCTGGGTCACCCGCACGATGTAGCGGCTGCCCTTGCGCAGCCCCCCGGCGCTGAGGACCTGCACCTCGCTCGGATAGCCGTAGACCTCGGCGATCTCGCGCTTGAGCCGACGAGCGACCGCCGAGGTGTCCAGCTCGGCCTCGATGACGATGCGTCCACCGATGATGTGGAGCGCCCCGCAGAAGCGCAGCATGGTCGAGACCTCGGCCTTGCGGCAGCAGGGCTTGGTCACGGCCAGCCGACTGAGCTCGTCCTTCACGAGAGCGGTCATGGACATCAGAACATCCTGTCATCGAGTTGCGGTCAGCACGCCCCCGAACAGGGGCCTGTGACTGCATTGCGTAACCATTGGTGCCAGCGGAGTCAGCCGATGATGTCACGATAGGCGGCGGCCAGGCGCAGCGTGTCGTGCTCGGCCAGACGCTGCGGGGTCGCCACCGGGGCGACGACCAGGTCCGCACCGAGTGCCGCGGCCGCCGCCCGGAGCGCCGGCTCGTCGAGCACGATGCTCGGGTCGGCGATCACGGCGTCGAAGGTCAGCTCCGGGGCGTGTCGCCAGAGTACCCGCAGGTGGTCCGCCGCCGTGAGGCCGAAGGTCTCGCTGGTGTCCAGCTGCAGGTTCAGCGTGAGCACCCGCCGGGCGGGGGTGTCTACCAGGGCGCGGCGCAGCTGGGGCACGAGCAGGTGGGGCATGACGGAGGTGAACCACGAGCCCGGCCCGAGGACGACGACGTCGGCCTCCTTGACCGCAGCGATGGTCTCGGAGCACGCCGGGGGCTCGTCGGGGTGCAGGGCGACCGAGCGCACCAGGCCCTCGGTCTTGGCCACGTGCTCCTGCCCGCGGATCAGCACGACCCGCTGCGGGTCGTCGGGGTCCAGCCCGGCCACCTGGGCCTCGATGCTCAGCGGCACCGCGGCCATGGGCAGCACCCGCCCGCGGGCGCCGAGCAGCCGGCCGACCATGTCGAGGCCGGCGACCGTGTCGCCGAGCTGCTCCCACAACGAGACGATGAGCAGGTTGCCGAGGGCGTGCCCCCCGAGTGGGCCGTCCCCGGCGAACCGGTGCTGCAGCACGCCGGCCCAGGTGGTGCCCCAGTCGCCGTCGTCGCAGAGGGCCGCGAGCGCCATCCGCAGGTCGCCGGGCGGCAGCACGTCGAACTCGCGGCGCAGCCGCCCGGAGGAGCCGCCGTCGTCGGCGACGGTCACGACGGCGGTGATCCGATCGGTCACCAGCCGCAGCGCGCGCAACGAGGCGGCGAGGCCGTGCCCGCCCCCGAGGGCGACCACGGCGGGGCGGTTCACTCGCGCCCCAGGTCGCGGTGGACCGTCAGGGTGCCGACCTCTCCCCCGGCCAGCTCGGCGGCCAGGCGCTCGGCCACGGCGACGGAGCGGTGCTTGCCGCCCGTGCAGCCGACCGCGAGCGTGATGTAGCGCCGGCCCTCGCGCACGTAGCCGGAGATCATCGCGTCCAGCATCGCCACGGTGCGGGTGACGAACTCGGCCGCGCCGAGCCGGTCGAACACGAAGGCCGCGACCTCGGGGTCGCGCCCGGTCTTGCCGCGCAGCTCGGGGATCCAGAACGGGTTGGGCAGGAAGCGCATGTCGAGGACGATGTCGGCGTCCAGCGGGATGCCGTACTTGAAGCCGAACGACATGACCGCGACGCGCAGCCGCGGCCCGCGGTCGGCGTCGAAGATCTGGCCGACCTTCGCCGCCAGCTGGTGCACGTTGAACCCGGAGGTGTCGAGGATGACCTCGGCCTGCGAGCGCAGGTCGCCGAGGAGCTCGCGCTCGCGCCTGATGCCGTCGAGCAGCCCCCCGTCACCCTGCAGGGGGTGCGGGCGCCGGACGCTCTCGAACCGGCGCACCAGGGTCTCGTCGGTGGCGTCGAGGAAGACCACCCGCGGGCGCCAGCCGTCGTCGTGCAGCTCCTGGATGGCCTCGGAGAGCGCGTCGAAGAAGCCGCGGGAGCGGACGTCGACGACCGCGGCGACCCGACGCACGCCGGCGGGGCTGTCGGCGTCGGCCTTGCGGATCATCTCGCCGAGCGAGTGCAGCATCTTCGGGGGGAGGTTGTCGGTGACGTACCAGCCCGAGTCCTCGAGGACGTTGGCGCACACCGAGCGACCCGCGCCGCTCATGCCCGTGACGATGACGAAGTCGTGCCCGGGCCCGAGCGGGGTCAGCTCGGCGGTCGGCTGGTCCATGACGGTCCTTCCTCGCGGTGCGGGCGGGTGGCTCGTGGAGTCACAGCACCTCACCCGTGGTCAGGTTAACGGCTGGGGCCGCCTCGTCGGGGGCGGCGAGCGCAGTCACCACGGCGGCCGCGAGGGTGGGGCCGATGCCGGGCACCGCCTGGATCTCCTCGACGGACGCGGCGCGGAGCTTCTTGACCGAGCCGAAGGTGCGCAGCAGGGCCTTGCGCCGCGCCTCTCCGAGGCCGGGCACGTCGTCGAGCACGCTCGCCGTCATCGCCTTGGACCGGCGCTGACGGTGGAAGGTGATGGCGAAGCGGTGCGCCTCGTCGCGCAGCCGCTGCAGCAGGTAGAGCCCCTCGCTGAAGCGCGGCAGGATCACCGGGAACTCCGAGCCCGGCAGCCACACCTCCTCGAGCCGCTTGGCGAGGCCGACCACGGTCACGTCGGTGATCCCCAGCTCGGTGAGCGCCGCCTGAGCGGCCTCGACCTGGGGGCGACCGCCGTCGACGACGACGAGGTCGGGGGCGTAGGCGAACCGCCGCGGCTTGCCCGTGTCGGGGTCGATGATCGATCCGGGCTCGGCGCCGGACCGCTCCTCGACGTAGCGGCGGAACCGCCGGGTCAGCACCTCGCCCATGTCGTGCAGGTCGTCCTTGGGGTCCTTGACGATGAACCGGCGGTACTCGCTCTTGCGCGGCAGTCCGTCCTCGAAGACCACCATCGAGCCCACCACGTTGGTGCCCTGGACGTGCGAGATGTCGTAGCACTCGATCCGCAGCGGCGCCTCGTCGAGGTCCAACGCGTCCTGCAGCTCCTGCAGCGCCTGGCTGCGGGCCGTGAGGTCACCGGCACGGGCTACCTTGTGGCGCGCCAGCGCCTGCTCGGCGTTGCGGGACACCGTCTCGATCAGCGCCCGCTTGTCGCCGCGCTGCGGCACCCGCACGTCGACCCGTGCCCCGCGCAGGCTCGCGAGCCAGGCACGCACCGCGTCGGCGTCGTCGGGCAGGTGCGTGACAAGCACCTCGTCGGGGACGCCCTCGGCCGACTCGCCGCCGTAGACCTGCTGCAGCAGGGCCTGCACCAGCGGACCCATCGCGCCCTCGGCCTGGCCCTCGGGGTCGGCGGCGTCGGCGTTCTCGCGCTCGACGACCCAGCCGCGCTGACCGCGCACTCGGCCGCCGCGCACGTGGAAGACCTGCACGGCGACCTCGAGCTCGTCGCCCACGAAGGCGAACACGTCGGCGTCGGTGGCGTCCCCGAGCACCACCGTAGACCGCTCCAAGGCCTTGGTGAGCGCCCCCAGGTTGTCGCGCAGCACGGCCGCCCGCTCGAACTCGAGGGCCGCGGACGCCGCCTGCATCTCGCGCTCGATCTGGCGGACGAAGCGGGCGGTGTTCCCCGCCATGAAGTCGCAGAAGTCCTCGGCGATCTCGCGGTGCTGCTCGGCGTCGACCCGGCCGACGCACGGCGCGGAGCACTTGTCGATGTAGCCGAGCAGGCAGGGCCGACCGACCTGCGCCGCCCGCTTGAACACCCCGGCGCTGCAGGTGCGGATCGGGAAGACGCGCAGCAGCTGGTCGAGCGTCTCGCGGATCGCCCAGGCGTGGCCGTAGGGCCCGAAGTATCGGGTGCCCTTGCGCTTGACCCCGCGCATCACCTGCGCGCGCGGGAACTCCTCGGACATCGTCACGGCCAGGTAGGGGTAGGACTTGTCGTCGCGGTACTTGACGTTGAACCGGGGGTCGAACTCCTTGATCCAGGAGTACTCGAGCTGGAGCGCCTCGACCTCGGTCTTGACGACGGTCCACTCGACCGAGGCCCCCGTGGTGACCATCCGGCGGGTGCGCGGGTGCAGCGCGCCGATGTCCTGGAAGTAGGAGGACAGCCGCGGGCGCAGCGACTTCGCCTTGCCGACGTAGATCACCCGGCCCTCGGCGTCGCGGAACCGGTAGACCCCGGGGTCGGTCGGGATCTCGCCCGGCCGGGGGCGGTAGGTCGAGGGATCAGCCACGACCTCACCCTATGCGGCCCCCCTGACAGACCCCCAAGCCTCGACGATCCGCCGAACCGAGCCGCTCGCACGCAGCGAAACAGCGGCGAAACCGCCGCGAAACCTGGCGGCGGCACCATTTCCATCATCGGGTCGACGGACATCGCCGCTGCTCAGGGCGGGTGTCACAGGCCGGTAACGAAGAGGGTGCCGATGGGGTGAAGGAGATTCCCCTTCCGCCGATCGCCCCCTACGCTTCGACCAACCGCGGCGCTGCCATCCATGTCGCCGCTCAAACCCAGGAGGACACGTGTCCCAGCGTTCCCTGATCACCGTCGGCGTCTCCGTCGTCGCCGCCTCGCTCGCTCTGTCCGCCTGTGGCTCGCGCGACGCCGACACCGGCACGGGCGGGGGCGGCGGCACCGGCTCCGCCGCCGGCAACAAGACCGCCACCATCGGCGTCATCGCTCCCCTCTCCGGCGACCTGTCGGCCATGGGCAAGGGCATCCAGCACTCGGTCGAGCTGGCCGTCAAGCAGGCCAACGACTCCGGCGCCATCCCCGGCTGGACCCTCAAGGTCGACGCCAAGGACGACGAGGCCAAGCCCGAGACCGGCAAGAACGCCGCGACCGCCCTCGCGGGCGACAACAACGTCGTCGGCGTCGTCGGCACGCTGAACTCCAGCGTCGCGCAGAACGTCCAGCCGGTGCTCGCCACCGCCAAGATCGTGCAGGTCAGCCCCGCCAACACCAACCCGTCGCTGTCGCGCGGCAAGGACTACCTGACGGCGCCCAAGCGCACCTATCCCACCTACTTCCGCACCTGCACCACCGACGACGTGCAGGGCCCGTTCGCGGCCAAGTACCTCCTCGACCAGGGCATCAAGCAGGTCGCCACGATCCACGACAAGAAGACCTACGGCCAGGGCCTGGTCGACGCCTTCACGACGTACTTCAAGGCGCACGGCGGCACGGTCGTCGCGGCCGAGACGATCAACCCCGACGACAGCAACTACCAGAACGTCATCTCCAAGGTGAAGGGCTCCGCGCCCAAGGCGGTCTACTACGGCGGCGAGTACCCGCAGATGGGCCCGCTTTCGCAGCAGGCCAAGGCGGCCGGCCTCAACGTCCCCTTCATGGGCGGTGACGGCGTCTACGACCCGAAGTACATCCAGCTCGCGGGCGCCACGGCGACCGGTGACCTGGCCACCTCGGTCGGCGCCCCGACCGACAGCCTGGAGAAGGGCAAGGAGTTCCTGGCGGCCTACGAGAAGGCCGGCTACGCCGAGCCGTCGTCCGCCTACGGCGCCTACGCCTACGACGCGGCCAACGCCATCATCGAGGGCCTGAAGACCTCGCTGAAGGGCGCCTCGGACGCCCAGGGCGCACGCCAGGCCACCATCGACGCCGTCGGCAAGGTCAACTTCCAGGGCGTCACCGGTGACGTCGCGTTCGACCAGTACGGCGACTCCAAGACCCGTGTCCTCACGGTCTACAAGGTCGAGGGCGGCAAGTGGGTCCCGGCCAAGACCGAGGACATGGCCAAGGCCGGCAGCTGATCATCCGTTCGCGCCTCGGGGGGCGGGGAGGCAACCCCTCTCCGCCCTCCGCCACGTCCCCCACCTCCCACCAGAGAGGAGAAGCACGCACGTGGACCTGCTCCAGCAGCTCGTCAACGGCCTGACTCTCGGCTCGTTGTACGCCCTGATCGCCGTGGGCTACACCGTCGTCTACGGCATCGTGCAGCTGATCAACTTCGCCCACGGCGAGGTCTTCATGATCGGCGCGTTCGGCGGCCTCACGACCTACCTCGCCCTGTTCCAGGGCACCACCGCCTGGTGGACCCTCCCGATCATGCTCGTCGGCGCCGTCGCGGCGTCGGTCCTCACCGCCGTGGTGATGGAGCGGGTGGCCTACCGGCCGCTGCGCAGCGCGCCGCGCCTGGCGCCGCTCATCACCGCCATCGGCATCTCGGTGTTCCTGCAGGAGCTCGTGCGCCTGTTCTACGGCAAGATCCCGGGCCTGCCGGACGCCAAGTCGCGGCTGCCGTTCCCCCGCATCGACGGCGTGACCGGCCCCGCGTTCAGCATCGGCGGGCTGGACTTCCAGCGCCCGGCGCTGTTCACGATGGGCTCGCTCGCCGTCTGCGCCGCCTTCTTGTGGTGGTTCATCAACCGCACCAAGCAGGGCCGCGCCATGCAGGCCGTCTCGCAGGACCCGGACACCGCGCGCCTCATGGGCATCGACGTGGACCGGATCATCGTGACGGCCTTCGCCCTCGGAGCCGCGCTCGCCGCCATCGCCGGCGTCGCCCAGGGCCTGCAGAACAACAACATCGACTTCCGGATGGGCTTCATGGCCGGTCTCAAGGCCTTCACGGCCGCAGTCCTCGGCGGCATCGGCAACGTCGCGGGAGCCGTCGTCGGCGGCCTCACGCTCGGCGTGGTCGAGGCGCTCGCCTCCCAGCTCGGACCGACGGCGTGGAAGGACGTGTGGGCCTTCGGCCTGCTCATCCTCGTGCTCGTCTTCCGCCCGCAAGGCATCATGGGCGCCCGGGTGGTGGATCGCGCATGAGCAGCTCCGTCTCCAACCCCGGCAGTCACCGCGCCGAGCGCGACCCCCGCAGCTGGCGCGACCGGCTCGCGGCCGGCTCCCCAGACTCCCCGGACGCCCCGGCCCAGCTGAACCGCGCCTTCGTCATCGGCCTCGTCGGCGTAGCCCTCCTGGTCGCCAGCGCGTTCATGTCCTGGACCTACAACCCGGCGCTGCTCGGCAACGTCACGCTCTACGGCAACCCGGGGACCGTGCAGATCTACCTGCTGGTGATGGCGCTGATGGCGCTGTTCCTGCTGCTCATCCGCAAGGGTCCGCTGAGCCGGCTCGGCCGCCACCTCGGCCGGCAGACGGGTCTGCGTGCACTGGGGATCGGCATCACGCTCTACCTCGTGATCGCCGTCGGCGCCTCCATCGCGCTGACCGACGACGCCATGCTGGGCGCGCTGGACCCCGGCGTCTACGTCGGCATCCTCGGCGGCCTGCTGGTCGCGGCGGCGGGCCACCTCCTGCCGACCCACAAGGCCGTCGGCGAGCGGCACCAGCGGTTCCCCGCCTGGCTCGAGATCCTCGTGGTCGTGCTGCTGGTCGCGCTCGCCCTCGCGGCCGCGGCCTACGGTCTCGGCATCGGCGACCCGGCCCTGTTCGTCGCGTTCCTCGCCTTCGTCGCGGTGATCGCGGCCGGGCTCGCGCGGGGCGGCTTCTTCGACTGGCTCTCCATCGTCGTCGGGCACCACCGGACCGTGCTGCTGCTCGCGACGTTCGCCGCCGCGTTCGCTTTCCCGCTCACGCAGAACGGCTCGGACGCCAACATGTCGATCGCCACCTCGGTGCTGATCTTCGCGGCGACCGCCATGGGCCTCAACATCGTCGTCGGCCTCGCCGGCCTGCTCGACCTGGGCTACATCGCCTTCCTCGGCGCGGGTGCCTACGTCGGCGCGATGCTGTCGGAGTCGGCGTTCGCCACGATCGACTGGAAGCCGCCGTTCATCATCGTCGCCCTCATCGGCGCGCTCTTCGCGGCGCTGCTCGGCCTGATCATCGGCTCGCCGACGCTGCGCGTCTCCGGCGACTACCTCGCCATCGTCACCCTGGCGTTCGGCGAGATCTTCCGCCTGACGATGTTCAACCTCGACGGCAACAACGGGCCGGACCTCACCCACGGTCCGAACGGCATCCCGGCCATCCCCGAGCTGAACTTCTTCGGGTTCGACTTCGGCGCCACCCACGCGTTCTTCGGGGTCCCGATCACCCGCTTCGCCAACTACTACTTCCTGCTGCTGCTGCTGATCGGGTTCATCATCTTGGTGTTCACCCGCCTCAACAACAGCCGCATCGGGCGTGGCTGGATCGCGATCCGCGAGGACGAGAAGGCCGCCGAGGCCATGGGGGTCAACGTGTTCGGGCTCAAGATCCTCGCGTTCGCGGGCGGTGCGTTCCTCGCCGGTCTCGCGGGCACGGTGAAGGCCCACCAGGACGTCTCGGTCACCCCGGACCAGTACCAGTTCCTCGAGTCGGCGTTCCTGCTGGCCGCCGTCGTCCTCGGCGGCATGGGCACCGTCGGCGGCGTGCTGCTCGGCGCGGTGATCCTCAAGCTGCTGCCCGAGAAGCTGCGCTTCTTCGCCGACTACCGGCTGCTGCTGTTCGGCCTCCTGCTCGTGCTGATGATGCGCTTCCGGCCCGAGGGCCTGGTCGCCAACCGTCGCCGCCAGCTGGAGTTCCACGACGACGACGAGGCGCTGGCCGACGAGGTCGAGGCGATCCACACGGAGAAGGTCACATGAGCACCGCCACCACCGCACCGGTCCCCGCGGCCGCCGCGCAGGACTCCCCCACCATCCTCTCGGCCCGGGGGGTGACCATGCGCTTCGGCGGTCTGACCGCCGTCAACAAGGTGGACATGACCGTCCACGAGGGCGAGATCGTCGGCCTGATCGGGCCGAACGGAGCCGGCAAGACGACCTTCTTCAACTGTCTCACCGGGCTCTACAAGCCGACCGAGGGCGAGGTGTGGCTGGCGGGGGCCGAGCTCCCGCCGAAGCCGCGCGAGGTCGTCGTCGCCGGCATGGCCCGCACCTTCCAGAACATCCGCCTGTTCGCGAACATGACGGCGCTCGAGAACGTCATGGTGGGACGCTACTGCCGCACCAGCTCCGGGCCACTCACCTCGATCCTGCGCGGGCCCAAGTTCCGCCGCGAGGAGGAGGCGACGCGCGCTCGGGCGCAGGAGCTGCTGACCTTCGTCGGGCTGGGTGGCAAGGGCGAGCACCTGGCCCGCAACCTCCCCTACGGCGACCAGCGCCGGCTCGAGATCGCTCGCGCGCTCGCGACCGACCCGAAGGTCGTGCTGCTGGACGAGCCGACCGCCGGCATGAACCCGCGCGAGACCGAGGAGTGCAAGGACCTGATCTTCAAGATCCGGGACAACGGCATGGCGGTGGTCGTCATCGAGCACGACATGAAGTTCATCTTCAACCTGTGCGACCGGGTGCTCTGCCTGGTCCGCGGCGAGCTGCTCGTCGAGGGCGACCCCGGCACGGTGCAGTCCGACCCGCGGGTCGTCGAGGCCTACATCGGTGGTTCGGAGCTCGACGACGAGGAGGACGAGCACTGATGGCGATGCTCGAAGTCAAGGACCTGCGGGTCGCCTACGGCAAGATCGAGGCCGTCAAGGGCATCTCCTTCGAGGTCGAGGAGGGCCAGGTCGTCACGCTCATCGGCACCAACGGTGCCGGCAAGACCACCACCTTGCGCACGATCTCCGGGCTGCTGCGCCCGTCCAGCGGAGCGATCTACTTCGAGGGCAAGCGGCTCGACCAGGTGCCGGCACACAAGATCGTCACGCTCGGCGTCGCGCAGTCGCCCGAGGGGCGACGGATCTTCCCGCGGATGACCGTCGAGGAGAACCTCATGCTCGGGGCGTTCTCGCGTACCGACCACGGGGCCTTCACCGAGGACCTCGACCGCGTGTTCGAGCTGTTCCCGATCCTGCAGGAGCGTCGCGCCCAGCCCGCCGGCACGTTCTCCGGCGGCGAGCAGCAGATGCTCGCCATGGGCCGCGCCATGATGTCGCGTCCGCGCCTGCTGCTGCTCGACGAGCCGTCGATGGGCCTGTCGCCGCTGATGATGAAGCGCATCATGTCGACGGTGAAGACGCTGCAGGAGCAGGGCACCACCGTGCTGCTCGTCGAGCAGAACGCCAACGCGGCGCTCAAGCTCGCCGACCGGGGCTACGTGCTCGAGGTGGGGTCGATCGTGCTCTCCGGCACCGGCCGTGAGCTGCTGGCCAGCGACGACGTCCGCAAGGCCTACCTCGGCGAGGGGTAGCGTCACCTGCCTCCCGATCGTCCGCGGCGCGATCCGCCGCGGGACATCCGCCGCGCGCTGCATGATTCGCGGGCGATCGGGTAGGCAGTGAGGATGAGCGACGAGTCGAAGAAGATCACCGTCAGCCGCACGATCGACGCCTCGGCCAAGGACCTGTGGGACGTGTTGTCCAACCCGGCCCGGCACGTCGAGCTCGACGGCTCCGGATTCATCCAGTCCGACCACAAGACCGACCGCATCACGGCCAACGGCCAGGTGTTCACCATGAACATGAGCGGTGCGCACATGGGCGGCGACTACCAGACCGACAACCACGTGGTCGGCTACGACAAGGACCGGCTGCTCGCGTGGAAGACCGCGCCCGCCGGCACCGAGCCGCCCGGCTGGCAGTGGGTGTGGGAGCTCCAGGCCGACGGACCGGACCAGACCACCGTCACGCTGACCTACGACTGGAGTGGTGTCACCGACAAGGCGCTGCTGCAGAAGGTCGGCTTCCCGCTGGTGTCCAAGGACCAGCTCGAGGACAGCCTCAACAAGCTGGCCGCAGCCGTCTCCGGGTCCTGAGTCCACCCCGGCTGGACCCCGGCTGACGAAGCCCGCCCTCCCCCGCGAGGGCGGGCTTCGCCTTCCCCCTTCTTCCCCCTCTTCGTCAGCGCATCCGGCCGACGAAGCCTTGAGCCCGGCGCAGGTCGCCCAGGCGCTGCTCCCAGGTGATGCCGAGGCCGACGAGCATGACGCCGGCCGCCGAGAGCAGGAGCCACTGCGGCACGACCGTGACGTAGGGCGTCAGCTCGGCCAGCGCGAGCGCGGCGGTGCCGACCGCTCCCACCGTGAACGGTGCCGCCAGCCGCAGCCGCAGGCCGACGAGCACCAGCGCGAGACCGACCAGCCCGACCACGAGGGCGCGCACGCTGACCGGGTGGTTCAGCGCGGCGGCGAGGCTCGGTGCGTAGCCGAGCGCCAGCCCGGGGGTGAGCGTGGTCCAGGTGGACCGCCCCGTCCCGTGCCAGGGCAGCTCGAGCCGCGAGCGTCCGACGCCCGCCTCCGACGCGGTGTCGCGCTCGCGGTGCAGCCGGCGCGCTCCCCACACCAGCAGCGCGACGGCGGCCGGCACGGTGTAGAGCTCGAGCGTGCGCAGGTCGGCGTCCACCAGCCGCAGCCAGGTGGCGACGGTGAGCAGCACCCCCGCAGCCCAGCCGTAGACCGGCCGGTCGTCGCACCGGGCGCGCGCCACCCCCAGCCCCACGCCGGTGAAGGTCAGGCCGACGGCCAGCAGGCTCAGGTCGCTCGCCAGCAGGGCCCAGGCGGTCACGGCGACCAGCAGGGCGGTCACCTCGAGGGCGAGGCGGTCGAGTGCGTCCGCGCCCTTGCTGGCGCTGGCGGCGGTGGGGGAGGTGGCGGTGGCGGCGCCGCAAAGACCCGCTTCAGCGGTGGCGCCGGCGTCGTCGAGCCTCGCCGCGCTCACGACCGTGGCCGCTGCGCTGACGGCCTCGGCGCTGGCGGCCACCCGCGCGCGGGCCGCCCGCGCAGCGGGGCCGGCCCGGCCCACGTGCGACCGGTCCTCGCCGGCCGGGCGCGCCCCGGCGGACGCGCCGAGGAGCACGGCGCTGATGCCGACGAGCAGGGCGCCGCGCTGGTGCGCCGTCAGTCCGGCCAGCCCGAGTCCGGACTCGAGCAGGGCCAGGGTGCAGGCGCCGGCGAGGGCAAGGGCTCCCCCACGCAGCTCGGGGCGCCGCTCGTCGACCGCGACGACCACGAGGGCCACGGCGAGGACCGCGAAGGACGCCGGCCGGAGCACGTCCGGCAGCCCGGCCAGGGCGAGCAGCGGGGCGAGGACCACACCTGCGGCCACGGCGGAGCGGGTCCGACCTGGCTGGTCCGGGCCCAGCACCCGACGGACGGCAAGCAGGCCGAGGCCGAGGCCGGCGAGCAGGGCCAGGGTCGCCGCGCCCGGCCGGACGTGAGCCACGCACACGAGGGCGAGCACGACCGCGGCGGCGAGCGCGGGGTCTACGGCAGCGGCGCGGTGCAGCCGGGCGACCAGGGGCTGGGCCGCCAGACCGACCACCACCAGCGCGACGGCGAGCAGGTCAGCGGCGCCGGCCGGCGCCGGCGCCATCCAGGTGCCGTGACCGGCCTCGATCAGCCGACGCGCCGCCGCCGCGAGCAGCTCGGGCGCCGGTTCGAGCGCCGCCAGCAGCACGGGTGCGGCGAGGCCGAGCAGGGCACCCGTCGTGGGCTGCAGGCCGCGCTCGCGCCACCACCCGCTGGCCGCCGTCGTGAGGACGACCGCGCAGCCGGCGGCCAGCAGCGGCAGCCGGGGCACCTGGGCGAGGACCGCGCAGAGCGTCACCCAGCCCGCGAGGTGGGTGCCCGCCAGGGCCAGGGCGCCCACCCGGACCTCCCGGCGCCGCGACACCGCTGAGACCCCGGTCAGGGCGAGCGCGGCGAGGACCAGCGTCCAGCGGTCGGCGAGCTGCGTGGCCAGGCCGACCGGAGCCGCATACCCGTCGACGAGACCGGCGTCGCCGAGCCTCTGGTCGGCGGGGAGCAGCCCCCGCCACACCAGGGCCAGGTAGCCGCACAGCCCCGCGCCGACGGCGACGACCTGGGTCAGCACCCCCGGGCTCACGCCACGGCGGCGGCGCAGCGCCAGCCCCAGCACCCCGACGGCTGCCAGCAGCGACCAGGTCACGGTGGCCGGGACGCCCGTGATCCGCGGCAGCGCGGTCGCGCCCACCACGAGGGCTACGGCGGCGTGGACGTCCAGGGCCCACGATCCGGCCGGCGGTCGAGCCTTGACCCCCGTGCTTCGAGGCTCGACCGCCGGCAGCTGGTGATGACCCGGGCGGCGGGCGAGCCAGGTGGCTCCAGCACCGACGGCGACCAGGGTCAGGAGGGCGGCACCGAGATCGGTGACGGCGCCCGGGAAGTACGGCGAAAGTCCTTGCTGCACACTGCTTTCCGCTGCCCACCAGAACCCGGCGCTGACGATGGCCAGGGTCTCGGCCGAGGCGCGGAGACCGCGGCGGGCGCTCACGACCGCCAACGCGAGGAGTGCGGCGACGACGGCGACCATGATCCCGGCGCGACCGGCCCAGCCGAGCAGCGTCCAGGCCCAGGCGGTGAAGACGCCACCGGCGATGACGAGGCACAGGCCGCCCACCGCGAGCAGGATGGCGCCGACGGACGCGCCTCGGCGTCGGGCCGGCTGGGGGGTGGCGTAGACCAGGCTCGGCGTCGCGGCGTGCCGGCTCGGGTCCGCCGGGAGCGGCAGGAAGAGCGCGGGGTTCGCCCGGATCTGAGTGAGCAGTCCGTCGGTCTCGCGCAGCGCCACACCGAGGGTGGCGACCAGTGGGGAGTCCAGTCGTAGACCGCACGAGGGGCAGACGGGACGAGGAGCGAGGCCACCACCGCACTGAGGGCAGCGAGACGGGTCGTAGTGGGCGTCCATGACCCCACCCTCTCGACCCGGGCGGGGCCGGCGGATCGGCTCAGATACTCAGATCTCGCGTCGAGAGGTACTCAGAGCCAACCGGGTGCTTCACCCGGGTGCGTGACGCGTTCGGCCCCGCCGGGACCACGGAATGTATAGGCTCAGCCACCACCAGTGCGGCTGTCGCTCCGCTGGGCTCGTCCACCTGAGTCTGATTGGTCCCTCATGAATCGCGCTTCCAGCCTGCTGGCCCTGTCCCTCGTCGCCACCACCGCCGTGTCGGCCGCACCCACCCTGACCGCGCAGAGCGCCCAGGCCGCCACCCCCGCGGTGCGCATCACCACCTGGCAGGCGGACTACGGCGGCACCAAGGTCAAGGACGAGCCCGCCACGAACGCCACCTTGAACGGTGAGTACCTCGCGATCGCCAACACCACGAAGAAGCCCGTCGCCCTCGGTGGCTACCGGGTCGAGGACCGTGGCGCGATCCACCGCTACACCTTCCCCAAGGGCTTTGTCCTCGCTGCGGGCAAGAGCGTCGTGCTGCACTCCGGGCAGGGCAAGACCACCGCGGCCCACGCCTACTGGGGGCAGAGCGTGCGAGGTGCCAAGCCGGTGAGCCGCAACGGCTACATCTGGAACAACACCGGCGACACGGCCACGCTCCGCTCCAGCACCGGCGCCGTCGTCCACACCTGCACCTACAAGAAGGTCGCCTCGGGCCGCAAGGTCTGCTGACCAGGCGCAGGCGGGTCTGCTGGGGCGCTCGGAGCAGACGAGCGGGTCAGCCGCGGCCGGTCCAGGTCGGTGTTGTCCAGGACCCACGTGCTCCGCTCGCGCGGCCGCGCCTGCTCGAGGTAGAGCCGCTGCCCGCCGACGTAGCGCCGGTTGCTCGCGGCCTCCGGGTCCGCGTCGTGCGGCCCGGCGAACCGGGCGTTCCCCCGCGGGACCGTCACGGTGAACGGCGCCTCGACCCACACCGTGGCGTCCCAGACGTCGACGAGCTCGGGACGCTGCAGGAAGATGCCGTCGACCAGCACGATCGCCTCCGGCGCCAGCTCGATGGCCTCCGGTGCCGCCGGTTCGTCGCGCGCCACGTCCCAGACCGCCGGCACGAGCGGCTGACCGAGCCGCACGGCGTCGACCACGCAGCGGCGGAACTCGTCGTAGCGGTACGACCCGCGGTAGAAGCCCTCCGGGCCTCGACCCGCTGCTATCCGGTCTGCGCGAGCCCGGTGGAAGCCGTCGATGCTCACGGACACCATCGGTCGGCCGCCGTAGGACAGCGCGTGGTGGACCAGCTCGGCCGCCAGGTGCGACTTGCCGACACCGTCGACCCCGTCGAGGGCCACCAGGCAGCGCCGCCCCGGCCGCACCCGGTCCAGCTCCGCCGCGAGAGCGCCCACGACCTCCGCCCGCCGAGGTACGCCGGCTGCCCCGGACGACTCGGTCACCGCGATCCCGCCCCCGTCGCCGCCCCGCTCAGCCGGCGCGGCGGACGCGGGCGGCAGCCTTTTGCGCGGCGGTGGCCGGCGCCTTCTTGGCGGCGGACTTCTTCGCCGGGGCCTTGGCGGCGGCCTTCGTGGCGGCGGTCTTCGTGCTGGCCGACGTCGTGCTGGTCCTGTCGGCAGCCGTCTTCTTGGCCGTGGACTTCTTGCCCTCCGCCGCTGGGCCGGGGCGCTCGACGACCGTGGACGTCACGGTGGCCCGCTGCTGGGTCTTCTCCAGGACGGGCGCGAGGAACCGACCGGTGTAGCTGTCGGGGTTGGCGGCGACGTCCTCGGGGGTGCCCTCGGCGACCACCAGACCGCCGCCGGCGCCACCCTCGGGACCCATGTCGATGATCCAGTCGGCGTTCTTGATGACGTCGAGGTTGTGCTCGATGACCAGGACGGTGTTGCCCTTGTCGACGAGGCCCTGCAGCACCAGCAGCAGCTTGCGGATGTCCTCGAAGTGCAGCCCCGTCGTCGGCTCGTCCAGCACGTAGACCGTGCGCCCGGTCGAGCGCTTCTGCAGCTCGGCCGCGAGCTTGACGCGCTGGGCCTCACCGCCGGAGAGGGTGGTCGCGGGCTGACCGAGTCGGACGTAGCCGAGCCCGACCTCCACCAGGGTGCGCAGGTGCCGCGCGATCGCGGGGACGGCCTCGAAGAACTCGGCGGCCTCCTCGATCGGCATGTCGAGGACGTCGGCGATGGTCTTGCCCTTGAAGTGGACCTCGAGCGTCTCGCGGTTGTAGCGGGCGCCGTGGCACACCTCGCACGGGACGTAGACGTCCGGCAGGAAGTTCATCTCGATCTTGATGGTGCCGTCGCCGTTGCAGTTGTCGCAGCGACCGCCCTTGACGTTGAACGAGAACCGACCCGGCTGGTAGCCGCGGATCTTGGCCTCGGTCGTCGACGCGAAGAGCTTGCGCATGTGGTCGAACACGCCGGTGTACGTGGCCGGGTTGGAGCGCGGCGTGCGACCGATCGGGCTCTGGTCGACGTGCACCACCTTGTCGAGGTGCTCCAGGCCGGTGACCGTGCGGTGTCGCCCGGCGACCTGGCGGGCGCCGTTGAGTTTGTTGGCGAGCACGGTGTAGAGGATGTCGTTGACCAGGGTCGACTTGCCCGAGCCGGACACCCCCGTGATGGCGACGAGGCGCCCGAGCGGGAAGCCGACGGACACGTCGCGCAGGTTGTGCTCGCGGGCCCCGAGGACGCGGACGACGCGCTCGGTCTCCGGAGGGCGACGGACCTCCGGCATCGGGATCTCCTCGCGCCCGGAGAGGTAGCGCCCGGTCAGCGAGGTCGGGTGCGCGAGCAGCTCGGCCACCGGCCCCGAGTGCACGACCTCACCACCGTGCTCCCCCGCGCGCGGCCCGATGTCGACGACCCAGTCGGCCGTGGCGATGGTGTCCTCGTCGTGCTCGACGACGATCAGGGTGTTGCCGAGGTCGCGCAGCCGGGTGAGCGTCTCGATCAGCCGGTGGTTGTCGCGCTGGTGCAGGCCGATCGACGGCTCGTCGAGGACGTAGAGCACGCCGACCAGGCCCGACCCGATCTGGGTCGCCAGCCGGATGCGCTGCGCCTCGCCGCCGGACAGGGTGCCGGCCGGTCGGTCGAGTGACAGGTAGTCCAGACCGACGTCGAGCAGGAAGCCCAGCCGGGCCTCGATCTCCTTGATGACGCGCTCGGCGATGGCCCGCTCGCGCTCGGTGAAGTCGACCTCGGTGAGGAACTGGGCGCAATCCCGGATGGAGAGCGCGCACACACCGGAGATGCTCTTGCCGCCGAGCAGCACGGCCAGCGACTCGGGCTTGAGCCGGGCCCCCTGGCAGACGGGGCACGGCACCTCGCGCATGTAGCCCTCGTAGCGCTCGCGCGACCAGTCGGAGTCGGTCTCGGCGTGCCGGCGCTTGACGAACGGCACCGCACCCTCGAAGCCGGTCGTGTAGGAGCGGTCGCGACCGTAGCGGTTGCGGTAGCGGACGTGCACCTTGTAGTCCTGCCCGTAGAGCAGGGCCTCCTTGGCCCGCTCGGGCAGCGCCCGCCAGGGCACGTCGAGGGAGAAGCTGAGGTCACGGGCGAGCGCGCCGACGACCCGCAGGAAGTAGTCGGCCGCCCCGCTGCCCTGGCCCCACGGCAGGATGGCGCCCTCGTTGAGCGACTTCTCCTCGTCGGGGACGATCAGCTCAGGGTCGACCTCGAGCTCGGTGCCGAGACCGGTGCACGCCGGGCAGGCGCCGAACGGGCTGTTGAAGGAGAACGAGCGCGGCTGCACCTCGTCCATCGCGAGCGGGTGGTTGTTGGGGCAGGCGAGCTTCTCGGAGAAGCGGCGCTCCTCGCCGGAGTCGACGAACTCGACCAGCATGACGCCGCCGGTCAGCCCGAGCGCCGTCTCGACCGAGTCGGTGAGGCGTCGGGCGGCGCTCGGGTCGTCACCCTTGGCCACCAGCCGGTCGATGACGACCTCGATGGTGTGCTTGCGCTGCTTCTCCAGCGCCGGAACCTCGGTGAGCGACACGACCTGACCGTCGACCCGGGCCCGGCTGTAACCCTTGGTCTGCAGCTCGGCGAACAGGTCGACGAACTCGCCCTTGCGGCCCTGCACGATCGGCGCGAGGACCTGGAAGCGGGTGCGCTCGGGCAGCGCGAGCAGCTGGTCGACGATCTGCTGCGGGCTCTGCCGCCCGATCGGCTCGCCGCACACCGGGCAGTGCGGGCGGCCCGCACGGGCGAACAGCAACCGCAGATAGTCGTAGACCTCGGTGATGGTGCCGACGGTCGAGCGCGGGTTGCGGTTGGTGGACTTCTGGTCGATGGAGACCGCCGGCGACAACCCCTCGATGAAGTCGACGTCGGGCTTGTCCATCTGGCCGAGGAACTGGCGCGCGTAGGCGGACAGGGACTCGACGTAGCGGCGCTGGCCCTCGGCGAAGATGGTGTCGAAGGCGAGGGACGACTTGCCCGACCCGGACAACCCGGTGAACACGACCAGCGAGTCCCGGGGGATGTCGATCGAGACGTTCTTGAGGTTGTGTTCGCGCGCACCACGCACCACGAGATGGTCGTGGTGGGGGCGGGGCTTCACTGAGGGTCCTGGCACGCTCCCTACTGTAGGTGGCACCACTGACAGACCCCCCATCCACTAGGTTGTCTCGCATGACGGATGCCGCTCGCCAGGCCGAGCTGTCGGCCCTCGTGGCCGAGACCGCGGCCCTGCTAGACACCGCCCGGTCGCTCGACGACGCCGCTTTGCGTGAGCCGAGCCTGTGCCAGGGGTGGACCCGCGCCCACGTGCTCAGCCACCTGTGGCACGGCGCCGACGCCCTCGGCCGGCTGGTGACGAGCGCCGAGACGGGCACCGCCACCCCGCTCTACGCCTCCCCCGAGAGCCGGGCCGCGGAGATCGAGGAGGGTGCTCGCGCGGACCGGCAGACGCTGCTCGACCAGCTGTCGGCGGCGTGCGACCGGCTGGCCACGGCCCTCGCGGGCATGGGGCCGGACGCCCTCGCGGCCGAGGTCCCCCTGCGCGGCACCACCGTGGCGGGCAGCCGACTGGCCTGGGTGCGCCGCCGCGAGGTGGGCTTCCACCACGTCGACCTGCGGGCGGGATACACGTTCTCCGACGTCGACCCGGCGCTCGCCGAGAGCTGTCTCGCCGACCTGGTCGACCGCTACCGCGCGAACCCAGCCACGCCGTCGCTGTCGCTGCGCACCGACGAGGGCGATGTCTACGCGATCGGCGACGGGAGGCCGGTGGTGTCGGCACCCCGTGCTGGAATGCTCCTGTGGACCGCTCGCGGGGTGCCGGACGGCATCGACGCCCCTCCCGCGGATCAGCTCCCAACCCTGCCGAGCCTGGAGGTGGCGAAGCCATGACCTACACCGGAGACGTGGCCCCTGGCGGCCCGAGCGACGTCCGCGAGCTCGAGCACGCGGTCATCCGCAAGATGGCCGTCTCGTCGATGCACAACAACGTCTATCTCATCACCTCCAAGGCCACGGGTGCCCAGCTGCTGATCGACGCGGCGGACGACCCCAAGCGGATCGCGGCGCTCGTGCGCGAGGGCAGCGGCCAGCTGGACCTGCTCGTCACCACGCACCTGCACTGGGACCACACCCGGGCGCTCAAGGACGTGGCCGAGGCCACCGGCGTGCGCACCGCCGCGGGGCGCGAGGACGGCCCGACCCTGCCGGTCAAGCCCGACCAGCTCCTCTCCCACGGCGACACGCTCACGGTCGGCGACCTCACGTTCGACGTGTTGGGGCTGCGCGGGCACACGCCCGGCGGGATCGCGCTCGTCTACCAGGAGCCGGGCGGCGACGCGCACATCTTCACCGGCGACAGCCTCTTCCCCGGCGGCGTGGGCAACACCAAGAACCCCGGACAGAGCTTCGCGTCGCTCATCGACGACGTCGAGCGGCGGATCTTCGACGTCTACGACGACGGCGCGTGGGTCTACCCCGGTCACGGCGGCGACACCACCCTCGGTGCCGAGCGGCCCAATCTCGACGACTGGCGCGCCCGGGGCTGGTGAGGCCCGGGGTCCCGCTTGACTTCCAGCAGCCCGCGACGTGCCTGTAAGGATGATGAATGGCTACCAAGTTCCACGTTGGCGACCAGGTGTGGGTGCCGTCGACAAAACTTGGCGGATCTCTTCCATATGCATTGACCTCGCGAGAAGTCAAAGGGCAGCGAAACCGGTCTGTGACGGTTGACGCGCAGGGCGGCGCGACAGTGAACGTGAGCAGTCGGTTGGTGCACCCAAACACGCTGGGATTTCTCATTCTCTCCATACCCACCTCCTTCATGGCCACGAATTCAAGGCATCCGCCCGCCTGGCGGATGCGGCAACCGAGGGGATCAAGTTCCGACACTGGCGAAATGGGCGACTCCAGACGGCCCCGCGCGCAGCACTTATTTCTGCAGTCTCGCCATGACCCTCACCGTGGTATTCACCGGCGACAGCCTCTTCCCCGCCGGCGTGGGCAACACCAAGAACCCCGGACAGAGCTTCGCGTCGCTCATCGACGACGTCGAGCAGCGGATCTTCGACGTCTACGACGACGGCGCGTGGGTCTACCCCGGTCACGGCGGCGACACCACCCTCGGTGCCGAGCGGCCCAATCTCGACGACTGGCGCGCCCGGGGCTGGTGAGCCCCCGCCTGCTAGCGTCTCACTCGGCAAGACTTACGTCTTGATTTATGAGATGAGGTAGAGATGGCGCCATCGCAGTACACCCACGGGCACCACGAGTCGGTGCTGCGCTCGCACACGTGGCGGACCATGGAGAACTCCGCGGCCTACCTGGTCCCCCACCTGCGCGCCGGGCTGGACGTGCTGGACGTCGGGTGCGGTCCGGGCACCATCACCCTCGACCTCGCCGAGCGGGTGCGCCCGGGCCGGGTGATGGGTCTCGACCCCTCGCAGGACGTCATCGCCACGGCCCGCGGGCACGCCGACGACCGGGGCGACACCACGACCGAGCTGACCACGGGCGACGTCTACGCGCTCGCGTTCGCCGACGACTCGTTCGACGTGGTCCACGCCCACCAGGTCCTGCAGCACCTCGCCGACCCCGTCGCAGCGCTGCGGGAGATGGCGCGGGTCACCCGCCCGGGTGGTCTGGTCGCGGCGCGGGACGCCGACTACGCCGCCATGTGCTGGTGGCCGCTGGTGCCGGGGCTGGACCGGTGGCTCGAGGTCTACGAGGCCGTGGCGCGCAGCAACGACGCCGAGCCGGACGCCGGGCGGCGCCTGCTCGGCTGGTCGCAGCAGGCCGGCCTGGCCGACGTGACGCCGTCGGCGAGCGTGTGGTGCTACGCGACGCCCGCCGAGCGCGACTGGTGGGGCTCGCTGTGGGCCGACCGGATCACCCGGTCAGACCTGGCCACCCAGGCGGTCGATCGTGGCCTCAGCGACGCCGACGAGCTGGCCGAGCTGGGTCGAGCGTGGCGGGAGTGGGCGGCGGCCCCGGACGGCTGGTTCACCGTCGTGCACGGCGAGATCCTCGCGCGGGTCTGACCGACCGGTCACGCCCGGTGGATCCGCGCCGCTAGATTGACGCCCACGAGGCCGCTCGACGAGGAGCGGCAGAACGGCGGAGATCATGCGTGCACTGGTCAAGACCGGCCCCCACCCCGGGCTGGAGCTGATCGACCTTCCCGAACCGTCGGTGGGACCCACCGACGTCAAGATCCGCGTCCTGCGCGCCGGCCTGTGCGGGACCGACCTGCACCTGCAGGCGTGGGACGACTGGGCGGCGGCCACGGTGACGCCACCCCTGATCCTGGGCCACGAGTTCTACGGAGAGGTGGTGGAGGTCGGCAGCGACGTCGCGAGCGTGCAGGTGGGACAACGGGTCTCGGGCGAGGGGCACGTCGTGTGCGGCTACTGCCGCAACTGTCGCGCCGGCCGGCGGCACGTCTGCATCAACACCCAGGGCGTGGGCGTCAACCGCGCCGGCGCGTTCGCGGACCTCGTCGTCATCCCGGCCGCCAACGCCTGGGTCCAGCCCGACTCCGTAGACCCTGACCTGGGCGCCATCTTCGACCCCCTCGGCAATGCCACGCACACGGCGCTGCAGTGGCCGCTCGTCGGCGAGGACGTCGTCATCACCGGCGCCGGCCCCATCGGCGTGCTCGCCACCGCGATCGCCCGGCACGCCGGCGCGCGGCACATCGTCGTCACCGACCTGTCCGACACCCGCCTCGGCCTGGCGCTGGCTGCCGGCGCCGACCTCGCCGTCAACGCGGGGCGCGAGCGGCTGCGCGACGCCCAGAAGGCGCTGGGGATGAAGGAGGGCTTCGACGTCGGGCTGGAGATGTCCGGTGCGCCGCCCGCCGTCAGCGAGATGATCGACAACATGAACCACGGCGGCCGGGTCGCCATGCTCGGGCTGCCGAAGGACCCTTACCCGATCGACTGCGGCAAGGTGATCACCCACATGCTGACGATCCGCGGGATCTACGGCCGGGAGATGTTCGACACCTGGTACGCCATGTCCTCGATGCTGCAGACCTCGACGGTCTTCGCCGACGCGGTGCGATCGGTCATCACCCACCGCTTCCCCGCGCAGCAGTGGGAGGAAGCGTTCGACACGGCCCGGTCCGGGCAGTGCGGCAAGGTCATCATGGACTGGAGCGACGAAGGAGCAGTGGGCTGATGTTTGCGTTCAAGGACGAGCTGGCGACCACGCTGCACGAGATCCGGGCCGCGGGGCTCTACAAGGACGAGAGGCGGCTCACCACACCGCAGTCCGCGCACATCGCCACGGCGCAGGGTGACGCGCTGAACTTCTGCGCCAACAACTACCTCGGCCTGTCCGACCACCCCGACGTCGTCGCAGCGGCGCGAGAGTCGTTGCAGCGGTGGGGATTCGGCATGTCGAGCGTGCGCTTCATCTGCGGCACGCAGGAGCAGCACACGGCGCTGGAGGACGAGCTGTCCGAGTTCCTCGGCACCGACGACACGATCCTGTACTCGTCCTGCTTCGACGCCAACGGCGGCGTCTTCGAGGTCCTCTTCGGTCCGGACGACGCGATCGTCTCCGACGAGCTCAACCACGCCTCGCTGATCGACGGCATCCGACTGTGCAAGGCCACGCGCTACCGCTACCGGAACGCCGACATGGCCGACCTGCGCGACCAGCTCACCGCCGCGCGCGACGCCGGCGCCCAGCGCGTCGTCGTGGTGACCGACGGCGTCTTCTCGATGGACGGCTCCTACGCCCCGCTGCCCGAGATCTGTGACCTGGCAGAGGAGTTCGAGGCGATGGTCATGGTCGACGACTCGCACGCCGTGGGTTTCGTCGGCCCGTCCGGCGCCGGCACCCCCGACCACTTCGGGGTGCGCGACCGCGTCGACCTGCTGACCGGCACCCTCGGCAAGGCCCTCGGCGGGGCGTCCGGCGGCTACGTCAGCGGCCCCCAGGAGGTCATCGACCTGCTGCGCCAGCGCTCACGGCCCTACCTGTTCTCCAACGCGGTGGCCCCGAGCGTCGTCGCGGGGTCGCGAAAGGCCCTCGAGATCGCCCGCACGTCCGACGAGGGCCGAGCCGCGCTGCAGCGCAACGCCACTGCCTTCCGGGCGCAGATGTCGGCGGCCGACTTCGACCTGCTGCCGGGCAGTCACGCCATCGTGCCCGTCATGTTCCCGGGGGACGACGGAGCCCGCGTCGCGGCCCAGGTGGCCGACGCGATGCTGGAGCGGGGGGTCTACGTGATCGCTTTCTCGTATCCCGTGGTGCCGCAGGGTCGGGCGCGAATTCGCGTGCAGCTCAGCGCTGCTCACAGCGAGGAGGACGTGCGCGCATGCGTGCGGGCGTTCACCGAGGCGCGTGACGAGGTGCGCGGGCGGTCGGGCGGCGGCCCAGGTCAGTCGGGTCGGACCGGCTCCGTCTCGAGGTAGCCGAGGACGGCCTCGCCCACGGCCGACAGCGCCGGCAGCACACTGATGCTGTAGTCCGCCCCGTGCCGGCGGTCGTACATCTCGGTGGCGACGCACGCCACCGTCGCCCACCGACCACCGGTCTCGATCAGCGCGATGTCGTGCCGCACGCCCGGCAGGTCACCGGGTTTCGAGCCGTGCCAGACGTGGTCGGGCAGCAGCGCGGTGATGCCGACGGCGTGCTGCTGCTCGGCGAGCAGGTCGCGCACCAACT
The DNA here is from genome assembly GCF_022568835.1 of Arsenicicoccus piscis. Lineage (GTDB taxonomy): Bacteria > Actinomycetota > Actinomycetes > Actinomycetales > Dermatophilaceae > Arsenicicoccus > Arsenicicoccus piscis. The sequence goes on from NZ_JAKZHV010000007.1 coordinate 164,659, forward strand.
GGGTGGAGCGCTGCCCGAGCACCACACCGGCGCGCACCGCAGCGAGCAGGCCGGCCATGTCACCGGCCGTCGTGTGGTTGTCGCGGCCGTCCTCGGCGGCTGCGCTGTCCATGAAGCGGCGCCCGACCACGGTGTGCTGCATGCCGATCTCTCGCGCCGTCGCCGTGATCCGGTCCAGGCCGAGGTAGTCGAGCATCAGGTTGCCGGCGTCGTTGTCCGACAGGACCACCATGAGCCGCAGCAGCTCCCCGATGGTGAGCTCCTCGACCGACGGCAGCAGCGCCAAGGCCCCGGACCCGCCCACCCGCTCGGCGACCGGGGGCAGCGCCACCGACTGGTCCAGCCTGGCCCGCCCCGCGTCGACCTCGCGCAGCAGCGCCACGAGGATCGGCACCTTGACCAGACTGGCGGCGCTCACGACGCGGTCGGCGTCGAAGCCGGCGACGACCCCCTGCTCGGCGCACACCTGCACGCTGATCCGGCCGGGCGCGTGCCGGATGATGTCGCGCAGGTCGCGCGCGAGGGAGGCGGCGGGGTCCAGGGCAGTCATGGGTGCCAGTATGGCGGGTGTGCTCACCGCCTCCGAGCTGACCTCGCTGTGGCCCTCCCCCGCCGCGTCGGCCGATCTCGATCGCCTCACCCAGGTGGTCCCCGGCGAGCCGGTGCTGGTGGTGGGCCGTGCGCCGGCCGCAACCCGGGTCGAGGTGGTCCTCCCCTGGCAGCCCAGCAGCCTGGACCCGCGCGGCTATCCCGGCTGGGTCGAGACGTCCGCCTTGGTGCCGGGGTCAGCCGTAGGCCCTGGCACCGGGCCGGGGAAGCCGCACCGCGCCGACCCCCGTCCGGTGCCGGCGATCGCCGCCGACCACCTGGGCACGGCCTACCTGTGGGGTGGGTTGAGCCAGGCCGGGATCGACTGCTCGGGGCTCGTGCACCTCGCGGCTCGCCGCGCCGGCCTGGTCGTCCCGCGCGACGCGCACGACCAGCATCATGCGTTGCCCGGGGTGCCCCTCGACCAGGTCCGGCCCGGCGACCTGCTGTTCTTCGCCCCCGCACCGGACGCCACCATCACCCACGTGGGGCTCGCCACGACCGCTGCACCGGGGACAGCACCCCGGATGCTGCACGCGCCCCAGACCGGAGCCGTGGTGGTGGAGGAGCCGCTCGACGAGCACCGCCGAGCGACCCTGGTCGCCGCCGCGCGGCTCGCGCCCTGCGCACTAGGGTGAAACCCATGACCTCGCCGATGCGCGCCGTGCGGTCCAGGTCGGCGTCGCCGTCCGGGTCGCCGTTCGTGTCGCCGACCGTGCTGGTGCTCGCGGGCATCGTGTCGGTGCAGTTCGGCGGCGCCCTCGCCGCGACGCTGGTGCCGCTGATCGGTGCGCCGGCCACCGTGACCTTCCGGCTGCTGGTGAGCGCCGTGATCATGGCGCTGATCACCCGGCCGAGGCTGCGCGGGCACGGCTGGCCCGCCTGGCGGGCCGGGCTGCTCTTCGGCGTGGCCCTCGGCACCATGAACTTCACGTTCTACGAGGCGCTGGCCCGCCTGCCGATCGGCGTCGCCGTGACGATCGAGTTCCTCGGACCCCTCGCCCTGTCGGCGGCGCTCTCGCGCAAGGCCAAGGACGCCGCGGCCGTCGTCGCGGCGCTGCTCGGCGTGGTGCTCATCTCGCAGGCTCTGACCGTGCCGTGGGACCAGCTCGACCACGCCGGCATCGCGTTCGCCGCGACCGCAGGGGCCTGCTGGGCGGCCTACATCCTGTGCAGCCGGGAGGTGGGGCGACACTTCGCATCGCTGGACGGGCTGACCGTAGCGCTCGTGGTCGCCGCGGCGCTCGTCTCCCCGATCGGGGTGCTCACCGCGCACGGACCGCTGACCAGCCCGACCATCCTGATCGGCGGCGTCGGGATCGCGCTGCTGTCCTCGATCGTGCCGTACTCCCTGGAGCTGCTCGCGCTGCGGCGGATGGACCCGCGCGTCTTCGGCATCCTGCTGAGCCTGGAGCCCGCGGTCGCCGCGCTCGCCGGGCTGCTGATCCTGCGTCAGCGCCTAGATCTGGTGCAGCTGCTGGGCATGGCCCTCGTGGTCGGCGCGAGCGTGCTGATCATGACCGGCGCCCGACCGGCGGCCACCGTGGCCGAGTCGTCGGCCGACGTCGGCTAGCTCTGAGCGTTCGCGCGCTCGTCGCGCCGGGTCTTGGCCAGGCTGGCGACGGTCGTGACGCCGAGGATCAGCACGATGGCGCCGAGGGAGACACCGATCGGGATGTCCGGGGCCCACGCGATGTGCTCGCCACCGTTGATGAACGGCAGCTCGTTCTCGTGCATGGCGTGCAGGATCAGCTTGACGCCGATGAACGCGAGCAGGACCGCGAGGCCCAGGCCGAGGTAGACGAGCCGCTTCAGCAGCCCACCGATGAGGAAGTAGAGCTGGCGCAGACCCATCAGCGCGAAGATGTTGGCCATCAGGACCAGGAAGGGCTCCTTGGTCAGGCCGAAGATCGCCGGGATCGAGTCGAGCGCGAAGAGCAGGTCGGTCGTGCCCAGCGCCAGGATGACTATCAGCATCGGCGTGATGACCCGGCGGCCGTTCTCGTGCGAGATCAGCTTGGTGCCGTGCCACTCGGCGGTCGCCGGGAAGTGCTTGCGGACCCAGGAGATGAAGGCGTTCTCCTCGTAGTCGTCGTCGTCGCTCTCGCCCTCGAAGGCGAGCTTGACAGCGGTGTAGATGAGGAACGCGCCGAACAGGTAGAAGATCCAGGAGAACCGGTTGATCAGGCCGGCGCCCACCGCGATGAAGATGCCGCGCAGGACCAGCGCGATCACGATGCCCACCATCAGGGCCGACTGCTGGAGCTTCTCCGGGACGGCGAACTTGCTCATGATGATGAGGAAGACGAAGAGGTTGTCGACCGACAGGGAGTACTCGGTCAGCCAGCCGGCGAAGAACTGCAGGCCGTAGTCGGCGCCCGCAAAGAACCACACCCCGAGCCCGAAGACGATCGCCATGGCGACGTAGACGGCGAGGTGGCGTCCCGACTCCCCCATCGAGGGGACGTGTGGGCGGCGGGCGATCACGAAGATGTCGAAGAGCAAGACCGCCAGGGTCACTGCGAGGGTGACGATCCAGACCCACAACGGGATGCTCATGTACTGCCTCTCCTCGACCGGCGAACGCCGCTAAATCGTCTCATAGGGCTCTCAGGTGGACGGAATCGACGGCCGCGCCGGTCCAGCTCGTGGCTCACTTGGTCGCCTCCGTCATCTGGCGCAGCTCCTTCTTGAGCTCGCGCACCTCGTCACGCAGCCGCGCCGCGAGCTCGAAGTGCAGGTCGGTCGCGGCCTGGTGCATCTGCTCGGTGACGTCCTGGATGAGCTGGGCCAGCTCGGCTGCGGGCAGGTCGGCCGCCTCCTTGAGGACGGCACCCGGCTCGGCGGAGGTCGCCGCCGCGACCGCACCCCGCCCGCGGGCCCCCCGGGACTGGTTGCGCCCCGCGCCCATCAGCGACTGGGTGTCGGCCTCCTCGCGGGCGATGAGGTCGGTGATGTCCGCGATCTTCTTGCGCAGCGGCTGGGGGTCGATGCCGTGCTCGCGGTTATAGGCGATCTGCCTGTCCCGGCGCCGGTTGGTCTCGTCGAGCGCCTGCTGCATCGAGTCGGTGATGGTGTCGGCGTACATGTGGACCTGACCGGAGACGTTGCGCGCGGCGCGACCGATGGTCTGGATCAGCGACCGGGTGGAGCGCAGGAAGCCCTCCTTGTCGGCGTCCAGGATGCTGACGAGCGAGACCTCGGGCAGGTCCAGGCCCTCGCGCAGCAGGTTGATACCGACCAGGACGTCGAACTCACCGAGGCGCAGCTCGCGCAGCAGCTCGACCCGGCGCAGCGTGTCGACCTCGGAGTGCAGGTAGCGGACCCGGATGTCCTTCTCGAGCAGGTAGTCGGTCAGGTCCTCGGCCATCTTCTTGGTCAAGGTGGTGACGAGCACCCGCTCGTCCTTGGCGGTGCGCTCGGTGATCTCGTGCATGAGGTCGTCGATCTGGCCCTTGGTCGGCTTGAGCACGATCTCGGGGTCCACCAGGCCGGTCGGGCGGATGATCTGCTCGACCACCCCGTCGGACTTGGCCAACTCGTAGGGGCCCGGCGTCGCCGAGAGGTAGACCGTCTGCCCGACCCGCTCGAGGAACTCCTCCCAGCGCAGCGGCCGGTTGTCCATCGCGCTCGGCAGCCGGAAGCCGTGGTCGACCAGCTGACGCTTGCGGGACATGTCGCCCTCGAACATCGCGCCGATCTGGGGCACCGTCACGTGCGACTCGTCGATGATCAGCAGGAAGTCCTCGGGGAAGTAGTCGAGCAGGGTGTGCGGCGCGCTGCCGGGGGCTCGACCGTCGATGTGCCGCGAGTAGTTCTCGATGCCGGAGCAGCTGCCGACCTGCTGCATCATCTCCATGTCGTAGGTGGTGCGCAGCCGCAGCCGCTGGGCCTCCAGCAGCTTGCCCTGCTGCTCGAAGGAGGCCAGCTGCTCCTCGAGCTCGGTCTCGATGGTGCGCAGCGCCCGCGTCATCCGCTCCTCGCCGGCGACGTAGTGGGTGGCGGGGAAGACATACATCTCCTGCTCCTCGCGGACCACCTCACCGGTGAGCGGGTGCAGCGTGTAGAGCCGCTCGATCTCGTCGCCGAAGAACTCGATCCGGATCGCCAGCTCCTCGTAGACCGGGATGATCTCGACCGTGTCGCCGCGCACGCGGAAGGTGCCGCGGGTGAAGGCGAGGTCGTTGCGCGTGTATTGCATCTGGACGAAGCGGCGCAGCAGGTCGTCGCGGGACAGTTCCTCACCGACCTTGAGGTCGACCATGCGGTCGACGTATTCCTGCGGGGTGCCGAGGCCGTAGATGCACGAGACGGACGCCACGACGATGGTGTCGCGCCGGGTGAGCAGCGAGTTGGTGGCGCTGTGCCGCAGGCGCTCGACCTCGTCATTGATCGACGAGTCCTTCTCGATGTAGGTGTCGGTCTGCGGGATGTAGGCCTCGGGCTGGTAGTAGTCGTAGTAGGAGACGAAGTATTCGACGGCGTTGTGCGGCAACAGCTCTCGGAACTCGTTGGCGAGCTGGGCGGCCAGCGTCTTGTTGGGCGCCATCACGAGCGTCGGGCGCTGGACCTGCTCGATCAGCCAGGCGGTCGTCGCCGACTTGCCGGTGCCGGTGGCGCCGAGGAGCACGACGTCCTGCTCCCCCGCGTTGATGCGTCGGGTCAGGTCGTGGATGGCCGCCGGCTGGTCACCCGACGGCGAGAACTCCGACACCACCTCGAAGGGGGCGACGGTGCGCTTGAGCTGTGTCGTGGGCCGCATGCAAGAAGACTAGACGCGACCTCTGACAGACCCCCCACCTACAGCCCTTCGGCCGACCCTACGAGCGACCCCACGAGCGAGATGGTTGACTCTGACACTGTGTCAGGGCCGACGGTGAGGACGTCATGATCAGCATCGGAGACTTCGCCCGGCTCGGACGCGTGTCCGTGCGGCAGCTGCGCCACTACGACGCGATGGGTCTGCTCCGGCCGGCCCGGGTCGACCCGTGGACGGGCTACCGCTCGTACGACGTAGACCAGCTGCAGCGCCTCAACCGGCTCCTCACGCTCAAGGACCTCGGACTCTCGCTCGACGAGGTCCGCCAGATCCTCGACCAGGAGCTCACGGGCAGCGCGCTCGCCGCCCTGCTCAGGCACCGGCACGAGGCGCTCGCAGCGCAGATCCAGGCCGACACCGCGCGGCTGGACCGGGTCGCGGCGAGGCTCCGACTCATCGAGAGGGAGAGCACCATGAGCCAGACCACCATCGAGATCAAGCACGTCCCCGCCCTGCGCCTCGCGGTCGTGCGCGGCCGGGCACCGGAGATCGACAGCGCCGAGATCAGCCCCGTGATCCAGCACGGGTTCGCCACGCTCGGGCAGGCGATGGCGGACCACCGCGACCTCGTCGTCGGACCCCCGGTGGCGTACTACGAGGACCTCCCCGACGGGGCCGGTCTCGAGTGCTGCGCCGGCCTCCCCGTGCGCGCCGACGCCGAGCTGCCGGACGGTGTCGAGGCGCTGGACCTGCCGGCCGTGGAGCGGATGGCGACCTATCTCCACGTGGGCGCCATGGACAGCATCAGCGCGGCCTACCAGGAGCTCGGAACCGGCATCGCGCAGGCCGGGGACCGGCCCGACAACACCTCGCGGGAGGTCTACATCGACTGCGACGCACCCGACCAGGCGCAGTGGATCACCGAGATCCAGATGCCGCTGGTCGACAGGTGAACGAGTTAGGTAGCCCTAACTAAGGGTGTGCTAAGTTCGCCCGCGTGAGCCAGTCTCCGGTCTACCTCCCGTTCGACGCCCAGGTGGCGCGCGTGCACGACGTGGCGCCGCACCTGCGGCGGATCACGCTGGTGGGAGACGACCTGCGACGCTGCCACGAGCGGTGCCTGGACCGACGAGTCAAGATCCTGCTCCCCCGGCACCCGGGTGACGCCCTGCGCGACCTGCCGCGCGGCGAGGACTGGTACGCCGACTGGCTGGCGCTACCCACCGACGAGCGCCCGGTGATGCGCACCTACACCCTGCGCGCCGTCCGTCCGGAGGTCGGCGAGATCGACCTCGACTTCGTCCTGCACGACGAGCCTGGCCCCGCCGGTGCGTTCGCCGCCGGGGCCAGGCCGGGCGACCGGCTCGTGGTCGTCGGCCCCGTGGCCGGCTGCGTCGCGGCCGCCGACGCCGGCATCGGCTGGCTGCCCGGACGCGCCCGCCAGGTGCTGCTGGTCGGCGACGAGACCGCCGTCCCCGCCATCGCCAACATCGTCGGCTCGCTCCCCCGCGACACGACGGGCGCCGTGCTCGTCGAGGTGCCGGCCGACACCGACGTGCCCGAGCTCGACGCGCCGCCCGGCCTGGCCGTCACCGTGCTGGCCCGCGGCGAGCAGCCGCACGGTGCCCAGCTCGTGGCGGCGGTGCGCGCCAGCTGCTGGTCGCCCTTCGACGCCGGCGAGCGCCCCGCGGTCCGCCACCACAGTCCGGTAGACCCCACCAAGACCCCCAGCGCCGACCCCGAGCCCGGCGAGGACTCCGCGCTCTGGGACACCCCGACCGAGCCGGTGACCGCCGACCACTACGCGTGGTTGGCCGGGGAGAGCACCGTCATCACCACGCTGCGGCGCCACCTGGTGCGCGAGCGCGGCTGGCCCCGCGACCGGGTGGCCTTCATGGGCTACTGGCGCGCCGGCCGGGCCGAGTGCTGACTCCCAGACCAGACGCCCTGCACCGACACCTTCAGCACCACCACACCCCTGACCCATCACGCCCCCCGAGGAGCACCATGACCCTGCTCGACCGCCGCACCCTGCTGACCAGCACCGTCGCGGGGGTGGCCCTGCTCGCGACCGGCTGCGGCACTGGCTCGGGCGGATCCGGCGAGGCCGCCGGCGGAGCGAGCACCGGCGCCACCGGCGCGGGCGCGGCGGGCGCCTTCCCCGTGACCATCAAGCACGCGCTCGGCACCGCCACGATCCCCGCCGCGCCGAAGCGGGTCGTCACCCTCGGCCAGGGCGCCGCGGAGACGGCTATCGCGCTCGGGGTGATCCCCGTGGGCACCGAGACCTACGCCTGGGGCGCCGACAAGGACGGTCACCTGCCCTGGGTCAAGGAGGCGGTGCAGGCGGCGGGCGGCACCCTGCCGACGACCTTCACCGGCGGCCAGCAGGTGGACGTCGAGAAGATCGCCGAGCTCAGCCCTGACCTCATCCTCGCGCCGTGGTCCGGGATCACCGCAGCCGAGTACGACCAGCTCAAGGACATCGCGCCGACCGTCGCCTACGCCAAGACGCCCTGGGCGACCACCTGGGACGGCGAGATCACGACCGTCGCCACCGCCCTCGGCAAGCCCGACCAGGCGCCGGTGCTGATCAAGAAGATCGACGACACCCTCGCCGCTGCGGCCAAGGCGCACCCCCGATGGGCGGGCAAGACCTTCGCCTACACCTACACGACCGGCCCCGGCACCTTGGGGGTGTACATGCCGCAGGAGCAGCGCGTCACCATGATCAGCAAGCTCGGGCTGACCCTCGACCCGGTGATCGCGACGCTGCAGCCCAAGGACGGCGCGGACTACACGCTCATCGGGCTCGAGAACGCCAACAAGCTGAAGGACGCGGACCTGCTGTTCACGTTCTACATGGACGCGGCGACCAAGAAGCAGGTCGAGAGCCAGCCGCTCTACGCCGCGATCCCTGCCGTCAAGCGCGGCACGGTCGTGACCTCCTCCGACCAGCAGCTCGTCACCGCCATGTCGATGATCAACCCGCTCACGGTGCCGTGGGCCCTCCCCCGGCTCAGCACGCTGATCGACGAGAAGGTCGCGCTCCTTGGCTGAGTCCGTCGTGGCCGGGCCGCGCCCACGGCGGGTCGTGGTCGCCCTGCCCGCCCTCGTCGTCGCCGGCCTCGCGCTGGTGGTGGCGGTGCTGGTGAGCCTCGCCGTGGGGAGCAACCTGGTGCCTCTCCCGGAGCTGCTCGCCGCGGCGCGCGGGCACGGCGACCCCTACGTGCAGACGCTGCTCGACGCGCGGGTGCCGCGCACCCTCACCGGCCTGCTCGCCGGTGCCGCGCTGGCGATCGCGGGCACGTGTGCGCAGGTCGCGACGCGCAACCCGCTCGCCGACCCCGGCATCCTCGGGATCACGACCGGCGCCTCGGCGGGCATCGTGACGGTCACGAGCGCGGCTACGGGCCTCGCCGACGGAAGCGCCGCCGGTGGGCTCGGGCTGATCGGCGGCGCCCTGCTCGGGGCGGTGGCCGCGACGGTGGCGGTCATGGCGCTCGGCGCGGCCGGTCGCGAGACCGAGGGCACCCGGCTGCTCCTCGGCGGAGCGGTCGTCACCGCGGTCACGCTCGCCTACAGCCAGGCGATGGCGCTGCGCAGCCCGGCGGCATTCGAGGCGCTGCGCTACTGGAGCGCGGGGTCGCTGGCCGGTAGCGCGGGTGTCCCCGTCCTCATGCTGGTGGCGGTCCTGGTGGCTGCGGCCGGCGCGTTCCTCGCCGGCCGAGCGCTCGACGCCCTCGCCCTCGGTGACGAGACCGCCTCGACCCTCGGCCACCGGCCGGCCCTCACCCGCGCCGTCGTGCTGCTGCTGGTGGCGCTGCTCGCCGCCGCGGCCACCGCGCTCACCGGGCCGATCGCGTTCGTCGGGCTGGCCGTGCCCCACATCGCGCGCACCCTCGTGGGTGCGGGGACCCTGCGCCAGCTCACCGCCGGTGCCCTGATCGGGCCGGCGGTGCTGCTGCTCGCAGACTCCCTCGGACGGGTCGTCGCACGACCGGGCGAGGTCCCGGTCGGCGTGGTCACCGCCGTGCTCGGCGCCCCGCTGCTGCTCGTCCTGCTGCACCGACGGAGCAGCCGATGACCGCCCGTAGACCGGTCCTGGCCGTCGCCGGTCTGGTGCTCACGCTCGTCGTGGTCGCCTCGGCGACCCTGGCGGCCGGGCGTCTCGGGATCGCGCCCGGCCGCCAGCTGGACGCCCTGTGGGACCTGGCCCGCACCGGTGACGGGCCGTTCGTGCTCAAGCGCCTGCGCGGGCCGCGCCTCGCCACCGGGATCGGTGCCGGCGCGGCGCTCGGGCTCGCCGGCGCGCTGCTGCAACGCACCTCCGGCAACCCCCTGGTCACCCCTGACGTCATCGGCATCACCGCCGGTGCCGGCGCCGGTCTCTCCCTGTCGCTGCTGGTGCCGTCGCTCCCCGCCGGGGTCGGGGCCGTGCTCGGCGCGGCCCTCGCCGCGCTGATCGTCCACCGGTCGACGGGCGTTGGCTTCCGCGACCCGGCCGCCGTGATCGTCGCGGGCATCGGCGTCGCGGCGCTCGCGACGGCCCTCACGCAGTGCGTCATGATCAGCGTGCGCCGTGAGGAGGCCGAAGCGCTCGGTGCCGCCCTCACCGGCAGCCTCGCGGCCCGCACCTGGACCCAGGCCGGCACGGTGGCGCTGGCCGTGCTGGTCCTCGGGGCCGTCGCGAGCACCCTGCGGGGCCGGCTACGGCTGCTCGAGCTGGGCGACGAGGCTGCGCACGCGCTCGGCGGCGCGCCCGGCCCGACCCGCGCCCTCGCCACCGCCGTGTCGATCGCGCTGACCGCGGCGGCCGTCTCGGTCGCCGGGCCGATCATGTTCGCCGCCCTCACCGCACCCCACCTGGCCCGCTGGGTGACCGGGCGGGTGCCGCTGCTCACGGCGGCCCTCGTCGGTGCCCTCGTCGTCGCGGCGGCCGACCTGGCGGTGCAACAGGTCCCCGCCGTGCAACAGCTGCCGGTCGGCGTCCTCACCGCCGCCATCGGCGGCGTCTTCCTCGGCGCACTGCTGCTGCAGCAGTGGCGCACCGGGAGGGCCTGATGACCACCTGGAAGGAACGACTCCGATGAGCCTCGCCATCACCCTCGACGACGTGTCGGTCGACTACCCGCGACACCGGGCGCTGGACCACGTGACCGCGTCCGTGCCGGCGGGCAGCTTCACCGCCGTCCTCGGGCCCAACGGCTGCGGCAAGTCGACCCTGCTGCGCGCCGTCACCCAGCTGGTGCGTCCCTCCGAGGGCGAGGTGCGGGTGGCCGACCGGCCCGTCCGGTCCTACCCCCGCCGCGAGCTCGCCCGCACGCTCGGCCTGCTCCCCCAGCAGACGCCCGTCCCGCCCGGGCTCACCGTGCACGAGCTGGTGCGCCGCGGACGCGCCCCCTACCAGCGCTGGCTCGGCTCCGCCTCGGCCGGCGACGAGGGGCACGTCACCGATGCGCTGACCCGCACGTCGATGCTCGCGCTGGCCGACGCCCCGCTCACCGAGCTGTCCGGCGGGCAGCGCCAGCGGGCCTGGTTCGCGATGGTCCTCGCCCAGGACACCCCCGTCGTCCTGCTCGACGAACCGACGACCTATCTGGACCTCGCGCACCAGTTCGCCCTGCTCGACCTGTGCGCCGAGCTGCACGACCAGGGGCGCACGATCGTCGCCGTGCTCCACGACCTCCCGCAGGCGGCGGCCTACGCCGACCACGTCCTGCTGCTGCACGACGGTCGGCTCGTCGGCGAGGGGGCCCCGCGCGAGGTGCTGACCAGCGCGACGGTGTCCACGGTCTACGGGATCGAGTGCGTGGTAGACCTCGACGCACCCGTCCCGGTCGTCTCACCGCGCCGCCGCGACGACCGGCTCAGGGCTTCCAGCCGGAGTGGCGCGCCCACTCCTGCATCCGTGGCCAGATCTGGCTGAACCACGGTTCCTTCGCCTCGGCGTAGCCATCGGTCCCGCCGAACTGCGCCGCCAGGCGCTGCTTCTCGCGCAGGTAGTCGTCGCGCGCCTGGCGGTCGTGGCGCAGCCAGTCGCGGTAGAGCAGGGCGTACTGCCAGCCTGCGCCGCCCATCTCGCGCACGTGCAGCCGCACCAGCCGGCCGGGGTCGCTGGCGCCGTGATAGCGCTTGACCCACAGCGACGGGTCGGGCAGCTGCTCCTTGGGGTGGTCCATCCGCACGTCCTCGATGCGGGGGAAGCCGATCGCAGCCAACGCGTCCACGAACGCCGGGTCGTCGGCGTCGCGCAGGTCGCTGACGCCCACCTGCAGGTCGATGACATCCTTGCCGTCGAGCCCGGGCACCGCCGTCGAGCCGATGTGCTCGATCTCGGGCGCGCGCTCGCCGAGGACCTTGCAGATCCGGGCGATCGCCCGCTCGGCGTGCAGCGGCCAGCTCTCGTCGTAGTCGACGACCTCGGCCCCGTCGCCGCGCCGGGCTGCCTCGCGGGCGCGCAGGTTGGCCTCGAAAGGCACGATCCGGTCATCCCACAGCCGCTGGACCTGGGCGTCGAGGTCGCCCTGCGCACCGTTGTTGTCGAGCAACACGTCGGCGGCCGCGAGCCGCTGCTCGTCACTGGCCTGGTGCTCCATCCGCGCCCGGGCGTCCGACTCCTGCATGCCGCGCTGCTCGACCAGCCGGCGCAGCCGCACGTCGGGACGGGCGTCGGTGATGACGACGAGGTGGAACTCGTCACCCATGCGCTTCTCGACGAGCAACGGCACGTCGTAGACCACGACCTGGTCCGGAGCAGCCTGCGCCATCAGCTCGGCGGTCCGCCGGCCCACCAGCGGGTGGGTGATCGCCTCGAGGTCGGCCCGCGCGCGGGAGTCCGCGAAGACGACCTCCCCGAGCGCCTCTCGGTCCAGCGAGCCGTCAGCCGCCAAGATCCCCGGGCCGAATCGCTCCACCACCGCGGCCAGCCCGGGCGAGCCCGCCGCGACCACCTCGCGGGCCACCGCGTCGGCGTCGACCACGAGCGCACCGAGCTCGGCGAGCCGTCGCCCGACCGTGGACTTGCCCGAGCCGATCCCGCCTGTGAGCCCGATTCTCAGCATGCCCGTCAGGCTACTCCCACCGGCCCGGTCCGGCCCGGCGCGCCATCACTGGAGGGTGACGCTGACCGATCCACCCGAGACCGTCGCCGTGCCGCTGAAGCTGGCCCTGTCCGTGGTGTCCTGCGGCGATGCAGGGCTGAAGGAGGTGGCCGTGGAGATATAGCTCAGACCGAAGGTCCCGGTGCCGTAGAACGACAGGCCGGCCGCCGTGGGCGTGTCGTCGATGGATACGGAGGTGTCGGTTGGCGCGGTCCAGCGAACAGACTGCACGTCCCCGAAGGCGTAGTAGTCATTGGGGCAGCCCGGGGGGTCAAGCACGGTCGCCTTGGCGCACTCGGCGAGCTTGCTCTGCACCGCCGCGCGCACGGCGGCCTGGGCCCCCGGGGCGAGGGTGCGCTCCAGCTGGACTGTGGACGAGTCCGGCCGGCCCACCGCAACCGTGGCAGAGGCTGCAGCCTCCAACGGCGTCGCCTTGGTCGCGAGCTCGTAGAGGCCAGGCAGCAGGACGAGACTGCTCGGCACACCGACGTCCGCTCCAGCCAGCGTGGCCGCACGGCCCGCGGTGTCTACCGAGACCGTCGCGAGGCCGTCCTCGATGCGCCAGCTCGGGGCCAGTCCCAGCAAGGTGCTCCCGGTACGCACGAGATAGAGCGTCCGCTCGACGCGGGTGTCGTCCTGCAGATAGGAGAGCCGCACGTAGCGGTGGTCGCCGTTGCCGCTGTCGGGCAGCTCCTCGATCGAGATCTCGGAGATGGGGTAGCGCGTGCTCGAGGACTTCAGCACTGCGTCAGTCAGCAGGGCAGGCGGGGTGCCCTCGGGCACGCTCAGGGTGGCGAGCGCGTCATGTGCGGAGCCCGACCGCAGCCCTTCGGCGTAGGAACCAACCGTCCGCCCAGGGCCGTAGAGCGACCCGAAGACGGCTCCGGCGATCCCCACGAGCGCACCGACCACGGCGATGGCGGCGACGCCCCCGAGCGCCAGCCGGACCTGGCGACGGTGGTTCGCAAGGGGTGTCACCTGCTCCCCTGCTGCCTGGTCGGCCAGGTCCATGACGGTCTCGCTCGGTTGACCGCCCTGGCGCATCACCGCGTCCGCCAGCCTCAGGCCCCAGACAGGATGCATGCCGCGTCGGGCGAAGCGGGACACCCACGCGGGGAAGGCACCGGCCAGCTCGGGCAGCAACCACCGCTCGCCGACCAGGAAGATCGCGCCGAGCAGGACGCCGACGAGCAGGGCGCTGCCGGAGTCGAGACCGATCTGACCCTCGCCTGAACCAGTGAGAGCCGAGTGCATGGACGAGTTCCCCGACGCGGACAGGCTCACGGAGGTGAGCATGCAGATGAGCAAGGCGCCCGCGACGGAGACCGACCCGAGCTGCAGCGCCTGCTGCCCGAGCGGCCGACGCGGGTCTCGCCGAAGCCCAAGACGGGCCGCAGATACCAGCGCAATGATCCAGGCGAGGATCGGAAGCACGTGCCAGATCCACGAAAGCTGCTGCTCGGTCAGCACATTCATGTGCGTGGCGCCCTCGACACTCGCCGCAGAGCCCGACAACGAGCTACTGATGCCCTCGCTCAGTCCAGCGATGGCCAGGACGACGTTCGGCAAGAAGGCAGCCAGCCCCAGCAGGAGCGAGACTGTGTCGGAGACGCTGGCACCGGACGTCACCCGATCCGTGGGAATCGCTGCGGTCGGGGCGGTGCTGGACTGCAGGATCAGTGAGATGACGGCGTAGATCACGCCGATCAGGGCCGCACCGGCCAGCGCCGTGACCAGCACTCGGGCCGCATGCAGGTAGCCCCCAACACGCTTGCGCACCGACTCGACCAGGTGCCACGGAGGTCGAGCCACGCAGCCGGCGACAAGGGCGGTGAGAAATGTCGCCAGCAGCGTCGAGAGAGGAGTCAGGCCCATCGACAGCTCGAGACCGAGGCGGTTGAGGTCTGCACCGGGGACGGGTCCGCGCAGCACGATCGCCAGCAGCGAGACGACCAGGGCGTACAGGCCGGCCGAGATGCCGAGGCGGCCCCACGCCTGCTGGCTGCTGCCCGACGGCGCCTGCGCCTCGGCACGGCGGTAGCCCGTGACGAGCGCCCAGACGACGAGCGCCCAGAGGCCGAGCGGGACCAGGCGAAGGACGGCGCTCCCATTGCCGGCTAGCTCGGAGTCGACGATGCTGCCGTCGAGACCGATCTGAGCGCCGTGCGAGATGCCGAAGAGGAGCATGGACCAGCGCAGCCACTCCAGGACCCCGCCTCGAACAGCGTCCGGGACGACCGTCATCGCCACGAGACCCACCAGGACGAACGCGACGAGCAGGCTGCCGCCCCCGGTGATCCCCAGCCAGCGCAGATCCGCTGCGAGCTGGCCAGACGTCGGCCGGAAGGGCTCGATCCGGGGGAAGCCGCGCGTGGCGCTCTCAGCCGTGCCGGCGCTGCCGGCCGTTGCGGCGCCGTCAGCGGTCGGGTGGATGGGGCCCTGCGCGTCGGTCGTCCTCGTAACCGTTGTCAGGGGGACAGGCTGCGACGCAACAGCGGGGTGGGAAGCTCCAGCAGGAGCTGCCGCCTCGGACGGGACGGTAGCTGAGCCCAGCGCCTGGCCGCAGCGGGCGCAGAACTGGCTGCCGGATTCGGCCTGGAGGCCGCACGACGTGCAGAACATGGGACTTCCTCGCGAGTAGCTGGGTAGGGGCGGCGCGACGACCGAGGCGGCCGATCAGCGCAGCGGTCGAAGGCGGCCCGGGGCGCAGGCGTTGGCGCGCTGGGTGGCGGACAAGTCGCTGAAGGTGGAGTCGCACCACGACTTCACGTCGTCAGCCGAGGAGAACCCGAGGTCGGCGATCGTCACGTAATACGGCTTGCCCGCCTTGGTGGTCGTCCCGTCCCCGAACTGCGTGCTGAGGAGCAGCCGCACCGAGGAGCCGAAGCGAGGGTCGTTGCGCAACGCCATGTGCTGGGCGTAGATCGCGGGCCAGTGCCACGCCCCACCACCCGGCGGCGGGGACACCTTGTCAACGATCCCTTCCGCCTTGGCCGACAACATCGCGACGTAGCGGGAGTCGAGGACGATGCCAGGCGCATCGGCCCGCTGGAGCGCTTGCAAACGGACCAGATCGTCCGAGACTGATGCGGTGGGGCTGGACTTCGCCGTCGCAGGGGCACTCGTGGGCGTGCTGTTGGTCGCGTCGGTGGGGGCGGCAGGAGCAGCCGTCGCGGACGAAGACGTGGCAGCCGCTCCCGTGGGCGCGACGCCGGCGGTGCGTGAGCCGGTGGCCGTCGGCATACCCGTAGCGGACGGGGTGGCGGCGACCGGAGCCGCGGTGGACTGCTGGCCGGGCAGGTGGCCGGTCCCGTAGAGCACCGCGCCCACCACCGCGAGGACCGCGACGCCGGAAAGTGCTAGCGCGCCACGGCCCCCACGCTGCCTCGGCACGGGCTCGGCGGTGGCCTGCCCCTCCGGTTCAGCGGCCAGTGACCCCACCCGACCGTTCTCGGTGTCGACCCCTGGGCTGGTGGGCGCATCAACGTGCGCCGAGGACGGCGCCTCGTCCTGGGCCTGCGGCGCAGGCCGGCGCCACTGGATGAACTCGTCTGGCATGTCACTCCCCCTGATGGCCGGTTCGAAACGTAACCACTTGTATCAGGCGGCATGCTTAGAGAGAGATTTAATCCATCGAACGGACCAGTGCGGCCCCCGGGCGGCCCGGCGGGTCAGCACGCTCTACGCTCGTGTCATGAAGCCTGCAACCCAGATCGAGGTCGTCGTCCGGGCGGTGCTGCGCAACGGCCCCCGCATACTGCTGGCCCAGATGAAGGGCTATGACTTCTGGTTCCTCCCCGGCGGCCACGTCGAGGTGGGCGAGTCCGCGCCGGACGCGCTCCACCGCGAGCTGCGCGACGAGCTCGGCATCGAGGTCCATGTCGACCAGCTGATCGCCGTGTCGGAGAACCGCTACGTGCTCGACGACGAGGAGCGGCACGAGGTCAACCTCGTGTTCCTCGCCCGCGTCGAGTCGCGGCCCGAGCACAGCCTGGACCCCCGGCTGGAGTTCCGCTGGTTCCAGACCGACGCGCTGATCAACCTGGACATCCGGCCCAAGGCGCTGGCGACGGTCGTGCGCTACGGACCGGCCGGCAACGAGATGCCGCTGTTCAGCGACGACCTGGGCGCCCGCAAGCGCTGACGTCCCCTGGCGGCGGCACCTGCCGGCGGCACCTGCAGGACTCCCACCCGCAAACGCTGACAGGCCCCGCCCCCACGAGGGGGACGGGGCCTGCGGTGACGAGGGAGACCGGCTGGTGCCGGGTCGATCGCCGGTGGATCAGTTGCCGGTGAGCTTCTCGCGCAGCGCGGCCAGCGCCTCGTCGGACGCCAGGGTGCCCTCGGTGGACACCTGGTCGTTGACCGGGGCGGACGAGGAGTAGGACGAGGACGGAGCGTCCCCACCCGAGACGGCCTCGGCGTCGGCCTTGGCGGCGGACTCGACCTGCGCCTTGTGGGCCTCCCACAGGGCGTGCGCCTCGGCGTACTGCTTCTCCCACGCCTCGCGCTGGGTGTCATAGCCCTCGAGCCACTCGTTGGTCTCGGGGTCGAAGCCCTCGGGGTACTTGTAGTTGCCCTGCTCGTCGTACTCCGCGGACATGCCGTAGAGCGTGGGGTCGAACTCGTTGACCTGGACCGAGCCGTCGTTGGCCTGCTTGAGCGACAGCGAGATGCGGCGACGCTCGAGGTCGATGTCGATGACCTTGACGAAGATGTCGTCACCGACGTTGACGACCTGCTCGGGCAGCTCGACGTGGCGCTCGGCCAGCTCGGAGATGTGCACCAGGCCCTCGATGCCCTCCTCGACGCGCACGAACGCACCGAACGGGACGAGCTTGGTGACCTTGCCCGGGACGACCTGGCCGATGGCGTGGGTCCGGGCGAAGTGCTGCCACGGGTCCTCCTGGGTCGCCTTCAGCGACAGGGAGACACGCTCGCGGTCCATGTCGACGTCGAGCACCTCGACGGTGACCTCCTGGCCCACCTCGACGACCTCGGACGGGTGGTCGATGTGCTTCCAGGACAGCTCGGAGACGTGGACGAGACCGTCGACACCGCCGAGGTCCACGAACGCACCGAAGTTGACGATCGAGGAGACGACACCGGAGCGCACCTGGCCCTTGCCGAGCTCCTTGAGGAAGGTCGTGCGGACCTCGGACTGGGTCTGCTCGAGCCAGGCACGGCGCGACAGGACCACGTTGTTGCGGTTCTTGTCGAGCTCGATGATCTTGGCCTCGATCTCCTTGCCCACGTAGGGCTGCAGGTCACGGACGCGACGCATCTCGACCAGGGAGGCGGGCAGGAAGCCGCGCAGCCCGATGTCGAGGATGAGGCCACCCTTGACGACCTCGATGACGGTGCCGGTGACGACGCCGTCCTCCTCCTTGATGCGCTCGACGGTGCCCCAGGCGCGCTCGTACTGGGCGCGCTTCTTGGACAGGATCAGCCGACCCTCCTTGTCCTCCTTCTGGAGGACCAGGGCCTCGACCTCATCGCCCACGGAAACGACCTCGGACGGGTCGACGTCGTGCTTGATGGACAGCTCGCGCGAGGGGATGACACCCTCGGTCTTGTAGCCGATGTCGAGCAGGACCTCGTCCCGGTCGACCTTGACGATGACACCCGAGACGATGTCTCCGTCGTTGAAGTACTTGATGGTCTCGTCGATGGCGGCGAGGAAGTCTTCC
>NZ_JAKZHV010000008.1 GCF_022568835.1 Arsenicicoccus piscis
CAAGGCCTGGACGATCCGCAGTCGCGGCTCGGCAAGCCGGTGCAGACCAACGAGCGCTACAAGATGATCCTCGAGCGCGGGGGCGGCGGTCTGAGCGTGGCGTTGAAGACGACCTGATGGCGGGGACGACTCCGCCCCGATGAGCCTCGGCGAGGTCGGGCACTGCGGGGTCGAAGGTCGCCTCGTCGTAGCTCGGAGGTGCTGTTCAAGGCCGACCTTGCGCTCGGCGCGCTCTCGAGCTCGGTGCCGCAGGTGCGGCAGCGCACCGGCGGTGACCCGTCTTGGCGCGTATCTCGGAGCGGCGAACGCCAGGTGCCGAGCGCGCTCCCTCGCCCAGGATGGCTACGGCGTCGTCGAGGAAGCGCGACGGGCGCCGTGACGCCCGACCGCCGACGTTGCGGGAGGCGGCCCGGCTGATCGGTGACCTGATGGCCTACCCCGACGTAGAACAGCCGCCGCTCCTCCTCGATGGCCTCCGGTCTCCGGCCATCGAGATGGGCGAGGCCGGCAGCCCGCCGCGCAGCAGCCGACCAGGTGGACGACGTCCCACTCGAGGCCCTTGGCCAAGTGCAGGCTGGCCAGCGTGACGCCCTGCACCGTCGGGGCGTGCTTCGACAGCCACGCACGCTCTGCGAGGTCGGCGACCAGCTCGGGCAGCCGGGCCTGCGGGCGCGCAGCGAGGTCGTCGGCCAGCGACGCGAGCGCCTGCAGCGACTCCACCGCTCGCGGGTCGCGCCACCCGCTCGCAGGTGGCTCAGCCTGACCGCGCAGCCCCGCTCAGCACGTCGCGTGCGCACCGCCGAGCGACCGAGCGCTCGCCGCGGTGCTCGGCAGCAGCACCACCGCGTCGCGGACCTCAACGCTCTTGACGAGACTCTCGCCCTCGCGCACCAGGTAGGGCACGTCGGCCTCCGCGCTGCGCACCCAGCAGCCGATCGGACTGGCCGTTGGTCACCAACGTGGCGGATCTCGCTCGGCGGCACGCCGCGTTCGTGCGGGCCTTGATCGCCGAGGCGACCTCGCGCGCCTCGGCCTGGTCCTGCGTGCCGCTCGAGGACGGGCCTCGGACCGGCGTCCCGCTGAGCCTGCAGCTGGACGAGCGAGCGCGGCGACGCGCCTGCGCGCCCTGCGCCGATGACGAGTTGGCAGGGAGACGATCTGCGGGGTGGAGCGGTAGTTGCGCACGAGCGTGACGGTGCCGGTTGCGCCCGGCCAGCGGCTCGTGAACCCCGAGCAGGTGCTCGGGCGTGGCTCCGGTGAAGGAGTAGATCGTCTGGGCCGGTCCACGCCACAGACTGGAGATCCTGCGCGTGTCGCACGAGGTGGAGCAGCCGCTGCTGGACCTCGAGCGACGCCGCGCGGGCTCGTCCACGAGGACATCGCGCCGACGCCGGCCGCCGGATGGTCGAGGTGTCGCGCAGGATCGCCAACGGTGATCCCGGCCATGCTCGATGCCGTCCGCGCCGAGGCGACCCTCGGCGAGATCTGCGACGCGCTGCGCGCCATGGGGGATCTACCGGGAGCCGGCGCGGTTCTGAGGGCGGTCCGGCCCGGTCACGACGGGGCCGCACCCGACGCCTCCCGGCGCCCACGACGCAGGCACCGAGTTTGGTGCCTGCGCGCCGGTCGGGCATGGTGGAAGGGCTGTTCGGCCCGCGAACACCCTGGGTAGACCCCGGAAAGGCCCTGTCGTGCCCCGCACCCCCGCTCGTCTGCTGTCCGTCGCCTGCGCCGCCACCCTGCTGGCTGCGTGCAGCGGCGGTGCGACCAGCCCCAGCACGACGACCAGCCCGAGCACGACGACCAGCCCCAGCACCGCCCCCACCACGGCGGCGCTCAGCGACCAGCAGATCGTCGAGCGCGCGGTGGCCGCGGTGACCACCCCGGCAGCGACCACCCCAGCCACGACCGCAACGCCAGGCGGCGCCGCGAGCAGCGCGACGAGGCCGACGTTCAGCGCGGACTCGGGGGTGCGCCTGCTGGCCCGCTCGACGCCGCTCGGGGGCTACCCGGCGAGCTGGCTCGCGGTCACCCAGCCCCAGGAGGGTGTGCCCGCGCTCGTCGTCGTCACCCAGCCGGCCGCGTCCGCCGCGGCGAAGGCCACCCGGTTGGTGCCGCTGCTCGACGGCGCCCAGGTGCGGGCCTTCCCCTCGCTGTCCAGCGGCACCGCGTTCAGCGCGCCGGCCGGGCTGGCGATCACCCCGGAGGCGCTGGTCACGGCCTACGCGAAGTCTCTCGTGCATCCCTCGCCGAGCCCGCTGCCCAAGACCGTGGCGGCCGACCCGTTCGCCGCCCAAGTGCGGGCGGCCGAGACGCAGCTGGCCGACGGGGTCAAGGGCGCCGGATCGGCGACGTCCACCCAGCGCATCCTGCCGGGCACGACGACGGTGACCCAGGCCGACGGCGGAGCGCTGGTCCTCGCGACGCTGGAGCGCACGACGACGATCACCGTGACCGAGGGAGCCGAGGTGGCCACGCCGGCTGCCTTCCAGGCGGCGAAGGGTCCCAAGACGCTGAAGCACAAGGGGACCTGGGTCACCCAGGAGGCCCTCGCGTTCGAGGTGCCGAAGGGCGCCGGGCAGGCCCACCTGGTCGGTGCCGACGAGCGCACCGTGTCCGCGAGCGGCTCCTGACCGCGACTTCGGCACATCGCGCCAGATAGGAGACAATGAGCCCATGACGTCTCAACCGTTCCCCGGTGCGCCGCTGCGTGGCGCCGTCGATCTCGGCGCGCTGGCTGCGCGCCCGCAGCCCGGAGCCGCCGGGTCCAAGCCCGCCGGCCCCGCTGCCGGTGGCTCGCAGGCCCAGGGCGGCGTGGTGGTCGAGGCGACCGACGCGACCGTCCCCGCGATCATGAACTCCTCCATCTCGGTGCCCGTGGTGCTGCTGCTGTGGTCGGCGTCGCGCCCCGAGACCCGCGCGGTGGTCGACGACTTCTCGGCCGTCGCCAGGGCGGCGGGCGGTCGCTTCCAGCTCGCCACCGTCGACATCGACGCGAATCCCTCTCTGGCGCAAGCCCTTCAGGTGCAGCAGATCCCGATGGCGATCGGCATGCTGCAGGGTCAGCCGGTGCCGCTCTTCGTCGGGCCGCAGCCGCGCGAGGTCATCACTGCCTACGTCGACGAGCTGCTCAAGATCGCCGTCAGCAACGGCATCACCGGCCGCGTGCCGGGTGCCGAGGACGCCGAGGGCAATGGCGCTGAGGTCGAGCCGCCGCTCCCGCCGCTGATCCAGGAGGCCTACGACGCCGTAGACCGTGGCGACCTCGACGGGGCCATCGCCGCCTTCACGAAGGCCCTGGCGGACAACCCCGACGACCGCGAGGCCCAGCTCGGCCTCGCGCAGATGCAGCTGCTGGCCCGCACCCAGGGCGTCGACCTCGCCCAGGCGCGCCAGGCCGCGGCCGAGCGCCCCGACGACGTCGCCGCCCAGACGATGGTGGCCGACCTCGACGTGCTCGGTGGTCACCTGGAGGACGCGTTCACCCGGCTGATCGACTTCGTGCGCACGCACGCGGGCGACGACCGCGACGCAGCGCGCCTGCACCTGATCGGGCTGTTCGACGTCATCGGCAACGACGACCCCCGCGTCAAGAAGGGCCGCACCTCGCTGATGAGCGCCCTGTTCTGACCTGAGCCAGGGCCTCACCCAGCCAGACGCGGCAGTTCCGGTGGCGCGGTCTACGCCTGGTCGGGCAGCGTTCGGACGCTGCGGATCGTGAGGGTGCCGAGGGCAACGATCAGGTAGACCACCCCGCTCACCACCATGAGTCGGTGCGGGTCGACGGCGGACGCGATCAGCCCCCCACGCGAGCTGACCCACGGGCATGGCGACGAAGCTGCCAAGCATGTCGTAGCTGTAGACCCGCGAGAGCGCGGCCTGCGGGACGTGCTGCTGCAGTGCGGTGTCCCAGGCGACCCCGAAGATCGCGGACCCGACACCGGCGAAGAGCGCCGCCGTGGCGACCCAGGGAGCGGTGAGCCCGCCTCCGAGGGCGAGGATCGGCAGCGCGACGCCCGCGACGGCGATCATGCCGGCGAGCAACGGTCGCCGCAGCCTCAGACGCAGCAGCAGGACCGTCCCGACCAGCAGGCCTACGGACTCCACGCTGAGCGCGAGACCCCAGCCGCGCTCGCCGAAGCCGGCGGTGGCCTTGGCGACAACTGGTCCGAGGACGAGCCAGCCTCCGGCGCTGACGGCGTTGAGGATGCCGAAGGCGACGACGATCACCCACACCCAGCGTCGCACGGTGAACTCGGTCCAGCCCGCCCGCAGCTCAGCAGGGGATGATCGGGGCCGGACGCTCTCGCGGCCGGGAGGCGCACCCGAGCCAGGCAGCCGATCGCCAGCACGTAGGTGAGCGCATCGAACGCCAGCGCCCATCCGGCACCGACACCGACGACGAGCAGGGCTGCGATCGTAGGGCCGAGGATTTGCATCCCGGAACGGGTGAAGGACAGCAGCGCGTTGGCCTGTTGCAGCAGCGGCCGGGGCACCAGCTCGGGGACGATCCCCAGCATGGCGGGCATGGTGAAAGCGGTGACGGCGCCGTTGACCGCCTCGAGGACGACCAAGGTGGCGATGCTCGCCGTGTGGGTGAGCAGCAGCAGCAGGCAGCAGGCGCCGGTGCGCGCCGCCAGGACCAGGGCGAGCGCGCCGGGCGAGCCGTCGATCTCGAGCACGCCAAAGGTCAGCGCGACGGTGGCCATCGCGGTCCCGAGCGTCGAGCTGACCCGAGCGCCGTAGAATCAGGCGTAGTCGCGGGACCGCAGCACCTCGGGGATGGCGCCGCGTCGGCCGAGGCGTCCCCTCCAGGTCATTCTGGAGAGGCTAGCGGGGAGGGACTAGCGGCAGGGGCTAGCGCGCAGGCGTCAGCGAGTCGGTGGCGGTGCGAACGAGCAGGATCAGGCTCCGGCGCTGCCGGGGGTGTCAGCGCTGCCGTCGAGGACGCCGCGGATCCGGTCGATCTCGGCCTGCTCGTCGTGGGAGACGCCCTTGGAGGCGCCGGCGACCTCGTTCATCGCGCTCTCGAGCACCTCGCGGTAGCCGCGCTGCAGCTCCGGGTGGGACGCGAGCGCTGCCATCGCGGCCTTGAGGTCGCCGAGGATCTTGGACTCGACCTGCTCGGGCGAGCCGCTCGGCGGCGCCATCAGCCCGCCCTGGAGGAGCTCACGGATCTGCTCGGGCGCCTTGGCCAGGGCCTTGGAGCCGGCCATCGACTCCTTGAAGGTCGCGAAGAAGCCGGGGTCTGCCTTGGAGACCAGGGCGATCGCGCCGAAGGCGCCGCGACGGATGACGTCCTTGTCGGCGTCGCTCAGCTGGGACGGGGTGGCCGGGGTCTGCGTGGGGTCGCTCATGGGCGGGGCATACCCGGTGGCGTGGCGGGGCAGACCCGGGCCACGCCGGGGGCGAGCACGGTGACCTGGGTGAGGTGACCGGCGAGGTCTACGGCGTGCTCGGTCCAGCACAGCCCGGGCGTGGGTGGCACCCCATGGGCGAGGACCTGGTCGAGGTCGGTCAGGCCGGCCTTCACGGCGCACTCCATCCGGCACCAGGTGGAGGTCGACACCCCGGCCGCACGCTCGGACCGAGCCCCGATCCGCTCTACGTCGATGCCGATGGCGGTGGTGCGTCCGGGCGTGACCGCTGCTGCCACGACTCCGTCCGCGTGCGCCCACGAGACGGCGACGTCGGGCCCGCGGACGACCGCCGGGCGGCCGTGCCCCGTGCGTCCGCAGGTCGGGCAGCGCTGCTCGATCTCGATGGCGGCGAGCGCGGCCACGTCCAGCGGAGAGGCCGGGTCAAGGTGGTCGAGCCCCGCGCCGACGGCGAGCCCGCGAACGAGCACCCGGACGAGCAGGTGAGCGGCGAGGTAGTCCCGCCGGTCGTTCGATCGACGCAGCCGGTCGTGGCGCTGCTGCTCGGCCTCGCTGAGCAGCTGGCGCAGCGCGACGGGGTAGGCGGAGCCGCCGGACCACTGCGCCACGAGCGACTCGCTCGACCCGACCGCGGCGACGGTCCGGCCGGAGGTCACGACCCGAGCGCGGCCACGATCCCGGCCACCCCGGTGGGTGCGCCGGCGACGTGCCAGCGGACCGGGCCCACCTGCACGAGGGCCGTGGCGCCGCCCGCGCCCTCGACCAGCGCCTTGCCGGGCAGCCAGTCCCAGTCGGGGCAGGAGTGTTGATACCACACGCCGATCCGGCCGCCGGCCACGGACGCGAGGTCGACCGACGACGAGCCGAGCATGCGCACGGTCGCGACGCGCGAGGTCGCGGCCTTCCACGGCTCGAAGATCTCGGGCCGGGTGAACCGGGTCGGGTGCAGGTAGGTCGCGGCACTGATCTGGTCCAGCGGTCGGTCCTCGATGCGCTCGACCGGCTCGCCGTTGCGCGTGGTCGGCAGCTCGGGGCCACCGAGCCACAGCTCGTCGCTCTGCGGGTGGTAGACCGCGCCGAGGACCACACCGGCTGGTCCGGTGAGGGCAAGCGCGCTGCACCAGTGGGACAGGCCGGAGGCGAAGTTGTAGGTCCCGTCCACCGGGTCGATCACCCAGGTGCGGCCGCTGGCGGGCTCCTTCGCGGTGCCCTCCTCGCCAAGGATCCCGTCGTCCGGGCGAGCGGCCCGCAGCCGGTCCCCGACCAGCCGCTCAGCCGCGTGGTCCGCCGCCGTGACGACGTCGGACACCGACGTCTTGGTGTGCGTCTGCAGGCCCCCGCCGCGCATCTGCAGCGCCAGCGTCCCCGCCTCGCGCACGAGGGTCGCGGCCAGCTCCAGGTCGGTCAGCGTCGAGTCGTCGGCGGCTTCGGCGGCGGCTCCGGCGGCGTCGAAGGGTGCGGCTTCGCTCATGGCTCCAGCCTCTCACGGTGCGCGCGTCGACGACCGAGTCTGCCTAGAGTGGGCAGATGCCGAATCCCCAGGCGGTCGGCACGCAGTGGTTGCTCACGCAGACCGAACGTGCCAACCCGCGCTCGCGGCTGGACGACCAGCACCCGGGCGACCAGGCGTGGTCGACCGGCAACCGCGTCACCCCGCTGGTGCATGGGGCGACCTACTTCGCGGACCTCTACGCGCGACTCGAGGCGACCCGCGAGGGTGACCTCGTGTGGTTCACCGACTGGCGCGGCGACCCCGACGAGCGGCTCACCGACGACCCGGGCTCCGACATCGTGTCCGTGCTGTCGCGGGCCGCCGAGCGCGGTGTCGACGTCCGCGGCCTGGTGTGGCGCTCGCACTGGGACAAGCTGGCGTTCTCCGCCGAGCAGAACCGCCGCATCGGTGAGCAGCTGCAGCAGCACGGCGCCGAGGTGCTCCTCGACATGCGGGTGCGCACCGGTGGCAGCCACCACCAGAAGTTCGTCGTGATCCGACACCGGGACCGGCCGAAGGACGACGTCGCCTACGTCGGTGGCATCGACCTGTGCCACACGCGCCGTGACGACGCGGCCCACGAGGGCGACCCGCAGGCGGTGCCGATGGCCGAGGAGTTCGGCCCCACCCCGGCCTGGCACGACGTCCAGGTAGCCATCTCCGGGCCGGCCGTGCACGACGTCGAGACGGTCTTCCGCGAGCGGTGGGAGGACCCGACCCCGTTGTCCCGCAACGTGTTCCGCATGCTGCGCGATCGACTGCGCGGTGACGACGTGTCGCCCGACCCGCTGCCCGAGCAGGCTCCGCGTCGGGGTGCTCCCTCGCTTCACCGACCAGGGCGGTGCGCTGTCCCGCACCCCGCAGCTGCTGGGGCGGCGTCAGGCCCTGGACGCGATCGCCGCGGCCGCCCCGGATCGGGTCGGCTTCTTCGGCCCCGAGAACCACGCCGGCGACCCGGTCTACGTCCACGCGAAGGTGTGCGTCATGGACGACCGCTGGGCGAGCGTGGGCTCCGACAACTTCAATCGCCGCTCCTGGACCCATGACTCGGAGCTGTCGGCCGTGGTGGTGGACGAGTCGCGGTCGGACTACAACGCCTGGGCGGGGCGGTTGCGGCTCACGCTCGCAGCCGAGCACCTGGATCGCGAGATCGCCCCCGGCACCGACGACGACGGTCTCGCTGAGCTGATGGCCGACTGCCTCACCCCCGAGGGGATGCTCGCGACCTACCGCGCCAGCGCCGAGCGGCTGCAGGCGTGGCACGACGGCGGCCGGCGCGGCACCCGGCCGCCGGGTCGCCTGCGCGAGCAGGCGCCCGTCGACCTGTCGCTGCTGCAGCGGCTCTGGGCCACCCCGATCTACGAGCTGGTGCACGACCCGGACGGTCGTCCGGCGCCGCTGCGACGTCGCCACGAGTTCTGAAGCGGGAATGGATCGCTCGGTGAGCCCGTTGCCGCGTAGGAGAGCCGGGCCGCGCGTCCGGCCGCTGCCACCGCCGTAGACCTCACCGCAGGGAGCCCTCGTGTCCACGCCTTCCGCACCGTCCCAGTCCACCGACCGACTGCCGCTGTCGATCCTCGACCTCGCCACGGTGGGGCACCGCCAGAGCGTCGGCGAGGCCCTCGCCGAGAGCACCACGCTCGCCCAGAAGGCCGACCAGCTGGGCCGGTTCGAGCGGCTGTGGTTCGCGGAGCACCACAACATGGCCAGCATCGCCTCGGCGGCCACGTCGGTCCTGCTCACCCACATCGCGGCGCACACCGAGCGCATCCGGGTGGGCTCGGGCGGCGTCATGCTGCCGAACCACTCGCCGCTGGTGATCGCCGAGCAGTTCGGCACCCTCGCCGAGCTCTATCCCGACCGAATCGACCTCGGCCTCGGGCGCGCGCCCGGCACCGACCAGCGCACCTGGGCGGCGCTGCGCCGCGACCCGCGCGCCTCCGACCGGTTCCCCCAGGACGTCGTGGAGCTGCAGGGCTACCTCGCCGAGGAGACCAAGGTGGAGGGGATCGAGGCGGTGCCCGGCAAGGGGACCAACGTCCCGCTCTACATCCTCGGCTCGTCGCTGTTCGGCGCGAAGCTCGCTGCCGCTCTCGGGCTGCCCTACGCCTTCGCCAGCCACTTCGCCCCCGACGCGCTCAAGCCAGCGGTGCAGGCCTACCGCGCCGAGTTCCGCCCGTCCGAGCAGCTCGAGTCGCCCTACGTGATCGCGGCGCTCAACGTCGTCGCCGCCGACTCCACCGAGGAGGCGAAGGCGTTGCGGGACAAGACGCTTCGCGCCCGCGCCGCGTCCCTGGCGTCCCGACAGCTCCCGCGCGGCCAGGAGCTGACCGACGACCAGCTCGACTTCGTCCTGCACTCGCCGCTCGGCGAGCAGGCGCGGCACATGATGACCTACACCGCCGTCGGTGACGCCGCGGACGTGGCGGACTACCTGCAGTGGTTCCGGGCCGAGTCCGACGCCGACGAGCTGATGTTCACCAACGCCATCCCCGGGATGGACAACCGGCTGCGTGCCCTCGAGATCGTCGCCACGATCGACTGAGCTCAGCCCGGCAGCACCATCGCCAGCACCGGCGCGTCGGCCTGGTCCAGCCAGGGCGGACGCGCCGTGCCGACGACCCGCCACCCGCGCTTCTGATAGATGAGCGGCGCGGGGGAGTAGCCCTGGATGACGTCGAGGCACGGGCCGAGCCCACGCGAGCGGATCTCGTCGACCGCGACGTCGAGCAGCCGCCCGCCGAGCCCGCTGCCCCGCTGGCTCAGGTCCACGAAAAGCGCTGACACAGTGGCGAGCTCGTCGACCGGGCGGTTGTGGCCCTGGACCCACGCCGGAGTCACCTCGTCGTCGAGCATGAGGCAAGCGCTCACGCTGCCCTCGGGGCGCTGGACGCACACGTGCCCGACGGGATGGCCGTCGACCTCGGCGGTCCAGGCCGCGAGCTCCCGGTCGCGGCGGATGAACTGCTCGATGGGGAAGGGCAGCTCGCGGCGATAGGGGTAGTGCGTGAGCGGCTGCTGGGCGAGCAGCACCTCCACCAGCGCGGGGACGTCCTCGTCCCGGCGAGGCCGCAGCACGGCCTCACCGGGACGGTCGGGCTGGGTCACGCGCCGAGCGCGGCCGAGACGACCTCGCGAGCCTCGGACTGCACCTCTGCCAGGTGCTCGGGGCCCTTGAACGACTCGGCGTAGATCTTGTAGACGTCCTCGGTGCCGGACGGGCGCGCCGCGAACCAGGCGTTCTCGGTGACGACCTTGAGGCCACCGATGGGGGCGTCGTTGCCGGGCGCCCGCGTCAGCTTGGCGGTGATCTCCTCGCCGGCCAGGGTGGAGGCCTTGACGTCGTCGGGGGAGAGCGCCGCCAGCTTGGCCTTCTGCTCGCGGTTGGCCGGGGCGTCGACGCGGGCGTAGGCCGGGTCGCCGTGCTTGGCCACGAGGTCGGCGTAGTGCTGGCTCGGGGAGCGGTCGGTCACGGCCTGGATCTCCGAGGCGAGCAGGGCCAGCAGGATGCCGTCCTTGTCGGTGGTCCACACCGACCCGTCCTTGCGCAGGAACGACGCGCCCGCGGACTCCTCGCCGCCGAACGGACCAGAGCCGTCGAGCAGCCCGGGCACGAACCACTTGAACCCGACCGGCACCTCGACGAGGCGGCGGCCGAGGTCGGCGGCGACGCGGTCGATCATCGAGCTCGACACGAGCGTCTTGCCGACGAAGCCGTCCTCGCGCCAGCCTGGACGGGCCCCGCTGAAGAGGTACTGGATCGCGACCGACAGGTAGTGGTTGGGGTTCATCAGCCCGGCGTCGGGGGTGACGATGCCGTGCCGGTCGGAGTCGGCGTCGTTGCCCGTGGCGATCTGGTACTTGTCCTTCTGGGCGATCAGGCTGGCCATGGCCGACGGCGACGAGCAGTCCATCCGGATCTTGCCGTCCCAGTCGAGCGTCATGAACCGCCAGGTGGGGTCCACCAGCGGGTTGACGACGGTGAGGTCCAGGCCGTGCGTCTCGGCGATGGCGCCCCAGTACTCGACCGCAGCACCACCGAGCGGGTCGGCGCCGATCCGGACGCCGGCGGCCTTGATCGCCTCGACGTCGATGACGTTGGGCAGGTCACGGACGTAGGTGCCCATGAAGTCGTAGGGCTTGCAGGCGGCGCGAGCCCGGGCGAACGGGATGCGCTTGACGCCCTCGAGACCGGCCTTGATGTAGTCGTTGGCCTTGTTGGCGATCCACTTCGTGGCGTCGGTGTCGGCCGGGCCACCGTGCGGCGGGTTGTACTTGAAACCACCGTCGGTGGGCGGGTTGTGCGAGGGCGTCACCACGATGCCGTCCGCGAGCCCGATGTGCGCGGGGAGGTCGTCGACGCCGCCGATCTTGCCCTTGTTGGCCGTCAGGATGGCGTGCGAGACCGCCGGGGTCGGCGTGTAGCCGTCGTGGTCGTCGACCAGGGTGATCACGTCGTTGGCGACGAGCACCTCGATGGCGCTGGCCCAGGCCGGCTCGGAGAGGCCGTGCGTGTCCCGGCCGATGAACAGCGGCCCGTCGAAGCCCTGCTGGGTGCGGTAGTCGACGATCGCCTGCGTCGTGGCGACGATGTGGTCCTCGTTGAACGCGGTCTTCAGACTGCTGCCGCGGTGCCCGGACGTGCCGAAGGCGACCTGCTGGTCGATGTTGTCGGGGTCCGGCTTGCCGGTGTAGTACGACGTGATCAGGTGGGCGACGTCGACCAGGTCCTGAGGTTGGGCGAGCTGCCCTGCGCGTTCGTGGGTCATGACCCCATCCTCCCAGCGCGTCGCTCGTCTGGCGACCCGGGTCGCGCTCGAGTGGACGGCTCGAGTGGACGGCTCGAGTGGACGGCTCGAGTGGACGGCTCGGGTGGACGGCTCGGCGCTGGGAGGTGGGGGCACGGTCTACAGCAGGGTGCAGGTGGAGATCGCCGGGAGCCCGAGGAAGCGCGCCTCGAACCAGCCGGGGACGGCCGCGACGTGCGGTGCGATGCCGCCGACGTGACCGGGGGCGAGGTTGGCCTGGAAGCTGACCGTCGCGCCCTTGGCGCACCAGTCCTTGGCGAGCTGCTTGCCGACGGCGAAGGGGATGACGTCGTCGAGCATCGAGTGGGTGAGCAGGGCCGGCATGGCGGGCTTGCGCTGACCGATCCGGTTGTCCGCCAGGACCGACTTCATCGGCTCGCTGTCGAACAGCGAGGACAACGGCTTGCCGTCGTGGGTCAGCACGCTGGAGGAGACGAACGAGGAGTCGAATAGGTCTGTGACACAGGCACCTTCGACCTTCTTCAAGGTCTCGACGCCCTGTGCGCTGAGGGTCTGGGCGGGGTCGATGTGGTAGGCCGCGTTGAGGCCGGCGGTCGCGTAGAACCCGAACGCCGAGTAGAGCGTGCCGTCGACCACCCGCGACACGGCCGCGAGGTCGGCGGGGACCGCGCCGGCGGCGACGCCCTTCACCTGCAGCTCGGGGGCATAGGTGGAGGCGAGCTCGGCCGCGGCGGCCGCTGCGCCACCGCCCTGGGAGTAGCCGGTGATCCCGACGGGGCTCTCGGGCGTGGTGTCGGAGAAGCCCGCGCCCTCGGTCGCGCGCACGGCATCGAGCACCGCCTGGCCTTGCGCCGCGCGGGTCATGTAGGTGTGGGTGCCCGGTGTGCCGAGACCCTGGTAGTCCGTGATGGCGAGCGTGTAGCCACGGGCGAGCAGGCCTGCCATCAGGGCGGATTCGTACTCGGTGTTCTCCGCGAACTGCCGGGACGGCGCGCAGCGGTCGCCCATGCCCTGGGTGCCGACGGCGTAGCCGATGACCGGCCGCCGCGTCGTGCCGACGTAGGGCGCGCGGGGCTGCACGACCAGACCGGTGACGGCGATCGGGTGACCCTCGCGGTCGCGCGAGGAGTACATGATCCGGCGCGCGTCGTAGAACGTGGCCGTCACCCCGAGCGGGTCGAGGACCTGGGTGGCGGGCTCCTGACGGATCACCGTGCCCGGGATGCTCGGGATCGTCGCCGGCGGCTCGTAGAACGCGGGGCGCGTGGCCTCGGCGACGCCCGTCAGCGTGGTGGCCCCGGCGGTGCCAGGGATGGCGTGCTCGTCGGCGTGGGCGGTGCCGGCGGCAGCGACCAGGCCGGCGGCAGTGAGGCCTGCGGCGAGGGCGAGCGAGGTGTGCCGCGGCGTTCGTCGGGAGGAACGTCGGGACGCGCGCCGGGAGGAGGTGGGCAGGAGCGAAGACAGCTGTCGGGACATCGGTGGCCTTGCAGGACTGCAGGGCTGGGACGTCCGAAGGTTACCGACCGGTAGGGCAGGGCGCGCGAGATGAAACGCTGCGACTCATCCGGGTGCGTTGCTAGCCCCGAGCCACGAAGTCCTCTCCCACGCGGTTGAGGAAGCCGACGACGTGCACCGCGACGCCCCAGTCCCTCGACGCCACCCACGACTGCCACCTGTGGTCCAGAAGTGGAACGGTCACGACCACGAGCCGTGCATAGGTCGTCGTCATCGTCAGGTGCGCATCCTTGAGGGACGAAAAGGTCACGGGCATGCCCCAGGTCAGCGACCTGGAGCATGCCCGTCGGACACAGCCTCGACCGTGGTGTCTACCGCTGGTCAGGCGTGGCGGACCCCGTCGTTGCAGACGTCGTCGTTGCCGACGTCTCGGTCTCGTCCGTGTCCGCGGCGACCGAGCCCTCGGGCTCGAACCACACGGTCGCGAGCGGGGGCACGACGATCTCGGCCGAGTAGGGCAGGCCGTGCCAGGGGATCTCCTCGGCGACGATCCGGCCCATGTTGCCGACGCCCGAGCCGTTCCAGGCCTCGGCGTCGGTGTTGAGGATCTCGTTCCAGACGCCCGGCCGGGGCAGGCCGATGCGGTACTGGTAGTGCGGGCCGCCGGAGAAGTTGGACACCACCGCGACGACCGGGCGCTCGTCCTGCTGCGCCTCGCCGTGCAGCGCCGGATCCGTGACCGAGGTCTCGGTGCCCGAGGTACCGGCGCTCGTGGCGACGGCCCGGGTCTCCGGCGCCTTGCCGTAGCGCAGGAACGAGAAGGTGTTGCCCTGCGCGTCGTTGGCGTCGATCCAGGCGAAGCCCTCCGGCGAGGTGTCGAGCTGCCACAGCGCCGGCCGGGAGGCGTAGAGGTGGTTCATCGATTTCAGCATCTGGTGCACGTCCAGGTGCCACGGCTGGTCGAGCAGCCACCAGTCGAGCGACTGCGCGTCGGCCCACTCGGCCTCCTGCGCGAACTCCTGGCCCATGAAGAGCAGCTGCTTGCCGGGGTGGCTCCACATGAACCCGAGGTACGCGCGCAGGTTGGCCAGCTGCTGCCACCGGTCTCCGGGCATCTTGCGCAGCAGCGACCCCTTGCCGTAGACGACCTCGTCGTGCGAGATCGGCAGCACGAAGTTCTCGCTCCACGCGTAGACCAGGGAGAAGGTCATCTCGTGGTGGTGGTATTGCTTGTGGATCGGCTCGTGCTCGACGTAGGCGAGGGTGTCGTGCATCCAGCCCATGTTCCACTTGAAGCCGAAACCGAGACCGCCGAGGTGGGTCGGACGCGTGACGCCGGGCCAGGAGGTGGACTCCTCGGCGATCATCAGCACACCCGGGTGCTTCTTGTAGACCGTGGCGTTGGTCTCCTGGAGGAACTGCACCGCCTCGAGGTGCTCGCGGCCGCCGAACTGGTTGGGCGTCCACTCGCCGTCCTTGCGCGAGTAGTCGAGGTAGAGCATCGAGGCGACCGCGTCGACGCGCAGCCCGTCGATGTGGAACTCCTCGAACCAGTAGAGCGCGTTGGCGACGAGGAAGTTGCGCACCTGCGGACGACCGAAGTCGAACACGTGGGTGCCCCAGTCGGGCTGGTCGCCGCGGCGGGGGTCCGGGTGCTCGTAGAGCGCCTGGCCGTCGAAGCGGGCGAGCGCGAAGGCGTCCTTGGGGAAGTGCGCCGGGACCCAGTCGACGAGCACGCCGATGCCGGCCTTGTGCAGCTCGTCGACGAGGTAGCGGAACTCGTCGGGGGAGCCGAACCGCGAGGTCGGGGCGTAGTAGCCGGTGACCTGGTAGCCCCACGAGGGGGCGTAGGGGTGCTCGGCGACCGGCATGAACTCGACGTGCGTGAAGCCGAGGTCCTTGACGTAGTTGACCAGCTGGTCGGCGAGCTCGGTGTAGGACAGCCCCATCCGCCACGAGCCGAGGTGCACCTCGTAGATGCTCATCGGCTCCTGGTGCGGCTGCGACTGCTCGCGCCGGGCGACCCAGTCGGCGTCGCGCCACTCGTAGCTGGAGACGTCGACGACCGACGCGGTGGC
The DNA here is from genome assembly GCF_022568835.1 of Arsenicicoccus piscis. Classification (GTDB taxonomy): domain Bacteria; phylum Actinomycetota; class Actinomycetes; order Actinomycetales; family Dermatophilaceae; genus Arsenicicoccus; species Arsenicicoccus piscis. Next base: position 15,173 of record NZ_JAKZHV010000008.1, read on the forward strand.
GGGCGGGATCTCGGTGGCGCGGGCCAGCGGGTCGGCCTTGGCGCGCCACTGGCCGTCGTGGCCGAGGATCTCGTACTTGTAGCGCGCACCGGCCTCGACGCCGGGGACGAACAGCTCCCACACGCCGGAGATGCCCATGGAGCGCATCGGGTGGGACTGGGAGTCCCAGGCGTTGAAGTCGCCGGCGACCCGGATCGCCTCGGCGTTGGGCGCCCACACGGCGAACGCAGTGCCGCGGGTCTTGCCGAGCGGCCCGTCGTACTCGATGACGTGCGAGCCGAGGACGGTCCACAGCTGCTCGTGGCGGCCCTCGGAGATCAGGTGCAGGTCGATCTCGCCCAGGGTCGGCAGGAACCGGTAGGGGTCGTCGATGGTGTGGACGAAACCGTCGCCCCAGTCGACGAGCACGCGGTAGTCGGGGACCTCGGTGCCGGGGACGACCGCGACCCACACGCCCTCGTGCTCGTGGGTGAACGGCGTCTCGCCGGCCTCGGTCTGCAGGGTCACGCTCTTGGCGCGCGGCTTGAAGGTGCGCACGGTCACCGAGCCGTCGGCGACGCGCGGCCCGAGCACCTCGTGCGGGTTGTGGTGGTGGCCGTGCACCAGCCGGTTGATCTGGTCGGTGTGGACCGGGATGGGAGCGGCCGACCGTGGCGTCGTCGTGGGAGCGGGGGTCGTGCTGGCCTCCGCGACCGGGGGTGTCTTGTCCTTCGTCACAGTGGCATCTTCTTTCGGGGAGTTCACGAGCCGCTCGATGGCGTTCGTGGGGATGGAGATCCACGAGGGCCGGTTGCGCGCCTCGTAGACCACTTCGTAGAGAGCCTTGTCGAGCTCGAGGGCCCGCAGCACGGCGGGCTCGGTGCGCGGGTCGGCGCCCGTCGCGGACGTGTAGCCGTCGAGGAACGCCTCGCGGCAGGCGGTCGCCCAGTGCGCCGCGGAGCTGCCGGGGTGGGTCTGCTCGTGCTGACCGGCGGCGTAGTCGAAGGACCGCAGCATGCCGGCGACGTCGCGCAGCGCGAGGTCGGGGGCGTTGCGCTCGACGAGCGGGCGCAGCGGCTCGCCCTCGAAGTCGAGCAGCACCCAGCCGCGACCGGGCACGTCGAGCACCTGGCCCAGGTGGTAGTCGCCGTGGATGCGCTGCAGCACCGGCCAGGGCGCGGCCACGACCTCGTCGAGGATCGCCGCGATCTCGGCCTCCTGCTCGCGCAGCGCCGGCACCTCGGTGGCGGCCTGCTCGTAGCGTCGGCGCATGCTGTCGGCGAGCGCGGAACGGTCTACGGAGGTGGCGGTGGCCGTGGGCAGGACCTGCGCGAGAGTGCGGTGCACCTCGCCGGTCGCCTCGCCGAGGGCCCGCGACCGGTCGCTGAAGTCGTGGTCGGTGTCGATCGCCGCGAGCGCGACGCGCCAGGCGTCCTGGGTGCCGGGGAAAAACTCCTGGGCGAACGCGAGGTGGCCGGTCATCGGCACCGAGTCGCTCGTCCAGGTGCCCTCGAGCGCGCCGACGGGGCGGGGCACCAGGGTGGAGCCCGCCTCGGCGAGCGCGGTCTGCACGGTGACGTCCGGGTTCCACCCGGGGTGCAGGGCGCGAAACACCTTGATGATCAACGGTTTCGACACGCCGTCGGGGTCCTGGGTGTCGAAGATGATCGAGGTGTTGGACTGCTCGCCGGACAGCACCTTGGAGGACATCACGACGAAGTCGCGCACGCGGGAGGCCCCGGACGCAGGGCGGCCGAAGACGTGCGTGTCGACCACCCCGCGGGTGGGCTCGGAGTGCACGTCCTCCTCGACGATCGTGCGCAGCAGCTCGGCGGTGTAGGCCGGGTCGTGCGGACCGTCGTAGACGTAGCGCGTGCCGAGCGTGGAGTGCTCCATCGTGCCGATGAGCGCGCGCTCCGCCCCGGCCAGCGGGGTGCCGCGGTAGGTCACCGGGATCTGGTAGAGCACGGACGGCTCGGCGGCCGTGTCGGCGAACAGGTGGGTCTCGATGCCCACCACGTCGTCGGCGTCGGCGAAGCGGTAGCTGCCGACGCGCACGAGGGACGGGGTGTGTCCCTTGCCGAGGTACCAGCGCTGGGCGGGGAGCCACTCGCTGATGAGGTCGATCTTGGACGGGGTGAGGGTGGCGTCCTCGATCACGGAGGGCTTGGCCACGTCACGCCTCCTTTCGACGGGTGGTCTGCTTGGCCGGTGCGGGAGCGGCCGGCTCCGTGGCCTTCTTGGCGGCGGCGCGGCGGCGCGGGAAGTCCCCGCCCTCGGGCAGCGACAGGCGCAGCCAGTAGAAGCTGCGCGAGCCGAGGGTGATGGCCAGGTGCCCGTCCTCGCTGACCGACTCGAAGCCCTGGCCGCCGAACAGGTCGGAGACCACGGCGCCGGCGAACCGGCGCGGCAGCGTGATCGTCGCGCCCTGCGGACGCGGCGAGAGGTTGTTGACGCACAGCACGACCTCGGGGGTCTCGTCGTCGACGGCGTCCTCGCTGCGCAGCTCGCGCACGAAGGCGAGCACCGCCTCGTTGGCCGAGTCGACGACCTCGAAGGTGCCCATACCCATCACCGGGTGCTGCTTGCGCACGGCGAGCATGCCGCGCGTCCAGTGCAGCAGCGAGCCCGAGCTGGACATCTGCGCCTCGACGTTCACGTTGTTGTAGTGGTAGACGAGGCTGGTGATGGTCGGCAGGTAGAGCTTGCCGGGGTCCGCGCTGGAGAAGCCCGCGTTGCGGTCCGGGGTCCACTGCATGGGCGTGCGGACCGCGTCGCGGTCGTTCAGCCAGATGTTGTCGCCCATGCCGATCTCGTCGCCGTAGTAGAGGCACGGCGAGCCGGGCAGCGACAGCACCAGGGCGTTGATGAGCTCGAGCTCGGCGCGGCTGTTGTCGAGCAGCGGCGCGAGCCGGCGGCGGATGCCGATGTTGGCGCGCATGCGGCGGTCGGGGGCGTACCAGCCGTACATCGCGGCCCGCTCCTCGCTGTCGACCATCTCGAGCGTCAGCTCGTCGTGGTTGCGCAAGAAGGTGCCCCACTGCCCGCCCTTGGGGATGTCCGGCGTCTCGGCGAGCACGCGGGCGATGGGCGCCGCCTTGCCCTCGCGCAGCGCGTAGTAGATGCGCGGCATGACGGGGAAGTGGAAGCACATCTGGCACTCGGGGTCCTCGTCGGTGCCGAAGTAGTCGACGACCTCGTGCGGCATCTGGTTGGCCTCGGCCAGCAGGATCCGGCCCGGGTACTCGGTGTCGACCATCCGGCGCAGCGCGGCGAGGAACTGGTGGGTCTTGGGGTGGTTCTCGCCGTTGTGCCCCTCCTCCTCGAACAGGTAGGGCACGGCGTCCAGGCGGAAGCCGTCGATGCCCATGTCCATCCAGAACCGGACGATGTCGAACATCTCCTCCTGGACCCGCGGGTTCTCGAAGTTGAGGTCCGGCTGGTGGGAGAAGAAGCGGTGCCAGAAGAACTGGCGCCGGATCGGGTCGAAGGTCCAGTTGGACACCTCGGTGTCGACGAAGATGATGCGCGCGTCGCCGTACTTGGTGTCGTCGTCGCTCCACACGTAGTAGTCGCCGTAGGGGCCGTCGGGGTTCTCCCGCGACGCCTTGAACCACTCGTGCTGGTCGCTCGTGTGATTCATCACGAAGTCGGTGATGATCCGGATCCCGCGGGCGTGCGCCTGAGCGACGAGCTCCTTGAACTCCGGCAGGGTGCCGAACTCGGGCAGCACCGCGCGGTAGTCGGCGATGTCGTAGCCGCCGTCGCGCAGCGGCGAGGCGTAGAACGGCGGCAGCCAGAGGCAGTCGACGCCGAGCCACTGCAGGTAGTCGAGCTTGGAGATGAGTCCGGTGAAGTCCCCGGCGCCCGATCCGTTGGAGTCCGCGAAGCCGCGCACGAGGACCTCGTAGAACACCGCCTTGCGGAACCACTGCGCGTCGTGCCGCAGACCGGGCTGGTTGAGTGACAGGCCTTGCACTGGGTCAGAACCTCCGGAGCTCGATGATGTGGACCGGCTCGGTGTCCTTGCCGAGCCGGACGAAGTTGTGGGCACCCCAGTGCCAGGAGTCCCCGGTGATCAGGTCGTGGGCGACGAAGCCCTCGTGCCACTCGAGGCCGAGCGCCGGCAGGTCCAGGTGGACCCACGTCTCGCGGGTGGCGTGCGGGTCGAGGTTGGCCACGACGATGACGACGTCCTCGCGCCCCTCCCCGGTCTTGACCGCCTTCGAGTAGCACATGACGTTCTCGTCGTCCACGTGGTGGAACGTGATGTTGCGCAGCCAGTGCAGCGCCGGGTGATCGCGACGAATCTCGTTGAGCCGCTTGAGATAACCGTGCAGCGACTGGCCCTCCTTGTGCCCGCCCGGCTCGTAGTCCATCCAGCGGCGGTCCTTGAACTCGTACTTCTCGTTGTCGATCTGCTCCTCGGCGCCGGGGCGCGCGACGTGCTCTACGAGCTCATAACCGGTGTAGATCCCGTAGGTCGGCACGATGGTCGCGGCGACCGCGGCCCGCAGCTTCCAGGCGGTCGGCCCGCCGTACTGCATGTAGGGGGTGAGGATGTCGTGCGTCGTCGGCCAGAACGACGGGCGCATGTAGGCGGCCGCGTCGCCGGCGAGCTCGCTGACGTACTCCTCGAGCTCCCACTTCTGGTTGCGCCAGGCGTAGTAGGTGTAGGACTGCTGGAAGCCGATCTTGCCGAGCGTGTGCATCATCGCCGGCTTGGTGAACGCCTCGGCCAGCCAGATGATGTCGGGTCGCTCCGTCGCCACGTCCTGGATCAGCCACTGCCAGAACTCGACCGGCTTGGTGTGCGGGTTGTCGACCCGGAACAGCGTGACGCCGTGGTCGATCCACACCTGGATGACCCGCCGCACCTCGGCGTAGATGCCCGCCGGGTCGTTGTCGAAATTGACCGGGTAGATGTCCTGGTACTTCTTGGGCGGGTTCTCGGCGTAGGCGATCGAGCCGTCGGCGCGCGTCGTGAACCACTCGGGGTGGGAGGTCACCCAGGGGTGGTCGGGGGAGCACTGCAGCGCGATGTCGAGGCAGACCTCCATGCCGAGCTCCTTGGCGCGGGCGACGAAGGCGTCGAAGTCCTCGAACGTGCCGAGGTCGGGGTGGATGGCGTCGTGCCCGCCGTCGGCCGAGCCGATGGCGTAGGGCGAGCCCGGGTCGAGCGGCCCGGCGTTGAGGGTGTTGTTGGGACCCTTGCGGTTGGTGCGCCCGATGGGGTGGATCGGGGTGAGGTAGACGACGTCGAAGCCCATGTCGGCGATCGCCGGCAGCCGGTCCATCGCGGTGCGCAGCGTGCCGCTGCGCCACACGCCGGTGTCGGGGTCGCGGTAGGCGCCCTCCGAGCGCGGGAACATCTCGTACCACGCGCCGGTCAGGGCGAGCTTGCGCTCCACGAGCCAGGACTGGGCGGGCGACGGGCTGACCATGTCGCGCAGCGGGCGGCGCGCCAGCTCCTCCTCGACGGCCGGCGAGATGCCGGCACCGAGGCGGATCAGCGGGGGCCGCTGCACCTCGCGCAGGCCCCAGATGGCGTCGTGCAGCACGCGCGCCTGCTCGGGCGTGCGCTCGACCTCGTCGAGGGCGCGCTGCAGGACGCGGGCGCCCTCCTCGAGCATCAGCTCGGTGTCGACCCCGGCCTCGACCTTGATGACGGCGTCGTGGTGCCAGGTGCCGTAGGGGTCGGACCAGCCCTCGACACTGTAGCTCCACAGGCCCTCGCGGTCGGCGGAGATCTCGGCCGACCACAGGTTGAGGCCGGGCTCGACGCAGGTCATCGGGACGTGCGTGACGCCGCCGTCGGGGTCGTGCAGCGCGACGCTCGCGTTGACCGCGTCGTGGCCCTCGCGGAAGACGGTGGCCCACACGGTGAACGTCTCGCCCACGACGGACTTCGCGGGGCGGCGACCGCAGTCGACGGTCGGGAAGACGTCCTCGACCGGGATCCGCCCGATGGGCAGCTGCGGCGGGACGGAGACCGGGACACCGGGGTCGGTCGTGTCGTCGGCGTGCTCTTCGGCCTGCTCGTCGACCTCGATCGTCGCGTCCGCCGGGAGGGCGTCGGCGAGGGTGGAGGCGTGGTCGACGGGTTGGTCGTCGACGAGGTAGGGGTCGGCCGGAGCCAGCGTGTCCGCAGGCTCCGGCCGGTCGTTGCCGGGGGTCTCGGGCGTGGGGGAGGGGTGCTTCGGGGTCACCCGCTCACGCTACCGAAGATGAGCCCAGGTGTGACCCCCGAGAGGGTCCTCGCCCGTCTCCGGCGCGGTCTGTCCCACGCAGCGAGACCCGCCGGTCAGCGCACGTAGATCGCGTCGCCCACCGGACGCTCCCCGGTGGCGTCGGAGGGGTGCGTGACGAGGGTGCCGTCGAGCACCATCGCCGTCGACCGTGACCAGCATCGTGCGCCCGGCGGCGTCCTCACCCGCGAAGGTGCGCGGGTTGCGCTGCAGCACCCAGCCGTAGTCGAAGCTCGGGTTGGTGGTCTGGTTCATCCCGTCGGCCTTCTGGGTGATGTGGATGCGACCGTCGCGCATCAGCTGCGGCCCGCCGTTGATGACGGAGGTGCCGGGTCGCAGCAGCGAGCGGTGACCGTGGCCGGGCGCGGTCAGCCGCGCGTCGACGCGCGCCCGCGACCCGACCGGCAGCGCCGCCAGCGTGGCCGCGGCGGCCGATGACCACCTCGGTGCCGGCACCCTGGGGTGTCGTAGCGCCGAAGGCGGGGGTGAACGCGACCAGCTCGTCCGAGTCGGTGCAGGTGACGTCGTGCAGCGGCAGGGACGTCGGGCGGTCGGTCGCGTCCCCGCCACAGTTGCGGATCAGGCCGGGCACCCGGTTGTAGCCGTCGAGCGTGAGAGTGCTTGTGCGCGTGCGGAGCTCGCCGGTCCAGCTCGGGCGCACGATCGTGGTGCGCCGGGCCCGCTCGTCGAGCACCAGCACCGGCCGGCCCGCGACCGGCTCGGACTCGAAGACGCCGTCGTAGGCGGCGGCACCGGCCGGGTCCCCCTCGGCACCGGCGGCCGGGTCCATGACGAAGAAGCCGGCGTTGATGGCCACGTCGGCGCGCGTGAAGGCGGCCAGCGCGGTGGTGGTCTCGCGCCGCTCGAGGTCGGGGCCGTAGGTGCCACCGAGGATCCCCTTGAACGTGCGCGGGTCGATCGTGACGACGTTGACCGTCCACGGGCCGCCCGACGGGTTGCCCCCGTCCCACCCGGAGTACCACGAACGGCCTGCGACACCAGCGATCTTGAGGGCCGCGACGGCTGCGTCGGCCTCGGCCTTCGTGGCGTAGGTGGTCGTGAGCCGGACCCGGTAGCCGATCGTGCCGGCGGGGACGTCGGCAGCCCGCGGCTGGTCTACGGGAGAGACGGTGGCGGGGAAGCCCTTGAGGTGACCAGGGCGGCGAATGTCGTTGCGTCGGAACGGTCCTGGACCGATCGCGGCGGTGCGTCGGGGTCGGGGCTGGTGGACCCGCTGGGGATGCTCAGCTCGACGACCCAGCGCAGCGACGGGTCGGGATGCCGTGTGAGGGTCATGGCGCCAACCCTAGGGACGGCGTCAGGCCTGCGCTCGCCAGATCTGCATCGATGCGGGCGCGGTCAGGTAGCTCGCGCCGGCCGCCATGGTGGCGCCCTCGAGGTCGGGGCGCTCCCACACCGAGTCCCACAGCAGGCGGTACTGCGTCACGGCGCGGATCCGGGGCAGCGTGATCTGGGCGTCGTCGGCGCCGCCGTGGAAGACCACCAGCAGCGACGCGCCGCCGACGACGCGACCGTCGAGGTAGGCCATCAGGGAGTGGTTGTAGGGGTCGTGCCACTGCTCGCCCTCCATCCGCTCGCCGCCGGCGGAGTACCAGGTGAGGTCGCGCATCCCGTCGGCGTAGGGCGGGCGCTTGCCGAAGAAGTGCCGCTGCCGCAGCACCGGGTGGTCGCGCCGGATGCGCACGAGGGCGGCGACGGTGTCGCGCATCGCCTGCTGGTCCTCGTCGAGATCCCAGTCCACCCAGGAGATCTCGTTGTCCTGGCAGTAGGCGTTGTTGTTGCCGCGCTGGCTGCGCCCGATCTCGTCGCCCATGGTGATCATCGGCACGCCGGCGGACACGAGCAGGCTGCCGAGGAGGTTGCGGCGGCTGCGGCGACGGTGCGCCTCGACGGCGTCGTCGGCCGGCCCCTCGACCCCGTGGTTCCACGATCGGTTGTGGTCCATGCCGTCCCGGTTGCCCTCGCCGTTGGCGCCGTTGTGCTTGACGTTGCAGCGGGTGAGGTCGGCGAGGGTGAAGCCGTCGTGGGCGGTGACGAAGTTGATCGACGCGATCGGGCCGCGGTCGCCGAGGGAGAAGGAGTCCTCGGACCCGGCGAGCCGGGTGGCCAGCTCGGAGAGCCGGTGACCGGGCTGGCCGTGGCTCGACGCGGCGAGGTCGATCAGCCAGAAGTTGCGCAGGGTGTCGCGGTAGCGGTCGTTCCACTCGGCGAACGGCGGGGGGAACTGGCCAGTGCGCCAGCCGTTCGAGCCGATGTCCCACGGCTCGGCGATCAGCTTGACCTGCGACAGCACCGGGTCGGAGGTGAGCGCGACGAGGAACGGGTGGTCCGGCGAGTAGCCACCCTCGCCGCGGGCGAGCGCGACGGCGAGGTCGAACCGGAAGCCGTCGACGTGCATCTCCTCGACCCAGTAGCGCAGCGAGTCCAGGACCATCCGCACGGCGGCGTGGTGGCGCAGGTCGACGGTGTTGCCGGTGCCCGTGACGTCGTTGTCCATGGCCCGGGAGTCCAGGCGGTAGTAGGCCGCGGCGTCCAGACCGCGCAGCGACAGCGTCCCGCCGTCGACCGACTGCTCACCGGTGTGGTTGTAGACCACGTCGAGGATCACCTCGATCCCGGCGGCGTGCAGCGCCTTGACCATGGCCTTGAACTCGGCGATCACCCCCTCCGGGTCCGTGGCGGCCGCGTAGGCGGCGTGCGGGGCGAAGAACCCGATCGAGTTGTAGCCCCAGTAGTTGACCAGCCCGCGCTGCACCAGCTGCGGCTCGGAGACGAAGGTGTGGACGGGCAGCAGCTCGACGGCGGTGACGCCCAGCCGGGTCAGCCACTCGATCGCCGCCGGGTGCGCCAGCCCCGCGTAGGTGCCGCGCAGGTGCTCGGGCACGTCGGGCAGCTGCTGGGTGAACCCCTTGACGTGCATCTCGTAGATCACCGACTCGCTCATCGGGGTCTGCGGCGGCGCGTCGTCGCCCCAGTCGAAGCCGTCCTCGACGACGACCGAGCGGGGGACGAACGGCGCGCTGTTGCGGTGGTCGGCGATCATCGGGTCGCCGGTCAGCAGCTCGTCGACGTGGTGGCCGAACACCTCCGGGCGCCACCGCACCTCACCCTCGATCGCCCGCGCGTAGGGGTCGAGCAAGAGCTTGTCCGGGTTGTAGCGGTGACCCTCCCACGGCCGCCACGGGCCGTGGCAGCGGAAGCCGTAGCGCTGCCCGGCCTTGATCCCGGGCACCTCGTCGAACCAGAAGCCGTGCAGCCGCTGGGTGAGCTCTACGCGGCGCTCGGACTCCCCGGTGTGGTCGTCGGCGTCGAACAGGCACAGCTCGACCCGGTCGGCCTTGGCGGCGAAGACGGCGACGTCCGCGCCCTCGTCGGTGAGGGTCACCCCGAGCGGTGGGACGCGGTCTCGGGAGTTCCGGGGTCGGGGTGACATGCGCGCAAGCCTAGGCACTCGTTACGGTGTGGACATGACTGATCCCACGTCTTTGCCCAACTTCATGCCTCCCGCCGCCGAGCAGCACCCCCTGCGCGACGCCGTCGTCGCCGCCCTCCAGGAGGACGGACTGCTCGCCGAGGTCGACGCCGACGGCGACGTCGCCTACAAGGTCCAGGGCCACCAGCTGTTCGCGCGCTGCCTCGAGGGCGAGATCCCGATGATGCGCGTCTTCGGCCAGTGGGCGATCGAGGAGGACCTCGACGTCGACGAGCTGAAGGCCCTGCAAGCCTCCAACGTCATCAACGCCCAGACCCTCTTCGTCAAGACCAGCGTCGCCCAGAACATGCTGTCCTCGGCCGTCGACAACCTGGTCGTCCCGGGCGCGGACCTGAAGACCCTGCTGCCGATGTCGACCAACTTCGTGATCCAGGCCGTCGGTGCGTGGCACCAGATCGTCACCGGTCAGGTGCCCGAGGACGGCTCGGCTCCCGAGGGGTCGCAGCCGCAGGCGTGAACCCGCGTGGTCGCGTGATGCTGGCCACGTGGCACGGCAGGGGTGCCGGACCCCCTGTTACCGGCCGGTAATATGGCGTGGAGCAGCAGCGCCGCGTCACTGATCTCCCCGAGGAAGGCAGCACGAGCATGGACATCGTCGTCTGCGTGAAGCACGTCCCGGACGCCCAGGGCGACCGGACCTTCACCGAGTCCGACAAGACCGTCGACCGCACGAGTGTCGACGGCCTCCTCTCCGAGCTGGACGAGTACGCCGTCGAAGAGGCTCTGAAGATCGCGGAGTCGCACGAGGGCAGCACGGTGACCGTGCTGACCGTCGGGCCCGACCAGGCCGGCGACGCCGTCAAGAAGTCGCTCCAGATGGGCGCCGACAAGGGTGTGCACGTGAGCGACGAGGCCATCCACGGCTCCGACGCGGCCGCGACCTCGCTGGTCCTCGCCGAGGCGATCAAGAAGATCGGCTCGCCCGACCTGGTCCTCACCGGCATGGCGTCCACCGACGGCACGATGGGCCTGGTCCCGGCGATGCTCGCCGAGCGGCTGGGGCTGCCGATGGCGACCTACGCGTCGGAGGTGACGCTCGACGGCTCTACCGTGACGATCCGGCGCGACGGCGACACGGCTACCGAGCGCATCGAGGTGTCCCTGCCGGCCGTGGTGTCGGTGACCGACCAGATCAACGAGCCGCGCTACCCCTCGTTCAAGGGGATCATGGCGGCCAAGAAGAAGCCGGTCGAGACCTGGGCGCTCGCCGACCTCGGCGTCGACGCGGGCCAGGTCGGCCTGGACAACGCCTGGACGACCGTCGAGTCCTTCACCGCGCGCCCGCCGCGCGAGCAGGGCGAGATCGTCAAGGACGAGGGCGAGGGCGGCACCGCGCTCGCCGGGTTCCTCGCCTCCCGCAAGTTCATCTGACGAGCCGACCCACAGACGAAGGAGTCGAACCCCATGGCTGAAGTTCTCGTCCTGCTCGACCACACCGACGGCAAGCTGAAGAAGACGTCCGCCGAGCTGCTCACCCTGGCCAAGCGCCTTGGCGAGCCCTCCGCGGTCTTCGTCGGCAGCGGCGTCGACGTGGCGCTGCCCGTGCTCGCGAAGTACGGCGCCGAGAAGGTCTACGTCGCCGAGCTGCCCGACGCCGCGGACTACCTCGTGGTCCCGACCGTCGAGGTGCTCGCCGCGACCGTCGAGCAGGCCCATCCCGTAGCGGTCCTGCTCACCTCCACGCCCGCCGGCAAGGAGGTCGCCGGTCGCCTCGCGGTCAAGACGGGTGCCGGTGTGCTCACCGACGCCGTCGACGTCGAGGCGGGCGAGGGTGGCAAGCCGCGCACCACGCACTCGGTGTTCGCCGGGTCCTACACGGTCAACGCGACCGGCGCCACCGACACGACGATCGTCACGGTCAAGCCCGGCTCGGTCGCCCCCGCGGCCGTCCAGGGCGCGGCCGAGCAGGTCGCCCTCGACGTGGCGCTCTCCGACCTCGCGCGGTCGGCCAAGATCGTGTCCAGCGAGCCCAAGCAGTCCACCGGCCGCCCCGACCTCACCGCCGCCCAGATCGTGGTCTCCGGCGGTCGTGGCACCGGGGGCGACTTCGGGCCGGTCGAGGCCTTCGCCGACTCGATGAAGGCCGCCGTGGGCGCCTCGCGCGCCGCCGTCGACGCGGGTTGGTACCCGCACACCCTGCAGGTCGGCCAGACCGGCAAGCAGGTGTCGCCGCAGCTCTACGTCGCCTGCGGCATCTCCGGCGCCATCCAGCACCGGGCGGGCATGCAGACCTCCAAGACGATCGTCGCCGTCAACAAGGACGAGGAGGCGCCCATCTTCGAGCTGGTCGACTTCGGCATCGTCGGCGACCTGTTCCAGGTGCTGCCGCAGGCCACGGAGGCCATCGCCAAGCGGTGACCGCCGCCGAGCGCTCGGGCTAGAGTCGAGACATGACTCACTACCCCCTCGACGACTCCCACCCGATCCGGGTGGGAGTCGTCGGTTTCGGGACGAGCGGCGCGGTCTTCCACGCGCCCGTCCTCGCGGCGTCGCCGGACTACGTGTTGGACTCGGTCGTGACGCGGGACCCCGCCCGGCGGGCCGCGCTCGCCGAGCGCTACCCCGGCACCGTCGCGGTCGACTCGATCGACGACCTGCTCGCGCGCGACCTCGACCTCGTCGTCGTAGGGTCGCCGGTCGCGCTGCACGCCGAGCACGCCCGCGCCGCCCTCGAGGCCGGGGTGGCCGTGGTCGTGGACAAGCCGTTCACGGTGCACGCGGCGGATGCCGCCGAGCTGATCGCCACCGCCGAGCGACACGGTGCGCCGCTGACGGTCTTCCAGAACCGCCGGTTCGACGACGACTTCCTCACCGTGCAGCGCGAGATCGCGTCCGGGCGGCTGGGGCGGGTGCGCTCGGTCGAGTCGCGCTTCGAGGTCGACAAGCCGACCATCACGAAGGCGTGGAAGGCGGCGGCGACGCCCGACGAGGGCGGGGGAGTGCTCTACGACCTCGGGTCGCACCTGCTCGACCAGGTGATCCGGCTGAGCGGGCCGGTGTCCTCGCTGGTCGGTGGTGTCAAGACGCTGCGCGAGGGCGGGCGCAGCGACGACGAGGCGACCCTGCTGCTCACGCACGGCGAGGGCCCGGGCGCGGTGGAGTCGAAGGTCGTGGTGAGCACCCTTGCGCCACAGCCGGGTCCGCGCTGGACCGTGACCGGCACCGAGGGCACGCTGACGATCCTGGGGCTGGACGAGCAGGAGGCCCAGCTGGGCGCCGGCGGCTCGCCGGCGGACGAGGGCTACGGGCGGCGCCAGGATCCCGGAGCGGCGACGCTGACCTCTGCCGACGGCTCGCGGACCCCGGTGGAGCTCGAGACCGGTGACTACCCGGAGTTCTACAGCCGGCTGGCGCGGGCCCTGCGCGGCCAGGGCGACCTCCCGGTGGATCCGCACGACTCGCAGCGGGTGGTCGAGATCATCGAGACGGTGCACCGAGGTGCGGCGGCGGCCGGAACGCGTTGAGCCCCGGACGCGTCGGATGGACATGACCAACGAGCTCTCCCGGCGCCCGGACCGGCCTCGGCCTGGCGGGCGGCGTTCTGCGACGGTCGTGCTCGGTGTCACGGCGCTGGTCGCCGGTCTGTTGACCGGCTGCGGCGCGGCCGAGCCGGACTACGCCGGGGTCTGCCTGGACCCCCAGACCGGCAAGCGGGTCGCCGACCAGCAGTGCGACGACGGCACCCAGACCCAGACGCATCGGACCGGCGTCGGCGGGATGTGGTACTTCCTGCCGTTCGGCCGGATCGCGCCGGCCATCGGGCAGAGGGCGACCGGCGGCAGCTTCAGCACCCCGCCGGATGGGCACTCCTACGTCAAGGGCGGGGTCCCCTCGACCGGCGGCACCGTGTCGGCCGCGTCGGTCAAGGGTGGCACCAAGGTCAGCCGGGGCGGCTTCGGCGGCAGTGGCGGCAAGGCCGGCAGCTGATGCGGCGACTGCCTGCCACGCCGCGACCGGGCTGGCGCGAGACCGTGATGAGCCAGGGCCTGATCTTCCCGGAGACCTATGCGCCGGACCGGGATCCGTCGCCCTACTGGTTCGAGGAGGCGTGCTACGAGCTGACGTCTGGCGAGGTCGACTACCTCGAGCAGGTCACCGAGCAGCTGCACCAGATGTGCCTCGAGGCAGCGCGCTTCCTCGCGACGGGTGAGATGGGCACGCTCGGGCTGCCGCCCGGTGCGCTGGAGCTGGCGCGTGAGTCGCTAACGGCCGGCACGCCCAGCATCTACGGCCGGTTCGACCTGCGCTACGACGGGGTCGGGCACGCGAAGCTCCTCGAGTACAACGCCGACACCCCCACCGGTCTGCTGGAATCGTCTGTCGCGCAATGGTTCTGGCTGCAGGACACGAATCCTGATCTGGACCAGTGGAACTCATTGCACGAGCGGCTCGTGCTGGCCTGGCGGTCCAACCGGATGAAGCTGCCGCCGGCGCCCGTCGTCTTCGCCCATCACGCCGACGAGCCGACCGGCGAGGAGCTGATGACCGTCACCTACCTGCGCGACACGGCCGACCAGGCCGGGCTGGCGACCGACTCCATCACGATCGGCGAGATCGGTTGGGACAGTGAGCGATCCTGCTTCGTCGGTCACGGTGACGCGCCCCTGCGAGCCTGCTTCAAGCTCTACCCGTGGGAGCAGATGCTGGCCGAGCCGTTCGGCGCGCACGTCGAGGCCCGGCCGCGAGGTGCGCTGTCCACGACGTGGATCGAGCCGGTGTGGAAGGTGCTGCTGTCCAACAAGGCTCTGCTCGCTGCCCTCTGGCACCTCTACCCGAGTCACGAATGCCTGCTGCCGGCCTATCTCGACGACCCCGGACCGCTGACCGAGTGGGTCGCCAAGCCGCTGCACGGCCGCGAGGGCGACAACATCCGCATCCACGCCGCGGGCATAGAGCACGAGCAGCCGGGCGACTACGGCGCCGAGGGCTGGCTCTACCAGCAGTGGTGCCCGTTGCCCGACTTCCACGGCAACAAGGCGGTCCTCGGGTCGTGGGTCGTCGACGGGCGGGCCGCCGGCGTGGGCATCCGCGAGTCCGACGGGTGGATCACCGACTACGGCGCCAGGTTCGTGCCGCACCGGATCGCCGCCCCGACCCCGAGCGCGGCCGAGTGCTCCGCCTGGCTCGACGACGCGCGACCCGAGGCGGCCGCGCGGGTGCCTGGTGAACCACGGTCCGCTGCACCAACACGCCCAGGAGAGTCCCGATGATGTTGAGCCTGCTCTACGCCGCGGCCTACTCGGTCGTCGGGATCGCTTTGCTGTGTGCGGGATTCGTGGCGATCGACCTGGTGACGACCGGGCGGCTCGGCCACCGGATCTACGAGGAGCGGTCGCTCAACGCGGCCCTGATCGTCGCGGCCGCGTTCCTCGGGCTCGGCGCGATCGTGTTCACCTCGATCTGGACCAACGGCGCGTCGTCGTTCGGCCCGGCGCTCGGCTGGACGGTCGCCTTCGGCCTGCTGGGTGTGGTGCTGCAGGCGCTGTCCTTCGTCGTGCTGGACGCGCTCACACCCGGCCGGCTCAAGGACATTGCCGTGGACAGTCGTTTCCATCCCGGCTCGCTCGTCGCGGCCGCCGCCATGCTGGCCGTGAGCCTGGTCGTGTGCGCGTCGATCGCCTAGGGCGTGATTGACCGCGGTCGTGGTTTCGCGCTCATGCCGAGGAGCGGGTGTCGAGACTGCTGGGGTGGGGCGGGCTAAGGTCGGGCAACGTGACTTCCGCCCCGCGTCCTCGTCTGCCGGGACGACAACATCGGGACGACAACATCGGGTCGATCAGAACCATCGAACGGGCCGGCGGAGTGCTCACCGAGACAGTGCTCGACGACACCGGACTGGCACGGCGCTACTGGATCGCAACGCCCTAATCTGCCGCTGGGGGAGCCTGGTGCAGGCTCGATGATGGTTCATGAACACTTCCCAGCCCAAGACCGTCGCCCACCCTCGGACTCTCCCACCTCCAGTTCGAGGTCGTGCTCCACGCCGCCCGTACCAGCGCGAACATCAACGACTTCGCACTCGTGACCATGCTCGGACTGCTCGGACTACGAATCTTCGAAGCCTGCGGCGCCGACATCCCCGACCCGCCACCCCAACTACATCCTCGCCGCCGACATGGCCTCAGGCACCTGACAGCAAACCAGCGACACGACCTACCTTTTCGTTTACGATATTCGTGCGCGTGAGGACGAAGTCACCGAGGAGCAGATCCAGCAGTGGGCCGACGAGGCCGAGGCCGGCTACGACGTGGACGCGCTCAAGCGACGAGGCCGGGGCCGGCCCGGACGCGGCGCTGAACCGATGCAGGTCGTCGCGGTACGACTGACTGCTGACGAGATCGCCGCACTGGACGCACTGGCAGAGCGTGAGCACCTGACCCGCTCCGAAGCCATCCGCCGAGCGCTAGCCAACTTCGCCGCGTGAACGTCCACCCCAGCGCGCTGCGGCACGGGGTCAGTCCCGATGACGCCGCACACGCGGCCACCTGGGCCCAATGGGTAGAACCCCTCGAAGACGATGACTGGCCACACCGAGAGCTGCGCCTCGGGTTCGACACCCAAGCCCGCCTCCTAGAGACCATCGTCCTGATCTTCTAGAGCGGGAACCAGCTCGTCATCCACGCGGGTCAGTCGTCAGTGGTCTAAGCCGAGCGGGTCAGCTCGTGCTCAACGGCTCTGCGGATCCAGGCTGAGACGGAGCGGTCATCGGCTTCCGCTGCTCGCTTGACGTCCTCGAGCAGGTCGGCCGGGAAGCGCACGGGCACCGGGGTGCTCATCGGGCGCTT
Organism: Arsenicicoccus piscis; assembly: GCF_022568835.1. Classification (GTDB taxonomy): domain Bacteria; phylum Actinomycetota; class Actinomycetes; order Actinomycetales; family Dermatophilaceae; genus Arsenicicoccus; species Arsenicicoccus piscis. Next base: position 31,699 of record NZ_JAKZHV010000008.1, read on the forward strand.
CCGACGACGGTCCGGCCCCTGAGGCTCCTGGTTGGCCGGGTCGGCGTAGTACTCGTACTCCTGCTCGGCAGTCATCTCTGCGGCCTTCTTGTCAGCACTCATCGCGACCCCTTCGGTAGGTGGCAGCGAGGCCCGAAGATGCCTCGTATCAGCCGATCGGTCGGCATCTGCTCGGGTCGCCCGAGCGGGATGGGGGCCCAGCAACTTGATCACGTCCGCGTCGCCCGGGAATGACCGCGGTTCTTGATGATCTTGCGCAGCTAGAAGTTCAACTACTCGATGCTGTTGGTGGTGTAGCTGACCTTGTGCAGCGCCGGCCCGAAGGCCAGGGACGGGGTGAACCGGTCCCAGGCGTTCACCCAGGAGGCGACCGCGGCCGGGTACTTCTTGCCGAGGGTGGAGTCGGCGAACGCGGCGGCCGCCGTGAGCCTCATCTGCCGCAGTGCGGTGTAGACGGTCTTGTCTACCTGGTCCTAGACTCGTGCAATGAGTGAGACGACGACGATCCGGGTCAGTCGATCGACGCACGCGCGGGTGTCGCAACTGGCCAGTGCCCGGCACGAGACGATTGATGAGACGGTGCGTGCCGCGCTCCAGGCGCTGCGGCAAGACGCGATGGCCCGCGATCTGTCTCGCGACCTCGACGGGGACGAGTCGGTGTGGCTGAGTGCTGACGCCGGGTGATGTCGTCGAGCTGGACCTCGGCGTTCCTGCGGGCAGCGAGGCCGGGCTATGTCGGCCTGCGGTGGTCGTGACGGCCCGGCGGCTCCTGGCCGGTGGGCCGAACGTGGTCCAGATGGTGCCGCTGACGCGTACGGTCCGCGACAGCAGCCTTGAGGTGCTGGTGGAACCAGACAGGGGGAACGGCCTGGGCGCGCCCTCGGCCGCGCAGTGCCAGCACGTGCGTTCGGTGGCGACATCTCGAATCCTCGGGCGCAGTGGGAACGTCGGCCCGTTGGTGCTCGCGGAGATCCGCGAGATCCTGTCCCTCCTGATGGGACCTCTGAGCCAGGGCGACACGGTGCGGCGGGCGGCTGGTCTCAGCTGCTGGTGTCGGCCCGGTCGTCCGCGGGGTAGAGCGGGTTGTGGCCCGCGGGGACCTGCTCGCCCTCGGCGACGGGGCCGGGGGAGTGCCGTCGCCGAAGGGGCGCCCGCCGAGGGCTTCGCGACCGTGCGGGGTGAGCAGCCCCTCGAGGGCCGGGCCCTTCGGGACGATGCCGGTCGGGTTCACCTCGTGGTGGACGACGTAGTAGTGCTCCTTGATCTGCACGAAGTCGGTGGTGTCGCCGAACCCGGGGGTCTGGAACAGGTCGCGCAGGTAGCCCCACAGGGCCGGCATCTCGGTGATCTTGGCCCGGTTGCACTTGAAGTGCCCGTGGTAGACCGCGTCGAAGCGCACCAGCGTCGGGAACAGCCGGACGTCGGCCTCGGTGATGGTGTCGCCGACGAGGTATCGCTGGTGGGTGAGCCGCTCCTCGAGCCAGTCGAGGGCCGTCCACAGCCGGTCGTAGGCCGCGTCGTAGGACTCCTGGTCCGCCGCGAACCCGCAGCGGTAGACCCCGTTGTTGACCTCGGTGTAGACCCGCTTGTTGACCGTGTCGATCTCCTCGCGCAGCGCCTCCGGGTAGAGGTCGGGCGCACCCTCGCGCTGGTAGTCGCGCCACTCGGAGGAGAAGTCGAGCGTGATCTGCGGGAAGTTGTTGGTGACGACCTCTCCGGTCGGCACGTCGACGATGGCTGGCACGGTGATGCCGCGCGGGTAGTCCGGGACCCGAGCGAAGTAGGCCTGCTGGAGGCGCTCGATGCCGAGCACGGGGTCTACCCCGTCGGGGTCGAGCTCGAAGTTCCACGACCGCTTGTCGTGCGTGGGCGCGGCCAGACCGAGGGAGATCGCACCCTCCAGACCGAGCAGGCGGCGCACGATCACGGTGCGGTGCGCCCACGGGCAGGCACGGGCGGCGACCAGGCGGTAGCGCCCGGGCTCCACCGGCCAGATCAGCTGGCCGACCTTGTCGCCCTCGGGCCCCGCCGACGGCCCACCAGCGGGCGCGTCGCGGACGATCCGGTCGTTGATGTAGGTCGTGTCGCGCTCGAACGCGCCGCTCTTGGGGGCGTTCTGCGCGCGCTCGAACGTCTCGCCGGTGCTCTGGGGGTCGGCCTTGCTGTCGGCCTGGCCGTCGGTCTGGTGCTGCGTCTGGTCCGTCGCCATCGGACCAGTCTCTCCCGCTGGGCGCCCGAGGGCCAGTCCGTGACCACGGCCTAGACTGACCGGGTGAGTGACCAGCTCGTCTATCTGGACCACGCCGCCACCACCTCGGTGTTTCCGCAGGTCATCGAGGCGGTCGCCGAGCAGCGTGCGATCGTCGGCAACCCCTCCAGCCTGCACACCGCCGGTCGCGCTGCGCGTCGCGCCGTCGAGGAGAGCCGCGAGCAGATCGGGTCGCTGGTGGGGGCACGGCCCAGCGAGGTCGTCTTCACCTCCGGCGGCACCGAGGCCGACAACCTCGCCGTGACGGGCACCTACTTCTCCGCGCAGGACGCGTCGGGCGGTCGACGCCGGCGCCTCCTCGTCAGCACGCTGGAGCATCACGCCGTCCTCGAGGCGGCGGAGGCGCTGGAGCGGCGCTCGGGTGCCGAGGTCACCCTGCTGGAGTGCGACGGCGCCGGTCGCGTCGCCCCCGAGACGCTCGCCGCCGCGATCGATGCCGACCCCGAGTCGGTCGCGCTGGCATCGATCATGTGGGCCAACAACGAGATCGGCACGATCCAGCCCGTCGCCGAGCTCGCCGCCGTCGCCGCAGAGCGGGGCGTGCCCCTGCACACCGACGCGGTCCAGGCCGTGGGGCACGTGCCGGTCGACTTCACCGCGTCCGGCGCGACCGCGCTGTCCCTCACGGCGCACAAGCTCGGTGGGCCGGTCGGTGTCGGTGCGTTGCTGCTCAAGCGCGACGCCTCGCTCGTCCCGCTCACCCACGGCGGTGGTCAGGAGCGCGGGGTCCGCAGCGGCACCCTCGACGTCGCGGGCATCCGCGGCCTATCGGTCGCCCTGCAGATCGCCGTAGACACTCTGGACGCCGAGCTCGTGCGTCTCGTCGCGCTGCGCGACCGGCTCATCCGCGGGGCGATGGCGCTCGACCTCGGCATCCGCCCCGGCGGGGACTGGGTCGAGGGGGACGCCACCACCCGACTGCCCGGCAACGCGCACCTGCTGGTGCCGGGATGCGAGGGCGACTCCCTGCTCTACCTGCTCGATGCCGCAGGCATCCAGTGCTCGACCGGCTCGGCGTGCACGGCCGGGGTCCCGCAGCCCTCGCACGTGCTCCTCGCGACCGGGCTGTCCGACACGGAAGCCCGTGGCGCGCTGCGTTTTTCGCTCGGGCACACCACGACCGAGACCGACGTCGACGCGGCCCTCGCGGCGCTGTCCGCCGCCGTGGAGCGGGCCCGCCGTGCCGGGGTCGCGACCGGGAGGTTCTGATGGCCCGCATCGTCGCCGCCATGAGCGGCGGGGTCGACTCGGCGGTCGCCGCCGCCCGCATGCTCGACGCCGGCCACCAGGTCGTCGGCGTGCACCTCGCGCTGTCCCAGTCCGCCGCGACGCTGCGGGAGTCTGCCCGCGGCTGCTGCACGATCGAGGACGCCGGGGACGCGCGGCGCGTGGCCGACCGGCTCGTCATCCCGTTCTACGTGTGGGACATGGCCGAGCGGTTCGCGCACGACGTGGTCGAGGACTTCGTCACCGAGTACTCCGCCGGCCGCACCCCCAACCCCTGCCTGCGCTGCAACGAGAAGATCAAGTTCGCGGCGCTGCTCGACAAGGCCCTGGCGCTTGGGTTCGACGGGGTGGCGACCGGGCACTACGCCCAGGTCGAGATCGGTGCCGACGGGACGCGCTCGCTGCACCGCGCGGTCGACCCGGCCAAGGACCAGAGCTATGTGCTGGGTGTCCTCGACGCCGAGCAGCTGGAGCGGTCGTGGTTCCCGCTCGGTGACTCGACCAAGGACCAGATCCGCGCCGAGGCCGCCGAGCGTGGCTTAGCCGTCGCCAAGAAGCCGGACTCGCACGACATCTGCTTCATCGCCGACGGCGACACCAAGGGCTGGCTGGCCAAGCGCCTCGGCGAGCAACCCGGTGACATCGTCGACACGGCGGGCGAGGTCGTCGGATCCCACTCTGGCGCTTACGCATTCACCGTCGGCCAGCGACGCGGGCTGCGGCTCGGCCGGCCCACCGCAGACGGCGCCCCGCGCTACGTCGTCGAGGTGGACGTGCCCCGCAACACCGTCGTCGTCGGCACCGCCGACCTGCTCGGGATCGACCGGCTCACCGGCACGCACGTGCGCTGGACGGGTCCCGCACCGGTGGGTCGCACGCTGCGCCTCGGGGCCCAGGTGCGTGCCCACGGCAGCGAGATCCCCTGCACCGTCACGGTTCTGGGCGGTGGTGATGGCTTGGGTGTCGACGGTCTGGGTCGTGATGGTGGGGTGGTCGATGGTGAGGCTGTCGATGCAGCCGAGCTGCAGCTCGAGGTAGACCTCGACGAAGCGGTCCGGGGCATCGCCACCGGCCAGTCGGTCGTGCTCTACGACGGCACGCGGGTGGTCGGCTCGGCCACCATCAGCGCGACGGGTCGCCGTGCTCGTGCCGGCGGCGTAGGCCGTGACGCCCAGCGGTCGCAGGCGGCGTCATGACGCGCGCGACGGGCATGGGCTCGTGGCCGGGCACCGATGTCGCACAGGCCGATCGGATCATCCGCGACCTGCTCGGAGACGGCGGTCTGCCCTACGTGCCCGAGCTGCCCGACCGTGGGCCGGGTGCCGACATGATCGGTCGGGCCGCGGGTCTGCTCGTCGACCTGCCGGTCGACCTGCAGCCGATCGGCTGGCGTCTGGTCGATCGTCCCGGGCGAGATGCCCAACGGGCCAGTGCGATTCGCCGACAGGACCTCGATCTGGTGGCCGAGGTCTACGACGGTTATGAAGGCGAGCTGAAGGTGCAGGCGACCGGCCCGTGGACACTCGCCTCCGGGATCTGGCTGCCGCGCGGCGAGCGCGTCATCGTCGACGAGGGCGCCACGCGCGACCTGGTGGAGTCGCTGGCCGAGGGGATCAGGGGCTACGCCGAGGAGGTCGAGCGGCTGGTGCCCGATGCGCAGGTGGTCGTGCAGCTCGACGAGCCGTCGCTGCCGTCGGTGCTGGGCGGGCGGCTGCCGACGGCCTCGGGCTTCGGTCGGATCCGGGCGGTCGACTCGTTCGTCGCGGCCAACGCGCTGAGTGCCACAGTCAAGGCCGTGGGGGAGCGGACCACCGTCATCCACTGCTGCGCCAAGGGGGCGCCGATCCCGTTGCTGCGCACCACCGGTGCGTCCGCGCTCGCCGTCGACACGCAGGTGATCGGGCCCAAGACCTGGGAGTCGGTCGCGGTCACCGTCGAGGACGGCCTGCCGGTGTGGCTCGGGGTGCTGCCCACCACGGGCGAGCCTCCGCGCGTGCAGCGGGTCGTCGACGAGCTGCTCGCTCGCTGGGAGGACCTCGGCGTCGATCCGCACCTGCTGGACGGGCTCGTCGTGTCACCCGCGTGCGGCCTGGCCGGCCAGACCTGGGCCGGAGCCGTCGAGACCCACCGGCGGATCGTGGAGGTCGCCACCGAGCTCGCGACCCGCACCGCCGCCTGACTCGTTCCGCCCGACCCGTCCCGCCTGAGCCGTTCTACGGTGGAGCCATGCGCACCATCGCAGGAGACCTCACCAAGGACACCACCCTCTGCCTGTCCCTGTCGGGGCGCCCCGGCAACACGGGCACCCGCTTCCACAACTATCTCTACGATGCGCTCGGGCTGGACTACGTCTACAAGGCGTTCACGACCACCGACATCGTCGCGGCCATAGCGGGGGTGCGCGGTCTCGGGATCCGGGGTGCCGCGATCTCGATGCCCTGGAAGGAAGACGTCATCCCGCTCGTCGACGAGCTGGACCCGTCCGCCGAGGCCATCGAGTCGGTCAACACCATCGTCAACACCGACGGCCGGCTGGTGGCCTACAACACGGACTACATCGCGATCGCAACCCTGTTGCGGGACAACGAGATCGACCGTTCGTCATCGGTCGCCGTGCTCGGCTCGGGTGGCATGGCCAAGGCCACCGTGGCGGCGCTGCGCGACGGTGGCTACGCGGACGTCACCGTCGTGGCGCGCAACGCGAGCAGCGGTGGGGCGCTGGCGGAGCGCTACGGGTTCGACCGGGTCGCCGAGCTGGGCGACGCCCGCCCCCAGGTGGTGATCAACTGCACGCCCGTCGGCATGGCCGGCGGGCCCCAGGCCGACGCCCTGCCGGTGGCCGACGAGGTCGTGACGGCGGCCGACGTGGTCTTCGACGTCGTGCCGATGCCCGAGATCACGCCGCTGCTGGCCCGCGCGGCCGAGCTCGGCAAGGTCACGATCACCGGCGCGTCGGTGATGAGCCTGCAGGCCCTGGAGCAGTTCGTGCTCTACACCGGCGTCCGCCCGAGCCCCGAGCTGGCCGCCGAGGCCACCGCCTACTCGCGCGCCTGACCTGCCCGGGGGGTCGAGACGGCAGCTGGTCGCCGTGTCGGCGAGGCGTGGCGACCGGACGAGCCTCTCCGGGCTGGCAGGATGCCCGGATGGAGCTGCGCGAGTGGTCGGACCGGATCGAGTACGTCTCGGCGGGCTACGCCGACCACTACGGCGTGGACCGGACGCCCGAGTGGACGCTGCTGAAGCTGACCGAGGAGGTGGGCGAGCTGGCGCAGGCCTGGCTGTCGGCCACCGGCCAGGGCCGAGACCGGGGCGCGTCGCCCGAGGAGCTGCAGCAGGCTCTACCGGGAGAGGTCGCCGACGTGCTGGCGATGACGCTGGTCTTCGCGCAGCGTGCGGGCGTCGACGTGGAGCAGGCCCTGACGGACAAGTGGCTGCACTACGAGGCCTTCCACCAGGAGCGCGGATTCACCACGGATCGGTAGGCCGCGCGGCCGATGCGCGGGGTGTGTCAGACCCGTCTGGCACGATGCTCACATGGCGAGGAGCACGTCCCCGGCACGCGGGGTCAAGGACAACGACGGGGACATCCCCGACACGGACATCGAGGTCGAGGACGCCTCGGTGCCGGCCCGCCGCGAGTGGACCGAGGCGGCGCAGCGGGTGGTCGAGGCGCAGGAGGCCTACTACGGCCGGGACGCCCCGACGCTGTCCGACGCCGACTACGACCAGCTGATGCGGCGGCTGCAGGAGCTGGAGGAGCAGTTCCCCGACCTGCGCACGCCCGACAGCCCGACCCAGCGCGTCGGCGCGGCCCGCATCACCGAGTTCACGCCGGTCGAGCACCGCGCGCGGCTGCTCAGCCTCGACAACGTCTTCACCGCCGGCGAGCTCGACGAGTGGATGGCTCGGGTGCAGCGCGACCTCGACGGCGGCACGCCGCACCTGCTGTGCGAGCTCAAGATCGACGGGCTCGCGGTCAACCTGACCTACGAGCAGGGCCGGCTGACCCGGGCGGCCACGCGCGGCGACGGGCGCGTGGGCGAGGACGTCACGCACAACGTGCGCACCATCGAGGGCATCCCGCACCGCCTCGCCGGCGACGACGTGCCCGAGCTGGTCGAGATCCGCGGTGAGGTCTTCTTCCCGATCGAGGCGTTTGCCGACCTCAACGCGTCGCTGGTCGAGGCGGGCAAGGCGCCCTTCGCCAACCCGCGCAACGCGGCCGCCGGCTCGCTGCGCCAGAAGGATCCGGCCGTCACCGCCACCCGGCCGCTGAGCATGCTCGTGCACGGCATCGGCGCTCGGCGCGGCTTCGACATCGCGACCCAGAGCGAGGGCTACGAGCGGCTGCACGCGTGGGGGATGCCCACGTCCACGCACTACCAGGTCGTGGACCGTCCCGAGGCAGTGCAGGAGTTCGTCACCTACTACGGCGAGCACCGGCACAGCGTCGAGCACGAGATCGACGGCATCGTCGTCAAGGTCGACGAGATCGCGCTGCAAGGTCGGCTCGGGTCGACGTCTCGGGCGCCGCGCTGGGCGATCGCCTACAAGTACCCGCCCGAGGAGGTCAACACCACGCTCCTCGACATCCGGGTCAACGTCGGCCGCACCGGTCGGGTCACGCCCTACGGCGTGATGGAGCCGGTCAAGGTAGCCGGCTCGACCGTCGAGATGGCCACGCTGCACAACGCCTTCGAGGTCAAGCGCAAGGGTGTGCTGATCGGCGACACCGTCGTGCTGCGCAAGGCCGGTGACGTGATCCCTGAGATCCTCGGCCCGGTCGTCGACCTGCGTGACGGCACCGAGCGGGAGTTCGTCATGCCGACCCACTGCCCGGCGTGCGGCACCGAGCTCGCCTACGAGAAGGAGGGGGACAAGGACCTGCGCTGCCCCAACGCGCGCACCTGTCCCTCCCAGCTGCGCGAGCGCCTCTTCGCGCTCGCCGGTCGTGGGGCGTTCGACATCGAGGCGCTCGGGTGGGAGGGCGCCATCGCCCTGCTCGACTCGGGTGTCCTGCAGGACGAGTCGACCCTGTTCGGACTGACGGCCGAGGACGTGGCCCGCGTGCCGCTCTACACCCGGGCGGCGAGCCGCAAGGACGAGGTCGAGGGGCGCGTGCTGTCGGCCAACGGCCGCAAGCTGCTCGACAACCTCGACAAGGCCAAGGACCAGCCGCTGTGGCGGGTGCTCGTGGCTCTGTCGATCCGACACGTCGGGCCGACGGCGGCCCGGGGCCTCGCCACCCACTTCCGCTCGCTCGCGGCGATCGAGGACGCCACCGAGGAGCAGCTCGCCGCCACCGAGGGAGTGGGGCCGGTGATCGCCGCGTCGATCCGGGCGTGGTTCGACGGCGAGGGCTCGGACTGGCACCGCGCCATCGTCGACCGCTGGCGGGCCGACGGCGTGCGCATGGAGGACGAGACCGACTCCTCGATCGAGCGCACCCTCGAGGGGCTCACCGTGGTGGTCACCGGCTCCCTCGAGGGCTTCACCCGCGACTCGGCCAAGGAGGCCATCCTGGTGCGCGGCGGCAAGGCGTCGGGGTCGGTGTCGAAGAAGACCGACTTCGTCGTGGTCGGTGACAACGCCGGCAGCAAGGCCGACAAGGCCGTGGAGCTCGGCCGTCCCGTGCTCGACGAGGCCGGCTTCGTGCGCCTGCTCGAGGGCGGTGCTGCGGCGGTGACTCCGGCTGACGACTCCGACCAGGCCGCGGACGGTGACGGCGCCGAGGGCGGCGAGGGCGCCGAGGGCGTCGACGAGTGACCGCGGGAGCCGCCGATAGGATGACGACCATGTCTGCACTGTCCCGTGAGCAGGTGGCCCACCTGGCCGGCCTCGCGCGCATCCAGATGACCGACGCCGAGCTCGACAAGATGGCCGGCGAGCTCGCGGTCATCCTCGACTCGGTCGCCCAGGTCGGTGAGGTGACCGCGCAGGACATCCCGCCGATGTCGCACCCGCTGCCGCTCACCAACGTGACGCGCCCCGACGTCGTGCGGCCGCTGGACGAGCGGCTCACGGCGCAGCAGGCCCTCTCCGGCGCTCCGGCGCAGGAGGACGGCCGCTTCGAGGTGCCCCGGATCCTGAGCGAGGACTGACCGAATGACCACCGATCTCACGCGGCTCAGTGCTGCGCAGATGGCCGAGCAGCTCGCGTCCGGCGCGATCACCTCGGTCGAGCTGACCCAGGCCCACCTCGACCGGATCGCGGCCGTCGACGGCGCCGTCCACGCCTACCTGCACGTCGACGCCGAGGGGGCGCTCGCCACCGCCCGCGAGGTCGACGAGCTGCGTGCGCGCGGCGAGCAGCTGCACCCGCTGGCCGGGGTGCCGATCGCGATCAAGGACATCATGACGACGACGGGGCTGCCGACGACGGCGGGCTCGCGGATGCTCGAGGGCTGGATCCCGCCCTACGACGCCACCGTCGTCGCCCGCATCAAGGCGGCTCGCCTGCCGATCCTCGGCAAGACCAACATGGACGAGTTCGCCATGGGCTCCTCCACGGAGCACTCGGCCTACGGACCGTCGCACAACCCGTGGGACCTCGACCGCATCCCCGGCGGGTCCGGCGGCGGCTCGTCGAGCGTCCTCGCGTCCTTCCAGGCGCCGCTCGCGACCGGCACCGACACCGGTGGCTCGATCCGCCAGCCCGCTGCCGTGACCGCGACCGTCGGCACCAAGCCCACCTACGGCGGGGTGTCGCGCTACGGCCTGATCGCGCTCGCCTCCTCGTTGGACCAGGGCGGCCCGTGCGGCCGCACGGTCCTCGACACGGCGCTGCTGCACGAGCTGATGGCGGGGCACGACCCGCTCGACTCGACCTCCATCGATCAGCCGGTGCCTCCGGTGGTCGAGGCGGCCCGCTCCGGTGACGTCGCTGGCCTGCGCATCGGCATCGTCAAGGAGCTGACCGGCGACGCCTACCAGCCCGGCGTCCAGGCCAACTTCGACGCCGCCGTCGCCGCGCTGACCGCGGCCGGCGCCGAGGTCGTCGAGGTGTCCTGCCCGCACTTCCAGTACGCCCTCGCCGCCTACTACCTCATCCTCCCGAGCGAGGCGTCCTCGAACCTCGCGCGGTTCGACGCCATGCGCTACGGCCTGCGCGTCCCCCCCGCCGACGTAGCGCTCCCGAGCGCCGAGCAGGTCATGGCCTCCTCGCGCGAGGCCGGCTTCGGCGAGGAGGTCAAGCGCCGCATCATCATCGGCACCTACGCCCTGTCGAGCGGGTACTACGACGCGTACTACGGCCAGGCGCAGAAGGTCCGCACGCTGATCGCGCGAGACTTCGAGCAGGCGTTCACGCAGGCCGACGTGCTCGTGTCGCCCACGGCGCCGACGACCGCTTTCCGGCTCGGCGAGAAGCTGGACGACCCGATGGCCATGTATCTCAACGACATCGCCACCATCCCGGCCAACCTCGCCGGCATCCCGGGCATGTCCGTCCCGAGCGGGCTGGCCGCCGAGGACGGGCTGCCGACCGGTCTACAGGTCCTCGCGCCCGCGATGGCCGACGACCGGCTCTACCTCGTGGGGGCCGCGCTCGAGCGCATGCTGCAGGAGCAGTGGGGCGGGCCGCTGCTCGACCGCGTCCCCGAGCCGACCCAGCTCTCGAAGGAAGGGTGAACGGCCTTGTCCACCAACGCTATCCAGCCCGTGCTCGACTACGACGAGGTCCTCGAGAGCTTCGACCCGGTGATGGGCCTCGAGGTGCACGTCGAGCTCAGCACGCACACCAAGATGTTCTGCGGCTGCCCGACCGACTTCGGCGCGGAGCCCAACACCCAGGTGTGCCCGGTGTGTCTCGGCCTGCCCGGCGCGCTGCCCGTCGTCAACGCGGTCGGCGTCGAGTCGGTGATCCGCATCGGTCTCGCGCTCAACTGCCAGATCGCGTCGTGGTGCCGCTTCGCCCGCAAGAACTACTTCTATCCCGACATGCCGAAGAACTTCCAGACCAGTCAGTACGACGAGCCGATCGCGTTCGACGGCTACCTGGACGTCGAGATCCCGAGCCGCACCGGCGACGGTGTGGAGGTCTTCCGCGTCGAGATCGAGCGCGCCCACATGGAGGAGGACACCGGCAAGTCGCTGCACGTCGGCGGCTCGACCGGGCGCATCCAGGGCGCGGACTACTCGCTGCTCGACTACAACCGCGCCGGGATCCCGCTCATCGAGATCGTCACCAAGCCGGTCCGGGGCGCGGGGGAGCGCATGCCCGAGGTGGCCAAGGCCTACGTCGCCGCCGTGCGTGAGCTCATGGTGGCGCTCGACGTGAGCGACGCCCGGATGGAGCAGGGCTCGATGCGCTGCGACGCGAATGTCTCTCTCATGCCGAAGGGTTCGGCTCAGCTCGGCACCCGCACCGAGACGAAGAACGTCAACTCCCTGCGCTCCGTAGAGCGTGCGGTGCGTTATGAGATGATGCGCCAGGGCGCGATCCTCGCCGACGGTGGGACGGTGCGCCAGGAGACGCGGCACTGGCACGAGGACACCGGAGTCACGACGGCCGGCCGGGAGAAGTCCGACGCCGAGGACTACCGCTACTTCCCCGAGCCGGACCTGATCCCGATCGCCACGACCACCGAGCAGGTCGAGGCGCTGCGCGCGACGCTGCCCGAGCCGCCCGGCTTGCGGCGCAAGCGACTTCAGGGCGAGTGGGGCTACTCCGACCGCGAGATGGGCGACGTGGTGAGCGCCGGCGCCGTCGACCTCATCGATGCCTCGGTCGCTGCCGGCGCCACCCCGGCTGCCTCGCGCAAGTGGTGGACCGGCGAGGTGGCTCGTCGCGCGAACGCCGACGGCAAGGAGCTCGGCGACTACGCCCTCACCCCGGCCTTTGTGGCCGAGCTCGACTCGCTCGTGCGCTCGGGTCGGCTCAACGACTCGATGGCCCGCCAGGTCATGGAAGGCGTTCTCGCACAAGAGGGTTCGCCCACCGAGGTCGCCGATGCACGCGGCCTCGAGCTGGTGCAGGACGACTCTGCGCTGGAGGCTGCCGTCGACGCGGTGCTCGCCGACAACGCCGCCATCGCGGACAAGGTGCGCGGCGGCAAGGTGCAGGCTGCCGGTGCCCTGATCGGTCAGGTCATGAAGGCGACGAAGGGCCAGGCCGACGCGGCCCAGGTGCGCGCGCTCATCCTGTCCCGGCTCGGCGTCGAGGGCTGACCCCGGCGTCTGCTGGTGTGGCTGGTACGGCCGGGCTGGTGCGACAGGGTTCGGATGGGCTGTCTCGGTCACCAGACACTGCCGACCAGCACGCCGTCCTGCCGGTCCTGGCGGAGCCGACGCGCGTCCGCGAGGACCGCTCGGTCCACGACGACCATGAGGTTCGAAGGCACCTGGAGTCGCTCACGGGTCACCCGGATGAACTGCCAACCGAGAGAACGAAGGTCGTCCTCGCGCCCCTTCTCGGCCAGCAGCGCGGCGACGTCGGCCTTGGTCTGACCGCGGCCGTCGATCTGGGCGTACTTGTCGCGGCCGTCGTGCTCGACGGCGATCTTGGCGTCCGGCCGTCCGGGCACGATCAGCCGACCGTCGGGGCGGAAGACCTTGGACCCGCATCGCACCCCGAACTGCGGCTCGATCTCCCAGCCCAGCCCGTGCAGCACGTAGACCGTGTGTGACTCACCCGGTGACTCGTGCCGCGGGTCGGCCAGGGCGAGCGCAGCCCGGGCGAGGACGATACCCCGCGCGGATCGGTAGGCGTGCAGCACCGCGTCCATGCGGGCCTGCGCCCCGGGGTCGGTGGCCAGCAGCCGGTCGGCGGACATCAGCCCGGACACCGGGTCGAGCAGCGCCGTCTGGACGACGGCGGCGGCCGGGTCCACCGCCCGCAGCTGCGGATGCGGGCGCACCGACTCGCGCGCCTGATGGATGACCACGCCGTCGCGGTAGCTGCTGAGCCCCGGCCCGAGGCGCTGCAGGTGGACCTGCCGCAGCGGCGGTCGATGGATCGGCAGGCCGTGCAGGATGCGGAGTGGTGGCTGGCCATCAGCGCGGGGTGCTCGGCGAGGGCTACCTGCAGGCGTTGTCGATGCGCGGTGACTGACCACTCGGGTTTCGTCGCGGAGTACCACCCCCGCGTGACCTGATGCAGTGCGCCGGCCCGCAGCGCCGCCTGCAGCTGGCGGGTGGTCACACCCACGGACCTGGCGTCTTGGCACGAGAACACCGTTCGCGCGATCAACTCATCGGGAATGGTCATGCGCCGCAGCCTCGCCGCCCGGCTCCGGCGACGTCCACGGTCTACCCCTGGCTGTGGACGGCACAGGGGTCAGTCGGCTCCGCAACCCCCGTCGTGACGCGCCCGCCCGGCGCCTGCGCGCCGGGTCGGGATGCGGGTTGGCCACCGAGATGGTGGTTGGTGACGCGCGCCGCGTCGAGACGGCACTTGGCCACTGAAATGGTTGGTATAACAACCGTTTCGGTGTCTAGGTGCCGTGTCGGCGGGTTTGGGGTGGCTAAGTGCCGTGTCGGCGGGTTCGGGGTGGCTAAGTGCCGTCTCGGCGGGTAGGGAGTGGGTAAGTGCCGTGTCGGCGGGTGGGGCCGGGTGGGCGGCGAGACGGGGTCAGCGCTTGCCGCCGCCGAGGAGGCCGCCGAGGACGTCCTGCAGGATGGTGCTGGTGTCGAAGCCCTGCTGCGGCTGGGAGGACTGGGTGGGCTGCCCCTGCTGCGTCGACTGGGGCGCCTGGGACTGCTGGGGCGCCTGCTGCGACGTCGGGGTGGACGTCGACTGGCTGCCGCCGAGGGCGGAGTTGAGGACGTCCTGGATGATGTTGCCGCTGGTGCCACCGGTGGGGTCCTGACCAGCCTGGCTGGGCGCACCCGAGCGCTGGGTCGAGGGGTCGGGGGAGGACTGGCCGCCGCCGAGGATGGAGCCGAGGATCGAGCCCAGCCCGCCACCGAGGCCACCACCCAGGCCTCCGTCCTGGCCACCACCCAAGCCGCCACCGGACTGCTCCGCGCCGGCGCCGGCGCCCTGGAGCTGGCCGGTGACCTTCTTGGCTAGCCAGGCGAGCACGATCGGGGCGAGGATCGGCAGCAGCCGCTGCACCATCTGCGAGGAGAGCGGGCCGGTGGCCGAGGAGACACCGAGGGCGTCCACGACCTGACCGGTGTTGCCGCCGAAGATGTTCTGCACGATCTTCTGCCCGTCGCCGGTGTCGATCTGACCGAGGTCCGTCGGGTACGCGTCGCCGGCGTGGTCACCGAGCGCCGACGCGAGGGACTGGGCGCCGGACGGGTCGGCGGCGTTGGCCTGCAGACCGCCGAGCAGCGCGGGGAGCAGGGCCTCGACGGCCCGCTGGGCGTCGGCCGGGGCGACCCCGAGCTCGGAGGCGATCTGGTCTACGGGGACTTGGCTGCGCAGCGAGTCGAGCTCGGACACGGGTGACGCTCCCTTCGTGGCGACCGCCGTCGGCCGCCTCCTCTCGTCAGACTAACGGCCCGTCCACCCGCTGTGGGAGCAGTTCGCCGAGCACGTCGTCGATGGATCCGACCAGGGCGACGGACTGCTCCATGGCGCGCCCACGACCCAGCGCCGAGACGAGCGGGACGACGGGGAGCGCCTCGGTCCAGTGCTCGCGATCGACCAGCACGAGCGGTGGAGGAGGACCGTCGGCCGGCAACCGGTAATACATCCGCGTCACCGCCTGGAACACCTCCTGCACCGTGCCGGCCGCACCCGGCAGCACCACGACCCCGGCGTTGGAGCGCGCGAGCAGGCCGTCCTCGCGCAGCGCGTTCGAGAAGAACTTGGCGATCGCGTCGCAGAACACGTTGGGCGGCTCGTGCCCGTAGAACCAGGTCGGGATCCCCACCGAGCGCACCGTCCCAGCGTCGCCAGCTTCGACACCGCCAGCAACACCCGCACCACCAAAACCCCCACCAGCCAACGCCGCCCGCGCCTGGAGCGCGACGGCGGCCCAGGCCCCGACGTCGGGCACGAACGTCGGCACCGGGGCGAGCGCAGCCAGCGTGTCGTCCAACCAGCGGGCGGCCTCGTCACGGCTGCCGGCGTGGGCGGCGTAGGCCCCGAGGTTCGCGGCCTCCATCGCGCCGGGCCCGCCGCCGGTGACCACGAGCAGCCCGGCCTGGGCGAGGGCCAGACCGAGCCGGGCCGCCCCGGCGTAGGCCTCGCTGCCGCGCGCGATGTCGTGCCCGCCCATGACGCCCACGACCGAGCGCCCCTCGACCAGCTCGTCGAGCGCGTCGTTCATCGCGTCGTCGTGCAGGCTGCGCAGCACGCTGACGTAGGGGTCGCCGTGCAGCCGCACGTCGCGCGACCAGCCGTAGGCCCGGGCGTCCGGCGTCGTGCGCGCGTAGCCGTGCTCCGCGAGCCCGGCATACAACTCCTCCGGCGCGTAGAGCCGGCCCCGGTAGACATCGACCGGCGCCCCCGGCCCCACGGGGAAGACGACGGCGCCGTGCCGGTTCAGGTGGTCGGCGAGGCGCGGTGACACCCGGCCGCCGAGGACGACGAGCCCGCGCAGGTCCTCCCGGGCGAGCAGCGCCTCCTCGACGCCCGCGAGGTCCACGCCCTGCACCCGCACCCGCCGCAGCGACCCTCCGTCGGCGAGCAGCCGGGCGAGGTCCGCGGGATCGGTGATCTCCATGGGTGCATCCTCACCCACGGCGGGCACGCCCGGCGCGCAATCCCGACCGTCTGGCGACGACAGCGTCGCGAAGGGGTACCCCGCCCTGGCAGGTCCTGGGCGGGCCACGTTCAATAGGGGCATGAGCAACGGTGCTTACGCGACCCTCCACGAGCAGAGCCTGCGCGACCCCGAGGGATTCTGGGGTCAGGCGGCCGAGGACATCGACTGGATCACCCGGCCGACGACGGTGCTGGACGCCTCGAACCCTCCGTTCTACCGATGGTTCCCCGACGGCCGGCTCAACGTCTGCTACAACGCGCTCGACCGCCATGTCATCGGTGGCCGCGCCGACCAGGCCGCGCTGCACTACGACAGCCCGGTGACCGGCACGAAGAAGACGTACACCTACGCCGAGCTGCTCGACCTGACGGCCCGGTTCGCCGGCGTGCTGCGCGACCTCGGCGTCACCAAGGGCGACCGGGTGCTCATCTACATGCCGATGGTGCCGGAGGCGGTCGTCGCGATGCTCGCGTGCGCCCGCCTCGGCGCGGTGCACTCGGTCGTGTTCGGCGGGTTCGCGCCGCAGGAGCTGGCCGCCCGCATCGACGACGCCGCCCCGAAGGTCATCGTGTCGGCGAGCTGCGGGGTCGAGCCGCGCCGCGTCGTCGAGTACAAGCCGTTCCTCGACGAGGCCATCCGGCGCAGCGAGCACAAGCCCGAGCACTGCGTGGTGCTGCAGCGCGAGCAGGCGCCGGCCGAGCTGGGGGAGCGCGACCTCGACTGGGCGACCCTGATGCACCCCGACGCCGCGGCTCCCGCCGAGTGCGTGCCGGTGCAGTCCACCGACCCGCTCTACATCCTCTACACGTCCGGCACGACCGGGAAGCCCAAGGGCATCCTGCGCGACAGCGGCGGCTACGCGGTGGCGCTGCGCTGGACGATGCCCGCGGTCTACGGCCTCGAGCCGGGTGACGTGATGTTCTGCGCGTCCGACGTGGGCTGGGTCGTCGGCCACTCCTACATCGTCTACGCGCCGCTGCTCACCGGCTGCACCACCGTGCTCTACGAGGGCAAGCCGATCGGCACTCCCGACGCGGGTGCGTTCTGGCGCGTGGTCGAGGACTACGGCGTCAACTCGCTGTTCACCGCGCCCACCGCGTTCCGCGCGATCAAGAAGGAGGACTCGCGCGCCGAGCACCTGGCCGAGCACGACATCTCGTCGCTGCGCACGATCTACCTCGCGGGGGAGCGGCTCGACCCCGACACCTACCACTGGGCCACCGACGTCACGAGCCGCCCCGTGATCGACAACTGGTGGCAGACCGAGACGGGCTGGCCGATCGCCGCCAACCCGGTCGGCATCGAGCGCCTCCCGATCAAGCCGGGGTCGCCGACGGTGCCGATGGCGGGCTACGACATCCAGATCCTCGACGAGATGGGCAACGTCGCCGGGCCCAACCACGAGGGCTCGATCGTGGCCAAGCTGCCGCTGCCGCCGGGCACCTTCCCGACCCTGTTCAACGACGACGAACGTTATGTGTCAGGCTATTTCGCGGCCTATCCGGGCTACTACCTCACCGGTGACGGTGGCTACATCGACGAGGACGGCTACCTGTTCGTCATGGGACGCACCGACGACGTGCTCAACGTCGCGGGGCACCGGCTGTCGACCGGCTCGATCGAGGCGGCCCTCGCCGGCCACCCCGACGTCGCCGAGTGCGCGGTCATCGGCGTGCCCGACTCGTTCAAGGGCGAGCTGCCGCGCGGCTTCGTCGTGCTGAAGGCCGGCGTCGACGCCGACGACGAGTCCGTGCGCGAGCGGATCGTCGCCGAGCTGGTCAAGCGGGTGCGCGACGAGGTCGGTGCCGTCGCCGCCCTCAAGCAGGTCGACATCGTCGACGGCCTGCCCAAGACCCGCTCCGGCAAGATCCTGCGCAAGACGATGCGCGAGATCGCCGCCGGCAAGACCCCCGTCGTGCCCTCGACCATCGAGGACCAGGGCGTCCTCGACACGCTCACGCCCGTCCTGCGCGCCAACCAGTCGTAGAGCGACCAGCAGGCCTCGTCGGCGAGGCCTGCCGGGCGGTATCCTCGTCACGTTTTGTCCTCCGTTCTCGCCCCGACCCCCGGGGAGCCCGGGCGCGGTGCGATAGCGGACCTGGACGACCCAGGTCCCAGGAGGAGGCCTGGTTGGACGCTCGCGGCACGCTCGCCCGACGCGCTTCGCTCACCCGACGTGCATCGCTCAGCCGTCGGGGGTTGCTCGGCTCGGCCGCGGCGACCACTGCTCTCGGCGCCCTCGGCGTCGCCGCCGCGGGCTCGCTGACCGGGTGCGTCCCACCCGTGCCGCCTGCGGCCGCCGCGACGAAACGCCCTCTGCCCGTAGACCGTTCGGCAACGGACCGGCGCGTGGCGTTTGCCAACTGGACGCAGTATCTCGACCAGGACGAGACCACCCACCGCTACCCGACGCTCGACGACTTCCGCCGGGAGTCGGGCCTGCAGGTGAGCTACACCGAGGACATCGACGACAACGACGTCTACGTCAACAAGATCGCTCCGCAGCTGCGCGCCGGGCAGGACATCGGGCGCGACATCGTGGTGCTGAGCGACTGGATGGTCAACCGGATGATCGCCCAGGACCTGGTGCAGCCGCTCGAGCTGCTGCGGATGCCGCACGCGCCGGGCATCCTGCCCGAGCTGATCGACGCGCCGTTCGACCCGGGCCGCGCCTACTCGCTGCCGTGGCAGTCGGGGTTGACCGGGATCGCCTACGACGCCAGCAAGGTCAAGGAGATTCGCTCGGTCGACGACCTGTGGCGTCCTGACCTCAAGGGCCGCGTGGTCGCGCTGACGGAGTATCGCGACACCCTCGGGCTGGTCATGCGCTCGCAGGGCGTGGACCCCGCCCAGCCGTTCACCCGCGACCAGTTCGCCGCCGCGGTCGACGTCGTCCGCAAGCAGGTCGCCGCGGGCCAGATCCGCCGCCTGCGCGGGAACTCCTACGTCCAGGACCTGCAGTCCGGCAACGCGCTCGCCGGCATCGTGTGGAGCGGCGACGTGGTGACCCTGCGCGCCGAGACCGGCAACGACAGCTGGCGATTCGTCCTGCCCGAGTCCGGCGGGATGCTCTGGAGCGACAACATGGTCATCCCGAGCACCAGCACCCACCGGCGCAACGCCGAGGCGCTGATGGACTACTACTACCGCCCCGACGTCGCCGCGCGGGTCGCCGCCTGGGTGAGCTACATCTGCCCGGTGCGGGGTGCGCGCGAGGCGATGGCGAAGGTCGACCCCGAGCTGGTCGACGACCCGCTCATCTTCCCCAGCACGGCCGAGCTGGCCAGGCAGCGCGTCTTCCGCGCGCTCGACCCGGCGCAGGAGGCCGAGCTCGCGGCGATGTGGACGGCGGTGGTGGAGGCATGAGGCGTCGGCACCGGGACACGTCCGTGCGCGAGGCGATGGGTGACCTGCGGCTGGAAGGCCTGCGGCGGGTCTACGGGGACGTGGTGGCCGTGGACCACCTGGATCTGACCGTGCCGCAGGGCTCGTTCTTCGCCCTCGTCGGCCCGTCGGGCTGTGGCAAGACGACCACGCTGCGCATGGTCGCCGGCCTGGACCGCCCGGACGCCGGTCGCATCCTCGTCGGTGACGCCGACCTCACCCGCACGCGCGCGCACGAGCGCCCGGTCAACACCGTCTTCCAGAGCTACGCGCTGTTCCCGCACCTGAGCGTGCTCGGCAACGTCGCCTTCGGCCCGCAGCGCCGGGGTCTGGACCGCCGCACCGCGGTGGCCGCGGCCCGCTCCGCGCTCGACCTGGTGCAGCTCGGGTCGGTCGCCGAGCGTCGCCCGCAGGCGCTGTCGGGCGGCCAGCAGCAGCGCGTCGCGCTCGCCCGCGCGATCGTCAACCAGCCGCAGGTGCTGCTGCTCGACGAGCCGCTCGGCGCGCTCGATCTCACCCTGCGCCGCCAGATGCAGGTCGAGCTGAAGCGGGTGCAGGCCGAGATCGGGCTGACCTTCGTCCACGTCACGCACGACCAGGAGGAGGCCATGTCGATGGCCGACACCGTCGCCGTGATGAACCACGGACGGATCGAGCAGCTGGGGCCTCCGGCCGAGCTCTACGACCTGCCGCGCACGGCCTTCGTCGCGAACTTCCTCGGCCAGTCCAACCTCGTGCCCGGCACGCTCGTCGGCACCGAGGGCGACCTGGCCGTCGTCGAGCTCGCCGGCCAGCGGGTGCGCGTGCTCGCCGGGCGCTGCGTCGACCAGCCCGACGGTCGGCGTCAGGTGCTCGTCGGCGTGCGTCCCGAGAAGGTGCGCCTGCTGCGCCCCGACGATCCCGTAGACCGTCCCGCCGTCACCAACGTGCTGGCGCGCGGCCGGGTGCGCAACGTCGCGTTCAGCGGCGTGGCCACGCAGTATCTGGTCGACCTGCCGGGCGCCGGCACCTGGACGGTGTTCGAGCAGAACCTCGGCGTCGACGCGACGGCCGCGGTGGGTGACGAGGTCGGTGTCGCGTGGGACCTGCGGCACACCTTCACCCTGGCCGGCGACGAGGACCCCACCGCCGGCCGCACCGAGCTGGACGCGACCGGCCTGGACGCGACGGGCCTCGACGCCACGGGCCTGGACGCGACCGGCCTGGATCAGACCGGCCTCGGCGCGACCGGCGTGCATGGAACCGGCCTGGACCAGACCGGTGCCCGCCCCCGGGTGCCCCAACCGTGACCCGGTCCAGGACGGCGTACCTGCTGGTGGCACCGGGTCTGCTGTGGCTGCTCGTCTTCTTCGTCGCGCCGGTGGTGCAGCTGGCGTCGGTGAGCCTGCAGTCGCCGTTCCCGGGCTACCCGGGCTACTACTACCGCGACGTCAACGTCGGCAACTACGTCGTCGCGCTCACGCAGTTCGCCCCGCAGCTCGGCCGGTCGCTGCTCTACGCCGCGATCGCAACCGTGCTCTGCCTCGCGCTGGCCTTCCCGCTCGCCTACACGATGGTCTTCAAGGCGCCGCGCTGGCGCGGGCTGATCATGGTGCTGGTCGTCGCGCCGTTCTTCACCTCGTTCCTGCTGCGCACCATCGCCTGGCGGCAGATCCTCGCCGACGAGGGGCCGCTCGCGAGCAGCCTCCGCGCACTCCACCTGCTGCCGGGCGGCCACCTCACCGAGACGGCCGCGGCGGTGGTCGCGGGGCTGACCTACAACTTCCTGCCGTTCATGGTGCTGCCGCTCTACGCGTCCCTGGAGCGGGTCGACCCGACCCTGCTGGAGGCGGGGGCCGACCTCTACGGCTCGCCGTGGCAGACCTTCCAGCGGGTGACCGCACCGCTGGCGCTCCCGGGGGTCATGGCCGGCACGCTGCTCACCTTCATCCCGGCGGCGGGGGACTACGTCAACGCCGAGCTGCTCGGCTCCGAGCACGGCACCAAGATGGTGGGCAACGTCATCGACGCGCAGTTCTTCCGCGTCATCGGGGGCTACCCGATCGCCGCCGCGCTGTCCTTCACCCTGATGGCCATCATCCTCGCGCTCGTCGTGGTGCAGGTGCGCCGCTTCGGGACGGAGCACCTGACGTGAGGCGCCGGCTCGCCGACCACGCCGTCACGATCGTCGCGGTGCTGGTCCTGGTCTACCTGTTCGTCCCGGTCGCCTACACGTTCATCTTCTCGTTCAACGACTACAAGAAGTCCAACATCGCGTGGAACCCGCAGGGGTCGCCCACGCTCAAGCACTGGGCGGACCCGTGCGGCGCGCCCGGTGTCTGCGAGGCGCTGGGCACCTCGCTGCAGGTGGGGCTGGTCGCCACCGCGATCTCTACCGTGATCGGCACGTCGATGGCGATCGCGCTGGTGCGCCTGCGCGCTCGAGGTCGCCGGCTGACCGACGTGCTGGTCTTCCTGCCCATGGCGACGCCCGAGGTGGTGCTCGGCGCGTCGCTGCTCACCCTCTTCGTGCAGGGCTTCTCGCGCTGGGGCTGGCAGCTGGGCTTCTGGAGCATCGTCGCCGCCCACGTGATGTTCACCCTGTCGTTCGTCGTCGTGACCGTCCGGGCCCGGCTGCAGTCGATGGACCCGCGCCTCGAGGAGGCGGCGCAGGACCTCTACGCCGGACCGTGGGAGACCTTCCGCACCGTGACGCTGCCGCTGCTCGCCCCCGGCATCGTCGCCGCCGCGCTGCTGTCCTTCGCGCTGTCCTTCGACGACTTCATCATCACCACCTTCGTGTCCGGCGACGTCACGACCTTCCCGAAGTACGTCTACGTCGCCTACCTGCGCGGCATCCCCGCGGAGGTCAACGTCATCGGCTTCAGCATGTTCGCGGTCGCCACCGTCTGCGCTGTAGTCGCGCGCCTCGTCGTGCGGCGGGCTGTGCCACCCTCATCGTCGTAGACCGCGCGCAGGGGAGGTGGCATGGCCGGGATCGCCGCCGGGTTCTGGATCATCGGAGCCCTGGCCCTGCTGGGGTTCCTGCTCGCGCACGTGGGGCTGCTGGACGTCACCGCCCAGCTCACGCTGAGCCGGCTCGCGTTCTTCGTCGCGTCGCCCGCGCTGCTGCTGACCGTGCTGTCGAAGACACCGATCGCCGAGGTGTTCTCGGCCAACCTGCTGGTGTCGACGCTCTCGGTGGTCATCGTCGTCGCGCTCTACCTGGTCGTCGCGGTGCGGCTGTGGCGGCCCTCCCTCGGTGAGGCCGTCGTCGGGTCGATGTGCGCGGCCTACGTCAACGCCGGCAATCTCGGCGTGCCGATCGCCGCCTACGTGCTCGGCAATGTGTCCTACATGGCCCCCACCCTGCTGCTGCAGCTGTGCGTCATCACGCCGGTCGCGATGGCGCTCATGGACATCGACGCCCGCGGCTCTCGCCCGAAGGGCCTGGAGATCGTCCGGATGGTGCTGCGCAACCCGCTCTCGCTCGGGGCGCTGAGCGGTGTGGTGCTGTCCCTGGTCGGCTACTACCCGCCGGCCGCGGTGATGCGGCCGGTCGAGATCGTCGGCAACATGGCGGTCCCGTCGATGCTGCTCGCGTTCGGCATCTCGCTGCGCCTCGGGCCACGTCCCGGCGCGTCCGGCTCCGTGGGTCGGGTCGCCTTCCTCGTCGCGCTCAAGCTGGTCGTGCAGCCACTCGTGGCGCTGGGGCTGGCGCTCGCGCTCGGGCTGCGCGGCACCCTGCTGCTCGCTGCCGTCGTCACCGCTGCCCTGCCGACCGCGCAGAACGTCTTCACCCACGCCAACCGCTACGACAAGGCGGTGCTGCTCACCCGCGACGCCGTGTTCGTCTCGACGATGCTGTCGGCGCCCGTGATCGTGGTTATCGCGCTGCTGCTGCACTGACCGGCACCGATTTCCCACGGCATCGAGTAGCCCTTGGTCACTGCTCGTAGATTCCCTAGACCACCTGGGCGATTTGGGCTGAGAAGTCCGCGTTTGTCTGCTGTGAAAACGGGTCCAATAGGGCGGATTTCGGGCGGCCCGATCGTACTCTGGAAGAGCCGCTTGGGACCGAGGGGACGCCTCACGCCAGCCGTGCCGACGCAGATCGGCCCGCGCTCGCCGCGATGGGGACACGGATCGGACCGAGCACTTCCGCCACCAGGCAGCGACGCCCGGCCCCCATCTCGCCAGATCGGTCGACGTCACGTCGCGCCGAGGAAAGCCGTCGTGAGCACTCTCGAACGCCCGCTCGATCCCCTCACCTCACCCGACCCCACCCGGTCCGCCGCGTCCGCCGACGCCGCTCGACCCACCACCGCCCTGATCCTCGTCGGCCTGTCGATGCTCGGGACCGCGCTGCTGCCCGTGCTCGCGCACGTCGTCGCCACGACCGTGCTGGTCGTCGTCGGCAGCGTCGTCGCCCTGGTCACCGTCGCCCTGATGGTCGGGGTGCGCGGCAGCTCGTCGCACACGCCGGGGCTGCACCGCCGCCTCGACCTGCCGGCCACGGCCCGCTCCAGCGGCCGGATGGCCTGGGAGCTCGCGCTGCACCTGTCGCCCGTCATCCTGCTGACCGCCGCCTACCCGCTCGCGGCGCAGCGGATCGTCGGCGTCCAGATCGGCGGGGTCGACCTGATGACCCTCCTGCTCGCCTCCTCGGTGACCGTGCCCTGGCTCACCCAGAGCGGCTGCCTGCCGATCTACCGCGTCGTCGGGCCGCTGCTGCCCGTTCAGTCCGACGAGGACCTCGACCGGGTCAAGGCGGCGTTCCTGCGCTTCTGGCCCGGCGCCTTCGTGCAGGCCCTCCCGGTGGTCGCCCTCTTCGCCGTGCTCGTCGAGTCGGTGCTGCGCCTGCCGCTCGCCGCGCTCGCGGTCTACGTCGGCCTGTGCCTGGCGCACCTCGCGTTCGTCCAGGCGCTCGTCGTGGTCAACGCCGGTCGGCGCCGCGGCCTGTGGGCGCTGTCGTGGGCGGCCTACGCCGCGGCCCTGCTCGCCGCTCCCGCGCTGTGGTTCCTGCCGCCGCTCGTCGCGACCCTCGTCGCGTGCTGGTCGCTTCGCGGCGCGCTCACCCCGGCGCGTGAGTCGCTCGGGGTCCGCACCCTGCCGATGCGCGAGGTGGCCGTCGACCTGCTCCGCGGCCTGCTGCTCGGCTCGGTGCTGTGGGCCGACAAGGTGCTCGTCTTCCTCGCCGGCGGTGGGCAGTTCGCGGTCCAGACCGTCTTCCTGGCGCTGATGCCGGCCGTCGTCGCCTACAACTTCTACTTCGTGCGCCTCGCGCCGCGCTTCGACCGCGGCGTCCTGGACCTGCGCGACGCGATGGAGTCGCTGCCCGCGTCGCGGCTGACCGGCGTCTCAGCCGGCCTCGTCGGCACGGTCGTCGCCACCGTGGCCCGCGCGGCCCTCGTCGGCGCGCTGCTCACCATCGCCCTCACGGCCGTCGTCGTAGCCCTCGACCCGGCCGACGCGGTGCTGTCGGCGACCGTCTCGGTCGCCTCGTGGCTCTTCCTCGTCATCACCCTGCTCGCCTACAAGCTCGACTACATCGGCGAGCGGGTGCGCGCCCAGGTGATCAGCGGAGCGCACCTGCTGATCGCGGTGCTCGCGTTCACGCTCTTCAGCGGGACCGCGTCCTACGCCGTCCTCGCGCTCGGCGACACGCTCGTCCTGGCGCTCGCGCTGCACCAGGCGCGCGACCGGTGGCGCAGCCCGGAGTTCACCCTCTTCTGGCGCCACGCGACGGGCTGGTGACCCCATGATCCGCCACACCTCAACCCTCGCTGCGACCAAGGACCTGACCATGAGCACCCCCGAGACCCTGCCGGAGCTCGACCCGCAGTACCCCGAGGTCGACGTGGCGATCGTCATGGAGTCGACCTACCCCTACCTCAAGGGCGGCGTCTCGGCGGTCGTCCACGACATCCTGCTCGGCAACCCGGACCTGACGTTCGGCATCATCCACCTCACCTGGGACAGCAAGGCGCCCCACGAGGACCTCTACGGCATGCCCGACAACGTGGCCTGGGTCAAGCCGGTCTACCTGTCGATGGAGGAGCACCAGGCCGACTTCCGCGACCTGCGCCCGAGCGACCTCGGCATGTCCGCGCGCCAGCGCACGGTGCTGTCGCACCGGGTGTTCGACGCGATGGACGCCATCGTCGCGGGCGACATGGACCCGTTCTGGGCGCTCTACGACGAGGGGATGAACCCGCACACCCGCACCTACCCGCTCTGGGCGCTGCTCGGCAGCGGCGAGTTCATGGCGGCCCTGCGCCGGCGGATGCCCGCGCTCGACCTGCCGCTCACCGACCTGTTCTGGCAGATGCGCGAGTTCTTCTCGCTCGCCGCGGCCGTCCTCGGCGCGGACCTGCCGCGCGCCTCGGTCTACCACGCGCACACCACGGGCTACGCGTCGCTGATGAGCGCGGCCGGCGCCCGCATGCACGGCACCGACTTCCTGCTGACCGAGCACAACCTCTACGTCCGCGACACGGTCAACACCCGGCTCGACCGCAACATGGCGCTGCCGGTCACCGCGACCGACTACCGCACCTTCGACGTGCCGCTCGCCGACCGCGCCTGGATGGCCTGGTGGATCGAGATGGGCCGGCTCTGCTACCCCAGCGCGCACACGATCACCTACCTCTACCCCAAGGCGATCACCGAGGCCGCCGACCTCGGGGCGCCGGTCGAGCGCAGCGTCGTCATCCCCAACGGAATGACCATGAGCGAGTTCAACGACGTTGCAGGACAACGGGATCGGGCGATGGAGGACATCCTCGCCGGCGACCCCGACCGGACCTGGCGGCTGGTCTACATCGCCCGGGTCGTGCCCATCAAGGGCCTGCTCGACCTGATCGACACCATCGACATCCTCGTCAACGAGCGCGGGGTCACCAACCTCGTCGTGGACGTCCTCGGGCCGACCGAGCACCTGCCGGACTACTACCAGCAGTGCGTCGACAAGATCGCCGCCAAGGGGCTCGGGGACTACCTGGTGTTCCGCGGCACGGTCAACGTGCGCGCCATGCTCGGCGACTTCGACCTGCTCGTGCTGCCGTCCTACAACGAGGGCCAGCCGATCGTCGTCCTCGAGGCGATGACCGCGGGCATCCCGACGGTCGGCACCGAGGTCGGCGGCATGGCGCAGCTCATCGGCGACCCGCTCACCCGCCCCGGCGGCCAGACCTGGGACGCGTGCGGCCTGCTGACCGTCCCCGGCGACGCCGTGATGATGGCCGACCGGCTGCAGGACGTCTTCGCCGACCGGGCGGGCTACGTCGCCATGGCGCACAACGCCCGCGGCCGGGTCCGCGACTTCTTCCAGCTGCACGACGTCACCGGCGCCTACAACCAGCTCTACCGCGAGCTGGCGCACCTGCCGCAGCGCACCGCGGCGCAGTCCTCCGCGCTGGCCGACGTCGTCACCGAGCTGGCGATGTCCCCCGCGCAGCAGCACGACCTCGAGGACCAGCTCGAGCGGCTGGCGCGCTGGCTCGAGGCCGGGGCGCCCATGGGCGTGAGCCATGGCGAGGGCAGCTGACACCGGGTCCGCGCGCCGCTTCGGCGCGTGGATCCGCTACGGCGACCCGCTGACCGACGAGCAGGAGGCGTTCGCGCTCGAGCACTACCGGGTCGCGCTGCTGCAGCCGTGGGAGACCGAGCGGGCCGCCCGGATGAAGGCGGCGCGTCCCGACCTCACCCTGCTCGCCTACAAGTGCCTGTCCTCGACCCGCTCCTACGAGCCGGGGCCGGTCTACTCGTCGGGGCTGTCGTTCGCGGAGGCCGACGCCGAGGGGGAGCGGTGGTTCGGCCACCGCCTCGACGGCTCGCGGATCGAGTGGAACACCTACCCCGGGCACTGGCAGATGGCGGTGTGGGACGAGTCCTACCAGGACCGGTGGATCGCCAACGTGGTCGGCGAGCTCGGCGGCTCGCCGTTCGACGGGGTGATCGCCGACAACGACGTGTTCGACGACTACTACGGGCTCTGCCCGCCGATCGAGGGCGGTCGCCAGCTGGCCGACCTGCGGGCGGCGCTGGACGGCTTCGTGCCGCGAGTCGGCCGGTCCCTCAACGACATCGGCAAGATCCTGGTCCCCAACATCGCCGAGTCCCGGCGCGACCCCGGCCGGTGGGAGCGCCACGCGGCGTTCGGCGGGGGCTACGAGGAGGTGTGGCTCGGCTACGAGCCGGAGACCTGGTTCGACCACTGGACCGTGGTCGCGCAGGCGCCGCAGGTCGCCGGGCCCGGCCTGACGATCCTGCGCACCGCGAGCGACGGCACGAACGACCACCCCAACTTCCGGTACGCCGCCGCGGCCTTCTGGGTCTTCGGCGGCGGCGACGGGGGAGCGTTCACCGCGACCTCGCACGACGGCTACGACGCGACGCCGTGGATCCCCGAGCAGGACTTCGACCTCGGTAGACCCGTCCGCAGCGCACGTCGGCGCGGCAACGGGGTGTCGCGCGAGTTCACCGACGGCTGGGCCGCGATCAACATGAGCTCGGCCGGTGCGCGGCCGATCACCTTCCGTCCCCCGGCCGGTCTCGTGGACCGCGACGGCCGGCCCGTGCGCGGCAAGCTGCGGCTCCCGCCCCACCACGGCGTCGTGCTGCGCCGCGCCGCCTGACGGCCCGCGTCCAGGCCGGTGCGGCACACTGGGGCCGTGAGTAGATCTGTCGCCCTGCTGGGCTCGACCGGCTCGATCGGCACGCAGGCCGTCGACATCGTGACCCGCAACCCCGAGCGGTTCACCGTGACGGCGCTGTCGGCCGGCGGCGGCAACCTCGAGCTGTTGGCGCGCCAGGCGGTGGACCTGCGGGTCGAGGCCGTGGGGGTCGCTCGCGGCAGCGAGGACGAGGTCCGGGCGGCCCTGTCGGCAGCGGCGCAGCAGGCGGGGGTCGCCGAGCACCGCCCCACGGTCTACGTCGGGGAGCAGGCCAACCAGCAGGTCGCCCGGCACGGCGCCGACGTGGTCCTCAACGGGATCACCGGCTCGATCGGGCTGGCGCCCACGCTCGCGGCCCTGGAGTCCGGGAGCACGCTCGCGCTCGCCAACAAGGAGTCGCTCATCGTCGGCGGCCCGATCGTGCGCCGCGCCGCCCGGCCGGACCAGATCGTGCCCGTCGACTCCGAGCACAGCGCCGTCGCCCAGTGCCTGCGCAGCGGGCGGCGCGACGAGGTCCGGCGGCTGGTGATCACGGCCAGCGGTGGCCCGTTCCGCGGCCGGTCCCGCGAGTCGCTGCGCGACGTCACGCCCGCCGAGGCGCTGGCCCACCCCACCTGGGACATGGGCAAGGTGGTCACCACCAACTCCGCCACCTTGGTCAACAAGGGCCTGGAGGTCATCGAGGCGCACCTGCTGTTCGACGTGCCGTTCAGCGCCATCGACGTCGTCGTGCACCCCACGTCGGACGTGCACTCCATGGTCGAGTTCGTCGACGGCTCGACGATCCTGCAGGCCAGCCCACCCACGATGCTCATCCCGATCGCGCTCGGCCTCGCGTGGCCGGACCGGGTGCCGGACGCCGCGCCCGCCTACGACTGGACCCGGCCGCGCACCTTCGAGTTCTACCCGCTCGATCCCGAGGCGTTCCGCTCGGTGCCGCTGGCCTACCGGGTGGGGGAGGCCGGCGGGACGTACCCCGCGGTCTACAACGCCGCCAACGAGGAGTGCGTGGAGGCCTTCCACGCCGGGCGGATCGGGTTCCTCGACATCGTGGACACGATCGAGCGCGTGGTCGACGAGCACCACGCCGGCGGGGAGTCCGCTGCCAACCCCGGGAACATCGGCTCTGACCTGGACGTTCCTGCGGTGCTACGGGCCGAGGCCTGGGCACGCCGCCGCGCCCGCGAGATCCTCGGTCTCGCCCCGCTCCAGCACGACGAAAGGTCCGCCTCATGATGTTCCTGCTCGGCGTGCTGTTCATGGCCGTGGGCATCGCGGTGTCCATCGCGCTGCACGAGGTGGGTCACCTCGCCCCGGCAAAGGCCTTCGGCGTCAAGGTCACGAAGTACATGATCGGCTTCGGGCCTACGCTGTGGTCGCGTCGCAAGGGGGAGACCGAGTACGGCGTGAAGGCCATCCCGCTCGGTGGGTTCGTGTCGATGGTCGGCATGTATCCGCCCAAGCCGGGTGAGTCCATCAGCGAGGCACCCACGTCGCGGTGGTCGGCCCTGATCGACGACGCGCGCGCCCAGGGGCAGGCCGAGATCGAGCCCGGCGACGAGGACCGCGTGTTCTACCGGCTCGCGTGGTGGAAGAAGCTCATCGTCATGGCGGGCGGCCCGACGGTGAACCTGATCATCGCGACGCTGCTGCTCGGGGGGATCGTCACGCTCTACGGCAGCCCGACGGAGGTGGGCGCCAAGGTCGGCTCGGTCGTGGAGTGCGTGCGCCCCGCGACGTCCACCGCCGCCTCCACCGCTCCGTGCACCGCCTCGGACACCCCGGCACCGGGCGCCGTCGGGGGGCTCGAGCCCGGTGACGTGGTGCGGTCCGTCAACGGCACCCCCATCCACTCGGCGCGCGAGCTGAGCTCGATCATCCGTCCGAGCGCGGGGAAGGCGCTCACCTTCGTCGTCGATCGTGGGGGTCGCGACCAGACGCTGACGATCACGCCGATCGCCTCCCAGCTGCCGCAGCTGGACTCGACCGGAGCGGCGGTGAAGGACGCGGCCGGCAAGGTCGCGACGGTGACCGCGGGCTACGTCGGGATCACGAACGTGCCGGTGACCGAGCTGCAGCGGCAGCCCGTCAGCGCCGTGCCGGGCATCGTCTGGCAGGGCGTGTCGCAGACCGCGGGCGTGGTGCTGCAGCTGCCGCAGAAGCTCGTGGGTGTGGCGCAGGCGGCGTTCGGGTCGGGGGAGCGGGACGTCAACGGCCCGATCTCGGTGATCGGCGTCGGCCGGGTGGCCGGCGAGATCAGCGACGGTCAGCTGGGTGCCGGGATCGGCAGCTCGCCCGGCTCGACATTGATCGTGCTCCTGTCGCTGGTCGCGTCGCTCAACCTGGCGCTGTTCGTCTTCAACCTCGTGCCGCTGATGCCGCTCGACGGCG
This sequence comes from Arsenicicoccus piscis, assembly GCF_022568835.1. Classification (GTDB taxonomy): domain Bacteria; phylum Actinomycetota; class Actinomycetes; order Actinomycetales; family Dermatophilaceae; genus Arsenicicoccus; species Arsenicicoccus piscis. Next base: position 62,286 of record NZ_JAKZHV010000008.1, read on the forward strand.
GACAGATGGTCGGTGCCGTGTGGGAGGGCATCAAGAAGGGCTTCGCCCGGATGACGGGTCGCCCCGACCCCGGGTACGTCGACGTGGCCAAGGCGCTCCCGGTCGCCTACGCGGTGTCCGTCGCGCTGATCGTGATGTCGGCACTGCTGATGTATGCGGACATCGTGCGTCCCGTGAAGCTGGGCTGACCGCGCAGGCGTTGGCCCGCAGTCTGAAGCGTTCAGGGTTGCCGCTTTCGTACCGGGCCATGCTCTGCGCAGTTGTCGTGGCGGCCCCGACCACCTGGGTGGTGTGGGGCTGTCAAGTGCTCGGCCGTAGCCGTCTCTGGGCCGTCGTGGGCTGGGTCTTGGCCGTTAGGAGCCGCTTGGGGTGTGGTTCGCTCTATGACACAGAGCGTCACTGATGGATACTGAGCGTCATGAAGTCCTCTCTGGTGCTCACTACGGTGGTCGGGGTCGTCGGCGCCCTCGGCCTGTCGGTTGGTGCTGCCGACGCCGCCGTGCCGGCGGTCAGTGCGTCTCGGTCCGCCACGTCCTCGGTTGCTGCGATTCAGGGCTCAGCGTCTCTGGGCGCAGCGCTCGCCCCGGCGGCGGCCGTGGCGCCCGCGGCCACGATCAAGCAGACGGTGGTGATCGGGCGCAGCAGGGGCGGGCGACCGATCGTGGCGAACCGGCTCGGTGACCCGACGAAGCCCACGGTGGTGCTGCTCACGACCATCCACGGCAACGAGCGGCGCAACCACACCGTCGCGGCGTCGCTCAAGGAGGGGCGGGCCGTGCAGGGCATCAACCTCTGGGTCGTGGAGTTCGCCAACCCGGACGGCTGGGCCAAGGGCTCGCGCTACAACGCGGCTGGGGTCGACCTCAACCGCAACTTCCCGGTCCGGTGGAGCCGCAGCACGACCCGGGCGGGCGCGCGGGCGGCGTCCGAGCCGGAGGCGCGGGCGCTGATGGCGTTCCTCGACAAGACCAACCCGACGACGGTGCTGTCGCTGCACCAGCCGCTCTACGGGGTCGACGGGTACGCGCTCAAGGACAAGGCGCTCGCCCAGCGTCTCGCCAAGAACCTCGCCCTCCCACTGCGCTCGTTCAGCTGCACGTCCGGGTGCACCGGCACGCTGACCCAGTGGTTCAACGCCACCCACCGTGGCCGAGCGATCACGGTCGAGTTCGGCAAGAGCCCGAGCTGGGGCGCGATGGTGCGCGCGGCCGACGGGATCCTGCGCAGCGTCGGCGGCCGTCGGTAGTGGCACGGCGATGATGCGCAGGATCCCGTGAGCCGCGCAGGTTCGCGTGAGCCGCGCAGGTTCGCGTGAGCCGCGCAGGTTCGCGTGAGCCGCGCAGGTTCGCGTGAGGTGCGCAGGGTCGGGAGGGCGGCGCCTTACGGGTTCCTGCGCGGATTACCGGTTCGTGCGCACAGACGGGGCCGGGCGACGACGCCTGCGCCGACGATGATCCGGGGCGCGGATCCAGTGCGCGCACGGCACGGTGACGACGCCTGAAGGTGGGATACTGGAGCCATGACCGTCTCGCTTGGCATGCCCGGGACTCCGGCACCAGTCCTCGCCCCCCGTCGCAAGACCCACCAGATCCACGTCGGCAAGGTGGGGGTGGGCAGCGACTACCCGGTCTCGGTCCAGTCGATGACGACGACGCTGACCGCCGACGTCAACACCACGCTGCAGCAGATCGCCGAGCTCACCGCTGCCGGCTGCGACATCGTGCGCGTCGCCTGCCCGAGCCAGGACGACGCCGACGCGCTGCCGCAGATCGCGCAGCACTCGCAGATCCCGGTGATCGCCGACATCCACTTCCAGCCCAAGTACGTCTTCGCCGCGATCGAGGCGGGCTGCGCCGCCGTGCGCGTCAACCCGGGCAACATCCGCAAGTTCGACGACCAGGTCAAGGAGATCGCCCAGGCGGCCAAGGACCACGGCACGAGCATCCGGATCGGCGTCAATGCGGGCTCGCTCGACAAGCGGCTGCTGGAGAAGTATGGCAAGGCCACGCCCGAGGCGCTCGTCGAGTCGGCCGCCTGGGAGGCCAGCCTGTTCGAGGAGCACGGCTTCCACGACTTCAAGATCTCGGTCAAGCACAACGACCCGGTCGTCATGGTCCGCGCCTACGAGCTGCTCGCCGAGCGCGGCGACTGGCCGCTGCACCTCGGTGTGACCGAGGCCGGCCCCGCCTTCCAGGGCACTATCAAGTCGGCCACCGCCTTCGGGGCGCTGCTGTCCCAGGGGATCGGCGACACGATCCGGGTCTCCCTCTCGGCCCCGCCGGTCGAGGAGGTCAAGGTCGGCATCCAGATCCTGCAGAGCCTCAACCTGCGCCCCCGCAAGCTCGAGATCGTCTCCTGCCCGAGCTGCGGACGCGCCCAGGTCGATGTCTACAAGCTGGCCGACGAGGTCACCGCGGGGCTCGAGGGCATGACCGTCCCGCTGCGCGTCGCCGTCATGGGCTGCGTCGTCAACGGCCCGGGCGAGGCTCGCGAGGCCGACCTCGGTGTCGCCAGCGGCAACGGCAAGGGGCAGATCTTCGTCAAGGGCGAGGTCGTCAAGACGGTGCCCGAGTCGGCCATCGTCGAGACGCTGATCGAGGAGGCCATGCGGATCGCCGAGGAGATGGGCGAGCCGGTCGACGAGGAGTCCGCCGGCGCCCCCACTGTCACGGTGTCCTGACGCAGCGTCACGACCTGAGCCGCTGCTATAGGCTCTGACGGTGCTCAGGTCTCGCTCCGCCCTCGTGCGGGCGCTCACGCCTGCGGACGAGGACGCCGCCCTGGCGCTGTGCGCGCGAGACCCTGACCAGCACGTCTTCGTCGCCTCCCGCATCGTCGAAGGGGCGCTGGTCACCCAGCCGGGCGCGCTGCTCGGCTACGTCGACGAGACCAGTGATCTCGGGCTGCGCTCGCTGCTCTGGTCGTCGGCCAACGTCGTGCCCGTCGAGTGCGACGGCGAGGCGATCGAGGCGTTCGCGCACAAGATCCGCCGACGCAGCCGCTGGGCCTCCTCGCTGTTCGGTCCCACCGCCGAGGTGAACGCGCTGTGGCACTGGCTCCGGTCGCCGTGGGGACCCGCGCGCGCCATCCGCACCCTGCAACCGGTGATGGCGAGCTCGACCCTCCCGAGCGAGCTCGGGCTGCGGCTGGACCCCGAGGTGCGCCGGGCCCGCCGCGACGAGCTGGACGCGGTCGTCGTGGCCGCGGCCGCGATGTTCACCGAGGAGATCGGCTACCCGCCCTACTCCGGCTCGCCCGCCGCCTATCGCAACGGCGTCGCCGGGCTGCTGGCCAAGGGGCACACGTTTGTCCGCACCCTCGGCGACGAGGTCATCTTCAAGGCCGACGTCGGCTCGGTCGCGCTCGGCGTGGCCCAGGTGCAGGGCGTCTGGGTGACACCGCGGCTACGCGGACAGGGGCTCGCGGCCCCCGCCATGGCCTCGGTGCTCGAGGAGGTGCTGACCTCGATCGCGCCGCGCGCCTCGCTCTACGTCAACGAGTTCAACACCTCGGCGCGGGCGACCTACCGCCGGATCGGCATGGACGAGGTCGCGGCGTTCACGACGGTGCTGCTGTAGACCGTGCTGCTGTAGACCGTGCTGCGCTCTCACCCTCGATGGCCTCACCATCCACGGCCTCACCGTCCACGGCCTCGTCGTCCAGGGCCTCGGCGTCCGCCGCCGCCGCGAGCTCGCTGGCCTGCGGGCGGGTGAACCGGGCGACGGTGACCAGCCCGAGCCGGCTCGACGTCTTGACCAGGTGCGTCATGGCGACGGCGACCGCCGCGAGCGCATAGAGCGTGGTGGTGCCGGGGCTGAAGTACTGCTCGTGCCCGACCGCCGGGCGCAGCACGGCGCGACCCCGGCGTAGTAGGAGACCGTGCGGGCGAACGGCGAGATCAGCTTGATGCCGGGGATCTTGAGCGGGTCGCCGCCGAAGAGGCCGAGCAGGGCGACCACGTCGGCGGGGGCGACCGCGGCCCACAGCTGACCGGGCTCGAGGTGCATCGACGCCAGGTCGTTGGCGAACAGGCCGGGACAGCCGGCGACCATCAGCGCGTCGGCAGCCGTGCTGGTCTGCAGCGCCAGCCCGAGGCAGGACGCGCCGTAGGAGTGACCGCTCGCGACCAGCCGGGTGTCCGGCCCGACGAGCGTGCGCACCCCGTCGAGGCAGCGGGCGAGCGTGGGCGCGGCCTCGCGGGCGTAGCGCTCGTCGGACGCCTCGCCCGGCACCAGCACCTTGACCCCACTGTCGCCGAGGGCCCGCCGCACCGCGATGTCGTAGGGGGCGTGGTAGCCGAACCAGCCCATGACCGCCGTGCTCGTGGGGTCGTCGGTGAGGCGACCGGCCTCGTCGCGCAACGCGCAGAGCCAGCGCGACTCGCGGAACAGGCGCAGGTCGACGGTGGTCGTGGCCCCCGGCACGTGCACGACGACGTTGTCGGCGGCCTCGAGGTCCCCGAGGACGAACGCGCACCGCAGCGGATAGGCGCGGGCGTCGAGCAGGTAGAGCCGCCGGTCGGCGACCGGGACCGACACGCCCTTGACCTCCTCGGTGAAGAAGCGGCGCAGCTTGAGCAGACCGCGCAGGTCGCGCTTCTCCTCCTCGGTGGCCTGGTCGTGCGGCTCCTCGGACTCGGGGTCGAGCAGGTGGGAGCGGCGCTCGATCTCGGCGTGCAGGACGTCGAGGTTGGCCCGGTGGCGCACGTCGACGGGCAGGCCGTCGGCGCGCCCGACCCACGGCGTCTCGCGCAGAATCACCTCGTCGCGGTCCGCCTCGCTCAGCCCCGCCCACCAGGCCGCCACCTCGGCCGGCTCCTCGCTCGGCGGGTGGGGGAGGACCGGCTGGCCCGCCATGTCGACGTCCCCGAACCGTCGGCGCGCGTCCGCGGCCTCGGCCCGCAGCTGCTCGACCAGCAGCCCAGCGGCGTAGAGCGACACGTCGGTCCGGCGGGCGCGGATCTCACCGCTCACCGCGTCGTTGATCCGGGCCCAGGTGCGGTCGCCGGCGCCCTGCCTGACGTAGTGCAGGTGGGTGCTGGTCGCACGCTCCAGCACCTCGTGCAGCTCGGCAGCGGCCTGCTCCAGCGCGTCCGGCAGGCTCTGGTTCGGTGGTGGCGACGCCACGAGCACCCCCTTCGTCGGTCCGCACCCACGATGTTACTTGTCGGTAGAGCGGGTGCCCAGCCAGCGACTCGCGTCGCCACCGCGCGAGAGGGGATGATGGCCGGGTGACCCTCGACCGGACCCGCCCCCTCGCACGACGCCTCTCCACCCTCACCCTCGCGGTCGGGGTGAGCGGCGCGCTGATCGGTGGCGTCGGTCTGACGGCGGGCTGCTCGGTGATCGGGTCCAACCCCGACCGCTACTCGTGCACCAACCCCGGCCGGGCCGACGTGCAGACGCTGCTCGGGGTGTTCTCGCGGGACTACCACGGGCTCACCGGCGTCGTGGCCGTGGACTCCTGCCGCGAGGGCCGGCAGAACACCGTCCGGCTCAAGGCGCCGAGCAAGGACGACCTCGTGGGGCAGCTGACCCAGGCCGGCTGCACGGCCAACGGCACGGTCTACACCTGCACGACGCGGGGGGTGCACTACCGCGTCGCGACGGCCGACGACGGCCAGGCCGAGGCGATGCCGGTCGCGGCCGGCAGCTAGCCCGGCGGTTGGCAGCTGGCCCGGCGGTTACTCCGGCGCGGGCAGCCGGCCAGGACCGATATCCTGCGGGGACCACCCCCGCACCAAGGAGCTCATTCGTGCCAGCCTCGCTCATGCGCCTGTCGTCGCTGTTCCTGCGGACCCTGCGCGAGGACCCGGCGGACGCCGAGCTGCCCGGTCACCGGCTGCTCGTGCGGGCCGGCTACGTGCGCCGGGCCGCCCCCGGGGTCTACTCCTGGCTCCCGCTCGGGCTGAAGGTCCTCGGCAAGGTCGAGGAGATCGTCCGCGAGGAGATGGACGCCATCGGCGCGCAGGAGGTGCGCTTCCCGGCGCTGCTGCCCAAGGAGCCCTACGAAGCCACCAACCGCTGGGTCGAGTACGGCGACAACCTGTTTCGCCTGACCGACCGCAAGGGCGTCGAGATGCTGCTCGGCCCCACGCACGAGGAGATGTTCACCCTCACGGTCAAGGACCTCTACTCCTCCTACAAGGACCTGCCGCTCGCGCTCTACCAGATCCAGACGAAGTACCGCGACGAGGCGCGCCCCCGCGCGGGGCTGCTGCGCGGACGCGAGTTCATCATGAAGGACTCCTACTCCTTCGACGTCTCCGACGAGGGCCTGCAGAAGTCCTACGACGCGCACCGCGACGCCTACGTCAAGATCTTCGACCGGCTGGGCCTCGACTACGTCGTCGTCCAGGCCATGTCCGGCGCGATGGGCGGGTCGGCGTCCGAGGAGTTCCTCGCGATCTCCCCAGTGGGTGAGGACACCTTCGTGCGCGGCGAGGACGGCTACGCCGCCAACGTCGAGGCCGTAGACCTCCCGGTCGCCCCCGAGGTCGACGCCTCCGCGGTGCCCGCGCTGCAGGAGGTCGACACCCCCGACACGCCGACCATCGAGACGCTTGTGGCCGTGCTCAACGCCGAGCACCCGCGCCACGACGGCCGCCCGTGGACGGCTGCCGACACGCTCAAGAACGTCGTCGTCATGCTGGTCTCGCCCGAGGGCGAGCGGGTGCCGCTCGTCGTCGGTCTGCCCGGCGACCGCCAGGTCGACACCAAGCGGCTCGAGGCCCAGGTGGCCCCGATGGAGGTGGGCGAGTTCGCCGAGGCCGACTTCGCGCGCTATCCGCAGCTGGTCAAGGGTTACATCGGGCCGCGTGCGCTCGGCGAGACCGTCGAGCGCGACGAGTCCGGAGCCGTGGTGTCCCGCAGCGGGATTCGCTACCTGCTCGACCCGGCCGTGGCGCGTGGCTCGGCCTGGGCGACCGGTGCCGACCGGCCCGGCGTGCACGTCGTCAACCTGGTGCACGGGCGTGACTTCGAGGCCGACGGCGTCATCCAGGCCGCCGAGATCCGCGACGGCGACCCGTCGCCGACCGGCAGCGGCGTCCTGAGCACCGCACGCGGCATCGAGATGGGCCACATCTTCCAGCTGGGCCGCAAGTACGCCGAGGCGCTCGGGCTCAAGGTGCTCGACGAGAACGGCAAGCTCGTGACCGTGACGATGGGCTCCTACGGCATCGGTGTGTCCCGCGCGGTGGCCGCCATCGCGGAGGCCAACACCGACGAGGCCGGGCTCGTGTGGCCCCGCCAGGTCGCCCCCGCCGACGTTCACATCGTCGCGACGGGCAAGGACGAAGCTGTCTACGTCGCCGCCGAATCCCTCGCGAAGGACCTTGTGGCGCAAGGGCACTCGGTGATCTATGACGACCGCCCCAAGGTCTCGCCCGGCGTGAAATTCAAGGACGCCGAGCTGATCGGCGTGCCGACGATCGTCGTGGTGGGCAAGGGCCTCGCCGAGGGCAAGATCGAGATCAAGGACCGCCGCAGCGGCGAGCGCCGCGAGGTCTCGGCCGACTCCGCCGTCGACGCGATCCTCGCCGAGATCGCCTCCTGAGCAAGGAGACTCAGCCATGACCGGGACTCCCCGCATCGACCTGAACGCCGATGTCGGGGAGTCCTTCGGGTCGTGGCGGATGGGCGCCGACGAGGAGCTGCTCCCGCTCGTGTCCAGCGCGAACGTGGCGTGCGGCTTCCACGCGGGTGACCCGAGCGTGATGAGACGCACTCTGGCGCAGTGCGCCTCGCTCGGTGTCGTCGTCGGCGCGCACGTCTCCTATCGCGACCTGGCCGGCTTCGGTCGCCGGTTCGTCGACCTCGCGCCGGCCGAGCTCGAGGCCGACGTGCAGTATCAGCTCGCCGCCCTGCGCGGCCTCGCCGCCGTCGAGGGCGCCACCGTGGGATACGTGAAGCCGCACGGGGCGCTGCTCTACAACGCCATCGCGCACCACGAGGCCCAGGCCGCCGCCGTCGTGGCAGCCGTGCACGGCGTAGACCCCTCGCTGGCCCTGCTGGGGCTGCCCGGCTCGCGCGTGCTCGCCCTGGCGCAGGACGTCGGGTTGACCTGCGTGACAGAGGCTTTCGCCGATCGAGGCTATCGGGCCGACGGCACGCTGGTGCCTCGGTCGGAGCCGGGTGCGGTGCTGCACGACCCTGGGCTGGTCGCCGACCGCGTCGTGTCGATGGTCCGCGACGGCGAGGTCCTGGCCGTGACGGGGGAGCGGCTGCGGATCGGTGCCCGGTCGGTCTGCCTGCACGGTGACACGCCCGGCGCGGTCGCCATGGCGCGCGCCGTCCGGTCCGCTCTCGACGCGGCGGGCGTCCGGGTGGCGCCCTTCGTCGGCGAGTCCTCTGTTGACAGCGGGCCGAGGGGCTGAGCCGTCGTGGAGCTCCGGCCGGTCGGCCTGGAGGCGGTGCTCGTGGAGCTGGGCGCGGACGACCCGACCCCCGCGCGGCTCGCCGAGGTGGTGCGGGAGTCGGTGGGCGGTGGGGTGCTCGTGGAGGTCGTGCCTGCGGCACGCACCCTGCTCGTGGTGGCCCGTGATGTCGAGGCACGGCAGTCCGTGGCTCGCGCGCTGCCCCGGCTGGTGGCGCAGGCGGCGGCCGAGTCCGGTGGGTTGCGCGACCCGGCCGGGTTGCGCGGCCCGGGCGGGCAGAGCGACCCGGCCGAGGTGGGACCGCAGGGCGACCCCGTGACGCTGCGGGTGGTCTACGACGGGGCGGATCTGGACGCGGTCGCGCAGCTGCTCGGTCGCAGCCGGGAGGCGCTGGTGCGCTGGCACGCGCAGACGGCGTGGACGGTCCAGTTCTGTGGCTTCGCACCGGGATTCGGTTATCTCACCGCCGATGAGGGCGGGGTCGACGTGCCCCGCCTGGAGCAGCCGCGCACGCGGGTGCCGGCGGGCGCGGTGGGGCTGGCCGGACCGTGCTGCGGGGTCTATCCGCGCGCCTCGCCGGGTGGCTGGCAGCTGATCGGACGCACCGACGCCGTGCTGTGGGACCTCGACCGGCCCGACCCGGCACTGCTGGCACCGGGGACCCGCGTGCGGTTCGAGCCGGTTCGGCAGGCGTGATGAGCCGCGAGATCCAGCTGCTCGCCACGGGGATGCGCACGCTGGTCGAGGACCTCGGCCGTGCGGGGTACGCGCACCTGGGGGTCCCGACGGCGGGTGCCGCCGACCGGGCGGTGCACCGGCTGGCCCAGCGCCTCGTCGGCAACGACGAGTCGAGCGCAGGGCTGGAGTGCCTGCTCGGCGGTCTGGCGCTGCGGGCGCGGTGTCACACGATCGTCGCGGTGACCGGCGCGCCCGCAGCGGTGACGATCGACGGCTCCGCGGTCGCGTCGGCGCGCCCGCACGCCCTGGCGCCCGGCCAGGTGCTCGAGGTGGGGGAGCCGACCCACGGGCTTCTGGTCTACGTCGCGCTGGCCGGTGGCGTCGACGTGGCTCCGGCGCTCGGGTCCCGGTCGCGGGACACGCTCTCGGGGATCGGGCCGGACGCGGTGCAGCCCGACCAGGTGCTCCGGCTCGGGGAGGTCGACCCCGCGAGCGCGCGTTCGCTCCAGCCGGACGCGTGGCCGCTCGCGGCTGCCGCCGCGCCGGGTGAGGGGCTGGTGCGGCTCGACGCCACCTGGGGGCCGCGCGACGACTGGTTCACCCCAGCGGCCCGCGAGACGCTGGCGAGCACGACCTGGACCGTCCGGGACGACAGCGACCGCGTCGGCACCCGGTTGGCGGGGCCGGCTCTCGAGCGCGTCGACGGCGGCGCGGGCGAGCTCGCGTCGGAGGGGATGGTGCGTGGCGCCGTCCAGGTGACCCGCGCGGGGCTGCCGGTGGTCTTCGGGGTCGACCACCCGACGACCGGGGGCTACCCCGTCGTCGCCGTCCTGGACCCGCGCTCGTGCGACCGGCTCGCGCAGTGCCGGCCGGGCGACCAGGTCGTGATCCGCCCGCGCACGCTCCCGGGATCGCGCGCGCCGGTGAAACAGGCCGGGCTGAAATAAGGTGGGCCGCATGCCCGAGTCACGCGACCCGCAGCAGCCCGGCGGGGAGCCGTCCGGGCAGCCGGCCGCTCCCGAGCTGCCGCCCGTGCTGCCGCTCGAGCTGAGCCCGGCCGAGCTCGCCGCCGTGCTCGACGACCCCGCGACCCGCGACCGGGTCTGCCTGGTCGACGTCCGGGAGTCCTGGGAGCGGGACCAGGCGCTGATCGAGCCCTCGGTGCACCTGCCGCTCGGCACGCTGCACGCTCTCGGTCCGTCGGTGCTGCCGCCCGAGACGGCCGGGCGCGAGGTCGTGTTCTACTGCGCGCACGGGGTGCGCTCGGTGAGCGCGATGTCGATCGCACACCGGTTCCTCGCCGAGCGTGGGCACGGCGTGCACCACCTGCGGGGCGGTCAGGCGGCGTGGGAGGCGTGGCAGCTCGAGCGCGAGGCGCGCGCCCTCGACCAGCTCGAGCAGCTCGACCAGCTCGAGCGCGACGAGCGCCCACCCGTGCGGGCCGTGCTCTTCGACTGGGGCGGCACGATCACGCCGTGGCACACCATCGACCACCGCGGCCAGTGGACGGCCTTCGCCGAGGGGCACGCGAGCGTGGCGGGCCCGCGTGACGGGCTCGTCGACGAGCTGATGCGCGCAGAAGAGCTGGTGTGGAAGCGATCTCGCGCGGAGCACACCAGCAGCCGGTTCGACGAGGTGCTCGCGGCGGCCGACGTCGAGCCCGACAGCGAGGCCACGCGTGCGGGGGTCGCGCACTACCAGAAGCACTGGGAGCCACACACGTTCACCCACCCGCAGGTCCGCGAGTTGTGGACGGCTTTGCGGGACAACGGGATCCGCGTGGGCGTGCTCTCCAACACGTTGTGGACCCGCGACTACCATCGCGCGATCTTCGCGCGCGACGGCGTGCTCGACCTGATCGACTGCGATGTCTACTCCAGCGAGATCGCCTGGACCAAGCCGCACCCGGAGGCGTTCCGGGCCGCCGCCGACGCGATCGGCGTGCCGGCGCACGAGTGCGCCTACGTCGGCGACCGCTCGTTCGAGGACGTCTACGGCCCGCAGCAGGTCGGCATGCGCGCGATCTGGGTGCCGCACTCGCAGATCCCTGCGGCACAACAGGTCTCGCACGACGCGACGCCGGACGCCGTGGCCGACGAGCTCACCGACATCATCGCGATCGTGCAGCGGTGGAACGCCCGTGGGTGACCTCAGCCTCTGGACCGTCGTCGCACTGGTGGCAGCCTCGTTCCTCGCCGGGTGGGTGGACGCGGTCGTCGGCGGCGGCGGGCTGATCCAGCTGCCGGCCCTGTTGCTCGGCCTGCCCGGGGCGACCCCGGCCCAGCTGCTCGCCACGAACAAGCTCGCGTCGATCTGCGGCACGTCGACCAGCGCGCTCACGTTCTACACCCGGGTGCGGCCGGACCTGCGCACCGCCGTCCCGCTCGCGGTCGCGGCGTTCGCCGGCTCCGCCGCCGGGGCGGTGGTGGCCACCCACATCCCGAGGTCGGCGTTCAACCCGATCATCCTGGTGGCGCTCGTCGCGGTCGGCGCCTACACGCTGCTCAAGCCGTCGCTCGGCGCCGCCACGGCGCTGCGCTTCCGCGGTCGCCGGCACCTCGCGGCCGCGCTCGGCACCGGCGCCGCGATCGGGTTCTACGACGGGGCGCTCGGGCCGGGCACCGGCTCGTTCTTCGTCTTCGCGTTGGTGGGCCTCATGGGTTATGCGTTCCTCGAGGCGAGCGCCAAGGCCAAGATCGCCAACTTCGCGACGAACCTCGCCGCCCTCGCCGTGTTCGTCCCGCACGGCGCCGTGCTGTGGGGGATCGGCATCCCGATGGGCCTCGCCAACGTCGCCGGCGGCTACCTCGGGGCGCGCACGGCGGTCGCCCGCGGCAGCGGGTTCGTGCGGGTGGTCTTCATCGTGGTCGTGAGCGGCTTCATCGTGCGGATCGGTGGTCAGCTGCTGGGGCTCTGGTAGACCCCGGCACCAGACTCCTCGACCAGACTCTTCGACCAGACCCCTCGACACCGCTCTTCGACGCCGCAGCCGGTCAGCGCCGCCGAGCCAGCCGGGTGCCGATCCGCTCGCTCAGCCTGCGGCGGCGGGCGGCCCGGATGACCAGCCACCGGGTGATCCCCGCGGCCAGGCCGAGCAGCATGCCCGGCACCATGAAGTAGGTGCCGCCGACCGCGGCGTGCGCGACGTCCTGGTGGTTGACGACGCCGCTGAGGGCACCGACGGCCGCGCCGCCGATCAGCCCGACGACCGCGCCCGCGACGGCGCAGCCCCACACGTGGGCCCGGCCGCGACGTCTACCCGAGGTGATCCGGCGACGCTCCGCGGAGCCCGCGTGCAGGCCGGCCGACAGGACGACGAGCACGAGGACGGGGAGCAGCAGCAGCGCGAGGGTCTGCGAGCGCATGGTCAGCCCCAGGCCTTCACGGGGTGCTCCGGGCGACGCTCGTAGGTGACGAAAGCGAAGCCGTCGCGCTGGTCGCGCGCCGTCTCGGCCCAGACGTCCGGGTCCACCTCGGGGAACCACGCCTCGCCGGGCGGGGCCTGGTCGACCTCGGTGAGCAGCAGCTCGTCGGCATACGGCATCGCGGCGGCGTAGACCTCGCCGCCACCGAAGATGATCGCCTCCGACGTGCGCACGGCCGTCAGCGCCTCGGGGACCGAGTGGGTCACCGTGACGCCGTCGAAGGGCGGGGTCCAGTCGCGCTGCCGGGTGACGACGACGTGCTCGCGGCCCTTCAGCGGGGCGCTGAACTCCTCCAGGGTGGTGCGGCCGAGGACGAGCGTCTGACCCATCGTCACCCGGCGCACGTGCGCCATGTCCTCGGGGATGCGCCACGGCAGGCCGCCCCCGACGGCGCCGATCACGCGGTTGCTGCCGACCGCGGCCAGCATGATGACGCGCATGGTGACTCCTTGGCTGGTTCTCTCGGGCTGCTGGCGGGCTGCCGGCGGGCTGCTCGCGCGGCTCAGACCGCGATGGGGGCCTTGATGGTGGGGTCGGCGACGTAGCCGACCAGCTCGAAGTCGGCCAGGTCGTAGGCGTCGATCGAGTCCCGCGGGGTGATGTGCATCGTGGGGAGCGGCTTGGGGGAGCGGGTGAGCTGCAGCCGCGCCTGCTCGAGGTGGTTGGAGTAGAGGTGGGCGTCGCCCAGGGTGTGCACGAAGTCGCCCGGCGCCAGGTCGGTCTGCTGCGCGACCATCATGGTGAGCAGCGCGTAGGACGCGATGTTGAACGGCACGCCGAGGAAGATGTCGGCGCTGCGCTGGTAGAGCTGGCAGGACAGCCGCCCGTCCGCGACGTAGAACTGGAACATCGTGTGGCACGGTGGCAGCGCCATCTGGTCGACCTCGGCGACGTTCCACGCCGAGACGATGTGCCGGCGGCTGTCGGGGTTGGTGCGCAGCGCGTCGATGACGCCGGTGATCTGGTCGATGTGCCGGCCGTCCGGCGCCGGCCAGGACCGCCACTGGTGCCCGTAGACCGGCCCGAGGTCACCCTGCTCGTCGGCCCACTCGTCCCAGATGCTGATGCCGCGCTCGTGCAGCCAGGCGACGTTGGTGTCGCCGCGCAGGAACCAGAGCAGCTCGCCGATGATCGAGCGCAGGTGCAGCCGCTTGGTGGTGAGCACGGGGAAGCCGGCCGAGAGGTCGAAGCGCATCTGGTGGCCGAAGACGCTGCGGGTGCCGGTGCCGGTGCGGTCGGACTTGTCCACGCCGGTGGTGAGCACGTGGTCGAGCAGGTCGAGATACTGCTGCATGAGGCCCCACCGTAGTCGAGTCGAGACACGAGAATCGCGCATCCACCCGCTCGGGGGTCCGGGTGGATACGCGATTCGTAGGGCTACATCGCTGACACCGCCGGTTTCGTTACAGCGGCCGTCGGAACGCTGATGTGATCTAGGTCATATCCCATCCGTCGGCAGGCGTCGCGATACCCTGACCCCATGACTTCGACGCCCACCTTCGGCCGTGTGCTCACGGCGATGGTCACCCCCATGCACCCGGACGGATCGATCGACCTGGACGGGGTGCAGAAGGTCGCGCGTCACCTGGTCGAGCACGGTCACGACGGCATCGTCGTCAACGGCACCACGGGCGAGTCGGCCACCGTCGACGACCCGGAGAAGATCGAGGCGCTGCGCGCGGTCGTCGACGCCGTGGGCGACCAGGCGATGATCGTCGCCGGCGCGGGCACCAACGACACCCGGCACAGCGTCCGGCTGGCCCAGCAGTCGATGGAGGCGGGGGCGGACGCGCTGCTCGTCGTCACGCCGTACTACAACATGCCTACGCCCGCCGGCATCGTCGAGCACACCCGCACCGTGGCCGCGACCACGGACGCGCCCGTCCTGCTCTACGACATCCCGCACCGGACCGGCCGCGCGCTCACCCTCGAGATCCTCACCGAGCTGGCCAAGGTGGACAACATCGTGGGCGTCAAGGACGCCAAGTGCGACCTGTGGTTCGCGACCACGGCGATGGCCGAGACCGGGCTGGAGTGGTACTCCGGGGCCGACGAGTTCAACCTGCCGCTGCTCGCCATCGGCGCGCTCGGCGTGGTCTCGGTCGTCGGGCACGTCGCGGGCGACGACTACCGCGCGATGGTCGACGCGGTCCTCGCCGGCGACCTCGCCAAGGCGCAGGATATCCACCGGCGGCTGATCCCCGTCGTCAACGCCCTGATGAGCACCTCGCAGGGCGGGATCATGGCCAAGGCGGCCCTGGTCGAGCTGGGGGTGATCGACTCGGCGACCGTGCGGCTGCCCTACGTCGCCTCCACCGAGGACCACCTCGCCAAGCTCCGCTCCGGCCTGCAGGCCTCGGGGATCACCCGATGACCGCCGCCGCCACCGAGCTGCCCGCGCCCCCGCCCCTGCGCGACGACACGCTGCGGGTCTATGCCCTCGGCGGGCTCGGCGAGGTCGGGCGCAACATGACCGTCCTCGAGTACCGCGGGCGGCTGCTGATCGTCGACTGCGGCGTGTTCTTCCCCGAGGAGCACCACCCGGGCATCGACCTGATCCTCCCCGACATCTCCCTGGTCACCGACCGGCTCGACGACATCGAGGCGATCGTGCTGACCCACGGGCACGAGGACCACATCGGTGCCGTGCCCTACCTGCTCAAGCGCAAGCCCGACATCCCGCTCGTCGGCTCCACGCTCACGCTGGCCCTGATCGAGGCCAAGCTGAAGGAGCACCGGATCGTGCCCTACACCCTCGCCGTCCGCGAGGGCCAGGTCGAGCAGCTCGGTGTCTTCGAGTGCGAGTTCGTCGCCGTCAACCACTCCATCCCGGACGCGCTCGCGGTCATGGTGCGCACCGGCGCCGGCACCGTGCTGCACACCGGCGACTTCAAGATGGACCAGCTGCCGCTGGACGGCCGGCTCACCGACCTGCGCGCCTTCGCGCGGCTCGGCGAGGAGGGGGTAGACCTCTTCCTCACCGACTCGACCAACGCCGAGGTCCCGGGTTTCACGATGCCCGAGCGTGACATCGCGCCGGCGATCGACAAGGTCTTCCGGCACGCCACCGGCAAGATCATCGTGGCCTGCTTCAGCTCGCACGTGCACCGCGTCCAGCAGGTGCTCGACGCCGCCGCCAGGGCCGGGCGCAAGGTCGCCTTCGTCGGCCGGTCGATGATCCGCAACATGACCATCGCCAGCGACCTCGGCTACCTCAAGGTGCCGCCGGGCGTCCTGATCGACTTCAAGAAGGTCGACTCGCTGCGCGACGACCAGATCGTCCTGATCAGCACCGGGTCCCAGGGCGAGCCGATGGCGGCGCTGTCCCGGATGGCCAACGGCGACCACAAGATCGAGGTCGGCCCCGGTGACACCGTGCTGCTCGCGTCCTCGCTCATCCCTGGCAACGAGAACGCCGTCTATCGCGTGATCAACGGGCTGATGCGCCTCGGCGCCCACGTCGTGCACAAGGGCAACGCCAAGGTGCACACCTCCGGGCACGCGAGCGCGGGCGAGCTGCTCTACTGCTACAACATCGTCAAGCCCAAGAACGTCATGCCGGTCCACGGCGAGTGGCGTCACCTGGTGGCCAACGGCGAGCTGGCCCGGCAGACCGGCGTCCCCGCCGAGCGGATCCTCACCGGCGAGTCCGGCACCGTGGTCGACCTCAAGAAGGGCGTCGCGCGGATCACCGGCGCCTACCCGGTCGGGCACATCTACGTCGACGGCGCCGCCCTCGGCGACGAGCACAGCGAGGAGCTGCTGCGCGACCGGCGGATCCTGCGCGACGAGGGCTTCGTCACGGTGATCGTGCTGGTCGACACGGCCGAGGGCAAGGTCCTCGCGCCGCCGGAGATCATGACCCGCGGCGTGGCCGAGAAGGACGTCGTCTTCGACCCCATCGTGCCGCGCATCGAGCAGGCCGTCGTCGAGTCGATGGCCAAGGGCAACACCGACACCTACGCGCTGCAGCAGGTCGTGCGACGCACCATCGGCTCGTGGCTCGGCTCCAAGCTGCGCCGCCGCCCGATGATCATCCCGATCGTCATCGACGCCTAGGCCCGATGATCGACTCCTCCTCGAGCGCGCTCCGTCCGCGAGCCACAGCAGCACCCACAGCAAGGCCCGCAGCACGGCCCGCCTGGCGGGTGCTGCACGCCCTGCTGTGGCTCGTCGCGGCGCTCACGGTCGTCGTGCTGGCGCTGCGGTGGGTCGACACCGACCAGCCGTTCCTCGTTGCTGCCCAGGCCATGGTGCCCACCGTCGGCTTCGTCGCCGCCGCGGCGCTGGCCGTCGCCCTGGTCGCCGCTCTCGTCCCGGCTCTGAGTCGTGCGGGCCGCCGCGGCGCGCGCGGTGGCCCGCACGGTGGCTCGCGCGGTGCGGGCCGCGGCACGCGCCTCGTGGCCGTGGTGCTGGCAGCCTGCTGCACGGTCTACGCGATCCTGGCGGTGCCGACGCTCACCCGCAGCACGGTGGCGCCCGAGCCGGGTGACGTGCGGGTGCTGACGGCCAACCTCTACAAGGGGCACGCGGACGCGGCGGCGCTGATGGCGCAGGTGCGCGAGCGCGAGATCAACGTGCTGGTCCTGGTCGAGGTGACCCCCGAGATGGAGCAGCGGCTCGAGGCGGCCGGGCTGCGCGACGTGCTGCCCTACGAGGCGGGCATGACCGCACCAAGCGCCGCCGGCATCCGGGTGTGGACCGGCTTCGCGCGGTCGATCGTCGACAACGGCTGGGGGACCGCGGCCAGCCAGCCCACCATCCGGATCGGCACCGACCACGGCGAGGTGCTGCTGCGGGCCGTGCACCCCGAGGGGCCGACGCTGCAGGACGCCACCACCTGGCGCCAGGAGCAGCGTCTGCTGCAGCGCTGGGTGCGCGAGCAGAGCGGGACCGGACCGCTGGTCGTCGCCGGTGACTTCAACGCGTCCGCGAGCCACCCGGCCTTCCGGGCCACGACCGAGGGGCTGCAGGACGCGGCGCGGGTCGCGGGGCGGGGCTTCATGCCGACCTGGCCGACCGGCCGGACGCTGCTGCGGCCGTTCACCCAGATCGACCATGTGATGGTGCGCGGCATGGCCGTCGTCGACGCCGGCTCGGTGACCATCCCCGGCAGCGACCACGCCGCCGTCTGGGCGCGCCTGCGGATCGGGTAGACCCTGGGGCTGGCTCCTCAGGCAGGGGCGGGCGCCGCCCGGGACTCCTCGGCACCACGCTCGACGGACAGCCGCGAGAGCAGCACCACCGCCCCGAGCAGCATGGCCAGCCCGATCGTCTCGCCCGCCAGGGCGCCCGGGGTGGCGCGCAGCCGCTCGCCGTAGACGAACAACCCGATCGCGAGGCTGAACAGCGGGTCGAGCGACGCGATCGTGGGCAGGCTGGCGGACAGCGGCCCGGCCTGGAACGCCATCTGGGTGAGCACCAGCCCGAGCCCGCCGGCGATGGCGAGGGTCCACAGCTGCCAGGACAGGAGCAGCTCGACCAGGCCGTTGTGGGCGTAGATGCGGGTGCTGGTCTTGATCAGCGCCGCCGTGCACGCGTAGATCGCGGCGATGGCCACGGCGAGCGAGGCCGCCTTGATCGTGGGGCGGGCCCGGCGGGCGATGAGCACGCAGATGATGACGAGCAGCAGCGCCGTGACCCCGACGATGATGGCCGGGGTGCGGGCACCCTTGGCCGCCGGCCCGCGCGGGGACACCGCGCCCGAGGCCCAGAGGAAGAGCACGAGGCCGGCGACGAGCATCAGGGCGTAGCCGAGCTCGCGCTTGCTGAACGGCGTGCGGCGGGTGATGTGGTTGGCGATCAGGGAGAAGACCAGCGCGGTCGTGAGCATCGGCTGCACCACCGACAGGTCGCCGAAGCGCAGCGCCAGCACCTGCAGCAGCAGCCCGGCGCAGTCGGTCAGGATGCCGAACAGCCACAGCGGGTTGCTGACCATCGCCTTGATGAAGGCGCCGATCCGGCCGATCCCGCCGCCACCGACCTGCGGCATGACGTCGGAGCTGTGGTGCTTGAGCACCGTCGACATGGCGAAGCAGAAGGTGCAGCCCAACGACAGGGCGATGACGAGGAGGGTGTTGCTGTCGGCGAGCGCGCCGGCTGCCTGCGGCATAGTGCCCGTCGCCCTACGCGCGCTCGTGCGACGCGACGGCGTCCTGCAGGAGCGGGGAGAGGTCTACGGGGGGCAGCAGGGTCACGTCCGAGCCGCACGCCTCCTCGTAGACGTGACCGAGCAGGGTCAGCGTGTAGGGCCAGATGACCGCGCAGTACTGGTGGGCGTTGTAGTCCTGGATGCTGCGCAGCAGCCCGCGGTCACGGCCGAGGCGCACGAGCGCGGCGGTCATGTCCCCGTCGGTCTCGCAGATCAGGCCCTCGCGCTCGTGCCGGATGAACTCCGGTAGACCACCCGCGGCCTTGGCGATGATCGGCAGCCCCGCGCAGCGCGCCTCGAGGGCGGCGAGGCCGAACGACTCGAGGTCGGCGGGCGCGATGAAGGCGTCCGAGCGCTGGTGCAGGTCCCGGACCTGGGCGGAGGTGAGCCGGCCGTGCAGGGTGACCGAGTCGGTCATGTCGTTGCGCTCGAGGAAGCGCTGCATGGCCTTGAGCCGCGGGCCGTTGCCGGCGATCCGCAGCCGCAGCCGGATGCCGTCCTCGGCGAGCTGGTGCTGGGCGTCGCGGACCATCCGCAGCAGGGGGAGCGGACGCTTGCGGGCCGAGAGCCGCATGACGGCGGCCACGGTGATCTCGCCGTCGATCTCGGTGTGCGGCCGGGTGCGCCGCCAGCGCTCGGGGTCGATGCCGTTGGGGATGACGTGGACGACGGCCCCGTCGGGCAGCACCCGCCGCACGTGCCGGGCGGCGGCGTCGCTGACGGCGGTCCAGACGATGGGCTGGCGGGACCAGCCGATGACGGCGTCGAAGAGCCGGAAGAGCGGGATGATCCAGGCCCAGAGCGAGTGCACCGTGACGACGGTGGGGATCCCGTGCTTGGCCGCGTCGAGGGCCACGAAGAACCCGAGCGGCGTGCCGACCCCGAGGTGGGCGTGCACGAGGTCGTAGCCACCCTCGCGGACCTCGCGGCAGCCGCGCACCCAGGCGGCGGGGTGGATGGCGTCCTGCACGCGCAGGTCCTCGGTCACCCGGATGACCTGGTCGGGGCCGTAGGGCACACCCGCGAGGTACTGCCCGGCGCCGCCGCTCGACCCGTCGCCCGGTCCGTCCTTGGCCGCCGGGGAGCTGGTGATGACGTGCACCTCGTGGCCGGCGGCGCGCTCGCGCCCGGTCAGCTCGGCGACCTGCATCTCGATGCCGCCGAGGCGCGGTAGGTAGAAGTCGGTGACGTGTGCGATCTTCACTGGCTGCTTCCTGTCGTCAGCCCGAGGCGCCGGGTCGGCCCCGCGGGGGCACATGCGGGTGGGCATGTCCATCGATGGTTGCACACTCCTGCAGGGTTCCCCCAGGGCCCAGCCGCCACGGCGGCCCGGCTGGGGACCCTGATCGGATTGTTACCTGAGGTGTCGCGTGTGACTGGTGGGACCGCCGGGGGCTGTCCCGTAGCCTGCAGAGCATGGCGACCCGTGGCTCCTCGTCCTCTGCCCGATCCGCAGCCCGCTCCTCGGGCCGCGGCGGCGCACCGTCGAGCGGTGCCTCGCGGCGCGGTGGTTCGGCCCGGCCGGCGAACGCCTCCGGGCGCGCCGGCCGCTCCCCGGCGCCGTCACGACCCAAGGCGTCCGGCACGCTGCCGCTGCCGCTGCGTGCGGTGCGCGGCACCTGGATGGGGATGGCACACGTCGTCGGCGGGGGAGCCCGCCGCATCGGTAACGGAGCGCGGGACTTGGAACCGGAACACCGTAGGGACGGACTCGGCTTCACCCTGCTGGCCCTCGCCATCGTGGTGGCGGCGCGCGAGTGGTGGAACATGCCGGGCTGGCCGGGTGCCGCGGTGCACGCCGTGGCCGCCGGCACGTTCGGCAAGGTCTCGTTGGCGCTGCCGCTGATCCTGATCGGCTTCGGGTGGCACCTGCTGCGCACCCCCACCGAGACGCACACGACCAACCGGGTCGCCATCGGCATGACCGCGATCGTCATCGCCACCTGCGGGCTGGTCAACATCGCCCACGGCGTGCCCGGCCCCTCCGACGGCAGCGAGGCCGTGCGGGAGGCCGGCGGCATCATCGGCTTCCTCGCCTCGAGCCCGCTCGCCGCCGCCGTCAGCGTGTGGGGAGCGGCGCCGATCCTCGTGCTGCTGCTGTTCTTCGGCATCCTCGTCGTCACGGCCACCCCGGTGCACCTGATCGGGCAGCGCTCGCGCGAGGCCTATCACCTGCTCTTCCACGGTCCCGGCACCGCCGACGTCGCCGAGGACGCCACCGTCGCGTCCGTGCGGCGGCGCAAGCGCGCCCAGGCCGAGGCGCAGGCCGAGGCCGACCGGCTCGCCGGCGAGCGCGACGGCGACGCCGCCTTCGAGCAGGCCGCCACCGTCGACCCGGTCACCGGCAAGACGCTGCGCCGGGGGCTGCGGCCCGGCCAGAAGCGGCCCGAGCCGGGTGCTGACGGTGCGGCGGGTGCCGGTGCTGGTGGCGCTGGTGCTGCGGGTGCCGGTGCTGCTGGGGCCGGCCGTGGTGCTGGGAGCGGTGCAGGGTCTACCGGAGCAGCGGGAGCGACCACCGCGGACCTGCCGGCCGTCAAGCCCTCGACCCCCGTGGGCCCGGTGCCGAGCAAGCCGCAGCTGGAGGCGCCGCCGACCCAGCCGCTGCCGCAGCGGGTCGAGCAGCTGGCGCTCGCCGGCGACATCACCTACACGCTGCCCGAGGACACCATCCTCAAGCCGGGCCCGCCGCACAAGGAGCGCTCGGCCGCCAACGACCGGGTCGTCGAGGCCCTCACCGGCGTGCTCGAGCAGTTCGACGTCGACGCCCAGGTCACCGGCTTCACCCGCGGGCCGACCGTCACGCGCTACGTGGTCGAGCTCGGCCCGGGCGTGAAGGTGGAGCGGATCACGGCGCTGTCCAAGAACATCGCCTACGCCGTGGCGTCCGCCGACGTGCGCATCCTGTCGCCGATCCCCGGCAAGTCCGCGATCGGTGTCGAGATCCCGAACACCGACCGCGAGAACGTCTGCCTCGGTGACGTCCTGCGCAGCCAGGTCGCCCGCAACAACCACCACCCGATGGTGATGGGCGTCGGCAAGGACGTCGAGGGCGGCTACGTGATCGCCAACCTCGCGAAGATGCCGCACCTGCTGGTCGCGGGTGCGACCGGCGCCGGCAAGTCGAGCTTCGTCAACTCGATGATCACCTCGATCCTCATGCGGGCCACGCCCGACGAGGTGCGGATGATCCTCGTAGACCCCAAGCGGGTCGAGCTCACGGCCTATGACGGCATCCCGCACCTGATCACCCCGATCATCACCAACCCCAAGAAGGCCGCCGAGGCGCTGCAGTGGGTCGTGCGCGAGATGGACCAGCGCTACGACGACCTGGCGAACTTCGGGTTCAAGCACGTCGACGACTTCAACAAGGCGGTCAAGGCCGGTCAGGTCAAGCCGCTGCCGGGGTCCGAGCGCGAGCTGCACCCGTACCCCTATCTGCTGGTGATCGTCGACGAGCTCGCCGACCTGATGATGGTCGCCCCGCGCGACGTCGAGGAGTCGATCGTCCGCATCACCCAGCTCGCCCGCGCCGCGGGCATCCACCTGGTGCTCGCCACCCAGCGCCCGTCCGTCGACGTCGTCACCGGCCTGATCAAGGCCAACGTGCCCTCGCGCATGGCGTTCGCCACGAGCTCGCTGGCCGACTCGCGGGTTGTGCTCGACCAGCCCGGCGCCGAGAAGCTGATCGGCCAGGGTGACGCGCTGTTCCTGCCCATGGGCGCCAGCAAGACGATGCGCGTCCAGGGCGCCTGGGTGACCGAGACCGAGATCCACGAGGTCGTCAAGCGGGTCACCGACCAGCTCAAGCCGAGCTACCGCGAGGACGTCACCGTGGTCGCCGAGAAGAAGGTCATCGACGACGACATCGGCGACGACCTCGACCTGCTGCTGCAGGCGGCCGAGCTGATCGTCACCTCGCAGTTCGGCTCCACCTCCATGCTGCAGCGCAAGCTGCGCGTCGGCTTCGCCAAGGCCGGCCGGCTGATGGACCTGCTCGAGTCGCGCGGCGTCGTCGGGCCCTCCGAGGGCTCCAAGGCTCGCGACGTGCTGGTCAAGCCGGACGACCTGCCCGCCACCTTGGCCATCATGCGCGGCGAGGATCCCGAGCCGTACGACCAGGAGGTCGCGGTGGGTGCCGGCGTGGGTGCTGGTGCTGGTGGTGCTGCTGCGCTGGGTGGGGCTGGCGGTGCCTCAGGTGCTGTCGGTGCCTCGGGTGCTGGTGGTGCTGGTGGTGCTGGTGCCTACGCGCCGCGCGCCAGTCTCGAGCGGAACGACCTGGACGACTACGAGCAGGTCGACGCCGACGACTCCGAGGACGCCTGGGGCCTGACCGGCCGCGACTAGGGCGCGGCCGGAGCGTGACCAGAGCGCGACCGGAGCGAGACGCTGCCGCCGGCCCCGACTGGCCCGGACGGTCTACAGGAAGTCCAGCGGGTCGAACTGGTCGATCGGGATGATCCGGACGCGCGGGAGGACCGCGCGGAAGGCGTTGACGTCGTGCTCGAGGTCGAAGAACTCCATGCCGCGGGCCTCGAGGCCGTGGAAGCCGTTGTTGCGGAACTCCGCGAACCCCATGGTGGCGACCCGGCGGTCGCCGTCGACGAGCGTCGTGAGCTGCGGGAGGAAGTCACCGTCGTGGCTGGCGAGGATGACGTCGTCGTCCTCCCGGTCGCGCAGCGCCTCGAGGGTGCGCTGGATGGCGATGTCGACGACCTTGTCCGGCCCCGACAACGGCACCGGCCGGTAGCCCATGGCGAGCAGCGCCTGCACGAAGGTCATCGGCAGCTCGCCGTTGGCGGCGAGGAAGAACAGGCCCTTCGCCGGCTGGTCCCACACCTGCTCGGCGAACCCCAGGACGCGATCCCAGCGCGGTCGCTCCTCGGGCTGCGGGCGGCGACCGAGGATCGCGGTGCCCAAGGTGGCGTCGATGTTCTCGCCGTCCACCAGCAGGTAGGTCGTGCCCCCGTCGGTGCCGGTGCCCGAGGGCTGGCCGGAGCTGTGGGTGGGCCGGTCGTGGCGGCGTCCGCTGTCGCTCATGCGTGCACCATAGACCCCCGCCGGTCACCCTGGCCGGGAGCCGCGCAGCGCCGACCGCCGCGCGGGTCGCCCGGCACTAGGCTGAGAACCCTATGACTGCCACGAGCACACCCCGGTTCGTCTTCATCGACTTCGACGGCACCTACGCCGACCACGGCGTGGTCCCACCCGCTCATGCCGAGGCCGTGCGGCAGGCGTCCGCCAACGGCCACAAGGTGTTCCTCTGCACCGGTCGCCCCAAGTCGATGGTGCCGCCCACGGTCCTCGACGGCGTCTTCGACGGGCTGGTCGGGGCCGCCGGCGGCTACGTCGAGCTGGACGGCGAGGTGCTCGCTGACGTCCGGTTCCCGGCCGAGCTGGGCGAGCGGCTGGTGCGCCTGCTCGACCAGCACCACGTGGTCTACGTCCTCGAGGCGGCGGAGGCCGCCTACACCCGGGCGGCCAGCGTCGACCGTCTCGCCGAGATCCTCCAGGCGACGCTCAAGACCGAGAGGGGCCCACGCGACATCCTCGACAACGTCGTCCCGCTCGAGGCCGTCACCGACCAGACCTTCGCCAAGGTCACCTGCTTCGCCTCGAGCACGCCGCTGCGCGAGGTGCTGGACGAGCTGGGCGCGCCGATCGGCCTGATCCCCAGCTCGCTGCCCGACCTCGGTGACGGGGCCGGCGAGCTCTACCTGCCCGAGATCAACAAGTGGGTGGGGATCGACGTCGTCCAGCAGCGCTACGGCGTGCCGACGAGCGACGTGATCGCGATCGGCGACGGGTGGAACGACCTCGAGATGATCACCCACGCCGGCACCGGGGTCGTAGTCGAGGGGGCTCCGCCGGAGCTGCTCGTTCACGCCGACCTGGTGATCAAGCCGCCCACCGAGGACGGTCTGGTCGCGGCGTTCGCGGAGCTCGGCCTCACCTGAGCATCGGGCGCTGGTGCTGTCGCTGTCGCCGCCCGCACGCTCACTCAGGCGTCGCGACGGTGCGGTCGGGGGAGCGGTGCTGCTGCAGGTCCGCCGCGACCGCCTCGGCGTCGCGCAGCACCCGGAGCACGTTGCCGCCGGCCAGCGCCGCGAGGTCGGCGTCGGACCAGCCCCGCTCGGCGAGCCGGGCCAGCAGCCGAGGGTAGCCCGACACGTCCTCCAGGCCGACCGGCACCTCGCGGGTGCCGTCGTAGTCCCCACCGAGGCCGACGTGCCTCACCCCGGCCACCTCGCGCACGTGCTCGACGTGAGCGACCACGTCGTCGATCGTCGCGCTGGGCTGCGGGTGGTCTACGGAGTAGGTGTGGGTGAAGTCGGTGAACGCGACCCAGTCGCGGGGGTCCACGCCGGCGGCCACGGCTGCCTCCGTGGCGTGGACGTTCCACCCCGCGACGGCCGGCGAGACGAACTTGGGCACGAAGGTCACCTGACACACTCCGCCCGCCGACGCCATCGTGGCCAGCACGTCGTCGGGGACGTTGCGCGGGTGGTCGCACACGGCCCGGGCGCTGGAGTGGCTGAAGATCACCGGCGCTGCGCTCACCCGCAGCGCGTCGCGCATGACGTCGGCGCTGACGTGCGAGAGGTCCACGAGCATGCCGAGGCGGTTCATCTCGCGCACCACCCGCATCCCGAACGCGGTGAGCCCACCATGTCGCGCCTCGTCGGTCGCGGAGTCGGCCCAGCCGATCGTGTGGTTGTGCGTCAGCGTCAGGTAGCGCACCCCGAGCCGGTAGAGCGCCCGCAGCGTCCCGAGGGAGTCGGCGATGCTCTGCCCGCCCTCGGCGCCGAGCAGCGAGGCGATCCGCCCCGAGCGCCACACGGCCTCCAGCTCGTCGGCCGTGGTCGCAAGACCGAGGTGGTCGGGATAGGCGGCGACCAGCTCGTGCACCGCGTCGACCTGCTCCAAGGTGGCGGTGACGGCCTCGTCGTGGCCGAGGGTGGCGGGCACGAATACCGACCAGAACTGGGCCCCGAGGCCGCCCTCGGCCGCGCGGACCAGGTCGGTCTGCAGCCCGTCGACCCGCTGGTCCAGCGCCAGCCCCGCCCAGTCGTAGCGGCACCGGCTGCGCGCCGCCCACGGCAGGTCGTTGTGCCCGTCGATCAGGGGGTGGTCTGCCAGGACCCGACGCACCCGTTCGAGCATGGGTGAGGGGACGGGTGAAGGGGCGGGTGAGGGCGTGAGCGAAGGGGCGGGTGAGGGCGTGAGCGAAGGGGCGGGTGAGGGGGCGGTGGTGTCGGGGCTCGCCATGCCTGCATTGTGGTCCATGCCGCGTAGGGTGGCCTCCATGAGCACGGGAACGACCTCACGTACGGTCGCGGTCGTCACCTTGGGGTGCGCTCGCAACGAGGTCGACTCCGAAGAGCTCGCGGGACGGTTGGCGGACGGCGGCTGGACACTCGTCGACGACGCGGCCGACGCCGACGTCGCGGTCGTCAACACCTGCGGCTTCGTCGAGCAGGCCAAGAAGGACTCCATCGACGCGCTGCTCGAGGCGTCCGACCTCAAGACCACCGGCCGCACCCAGAAGGTCGTGGCCGTCGGCTGCCTCGCCGAGCGCTACGGTCGCGAGCTCGCCGAGCAGCTGCCCGAGGCCGACGCCGTGCTCGGGTTCGACTCCTACACGGACATGTCCGCCCAGCTCGGCGCCATCCTCGGTGGCGCCCACCCGCAGGCCCACGTGCCCTCCGACCGCCGCACCCTGCTGCCGCTCAGCCCGGTCGCACGTCAAGAGGCGCGGCAGGAGGCGCGTGACGCCGCACGCCAGGCGGGGACCAGCCCGGATGCGCTCGGCTCCGGTGACGAGGCTGCTGTCGGGCCGGCGTCCGGGCCGCCCGTGGTGCGCAAGCGTCTGGACGGTCGCCCGTGGGCGCCGCTCAAGATCGCGTCCGGGTGCGACCGCCGCTGCGCGTTCTGCGCCATCCCCGCCTTCCGCGGCGCGTTCGTCTCGCGCCGTCCCTCCGACGTGCTGGCCGAGGCGCGCTGGCTCGCCGAGCGAGGGGTCAAGGAGGTCTTCCTCGTCTCGGAGAACTCCACGTCCTACGGCAAGGACCTCGGCGACCTGCGCCTGCTCGAGACCATGCTGCCGGCGCTCGCCGAGATCCCCGGCATCGAGCGGGTCCGGGTGTCCTACCTGCAGCCCGCCGAGATCCGCCCCGGTCTGCTCGAGGCGATGGCGGGCACCGAGGGCGTCGTCCCGTACTTCGACATCTCGTTCCAGCACGCCTCCGGTCCGCTGCTGCGCCGGATGCGCCGCTTCGGGTCCACCCGCGACTTCCTCGAGCTCATCGAGCGGGTCCGCGCGCTGGCCCCCGACGCGGGGATCCGGTCCAACGTCATCGTCGGCTTCCCCGGTGAGACCGAGGAGGACGTGGCCGAGCTCGAGGACTTCCTCACCGCGGCTCGCCTCGACGTCGTCGGCGTCTTCGGCTACTCCGACGAGGACGGCACCGAGGGCGAGACGCTCTCGGACAAGCTCGACCAGGACACCATCGACGACCGGGTAGACCGCCTGCGCGCCCTCGTCGAGGAGCTCACCTCCCAGCGCGCCGAGGAGCGCATCGGCAGCGTCGTCGAGGTGCTCGTCGAGGAGATCGACGAGGACGGCCGTCCGGTCGGTCGGGCTGCCTTCCAGGGGCCGGACGTCGACGGCACGACCACCCTGGTGCCGGCCGACGACCAGGTCTCCGATGTCGCCGAGGTCGCCCCCGGTGACCTGGTGCGTGCCCGGGTCGTGGCGAGCGACGGTGTCGACCTGTTCGCGGAGCCGATGCCCTGATGACCACGCCGACCGCACCGCGCCAGGTCAGCGCGTGGAACATCGCCAACGCCCTCACGGTCGTGCGCATCCTGCTCGTGCCGGTGTTCATCTGGCTGCTGATGCGCTCCGGCGGTGCCGACGCCGCGGACCGCTGGTGGGCGTTCGCCGTGTTCGTCCTCGCCTCGGTCACCGACAAGCTCGACGGCGAGCTGGCTCGGCGCAAGGGTCTGATCACCGACTTCGGCAAGGTCAGCGACCCGATCGCCGACAAGGCGCTGATGGGCGCCGCGCTCATCTGCCTGTCCCTGATCGGGCTGGTCTGGTGGTGGGTGACGATCCTGATCCTCGTGCGCGAGCTGGGCATCACCCTCATGCGGTTCCTGGTGATCCGGCACGGGGTGATGGCCGCGAGCCGCGGCGGCAAGCTCAAGACCGTCCTGCAGGCGTTCGCCATCGGGCTCTACCTGATGCCGTTCGGGGGTCTGTGGCTGTGGGTGTGCGCGGTGGTCATGGGCGCTGCCCTGGTCGTCACCGTGGTGACCGGCCTCGACTACGTGCTGGCCGCGCACCGGCTGCGTCAGGGCAGCGAGCGCACCGCCCGCAAGCGGGCGGGCAGCCGGCCGCGCCCCGCCGGCCCGCAGCGTCCGGGGGACCCGCAGTGAGCGACCGCCTCGCCGCGCGGCTCGTGCACGAGCTCGGCACGCGCGGGCTCACCGTGGCGACCGGTGAGTCGCTCACCGGCGGCCTGGTGTGCGCCGAGCTGGTCTCGGTGCCGGGCGCGTCCGAAGTCGTGGCGGGTGGGGTCGTCGCCTACACCCACCAGGTGAAGGTCTCGCTGCTCGGCGTGGACGCCGCCCTGCTCGAGCGCGAGGGCGCGGTCAACGCCGCGACCGCCGAGCAGCTCGCCCTCGGTGCTCGCGACGAGGTGGGCGCCCACATCGGGCTCGGGACCACCGGAGCGGCCGGACCAGACCCTTCGGACGGGCAGCCGGTCGGCACGGTCTACGTGGCGGTGGCGGGTGAGGACGTGACGGTGGCGCGCCGGCTCGAGCTGTCCGGCGACCGGGCCCAGATCCGCGCCGACGCCGTCGACGGCGTGCTGGCCCTGCTCGCCGAGCACCTGGCGCTGCCGACGCGCTGAGCGGCACGGGTCGAGCCGCCCGGCGGGTGCCGACACCGCCGCTGCCGGGTGCCGACGGCGCGACCGGGGCACCCCTGTGGGGAATACCGACGTCGACTCCGACGCTGTGGCAGGCTAGCGTCAGGGGTCCGGAACACAGCCGACGAAGGAGGGGCACCATGATCTTGCTGCGACGTGAGCTGGGTGACGTCCTGCGTCGGGTGCGCCGTGACCAGGGCCGCACCCTGCGCGAGGTGTCCGCCGCCGCCAAGGTGTCGCTGGGCTATCTGAGCGAGGTCGAGCGCGGCGAGAAGGAAGCGTCCTCCGAGCTGCTCTTCTCCATCTGCGGTGCCCTGGAGGTGCCGCTGTCGGCCGTCCTGGAGGATGTGTCGGCGCGGGTCGCCGAGACCGAGTCGCTCACCGCTCCGGTGGCTCTGCCCGTGCCGGATCGCACGGTCATCTCCGCGTCTGCGGCCTGATCCCGCGGCCTGATCCCACGGTCGCATCCCGCGGCCTGATCCCACGACGGCACCGCGCGGCGGCCTACCGCATCGACGCGGAGTCGCCGCCACTCGTCACACCTGGCAGCGCGGGCACCACTGCAGCGTGCGGGCCGTTGGCGCTTGCCCCACCTCCACCGAGCGCACGGTCGCCCCGCACCGCGGGCAGGGCTGCCCCGCCTTGCCGTAGACCCGGTGCTCGGCCGGGGGAGGTGCGCCGGCCCGGGCGCGGACCCGATAGGTGGAGCGGCCCGGCCCGTCGACCGCCGCGACCAAGATGGTGCGCGCGTCGCCGACCAGTGCGCCCAGTCGATCACGAGCGTCGGCGTCGGCGACGGTGGTGAGCGGTCCGAGAGCCGCGGCGTGCAGCGCCTCGCTCGCCCACATCGTGCCGAGACCGGCCATCACCCGCTGATCGAGCAGGGTCTCGCCGAGCGGGCGCTGTGGTGTCGACCGCAGCCGGGCGAGCGCCTCGTCGGCGTCGAAGTCCGGATCCAGCAGGTCCGGTCCCAGGTGCCCGACGACCCGGTGCTCGTCGCTCGTGCGCACCAGCTCGACCAGCCCCAGCCGACGCCCCACTGCGACGGCCCCCGGCGCACCCACCACCGCGCGGGCCCACGGGTCGCGCACCGGCGGCCCCGGCGCGCGCACCCGCCACGAGCCGTCCATCCGCAGGTGGGTGTGCAAGGTGATGCCTCGGTCGAGGCGGTGCAGCAGGTGCTTGCCCCGCGCCACCACCTCGACTGTCACCGCGCCGCGCTGGTCGCTCGTGGCGACCGAGGGCCAGCGCAGGTCCCACGTGGTGATGGGCGCCCCGGCGAGCGCGGCGTGCAGCCGCCGAGCAGTGCGCAGCACCGCGTCGCCCTCAGGCACGATCGCCTCCCGTCATCGTTTGCGCAGCCCCTTCGGCGTGGTGTGGAAGCCGGCCCGGGTGAGCGCGGGGACCAGTGGATGGTCGAGACCGAGCACCGGCGCGCCGTCGAGGCGCTCGATCGTGAGCGAACGCAGCGGCACCGGCACGTGCCGCGCCAGAGCACCGGCGGCGGCGTCCAGGACCGCCGGGTCGGTGCTCCAGGAGAGCACCGTGCGACCACCTCGCTCGACGTAGAGCACGAGCTCGCCGTCGACGATCACCACCAGCGCTCCGGCCGTGCGCCCTGGACGGTGGGTGCCGGCCTCGGCCCGCTCGGGCCAGGGCACGGCCGCGCCGTAGACGTTGGCCGGGTCGGTCGCCGCGAGGACGAGGGTGGGCAGCCGATCGGCCGCCCGGTCCCGTGGCTGCCCACCCGTCCGGTCCATTGATCGCCCGCCCGCCGGGTCGGTCAGCCGGTGCGAACTGGCGGCATCGGACGGCTCGCCGGTGTCCCACGGGTCGTCGGCCGCACCGGGCCACCGCGGGTCGGGGTCGTCCGTGGGCAGCGGTCTGCTGGCGGCGCGCAGCCGGTCGATCGCGCCCGTGGTGGCGAATTGGGCCGCGCCGAGACCCTCGACGAAGTAGCCGCGTCGCACCCGCCCCGCCTCCTCGGCCGCGCTCAGGACGCGATAGGTCGTGGCGAACCCACCGGGCGCCCCCTCGGCGAGCACCGCGCCGCGGGTCAGGACCCCGTGCCGGTCGAGCAGCAGCTCGGCCTCGGTCCAGGCGCGCACGGTCGGATCGGTCTCGGGGGCGGGTAGCAGCGACCAGCGGCCCGCAGCCTCCGGCGGGCCACCGCGCAGCACCGCGGGCGCCCGGGTGCCCGGCCCGGTCGCTCGGCCTGCGCCGAGCGACCCCAGCGTCCCGCGTCGGCCGTAGCGAGGTCGCGGTGTCCGAGCCGGTCCGCGGTGGGTCGTGCGCCCGCCGCCGAGGCGGGCCCGCAGCGGGGCGAGCGTGTCGTTGGTGACCAGGCCGGCCCAGACCAACGCCCACAGGTCGCTGGTCAGCGCAGCGTCGTCGGTGCGGCCGAGGGCGTCCGAGAGACTCCGGAAGAAGTGGGCACCGCCGCCACCCAGCTCGTCCAGCAGCTCGCGCTGCTCCGGCGTCAGGTCCAGGCCCTGGTCGTGCTGCGGGTCGTCGCCTGGCCCGAGCACCGAGGGCAGCTCGAGCGTGAGGTGCGCCGTGTCGGCGAGGTGCAGGCTGACCCAGCCGTCGTTGCCGGGCAACGACCCCGAGCCCTGCCACACGACCTCACCGCTCGCCATCACCTCGTCGAGCAGACCGGGCCGGTAGTCGGCGATGCGTGCGGGGAGCACGAGGGACTCGACGGCGCTGGCCGGCAGGCGCGCGCCGCTCAGCTGCTCGACCGCCCGCAGCAGCATGTCCCGGCCGCGGCCCGCGCCCCCGGCCGAACCCGTCGCGCCCTGCCAGGCGGGCACGAACCGGGCCAGGTCGCGGGCGGTCACCGGCTCTACCTCGGCGCGGAGCGCGGCGAGCGAGCGGCGACGCAGCGTGCGCAGGACGTCGGCGTCGCAGAAGTCGACCGCCCGCCCTCCGCCGAGCTGCTCGGGCAGCAGCGCGCCCTCGACGACCTGGCCGCGCTGGACGAGTCGGCGCAGCGCGTCGGACGCGACGGCGCTGCCGATGCCGAGCTCGGCTGCCAGCTCGGCCGCACCGAACGGTCCGTGGGTGCGGGCGTAGCGGACGACCAGCGACCCGAGCGGGTCGTCGATCGGCTCGAGGTGGGCGGCTGCCACGCCGACGGGGACGGCCACGCCGAGCGCGTCGCGCAGTCGACCGGTGTCCTCGACGGTGGACCAGCGCTGCTCGCCGGCCATCGTCACCGCGACGACGCGCCTGGACTGCTCGAGCTCGTGCAACCAGTCGGTCACCGTCGACTGGCCGGCGTCACCGCTGCGGCGGACGACCTGCTCGACCGCGAGTGGACCGAGCACGCGCAGCAGGTCGGCGACGTCCTCGGGACCGCGCGCGGCCCGCTCGGGTGTCAGGCGCTGCAGCTCGGCCGCGGTGCGGGTGATCGCCTCCGGGTCGAGCAGGTCACGCAGCTCGGCCCCGCCGTCCCCGAGCAGCTCACCGAGCAGGGCGGGATCCACCGAGAGGGCGGCTGCCCGCCGGTCTGCGAGCGGCGAGTCGCCGTCGTAGAGGTGCTGGGCGACGTAGCCGAACAGCAGCGAACGGGCGAACGGCGACGGCTGCTGGGTCTGCACCTGCACGACCTGCACCGAGCGCGAGCGCACGCCGCGGAGCACCTCGACGAGCCCAGGCAGGTCGAAGACGTCCTGCAGGACCTCCCGCATCGTCTCCAGCACGATGGGGAAGGTGGGGTAGCGGCTGGCGACCTGCAGCAGCGCCGAGGCGCGTTGACGCTGCTGCCACAGCGCCTGGCGACGGTCCGGCCGGCGGCGGGGGAGCAGCAGGGCACGCGCCGCGCACTCGCGGAAGCGGGCGGCGAAGACGGCGGACCCGCTGAGCTCCTCGCGGACCAGCGCCGACAGGTCGTCGGGGTCGGGCACGAGCAGCTCGAGCAGGTCGGCGTCGAGCGCGCCGAGGTCACCACCGGTGCCGTCGAGGTCGGGGTCGGGCAGCCGCAGCACGATGCCGTCGTCGGCACTCATGGCCTGCACGTCCAGGCCGTAGCGCTCGCGCATCCGCGCCGTGATGGCGAGGCTCCACGGCGCGTGGACGGCATTGCCGAACGGGGAGTGGAGCACCAGCCGCCAGTCGCCAATCTCGTCCCGGAACCGCTCCACGAGCACCGTCCGGTCGTCCGGGACGACACCGGTGGACTCGCGCTGCTCGCGCAGGTAGCCGAGGAGGTTGTCGGCCGCCCACGGGTCGAGCCCGGCCGCGCGCACCCGCTCCTGCGCGCGCTCGGGTGCGGCCGCGCCGAGCTCGCGCACGAACGCGCCGACGGCCTGGCCGAGCTCGAGGGGACGGCCGAGGGTGTCGCCCTTCCAGAACGGCAGACGCCCGGGCTGGCCCGGGGCCGGGGTGACGAGGACCTGGTCGTGGGTGATGTCCTCGATCCGCCAGGAGGTCGAGCCGAGCGTGATGACGTCACCGACGCGCGACTCGTAGACCATCTCCTCGTCGAGCTCGCCGACCCGCCGACCGGGCCCGTCACCGCCGGCGAGGAACACCCCGAACAGGCCGCGGTCGGGGATGGTGCCACCGCTGATCACGGCGAGCCGCTGCGCCCCGGGCCGGCCGGTGATCGTGTCGGTGAGGCGGTCCCAGACGATCCGCGGCCGCAGGTCGGCGAACTCGTCGCTCGGGTAGCGGCCCGCCAGCAGGTCCAGCGTCTCCTCGAGGATCGACCGCGGCAAGGTGGCGAAGGGGGCCGCGCGGTGCACGAGGGCGGCGATGTCCTCGACCCGCCACTCGTCCATCGCGGCCATGGCGACGAGGTGCTGGGCGAGCACGTCGACCGGGTTGGCGGGGACGTGGATCGACTCGATGGCGCCGGCGCGCATCCGCTCCACCACGACGGTGCTCGGCACCAGGTCGCCCCGGTGCTTGGGGAACAGGACGCCATGGGACACCTCGCCCACCTGGTGTCCCGCGCGCCCGACTCGTTGCAGCCCGCTCGCGACGCTTGGCGGGGCCTCGACCTGCACCACCAGGTCGACGGCGCCCATGTCGATGCCGAGCTCGAGGGAGCTGGTGGCCACGACCGCCGGCAGCTGCCCGGACTTCAGCGCGTCCTCGATCAGCGCCCGCTGCTCCTTGGACACCGAGCCGTGGTGAGCGCGCGCCAGCACCGGCGGGGCACCGTGGGAGGACCCGGCCATCGCCATGACCTGAGCCGGGAGTCGGGCGGGCGCACCGACCTCGACGCCATCGTCCTGCGCGCCGGCGACCGCGTCGGCCGCCTCGAGCCGCTCGGCCCAGATCTCGTTGAGGCGCGCGGTGAGCCGCTCGGCGAGACGACGGGAGTTGGCGAAGACCAACGTCGAGCGGTGCTCGGCCACCAGGTCGACGATGCGCTCCTCGACGTGCGGCCAGATCGACGCCGCCCGCGCCGGGTCGGTGCCCGCCGCCGTGGGGTCGTAGACCGGCCCAGGCCCGTCGAGGTCGTCGAGCGCCTGCGCCGACGGGCGGCCCGGCTCGGACAGGTCGCTGAGGTCGCGGACCGGCACGACCACCTCGAGGTCCCACCGCTTGGTCGACGGCGGTTGCACGACCGTGACCGGACGACCGCCCGCGAGGAAGCGCGCGACCTCGTCGACCGGCCGCACCGTCGCGGACAACCCCACCCGGGTGGCCGGCCGGTCGAGCAGGGCGTCGAGACGCTCCAGGCTGAGCGCGAGGTGCGCGCCGCGCTTGGTGCCGGCGACCGCGTGGATCTCGTCGAGGATCACCGTCTCGACCCCACGCAGCGACTCGCGCGCCTGCGAGGTGAGCATGAGGTAGAGCGACTCCGGCGTGGTGATCAGGATGTCGGACGGACGCCTGGCGAAGGACCGACGGTCGGCCGCGCTGGTGTCGCCCGAGCGCACCGCCACGGTGACGTCCGGCACCGGCAGGTCGAGGCGACGGGCGGCGTGGGCGATGCCGACCAGCGGCGAGCGCAGGTTGCGCTCGACGTCGACCGCCAGCGCCTTCATCGGGGACACGTAGACCACCCGGCAGCGCCGCAGCGGCTCCTGCGGCACCGGCTCGCGCACCAGCGAGTCGATCGCCCACAAGAACGCGGACAACGTCTTGCCCGAGCCGGTGGGGGCGACGACCAGCGTGTGCTGCCCGGTGGAGATGGCCTCCCAGGCCCCGACCTGCGCACTCGTGGGCGCGGGGAAGGAGGACGAGAACCACGCGCGGGTGGCTTCGCCGAACCGGTCCAGGACGTCGCTGCTCATGATGGGCCCAGCATGTCACCCACCACTGACACACCCCCATTTGGTGCGCGCCGGGCCATGTCTCACCATGGGGCCATGCGGGTCAGCCAGTTCTGGGAGCTCATGAGCGACGAGTTCGGGGCGAGCTATGCGCGTTCGGTCGCGGCCGACCACGCGCTGGCGGCGCTGGGGCACCGCACGGCCTCCGAGGCGCTCGCCGACGGCATCGCGCCGCGCCTGGTCTGGCGCGCCCTGTGCGACGACCTGCAGATCCCGCCCGAGCGGCGCTTCGGCGTCGACCGCCCCGGACGCGACGCGCCCGAGGAGTGACCGCACCGCCGGGCGCGGGCTGACCTCCGGGGTCTACAGGGGCTAGAGGGTCTACAGGCTGAACAGCGCGAGGTTGACGGCATCGACGAGGTCGGCAGGCGCCTTGACCTGCGCCGCCTTGCCGCCGGTGGCCTTGGTGATGGCGCCGAGCGCCTTCATGTCGGCGCCCGTGCCGTAGCCGATCGCGACGATGCGCACGGGCCGCTCGGGGTCGCGCGCCTTCTCGAGGTAGTCGATCAGGCCGTTCAGCGTGTCCTTGCTGGTGGAGTCCTGGTTGGCCCCGTCGGAGAGCAGCACGATCTGGTTGAGCATCGACGGGTCGTAGTGCGCCTGGGCGTAGCCGTAGGCCTCGCGCACCGCCTGGTAGAGCGGAGTACCCCCACTGATGGTCGCCGTCTGCATCGCCGTCGAGACGGCCTGCGCCTGGGTGCCTGGCCCGACGACGGTGCCGTTGGTCGCTAGGCCGGTGGCGCGGTCGATCCGCGGGGTGCCGTCGTCGTCGGCGCGGAAGAACCACACGCCGGACCGCGCCCCGCTGGAGGCGACGGAGTAGGCCTGGTTGACCAGGCCGCGCACGAGGTCGATCCGCGAGACGGTCGTGCCGGGGAACCGGTTGTTCATCGAGCCCGAGGCGTCGACCAGCGCGAACGTGGAGATCCGCGCGTGCAGGAAGGCCCACATCTTGGCCATCGCGGTGAGCTGGGGGCCGGTGAGCACCCGCGGTCCGAGCGGCGCGGAGGAGTAGACCACCCCCACCGGCTGGTCCGTCGGCGCCTCCCCGTCCGGGGGGCGCAGCCCGGCGGCCTGCAGCGCGCGGCGACCCGACGCCGAGCCGAGGTAGGTGGTGAACGCGCTGGCGGTCTTGGTCCCGGGGGCGTCGGTGCCGGTTTTGCCGAGCGTCGCCAGCCGCAGGTCCAGCACGGCCGTGCCCGCACCGAGCGGCACGCCGGAGAGCGGTGCCGCAGGCGTCTCGGCGTTGTAGTCGGCCAGCGCCTTCTCGGTGGTGACGTAGCCGAGGGCCGGCTCGATGGCCTGGGCGAGCGAGGTGGCGCCGTAGGGGAGCACGGTGGCCTCGTCCTCGACGAGGCGCGCGCGGTGCTCGATCTTGATGGTGGCGAGGTCGGCCTGGGTCGGCGCGGCGTAGTTCGGCGCGGTGATCTCGGCCTTGCCCTGGGCCAGGCCGGTCATGGCCGCGTAGGCCGCCGTGCCGGCGCCGCTGGTCGTGGGGTCGGCGAAGCGGATCGACAGGTCGCCCCACTCGGGGTGACCGATGCTCGCGGTCGTGGTGCTGCCGGTCAGCAGGCCCTGCCACTCGGTGGGGCTGAGCGGCTTGCCGGGCCACCCGAGGCTGCGGGCCACCGCGTCCGGCACGGCGAGGACGATCGGTGAGGTGGCGACCACCGACGGCTTCGCCAGCAGGGCGGAGGCAGGCAGCGACTCCGCCTCGGCGGCGGTGCGCGCGACGACCAGCGCGGTGCGACCGGCCGCGGCGCCGGCCACGACCGCCTTGGTGTCGGTGCTCGCGGTGACGGCGAGCGAGGAGCAGCTGCTGCTCCGGGACCGGGCGAAGTCGTCGGCCAGCCGGTGGAAGGCGGCGACGTAGGTCGTCGTGGGCACGGCGAGCGTGGTGGTCGCGTCGCAGGCGGGGAGGGTGGACACCGCAGCCGCAGGAGTGCCCTGGCCGACCGTGCTGGTGCTGGGGGCGCCGCCGGGTGAGGGGCTGGTCGCGGCCGAGCCCGCCGGGTTGGTGCTGATCGTGCGCACGATCGCTGCCGTGCTACCGGAGAAGAGGGCTGCCGCGGTCAGGACGACGGCGGCCGTGCGGCCGCGGCCCTCGGCCTCCTGCCCGTCACGGTGGCGTCCGCTGCTGGTGGTCGACATCTCCAACTTCCTGCTGCTGGCGCTTGGGCCTGACGACGGACAAACCCCCCGAAATGGTAACAACCTGCACCTGTCGGTAGCGACACATCGTTGCGTAGACCGTTCGGTCACGACACGCGGTCGCCTCCCCGATGTCGAACATAGTTTCGCTACAGTGGGGGCAGCCGACGATCGTGATCGCACCCCGTGGGGGGTCTGTCAGTGGTCCCGGCTAGCGTCCGATCCAACAGCACCAGCCAAGGGTCGAAGGTGGGCGTGACCCGATACGAGATGAAGGAGAGCGACATGGCCAAGGTCGTGGCGATGAAGGACCAGCAGGCAGCACGCAACGAGCAGAAGTTCGCCGCACTGTCCACGGTCCTGGGACAGATCGAGAAGTCCCATGGCAAGGGCGCGGTCATGCGCCTCGGAGACGACGTCCGACCGCCGGTCGAGGTGATCCCCACGGGGGCCATCGCCCTTGACGTCGCGCTCGGCATCGGCGGGCTCCCGCGCGGTCGGGTGATCGAGATCTACGGCCCCGAGTCCTCGGGCAAGACGACGGTCGCCCTGCACGCGGTGGCCAACGCGCAGAAGAACGGCGGCATCGCCGCGTTCATCGACGCCGAGCACGCGCTCGACCCGGAGTACGCCAAGAAGCTCGGGGTCGACACCGACGCGCTGCTCGTCAGCCAGCCCGACACCGGTGAGCAGGCGCTCGAGATCGCGGACATGCTGATCCGCTCGGGT
The DNA here is from genome assembly GCF_022568835.1 of Arsenicicoccus piscis. Lineage (GTDB taxonomy): Bacteria > Actinomycetota > Actinomycetes > Actinomycetales > Dermatophilaceae > Arsenicicoccus > Arsenicicoccus piscis. The sequence goes on from NZ_JAKZHV010000008.1 coordinate 100,022, forward strand.
GCCCTGGACGTCATCGTCATCGACTCGGTGGCCGCGCTCGTGCCTCGCGCCGAGATCGAGGGCGAGATGGGCGACAGCCACGTCGGTCTGCAGGCCCGACTGATGTCCCAGGCGCTGCGCAAGATCACCGGTGCGCTGTCGCAGAGCGGCACCACCGCGATCTTCATCAACCAGCTCCGCGAGAAGATCGGGGTCATGTTCGGCTCGCCGGAGACGACGACCGGTGGCAAGGCGCTGAAGTTCTACGCCTCGGTGCGCCTGGACGTGCGTCGCATCGAGACGCTGAAGGACGGCTCCGACGCGGTCGGCAACCGCACCCGCGTCAAGGTCGTCAAGAACAAGGTGTCCCCGCCGTTCAAGCAGGCCGAGTTCGACATCATCTACGGCGAGGGCATCTCCCGCGAGGGTGGGCTCATCGACATGGGTGTCGAGCACGGCTTCGTGCGCAAGGCCGGCGCCTGGTACACCTACGAGGGCGACCAGCTCGGCCAGGGCAAGGAGAACGCTCGCGCCTTCCTGCGCGACAACCCCGACCTGTCCGACGAGATCGAGCGCAAGATCAAGGAGAAGCTCGGCATCGGGGTCCGCGCCGAGGCCGCCCAGCCGGAGCAGCCGGCCGAGGCCGCCGTCGAGTTCTGATCATGACCGGCGTGCGACGACACCTGTCGGTCGTGCCCGAGCCGGCGCCCGCAGCGCGCCCCGAGCCCGCTCGTGCCGCGGTGCGCGAGCGGGCTCGGGCACGCCGGGACCACCCGGTGGCGACGCCGGCCCGGCGGGCCGGCGGCCAGCCCGGCAGCAAGCCCGAGATCACCCCCGACGTCGAGCACGACATCGAGCCGCAGGCCGAGGAGGTCGCCCGGGCGATCGTCCTGAAGGCCCTGGCCGACTCCGCCAAGAGCCGGTCCCAGCTGCGCGCCCTGCTGCGCCGACGCGGGTGTGCCGACGAGGTCGCCGAGTATGTGCTGGACCGGCTCGGCGACGTCGGGCTCGTCGACGACTCGGCCTACGCGCAGGCGGCCATCCGGTCGGGGATCGAGCGCAAGGGGTTGGCTCGGGCCGGCCTCGCGCACGACCTGCGCCGCCGAGGCGTGGCCAGCGAGGTGGTCGACGAGGTCCTCGACGAGGTCGATCCGGCGATGGAGCGGCGGACGGCCCGTCGGCTCGTGGACAAGAAGCTGCGCACCATGCACGGCCTCGGTGTCGACGTGCAGACCCGCCGGCTCGCGGGGATGCTGGCCCGCAAGGGCTACCCCTCCAGCCTCGCCTACGAGGTCATCCGCGACGCCATCGCCGACTCACCCGAGTACCTCCCGGACTGAGTCGACTGCGACCAGCGACCGGTGGCGACCGGCGTCGACCAGCGCGACGACCGGCAGGCGACTCCTGCTCGGCTACAGCGAGTGCAGGGGTCGCTGGCCGGGCGGGAGCAGCCGGGCGTCGACGACCTCCTTGCCGAAGGGCATCAAGGTGACCGGCAGCAGCTTGAGGTTGGCGACGGCGAGCGGGATGCCCACGATGGTCACGGCCTGCGCGATCGCCGTGGTGACGTGGCCGATGGCCAGCCACCAGCCGGCGACGAGGAACCACACGACGTTCATCAGGGCCGAGCCGGCGCCGGCGCCGGGTTGGGCGACGACGGCCCGGCCGAACGGCCAGACGGCGTAGTTGGCCATCCGGAAGGACGCGACCCCGATCGGGATCGTGACGACGAGCAGGCAGGCGATGACGCCCGCGACGACGTAGGCGATCCAGAGCCAGACCCCGCAGGTGAGGAACCAGAAGATGTTGAGCAGCAGGCGCAGCATGCTGGGGGAACGATCGGCCCACGGCCGAGATTCCGGCAGGTGGCCGGCCCCGCCCGCGACCCGGGAGGACCCCGCTCCGGCTCACCTAGACTGGAGGGCGCGATGAAGACCTACGACGTGCGCACCCACGGGTGCCAGATGAATGTCCACGACTCCGAGCGGCTCGCGGGCCTGCTCGAGACGGCCGGCTACGTTGATCTGGCGGGCCTGCCGGACGGTCAGCGTCCCGAGGTGGCCGACGTCGTGGTCTTCAACACCTGCGCGGTGCGCGAGAACGCCGACAACAAGCTCTACGGCAACCTGGGGCAGCTGCGCCCCGCCAAGCTCGCCAACCCCGACCTGCAGATCGCCGTGGGCGGCTGCATGGCCCAGAAGGACCGCGACACGATCGTCACGCGGGCGCCCTGGGTCGACGTCGTCTTCGGCACGCACAACATCGGCAGCCTCCCCGCCCTGCTGGACCGTGCGCGGCACAACAAGGAGGCGCAGGTCGAGATCCTCGAGTCGCTCGAGACCTTCCCGAGCACCCTGCCGACCCGCCGCGACAGCGCCTACAGCGGATGGGTGTCGATCAGCGTCGGCTGCAACAACACCTGCACCTTCTGCATCGTCCCGAGCCTGCGCGGCAAGGAGGCCGACCGCCGTCCTGGCGACATCCTCGCCGAGATGCGCGCGCTGGTCGCCCAGGGCGTCGTCGAGATCACCCTGCTCGGCCAGAACGTCAACTCCTACGGCGTCGAGTTCGGTGACCGTCAGGCGTTCAGCAAGCTGCTGCGCGCCTGCGGCGAGATCGAGGGGCTCGAGCGGGTGCGGTTCACCAGCCCGCACCCGGCGGCGTTCACCGACGACGTGATCGGGGCGATGGCCGAGACCCCCAACGTGATGCCGAGCCTGCACATGCCGCTGCAGTCCGGCTCGGACCGGGTGCTCAAGGCGATGCGGCGGTCCTACCGCTCCGAGCGCTTCCTCGGCATCCTCGACCGGGTGCGCGCCCAGATCCCGGACGCGGCGATCACCACCGACATCATCGTCGGCTTCCCCGGCGAGACCGAGGAGGACTTCCAGGGGACGCTCGACGTGGTCGAGGCCAGCCGGTTCTCCAGCGCATTCACCTTCCAGTACTCCATCCGCCCTGGCACCCCTGCGGCCGCCATGGCCGACCAGGTCCCCAAGGCCGTCGTCCAGGAGCGCTTCGACCGGCTCATCGCGCTGCAGGAGCAGGTGTCCTGGGCCGAGAACCGTCGCCAGGAGGGGCGAACCGTCGAGGTGCTCGTGGCGCCGGGGGAGGGTCGCAAGGACGCCGAGACCGCCCGCGTGTCCGGCCGGGCGCGCGACAACCGCCTGGTCCACCTCGCCGTCCCCGCCGGGGCCGAGCGACCCCGCCCGGGTGACCTGGTCGAGGTCGACGTGACCTACGGCGCGCCGCACAACCTCATCGCCGATGGGGCGCTGACCGGTGGCACCTACCGCGTGCGGCCGACCGCCGGTGGTGACGCCTGGGCGGCATTGCAGCAGAGCCCGGCGGGCGGCCCGTCGACCGGAGGCGGCACCCGCAAGCCGGCCGTCAGCCTGGGCATGCCGTCGCTCGGCCGCCCCCGCGAGGTGCCGACGGAGCCCGCATGCGGCGCCTGACGCTGACTGAGGCTGCGTGAGGGCTCCGGAGCCCACACCCGGGCATGCGTGAGGCCCGCCGCGTGGTGCACGCGACGGGCCTCGACAGCATGAAGGCCAGGCCGTGAGGCTTACTGGCTGTTGTCCCCGACTCGCTGGTCGCCGGCCTGCTGGGCCTGGTCGACCTTGTCGGAGAACTTGCCGCCGGTCTTCTGGTCGACGGCGTCGCCAGCCTTCTCGATCCCCTGGTCGCTGAACTGCTCGACCTTGTCGGGGTTCTCGGATGCGGCCTTGCTGGCCTGGTCCTTGATGTTGTCGAAGGCACTCATGGGCATCTCCCTTCTGTCGGTGACAGGACTGCCGGCGCTGGACCCGTGGACCGGGTCCTCGCTGCCGAACGTCTCCACCATAGGCACATCCGGGCCCCGGTGGTCACGTTGCGCCCGGCTTCTTCGGCCATCGCGCCGGCCAAGCACAAGAACGAGCACAGAAAGGGCGGGGCCGCCCACCTCGTCGTGGACGGCCCCACCGTCGATCAGCCGAGCCCTCTTGGGAGCGACCGAAGCCTGTGCTGTGCTGGTCCGGCCAGTCTGTCGAGCGCTGATCGGAGCACCCATCCTGCGCCTCCTCGGGGCGGCAGGTGACCGAAGTCACGTCGCTTCACCCCGTTGCCCGTCCGGCGCCCGGCCTCGTCACTGCCTGATGACACACTGACCCCCATGCAGCCCAGCCCTCCGCCACCGCCCGAGGCGTCGACGCCGCTGCTCGTCGCCGTCGTCGGGGCGACCGCGACCGGCAAGTCCGACCTCGCGCTCGCGCTGGCGGGCGCACTGGGAGGCGAGGTGGTCAACGCCGACGCCTCCCAGCTCTACCGCGGGATGGACATCGGGACCGCGAAGGTCCCGGTGACCGAGCGTCTCGGGATCCCGCACCACCAGCTCGACGTGCTGGACCTGCGCGACGTGGCCAGTGTGGCCGCCTACCAGCGCGAGGCGCGGGCCGACCTGGACGCCGTCGTGGGCCGCTGCCACCTCCCGGTGCTCGTCGGCGGCTCGGGGCTCTACGTGCGCGCGGCGCTCGACCGGCTGGACATCCCACCCACGGACGCCGGTGTCCGCGAGCGCCTGCAGGAGCGCACCGACCGCGAGGGCGCGAGCGCGGCCCACGCTCGCCTGGCCGAGCTGGACCCGAAGGCCGCCGCGGCGATCCTGCCGACCAACGCCCGCCGCATCGTGCGCGCGCTCGAGGTCATCGAGCTCACCGGCCGGCCGTTCTCGGCGTCCCTGCCGGAGCGGGTCTACCGCCGGCCGACCCTCGCGCTCGGCCTGACCGAGGACCTCGACGTCCTCGACGAGCGGATCGAGGCGCGCGTCCACCGGATGTGGGCGGCCGGCCTGATCGAGGAGGTCCAGGAGCTGCTGGACCGCGGGCTGCGCGAGGGGCCGACGTCCGCGAAGGCGGTGGGCTACGTCCAGGCGATCGCCCAGCTCGACGGTGTGCTCACCCAGGACGAGGCGATCGCGGCCACGACCGCGGCCACCCGGCGCCTGGCCCGCCGGCAGCGCTCCTGGTTCGGCCCGGACGAGCGGATCCGGTGGCTCCGTCCGCCGAGCAGCGACCGCGACGCGTGGCACGAGCAAATCGTGGCCGCCGTGCGCGCCGTGCTCGCCGGCGACCCGTGGCCGGCGGATCTCGGGTGATCCCTTGACCACCCATCTCGGGGGACAATGAGCCCATGACCTCATCGAGCGCGCAGTCGCCCCGCCGCCTCGCCTTCACCAAGGGCCACGGCACCGAGAACGACTTCGTCCTCGTCCCCGACCCCGAGGGCACGATCGACCTCGCGCCGAGCGACGTCGCGTTCCTCGCCGACCGCCGGGCCGGCATCGGTGGCGACGGGGTGATCCGGGTGGTCCCGACGGTCCTCTCGGGCGACCCGGTCGCCGTGGGGCAGGCCAGCCAGGCGCGCTGGTTCATGGACTACCGCAACGCCGACGGGTCGGTCGCCGAGATGTGCGGCAACGGCACCCGCGTGTTCGCCGCCTACCTGCGCCGCGAGGGTCTCGAGACCGCAGACGAGTTCGCCATCGCCACCCGGGCAGGGGTCAAGCACGTCCACGTCTCCGTAGACCCCGCGGGCCAGACCCGCTACAGCGTGAACCTCGGTCCGTGGGCGCTGCAGCACGAGGACCGGGCGCGCGAGCAGGGCTCGGACGCCCTGGTGAAGGTCGCGGCGCACGACGCCATGCCGGCGCTCAGCCTCGACCTCGGCAACCCGCACACCGTCGTGGCGCTGCCCGAGGACAAGGAGCTCGACGAGCTGGACCTGCATGTGCAGCCGGCCGTCAACCCCGCGCCGACCGAGGGCACCAACGTCGAGTTCGTCCGGCCGGTCGGGCCCGGGCACCTCGCCATGCGCGTCTTCGAGCGAGGCGTGGGGGAGACCCGGTCCTGCGGCACGGGCGCCGCGGCGGCAGCCCTGGCGATGCGGTGGTGGGCCGGCGGTGACGACCAGAGCACCACCTGGACCGTCGACGTGCCGGGTGGCACGGTCTACGTGCGTCCGCTGCCGGGCCAGGAGGTCGAGCTGAGCGGTCCGGCAGCGCTGGTGGCGGACGGCGAGGCCACCCTTCCCTGACAGGCGAGCTCCGGTAGAACCGGACGATTCACCCCATTGCGGGACCTGGGGGGCACTCGTAGCATCCGGACATGAACCGCAAGAGAACGACTTCCCTCCTTCGTCGTCCTGGCGTCGCGGTGACGCTCACCGGTGGCCTGCTGGTCTCGCTCACCCTCCCGGCCGTCGCGACCGCGACGGCTTCCCCTGCACCGGCCAAGACCTCGCAGGCCGACGCCGACGCCGGCAAGCGGCCCTACGGCGTCGACCCCGCCAACCTGCCTAAGATGCCGACCATGACCGGTGGCGGCGGTGCGGTCTCGTCCGTGGACCAGACGGCCTCCCAGGTCGGCATCGACGTGCTGCGTCGCGGCGGCAACGCCGCCGACGCAGCGGTCGCAACGGCCGCCGCGCTCGGCGTCACCGAGCCGTTCGCCAACGGCATCGCGGGCGGCGGCTTCTTCGTCTACTACGACGCGAAGCGCAAGAAGGTCACGACGATCGACGGCCGCGAGACCGCGCCCGCCGCGTTCACCGACAAGACCTTCACCAAGGCCGACGGCACCGCGATGGACTTCATGACGGCGGTCAACTCCGGTCTGTCGTTCGGCGTCCCGGGCACCCCCGCCACCTGGGACCTGGCGCTCAAGAGGTTCGGCACCCGCTCGTTCAGCGACAGCCTGCGGCCCGCGCAGGAGATCGCCCAGAACGGCTTCATGGTCGACCAGGCCTTCCAGGACGGCGTCGCGCAGAACGTCGAGCGGTTCACGATGTTCCCCGCGACGGCCAAGCTGTTCATGCCCGGTGGCTCGCTGCCCGAGGTCGGCACGGTCTTCCGCAACCCCGACATCGCGAAGGCCTACGCCGTCTTGCGCCGCGAGGGGCCCGCGTCGATCTACGGCGGCGGGACGCTCGCGAAGGCCATGGTCGCCGAGGCGCGCAACCCCGGCACCGCACCCGGCGTCACCGTCGCGAAGAGCCCGGTGACGGTCGACGACCTGCGCGCCTACCAGGCCAAGCTGAAGGCTCCGATCACCTCGACCTACCAGGGCCTCAACGTCTACGGCATGCCCGTGCCGAGCAGCGGCGGCATCGCCGTCGCCGAGATCCTCAACCTGCTCGAGGCCTACCAGGCCAAGACGGGCGCATCCACCGCCTCGGTCTCCCCGGCGCAGTGGTACCACCGGTTCGCCGAGGCCAGCGCGACCGCCTTCGCCGACCGCAACCGCTACGTCGGTGACGTGCCGGGCGTGCCGGTCAAGGAGCTCGTGTCCAAGGCGTTCGCGGCCGAGCGGGCCTGCGGCTTCAGCCCGACGAAGGCCCAGGCGCGGCCGATCGCGTTCGGCCAGCCCGACGGCAGCTACACCGGCTGCGCGGGTGGCGCACGCGTGGCCGCCAAGCCCAACGACGGCGCGTCGACGACGAGCCTGTCGGCCGTCGACAAGTGGGGCAACATGGTCGCCTACACGCTGACGATCGAGCAGTACGGCGGCTCGGGCATCACCGTCCCCGGCTACGGCTTCCTGCTCAACAACGAGATGACGGACTTCAACTTCGTGCCGCTGCAGGCCGGGGTGCCGGACCCGAACCTCCCCGCCGCCGGCAAGCGCCCGCGCTCGTCGATGAGCCCGACCCTGATCCTCAAGAACGGCAAGCCCTACCTCACCGTGGGGTCGCCGGGTGGCGCGACGATCATCACGACCGTCTCGCAGATCATCACCGGCTACGTCGACCGCGGGATGCCGCTCGTCGAGGCCATCGCGGCGCCGCGGCTGTCCTCGCGCAACACGGGCGTGACGGTCGAGCCCGAACTGGTGAACTCTGACATCGGCACGGCCCTCAAGGACCTGGGTCAGCCGCTGACCACGGTCGGCGAGATCGGTCGCGGCGTGGGCGTCGCGGTCCACGGCAAGACCCTCACGGCCGCCGCCGAGACGGTCCGCGCCGGCGGTGGCTCGGCCATGGTGGTCACACCGCGCGACACCGCCTCGCGCTGAGGCTCCAGGCGGGCTGGGTGGTCAACCGCCCAGCCCGCCGAGGTCGTAGACCCGGAACGTCACCGCGTGCTCGGTGCCGAGAGCCTCGCCGCCCTGACGCAGAATCTGCGGGATCAGCTCGCCCGCGTCGGGGTGCCCGGTGACGTGCTCGAGGTAGGCCTCGTGGGAACGCAACGACGCGACGCTCGCCTCGACGGCGGCCTCCCTCACAGCCAGACCGTGCGTCGGCTCGTCGTCGCCCGCGACCAGCAGCGCGCTGGTGTGCCACTTCGGCAGCCCACCCTCGGCGAGCTCGCGAAAGACCCAGTCGTTGTCGGCGTCGCGGGTGCCGTCGATGGCGGCGAGGCCGGCGACCCGGTGGTCGGCCTGGTTCAGCCCGCCGTAGGCCTCTACGGCGAAGCTGGTCGTGACGACCGCGTCGGGGCGCACCTCGCGCACGACCCGGGCGATGTCACGGCGCAGGTCCAGACCCGGGACGAGCATCCCGTCGGGGTGGTCGAGGATGCGCAGGTCGCTGACCCCGACCGTCTCGCAGGCCGCCCGCTGCTCGGCCGCGCGCAGCGGGCCGATCTCCTCGGGCGGGCCGTCCATGCCGGCCCCGCCCGCCGTCAGCAGCAGGTAGGTCACCTCGACCCCACGCCCGGTCCAGGTGGCGACCGCGGCGGACGTGCCGTACTCGAGGTCGTCGGGGTGTGCGACCACGCACAGCACCCGCTCCCAGCCCTCGTCGGGCAGCGGCTCCAGGCGCTTGCGCGACTCGGTGTCGGGGGACGTGCTCGCGTTGGACTCGGTCTGGCCGGCGTCGCTCATGACCGCTCCGGGAGCTGCTCGACGCCGCGGACGGCGGTGGTGCGCGGCACCCCGGCCAGCCGGTGCGGGATCCGGTCGCGCTCGTAGGTCACCGACGCGTAGCCGTGCGGCTTCGGGTTGCCCTCGTCGTCCAGCGCGACCATCACGATCTTGTCGATCGAGATGATCGTCTCGCCGGTGAAGACGTTGCGCACGACGCACCGCAGCGTCAGCGAGGACCGCCCCCAGTGCGTCGGCGCCAGCCCCATCTCGACGATGTCACCCTGCCGGGCCGAGCTCACGAAGTTGATCTCGGACATGTACTTCGTCACGGTGCGCTCGTTGCCCAGCTGGATGATCGCGTAGATCGCGGCCTCCTCGTCGATCCAGCGCAGCAGGCTGCCCCCGAAGAGGGTCTGGTTGGCGTTGAGGTCCTCCGGCTTGACCCACTTGCGGGAGTGGAAGTTCATCAGCTCCATGGGTGCAGCGTAGGACCGCTCCCTGGGCGCGGCTCTAACGGCTCACCCGGCTCAGCCGGCGCGCACGACCTCGATGACCCGGAAGCCTTTGGCCGTCGCGGTGCGTCGCACGGTGAAGGTCCCCGGCGACAGCGCGTCGAGCTCGCGGGCGAGCCAGGTCTGCAGCGAGTCGGCGCCGAGCTGCTTGGCGACGACCAGCTGGGCGACCCCTCCCGGGGCCAGGCGTGGCACCCAGCGCAGCAGCAACGCGTGCAGCGCCTCCTTGCCCACCCGGATGGGAGGGTTGGACCAGATGGCGGCGAGGCGCACGTCGTCCGGCACCTCGTCGGGCGGCACGGCGCGCACCGCGGCACCGACGCCGAGGCGCTCGGCGTTGGTGCGGGTCAGGTCGAGTGCACGCTCGTTGACGTCGACGGCCCACACCGTGGCGTCGGGGGAGCGCAGCGCGAGGGTGAGCGCGATCGGTCCCCAGCCGCAGCCGAGGTCGAGCAGGTCCCCGTCGGGCGGCGGGGGCGTTGCGTGGGCGAGCAGCACCGCGGTGCCGCGGTCGATCTGGTCGGGCTGGAAGACGCCGCGCGCGGTCTGCACCGTCACGTCCCGACCGGCGAGGACGACGGGCACGTCGCGGCGCTCGTCCGCGCTCGCCGGCGCCGCGGTGAAGTAGTGGTCTTCAGTCATCGCCTCACACGGTAGCCCAGATGGTCGCCGACCGTTCGGCTGCTGGTCATCCTGCGGTCACGCTGCGGAACACCCACGGGGACAAGGGTATTCGTCATGACCGAGCCTACCCAGCCCACGCAGGAGCCTACGCAGCCCACCCGGCGGGGAGAGGCCGTCCGCCGCGCCGCACCCTCCCGACGCCATGTCATCGCCGGCGCGCTGGCCGCTTCCGGCGCTCTGGTCACGGCCCGCCCCGCGGCGGCCCGCCCGTTCGGGACCTCCGGTCCGGCGCTCGTGCGCGACCGGGCCGGTTTGCGCAGCGCCATCCAGACCGGCGACGTCACCGAGCGGTCCGCCGTCGTCTGGGCCCGCTCGGAGCGCCCGGGCCGACTCATCGTTCGGCTGAGCGACGGGCGGGGCCGGTGGCGCGAGCTCGTCGGGCCGTGGGCGACCGAGGCCACCGACCTCACCGCCCAGCTCGACGTCGAGCGGCTCACGCCGGGGCGCGACTACGACGTCCGGCTGCTGTTCGAGGACGCGGACGGGGTGCGCGGTCGCACCGGGCACGCGTCCTTCAGCACCCCCGACGTCCGCCCGGCCCGCACCCGGTTCGTCTGGACCGGTGACACGGCCGGCCAGGGCTGGGGCATCAACCCCGACCTCGGCGGCATGCGCGGCTATCGAGCTATGCTCGACGTCGCCCCGGACTTCTTCCTGCACTCCGGGGACACGATCTACGCGGACGGGCCGATCTCGGCCAGCGTGACCGAGCCCGACGGCCAGGTGTGGCGCAACCTCGTGACCCCGCAGGTCGCCAAGGTCGCCGAGACCCTCGACGAGTTCCGCGGTCGGCACCGCTACAACCTGATGGACGCCAACGTGCGCGCGCTCGCCGCCCGGGTGCCGATCATCGCCCAGTGGGACGACCACGAGACCCGCAACAACTGGTACCCGGGCCAGGTCATCACCGACGACGCCCGCTACACCGAGCGCAGCGTCGACGTGCTGGCCGAGCGGGCGCGGCGGGCCTTCTTCGACTACCAGCCGATCAGCCGCGGTGCCGTCCGCGGTCGGCACGCCACCCTCGGGGGCGAGCCGAAGGTCTACCGGAAGATCTCGCGCGGGGCGGCCCTGGACGTCTTCTGCCTCGACATGCGCACCTACCGCGGGCCCAACACCCGCGGCGACGAGACGAGCCGGGTCCCGTTCCTCGGCACCGAGCAGGTCGACTGGCTGGTGCGTGAGCTCACCGCCTCGCGCGCCACCTGGAAGGTCATCGCCTCGGACATGCCGCTCGGCCTGGTCGTGCCCGACGGGCCGGTCAACATCGAGGCGATCGCGAACCGCCTGCCGGGCCAGCCACTCGGCCGCGAGATCGAGCTCGCCTACCTGCTGTCCCAGCTGCGCCGACGCGGCATCCGCAACGTCGTGTGGCTGACGGCGGACGTCCACTACTGCGCGGCCCACCGCTACGACCCGGCGCGCGCCGCGTTCACCGACTTCGACGAGTTCTGGGAGTTCGTGGCCGGCCCGATCCACGCGGGCGCGTTCGGGCCGAACGACCTCGACCCCACCTTCGGGCCGCAGCTGGAGTTCCGCCGGACCCCGCCGTATGCCAACAAGTCCCCGCGCGACGGCTTGGACCAGTACTTCGGGACGGTCGACATCGACGAGGAGGGACAGCTCGAGGTGAGTCTGCGCGACGCCAACGGCACCGTGCTCTACACCAAGGCGCTGCAGCCGCGCCGACAGCGCGGCCACAGGAGGTGACCAGCCGCGCGTGTCGCGGGGTTCCCCGGGCCCCCACCCCTCCGTAGACTGCGCGGGTCCAGGTGGCCGGCCGCACGACGGCCGGTGCGCCCCCAAGCTCACGTCAAGGAGGACGGATGAGCGACCTGTCCGGGTCCAACGTCGTCATCGTGGCCATCGTGGCCGTCATCGGGTTGTTGTCGCTCGGCGTGGGGGCGCTCTTCCGCGGCCAGGTCCTGGCCGCTCCCGACGGCACCGAGAACATGCGCACGATCGCGAGGGCGGTCCAGGAGGGCGCCGCCGCCTACCTCGGCCGGCAGATGCGCACCCTGGTGTGGTTCGTCGCCATCGTCTTCGCCCTGCTGTTCCTGCTCCCGGCCGACGACGGCTCGGTGCGCATCGGGCGAAGCCTGTTCTTCCTGCTCGGCGCCGGGTTCTCGGCGTTCATCGGCTACCTCGGCATGAACCTCGCCGTGAAGGCCAACGTGCGCGTCGCCGCCGCCTCGCGCGACGGCGACCGGGTGCCCGGCTTCAACCTGGCCGTCCGCACCGGCGGCGCCGTCGGCATGATCACCGTCGGGCTCGGCCTCCTCGGTGCCGCGGTCGTCGTGCTCGTCTACCGCGCCGAGGCGCCGGCCGTCCTCGAGGGCTTCGGCTTCGGGGCCGCGCTGCTCGCGATGTTCATGCGCGTCGGCGGCGGCATCTTCACCAAGGCCGCCGACGTGGGCGCCGACCTGGTCGGCAAGGTCGAGCAGGGCATCCCCGAGGACGACCCGCGCAACGCCGCCACCATCGCCGACAACGTGGGCGACAACGTGGGCGACTGCGCCGGCATGGCCGCGGACCTGTTCGAGTCCTACGCCGTCACGCTCGTCGCCGCGCTGATCCTCGGCAAGGCGGCCTTCGGCGAGCACGGCCTGGTCTTCCCGCTCATCGTCCCCGCCGTCGGCGCCCTCACCGCGGTGCTCGGCATCCTCGTGACCCGGCTGCGCGGCTCCGAGAACGGCCTGTCGGCCATCAACCGCGGCTTCACCATCGCCGCCGTCGTCTCCGCGGTGCTCTGCGGCATCGCCGCCTACGCCTACCTGCCGTCCTCGTTCGCCGCGCTGCGGGGTGTAGACCCCACCATCTCCGGTCTCGGCCGTGACCCCCGCCTGATCGCCTTCGCCGCCGTGGTGCTCGGCATCGTGCTCGCCCGCGTCATCTTGTTCATCACCGGCCACTTCACCTCGACCGACCGCGACCCCACCCTCAACGTCGCGCGCACGTCGGTGACCGGGCCAGCGACGGTCGTGCTCGCCGGCATCGGCGTCGGCTTCGAGTCGGCCGTCTACACCGCCGCCGTGATCGGTGCCGCGGTCTACGCCGCCTACCTGCTCGGTGGCGGCTCGATCCTCGTCTCGCTCTTCCTCATCGCGCTGGCCGGCTGCGGACTGCTGACCACGGTCGGCGTCATCGTCGCCATGGACACCTTCGGTCCGGTCTCGGACAACGCCCAGGGCATCGCCGAGATGTCCGGCGACGTCGGCGAGGCCGGCGCCCACGTGCTCACCGAGCTGGACGCCGTCGGCAACACGACCAAGGCCATCACCAAGGGTATCGCGATCGCCACGGCGGTCCTCGCCGCGACGGCGCTGTTCGGCTCCTACAACGACGCCGTCACTGCGGCCCTCACCAAGGCCGGGTCCAACGTCGCGACCGCGCTCGAGGGCTACGCCGTCACCGGCCCCGCCGTCCTCGTCGGTCTGATGGCCGGCGCCGCGGTGGTCTTCCTCTTCTCCGGTCTCGCCATCGACGCGGTCACCCGCGCCGCCGGCGCCATCGTCCTGGAGGTGCGCCGCCAGTTCCGCGAGCACCCCGGCATCATGGACGGCACCGAGAAGCCGGAGTACGGCCGGGTGGTCGACATCTGCACCCGCGACTCGCTGCGCGAGCTGGTCACGCCGGGCACGCTGGCGGCCATGGCGCCGATCGCCATCGGCTTCGGGCTCGGCTTCGAGGCGCTTGCCGGCTTCCTCGCCGGGGCCATCGGCACCGGTGTGCTCATGGCCGTCTTCCTCGCCAACGCCGGCGGCACGTGGGACAACGCCAAGAAGCTCGTCGAGGAGGGATCGCACGGCGGCAAGGGGTCCCCGGCCCACGAGGCCACCATCATCGGCGACACGATCGGTGACCCGTTCAAGGACACCGCCGGGCCGGCGATCAACCCGCTGCTCAAGGTGATGAACCTGGTCGCGGTCCTCATCGCGCCCGCCATCGTCATGCTCTCGGTCGGCCCGCAGGCCAACACCTGGATCCGGCTCGGCATAGCCGCCATCGCGGTCATCGCGATCGTCGTGTCGGTCGAGCGCAGCCGCAACCGGGCCACCAAGCTGCTGCCGAGCGTGGAGCACGAGGTCGACGGCAACGACATGGGCCCGGCCCACCGTCAGGTTCCGTAAGGGCGTCGTCACCCTACGTGTCAGTAGGTCGCTCGTCCGCCTAACGATCCCACGCGCAGCCGGGGCAACCCGCAGACTGGGTGCATGGGGGACTCCACCAACGACCTGACCGCCGCACGCCCGTTCGAGGGTCCGGCCGATCGCGCAGCTGACGGATCGGCCGGGTCCTCGGGCTCTCGCCCGCCGACCCTCGAGCGCTCGACCGAGGCGTCCCGACGGGCCGAGCGCGCCTTCCTGCCCGAGATCCAGGCCCTGCGCATGTGGGCCGTGGGTCTGGTGGTCGTCTTTCACCTGTGGCCGTTCCGGTACTTCACCGGTGGCTACATCGGTGTCGACGCGTTCTTCGTCATCTCGGGCTTCCTGATCACCGGCCACCTCGTGCGCGAGGTGGAGCGCACCGGGCGCGTCCGTCTTGGGGCGTTCTACGCCCGCCGCGTGCGGCGGCTGCTCCCGATGAGCCTGTCCCTGCTGCTCCTGCTGGTCCCCGTGTCGATGGCCATCTTGCCGCGCGAGGTCTGGGACGACGTCGCGCGCGAGATCGTCGCCAGCACGTTCTACGTCCAGAACATCTGGCTGGCCCACCTGGTGACCAGCCCGGACAACGTCGGTGACACGCTGGTCCAGCACTACTGGTCGCTCTCGACCGAGGAGCAGTTCTACCTCGTCTGGCCGGCGCTGGTCCTGCTCGGCGTAGCCCTCGCGAGCCGGCTGCGTCCCTTCCGCCCCGTGCGCACGATCGGGTTCGTGCTGCTCACGGTCACCGTGCTGTCCTTCGCGTTCTCGCTCTACGCGCAGGTGCGCTTCCCGGCCGAGCAGTACTTCCTCACGCCCACCCGTGCCTGGGAGTTCGCGAGCGGCGGCCTGCTGGTCCTCGGGCTGCGCCGGTTCGCCCCCGGTCCGCGGCTCTCGCTCGTGCTGCGCTGGGGCGGCCTGGCCCTGCTGCTCGTCGGCTCGTGGGTCCTCGTCCAGGGCGACCCGTTCCCCGGCTGGCGCGCGCTGGTGCCGGTCGTCGCGACGGGCGCCGTCATCGCCGCCGGCGACTGCCACGGCCGCGATCGGCTGGGCTACGCGTTCACCGCGCCGGTGGTGCAGTGGCTGGGCCGGATCTCGTACTCCATCTACCTGTGGCACTGGCCGATCATCTTCTTGCTGCCGTTCGTGCTCGGTCACGACCTGACCCTCGCGTGGAAGGCGATCTGCGTCGTGCTGATCCTCGTCCTCGCGCACCTGTCGCAGAAGTACGTGGAGGACGCCACCCGGTTCGTCCCGCGGCTGCGCGCCAGCACCCGGCTGACCCTGCTCTCGGCCCTCGGCGCGATGCTGGTCGTCTCCGCGGCGGCCGCCGTCGAGTTCCTGCTCGCCACCTGAGCCTCGCCACCTGAGCCTCGGCGGCCTGAGCCTCGGCGCCGCGCCGGCGCCGTAGGCTGCGCCCTATGCGTCTGTGGAGCATCGACCCCGCCCAGCTGGACCGCGCGGCGCTGATCGCCGGATGGCGGGAGGGGCTGCTCGCCCAGAAGGTGCTGCGGGGGGCCACCCGGGGCTACCGGAACCACCCGCAGCTGACCCGCTTCCGTGAGCTGGACGACCCGGTGCTCGGGGTCGCGACCTGGCTGCACGGACTCGCCGACGACGCCGATCGTCGCGGCTACCGGTTCGACCGCACCCGACTGGTCCGCACCGCCGAGGAGGCCAGCGCGGGCGGGCTGCGCCTCCCGGTGACCGACGGCCAGCTCGGCCACGAGTGGACCCAC
Organism: Arsenicicoccus piscis; assembly: GCF_022568835.1. Lineage (GTDB taxonomy): Bacteria > Actinomycetota > Actinomycetes > Actinomycetales > Dermatophilaceae > Arsenicicoccus > Arsenicicoccus piscis. The sequence goes on from NZ_JAKZHV010000008.1 coordinate 115,921, forward strand.
CTGCTGGCCAAGTGCGAGGCGCGCTCGCCGGACTGGCACGCCGCGCTGGTGCCGCAACGCCCGCGCGCCCACCCCATGCTCGACGTCGTCGCGGGCCCCGTCGCGGATTGGGAGCGTGCATAGGCGTCGGCACCATGTGTCGGCACGTTCTCGGCACCCTGCTTGTCCACCCTGCGGTCGCTGCACCGCCGGGGGAGTAGACCGGGCCGGTGAGACGTTGTGCCTAAAGGGTTCGCGACGGCGACAGGCGCCGTGGGATCCTAGAGGAGATATGACTTCACGAAACCACCACGTCTTCGACCAGCGCGCCGCCGCGCTCGCCGACGACGATCACGAGATCTACCTCGACGACTTCGACGACCTGGATGACCTCACCGACCTCGATGGCGAGGGGTCTGGCGACCGCCCGTCCTACGGCTCGCTCTACGCCGACGGGGAGCAGCTCGACCGTGAGGAGCGCGCCGCGCTCCGCCGCGTGGCGGGCCTGTCGACCGAGCTCGAGGACGTCACCGAGGTCGAGTACCGCCAGCTGCGCCTGGAGCGCGTCGTCCTCGCGTCGGTGTGGACCGAAGGCAGCCTGACCGACGCCGAGAACGGCCTGCGCGAGCTCGCCGCCCTCGCCGAGACCGCCGGGTCCACCGTGCTCGACGGGGTCCTGCAGCGGCGCCAGAAGCCCGACCCCGGCACCTTCCTCGGGCGCGGCAAGGCCCAGGAGCTCGCCGACATCGTCGCCGCCGAGGGCGCCGACACCGTCATCTGCGACGGCGAGCTGGCCCCCGGTCAGCGCCGTGCGCTGGAGGACATCGTCAAGGTCAAGGTCATCGACCGGACCGCGCTGATCCTCGACATCTTCGCCCAGCACGCCAAGTCTCGTGAGGGCAAGGCGCAGGTCGAGCTCGCTCAGCTGCAGTACCTCCTGCCGCGTCTGCGCGGCTGGGGCGAGTCGATGAGCCGCCAGGCCGGTGGCCGCGTCGCGGGCGGTGAGGGCATCGGCTCCCGTGGCCCCGGTGAGACCAAGATCGAGCTCGACCGGCGCCGCATCAACACCAAGATCGCCAAGCTCAAGCGCGAGATCAAGGAGATGAAGACCGGCCGCGACACCATGCGCGCCCACCGGCGTGCCGGTGACGTGCCGAGCGTCGCCATCGCCGGCTACACCAACGCCGGCAAGTCCTCGATCCTCAACCGGCTGACCGGCGCCGGCGTGCTGGTGCAGAACCAGCTGTTCGCCACCCTGGACCCCACGGTCCGCCGCGCCGAGACGCTCAGCGGTCGGATCTACACCCTCTCCGACACGGTCGGGTTCGTGCGCTCGCTGCCCCACCAGCTGGTCGAGGCGTTCCGCTCGACGCTGGAGGAGGTCGCCGGCAGCGACCTGTTGCTGCACGTCGTCGACGGCTCGCACCCCGACCCCGAGGGCCAGATCAGTGCGGTGCGCGAGGTCTTCGCCGAGGTCGGTGGCGACGCGATCAAGGAGATCATCGTCGTCAACAAGGCCGACGCGGCCGACCCCGAGGTCCTGGACCGGCTGCGCCGCCACGAGAAGCACTGCATCGTCGTCTCCGCCCGCACCGGTGCCGGCATCGACGAGCTGCGCGCCCTGGTGGAGGCCGAGCTGCCCCAGCCGGAGCAGCCCGTGACCGTGCTGCTGCCCTACGACCGGGGCGACCTGGTCAGCCGGCTGCACCGCGACGGCGAGGTCGTCTCCGAGGAACACACCGGCACGGGCACGCTCATCCACGCGCTCGTGCACCCCGCCCTGCAGGGCGAGCTGCAGGAGTTCGCGGTGCCGGCCGAGACCGCCGCGGCAACCGCGGCCACCTCGGCGCGAGCCTGACCGGCGCGGAGGTGACCAGCCCCGACGAGGACCGGCGCACCGGTGCGGTGCACGCCGTCGCGGCCTACGGGCTGTGGGGGATGCTCCCGCTCTACTTCGTCACGCTGGCGCCCGCCGGTTCGCTGGAGATCCTCGGCTGCCGCATCCTCTTCTCCGTCGTCGTCGCCGCCATCCTGATCCGGTGGCAGCACGGTTGGGGCCGGATGCGGACCGCTCTGCGCGACCGTCGCGTCATGCTCACGCTGGCCGCGGCGGCCGCGCTGATCTTCGTCAACTGGCTGACCTACATCACCGCGGCGACCAGTGGGCACGTCGTCGAGACCTCCCTCGGCTACTTCATCAACCCGATCGTCACGGTGCTGCTCGGCGTCGTGGTGCTGCGCGAGCGGCTGCGACCGCTGCAGTGGGCGGCGATCGGCGTCAGCGCCCTCGCCATCGTCGTGCTCGTGGTGGCCTACGGGCAGGTGCCGGTCATCGCCCTCACGCTGGCGTTCAGCTTCGGGCTCTACGGACTGCTCAAGCGGCAGGTGAGCGGGCGCGTGGACGGTCTCTCGGGCCTGGCCATCGAGACCATCCTGCTCATCCCCGCCGCCGGTCTGCTGATCGCGGTGGTGTCGAGCTGGGGCCAGCTCACCCTGCTCGACCACGGTCCGGTGCACTTCGCGCTGCTGGCGTTCTCCGGCATCGCCACCCTGGTGCCGCTGCTGTTCTTCGCCGGCGCGGCGAAGCGGTTGCCGCTGGCCCACCTCGGGCTGTTCCAGTACCTCGCGCCCATCCTGCAGCTGCTCACCGGCGTCCTGATCCTGCACGAGCCGATGCCCGCCACCCGCTGGATCGGCTTCGCCATCGTGTGGCTCGCCGTCTTCATGCTGGTTGCGGACGTGCTGATCGTCGGGCGCCGCGGGCGGGCATAAGGTTGACGCGTGCCCGATCTTGATGCCCTGCTCGATGCTGCCGTCGGTGGCATCGGCGGCTCGGCGCGCCCCGGCCAGGTGTCGATGGCGCAGGCCGTCAGCAAGGCCATCAGCAACCACACCCACCTGCTCGTCCAGGCCGGCACCGGCACCGGCAAGTCGCTCGCCTACCTCGTGCCGGCGCTTCAGCACGCCGTCGACTCCGACAAGCCGGTCATCATCGCCACCGCGACCCTCGCGCTGCAGGCGCAGATCGTCGACCGCGACCTGCCCCGGCTGGCCGAGTCGGTGCGCGCACTCCTCGGCCGCAAGCCGACCTACGCCCTGGTCAAGGGGCGGCGGAACTACGTGTGCCTGCACAAGATCGACGGCGGCTTCCCTGACGACGACGAGGACTCGCTGATGTCGGTCGGCACCGTCGACTCCGGTCTGGGTCGGCTCGGGGCCGAGGTCGTGCGGCTGCGCGCGTGGGCCGAGCACACCGTCTCCGGTGACCGCGACGAGCTCGTCCCGGGCGTGAGCGAGCGGGCCTGGCGCCAGGTCAGCGTGAGCGCGCACGAGTGCCTGGGCTCCAAGTGCCCCCAGGTCAACGACTGCTTCGTAGAGCGCTCGCGGGCCGCCGCCGGCGACGTCGACATCGTCGTCACGAACCACTCGTTCATGGCGATCGACAGCTTCGAGGGCCGCCAGATGCTGCCCGAGCACGACGTCCTGGTCGTCGACGAGGCGCACGAGCTGGTCGACCGGGTCACCTCGACGGTCACCGACGAGCTGTCCGCCGGCATGATCTCGGCCGCGGCCAAGCGCTCGGCCCGACTCGCGGACTCCGGGGCGCTGGGGGAGTCCGGCGACATCCTCGCCGAGGTCCTGGAGAACGCCCCCGAGGGGCGCATCACCGCGTTGCCCGAGATGCTCGTCCTCGCGCTCACGCGCGTGCGCGACGCCGCCCGCGCCGTCCAGTCCGAGCTCAAGCCCGAAAAGGGCGCCCAGGAGGGCGGCGACGCCGGCCCCCGCCAGGTCGCCCGCGCCGCGGTCGACGAAGTCTTCGACAACGCCGAGCGGATGCTCGAGGGGCGCGAGCTCGACGTGATCTGGCTGAGCCAGGACCCGCGCCGCGGCCCCGTGCTACGCGTGGCGCCGATGTCGGTGGCGATGCTGCTGCGCGACAAGATCTTCAACCAGCGCACCGTCGTGCTCACCTCCGCGACGCTCGAGCTCGGGGGGTCGTTCAACGCGGTCGCGGGAACCATCGGCCTGCGCGGCGACGGCGCCCCGGCCTGGGAGGGGCTCGACGTCGGCAGCCCCTTCGACTACCCGAAGCAGGCCATCGCCTACGTCGCGAACCACCTGCCGCCGCCCGGCCGCGACGGCATGGCCGACGCGACGCTCGACGAGATCGAGGCGCTGGTGCGGGCCAGCGGGGGTCGGGCGCTCGGCCTGTTCTCCTCCCGCCGGGCCGCCGAGGCGGCGACCGAGGCGTTGCGCGAGCGGTTCGCGGCCGACGGCACCGACATCGAGGTGCTCTGCCAGGGTGAGGACCAGATCACCACGCTGGTGCGGCAGTTCGCCCGCAGTCCCAAGGTGGCGCTCTTCGGCACCCTCACCCTCTGGCAGGGCGTGGACGTGCCCGGCTCGGCCTGCCAGCTCGTCATCATCGACCGCATCCCGTTCCCGCGCCCCGACGACCCGCTCGCCAGCGCCCGCACCCAGGCGATCTCGCGGATGGGCGGCAACGGCTTCATGGCGGTGTCCGCCACGCACGCCGCGCTCCGCCTGGCCCAGGGTGCAGGACGGCTCATCCGCCGCGCGGACGACCGTGGCGTGGTGGCCTTCCTGGACTCGCGGATGATGAGCGCGCGCTACGCGCCGTTCCTGCAGAGCTCGCTGCCGCCCTTCTGGCCGACGACCGACCGCGCCCTGGTGCTGCAGGCGCTCGAGCGGCTCGACGAGAACGCCGAGCCCATCACGCCCGTCCACGAGCCCGCGCTGCGCGGACTCACCGGTGCGGCCACCGAGACGACCGACGACGAGGGCGACCCTGTGCCCGCACCGCCGCAACCGGTCTCGTCCAGATCCGCTGTGACCCAAGGACATTCGTGGACCGCCGAGGATGACACCGAGCTGCGCGAAGGCGTCGACTCCGGCCTGGACCTCGACGAGCTGGCTGACCACTTCGAGCTCGACCCCGAGGTCGTCCAGGCCCGGCTCACCGCCCTCAAGATCACCCTGCTCGACCAGACGCCGCTGCCCTAGCTGTACTGACCGGGGACGTTGATTGATCAGCGCGTGGGTGGCAGGACTCGGTCAAGTGCACTGGCGTCTCCTTCGACGCGAACACCATTTGCGACGGCGAGAGCTAGGGGCATGGCTCCCTGCAGCAGCGCGACCAGGACAGGTCCTGGACCCGTGACGCTGGCGCTGGGGCTCGCGTCGAGCTTGCAGGGCTGGACTGCCACGACTCCCCTCGCTGCGGTGAGGTCGAAGCCGTCATCGAGGGTGCCGAAGCGGATGACGACGGCCGGCTCGGTCGGCCGGTGGTCCTGGAGCAGGAAGCGCGCTGGCTGGCTGAGCCAGTGCATCTGGAAGATCGCGTCGCGCGGCGCGTCTGGAACCGTGGGCGCGCCCCACTTCAAGAGCTCACGCAACACTCCGTCCAGGGCCGTGCCACGGTCGGTGAGCCGGTATGTCGGGACGCCCGTCGCTCCGGGGGATGACTCGCGGGTGACGACCCCGTTCGCCTCGAGGTCGCGCAAGCGCTGGGTGAGCAGGTTTGTCGCGATGCCGGGCAGGCCGCGTTGCACTTCCCCGAACCGCGACGGCCCCTGGATCAGGAGCTCGCGCACGATCAGAAGAGTCCAGCGGTCGCCGACCGCATCTAGGGCGCGGGCGATCGAGCACAGCTGTCCGTAGGACTTCACCCAACACTCCTTGACTTTCTCAAGTGCCTGCTTGAAAGTGTCAAGCATCATTCTCACACCAAGGAGAGCCATGCCCGCCACCCTGTCCTCCACTGCCCCGCAGGTCCTCAAGGACTACTACCGGATCCTCGAGTCCGGCTCCGACAACTACGAGGACGGGGCCGCCCTGCGGCCCCTGCTCGGCGACCATCTCGACTTCACCGGGCCCCTCGCCGGCCACCGCCCCGATGCCACTGAGGGCTTCCTGCGAGGCGTCTCAGGCTTCATCGCGACGGTCAAGCAGATCGAGATCATCCACGACGTGACCGGCCCCACCGGCTCGGCCGTGCTGTACACGGCGACCATGCCCGGCGGCCCCATGACCTTTGCCGAGTTCTTCACCCTCGACGGCGACCTCATCACGTCCCTGAACCTGCACTACAACGGCCCCGAGTACATCGAGAAGGGCGGCCGATGACGGCCCAGCGGAGCCTCGTTGAACGCGTTCGCCACGCACTGCGGGACAGTAGCCCCCGCGAGGTACCGATGTTCGGGGGCGTGTCCTTCATGGTGGAGGGCCGCATGGTCGTCGCCGCGCGCCGCGAAGGGGCGCTCCTGCTGCGCATCGACCCCAGCACGGCGGCGGAACTGCTCGCCCGCCCGGGCGCCCGCCCCGCGCTCATGGGGACAGACCGACCCATGGGTGACGGCTGGATCAGCGTCGAGCCGGCCGCGCTCGAAGGGACCGGACTCGACAGCTGGCTCGCGCCCGCGCTGTCCTTCCACGCAGCGCAGGGCACCAAGTAGAACGTCGCCCACGGTGGCCGGTCGCTGACGCAGTCGGCCACCGACCCATGTCAGGAGGAGTTTTGAGCCACCCCAACGCCGCACTGACCCCGCGCTATCGCCTGAAAGTCGCTCGCCTCGTCGTCGAGGACGGGTGGCCTATCAGCGAGATCGCCGCCCGGTTCCAGGTCTCCTGGCCGACCGTGAAGCGGTGGGTCGACCGCTACCTCGCCGGCGAGCCGATGCAGGATCGTTCGTCGCGCCCGAGGACGTCGCCCAAGAAGACGTCGAAGTCGGTGACAAAGCGCTGCGTCAGCCTGCGAATGCGGTTGCGGGAAGGGCCAGTTCAGCTCGCCGCCCGGCTCGGCATCGCCCCGTCGACAGTCCACCGCATCCTCACGACGGCCCGCCTCAACCGGCTGTCGTACGTCGACCGGGCCACCGGTGAGCTGATCCGCCGGTACGAGCACCCCCACCCCGGGTCCTTGGTGCACGTGGACGTGAAGAAGCTCGGGAACATCCCCGACGGCGGCGGGTGGCGCTTTGTCGGACGGCCGCAGGGAGAACGGAACCGCGCGGCGACCCCTGGGAAACCAAAGAGCAAGTGGCACAACCCGAAGCTCGGGTACGCGTTCGTGCACACCGTCATCGACGACTACTCCCGCGTCGCATACACCGAGGTCCACGACGACGAAACCGCCGCCACAGCAGTTGCCGTCCTGCACCGCGCCGTGGAGTGGTACGCGGACCGCGGCGTCACCATCGAACGTGTCCTGTCGGACAACGGCGGCGCGTACCGGTCGCACCTGTGGAGCGACACCTGCGAAGCCCTGTCGATCACTCCGAAGCGGACACGTCCGTACCGGCCGCAGACCAACGGGAAGGTGGAGCGCTTCCATCGCACCATGGCCGACGGGTGGGCCTACGCCCGCTGCTACACCAGCGAGCAAGAACGACGCGACGCCCTGGGTGCTTGGCTGCATCAGTACAACCACCACAGGCCCCACACCGCGTGCGGCAACCAGCCGCCCTTCTCACGATTGATCAACGTGTCCGGTCAGTACACCTAGCGGGGGTGTGTCGGTCCCGCCCACTACGGTGTAGACCGTGAGCTCACCATCCGTGCCGCCGCTCGTCCTCGTCTCCGGACCCGAGGGCGTCCTCGCCGAGCGCGCCGTGACCGCGACCCTGGACGACGTCCGGGTGAGCCGGCCCGACCTGGAGGTGGTGCGCCTCTACGCAGCGGGCTATGAGTCAGGCACGCTCGGGGTGCACACGAGCCCCAGCCTGTTCGGCAACGCGACGGCCGTCGTCGTGCACGACCTGGACGAGGCCCCGGACGACCTGCAGGCCGAGCTGCTGGCCTACCTCGCCTCGCCGGCCGACGACGTCTGGCTCGTGGTCCTGCACAAGAGCGGCAACCGCGGCAAAAAGGTGCTGGACACGCTCAAGAAGGCCAAGGCCAGAGTGATCGAGTGCCCCGCCATCAAGTCCGACGGCGACAAGGCGGCGTTCGTCCAGCAGGAGTTCCGCAAGGCAGGCCGACGGGTGGCCCCGGACGGCGTGCGGGCGCTCGTCGAGGCGGTCGGCAAGGACATCCGCGAGCTCGCCGCGGCGTGCGCGCAGCTGGTCGCCGACACGACCGGCGTCGTCGACGAGCAGGTCGTCGCGACCTACTACTCGGGCAAGGTCGAGGCCACCGGCTTCCGGGTCGCCGACGCCGCCATCGCCGGGCACCCCGACGAGGCGCTGCGGCTCTACCGGCACGCGATCGCGGGGGGCGAGAGCCCCGTGCCCATGGTCGCCGTCCTCGCCCTCAAGCTGCGCCAGCTGGTCCGGGTGGGCAACGCCGGTCGTGGGCCCTCCACCACCGTCGCCAAGGCGCTCGGGATGGCGCCCTGGCAGGTCGACCGGGCCCGCAAGGACCTCGTCGGTTGGGAGCCCGAGGCGCTCGCCCGGTGCATCCAGTCGGTCGCGCAGGCCGACTTCGACATCAAGGGCGGCTCACGGGACGCCGACTTCGCGATGGAGCGCACCCTGCTCACGCTGGCCCGCGAGCGTCGCGGCGATCGCTAGTCGATCGTCTCCACGAACTCGAGCACGCGGCTCATCATCTCGTCGGTGGCCTGGCGGTCGTAGTCCTGGGGCAGGGTGCGGTCGAAGAACAGGTGCCCGCCGCCGGAGTAGTGGAAGACCTCGGCGGGGGAACCGGCCGAGCGGATGGCGACGGCCTCACGTTCTACGGCGCTCGGGTCGACGTAGGGGTCGTCGGCCATCAGGTGGTACTGCACCGGGGTGTCGGCCGGCCAGTCCTTGCCGAACTCGCTCAGCTGCCCTCCGCCGACGACGGCGATCATGCCGCGGACCGGGCGGCTGAGCGCCAGCCCCTGGGCGGCACCGACGCCGGACGAGAAGCCTGCGGGGATGAAGCCGTCGGGGATGTCCTTGGCCAGCTCGCGGGCCCGAGCCATCAAGGTGGCGGCACCCACCTCGTCGCGGTGGGCGCGCGCCGTCTCGATCGAGTCGAACGTCTGGCCGTCCAGGTAGTCGACGAAGCGCACGTCGTGGCCGGCCGAGCGGATCCGATCGGCGAAGTCGAGCACGCCGGTGCGCATGCCGAGCAGGGACGGGAGGACCGTGATGATGGCCATGCTCCGAGGTTAGTCCGCCCTCACCGCGTGCGCCGCGAATTGGTCTGTGCGAAGTGCACCCGGTATCGTGGTGTGTTGCGTGCGCGCCTAGGTCGTGCGCGCACGAGAGCTTGACCCAGACCGTCTCAACCACGGGTGCCCCACGCCCGGTCCCGAGGCGGCCTGCCGCCCTCAAACGGCAATCACCGACCTGACACCAGAAGGAAGAACGTGGCGAACATCAAGTCCCAGATCAAGCGGATCAAGACCAACGAGAAGCGCACCGAGCGCAACAAGGCGGTCAAGTCCGAGCTGAAGACCTACGTCCGTCGGTTCCGCGAGGCTACGGCCGCCGGGGACGCCGAGAAGGCTGGCGACGCGCTCAAGGCGGCGTCGCGCAAGCTCGACAAGGCTGTCTCCAAGGGCGTCATCCACAAGAACCAGGCTGCCAACAAGAAGTCGGCCATGGCGAAGGCTGCGGCGTCGCTCGCCAAGTGAGTCGCTGACTGATCTGTAGAACGGGCCGTCACCCTCCGGGGTGGCGGCCCGTTCTGCGTGCCGGTCGTCACGTCGGCGTCGGGACCTATTCGAGCCACGGTCAACCGAGCCGCGGCCTACCGAGCCACCGCGGAGTCGGCGCGCAGCACCCGGCTCTGCAGGCGCACGCCGGGGCTCACCTGCCGCAGGGCGTCGACAAGGGCGGCCAGCACCTCGCTCGCGCGGGCGTCGGAGTCACCGGGCGCGACTTCCAGGACGTCGGCGATGAAGACCGCGTCGGTCGTCTCGTCGGTGAGGCGGGTGCGGTGGCACTGGCGCCAGTTCCAGCGCCGGCAGGTGACGCCGGCGTCGTCGCGCCACACGACCTCGCCGGGCTCGGGGTGCTCTACGGCCTCGGCGCCGGACGCCAGGGTCGGGAAGTCCTCGGTGCCGTCCGCGCGCACCAGCTGCAGCGGGCCGACGTAGGCCGTGACGTCCTCGCCGCCGAGCGGGGTCGCGGTGGCGATGGAGACCGCGTTGTAGGCATCGGCGAGCCGGTTGATCCGTGGCAGCCCGTCGGGCACCCGTCGAAGCAGGGCCTCCGCGGAGCTGCGCGTGCGCTGAGGCTTGGCACCGAATGCCCGGAACGCCTCGCGCCAGCTCTGCAGGTGCGGCAGCTCCTCGGCGGGGCGGCCGTCCAGCTGCTCGCGAGCGGACTGCTCGGCCTGCGCCAGCAGTCGCTCGCTGGTCTCGTCGGACGGCCCGGGCGTGAGCCCCTCCGCGACCACCAGCACGCATCGGTAGTCCGGTCTCAGCGCTGCCACGGCCGGGTCGATGCGCGCGCCGGCGAGCCAGTCGGCATGACGGGTGCGGTCCTGCGCCGCCGCATCGGCGGAGCTCTCCGCCGTCATCGCCGGTGCTCCCGCACGGCCGCCACCACCAGCTCGAACCGCTCCCGCCCGATGGCACCGCCCTCGCGCCGCACGCGGGAGGGGTCGAGCTGCAGGATCCGGTCGACACGCGCCTCGCTCGGTCGCCCCTTGCGGTCCCAGGGTCCCGAGCCGACGTCGACCCAGTAGCGTCCCTCGGCCTCCTCCTGCTCCTTGTCCCGGTCGTGGTCCTTGCTGGTCAACGGCACCGCGAGCAGGTAGACCGTGACGCGGCCGATCACGAGCACGGGCCGGTCCTTGCCCTGGCTGGGGTCCTCCTCGTAGGGCACCCAGGTCCACACCACCTCGCCGGGGTCGGGGAGGCCGTCCGCCACGGCGGCATAGTCTAGGCTGGGCAGCTCGCCGGCGAAATCACCGGGGACCCGGGCGATCGATGTGGCCATGGCCAGAGCCTAGGTCACACCCTGCGGCGATGCGGCGACTTCGTCGCGGCCGGCTCACCCTCTCCGCCCTCGAGGTCCGGCCCCTGCCGGTCACGCGTCGAAGTCGACGCTGACCGTGTCGGTGGTGGGGTGCGACTGGCAGGTGAGCACGTAGCCGCGCTCCAGCTCGTCGGGCTCGAGGGCGTAGTTCTCGTCCATCGTGACCTCGCCGTCGGTGACCTTCGCCCGGCAGGTGCCGCACACGCCACCCGCGCAGGCGAAGGGGACGTCGCTGCGGACCCGCAGGGCCGCGTTGAGGATGGACTCGCGCGCGCTCTTGGGGCTGAGCACCTGACCCTCGAGGCCGTCGAGGTTGAAGGTGATCTCCCAGTTCTCGCCCGCCGGGTCCGCGACGACCGGGCGGCCGGCGTTGCCGTCGCTCGGGCTCTCGGGCCGACCGGTCGTGAACAGCTCGTAGCGCACCCGGTCGGCCGGCACGTCACGCGCCGCCAGCTCGTCGCGGATCAGCTGCACCATCTCGAACGGCCCGCAGAGGAACCACTCGTCGACGACCTCGGGCCGAAACACGTTGCCGAGCAACGACTTCAGCTTGTCGGCATCGAGGCGACCGGTGTGGGTGGGGGAGAGGCGCTGCTCGCGGGAGAGCAGGTGGTGGATCGCCAGCCTGGTCGGGTAGCGGTCCTTGAGGTCGGCCAGCTCCTCCACGAACATCACGTCCATCGCGGCGCGGTTGCTGTAGACCAGGTTGAGGTAGGCGTGCGGGTTGCGCGCGAGCAGCGCCTTGGCGATCGCGAGGACCGGGGTGATGCCCGAGCCGGCGGCGAACGCGACGTAGCGCGACAGGCCGGAGTCGATCGACTCCTGCGCCATGGCCTCGGGGTCGTTGAGGGCGGTCATGGCGTGCTGGGAGATGAACGCGCCGGTCGGGCTCATCACGTCGATGACGTGCCCGGCCTGCAGGTTGTCGTTGGCCCAGTTGGAGAACAGACCACCCACGTCGCGCTTGATCGCGATGCGCAGCTCACCGGGGGTGGGCTCGGCGCAGATCGAGTAGGACCGGCGAACTTCCTTGCCCTCCAGCTCGGTTCGCAGCGCGACGTACTGCCCGGACACGTAGTTGAAGTCGTCGGTCAGCTCGTCCGGGATCGCGAAGGTCACCTCGACGGCGTTGTCGGTGAGCGGCCGCACCTCGCGGATCGTCAGCGGGCGGAAGGACGCGCGGCGACGCGGCGACGTTGCCGCCTCGGTCGTGGTGGTCGTCATCAGTGCACCTTGAAGTAGTCGAAGGGTTCGAGGCAGTCGGCACAGGTGTAGAGCGCCTTGCAGGCGGTGGAGCCGAAGCGGGACAGCTCGCTCGTGCGCAGCGACCCGCACTGCGGGCAGCGCACCGACAGCTGCAGGCGGACCGGGCCGCTCTGGGCGCCGACCCGCGCCGTGCCGGTCGGCGGCGCGATGCCGTAGTCCTCAAGCTTGGCCTTGCCGGCCTCCGTCATCCAGTCGGTCGTCCAGGCAGGGGAGAGCACAAGCACGACCTCGGCGTCGGCGTAGCCGGCGGCCAGCAGCGCCGCGGTGACCTCGTCGCGCAGCACGCCCATCGCCGGGCACCCGGAGTAGGTCGGGGTCAGCGTCACGACGGCCTTGTCACCCTCGCGGCGCGCGGACCGCAGGATGCCGAGGTCCTCGATCGTCAGCACGGGCACCTCCGGGTCGCACACGGTGGCGGCGATCGCCCACACGCGCTCGTCGTGGTCGGTGTCGTGCTTGGTGCCGTGCTGCACGTCGTCGAGCATGGCGGTCACCACGATGCGCCCGGGTGCATGCGGGCGAGCGACTGCATCTCGGCCAGCACGAAGCCGAGGCTCTCGCGGTGCTCGCCGCGGCGTCCGCCGGTGCGGGCCTGGGGCACCGACGGGAGCTCGAGGGTGGACTCGGCGAGGACTCTACGGATGGCGTCGTCGAAGGCCGGTCGCAGCGAGCTGGGTTGCACCGCAACGCCCTTCAGCCGGTCGGTGAGATCGTCGTCCTCGAACAGCTCGTCGACGAACGGCCACACCTGGTCGAGCCCCGCCTGCATCCGGCGGTGCGACTCCTCGGTGCCGTCGCCGAGCCGCATGGCCCACTGCCAGGCGTGGTCGACGTGGTACTCGACCTCCTTGACGGCCTTCTGCGCGATCGCCGCGAGCGTGGGGTCATCCGAGTGCGACAGCGCGGTGTAGAGCTCGTAGGCATAGAGGCTGTAGACCAGCTGGCGGGCGATCGTGTGCCCGAAGTCGCCCGGGTCGAGCTGGACGAGGTGCACGCAGGTGAAGTCGTCCTCGTCGCGGAAGTAGGCGAGGTCGTCCTCGGTCTTGCCCCCCGCGGTGCCGGCGTAGGTGAGCAGCGAGCGCGCGTGGCCGAGGAGGTCCAGCGCGATGTTGCCGAGGGCGATGTCCTCCTCGAGCTCCGGCGCCCGGGAGATCCACCAGCTGAGCCGCTGCGACAGGATCAGGGCGTCGTCGCCGAGCCGGGTGGCGTAGCGCGCGACGTCCTCGTCGGCGTGCAGGCCGGCGGCCGCGATGTCCTCGGCGGTGAGCGCCTGACCGACGCTGATGCGGGTGGCACTGTCGAATCCTCCTGCGGTCACAGGTGCTTCACCCCTTCGCTCTTGGTGTAGTAGGTCGCGTGACGATAGGTCTTGCCCTTCGGCGACTCGAAGAAGGCGCCCTTGGCGTCGGGGTCCGACGTGGTGATGGCGTCGGCGGGGACCACCCACACCGAGACTCCCTCGTTGCGGCGGGTGTAGAGGTCGCGCGCGTTGCGGACGGCCATCGTGGCGTCCGGGGCGTGCAGGGACCCGGCGTGGACGTGGGACAGGCCGCGCGAGGCGCGGACGAAGACCTCCCACAGGGGCCACAGCTCCTGAGGGGCATCGCCCTGCTGGGGCGACGGTGCTGCCGGCGTGGTGTCGGTCATCGAATGGCTCCTTGGGTCAACGGAACTCGCGACGCACGGGGTGCGGTCGAAGCAGGTGGGGTGCAGGGGTGCGGGTGAGGGCTGCAGGAGTGCAGGGCTGCGCGAGCGGCAGATGCGCAGCGGTCACGCGTGCCGCAGCAGCGTGGACTCCTTCGTCTCGACGTCGGCCTGCTTGCGCGCGTGCGCAGCGGCGGCCTCGCGCACCCAGGCGCCCTCCTCGTGCGCACGGATGCGGTGGGCCATCCGCTGGGCGTTGCACGGGCCGTTGCCGGACAGCACGGCCTTGAACTCGTCCCAGTCCAGGTCGCCGTAGTCGTAGTGCCCACGCTCCTCGTTCCAGCGCAGGTCGGGGTCGGGCAGGGTGAGCCCGAGCGCCTCGGCCTGCGGGACGATCATGTCGACGAAGCGCTGGCGCAGCTCGTCGTTGGAGAAGCGCTTGATCTTCCACTGCATCGACTGCTGGCTGTTGGGGGAGTCGCCGTCCGGCGGGCCGAACATCTGCAGCGCCGGGCCGTAGAACCGGTTGACGGCGTCCTGGGCCATCTGCTTCTGCGCGGGCGTGCCGTTGGCGAGCGAGTGGAGGATCTCCCAGCCCTGGCGCTGGTGGAACGACTCCTCCTTGCACACCCGCACCATGGCCCGCCCGTAGGGACCGTAGGAGCAGCGGCAGAGGGGCACCTGGTTCTGGATCGCGGCGCCGTCGACCAGCCAGCCGATGGCGCCCACGTCGGCCCAGGACCGGGCCGGGTAGTTGAAGATCGACGAGTACTTCGCCTTGCCGGTGAGCAGCTGGTCGTTGAGGACGCTGCGCGGCGTGCCGAGGGTCTCGGCGGCCGAATAGAGGTAGAGCCCGTGGCCGGCCTCGTCCTGCACCTTGGCGATCAGGATGGCCTTGCGCTTGAGGCTCGGGGCGCGCGAGATCCAGTTGCCCTCGGGCTGCATGCCGATGATCTCGGAGTGCGCGTGCTGGCTGATCTGGCGGGTCAGCGCCTTGCGGTAGGCGTCCGGCATCCAGTCGCGCGGCTCGATGCGGGAGTCCTGCTCGATGATCCGGTCGAACTGCTCCTGCTCGGGCGAGCTGGTCGCGGTCGTGCCGGGGTCGGTCGAAGCCTGCGGGGAGCTGTCAGCCACGTGGGGTCACCTCGTCGTGTCGGGTCTGGCAGGACGGTCGGGATCGCCGGGCCTCTCGCGGGGGGCTCGACAAATACTGACCGCTCGGTCAGTATTGATCCAGGGCGCCGCTGCTGTCAAGGGTGGCGACCCCGTCTCGGGCGGTCGCCAACCGTCGCTGACTGCTGCTGACTGTGGCTGCTGACTGTTGCTGAGTGCCGCTGACCGAGGCTGACTGATGCCGACCCGATGCTGACCCGATGCTGACGACGACGATGTCGAAGGAGCCCACCGCGTGAACCCCTCCGTCACCCATCCGCTGCTGCGCGACGATCACACCTCTGCCTGGCTCGGCCTCGAGGTCGTGCGGGCCGACTACGGCGACGTCGTCGTGCGGGCCGAGCTGCGGGAGGAGATGCTCAACGGCCACGGCATCGCTCACGGCGGCATGCTCTTCGCGATCGCCGACAGCGCCTTCGCGCTCGCGTGCAACGACCCGGCCGGCGACGGTTCCACCCTCACCGTCGCCTCGGGGGTCGACGTCAACTTCCTGCGGCCGGCCCATCGTGGGGAGGTGATCGAGGCGAGCGCCCGCGCGGTCTCCGTGGGCCGCAGCGGGGTCTACGACGTGACGGTGACGGCGCAGGGCGCGGACGATCCCGAGCCCGTCGTCGTCGCCCTGTTCCGCGGCCGCAGCCGCACCATCCCCGCCAAGGCCCCCGCGGCCTCCTGACCTGCACCCACCTCGAGAGGCATCCCGATGACGACCACCACCCCGGCCGTGCCCCGCCTCGACCACAGCGTCGCCGAGGACCGCTCGGCCCCGGACCGTGAAGAGCTGATGAGCCGTGACGAGGTCGAGGCGCTGCAGCTGGAGCGGCTGCAGTGGACGCTGCGGCACGCCTACGAGAACGTCCCGATGTACACCCGCAAGTTCGACGAGGCGGGCGTGCACCCGGACGACCTCAAGGAGCTGGACGACCTCGCGAAGTTCCCCTACACCGACAAGTCCGACCTGCGTGACAACTACCCGTTCGACACGTTCGCCGTGCCGATGTCGCAGGTGCGTCGCGTGCACGCCTCGTCCGGCACGACCGGCAAGCCGACCGTGGTGGGCTACACGGAGGGCGACCTCGCGAGCTGGGCGACGCTCGTGGCCCGGTGCCTGCGCCTGTCCGGCGTGCGCCCGGGAGACCTGCTGCAGAACTCTTACGGCTACGGCCTGTTCACCGGCGGGCTGGGCGCGCACTACGGCGCGGAGCGGCTCGGCTGCACGGTGGTGCCGATGTCCGGCGGCCAGACGGAGACGCAGATCCAGCTGATCCACGACTTCGAGCCCGCCGCCATCCTCTGCACCCCGACCTACCTGCTGGCGATCATGGACGCGATGCGGGGTCTCGGCATCGACCCGCGTGGCACCTCGCTGCGCACCGCGGTGCTGGGTGCGGAGCCGTGGACCTACAAGATGCGGCAGGAGCTCGAGGACGGCATGGGCGTGAACGCCCTTGACATCTATGGTCTTTCGGAGGTGATGGGGCCGGGCGTCGCGGGGGAGTCGTGCGAGACCAAGGATGGCAGCCACATCTGGGAGGACCACTTCCGGCCTGAGATCATCGACCCGCTGGAGCCCACCCGGACCCGTGCGGACGGGGAGGACGGCGAGCTCGTCTTCACCTCGCTGACCAAGGTGGCGATGCCGGTCATCCGCTACCGGACGCACGACCTCACGCACCTCATGCCGGGCACCGCGCGGCCGGGTCACCGCCGCATGGGCGCGCTCACCGTGCGCAACGACGACATGATCATCCTGCGCGGGGTCAACCTCTTCCCGACGCAGATCGAGGAGATCGCGCTGACCGTCCCGGGTCTGTCCCCGCACTTCCAGCTCGAGCTGACGCGCCCGGGCCGGATGGACGAGCTGACGGTCAAGATCGAGCGCCGGCAGGACGCGACCGCCGAGGACGGCGCGGCGGCAGCTCGGTTGCTGCAGAAGGAGATCAAGACCAAGATCGGCTCCTCGGTCCGGGTCGACGTGCTCGAGCCGCACGCTCTGCCGCGGTCCGTCGGCAAGCTGCGTCGGATCTACGACAACCGCCAGGTGCGAGACTGATCCGGTGACCACGAGCACATCCGCCGCCAGCGCGACCACCCGTCGAGGACGGCCTGGCTACGACCAGCAGGCCGTCCTGCGGGCCGCGGTCGAGGTCTTCAACCGGCACGGCTACGACTCCACCTCGATGGGGATGCTGGCGAGCGAGCTCGGCCTGACGAAGTCGGCCATCTACCACCACGTCGAGAGCAAGGAAGAGCTGTTGAGCCTGGCGCTCGACGAGGCCCTCACCGCTCTCGAGGAGGTGCTCGACCAGTCCGCTGCGCGCGGTGGCGAGCCGATGGACCGGCTGGAGCGGGGGATTCGCGCGACCGTCCTGGTCCTCACCGACAAGCTGCCGTTCGTCACCTTGCTGCTGCGGCTGCGCGGGAACTCACCCGTCGAGGTGGCCGCCCTGGAGCGGCGTCGAATCTTCGACCAGCGCATGGTCGAGCGCATCGTGGCCGCTCGCGAGGCGGGTGGCCTGCGCGCCGACATCGACCCGGCCACGTCGGCCCGGCTGATCTTCGGCACCATCAACTCGATCGTCGAGTGGTGGCAGCCCGGCGGCCGGCTCTCGCCCGACGAGCTCGCCGACGACGTGGTCAAGATGGTCTTCCAGGGTCTGGCCGCCGGCCCGGGTCACCCTGGCGTGCGGTAGCTTCGGGCGCTTCGTAGGCCCTCTCGTGGCACGACTCCTCACCCATGTCGTGGCTCTGCTCCGGGCTGGCCGCTTCACCGCCACCAGGAACACCATGGCGAGGGTGCCGAACGACTCGTAGCCCTCGTCGCGGCCAGGGGGTCTGTCAGACCCTCCCGGCACACTGCAGCTCAGAAGGTGGCAACGACGCCGCCGCAGAGCTCGGAGGTCACTGACATGACTGTCGTGCAACGTAGTTCGAACCGTCGTCGAGGATTCACCACGGCGGTCACGCAGGGCCACAGTCGGCTGTGCGAGGAGATCAGGCAGCCCCTGACCGTGCTCGCTGCTGGTGTGCAGGCCGTGAGCCAGGCGCCGGGTTGACCCTCGCTCGGCCACTGGGCTGGTGGGCCACGTGACGTGCTGCCACAGAGGTGGCCCGGTAGAGACGGGATGCTGCAGATGCGCTGTGGCACAAACCGATCCGTTCGCCGGTAGCGATCACCACCGGCGGACAGGGCTGATGACTCACCCTCCCAGGCATGCCACGACAACAACGAACAAGTGTTCGATTAGGGTTCGAATCCCGTTCACCGGCAACGTGATTCACCCGAATGCACGATAACGACAGAAGCACCCGAAACGGTAGGATCTGGACATGGGACGACTCGAGGTGACCGACGCAGCGACCACTGTCGCGGCCGTCATCGACGCCGTCTGCGTGCTGCGTGAGGGGCTGGACTTCCTCGGCGACGACGAGCTCGCCGCGCTGACCTGTGACCTCGCCGTCGCTGCCACCACCGCGGGTGGTGCGCTGATCGCGTGTGCCCAGCAGGCGGTGACCCGGGGACTGCCCGCAGCGTCCGGGTCCGGTGGGTTGACCAGCTGGCTGGTCGAGACCACGAACCCCGACCCCACCCCGCAGGTCGACCACGTCGACTCCACCACGGGTGCGCGCACCGGCGCGGCCTGCGTCGGCGACCGCGACTGGGGCGCCTGGCCCGCCCTCCCCGACACCAACCACCCCGACCCGAACGCCGCCGACACGAACAACCCCGAGGCCGGCCACCGCAACACCAGGACCGGCACCGGGGACGACGGTGACGCCGATGGCAACGGTGGCACCGACGGCAGCCCGGGCGACGGCAGCGGCGGGTCTGAGGGTCCGGAGGGTCCGGATGCGTGGTGGGGCCGGCTCGGTGACCGGCCGGTGGGGTTGACGATCCCGGACGCGGCCGCGGTAGCCAAGCTGGTGCTGCGCTGCCCCGCCATCCCGCTGAAACCGTTGGTGCGCGACGCGATCGTCGGGGCGATCACCGTCAAGGACGCGCTGACCTGCCGGGACGTGTTCTACCGCGTCGACGGCGCGCTTCCCGTGGACGAGCACGACGCTGTCGTGACCGGGCTGCGGCACCTGGCCCGCGGCAAGCTGTCCAAACCCGTGCTCAAAGCGTTCGAGCAAGCCATGCTGCTACGCGCCGGCAGCCCCGGACCCGACCTGGAAGACCGCCAGCACACCACCCGACGGAGCCTGACCAAGGCCCACCAGCGCGCCGACGGCATGTGGGAGTCCACCCTGCTGCTCGACCCCGAGAGCCACGCCACCCTCGAAGCCGCCATCGACGCCCTGTCCGCCCCCGCACCCGCCGCCGGGGACAGTGGCCAGCGTGACGAGCGCACCCCCGCCCAACGCCGCGCCGACGCCCTGGTCACCCTGGCCCGCCTCGCCGCCGACGCCGACACCCGCGGCCCGATGGGCGCCAGCTGCCGGGTCGTGGTCACCATCGACTGGGACACCCTCAAGACCGCCCTCGGTGGCCACGGCCAAGCCCACGACGGCACCATCCTCACCCCCAGCCAAGCCCGCCGGATGGCCTGCGACGCCGAGCTGCTCCCCACCGTCCTCGGCGGACAGTCCGTGCCCCTGGACGTCGGCCGCAGACGCCTCGCCACCGCCGTTCAACGCGCCGCGCTGGCCATGCGCGACAAAGGCTGCTCCTTCCCACGGTGCACCGCCCCACCGGGCTGGACGCGGGCCCACCACGTCACCCACTGGGCCAACGGCGGCCCCACCAGCCTGGACAACCTCGCCCTGCTCTGCGACCACCACCACCGCCTGGTCCACCAACGCGGCATCACCGCCACCATCACCCCCGACGGTGTCACCTGGCACACCACCCGCACCCTGACCGGCTGGCAACCCACCACACCCCCCACCACCACGACAGCCGCATGACCCCGCCCCGAGACGGCCAGACCCCGCCAGCGCGCGACGCGCGTGGTGAGGCAGCAAGCGACATAGGCAGCGACCTACGAGGACTGCTCCTTGTCGACCAAGGTGAGCACGTCGTAGGTCGCCACGACCTCGCCGTGCTGGTTGTGGATGACGGCGTCCCAGCACACCTCGCCGTACTCGTCGGTGACGCGCGGCGTGATCCGCTTTGCGGTGAGCGTGACCCGGATGGAGTCGCCGGCGGGCACCGGGGTGATGAACCGGAGGTTCTCGAGGCCGTAGTTGGCGAGGACCGGTCCGGGGTCGGGCGAGACGAACAGGCCTGCGGCCCAGGACACCAACAGATAACCGTGGGCCACGCGCCCGGGGAAGAACGGGTTGGCTGCAGCGGCCTCCTCGTCCATGTGCGCGTAGAACGTGTCGCCCGTCTCGTGCGCGAACGCCTCGATGTCGCCGAGGGTCACCATCCGCAACGGCGACGCGTAGCCGTCACCGATCCGCAGCTCTGCCAACGACTTTCGGAACGGGTGGAGCTCGTGCGGGGAGCCGCCGAACTCAGGGTCACCCGCGAGCCGCTGCGGGGCACCGGTGTGCCACACGCCCGTGACGGCGGTGACCATGCCGGGGGAGCCCTGCAGGGCGGTGCGCTGCATGTGGTGCTTGATCGAGCGCACACCGCCGAGCTCCTCGCTGCCGCCGGCGCGGCCGGGGCCGCCGTGGATCAGCTGGGGCATGGGGGAGCCGTGGCCGGTGGAGGTGCGGGCGTCGTCGCGGTTAAGGACCAGCACGCGGCCGTGATGCGCGCCGATGCCCTGCACCAGGGTGGCCGCGACCTCGGGGTCGTTGGTGCAGACCGTGGCGACCAGCGAGCCAAGTCCCTTGGCGGCCAGGCGGATCGCGTCGTCCAGGTCGCGGTAGGGGAGGATGGACGCGACCGGGCCGAAGGCCTCTACGGTGTGCACGGCCTCGGTGTCGGCGTCGTCGAAGCGCAGCAGCACCGGGTCCATCAGCGCGCCGCTGCGCTCGTCCTGAGCGGAGCCGATGACGATCTCGCCACCGGCGTCGATGAGCCGCTGGACGGCGTCGTGCACGGCCTGCTTCTGCTCGACGGACACGAGCGCACCCATCGTGACGCCCTCGTCGCGCGGGTCGCCGACGACGGTGCGAGACTCGAGCCGCTCGGCGATGGCCGCGATGACCTCGTCGATCTGGTTCTCGGGCACCAGAACTCGCCGAATGGACGTGCACTTCTGCCCGGCCTTGGTGGTCATCTCGGTGACGACCGAGCGCACGAACGCATCGCGCTCGGGCGTGCCGGCGACGGCGTCGGGACCGAGGATCGCCGCGTTGAGCGAGTCGGCCTCGGAGGCGAAGCGGACGCCGCCGTGCACGACGTTGGGGTGCTGGCGCAGCGTGTTGGCGGTGCGCGCCGAGCCGGTGAAGGCGACCAGGTCGCGGTAGTCGAGGTGGTCGAGCAGCCCGTGTCCGTGCCCGGACACCAGCTGGATGGATCCCGTTGGCAGCAGACCGGACTCGGTCATCAGGCGCACGCACTCGGCGGCGACGTAGCCCGTCTGCGGTGCCGGCTTGACCAGGGTCGGGACACCGGCGACGAAGGCGGGCGCGAACTTCTCGAGCATCCCCCAGACGGGGAAGTTGAAGGCGTTGATCTGCACTGCGACACCGGGCAGCCGGGTGTAGACGTGGGTGCCGATGAACGAGCCGTCCTTGGACATCACCTCGGTCGGGCCGTCCAGCACCACCTGGGAGTTCGGAAGCTCGCGGCGACCCTTGGACGACATCGTGAAGAGCACCCCGATGCCACCCTCGATGTCGACCCACGAGTCGGCCTTGGTGGCGCCGGTGGCGTAGGAGATGGCGTAGAGCTCGTCCTTGCGCTCCATGAGGTACTGCGCGAGCTGCTTGAGCAGCAGCGCCCGCTCGTGGATCGTCAGCCTGCCGAGCTCGCGCTGACCAACAGTGCGGGCGAAGTCCACGGCGCCGGCCACGTCGACGCCGTCGGAGCTGGTGCGTGCGACGACCTCACCGGTGCACGCGTCGAGGACGTCCGCCAGCTCGGCGTCGTCGGACGGGGGCCACCACTCGTCGTGGACATAGCTGGGGACGAGGAGCGGGAGCGGTGCGGTGGTCATGATCCGTCCTTCCAGTCGTAGAACCCTCGGCCGGTCTTGCGGCCGTGGTCACCGCGAGCGACCTTGTCGCGCAAGATCTTTGGCGGGGCGAAGCGTGGACCGAGCGTGGACTCGAGATACTCGGCGATGCCGAGACGGACGTCCAGCCCGACGATGTCGGTGGTCTTCAGCGGGCCGGAGGGGTGCTTGTAGCCGAGCTCCATGGCGAGGTCGATGTCCTGCGCTGAGGCGACCCCCTCCTCGACCATCCGCATGGCCTCGAGCGCGATGGCCACCCCGAGGCGCGAGGACGCGAAGCCGGGGGAGTCGACGACGCTGATCCCGGTCTTGCCGAGCGCTTCGACCCACCCGAGGGCCTGCGCGGTCAGCTCGGAGGAGGTCGTGGCGGCGCTGACGATCTCGACGAGCGTCGAGGCCGGCACCGGGTTGAAGAAGTGCATCCCGATGAACTCGCTCGGCCGCTCGAGCTGCGCGGCGATGGTGTCCAGGGACAGGGAGGAGGTGTTGGACGCGAGGGCGGACCCGGGGGCGAGGACCTGCTCCGCGGAGCGCAGCGCCGCGACCTTGAGGTCCAGGTCCTCCGGCACGGCCTCGACGACCAGGCCGCACCCGGCGAACGAGCCGACGTCGGTGCTGAAGGTGCACCGGGCCAGCACCGACTCCGCGTCGGGCACGAGGCCGCGCGAGACCGACTGGTGCACAGCCTTCTCCACGCGCTGGCGAGCGCCGTCGATCGACGGGTCGTCCCGGTCGACGACGACCACCGACGAGCCGTTGACGGCGAAGGCGTGGGCGATGCCGGCCCCCATGCGGCCCCCGCCGAGTACCCCGACCTGGGACGGCAGCGTGCTGGTGCTCCTGCTGCTGCTGTCGCTGGGTGCAGTGGTCATCAGACCTTCTCCGCCAGCAGGGCGGCACCCTGACCGACGCCGATGCACATCGTGGCGAGGCCACGCTCGACGCCCTCGGCCTCCATGCGGCGCAGCAGCGTCACCACGAGGCGGGAGCCGGAGGAGCCGAGCGGGTGGCCGAGGGCGATCGCCCCGCCGTCGTTGTTGACGATCTCGGGGTCGAGGTGGAGGCGACGCAGGCAGGCCAGGGCCTGCGGCGCGAAGGCTTCGTTGAGCTCTACGGCACCAAGGTCGTCGACCGACCAACCGGCGCGAGCGAGCGCCTTCTCGGTGGCGGGGACGGGACCGATGCCCATGATCTCGGGCGGGACCCCCGCCGAGGCGCCCTCGACGATCCGGGCGCGCGGGGTGAGGCCGAGCCGCTCGACGGCTGCGTCGGACGCGACCACGACGGCGGAGGCGCCGTCGTTGAGCGAGGAGGAGTTGCCGGCCGTGATGACGCCGTCGGGGCGCACGATCGAGCGCAACCGGGCCAGCACCTCGAGCGTCGTCCCCTCGCGGGGGCCCTCATCGGTGTCGACCACAGTGTCGCCCTTGCGACCCGGGACGGTGACCGGCACGATCTCCTCGGCCAGCCGGCCGGCGGCGATCGCGGCGAGGGCCCGCTCGTGCGAGCGCACGGCGAAGGCGTCGGAGTCCTCGCGGCTGACCCCGTCGACCCGCGCGAGCTCCTCGGCGGTCTCGGGCATCGAGTAGGTCATCTTGCCGTCGCGCGCGAGGTCGCCGGTCGCGAACCGCTCGTTGACGAACCGCCAGCCGATGGAGGTGTCGAACGCCTCGCCCGGCTTGGCAAAAGCCTTGTCCGGCTTGGCCATCACCCAGGGCGCGCGCGACATCGACTCGACCCCGCCGGCTACGACCACGTCCGCCGCGCCGGCCTTGATCATGTGCGAGGCCATCGTGATCGCCGAGAGGCCGGAGGCGCAGAGCCGGTTGACGGTGATGCCGGGCACCTCGACGGGGTAGCCCGCGAGCAGCCACGCCATCCGGGCGACGTTGCGGTTCTCCTCGCCGGCGCCGTTGGCGTTGCCGAGGATCACCTCGTCGACGGCGGCCGGGTCCAGCCCGGCCCGCTGGACCGCCTCCCGCACCACGAGGGCTGCGAGGTCGTCGGGTCGCACCGCGGACAGCGCCCCTGCGTAGCGTCCGACCGGCGTCCGGACGCCCCCTACGAGCAGCGCCTCAGGCATGGCGGTCCCTTCGTCGTTCTTCGTCGTTGAATTACTGACCGATCGGTCATTAATTCTGTCACGGGCGGGGAGAGGGGTCAAGCCTCGCCTCTAGAGTTCAGGGTGTGCCTGACGCCTCACGCCCGCCCTCGTCCACACCCTCGTCGACGCCCTCGGCCACGCCCGCTCCTCGAGCTGCTGACCGGACCGCGCACCCCGGCGACCCGGCCTCGCCTTCGCCTGCGGCCGGCCGCGCCATCTTCGCCCTGGGGGTAGGTGGATTCGCCATCGGGACAACGGAGTTCGTCACGATGGGGTTGCTGCCCGAGATCGCCGATGGCGTCGGTGTCGACATCCCGACGGCGGGTCACATCGTCTCGGCCTACGCCCTCGGCGTGGTGGTCGGGGCGCCGACGCTCGCGGTCCTCGGGGCGCGGCTGCCGCGCAAGGGCCTGCTGGTAGCCCTCATGACCCTCTTCGCGGTGGCGCACGTCGCGCTGATGTTCATGCACACCTACGGCGGGGTGATGGCGCTGCGCTTCGTCTGCGGGCTGCCGCACGGCGCGTTCTTCGGCATCGCCTCGCTGGTCGCCGCCTCGCTCGTGGCGCCCCAGCGGCGCACCCAGGCGGTCGCCAACGTCCTGCTCGGCCTCACGGTCTCCAACATCGTCGGCGTGCCGGTCGCCACCATGCTCGGCCAGCGGTTCGGGTGGCAGGCGGCCTACGTCGTGACCGGCGTGATCGGGGTGCTCTGCGTGCTGGCCATGCTGGCCTGGGTGCCGGTCCAGCGCGCCAGCACCGACGGTTCGGTGCTGCGCGAGTTCTCGGCGCTGCGTCGGCCCCAGGTGTGGCTGGCCCTCGGCATCGGCACGGTGGGCTTCGGCGGGATGTTCTCGACGTACTCCTACATCAGCCCGACGATGCAGACGCTCGGTGGCTGGAGCGCCGCGGCCATCCCGTTCATCCTCTCGCTCTACGGCACCGGCTCCACCGTCGGTGCCCTGCTGGCGGGGCGGGTGGCGTCCCGGGGCGTCCTGCGCGGCATCTTCGTGCTGCTCGGCGCCATCGCCGTGGCCCTCGCGCTGTTCGGGCCGGCCGCGCACTCCAAGCCGCTCGGGCTGGTGATGACCTTCGTCATCGGAGCCCTGCCCAGCATGCTCGTCCCGATGCTGCAGACCCGGCTGATGGACGTCGCCCACGAGGGCCAGTCCCTCGCGGCGGCGCTCAACCACTCGACGCTCAACCTCGCGAACGCGCTGGGCGCCTGGCTCGGCTCGCTCGTGCTCGCGGCCGGGCTGGGCTACGAGTGGCCGTCGCGCATCGGCGTCGTCCTCGCGCTCCTCGGCATGGGCGTGGCCGCCTGGTCGGCCGCCCTGGGGCGGCGCCAGACGGCCACGGCGCACTAGTGCGCGAGACGAGCAGGGCGCACTAGTGCGCGAGACGAGCAGGACGCACTAACGCTGCGCGAACGCGCTACTGGCTCATGCCCTTCGAGATGGTGCTCATCACGGTGGAGTCGGCGAGCGTGGTGACGTCGCCGACCTCGCGGCCCTCGGCGATGTCCTTGAGCAGGCGCCGCATGATCTTGCCGGAGCGCGTCTTGGGCAGCTCGGTGACGACCATGATGGAGCGCGGCTTGGCGATCGGGCCGATCTCCTTGCCGACGTGGTTGCGCAGCTCGTTGACGATGTCGGAGTCGTCCACCTCGCCCTCGGCCTCGCGCAGGATGACGAACGCGCACACGGCCTGACCCGTCGTCTCGTCCGCCGCACCCACGACCGCGGCCTCGGCGACCCGGTCGTGCGAGACCAGCGCCGACTCGATCTCGGCGGTGGAGAGGCGGTGGCCCGAGACGTTCATGACGTCGTCCACCCGGCCGAGCAGCCAGATGTTGCCCCGCTCGTCGTACTTCGCGCCGTCGCCGGCGAAGTAGTACTTGTCGCCGAACCGGCTCCAGTAGGTCTCCTGGTAGCGCTGCGGGTCGCCCCAGATGCCCCGCAGCATCGCCGGCCACGGCTTGGTGAGCACGAGGTAGCCCACCTTCTCGGGCTCGGTGAACGGCTCGCCCATGTCGTCGAGGATCTCGGCGCTGATGCCGGGGATGGGCTTCTGGGCCGAGCCGGGCTCGAGGGCCGTGACGCCGGGCAGCGGGCTGATCATGATGGCGCCCGTCTCGGTCTGCCACCAGGTGTCGACGATCGGGGCGGAGCCGCCGCCGATGTGCTCGCGGTACCAGCGCCACGCCTCGGGGTTGATCGGCTCGCCGACCGAGCCGAGGATGCGGATCGAGGACAGGTCGAACTTCGCCGGGATGTCGGCGCCCCACTTCATGCAGGTGCGGATCGCCGTCGGCGCCGTGTAGAAGATCGAGACCTTGTAGTCCTGGATGATCTCCCACCAGCGGCCCTGGTGCGGGGTGTCCGGCGTGCCCTCGTAGACCACCTGGGTGGCTCCGTTGGCCAGCGGGCCGTAGACCATGTAGGAGTGCCCGGTGACCCAGCCGATGTCGGCCGTGCACCAGTAGACGTCGGTCTCGGGGTGCACGTCGTGGACGATCGCGTTGGTGTAGGCGGCCTGGGTGAGGTAGCCGCCGGAGGTGTGCAGGATGCCCTTGGGCTTCCCGGTGGTGCCCGAGGTGTAGAGGATGAACAGCGGGTGCTCGGCGTCCATCGGCTCGGGCGTGTGGTCGGGGGAGGCCCTGGCCATCAGCTCGTCCCACCAGACGTCCTTGTCGGTCCACTCGACGTCGCCGCCGGTGCGCTTGACGACCACGACGTGCTCGACGGGGGAGTCCGCGCCCTTCACGGCCTCGTCGACAGCGGGCTTGAGCGCCATCGGCTTGCCGCGGCGGTTCTGCCCGTCGGCGGTGATCACCACACGGGCCTCGGCGTCGGCGATGCGGCTGCGCAACGCGTCGGCCGAGAAGCCGCCGAAGACGACCGAGTGGGGGGCGCCGAGGCGCGCGCAGGCGAGCATGGCGACGATCGCCTCGGGGATCATCGGCAGGTAGATCGCGACCCGGTCGCCCTTGCCGACGCCCAGGTCGGCGAGCATGCTGGCCGCCTTGCTGACCTCGGTCTGCAGGTCGGCGTAGGTCAGGTCGCGGGTGTCGCCGCCCTCACCCACGAAGTGGATCGCGACGCGGTCGCCGTTGCCCGCCTCGACGTGCCGGTCCACGCAGTTGTAGGCGACGTTGAGCTCCCCGCCGACGAACCACTTGGCGACGGGGGCGCCGCTCCAGTCCAGGACCTGGTCGAAGTCCTTGCTCCAGGTGACGTACTGGCGGGCCTGGTCGGCCCAGAAGCCCTCGAAGTCGGCGTCGGCCGCGTCGAAGAGCTCGGCCTTGCCGTTGGCCTCGGCGGTCAGCTCCGCCGAGGGGGTGTAGTCGCTGGTCATGTGCCGCTCCTTTGCCGCAAGAATCAGTGGGTCGCACCCAACCTCGGTCCTACTCAACAAGGATTCCTCGTCCAGGGCAACGCGGCACCCGGGTGCTGAGCCGGACGGGCACCCCGGCGCGCTGGGCGGCGGGGCGGGAGAGGCGCGGGCGGCGGGGCGGGAGCGGAGTGGGCGGCGGGGCGACGTGTGGGACACTGGGGGACTGAGATCACCGCCCGACAGAGCGCCCGACGTCACCAAGACAGCACCCGACAGATGAGGTTTGCCCGACGTGTCACCCATGGCCCGCACCGCACTGCAGCCCCACGCGACGCCGCCGCACCTCATCCGCAACTTCTGCATCATCGCGCACATCGACCACGGCAAGTCCACCCTCGCCGACCGGATGCTGCAGAAGACCGGCGTCGTCGAGGAGCGGCAGATGCGCGCGCAGTACCTCGACCGCATGGACATCGAGCGCGAGCGCGGCATCACCATCAAGTCCCAGGCCGTGCGCATGCCGTGGGAGGCGCCGGACGCCGAGGGTGACCCAGAGGTCTACTGCCTCAACATGATCGACACCCCGGGGCACGTCGACTTCACCTACGAGGTCTCGCGCAGCCTCGCCGCGTGCGAGGGAGCCGTCCTGCTCGTCGACGCGGCGCAGGGCATCGAGGCGCAGACCCTCGCGAACCTCTACCTGGCGATGGAGAACGACCTCACGATCATCCCGGTCCTCAACAAGATCGACCTGCCCGCGGCGCAGCCGGAGAAGTACGCCGAGGAGCTCGCCCGGCTGATCGGCTGCGAGCCCGAGGACTGCCTGCGCGTCTCCGGCAAGACCGGCGAGGGCGTCGAGGAGCTGCTCGACCAGATCGTCGCCCAGATCCCGCCGCCCGTGGGCGATGCCGACGCACCGGCCCGCGCGATGATCTTCGACTCGGTCTACGACACCTACCGCGGGGTGGTCACCTACGTGCGGGTGATCGACGGCAACCTCAACCCCCGCGAGCGCATCGTCATGATGTCGACCAAGGCCCAGCACGAGCTGCTCGAGATCGGCGTCATCTCGCCGGAGCCGACACCGGGCAAGGGGCTCGGCGTGGGCGAGGTGGGCTACCTCATCACCGGTGTGAAGGACGTGCGCCAGTCGCGGGTCGGCGACACCGTGACCAACGCGGGCAAGCCGGCGAGCGAGGCGCTGGGCGGCTACCGCGACCCGCGCCCGATGGTCTTCTCCGGGCTCTACCCGATCGACGGCTCGGACTACCCCGACCTGCGCGACGCCCTCGACAAGCTCAAGCTCAACGACGCGGCCCTGGTCTACGAGCCGGAGACGTCCGCGGCGCTCGGGTTCGGCTTCCGCGTCGGCTTCCTCGGCATGCTGCACCTCGAGATCGTCCGCGAGCGGCTGGAGCGCGAGTTCGGCCTGGACCTCATCTCGACGATGCCCAACGTCGAGTACGAAGTGGTCATGGACGACAAGAAGGTCGTCGAGGTCACCAACCCCAGCGAGTTCCCCGGCGGCAAGATCTCCCAGGTCAGCGAGCCCGTCGTGCGCGCCACGATCCTCGCGCCGAGCGAGTACGTCGGCGCGATCATGGAGCTGTGCCAGCAGCGCCGCGGCTCGCTGCGCGGCATGGACTACCTGTCCGAGGACCGCGTCGAGATGCGCTACACGCTGCCGCTCGCCGAGATCGTCTTCGACTTCTTCGACCAGCTGAAGTCCCGGACCCGCGGCTACGCCTCCCTCGACTACGAGCCCGACGGCGAGCAGACCGCCGACCTGGTCAAGGTCGACATCCTGCTGCAGGGCGAGCAGGTCGACGCGTTCAGCGCGATCGTGCACAAGGACAAGGCCTACGCCTACGGCGTGCAGATGGCCTCCAAGCTGCGCGAGCTCATCCCGCGCCAGCAGTTCGAGGTGCCGATCCAGGCCGCCATCGGCTCGAGAGTCATTGCGCGAGAGACGATCCGGGCGATCCGCAAGGACGTCCTCGCCA
Source organism: Arsenicicoccus piscis (assembly GCF_022568835.1). Taxonomy (GTDB): domain Bacteria; phylum Actinomycetota; class Actinomycetes; order Actinomycetales; family Dermatophilaceae; genus Arsenicicoccus; species Arsenicicoccus piscis. Next base: position 145,430 of record NZ_JAKZHV010000008.1, read on the forward strand.
AGTGCTACGGCGGCGACATCAGCCGCAAGCGCAAGCTGCTCGAGAAGCAGAAGGAGGGCAAGAAGCGGATGAAGATGGTCGGCCGCGTCGAGGTCCCCCAAGAGGCCTTCATCGCCGCGTTGTCCAACGAGGCCGGGTTCTCCGACAAGGCCAAGAAGTGAAGGGTCGTGCGAGCGAGGGCCGAGCAGTGAGGGCCGAGCAGTGACCGAGCCCGGCGGGCGCTCGGTGGGGTTGGACGCGCAGGAGCGCTCGGTGGGCGTGGCCGAGCCGCTGCCGGGTGGTCGCGGCCGGCGGATCGTGTCGTTCGCGCGCACCGATGCTCGGTTGCAGCCCAAGGACGCGCGCGCCATCGAGCGCTACGGCTCCGCCCACCTGCTCGACGTAGACCGTGCCGAGGCCCGCACCTCCGTCGCCCCGTCGGCGCGGCTCGACGCGGGTGCCGTCTTCGGCCGCGTGGCGCCGCTGGTGGTCGAGATCGGTTGCGGCAGTGGGGATGCCGTGGTGGCGGCCGCCGAGGCGCACCCCGACTGGAACGTCCTCGGCGTCGAGGTCTATCGCCCGGGGCTGTGGGACATGCTGCGCAAGGTCGGCAGTCGCGGCCTCGACAACGTGCGCCTGCTCGAGGCCGACGCGGTGCCGGTGTGTGAGACCTGGCTGCCCGAGGGATCGGTGCGCGAGCTGTGGACCTTCTTCCCCGACCCGTGGCCCAAGAAGCGGCACCACAAGCGCCGGCTCGTGTCACCGGCGTTCGCGCGCCTGGCGGCTCGGGTGATCGAGCCCGGCGGGCTCTGGCGACTCGCCACCGACTGGTCGGACTACGGCGAGCAGATGCGCGAGGTCCTCGACGGCAGCAGCGAGTTCGTGAACGTGCACGGTGGCTCTGGCGGCTCCGGCTATGACGCTGTGGGCGCTGGGGCTGCGCCGCGCTTCGAGGGGCGCCCGCTCACCCGGTTCGAGCGGCGCGGCATCGCCGAGGGCCGCGAGATCCTCGACCTGACCTATCGGCGCGTCTAGCGCGGCGGCTCAGGGGACCATCCGCAGCACCGCGGAGTCGGCGAGGCGGCGATAGCCGATGCGCTGGTAGAGCTTGGTGGAGGGCGTGTTGTCGAGGTCGGTGTAGAGCAGGCAGCGACGGCCGGCGTGCCGCTGGATGGCGCTCACTCCAGCCACGCACGCCGACGCAAACCCGTTGCCGCGCAGCGAGTCCGGCGTGTAGACCCACGAGAGCCGGCTGACCCCGCCGTGTGGCCTGGACGCGTAGGTCATGGTGGCCGGCTCGCCGTCGGCCTCCCAGACGTACAACCCACCCTTGGCCAGCCACCGGCGCATGGGGTCGGGCCCTGGCGTGGGCTCGCGCTGCTCCCGGGCGTAGCCGACCGCCCAGTGGTTGAGCAGCTCCAGGTCGTCGTCGTGCGCCGGTCGGAGGTGGCCACGAACTCCCTTGGGCTTCTCGGGCATTCCCGGCAGATCGTGCATGCCCTCCCGCTTGTCGACGGTGATGGAGCCGTGCCCCCTCAGGTCGGTCCAGGTCTCGGCGAAGGCCAGAGCGCCCTTGACGACCCCGCTGACGGCGTCGAGCTCGACGTCCTGACGGTGCAGCCGGAACGCGAACTGGCGCGCGAGGAAGGGGTCGGCCGTCGCCAGGTGGAACGGCCGCGGCGGCGTGTGCATCGCCAGGGCGAGCCAGTTGCGATCACCGCGGGTCGCCCAGTACCACCGCGCGCCGGCGTATGCGCGAGGCGTCTCGATGGCGTGGTCCAAGGTGGTCGCGAGGACGCTGTGGGGGATGGGCTGGCGCATGACGAGGCGCGCTGCGCCGTCCCGGAAGGACTCGGCGCTGACGGTGCTCCGCACACCGATCGACAGATCGCTCACCCGCATGGGTCCGACTGTGCCACGAAGGGGCTGAGCGCGGCCAGCAGTGGCGGCCACACGGTCTACAGCAGGCCGGAGACCTTCTGCAGGACAAGGCTGCTCACCGCGACCAGCACCCAGAGACTCCCGCCGAGGGCGAGCGGGCGTATGCCCGCCCGGCGGATCTCCTGCAGCGGGGTGGCGAGGCCGATCGCGCCCATGGCGAGGGTGGTGCACAGGAGCGCGGCCGACTTCAGCTCGCCGGTGACGGCGTGCGGCACCACGCCGATCGTGCCGAGGCCGGCGGCGACCAGGAAGAGCACGAGGAACGGCGGCACCAGGCGCGTCGGGCGGATGGCTCCCCGCTGCCGCAGGACCGCCTGGCCGATGGCGACGGGGACGATCATCACGGTGCGGGTGAGCTTGACGATGACGGCGTACGAGGCGGCGGCCGCGCCGTAGGTGGTGCCGGCGGCCACGACCGAGGAGGTGTCGTTGATCGCCGTGCCGGCCCACAGACCGAACGACTGCGGCGAGAGCGCCAGCAGGTGTCCCACGAGCGGAAACGTCAGTGCCGCAAGGATGTTGAAGACGAAGATGACGGTGACGGAGTAGGCGACGGCGGCCCGCTTCGCCCCGATGACCGCGCTGATCGTCGCGATGGCGGACGCCCCGCAGATCGCCGTCCCGCAGGTGATCAGCGTCCGGATGTCGGGGTCGATGCCGAGCCGCCGACCGAGCAGCGATCCGGCGAGCAGGCAGACGACCAGGGTGCCGAGCAGGACGGGCAGCGAGCTCAGCCCGGTGCGCCACACCTCACCGAGGGACAGCGTCGCGCCGAGCAGCACGACGGCTGCCTGCAGCACGGTCTGGCTGGTGAAGCGGATGACCGGCGCCCATCCCGGCCGCGACCCGGCCAGGCGGCGGACCACCAGACCGAGGAGGATGCCGAGGACCGGCCCGCCGATGACGGGGACCGCGAGGCCACCGAGGGTGGCGACGATCCCGATCGCGAGCACCACGAGGCCGCCCGTCCAGAGGCGGGGGGCGGGGGTCGAGGACATCAGCACCCGTCCAGCATGCTCCGGGCGCCCGGCACCCGACAGACCTCAACGCGGCATCCCGGCCATATCGATCTGATATGCATGGGGCATGCACGATCAACCTGACCTGCCGGCGCTCGAGCTGCTGGTGGCCGTCGAGGACGAGGGGTCGCTCGGTGCCGCCGCCCGTCGCGTGGGCCTGGCCCAGCCCAACGCGTCGCGCACCCTCGCTCGACTCGAGCGACGCTGTGGGGTGCCGCTGGTCGTGCGACGCAGCGGGGGGTCTACCCTCACCGCCGAAGGCGCGCTCGTCGCGGGCTGGGCCCGGCCGGTCCTCGCGGAGGCCGCCCGGCTGACCACCGCGCTGGCATCCCTGCGCACCGGCGACGTCCAGCCGCTGCGGATCGCGGCCTCGCAGACCGTGGCCGAGCACCTGGCTCCCGCATGGCTCGTCGAGCTGCGCAGTCGGCTGCCCGACCAGCCGGTCGCGATGGCGGTCATCAACTCCACCGCCGTCGTAGACCAGGTGCGGGCGGGCGCGGTGGCGCTGGGCTTCGTGGAGGGGCCCGTCGTGCCGGGGGACCTGCACCAGGTGGTGGTCGGCTCCGACGAGCTGGTGGTGGTCGTCGGACGGGAGCACCCGTGGGCCCGGCGGACCGACCCGCTGACCGCGCGCGAGCTGTCGATGGTGCCGCTGATCACGAGGGAGCGGGGGAGCGGCACGCGCGAGGCCCTCGAGGTCGCGCTGCGCCCGCACCGCTCCACCGATGCAGCGTTGGCGCTGTCGAGCAACGCCGCCGTGCGAGCCGGTGCCGAGGCCGGCGCAGCTCCCGCCGTGCTCGGGCACCTCGCCGTCGCCGAGGCGCTCGCCGCCGGGCGGCTCGTGGCCGTGCCGACCACCGGCATGACCCTCGGGCGCCCGCTGCGTGCCGTCTGGTCCGGCCCGCGCCGCCTCGACGGTGCGGCCGGCGAGCTGGTCCGGGTGGCCCGAGCCGGCACCGCGTCGGTCGGGTCGCCCGCTGCGGTGTCGCCGCGTGGCAGGGAGTTGTAGCGTGGCTGATGACCACGTGAGCAAGGAGGCAAGACATGTCCCAGAACGACCAGAGCCCTGACGCCACGAAGGACGTCCAGAATGACGACGTCAAGAACAACGCCACCGACCCGGACGCCGACGCCGGCACCTGGGACGCGGCGGACAGCGTCTCTGGCGAGCTGCACGAGTCCAGCGACATCCCGGAGCAGGGCGTCGCCGGGTCCTTCGACGAGGGCGTGGCGGTCGATCCGGTCGACGAGGTCGGCCAGGGCTGACGACCCAGCCCCGCCGGGGTGACACAATCGGCGCCATGCCGAGCGCCCTTCCTGACGGAGCCCCTGCACCCACGGACGGGTCGTTGCCCGAGTCGGCGCTGCGACACCTCGGTCTCGACACGTTCGGTGTCTACGTGCACGTGCCGTTCTGCCGGGTGCGGTGCGGCTACTGCGACTTCAACACCTACACGCTGACCGAGCTCGGCGTGCCGGGAGCGAGCCTGCGGGAGTACTCCGACACCGCCCTGCGCGAGCTCGACCTCGCGGTCGAGGTCCTCGGGGAGGACGCGCCCGCCGTCGACACCATCTTCTTCGGCGGTGGCACGCCGACGATGCTCGACCCCAAGGACCTGGGACGCATCGTGCAGGGGATCGGCGAACGCTTCGGTCTCGCAGGGGATCTCGAGATCACCACCGAGGCCAACCCCGACTCCGTCTCGGCCAAGGACCTGGAGGTGCTGTCCGAATCCGGTTTCACGAGAGTCAGCTTCGGCATGCAGTCGGCGGTTCCGCACGTGCTCCGCACGCTGGAACGCACCCACGACCCGGCCCGGCTCCCCGACGTGACACGCGCCGCGCGAGCGGTAGACCTCGACTACAGTCTCGACCTGATCTACGGCACGCCGGGGGAGAGCCTGGAGGACTGGAAGGTCAGCCTCGAGACCGCGATCTCCCTTGAGCCACAACACCTCTCGGCCTACGCGCTGACCGTTGAGGAGGGCACCAAGCTCGCCGCTCAGGTCCGCCGCGGAGAGGTCCCGTCGCCCGAGGACGACGACGAGGCCGCCAAGTACGAGCTGGCCGACGCGACCCTGCACGCCGCCGGCTACGACTGGTACGAGATCTCGAACTGGGCGACCAGCGACACCAAGCGCTGCCGCCACAACGAGGGCTACTGGCGCGAGGGCGACTGGTGGGGCGTCGGCCCCGGTGCGCACAGCCACGTCGGTGGTGTGCGCTGGTGGAACGTCAAGCACCCGAGCGCGTACGCATCACGCATCAACGGTGGTCTGTCGCCGGCAGCCGCGCGCGAGGTGCTGACGGCCGAGCAGCGCTACGACGAGCGGGTGATGCTGGGCATCCGGCTCGTCGACGGCCTGCCGATCGACGAGCTCGACGACGCCGGGGGCCGCGCCGTCGCCCAGCTGATCGCCGACGGGCTCGTCGAGGGCGACAGGGCGCTGCTGGAGGAGCACCTGGTCCTCACCCTGCGCGGCCGTCTGCTCGCCGACACCGTGGTGGCCCGGCTCCTCGGGCTCTGAGCGGTCGGGGTCGGTGAGGGTCCGCCCAGGGGCGTCCCTCATGGCCACAGCGGAACCGGCGCCTGCAGACTGGAGTCAGACCGACGGCACGGTGACAGCCCGCCACCCCACCCCGGACGCATCCGGTGGACCCGCCCAGGAGCACGTCAAGGAGACGCCATGAGCGACCAGCAGCAGCCCTACCAGCAGGCGCCGCAACAGCCCTACCAGCAGCAGCCCTACAAGCAGTCGCCGCAACAGCAGCAGAACCAGCTCTCGCCCAACGCCGAGCTCAACTGGGCCGCCGCGGCGCACTGGAGCGGCGCGGTGAGCGCGCTGCTCGGGTTCATGACCTTCATCGGACCGGTCCTGGTGTTCTTCCTCGCCGGCGGCCGCAGCCGGGTCGTGCGGGCGCACGCGGTCGACGCGATCAACTTCGAGATCTCGATGTGGCTGACCGCCATCGGCATCGTGCTCGGCAGCGTCGTGCTGATGTTCGTCGGGATCGGCTTCCTGACGATCTGGCTGGCCCCGCTGGTCGGCATCTTCGTGATCGTCTGCCACTTCCTCGGCGCGGTCCGCACCATCAACGGACAGCCCTGGCGCTACCCGCTGACCTACCCCTTCATCAAGGGCTGACCTGACGGCACCGGCGCCGAACCCGCACCACCGCCACCACCTCGCCTCAGCCGAGCGGCTGGTCGCCGACCGTGACGAAGTCGATCAGCTCCTCGACCGAGGCCAGCAGGGTCGGCTCCAGGTCGGCGTAGGTGCGCACCGTCCCGAGAATGCGCTTCCAGGCATGCGCGATGTCGGCCTGGGAGGCGTGCGGCCAGCCGAGCTCCGCGCAGATGCCGTGCTTCCACGAGGTGCCGCGAGGGATGACCGGCCACCGCTCCCAGCCGAGCCGGGCCGGCTTCACCGACTGCCACACGTCGACGTAGGGGTGGCCGAGGATGCGCACGTGCTGCGGGGCCACCCGCGAGGCGGCGTCCACGATCCGCGCCTCCTTGGTCCCCGGGACCAGGTGGTCGACGAGAACCCCCATCCGACGGTCGGCGGTGGGAGCGAAGTCACGGATGACCGCGGCCAGGTCGTCCACCCCGTCGAGCAGCTCGACGACGACCCCCTCGACCCGCAGGTCGTCACCCCAGACCTTCTCGACCAGCTCGGCGTCGTGCCGGCCCTCGACGAACAGCCGCGACCCGGTCGCCACCCGCGCCGGAGCACCCGCGACGGCGACCGACCCCGACGCCGTGCGCGAGGCCGCGGCGCGCGCCGCAGCGACCGACGCGTTGGCTGCAGAGCGGTCCGGCACCAACGTGACCGGTCGACCGTCGACCCAGAACCCCGGCCCGAGTTCGAAGCCCCTCGTGCGGCCGCGCCGGTCCTCCAGGTGCACGACGTGGACACCACCGGCCTTCTCGACCCGCACCACGGCGCCGACCCAGCCCGACTCGACCTCCTCGACGACCAGGCCGAAGGTGGCCGCGAGCTCTACCGAGCGCCCCCGCCGGGGGACCTTCCAGTCGCCGGAGAGCACGTCGGAGCCGTATCGATCGGTCATGAACGGCGAGGGTAGACCAGGGCTCGCCGTGCGCCGTGCCGACGCTCCGCGCTCGGGGCCGAGTCCGAGGCGGTCCCACGCGCGGTAGGATTGGCACTCGGCCCCGGAGAGTGCCAGGAGGTCCAGAGCGCGCACGTGAGACCACGACGAGAGGAGCAGCACCCATGAGCGACCGCCGTCGCCTGCAGGTCCTGCAGGCCATCGTCCAGGACTACGTCGCCACCTCCGAGCCGGTGGGCTCCAAGGCGCTGCTCGACCGCCACCAGCTCGGCGTGTCCGCTGCCACGGTGCGCAACGACATGGCGGCGCTGGAGGACGAGGGCCTCATCGCCGCGCCGCACACGAGCGCCGGGCGGGTGCCGACCGACGCGGGCTACCGCGTGTTCGTCGACCAGCTGAGCGAGATCAAGCCGCTGTCGCCGCCCGAGCGGCGGGCGATCCGCGAGTTCCTCGCCGGCGCCGTGGACCTCGACGACGTCGTGGAGCGCACCGTCCGCCTGCTCGCCGGCCTCACCCAGCAGGTCGCCGTGATGCAGTACCCCTCGCTCACCCGTTCGGCCGTGCGCCACGTCGGGCTGGTCGCCCTCGGCGGCTCCCGCGTGATGATCGTGCTCATCGTCAACACCGGCCGGGTCGAGCAGCGGGTCGTCGACGTGGGCCGCGAACTCACCTCGCCAGAGGGCGAGCGACTGCTCGTCGACCTGCGCGGACGGCTGAACGCGCTCGGCGCGGGCCGCCCGTTCGCCGACGTGGCGGCCGCGCTGCCGCTGCTCTCCGGCGAGTTCGAGGCCGCCGACCGCCCGGTCGTAGACCTCGTCACGACCTGCCTGGCCGAGGTGGTCGTCGAGGAGCGCGAGGAGCGGGTGGTCGTCGCCGGCACCTCCAACCTCGCCCGGTTCCGCGGGGACTTCCCGATGACCATCGGCCCGGTCTTGGAGGCGCTCGAGGAGCACGTCGTGCTGCTCAACCTGATCAACGCGCTCTCCACCGACCTGCGGGCTCGGGCACTCTCCACCGACCCGCGCACGCGCGCGCTGGAGGGCCCCGAGCCGTCGAGCGACGGCGTGCTGGTGCGGATCGGTCAGGAGCACGAGCACAGCGGCCTGTTCTCGACCTCCATGGTCAGCACGGGCTACGGTGCCGGGTCGGACCTCGTCGCGGGCCTGGGCGTGCTCGGCCCGACCCGGATGGACTATCCGACCACCATGGCAGCGGTCCGCGCCGTGGCCACCTACGTCTCCCGCACGCTGGGCTGACGTGCGCCGGCACCAGCGCGAGCCCGACCCCACCCCCGAGAGCCCGTAGAGCCCGCAGAATCTGCACGACCACCTGCACGACCACGATCAACACCTTTCCCCCACGGACACCGAGGAAGCCAGTGAACGACTACTACGCCCAGCTCGGCGTCGCCAAGGACGCCTCGCCCGAGGAGATCAAGCGTGCCTACCGCAAGCTGGCGCGTCAGCTGCACCCCGACGTCAACGCCGGGCCGGAGGCGGAGGACCAGTTCAAGAAGGTCTCCCAGGCCTACGACGTGCTCGGCGACCCCGACAAGCGTCGCTCCTACGACATGGGCGCCGACCCCTACGGCGGCAACGCGGCGGGCTTCGGTCAGGGCTTCACGTTCAGCGACATCATGGACCAGTTCTTCGGCGCCGGGGCCGCGCAGGCCGGCCGTGGTCCGCGCCCGCGTCGCCGTCGTGGCCAGGACGCGCTCGTGCGCGCCGAGGTCGACCTGCGCACCGCCGTGTTCGGCGGCGAGAAGGAGCTGCACATCGACACGGCGGTCGAGTGCTCGACCTGCCACGGCGACGGCACCCAGCCGGGCACCTCGCCGAAGACCTGCGACGCGTGCAACGGCCGCGGCGAGATCCAGCAGATCCAGCGCTCCTTCCTCGGCCAGATCATGACGGCGCGCCCCTGCGGCGTCTGCCACGGCTACGGCACCGTGCTGCCCAACCCCTGCTTCGAGTGCTCCGGCGACGGCCGCGTCCGCACCCGCCGCACGCTCACCATCAAGGTGCCCGCGGGCGTCGACACCGGCACCCGCATCCAGCTGCGCGGCGAGGGCGAGGTGGGGCCTGGCGGGGGCGAGACCGCGGACCTCTACGTCGAGATCGGCGTCGCCCCCGACCCGGTCTTCCAGCGTCAAGGCGACGACCTGCACTGCACGATCAACGTCCCGATGACCGCGGCCGCCCTCGGCACCAGCATCACGCTGGACACCTTCGACGGGCCGACCCGGGTCGAGGTGCGCCAGGGCGCGCAGCCCGCCGACAAGGTGACCTTGCGCGACCAGGGCGTCACCCACCTGCGCGGCAACGGCCGCGGTGACCTGCTCGTGCACCTCGACGTGCAGACCCCGACGCGGCTCGACCACCGCCAGGAGGAGCTGCTGCGCGAGCTGGCCGACCTGCGCGGCGAGGCGTCCGTGCAGGCCGACCTGCAGCCCGCCAACAAGGGCCTGTTCGGCAAGCTCCGCGACGCCTTCATGGGTCAGTAGCCCGTGAGCAACCCCGTGAGCACCCGCGCATGACTGCGCCCCTGTTCCTGGTCGCACCGGGCACGCTCGACGACGCCCGCGACGGCTCGGTCGTCGTGCTGGACGGGGCCGAGGGGCGGCACGCCCAGGCGGCGAAGCGGATGGCGCCGGGGGAGCAGCTGCTGGTCTCGGACGGCACCGGCGTCCACGGCGTGGGCACGGTCGAGTCCGTCGAGCCGGGCCGGGTCGCCGTGCGCCTGCTCGAGGTGCACCACGAGCCGGTCCCGGAGCCGCGCCTCGTCCTCGTCCAGGCCCTCGCGAAGGAGGGCCGCGACGAGCAGGCCGTCGAGGCGGCCACCGAGCTCGGCGTCGACGCCGTGGTGCCGTGGGCCAGCCGCCGGGCCATCGTGCAGTGGCGCGGCGACAAGCTTGTCAAGGGCCGGCGCAAGTGGACCTCGGTCGTCACCGCGGCGACGAAGCAGTCCCGCCGCTTCCGCGCACCGGAGGTCGAGGATCTCGTGGACCTGCGCGGTCTCGTCGCGCGGGTGGAGGAGGCCGCGCTCGCCGTGGTGCTGCACGAGGAGGCGAGCGAGTCCGTCAACGAGCTGGACCTGCCGTCCGACGGCGACATCCTGGTCGTCGTCGGCCCCGAGGGCGGGATCGCCCCCGAGGAGATCGACGCCCTGGTCGCCGCCGGCGCCGTGCCGGTGCGGCTCGGGCCGCACGTGCTGCGCTCCAGCTCGGCCGGCCCCGCCGCGCTGGCCGTGCTCGCCGGCCGGTTGCGCTGGTAGCCGGGCTCCTCGGGCAGGCCTTTCTGCACGGGTCTGTCGGTGCACCCGCTTAGGGTGGCCGCTTAGGGTGGGGTCGTGGCCAGCTCTTCTCGACCTGACAACCTGCCGGACGGGCGCCGTCGCCTGCGCGAGCGTGACGCGACCGCGGTGATGCCCGAGCACCTGCCCTACCCACTCGTGCTCGTGGGCGCGTGGTCCTGGCGGATCATCGGCGGGGTCGTCGCGGCCGCGCTCCTGGTGGTCGCGCTGCGGACACTGAGCCAGGTGGTGGTCCCGCTCGCGGTGGCCCTGCTGCTCACCGTGCTGCTCCAGCCGGGCGTGCGGTGGCTGGTCCGTCGCACCCCCCTGAAGCTGGGCGTGGCTGCCCTCATCGGCGTTCTGGGCATGATCGTCGTGGTGGTGGGGCTGTTCGGCTTCGCCGGGTCGCAGCTCGCCTCCGGTGCCACGGGCATGCGCGACAGCGCCATGCAGGGTGTGCAGAAGGTCCAGGACTGGCTGGCGACGAACCCGTTCGGGCTGACCTCCTCGCAGCTGCAGGGCTACCTCGACCAGGCCATGTCCAGCCTGCGCACCAACTCCAGCTCCATCACGTCGGGCGCGATGCAGGTCGGCACCACCACCGGCCACTTCCTCGTCGGCATGATCATCGCCCTCATCGCGACCTACTTCTTCCTGGCCCAGGGCGGACCGATCACCCGCTACTTCGTGCGCTGGTTGCCGCGTCCGGCGCAGGCGCCGACGTTCGAGGCGTTGCGCCGCGGCTGGATCTCGCTCGGCGCCTACGCCCGCACCCAGGTGCTGGTGGCCGGGGTGGACGCCATCGGCATCGCGCTCGGTGCGCTGATCCTCGGGCTGCCCTTCGTGGTGCCGCTGTTCGTCCTCGTCTTCTTGTCCTCGTTCATCCCGATCCTCGGTGCCATCGTGTCCGGCGCGGTCGCGGTGCTGATCGCCCTGGTCGTCAAGGGTCCGATCATGGCGCTGGTCATGCTCGGCATCGTGCTGCTCGTGCAGCAGCTCGAGTCGCACGTGCTGCAGCCGTTCCTCATGGGCAAGGCCGTGTCGCTGCACCCGCTCGCCGTGATCATCGCGGTGGCGGTCGGCTCGTTCCTGCTCGGCATCGTGGGTGCGCTGTTCGCCGTGCCGGTGCTCGCCGTGGCCAACACGGTGATCCGCTACCTCGTGAGCGACGACCCGTTCCCGGCGCTCGGGGAGACCTGGGACCAGGAGAATGCGCGGGACCGGGCGGTCGCCGCTGAGGACGCCACCGACGAGGACCAGCCGCGGGTCGGGGACCGTCAGGACGAGCAGCCGGACGACGAGGAGCGGCTCAGCGCACGGTGAAGGTCGTGCGCGCCTCGCCCTGCAGGCCGGCGGAGCCCTCCATCGAGCCGGCGTAGACCCGGAGCTGGTAGGTGCCCGCGGCGAGCCGGCCCAGCGGCACCGACCAGGTGCCCCGCTCGGGGCAGCCGGACGTCGCCTGGGCGTGGCCCGAGCGGACGGTGGCTCCGGCCTTGGTGAGGGTCCACGCGAACGCCCCCTCGAAGACGCAGGCCTGACCGGTCGCCGTCAGCGGGCCGGCGCCCACCGTGGCCCCGGCCCCGGGCTGGTCGATCCAGAAGGTGGCGAGCTCGGTCGTCGCGGCGACCCCCGACGCCCGGCGCCAGGTGCCGCCGGACTTGAGCGTGCCGAGCACCCGGCCACCGGAGCCGCCGGTGATCGTCACCGGCACGTTGCTCTTGGCCGCGGCCGTCGCGGTCCACACCAGCGACGCCACGCCGAGCCGGGACTCCTCGGCCGACACCTGGCGCACCGGGCCGTCATCGAGGGTGATGCTGATCCGAGTCGGCGTCACCCTCACGTCGGTGACGTGCCGCTCACCCCAGACGTTGGTCCAGCCGGGGCGGCCGGTCATCGCCGTGGCGACGGCGGCCTCCGCGGTCGCTGCCGCGCCGGTCGAGCCGGACGCGATGGTGGCCGGGAGGTACTGCCGGAACAGTCGCAGCCGGGGCGGCGTCCCGGGTCGGTCGGCCGCGACAAGGTAGACCGGCACGGTCGCCCGCCCGCTGCTCGCCGGGGTCTGGGCGGTCTTGGCGCCCGTGGCGACCACGGAGGGCGAGGGCGTGCCGCCACCCGTCGGCGCGGGGCTCTGCGCCCCCGCGCTCGATGTCGCAGCCGCGGTCGAGGCGGACGTGCTCGCGCTCGGAGTGGTGGTGGTCGACGCGGTGGCGGGCGCCGTCGCCGTGGGGGCCGTGGCGGGGGAGCCGCCGCACCCGCTCAGCCCCAGGGCGGCGCCGAGCGCCAGCGCCAGCGCGAGGTGGGGGCGGGACGTCGCGGTGCACGTCGGGGTGGGCTGGGCGGCAGGCATCGTGACCTCCATCGGGCGATCCTAAGAACGCTCACAGTATCGCCTGCTACCGACCGTGCTGGGAACGTGCGCGGCGCGATCCGTCGCGTCGCCCCGAGCGCAGCATGCCCAACCGGTCGCCGGACCGTCGCCCGCCGCTCGCGACGCCACCATTCGGGCTACAGTCGCGCCATGGCCAGCACCGACCCCACCTGCCTGTTCTGCCGCATCGTGGCGCGCGAGATCCCTGCCGACGTGGTCGCCGAGTCCGAGACCGCTCTGGCCTTTCGCGACCTCGAGCCGCAGGCGCCCACCCATGTCCTCGTGGTCCCCAAGGTGCACCACCCCAACGCCGTCGCCACCGGCGCGGCCGACCCGGCGCTGCTCGCCGGCGTGGTCGCCCTCGCCGGTGAGGTGGCGGCCGGCGAGGGCGTCGCCGACTCGGGCTACCGCCTGGTCGCCAACACCGGCAAGGACGCCCAGCAGAGCGTCGACCACTTCCACCTGCACGTCCTCGGGGGCCGGGCCTTCGGGTGGCCGCCCGGCTGACGCTCTGCTCCGCGTACCATGGGGAGCACGATGACCGATCGCCCTACCGACTCCCCAGACCCCCGTTCCGCGCTGTCCTACCCGGACGCCGTCGCGCTGCGCACCCCGTCCACCACGCACACCATCGTCGTCCCGCCCGAGGTGTCGATGGTGACGCTGCTCGGTGCGCACGACGAGCTGTTGCGCACCATGGAGCGCGCCTTCCCCCGCCTCGACCTGCACGTGCGCGGCAACGAGCTGCACCTGAGCGGCCCGACGTCCGAGGCCGCCCTGGTCGAGGAGCTGGTCGGCGAGCTGCTGACCGTCGTGGTGGCCGGGCAGCCGCTCAACCGGGACTCCGTCGAGCGCTCGATCGCCATGCTGCGCAACCGGACCGCCGAGCGACCGGCCGACGTGCTCACGACCAACATCGTCTCCAGCCGGGGGCGCACCATCCGGCCGAAGACGCTGAACCAGAAGCGCTACGTCGACGCGATCGACCAGCACACGATCGTCTTCGGCATCGGTCCGGCGGGCACCGGCAAGACCTACCTCGCGATGGCCAAGGCGGTGCAGGCGCTGCAGGCCAAGGAGGTCACCCGGATCATCCTGACCCGGCCCGCCGTCGAGGCCGGCGAGAAGCTCGGCTTCCTGCCCGGCACGCTGACCGACAAGATCGACCCCTATCTGCGGCCGCTCTACGACGCCCTGCACGACATGCTCGACGCCGACTCGATCCCGCGCCTGATGGCCGCCGGCACGATCGAGGTCGCGCCGCTCGCCTACATGCGTGGCCGCACCCTCAACGACGCGTTCATCATCCTCGACGAGGCCCAGAACACCTCGCCGGAGCAGATGAAGATGTTCCTCACCCGGCTCGGCTTCGGGTCCAAGATCGTCGTGACCGGCGACATCACCCAGGTAGACCTCCCGGGCGGCACCCGCTCCGGGCTGCGGGTCGTGCGCGACATCCTCGCGGACGTCGACGACATCCACTTCGCCGAGCTGACCGCCCACGACGTCGTGCGCCACCGCCTGGTGGGCGACATCGTCGAGGCCTACGCCCACTTCGACGAGCGGAAGTCGTGACCCAGTCATGAGCATCGACGTCCACAACGAGACGAGCACCCGCATCGACCCGGTCGAGCTGGTGGCCCTGTCCGAGTTCGTCTACGCCCAGATGCGCGTGCACTCCGGGGCCGACCTCGCGATCACCCTGGTCGACGAGGCCGCGATGGAGACCCTCCACGTCAAGTGGATGGACCTGCCGGGACCGACCGACGTGATGAGCTTCCCGATGGACGAGCTGCGGCCGGGCCGGGAGGGTGAGCGGTTGCAGCACGGCGTCCTCGGCGACATCGTGCTGTGCCCGAGCGTCGCCGCCGCCCAGGCGAGCGCGGCGGGGCACACCCTCGAGGAGGAGCTGCTGCTGCTCACCACGCACGGCATCTTGCACCTGCTCGGCTACGACCACGCCGAACCCGAGGAAGAGCGTGCGATGTTCGACCTGCAGCGTCAGCTGCTGCTGACCTTCCTCGCCGGTCGATGACCACACGACTCATCGTCGGCGCCGTGCTCGCCATCGTCGTCGCCTACCTGCTCGCGCTCGGCGAGTCCGCCGTGTCGCGGATGTCCCGCCACCACGCCGGCGAGCTCGCCGAGACGGGGCGGCGCGGCTCCGCGGCGCTGGTCAAGGTCGCCAGCGACCCGGCGGGCTACGTGTCGACGACCACCTTCCTGCGGGTCGCCGCCGAGTCGCTCGCGGCCGTGCTGGTCACGATCGCGGTGACCGAGCACGTCGACGGGTTGTGGCGACCCCTCGCCATCAGCGCGGCGATCATGCTGGTCGTCTCGTTCACCCTGGTCGGGGTGTCTCCGCGCACCCTCGGCGTGCAGCACTCCGAGGCCGTGAGCCTGCTGGTGGCGCCCGGCATGGTGTGGCTGCGCCGCATCCTCGGACCGGTCGCCCGGCTGCTCGTGGCCCTCGGCAACGCGTTCACCCCCGGCAAGGGGTATGTCGACGGGCCGTTCGAGACCGAGGCCGAGCTGCGGGATCTCGTGGACATGGCCGAGGAGAGCGACGTCATCGAGGACGACGAGCGCGAGATGATCCACTCGGTCTTCGAGCTCGGTGACACGCTGGCGCGCGAGGTGATGGTGCCGCGCACCGACATGATCACGCTCGACCAGGACAAGCCGCTGCGCAAGGGGATGTCGCTGTTCCTGCGCTCCGGCTTCTCCCGGATCCCGGTCATCGGCGAGGACAACGACGACGTCGTGGGGCTGCTCTACCTCAAGGACGTCGCGCGCTGGCTGCTGGACGACCCCGAGGACCAGGCGCTGCCGGTCCAGCGCTGCATGCGCCCGATCCACTTCGTGCCGGACAGCAAGCCGATCGACGACCTGCTGCGCGAGATGCAGCAGGACCAGACCCACCTCGCGATCGTCGTGGACGAGTACGGCGGCACCGCGGGCCTGATCACGATGGAGGACATCGTCGAGGAGATCGTCGGCGAGATCGACGACGAGTACGACAAGGAGTCCCAGGGCGTCGAGGAGCTGGGGGAGGACCGCTACCGGATCCCGGCCACCCTGCACGTCGACGACTTCGCCGACGAGTTCGACCTCGACCTGGACGAGGAGGACGTCGACACCGTGGGCGGTCTGCTCGCCAAGGCTCTCGGGCGGGTCCCGATCGTCGGGTCGACCGCCGAGGTTCTCGGCCACCGCCTCACGGCCGAGCGGCCCGCCGGGCGGCGGCACCGGATCGCGACCATCATCGTCGAGCGGGTGGCCGAGGCCGAGCCGGTCGACGAGGACGAGCAGCTGCTGCAGGACGCCTTGCGTCGCCGCGACCGTGCGCGTGAGGAGCACCGCGAGCGAAGGCGTGAAGACGACAGCGCGAGTGCGGGGGGCGCCACCGCCAGCCGCGAGCTCGACCACGACACCGACGACCGCGAGCTCGACCACGACACTGACGACCGCACCGACGCCGAGCGCGTGGCCGTGCGGACCGGGCAGGACGACCAGGAGGATCGATGAGTCCGACCAGTGCGACGAGTCCGACGTCGTCAGCAGGAGACGAGGGCGACGACACCTTCCGCGCCGGCTTCGCCTGCCTGGTCGGGCGCCCGAACGCCGGCAAGTCCACGCTGACCAACGCGCTGGTGGGCTCCAAGGTGGCCATCACGTCGAGCAAGCCGCAGACGACCCGGCACACCATCCGCGGGATCGCGAACCGCCCGAAGGGTCAGCTGATCCTCGTGGACACCCCCGGCCTGCACAAGCCGCGCACCCTGCTCGGCCAGCGCCTCAACGACCTGGTCCGCGAGACCCTGCTGGACGTCGACGTGGTCGGGTTCTGCCTGCCCGCCGACCAGCGCGTCGGGCCGGGCGACCAGTTCATCGCCGCGGAGCTGAAGGAGCTGCAGCAGGTGCGCCGCACCCCGGTTGTCGCGATCGTCACCAAGTCCGACCGGGTGGACAAGCGGCGCCTGGCCGAGCAGCTCATCGCCGTCGACCAGCTCGGCCAGTGGGCCGCCATCGTGCCCTGCTCGGCCACCCACGGCGACCAGGTCGACGAGGTCGCGTCCGTGCTGACCGGCTTCCTGCCGCCCTCGCCGCAGCTGTATCCCGACGACGTCCTCACCGACGAGTCCGACGTCGTGATGATCGCCGAGCTGGTCCGTGAGGCCGCCCTGGAGGGCGTCCGCGACGAGCTGCCGCACTCGCTCGCCGTCGTCGTCGAGGAGATGGTGCCGCGCGAGGACCGGCCGGACGACAAGCCGCTGCTCGACGTGCGCGTCAACGTGTTCGTCGAGCGGGACTCGCAGAAGGCCATCATCATCGGCCGCGGCGGCTCGCGACTGCGTGAGGTCGGGACCACCGCCCGACAGGGCATCGAGGAGCTCCTCGGCCAGAAGGTCTACCTCGACCTGCACGTGAAGGTCGCGAAGGACTGGCAGCGCGACCCCAAGCAGCTGCGCCGGCTCGGCTTCTGAGCCGGAGCAGCGCTGACTAGCCGAGCACCTTGACGGTCGTCCACGCCTGCTGGACCGCCTCGGACTCCGCGCCGCTGCCGTAGCGCTTCTCGGCGGCGGCCACCGTGGCGGTCGCGAAGGTGGCGAAGTCGCAGTCCTTGGGCAGCGAGCCCTCCGTGACGGTGTCGTACCAGATCTGGCCGGGCTTCTCCCAGGCGTTGCCCCCGATGCCCGTGGCCGCGAGGTAGAACGCCCGGTTGGGGATGCCGGAGTTGATGTGCACGCCACCGTTGTCGTGGTCGGCGTCGTGCGGCAGATCGTCGTAGTGATCCATGTCGGCCGGCTGCGGGTCCTTGCCGAGCTGGTCGTCGTCGTAGGCGGTGCCCGGCGCCTTCATCGAGCGCAGCGCGACCCCCTCGACCTTGGCGGTGAACAGGCCCTCGCCGATCAGCCAGTCGGCCTCGTCGGCGGTCTGCTTCAGCGTGCGCTGCTTGACCAGCGAGCCGAACACGTCCGAGATCGACTCGTTGAGGGCCCCGGACTGCGCGAGGTAGATCAGCCCCGCGGTGTACTGCGTGAAGCCGTGCGACAGCTCGTGCCCGATGACGTCGACGCTCGCGGTGAAGCGGTTGAAGATCACGCCGTCGCCGTCACCGAAGACCATCTGCGCGCCGTCCCAGAACGCGTTGTCGTAGCGCTGCCCGTAGTGCACGGAGGCGACGAGCGGCAGTCCGTGGCCGTCGAGGGAGTCGCGCCCGAAGCACCGGTAGTAGAGCGACCAGGTGTCACCGAGCCCGGTGTAGGCCTCGTTGATCGAGACGTCGGTGACCTTGCGACCACCCTCCTTGCGCTTGAGGGTGCCCGGCAGCGACGTCCCACCCGCAGCGTCGTAGACCGATCGCTGGGCCTTGGCGCGACCGGCGGCGGCGCGCGGGGCGGTGGCCGTGGGCGGCACCGGCTGGGTGCGCGCCTGCAGGTGAGGCGGGATCAGGCCGCCCTGGGTGACCGGCCCACCCGGCCGGTCGGCCCGGGCCGCGCGCACGTCCCGCGTGCCGCGCAGGTCGGTGTCGACCCGCAGGGAGGCGGCCGCGGCGGCGGCGATCCTGGGATCGTCGTTCTGCGCGAGCCGTTGGAGCAGGTAGGGCGGCAGGATGCCGCAGCCCCGCAGCATGGGGATCGGCACCCTGGTCGGCATGGTGGTCGGCACGGTCATCGTCGGCTGAGTCCTCGTCTGCTGTGTCCTCATGCCCTCAGTGTGCTCCGCACCACTGACAGACCCCCACCCCAGACCGATCCGGGCTGTCCCACATCGTGGGATCGCGTCGCGGCGGGCGGAGCGCGAGCGCGACGAACGGCCTAGGGTGGTGCTCGTGAGCTCCTGGCGACTCCTCCTTGGCCGCCGCGACGAGGCCTGACCCACGGCCTTCCTCGTCGCGGAGTCCGTCACGCCCGGTCGTGCCCCCCACGAGTTGCGAGAGAGTCTCCCCATGATCGCCCCCCAGCAGCCCAGCGGTATGCCCGCGAGCAAGTACGTCGCCTTCCAGGACCAGATCACGATCGACCTGCCGGACCGCACCTGGCCGAGCAAGGTCATCACCAAGGCCCCGCGCTGGTGCGCGGTCGACCTGCGTGACGGCAACCAGGCGCTGATCGACCCGATGTCTCCCGAGCGCAAGATGCGCATGTTCAACCTCCTGGTGGCCATGGGCTACAAGGAGATCGAGGTCGGCTTCCCGTCGGCGAGCCAGACCGACTTCGACTTCGTCCGTCAGCTCATCGAGGGTGGCCACATCCCCGACGACGTCACCATCCAGGTCCTCACCCAGGCGCGGGACCACCTGATCGAGCGCACCTACGACGCCATCCGCGGCGCCAGGAGCGCGATCGTCCACTTCTACAACTCGACGTCGATCCTGCAGCGGCGGGTCGTCTTCGGCCTGGACCACGACGGCATCACCGACATCGCCGTGCAGGCCGCCCGGCTGTGCAAGAAGCTCGAGGAGACGGTCCCCGAGACCACCGTCTACTACGAGTACTCGCCGGAGTCCTACACCGGCACCGAGGTCGAGTTCGCGGTGCGGGTCTGCAACGAGGTGATCGAGGTCATCGACCCGACCCCCGACCACAAGATGATCATCAACCTGCCGGCGACGGTCGAGATGATCACCCCCAACGTCTACGCCGACTCGATCGAGTGGATGCACCGGAACCTGGACCGGCGCGACTCGATCGTGCTGTCGCTGCACCCGCACAACGACCGCGGCACCGGTGTCGCCGCCGCCGAGCTGGGCTACCTGGCCGGCGCCGACCGGATCGAGGGCTGCCTGTTCGGCAACGGCGAGCGCACCGGCAACGTCTGCCTGGTGACGCTGGGCATGAACCTCTACACCCAGGGTGTCGACCCGCAGATCGACTTCTCCAACATCGCCGAGATCCGCGCGACCGTTGAGCACTGCAACCAGCTGCCGGTCCACGAGCGCCACCCCTACGGCGGCGACCTGGTGTTCACCGCCTTCTCGGGGTCCCACCAGGACGCCATCAAGAAGGGCTTCGAGTGGATGGACCGCGACGCCAAGGAGGCGGGCACCACGGTCGACGAGATCACCTGGGGCGTGCCCTACCTGCCCGTGGACCCGCACGACGTGGGCCGCAGCTACGAGGCGGTCGTGCGTGTCAACAGCCAGTCCGGCAAGGGCGGTGTCGCCTACATCATCAAGTCCGAGCACCAGCTGGACCTGCCGCGCCGCCTGCAGGTGGAGTTCAGCGGGGTCATCCAGCGGCTGACCGACAGCGAGGGCGGCGAGGTGTCGCCGAGCCGGCTGTGGCAGGTCTTCACCGACGAGTACCTCCCGAGCGACGACCACTGGGCCCGGCTGCAGCTGACCAAGTTCGCGACGACCGAGTCGGTCGACGGCCAGGAGGCCTGGCAGTTCGAGCTGGCCGACCGCGGTGAGCCGGTGTCGCTGACCGGCGTCGGCAACGGCCCGATCGCCGCGTTCGTGGACGCGCTGCACGCGCTCGACATCGACGTCCGGGTCCTCGACTACGCCGAGCACGCCCTGTCGGCCGGCGGTGACGCGCGCGCCGCGTCCTACGTCGAGTGCGCCGTCGGCGAGCGGATCCTCTGGGGGGTCGGCCTCAACGGCAACATCGTCCGTGCCTCCATCGAGGCCGTCCTGTCGGCGGTCAACCGCGCGGACCGCGACGCCTCCGTCTCGGCCTGATCGGCCGTCCCACGCCCCGGTCCACGACGATCTCGTAGACCGGCCCACGGGCCCGTGGCCACCGCACCCCGGTGGGCCACGGGCCCGTTCTCTGATGCACTCAGAGATATAAAGCGTCAATTCTGAGTAGAAAACTTGAGTATCCGTCAAACATGACACGTCACGCCGGTCTCTCGACCGCCGAGCAGCGCCGGATGGCCTCCGCGTTCGCGGCCGCCGAGCGGGCGCCGTAGCCTGACGGCATGCAGACTCGAACGCTGGGAACAGGCGGTCCGGACGTCTCCGTGGTGGGGCTGGGCTGCAACAACTTCGGCCGGCCGGGCACCGCGACCGAGCACGACGCGAGCGCCGTGGTGGACGCGGCGATCGAGGCGGGCGTGACCCTGTTCGACACCGCCGACATCTACAACGTCGGCCGCTCCGAGGAGCTGCTCGGTCAGGCGCTCGCGGACCGGCGTGGCCAGGTCGTCATCGCGACCAAGTGGGGTCACCAGTCCGCGACCGCACCGGGAGCCGACGACTGGGGTGCCAAGGGCTCGCGCGGCTACATCCGGCGCGCCATCGAGGCCTCCCTGACGCGCCTTGGCACGGACTACATCGACGTCTATCAGCTGCACACGCCCGACCCGGGCACGCCGATCGAGCAGACGCTCGAGGCGCTGGACGAGCTGGTGCAGGAGGGGCTGGTGCGTCACCTGGGCCACTCCAACTTCGACGCCGCCCAGATGCGCGAGGCCGACGCCGTCGCACGCGAGCGGGGGCTGACCCGGTTCGTCAGCGCCCAGAACGAGTACTCCCTGCTGCGCCGCCAGATCGAGGAGCAGGACCTGGCCGTCGCCCGCGAGCTGGGCCTCGGCGTGCTGCCGTTCTTCCCGCTCGCGTCCGGGCTGCTGACCGGCAAGTACCGCAAGGACCAGATCCCCGAGGGCGCACGCCTCGCCAGCCGTCGCGACCAGCTGACCGACCTGCTGGGCGAGGCGGGCTGGGACGGGCTGGAGCGCTACCTCGCGGTCTGCGCCGAGGCCGGCATCACGCCGCTCGAGGGGGCGGTGGGCTGGCTGCTCGCGCAGGACGGCGTCACCTCGGTCATCTCCGGTGCGACCAGCGCCGAGCAGGTGCGCGCCAACGCCGCCGCCGGTGCCGTGGACCTCTCGCGGGACACGGTGACCCGGCTCGCCGGAGCGTTCGACGCCTGAGCGACGTCAGGGCTGACCCACGGCCGACCCAACCCCGAGCTCAGCGAACTCCCTTGGGCCGGAACTGGATCGAGATGCGCGGCCCGACGTGCTGGGCCGTCTTGGGGATGGCGTGCTCCCAGGTGCGCTGGCACGAGCCGCCCATCACGACGAGGTCGCCGTGGCCGAGGGCGAAGCGGTGCGCCGTCGACCCTCCGCGCGGCCGCAGCGCCAGCGTGCGCGCATCACCGATCGACACGATCGCGACCATGGTGTCCTCGGTGGAGCCACGCCCGATGGTGTCGCCGTGCCACGCCACCGAGTCCGCCCCGCTGCGATACAGGCACAGCCCCGCGCTCGTGAGCGGCTCGCCGAGCTCGCCCTGGTAGTGCGCGTTGAGCCGGTCGCGGGCCTCGTCCAGCATGGGGTGGGGCAGCTGCTCGCTGCTCCCGTAGAACTTGGTGAGCCGGGGCACGTCGACCTCGCGGTCGTACATCTGGCGTCGCTCGGCGTGCCAGGGGACACCCTCGACCAGCTCGTCGAACAGGGCGTCCGACCCGGCGAGCCAACCCGGCCGGTGGTCGACCCAGGCACCGAGGGTCAGGCTGGTGCGCTGCACCGTGTCACCGAGCCGGCCGAAGCGGGGCGCCTCGGCCAGGTCGAGCAGCGATCCCTGCAAGGACATCATGGCACTAGCGTAGCAATTCTCGAACATAGGAGCGAGTGCGGCTCACCCTCGTTCGTCGCGCGCCAACGGGTGGGGACGTGCCTGATCGGCGATATCGTGGGGGCATGCACGAGGTCACCTTCGTCGGCCAGCCGATCATCCTGGTCGTGGCACCGGTCGAGCAGCGCGACGATCTGGTCGAGGAGCTGGCGTCGCGCTACGGCCGCGACTACGACCTGCGCTCCGCGGTGACCTTCGCCGAGGCGCTGAGCGTCGTCACCCGTGCGCTGAGCGAGGAGCGCACGATCGCCCTGCTCGTCGTCGGCCCCGACGTCGGCGGCACGTCCGGCATCGACGTCTCGACGGCCGTCCACGCGTTGTCGCCGACCACGCGCCGCATTGTGGCCCTCCCGCGCGGCTGGGACTGGTCGACGGCCGGGACCGAGCAGATCCGCGAGGCCAACACGGCCGGACGCATCGACACCTACCTCGGCACCCCGCAGGCCGAGCGCGACGAGGAGTTCCACGCCGCCATCACCGAGATCCTCTCGGACTGGGCGTGGACGTCCAGCGCGGTGGTCGTCGAGGGCATGCAGATCGTCAGCGACGGCCACTCGGCCGAGCTGTCCGCGCTGGTCGACTTCTGCCAGCGCATGGGGATGCCCTACCGGCGCCACCACACGAGCTCGGAGGTGGGCCGGCAGATCGTCGACGGGTGCCCGGGCGAGGTGGCGTTCCCGCTGGTGCGGCTGCCGTCCGGCGACTATCTCGTGCGGCCGACGCTGGCCGAGATCGGGAGCCTGCTCTACGGCCGGCCGAGCGAGCTGCCCCAGGACCTCCTGGCCGACCTCCTCGTCGTCGGCGCCGGACCGGCGGGCCTCGCGGCCGCGGTCTACGGCGCGTCCGAGGGGCTGTCGACCGTCGTGGTCGAGTCCGAGGCCATCGGTGGTCAGGCGGGCACCAGCTCGATGATCCGCAACTACCTCGGGTTCCCGCGCGGCATCTCCGGGATGCGCCTGTCGCAGCGGGCCCGGGTGCAGGCGCTGCGCTTCGGCGCACGCTTCCTCGTCGGCTTCCCGGTCAGCGGGCTGAGCGTGGCCCCCGAGCCGGGCGCGCCGCACGTGGTCGAGTTCGAGGACGGCACGCGGGTCGGGGCCCGGACGGTGCTGATCGCGACCGGCTCGAGCTATCGGCGTCTCGGCGTCGAGCCCGTCGAGGAGCTCGTGGGCCGCGGCGTGCACTACGGGGCGGCCATGAGCGTGGCGCGTGACGCCACCGGTGCCGACGCCTACATCGTCGGCGGGGGCAACTCCGCCGGGCAGGCGGCGCTGCACCTGGCCCGCTTCGCCCGTCGGGTGACGATCCTCGTGCGCCGGCCCGACCTGAGCGCGACCATGTCGGACTACCTCGTCCGCGAGATCCAGGACAACCCGCGCATCGCGGTGCGCGGTTGCACCGAGGTCGTCGATGCCCGCGGGATCGATCGGCTCGAGGGGCTCACCCTTCGCGACACGACCACCGGCGCGGAGGAGCACGTCGCCGCCGGGCTGCTCCTGCTGCTGCTCGGCGCAAAGCCGTGCACGACCTGGCTGCCGGGCGAGATCGCTACGGACGAGCGGGGATTCGTCCTCACGGGCCGCGACGTGCCGCAGGACCGGTGGCACGGCGAACGACCGCCGGAGGCGAGCGCGACGAGCATCCCGGGGATCTACGCCGCCGGTGACGTGCGCAGCGGCTCCATGAAGCGGGTCGCCAGCGCCAGCGGCGAGGGCGCCGGTGTCGTGCCCCTCGTCCACGCCCATCTCGACGACCTCGCGAGCGCCTGACCTTGGCGCTCTACCGCGACGAGGCAATCGTGCTCCGCACCCACAAGCTGGGCGAGGCCGACCGCATCGTCACCCTCTTCGCGCGCCGCACCGGCAAGGTGCGCGCGGTCGCGAAGGGGGTCCGACGCACGAAGTCGCGCTTCGGGGCGCGGCTCGAGCCGTTCATGCTCGTCGACGTCATGCTCTACGAGGGCCGCACCCTGGACACGATCACCCAGGTGGAGACCAAGGGTGCCTACGGCGAGCCGATCGCCGCGCACTACGACCGCTACACCGCGGCGTGCGCGATGCTCGAGACCGCCGATCAGCTGACCCAGGAGCGCGAGCCCGCGCCCCAGCAGTTCATGCTGCTCGCCGGGGCGCTGCGCTCCCTCGCCATCGGCGAGCACGACCCCGCGCTCACCCTGGACGCCTACCTGCTGCGCGCGGTCGCCACCGCGGGCTGGGCGCCGACCTTCGACTCGTGCGCGCGCTGCGGCGCCCCGGGGCCGCACCGCGGCTTCCACCTGCAGGCCGGGGGAGCGGTCTGCCGGGACTGTCGTCCGACCGGTGCGTCCGCTCCCGCTCCCGACACCCTGCGGCTGCTGTCCGCCCTGCTGTCGGGCGACTGGGACTACGCTGACGCGAGCGCGGCGGGCAACCGGCGCGAAGGGGCCGGGCTGGTCGCGGCCTTCGTCCAGTGGCACCTCGAGCGCGGGGTCCGATCGTTGAGGATGGTAGAACGCCTGTGACCCCGCCCCTGCCCGGTCGCCGTCGGCGCCTGGAGCCCACCTGGTCCGGCGTGGTGCCTCCGCCCCCTCACTCGTCCGGTGCCCGGCCGCCGGCCATTCCGGCCGAGCTGGTGCCTGAGCACGTCGCCATCGTCATGGACGGCAACGGCCGCTGGGCCAACGCCCGGGGGCTGCCGCGCACCAAGGGGCACGAGATGGGCGAGGCCGCCCTGCTCGACGTGATCGCCGGCGCCATCGAGCTGGGCGTCAAGAGCATCTCCGCCTACGCGTTCTCGACCGAGAACTGGCGCCGGTCGCCCGACGAGGTGCGCTGGCTGATGGGCTTCAACCGGCAGGTGATCCGCCGGCGTCGCCACGAGATGGGCTCGTGGGGCGTGCGGATCCGCTGGGTCGGCCGTAGACCGCGCCTGTGGACGTCCGTGATCAAGGAGCTCGAGGACGCCCAGGAGATGTCGCAGGACAACGACGTGCTCACGCTCTACTTCTGCCTCAACTACGGCGGTCGCGCCGAGATCGCCGACGCCGCAAGGGATCTCGCGCGGCTGGCGGTGGAGGGCAAGATCAAGGCGAGCTCCATCGACGAGCGCATGCTCGGCCGGCACCTGCAGTGGGCCGACATGCCGGACGTAGACCTGTTCGTCCGCTCGTCGGGCGAGCAGCGCACCTCGAACTTCCTGCTGTGGCAGAGCGCCTACGCCGAGATGGTCTTCCTCGACACGCTCTGGCCGGACTTCGACCGCCGCGACCTGTGGCGGGCGTGCGAGATCTACGCCAGTCGCGAGCGGCGCTACGGCGGCGCGGTGGACGCGGTGGACCCCTCGGAGTCTGCGGACGCAGGGGACACCACTGACCCCGCCGACCCCACTGACCAAATGTAAAGAAATTAAAACGATCTATTAACCCATATGGTGGATCGCGCCTAGCCTCGTCAGTGACACCTCGATCTCAGCGATCGCGGACCTGAGCAAGGAGGCTTGGAACCCATGTCCCACGGAGCGCCTGCACCCGGCTTGAACACCGGGGTCACCCTGCCACCGCTCGAGGCCGGACCCCACCAGCGCCGGCTCGACCTGATCGCGATCGTCGCGACCTTCGGTGGCCTGCTGTTCGGCTACGACACCGGCGTCATCAACGGTGCGCTGGAGCCGATGAAGGCAGACCTCGGTCTGAACACCGTCACCGAGGGCCTGGTCACCGCGACCCTGCTGCTCGGTGCCGCCCTCGGCGCCGTCGTCGGCGGCCGGATGAACGACGCGATCGGCCGCAAGAAGACGCTGACCATCGTCGCGGTGCTGTTCTTCGTCGGCACCCTGGGCGGCGTGTTCGCCCCGAACCTCATGGTCATGCTGCCCGCCCGCGTCATCCTCGGCTTCGCCGTGGGTGCCGCCTCGGTGACGGTCCCGGTCTATCTCGCGGAGCTCGCGCCCACCGAGCGCCGGGGCACGCTCTCGGGCCGCAACGAGCTGGCCATCGTCGTCGGCCAGATGCTCGCCTTCATCATCAACGCGATCATCGCGAACCTCTGGGGCCACCACGAGGGTGTCTGGCGCTACATGCTCGCCGTCGCCGCCGTCCCGGCGGCCGCGCTCTTCGTCGGCATGCTCCGCATGCCGGAGTCCCCGCGCTGGCTCATCTCGCAGGGCCGGCACGACGACGCCCTCGACGTGCTGCGCGAGGTGCGCAGCGAGAATCGTGCCAAGGCCGAGATGGCCGAGGTCGAGCAGCTGGCCCAGGAGGAGGCCGAGTCCAACGTCGGTGGCTGGTCCGACCTCGCCGTGCCGTGGATCGCGCGGATCGTCATGATCGGCTGTGCCCTCGCCGCCGCCCAGCAGCTGACCGGCATCAACTCGATCATGTACTACGGCACCGAGCTGCTGAAGGACGCCGGTTTCTCGGCCAGCGCCGCCATCATCGCCAACATCGCCAACGGCGTTCTCGCCGTGGCAGGTTCGGCGCTGTGTCTCTTCGTCATGATCGACCGCATGCGGCGCCGTGACCTGATCATCCGCGGCTTCATCGCCACCACGACCGTGCACGGGCTGATCGTCATCACCGCCCTGCTGATGCCCGCCAGCACGTCGCGCGCCTGGGTGATCCTCGTGCTCTGCGTGACCTTCGTCTTCTTCATGCAGCTGGCGCTGAACGTGCCGGTGTGGGTGTGCCTGTCCGAGCTCTTCCCGCTGCGGCTGCGTGGCTTCGGCATGGGCCTGTCGATCATGGTCATGTGGCTGGTCAACGCCGCGCTGACCTTCGCCTTCCCGTCGATCGTGGCGTTCGCCGGCCTGGCCGGCATCTTCGGGCTCTTCTTCGTCGTGGGCCTGATCGCCATCGCGTTCTTGTGGAAGTTCTTGCCCAACACCAGTGGTCGCTCGCTGGAGCAGCTCGAGGAGTCTTTCGCGTCCGGCAACTTCAGCTAGTCACCCCTTCAACACTCCTCTCCCGGAAGGACTTTCACGTCATGTCCGTCATGGTCGCCGTTCCCGACAGCGCCGAGGGTGCGCTGGCGCTCACCAGCGCCATCGCCGAGGCCCGCCTGCTCGGCACCGACGTGCTCGCGGTCAACCTGGGCCTGCGGCCCATCTCGCCCGAGCACCTGATGAGCGGCGAGACCCGCATCACCATCCTCGAGCGCACGCACCACGAGTCGCACGCCGAGGTCGTGCTGCACGCCCTCGCCGAGCACCCGGAGACCGAGCGTCTGGTCATCGGGGTGAAGCGCCGGTCCAAGGTCGGCAAGGCCCTCATCGGCAGCGTCTCGCAGACCCTGCTGCTCGAGGCCGACGTGCCGATCCTCGCGGTCAAGCTGCCGCACTGACCACCCACGCGTCGAACCGTCGTGAGCGGCTAGCCGGGCACCTGGTCCGGGTAGCCGCTCACGCACGTCCCGCCCTGCAGGATCCCGCGGCCCGGCCCCACCGGGTAGTCCGCCCGCGGACGCATGATCACCGGGCGCAGCCCGGTCAGTCGCCGGGCGCACGCGGTCGCCGTCGCGGCAGGCACCGACCGTCCGTCCAGCCAGACATCCAGCCAGGCACGGGCTCCGGACGGTGCGGTCGACAGGTCGTGGCACGGTCGATCCTGTGGGCGGGGCCCGTCTCCACAGGTGTCCTCGACGACCAGGTAGCGCCGCAGCGACGGCACGTAGAACCGCGTGCCCGCCGCGAAGTCCAGCACGTCGCCTCGCCCGACGCGGGTGTGCCCCACGGCGACGGTGATCGGGTCGGCGTAGGTCCCGCTCCCACCGGCCCTGCGGTGCACCACCGGGTGCGAGATCGCCGACCCCGCCGGGGTGTTGTCGTGCCACGAGTAGCCGGTGAGGAAGACCTGCATCGTCGGCTGGGCCGGGGTCGGGGCCGGGCTTCGGGCGGGTCGCGTCGGCGTGGGCGAGGAGGTCCGCGTGGCCGCCGCCGACGTCGCGGTAGAGCGGGTGGTCGGGTGCGCGGTCGCCGTTGATGCGGTCGTCGTTGCTGTGGTCGGTGCTGAAGGTGGCGTCGGTGACCCGGTGCACGCCGTCAACGTCAGCAAGCAGGCGGTCACCCAGAGTGCCGCGACGCGCCCGCATCGTGCGAAACGCTGACAAAGGGTAGTCAAATGACTACATTCAGTAGTCATGACTGGACCCCTGTTCACTCGCCGTAGCCTCCTGGTCGCCGCCTCGACCGCCTCGGCCACCCTCGCCTGTGCCTCCTCCGCCTCGGCTGCTGCCGCCGCGTCGACCGCGCCCTCGCTCGCCTCCCTGCCCTCGGCCGTGACCTTCCGCGGTATCCCCACCGCAGCCACGACCCAGTCCAAGGAGTCGATCATGATGCTGGTGTCGACCGCCGAGAACTCCTCGCTCGACTGGCGCCGGCAGTACGGCTACATCGAGTACGACGTCGAGGGGAACGCCGCCGAGAACCGCGGCTACACCGCGGGCATCATCGGCTTCACGTCCAAGACGCACGACATGCTCGCACTGGTGCGCGACTACGTCCGGGTGGCGCCGCGCAACAACCCGCTCGCTCGTTTCCTCCCCGCGCTGCAGCGGGTCGACGGCACGTCCTCGACCCGCGGGCTGGGGGCGCCGTTCGTCACGGCCTGGCGTCAGGCCGCGCGCACCGATCCCCGTTTCCGGGCGGCGCAGGACCGGATGCGGGACCGGGCCTACTTCACCCCCGCCGTGAACCTCGGGGTCCGCGACCGGGTCCAAGAGCTCGGCCAGTTCGCGTACTACGACGCCGCCGTGATGCACGGCCAGGACGGTCTCGCCGAGGTCCGCCGGCTCGCTCGGCTGCGGGCCCGCACCCCCGCAGCGGGAGGCAACGAGCGGGTCTACCTCAAGGCCTTCCTGGACGCTCGCGTCCAGGTGATGCGCCGCGAGGTGGCGCACAGCGACACCTCGCGGATCGACGCCATGCAGCGACGCTTCCTCGCGCAGGGCAAGCTCACCTTGGGCCTTCCGCTGGCGTGGTCGGTCTACGGAGACCGCTACTCGCTGACCGCGGCTCAGGTCAACCGCTACCACGCGACCGGGCGGCTGTAGCCCGTCATGGCGCGGTCGGCGCCGGGGCCGTCGTCGTGGGGGCCGTCGTCGTGGGGGCCGTCGTCGTGGTGGGCGTCGTCGTGGTGGGCGGTGCCGTGGTGCTCGGCGCAGGCGGGTTGGTGGGCTCAGCCGGCGTCGTCGGCTGGGGTGGTGTCGTGGTGCTCGGCTCGGCCGGCGTCGTCGTCGCAGGCAAGCCCGGCTGGCTCGGCTGGCTCGGCTGCGTGGGCTGGCTCGGCTGCGTGGGCTGGCTCGGCACGCTCGGCTGCGTCGGCTGGGTAGGCACAGTCGGCGGCACGCTGGGCTGGGTCGGCACCGTCACGGGTGGTGTCGTGGGGCCGGGCTGCGTCGTCGAGGGAGCGGTGGGCGTCGTGGTGGCCGGCGAGCTCGGCGGGACGGTCGGCGTGGGCGCCGGTGTGGGAGTCCAGGTGACCACCGGGGTGGGTGTCGGCGTCCAGGTCACCACCGGCGCAGGCGCCGGCTGGGTCGACGCAGGAGTCGTGGTGCCGGCCGGGGTCGTGGTGCCGGCTGGAGCCGGGGTGACCACCGGCGGCGCGACGACCGGCGCGGTCCACTGCGGAACGGCCGGGGCCGGCTGCCCCGCCGGGACCGGTGCCGCGACCGCGGGCGCTCCGACGGCGTTTGGCAGACCCGGCAGGACCACCACGGGGGCGGGCATGCCGGCAGCGGCGGCCGGAGCTCCCGGCGCAGCGGTAGCGCCTGCGGGACCGGCGACGGGGGCGGCGACGGCCACCGGGGTGGCACCAGCAGCAGCGCCACCAGCAGCAGCGGCACCAGCAGTGCCACCGGCAGCAGCAGTGGCCTGCGGTGCGGCGAACACGGGGACGGCACTCGCGAGGCGCAGTCGCGAGACCGCTTGTGCCGCAGGGCTGGTGGCGCGATGCACGGTCGTGGTCATGGCCGCGCCACCGGAGGCGGCGCGCGCCTGCGCCTGGCGAGCCGACGTGCCGGTCCCCGCCGCTGCGACCGCCTTGGGAGGCGCTTCGCCGACCGGACCGCGGGCGGGGGTGTTGGTGCCGTGCAGGGCGAGGGCGGTCGCGCAGCCGGCGATGCCGACGACCATCGCCGACCCGAGGATCAGCCGCGCCGGGGTCATGGTCGGCATCCAGCTGGGGCGGTCGTGCATCTCGACCCGGCGGGTGCGCAGGGCGGACATCCGCCCCGGGGTCGACGGCCACGGGTTGAGTCGCAACGGGCGGCGCGCGGCGAGGTCCTCGACCCAGCCGAAGAGCGGGATGGCCGCCACCAGGAGCGCCCAGCTGAGCAGGTACTGCAGCGTCCAGCCGCCCCAGTTGTCCTCGCCGAAGGCGGTCGGGAACGGCATCCGGTCCAGGATCGGCACGGACAAGAAGATCGCGACGTTGCCCCACAGGTAGATCGTCATGGCGCGCGAGTTGATCGTCGCGACCAGCTTGTCCAGGAACGGCCGACGGGCCATCCACGAGAAGTCGGGGTAGAGCCGCAGCAGGATCAGGACGGCGCCGAGGCAGTAGAGCATGTCGGCCATCGGGATGTCGTCGATGTTGACGCCGGTGTCCGCGTCGGGGAACTTCACCGCCCACAGCAGCCCGAGCGCCATGGTGCCGAGGCCGATCGGGAGGACGGCGCGCAGCGGCAGCGGGCGGATCTTGTTGTCGTGGTGCGCGAAGCCGAGCATCCAGCAGGCGCCGAACATGCCGAGGGTGAGCAGCACGTCACCGGAGCGGTCGTCCAGCTGCAGCAGGCCCGAGGAGTAGCCGGCGATCAGCAGCAGCGGCAGCGCCAGCATCCGCTTGGGCCAGTGCCGGAACAGCCACAGGGCGGCCGGGGACAGCAGCATGAACCACAGGTAGCCCCGGATGTACCAGAGCGGGAGGACCCAGTCGGCGCCGTACGCGCTGCCGGGCGGGTCCGACAGCGGCAGCACCCAGAACAGCAGGGTCTGCCAGCTGAGGGGGTCACCCGCCGTCTCCGTGACGGTCCAGCCGAGCGCCAGCATGACCGGCACCAGGACCAGACCGAGCATCCACAACGGCGGCAGCAGGCGGGTGGCGCGCTTGTGCAGGACCCGCCACGGGTTGCCGGGGGAGCGGTCGAGCGATGCCGCCATGAGCGAGCCGCCGAGCGCAAACATGATGCCCATCGACGGGAAGAGGATCGGCAGCCAGGCCCAGCCGAAGACGTGGTAGGTCATGACGCGCACGAGCGCGAAGGCCCGCAGCGAGTCGATGTACCGGTCGCGCTGACGCAGCACGACCGTGGGCCTGCCCTCGGTGGCCGGCGCGGTGGCCGGCGCGGTGGCGTCCGCTGGTGTCTCCACGGTCGCGCTCAGTGGCGGCGCCACGGTGTCGGCGGTCATGGTCATCGGTGATTTCCCCTGTTCACTTCTCGACGTCAGCTCTTCGACCCGGCGAGGGTCTTGTCGAGCGTGGACGCGGCGCTGGTGTCGAGCGAGCCGGTGCGCGCGAACTTGTTCCAACCCATCCGAACTCCCTTGAACGCCAACCAGACCGAGGTGTAAAGCAGATAGGCGCGCAGCGGCTCGAACACGAGCCGGTAGATCGGGACCATTAGCAGGTGGTGGAAGCCCTCACCCATGAGCTTGACGCCGACGGCCGCGATGAGGACGTGGAGGGCTACGAAGAGCAGGAAGAAGGTGACCAGCACTCCCGGCCCCTGCTGCTGGTAGGCCAGGCAGGCCATCACGAAGGTGAAGGGCAGGAAGACGATCGGGAACAGCACCGAGAAGACGTAGCTGGGCAGCACGTACCACCCGAGCGCGCCCGCGTGCCGGGAGAAGATCAGGTTGCGGTGCTTGTAGATCGCCTGCAGGGTCCCGAAGGTCCAGCGGGTCCGCTGGGCGATCAGGTCGTCCACGGTCTCCGGCGCCTCGGTGTACGCCAGCGCCTCGTCGTCCTGGGTGACCCGCCAGCCGAGCTGGTGCATCATCAGCGCGAGGTCGCAGTCCTCGGCGAGGGTGATGTTGGAGTAGCCCCCGGCCGCGCTGATGGCGGCCTTGCTCCAGGCCGCGCACGCCCCGGGGATGATCGAGATGGCGCCGAGCTGGTCCTGCGCCGAGCGCTCGATGCCGATCTGGGTGAGGTACTCGAGCGCCTGCCAGCGGGTGAGCAGGTTGGTGGTGCGGTTGCCGACCCGCACGACACCGGCGACCGCGCCGAGGCGGCCGGAGGTGTCCAGCGCGAAGTGCCGCATCAAGTTGGTGATCGTGGTGGGCGTCATGATCGTGTCGGCGTCCAGCGTCACGACGTAGTCGCCCCGCGCCGACGCCACCCCGTTGTTGAGGGCGTGCGCCTTGCCGGCGTTGGGCTGGCGCAGCAGCACGACCCGCGGGTCCTCGGCCATCACGGCGCGGACCTGCGCGGCGGTCGCGTCCGAGGAGCCGTCGTCGACGACCACGACCTCGAGGACGGGGTAGTCGCTGGCGAGGATGGAGCGCAGGGTCCGGGCGATCACCGGCTCCTCGTTGTAGGCCGCGAGCACCACGGACACGGGCAGGCCGATCTGCTCGGCCGTCGGCCAGTCGATCCGGGACCGCTTGCGGTGGCGCCATGCGGCGAGCGCGACGTTGCCGAGACCGAGGACGGCGACGGTGAACAGCGCGAGCGCGAAGAGCCACTCGACGAGCTTGTTGGGCAGGACGTACGTCGCGTAGGCCCCTGCGTGCACGGCCTTGTCCCAGACGGTGACCTCGATCGGCGCGTTGCTCTCGCGGATCGAGGGCTGCACCTGCGGCATCGTCTGGAACGTGTAGCCCGCGGCACGGGCTACGGGGATCAGCCGCTTGACGTACTCGACCGTGCGCTCGCGGTTGGGGCCGCCGGCATCGTGCAGGAGCATCGTGATGTTCTTGCCGCTGCGCAGGTCGGGGAGCGGGATGTCGGTGACCTTGCCCGTCGGGTTCGCGTCGTGCTCCCAGTCCTTGGTGTCGAAGTCGTAGGAGGCGATGGTGTAGCCGAGGCGCTGCGCGCGCAGCAGCCCGTCGCTGGTGTCCTGCTGGAACTCGGCGTCCTCGCCGTCGTAGGGCATCCGCCAGAAGGTGGCCGCCCGGCCGGTGATCGCGCGCAGCGTGCGCTCGGTGGCGACCAGCTCGGCCTGCTCCTCCCAGTCGGGCAGGTGCGCGATGTCGGGGTGGGTCATCGTGTGGACGCCCACCGCGTGGCCCTCGCGGGAGAGGCGGGCCACCACGTCGGGGTGGGCGGCGACGTTCTGCCCGACCAGGAAGAAGGTCGCGGGGACCTTGGCCCGGCCGAGCACGTCGAGCAGCTGCGGGGTGACCGGGCTGCTCGGTCCGTCGTCGAAGGTCAGGGCGATCGTCTTGTGCGCGGCGGCGGAGTAGCCGTAGTGCTCGATCGCGTAGGGCGCGTCGCCCGCGTGCGCAGCGTCCTTCGGCGCGAGCACACCGAGGTCTGCGCCGGTGAAGGGCTCGACCTTGCGGGTCGTCGCGGGGTGGCCCGCGGACGCCGGGGAGCGGACCAGCTTGACGGCCCGCTCCATCGGACCCTCGCCGACGATCGGGGCCCGCAGGCCGGTCTCGGCCTTGGACAGCTGGATCGGGGTGGGCCGGCCCTCGAGGGAGGGCGAGGCGTACATCCGGGGCAACGCGATGGCGATGCCGACGACGAGCAGCAGGGCCAGCGTCAGGGCGCACCGTCGCAGCACCCGCCAGCGGCGTCCGCTGGGGTCGAGGAAGATCGAGGTGGCGGTCGAGGTGGCGACGGCCTGGACGGCTGCGTCGGCAGCGCTCAACTGGTGCTCGTGAGCACGCTCTGGTGTCATGTGCTGAAGTCCCCCTGCTGTGGTGCCCCGTCGCCGCCGCAGCGACGCGGACGACCGGCACCCCCCAGACCCGCCCGTCCTGCCTGGACGGAGAGCAAAATGGCTCAAAGAGCCCAATTCGACGGAGTTGAGTCCAGCAGAGTGGTGTACGAGTTGGTGGCCGTGTCGCTCATGACGTGAGCGGCGGTCACCGGTGATTCTTCGAGAGATCTTCCACAACCACCTCGAAGAAGGAGCACACGATGACCGCCTCACCCCACGATATTGACCCTGCCCGGTTTCTGCAGGACCAGCTGGTCCAGGCCTCACCGGATTTGATGCGGGACATGCTGTCCACGTTCATCAACGCGTTGCTGTCGGCGCAGGCCGACAGTGTGTGTGGCGCGGAGTACGGCACACGTGACCCCGACCGGATCAACTCCCGCAACGGGTACCGCCACCGCGAGTTGGACACCCGCGTCGGCACGATCGATGTCGCGATCCCCAAGCTACGCGAGGGCAGCATGTTCCCCGGCTGGCTACTGGAACGCCACCGCCGCGCCGAGCAGGCCCTGACGACCGTGGTCGCGACCTGCTACCTGCTCGGGGTCAGCACCCGCCGGATGGACAAACTCGTCCAAACCCTCGGGATCACCGGCCTGTCCAAGTCACAAGTCAGCGTGATGGCCCAGGACCTCGACGCGCAGGTCGAGGCGTTCCGCACCCGCCCGTTGGACGCCGGCCCCTACACCTTCGTCGCCGCCGACGCGTTGACGATGAAGGTCCGGGAGAACAATCGCGTGGTCAAGATCGCGGTGATGATCGCGACAGGTGTCAACGCGGAGGGATACCGCGAAATCCTTGGCGTGCATACGAGTTCGACCGAGTCCGGTCCCGGATGGCTCAGCTT
>NZ_JAKZHV010000009.1 GCF_022568835.1 Arsenicicoccus piscis
CTTCGTACTTGTGGACCTTCTCCAGCGTCCACCCGGACAGCTCGGCGACCTCCTCGGCGGAGGCGCCGGCGCGGATCAGCGCCTGCACCTCCCGTGGGCTGAGCGAGGTCGGGGTGTCGTCACCGGCGGGGCGCGGGCGCTCGTGCCGCACGGCCGAGCGCAGCGCGTGATCGAGCGGCAGGCGGTAGCGACCGCCCTGGTCGTCCGCCAGCAGCACGTGCTCGCTGTCCTCCGACAGGCCGACGAGGCGAAGGTCCTGCATGCTCACTGATCACTTCTCTTTCGTCACCGGGCAGCGCTTCGTCTCAGCGTACTGTCGAAAGGCTCGCACGGCGGCGCCGTCGCGCGGGTCCCGGCACGCCGCCGGATAGGCTGGGGGACGCCATGGCCAACGCGTTCGGATCGTTGCAGCTGGCTCTCGACCTCCTCGGCGTGTTCGTGTTCGCGGTGTCCGGAGCCCTCGTCGGCGTCCGCAAGGACCTCGACGTGTTCGGGGTGCTCTGCCTGGCCCTCGCCACGTCGCTCGCCGGCGGTATCGTCCGCGACGTCCTGCTCGACGCGACTCCCGTCGGCGTCTCGGACTGGCGGCTGGTCGCGTGCGCGCTGGTCGCCGGCCTGATCGGCTTCCGCTGGTCGCACCACGTCGAGCGGCTGTCGCGCCCGATCAAGACGCTCGACGCAGCCGGCCTCGCGCTGTTCAGCGTGTCCGGCGCCATCAAGGCGCTCACCTTCGGGGCCAACGGCATGGAGGCCGTGATCCTCGGGCTGATCACCGCCGTCGGCGGTGGCGTGATCCGCGACCTGCTCAGCGGGATCGTGCCGGAGGTGCTGCGCCG
This sequence comes from Arsenicicoccus piscis, assembly GCF_022568835.1. Classification (GTDB taxonomy): domain Bacteria; phylum Actinomycetota; class Actinomycetes; order Actinomycetales; family Dermatophilaceae; genus Arsenicicoccus; species Arsenicicoccus piscis. The sequence goes on from NZ_JAKZHV010000009.1 coordinate 837, forward strand.
CGAGCTCTACGCGGTGCCGGCGGTCGTCGGCGGCATCTTGGTCGTCCTGGCCGCCGAGACCGGCACGCTCGGGACCCTCACCGCGAGCGGTGCCGTCGCCGTCGTCTTCTGCTATCGCCTGCTCGCCATCGTCCGGCACTGGCACGCGCCGCACGCCCCACCCCCGCCGGTCGGCTCCGCAGCAGCTCGCCGTCGGGCTCGCTGGGACCGCGCCACCCGGCGCGCCCGCATCGTCCGTAGAGCGTCCGCCGTGCGCCGCTCCCGGCAGTCGTCCGGGAGAGGCAGCGCAGCGGGGCCGGTGCAGCAGGACCCGTCCACCCCCGGAGCACCTCCGCAACCGCGCCCGCAGGAAGGACGCCCCTCGTGACCCAGCCAGACCCCACGCAGCCCGACCCCACGCAGCCCGACCTCGGCCAGCAGCAGGACCGGGTGGACCCCTACGACGGCCTGGTGCTGCTCTCCTTCGGTGGGCCGGAGCAGGCGTCCGACGTGATGCCCTTCCTGCGCAACGTGACCGCCGGTCGCGGGATCCCGGACGAGCGGCTCGAGGCGGTCGCCCAGCACTACTACCTGCTCGGCGGTCGTAGCCCGGTCAACGAACACGGCCGCGAGCTGGTCAGCGCGCTCGTGGACGAGCTGGGCCGGCGCGAGCTGAACCTGCCGGTCTACTTCGGCAACCGCAACTGGGACCCGTTCCTGGTCGACGCGCTGCGCGAGGCGCACGACGCGGGCGCCCGCCGGCTGGTCGTGGTGACCACCAGCGCCTACTCCTCCTACTCCTCGTGCCGGCAGTACAGAGAGGACATCGCCGGGGCGATCGCGGCGCTCGGCGACGAGGGCCGCACGCTGCAGGTCGACCGGGTCAGGGGCTACTACAACCACCCTGGCTTCGCCCGCACGGTGACCCGGCTGGTCACCGAGGCGCTGCGCGAGCTGCCCGTCGAGGGCACCCGCATCGTCTTCGTCACGCACTCCATCCCCGACGCGATGGACGAGACCAGCGGACCCGGTGACGGCGAGGGTCGGCTCTACCAACGTGAGCACCTCGACCTGGCCGTGGCGGTGACCGAGGAGGTCAACGCGACCCTCTCGACGAGCTACGCGTTCGACCTCACCTACTGCTCGCGCTCCGGACCGCCGCACCAGCCGTGGCTGGAGCCCGACATCAACGACCATCTCGAGGTCCTCGCCGGCCAAGGTGTCGAGCGGGTGGTGTGCGTGCCGTTCGGCTTCGTGTCCGACCACATGGAGGTCATCTACGACCTCGACCACGAGGCGCAGGAGACCGCCACCCGGCTGGGTGTCGAGCTGGTCCGGGTGCCCACGGTCGGGGTGGATCCCGAGTTCGTCAGCGGGCTGGTCGACCTGGTGGAGGAGCGCGCGGCGCAGGCCCGCGACACCCTGCCGACCCGCCCGGCCTGGCCCGGCTCGCCGCTGTGGTCGGTGTGCCCGGCGGGCTGCTGCCCCAACCTGCGCGCCGCCCGTCCCGCCGCCTGCGGCTCGGACTGACCGGGCAGCACGCCACCGCGGTGAAAGACTGGGGGAGTGACCCGCGACCTCGCCGAGCCCGCCTCGACCCCTGACAGCATCCGCGTCCCCGCCCGCGACCAGGGCCTCGCGCTCCCGCCCGACCTGATCGACGAGCTCGAGGCGCTCGCCGTGCAGGTGGCGCAGCGGTGCGGTCGGCTCATCGTCGACGAGCGTCCCCGCGACCTCGACGTGGCCTCGACGAAGTCCAGCGCCACCGACGTGGTGACGATCATGGACCGGCGCTCGGAGGACCTCGCCCACCGGCTGCTCCTCGAGGCCCGGCCGCAGGACGGGCTGCTCGGCGAGGAGGGCACCGGGATCGTCGGCAGCAGCGGGATCAGCTGGGTGGTCGACCCGATCGACGGCACCGTCAACTATCTCTACGACATCCCGGCGTACGCCGTGTCCATCGCGGCCGTGGTGGGCAATCCGCGCGTGCCCGGCGGGTGGTACCCGGTCGCGGGTGCCGTGACCCATGCGGTGCTCGGCCAGACGTATCGGGCCGGGCTCGGGCGGGGCGCCCGGCTCGAGGCCGCGGACGGCTCGGTCCGTGCCCTGCGGCACAACCCGTCGCCGCTGCTCGAGGCCAGCCTGCTGTCCACCGGCTTCGGCTACCTCGCGGACGTGCGCGCCGCTCAGGGCCGGGTGATCGCGACGGTGCTGCCGCAGGTGCGCGACATCCGTCGGATCGGTAGCGCGGCCCTGGACCTGTGTGCCATCGCCTCCGGCCAGACGGACGTCTACTACGAGCGGGGGCTGAACGCCTGGGACCTCGCGGCCGGCTGGCTCGTGGCGGTGGAGTCAGGCGCGACCGTCCGCGGTCTGGACCAGGACACGCCCGGCGCCGCGGTCACCCTCGCGGGGGCGCCAGGACCGGTCGAGGAGCTCGCCGTGATCCTGCGCTCGTGCGGCGTCGCTGACTGACCGACGAGCAGAGATGACGCGGGCCGCAAAGTAAGGCACAATGCGCCGCGAGCCTCGGGCACAAAACGGCACTCTCCGCCGTTGAAGGCCACGCACCGACCGTCCACCGAGTTTCCGGTCCGAAGGGCCGACCGCCCCGCCAGGACCGAGAGAGAGGGCCACCATGGCTACCGACTACGACGCCCCGCGCAAGACCGACGACGAGATGTCCGAGGACTCCATCGAGGAGCTCAAGGCGCGCCGCGTCGACACCTCGTCCTCCAGCGTGGACGTCGACGAGACCGAGCAGGCCGAGGGCTTCGAGCTCCCGGGGGCCGACCTCTCCGGCGAGGAGCTGTCCTACCGCGTCCTGCCCCGTCAGGCCGACGAGTTCACCTGTGGCAGCTGCTTCCTCGTGCACCACCGCAGCCAGCTGGCCAAGGAGGTCAACGGCCAGATGATCTGCTCGGAGTGCGCGGCCTGAGCGCCGAGGTCGCCCCGGAGGGGCGCGTAGATGTCGCCCCGGAGGGGCGCGTAGATGTCGCCCCGGAGGGGCGCGTAGATGTTGCCCCGGAGGGGCGCATAGATGTCGCCCCGGTGGACGTGCTGCTGCTGCGGCTGGACCCCGAGCTGGAGCCGCCGAGCTACGCCCGCCCGGGCGACGCGGGAGCCGACCTGCGCGCACGCACCGAGGTGCGCCTCGAGCCGGGTGAGCGGGCCCTGATCCCGACCGGCGTGGCGCTCGCGCTGCCGGAGGGCTACGCCGGCTTCGTCCACCCCCGATCGGGTCTCGCGGCCAAGCACGGCCTGACGATCGTCAACGCGCCGGGCACCGTCGACGCGGGCTACCGCGGCGAGATATTGGTCAACCTGCTCAACACCGACCGGTCCGAGGCGTTCACCATCCACCGGGGCGACCGGATCGCCCAGCTGGTCGTGCAGGCGGTGTCGGCCGTCCAGTTCCGAGAGGTAACCTGCCTACCGGAGAGCGTGCGTGGCACGAGCGGCCACGGCGACAGCGGGGGCTTCGGCGCCCGCTGACCCACCGCTCTTCGTCCGCACCACCCACCACTGCCGCCAAAGGACTGTTCGTGGCCCTCTTCCGCCGCAAGAAGCACGACGCATCGACCGACCCCGACGTGCCGGACACGACGGATCCGACGACCGGCTCCGAGGCAGAGGCCGAGCACGACGACGTGGCTGCGGACGACGCCCGCCCGAGCGGCACCGAGCTCGGTGGCACCGGCCGCAAGGTGCGCGCCAACGGTCCGCACGACGAGTCCGAGGTCGACGGCCTCGGCGGTCGGCTCGACCTCGGCGCGCTGTGGCTGCCCGGCCTGGACGGCCTGGAGCTGCGCCTCGAGATCGACGAGGCCTCCGGCACGGTCACGGGCGTCACCGCGGTGATGGCCGACTCCTCGCTCGCGCTGCACGCCTACGCCGCGCCGCGCACCCTCGGCATCTGGGACGACATCCGCGACGAGATCGCCGCCAGTGTCGAGACCAACGGCGGCACCGCCCGGGTCGAGGACGGCCTGTTCGGCACCGAGCTGGCCGTAGAGCTCCCGGCCCAGGACGCCGCCGGTCGCCGGGTGCTGCAGCCGGGTCGCTTCCTCGGCGTCGACGGCCCGCGCTGGTTCGTGCGGGGCTTCCTGGCCGGGCCTGCCGCGACCGACGCCGAGGTCGCCGCACCGCTGCTCAGCCTTCTCGCCGACGCGGTCGTCGTCCGCGGCGCCGACGCGATGGCGCCCCGCGAGCTGCTGCCCCTGCGCATCCCCGAGCAGGCGGTCGCCCAGGACGGCGTAGACCCCACCGACCCGGTGGACGACCTGCAGCCCTTCGAGCGCGGCCCGGAGATCACGGAGATCCGATGAGCATCACCCGCGAGCGGCGCCCCGGGCGGCTGCGCCGCCTGCTCGGTCGGCTCGCCACCGACCAGGACGAGCTCGACAACAGCGAGCTGCGCGAGAGCAGCCAGGGCCTCGGCCACCGCACCATCGCCGAGCTGGCCGACCGCGAGGTCGCCACGGTGTCCGGCACGATCCGCAACACCACGCTGAGCCCGCTCGGTCAGGTGCCGGCGCTGCGCGCCGAGCTCTACGACGGGACGCAGCGCCTGCAGCTCATCTGGCTGGGGCGCCGCTCGATCGCCGGGATCCACCCCGGCACCTACCTGCGCGCCCGCGGCCGGGTGTGCACCAAGGACGGGATCAAGACGATCTACAACCCCTTCTACGACATCCTCCCCAACCGTGGCCGCTGACGACGAGGGCCTGGCGTCGGTCCGGGCGCACGACACCGTGGAGCGGCTCATCCGGGAGCGGCTCGCCACGGTCCTCGGCGGCTGGCGCGGCTCGCTCGAGGCTGCCCTGCCGACCGTGGTGTTCGTGCTGGTCTGGGTCGTGCGCGCGGACCTGCGCGGTGCCGTCATCGCCTCGCTGGTGACCGCCGCCCTGCTCGGCGTCGCCCGGCTGGTGACCCGCGGGACGATGCAGTTCGTGCTGTCCAGCCTGCTCGGCACGGCCCTCGCTGCGTACTTCGCCATGCGCAGCGGTCGCGCCGAGGCGGCGTTCCTGCCCGGCATCTTGATCAGCGCCGGCTACTTCGTCGCGACCTTGCTGTCCGTGGTCACCCGCTGGCCGGTCGTCGGCTTCCTCGTCGGGATGGCCGAGCCGGACTACAAGGAGAACCCCCTCGGCTGGCGCCAGGACCGGGCCATGGTCCGGGTGTGCAACCGGCTGACCCTCGTGCTGGTCGGGCTGTTCGCCGTGCGGCTGCTGGTCGCGGTCCCGCTCTACCTCGCCGGCCAGGTCGCCGCGCTCGGCATCGCGAAGATCGTCCTCGGCTGGCCGCTCTACCTCGCCGCCGTCGGCCTCATGGGGGCCATCCTGGTCCGCGGCCGCACGCCGCGCTGACCGCACGCCGAGCTGACCGCACCCCGCGCCGACCCGCACGCCGCGGGGACGCCTCACCCGTGGTCGAGGTCCAGCTCGTCCAGGTCGGAGCGGGGGACGCGGTGGGCGGGCGAGAGCAGCGACTCCAGCTCGTCCTCGACGTCCGGGACGGTGAGCAGAAGCAGCTCGTCGCCGGCCTCGACCGGGTCGTCGCGGGTGGGCGCGATGGGCTTGCCGTCGCGGATGATGCCGACCAGCGTGGTGTCGCGGGGGAGCGGCACGTCGTTGACCAGACGCCCGGCGTAGGGGCTCGTGGCGGGCAGGGTGAGCTCGACCATCGTCGAGCGGCCCTTCTGGAACTCGAAGAGCCGCACCAGGTCACCGACGCTCACGGCCTCCTCGACCAGGGCGGTCATCAGGCGCGGTGTCGAGACGGCGACGTCCACGCCCCACGACTCGTCGAACATCCACTCGTTGCGGGGGTTGTTGACGCGGGCGACCGTGCGGGGCACGCCGAACTCGGTCTTGGCGAGCAGCGAGGTGACCAGGTTGGCCTTGTCGTCACCGGTCGCAGCGACGACCACGTCGCACTCGGCCAGGCCGGCCTCGTGCAGCGAGGAGATCTCGCAGGCGTCGGCGAGCAGCCAGGCGGCCTCCGGGACGCGGGTGGACTGGACCGCCTCGGCCTCCTTGTCGACGAGCAGCACGTCGTGCCCGTTGTGGATGAGCTCACGGGCGATGGAGCGGCCGACCGATCCGGCCCCGGCGATGACGACACGCATCAGTTGAGTCCTCTCACTCGTGCGGGGGAGGGCCGGCGAGGACCGTCTCGACGCGGGGCAGGTCGTCGGTCGGGGCGACGACGCGCACGATGTCGCCCTCCTGCAGGACCGTGTCGGGCAGCGGCACCATGCCGGCGCCGAGCCGCGACAGGTAGGCGATCCGGGTGCCGGCGACGTCCTCGATGCGGGTGAGCCGCTGACCGACCCAGGACGGGTCGACGGCGACCTCGGCGATGGCGATCGCGCCGCTCGGGTCGATCATCTCGGGCACCGACCCCTGCGGGAGCAGCCGGCGGACCACCCGGTCCACGGTCCACTGCACCGTGCCGACGGTGGGGATCCCCAGGCGCTGGTAGATCTCGGCGCGGCGCGGGTCGTAGATGCGGGCCACGACGTGCTCGACCCCGAACGTCTCGCGGGCCACCCGGGCGGCGAGGATGTTGGAGTTGTCACCGTTGCTGACCGCGGCGAACGCGTAGGCGTCCTCGATGCCGGCCTCGAGCAGGGTGTCGCGGTCGAAGCCGATGCCCTTGACGCGGCGACCCTCGAAGTCGGCCCCGAGCCGGCGGAAGGCGGTCGCCGACTGGTCGACCACGGCGACGTCGTGGCCCTCGCTCTCCAGCCGGAGCGCGAGGGTCGACCCCACGCGGCCGCAGCCCATGATGACAAAGTGCACGGCACGAAACTACACCGTGACCTCGGGCGGCGAGGGTGCGCACCACGCGATGCCGGGCACGCTCGTATGGTTGGACTCGTGCCAGATTCCAGTCGCGCCCTCAAGCGCCTCCTGCTGGGCCGCCAGATGCGTTCGGACCGGCTGCACGAGACCCTGCTGCCCAAGCGGCTGGCCCTCCCGATCTTCGCCAGCGACGCCCTCTCCTCGGTGGCGTACGCGCCGGACGAGATCTTCTTGACCCTCGCCCTCGCGGGCGGCGCCGTCGCCACGACCCACTCGTGGCAGATCGGCCTCGCGGTCGTCTTCGTCATGCTCGTCGTGGTCGCGTCCTACCGGCAGAACGTGCACGCCTATCCCTCCGGCGGCGGTGACTACGAGGTCGCCACCGTCAACCTCGGCCGGTGGGCCGGCCTCGCGGTCGCGTCCGCGCTGCTGGTGGACTACGTGCTGACCGTGGCCGTGTCGATCTCGTCGGGCGTGCAGAACGCCACGGCGGCGATCCCCGCCCTCGACGGCCACGCCATGCCGGTAGCCGTCGCCCTGATCATCGGCCTGACGATGATGAACCTGCGCGGGGTGCGCGAGTCGGGGCGGATGTTCGCCATCCCGGTCTACGCGTTCATGATCGCGATCATGGGGATGGCGGCCTACGGGTTGTACCGCTCGCTCATGGGTGACCTCCCCCGTGCCGAGAGCGCGAGCCTCGAGCTGGTCCCGGAGCACGGCTACGAGTCGCTCGGCACCCTCGCCATGGTGTTCCTGCTGCTGCGCGCGTTCAGCTCGGGCTGCGCCGCGCTCACCGGCGTCGAGGCGATCTCCAACGGCGTCCCGGCGTTCCAGAAGCCCAAGAGCAAGAACGCCGCGACCACCCTGCTGCTCATGGGGTGCCTGTCGGTGACGATGCTGATGTCGATCATCTACCTGTCGATCAAGACCAACATCCACTACGCCGAGCGACCCGCCGAGCAGCTGCTGGTCAACGGCGAGCCCGTGGGGTCGGGCTACATCCAGCACACGATCATCGGTCAGCTGGCGCTCGCGGTGTTCGACCACTTCCACCTCGGCGTGATCCTGGTGTCGACCGTCACCGGCCTGATCCTCATCCTCGCGGCCAACACGGCGTTCAACGGCTTCCCGGTGCTGGCCTCGATCCTGGCCAAGGACGGCTACCTCCCGCGCCAGCTGCAGAGCCGCGGCGACCGGCTGGCCTACTCCAACGGCATCATGATCCTCGCGGGTGCGGCGGCCGTGCTCGTGGTCATCTTCGACGCCGAGGTCACCAAGCTGATCCAGCTCTACATCGTCGGGGTGTTCGTGTCGTTCACCCTCAGCCAGGTTGGCATGATCCGGCACTGGAACCGCATCCTCGCCACCGAGACCGACCCGCGCGAGCGCCGGACCCACCAGACCAGCCGGGCCATCAACGCCGTCGGTGCGCTGATGTCCTTCACCGTGCTGCTCGTCGTGCTCGCGACCAAGTTCGTGCGCGGGGCGGGCTGGGCGATCCTCGCCATGGCGATCCTCTACCTGCTGATGCAGGGCATCCACAAGCACTACGCGGCCGTCTCGCGCGAGCTCGAGGTTCCCGCCGCGGACCACGAGGCGGGCCGGCTCCCCTCGCGGGTGCACGCGATCGTGCTGGTCTCGCGGATCCACAAGCCGACCCTGCGGGCCCTCGCCTACGCGCGGGGCGCTCGGCCGTCCACGCTCGAGGCGATCACGGTAGCCATCGACCCCGCCGACGGCGAGCGCCTCCAGCAGGACTGGCTGCAGCGCGAGATCCCGGTGGAGCTGAAGGTCCTCGACTCGCCCTACCGCGAGATCACCCGACCGATCGTCAACTACATCGCCGCGATCCGCCGCCAGTCGCCGCACGACCTCGTCATGGTCTACCTGCCGGAGTACGTCCTCGGCCGCTGGTGGGAGAACATCCTGCACAACCAGTCGGCGCTGCGGCTCAAGGCCCGGCTGCTGTTCATGCCGGGCGTCATCGTCGCGAGCGTCCCGTACCAGCTGAACTCGAGCAAGGAGGTGGCGGAGATGATCCGCCAGGACATCCAGGACGACACGATCGCTGCGGGGAAGGGCCGATGACGAAGCCGGTGAAGAGGGGCAACGCCAACCGCAGGGGTAGAGCGACCCGCGAGCGGGCGGTCCGCGGCACCCCCGCGGTGGGCCGGGAGATCGAGCTCGAGATCGGCGCGGTCGCCCATGGCGGCTTCTGCGTGGGGCGCCACGAGGGGCGTGCCGTGTTCGTGCGGCACACCCTGCCGGGTGAGAAGGTCCGTGCGGTGGTCACCGAGGGTGGCAGCGAGGACCGCTTCTGGCGGGCCGACGCGATCGAGATCCTGCGCGCCAACGAGCACCGGGTCACCCCGCCGTGCCCGTACGCCGGGCCGGGTCGGTGCGGCGGCTGCGACTGGCAGCACGCGTCGCTGGACTACCAGCGCGAGCTCAAGTCGACGGTCGTGCGCGAGCAGCTGGACCGGCTGGCCGGCCTCGAGCTGGTCGACGACCAGCCCGTCGTCGAGCCGGTGCCGGGTGACGAGGACGGGCTGCGCTGGCGCACCCGCGTCGAGTTCGCCGTCGACGAGGCCGGACGCGCCGGGATGCGCGCCCACCGCTCGCACGCCGTGATCCCGATCGACGACTGCCTCATCGCGACGCGCCCGATCATCGAGTCCGGCGTGCTGTCGACGACGTGGACCGACTGCGCGGCGGTCGAGGTCGTGGACGCGAGCCTGGTCGACGACGCGGTCGTCGTGCCGATCGCCGAGTCCGGCAAGGCCCTGGACCACGCCGGCCACGGCGTCGAGTCGACCGTCGGCGAGCGCGTGCAGGTGGGGGAGTGGGTCCGCGAGCTGGCCGTGGACGCCCGCGGGTTCTGGCAGGTCCATCCGGGCGCCGCGCCGACCCTCGTGGACGAGGCGATGGCGCTGCTCGACCCGCAGGAGGGCGAGCGGGCGCTCGACGTCTTCGCCGGCGTGGGCCTGTTCGCCGCGGCGCTCGCCGACCTGGTGGGCGAGCAGGGCCAGGTGCTGGCGGTCGAGTCCGACGGGCTGGCCGTCGAGAACGCCGTGGAGAACCTCGAGGAGAACCCGTGGGCGTCCGCGCGTCAGGGACGCGCTGACCGGGTGCTCGCCGAGCTGGTGCGCGACGGCGAGACGTTCGACCTCGTCGTGCTCGACCCGCCCCGAACCGGGGCCGGACGCCAGGTGATCGAGTCGCTCGTGGACCTCGAGCCGCGCGCCGTGGTCTACGTCGCCTGCGACCCGGCCGCCCTCGCGCGCGACGTCGCGATCGCCGAGGAGCTCGGCTACCAGCTGGTGGCGCTGCGGGCGTTCGACGCCTTCCCGATGACCCAGCACGTCGAGTGCGTCGCCCTGCTCGAGCCGGTCGACGAGTCAGACCTCGAGTCGGATCCTGAGTCCGATCACGAGTAGGGCCGTGGGCGCCACGGACCGCGGCGAAACGCGGCGCTGCTGTTTCGTTCGGGGCGCGGGTGGGCAACAATCAGGGGAACCGGGGCATGCTCCCCGATATCTCTTGACGTCAAGACATGGGCGTGACAGTATTGTCTCGACGTCAAGATACCCACAAGGATCGTGGAAGGAACAGGCGTGAGCCAAGACAGCGTGAACAGCTTCGGAGCCAAGGACACCCTGAAGGTCGGGGACCAGTCCTACGAGGTCTACCGCGTGGATGCGGTCGAGGGCAGCGCGACCCTCCCGTACTCCCTCAAGGTGCTCCTCGAGAACCTCCTGCGCACCGAGGACGGTGCCAACATCACGGCCGAGCAGATCAAGGCGCTCGGCGGCTGGGACGAGAACGCCGACCCCGACATCGAGATCCAGTTCACGCCGGCGCGCGTGATCATGCAGGACTTCACCGGGGTGCCGTGCATCGTCGACCTCGCCACCATGCGCGAGGCGGTCAAGGACCTCGGCGGCCAGCCCGACAAGGTCAACCCGCTCAGCCCCGCCGAGCTGGTCATCGACCACTCGGTCCAGATCGACGTGTTCGGTCGCCGCGACGCCTTCGAGCGCAACGTCGACTTCGAGTACCAGCGCAACGGTGAGCGCTACCAGTTCCTGCGCTGGGGCCAGGGCGCCTTCGCCGACTTCAAGGTCGTGCCCCCGGGCACCGGCATCGTCCACCAGGTCAACATCGAGCACCTGGCGCGCGTGGTCATGAGCCGCGAGGTCGGTGGGGTCCAGCAGGCCTACCCCGACACCTGCGTCGGCACCGACTCGCACACCACGATGGAGAACGGCCTCGGCGTGCTCGGCTGGGGCGTCGGCGGCATCGAGGCCGAGGCGGCCATGCTCGGCCAGCCCGTGTCGATGCTCATCCCGCGCGTCGTCGGCTTCAAGCTGAGCGGCGAGATCCCCGCCGGCGTGACCGCGACCGACGTCGTGCTGACCGTCACCGAGATGCTGCGCAAGCACGGCGTGGTCGGCAAGTTCGTCGAGTTCCACGGCGAGGGTGTCGCCTCGATCCCGCTCGCCAACCGCGCGACGATCGGCAACATGAGCCCCGAGTTCGGCTCGACCTGCGCGATCTTCCCGATCGACGACGTCACGCTCGACTACCTGCGCCTCACCGGCCGCAGCGACAAGCAGGTCGAGCTCGTCGAGGCGTACGCCAAGGAGCAGGGCATGTGGCACGACCCGAGCCGCGAGCTGCGCTTCAGCGAGCAGCTCGAGCTGGACCTGTCGACGGTGGTCCCCTCCATCGCCGGCCCGAAGCGCCCGCAGGACCGCATCCTGCTCTCGGACGCCAAGGAGTCCTTCCGCAAGGTGCTGCCGGACTACGCCGCCGACCCCGAGGTCGACGTCATCGGCCGCGACAACGGCTCGTTCCCGGCCAGCGACCCGAGCGCGCCCGACTCCGACCCCGCGGCGGGCATCAAGGCGCCCGCCAAGACCGGCGACGGCTCGGACCGCCCGCACAAGGTGGTCACGGTCAAGCGCGACGACACGACCTTCGACATCGACCACGGCATCGTGTCGATCGCCTCGATCACCTCGTGCACCAACACCTCCAACCCGTCGGTCATGCTCGCCGCCGGCCTGCTCGCCAAGAAGGCCTCCGAGAAGGGCCTCAAGGTCAAGCCGTGGGTCAAGACCTCCATGGCCCCCGGCAGCAAGGTCGTCACCGAGTACTACGAGAAGGCGGGCCTGTGGCCGGCGCTCGAGGACCTCGGCTACCACCTGGTCGGCTACGGCTGCACCACCTGCATCGGCAACTCGGGCCCGCTGCCGGACGACATCTCCGCCGCGGTCAACGACAACGACCTCGCCGTCACCTCGGTGCTGTCGGGCAACCGCAACTTCGAGGGCCGGATCAACCCCGACGTCAAGATGAACTACCTGGCGTCCCCGCCTCTGGTGGTCGCCTACGCCCTGGCCGGCACGATGGACTTCGACTTCGAGAGCGAGGCCCTCGGCCAGGACAAGGACGGCAACGATGTCTACCTCAAGGACATCTGGCCGAGCGCCGACGAGGTGCAGTCCACGATCGACTCCTCGATCGACCGCGAGATGTTCACCGCGCAGTACGCCGACGTCTTTGCCGGTGACGAGCGCTGGACCAGCCTCGACACCCCCGAGGGCAACACGTTCGCGTGGGACGACCAGTCGACCTACGTGCGCAAGCCCCCGTACTTCGAGGGCATGACGATGGAGCTCACCCCCGTCGAGGACATCTCCGGCGCCCGGGTGCTCGCCAAGCTGGGCGACTCGGTCACCACCGACCACATCAGCCCGGCCGGTGCCATCAAGGTCGACAGCCCGGCGGGCAAGTACCTCGCCGAGCACGGCGTGGACCGCAAGGACTTCAACTCCTACGGCTCGCGTCGTGGCAACCACGAGGTCATGATCCGCGGCACGTTCGCCAACATCCGGCTGCGCAACCAGCTGCTGGACGGCGTCGAGGGCGGCTTCACCCGCAACTTCCTCGACGGTGGCGAGCAGACGACGATCTTCGAGGCGTCCGAGGCCTACCAGCAGGCCGGCATCCCGCTGGTCGTCCTCGCCGGCAAGGAGTACGGCTCGGGCAGCTCGCGCGACTGGGCGGCCAAGGGCACCCGGCTGCTCGGCGTCAAGGCGGTCATCGCCGAGTCCTACGAACGCATCCACCGCTCGAACCTGATCGGCATGGGCGTGCTGCCGCTGCAGTACCCCGAGGGCCAGAACGCCGAGTCCCTCGGCCTGGACGGCACCGAGACGTTCGAGATCACCGGCGTCACCGAGCTCAACGAGGGCAAGACCCCGAAGACGCTCCACGTGGCCGCCACCAAGGCCGACGGCTCCACCGTCGAGTTCGACGCGGTCCTGCGCATCGACACGCCCGGTGAGCGCGACTACTACCTGAACGACGGGATCCTGCAGTACGTGCTTCGTTCGCTCGTGCGGGCGTAGCAGCACATCTGGCTCGTGCGGGCGTAGCAGCAGAAATAGGCAGCGAGCCTGCGTACCGATCGCGGTAGGCAGGCTCGCTGCTGTGTGGGTGGGTGGGTGCTGGGAGCGGGGAGCGGGCTCCGGTCAGGCGCCGGCGGCGCCACCGACCACGACCTCGTCGTAGAGCCGGTCCCACCGCGCGCGGGCGTCCTCGTAGTAGGGGCGCAGCACCTCGCCCGGCTCGTAGGCCTCGTCGAAGACCACGCCGGCGCGCTCGACGTCGGGGGCGACGACCTGCAGCGCGACCAGGGCGGTGCCGCGCAGGGTCGACCGCTTGATGCCGACGGGGGTGACCGGGCGGCCGAGGACGTCGGCCATCATCTGCAGCAGCCCCGGGTTGTCGAGGGTCTGCGAGCCGTTGACCCGCACCTCCTGGACGGCCCCGGCGACCGTCGACAGCTGCTCGAACACCCGCGCGTAGCTGATGACGACGCCTTCGAGGCCGCCGCGGTAGAGCTGCATCGCGGTCGTCTGCGCGGCCACCCCGCCGAACGTGGCGCGAGCGTCGCTACGCCAGCCGATGGCCCGCTCGCCGGTGAGGAAGGGCAGCACGGTGGGCGCCGGCTCGGTCGGCACGGCGAGCAGCTGGCGGGTGACGGCCGAAGCGGAGGGCAGCGCGAGGGTGGAGCGCAGCCAGCTGATCATCCGGCCGACGTCGTTGACCGCACCGCCGAGCAACGACTGGTCGGCACTGACGCGGTAGGCCCACAGCCCGTCCGGCACGGGGGAGGGGGCGCCCTCGACGAGGACGCGCAGCGCGCCGGAGGTGGCCATCGTCGCCACCATCAGCCGGTCGTCGGTGGCGCCGGAGCCGAGGTTGGCGGCGTAGCCGTCGGACACCGGCGGGAACCACGGCACGCCCTCGAGCGCCGGCCAGCGGGACGCGATCGTCGCGGTCTGCGGGTAGAGCGGTGCGGTCGCCTCGACGACGGGGGACAGCTGGCCGCGGTCGATGCCCGAGGCGGCCAGCATGGGCTCGTCCCAGTCCCCGGTGTGCCGGTCCAGCAGCCCGGTCCAGGCGGCCGTGGAGACGCCGGCCGCGGTGGTGCCGAGCAGCCGCTGCAGCACGAACTCGCCGAGCGAGAGGAACGTCGCCGCTCGCTCGAAGACCGCCGGCTGCTCGGACTTGAGCCAGACCAGTCGCGCGGGCAGGTAGGACGCGTGCAGCCGGGTGCCGGTGCGTTGGTGGGTCTCGTGCTCGTCGACCCGCTCGCGCAGCACGTCGACGTAGCTGCCGCACCGCGAGTCGGCGTACGTGATGGCCGGGGTGAGGGCTCTACCGTCGGCGTCGACCGCGACGAGCGACGACGCGAAGGTGTCCAGCGCCACCGCCTTGATCCGCCCCGCGAGACCCGACACCGCGAGCGAGGTGAGGACCTCCGCGATCTCGTCGACGACCTGGTTGCCGTCGATGACGACCGTGCCGTCGGCCCGGTTGGTGAAGTAGTGCGGCACCTTGTGCCGGGTGCCGACCGGCGTCCCGGTCGCGTCGTAGAGGCAGCCTCGGGTCGCGGTGCTGCCGACGTCGATCGCGAGCACGAGCGGGTCGACGGCGTTGGACAGGTCGACCTTGAACTGCTGACCCACCGAGGGCCCCCTTCCCGTAGCTTCGTGCCTCACCGTAGACCACCCGCTCGCCTCACCGCGCCGACCTCCTCGCGGTCGGGTGGCCGACTCAGCCCTTGACGGCGCCCTCGTTGGCGCCGCGCACGAGATGCCGCTGGAACACGAAGAACAAGATGGCGACGGGGATGGTCGTGAGCAGAGCCGTCGCCATCTTCAGCGGATACTGCGTGCCCGAGCCGAGCGTGCCGCGTGACAGCGAGGCGAGACCGGTGATGAGGGTCTGGTACTGCGGCGACTGGGTGGTCACGAGGAAGTGGCTGAACTCGTTCCAGCTGCCCTGGAAGCTGAGGATCGTCAACGTGATCAGCGCGGGCCGCGCCATCGGCAGCACCACGTGCCAGAAGGTCTGAAAGATCGACGCGCCGTCGAGGCGGGCGGCCTCCTCGATGGTGACCGGCACGGTGTCGAAGAACTGCTTCATGATGAAGACGCCCGCGGCGTCGACGATGAGCGGCAGCACCATCGCGTAGTACGTGTTGTAGATCCCGAAGTACTTGGTGACGAGGAACTTCGGGATGAGCAGCGCCACGCCGGGCACCGACATCACGGCCAGCACGGCGGTGAACAGGAATCCTCGTCCCCGGAACCGCAGCCGCGAGAGCGCGTAGCCCGCCAGCGAGTCGAAGAACACGCGGCCGGCGGTGACGAGCACCGTCACGAGCGCGGAGTTGAACGCCCAGTGCAGGATCGGCACCGAGGAGTCGGGCGTGAGCCCGAAGATCCGCTTCCACGCGTTGAGCTCGACCGGGTTCGGGATGATCGACAGCGGGTTGGCGTTGGCCTGCGGGTCGGACTTGAAGCTCGTCGCCACCTGGATGACGAATGGATACAGGTAGATGATCGCGAAGATCACGAGCACCACGTGGAACACGGTGCGGGTGAGCGGTCGGCTGCGGTCCATCGCTACCCCTCCCTCTCGGCGAGGAATCGTCGCTGAAGCCAGGTCAGCGCAACGATGATCAAGAAGATGATGAAGGCGATCGCCGTGCCCTGGCCGTACTCGAACTCCTCGAACGACTGCCCGTAGGACAGGTACGCCGGGGTCAGGGTCGTGCCGCCGGGCTGGCCACCACCGGTGACGTAGACCTGGTCGAAGACCTGCCAGGTCCCGATCAGTCCGAGCGTGGTCACGAGGAAGATGCTCGGCCGCAGCTGGGGGATGGTGACGAACCGCAGCTTCTGCCAGGAGGTCGCGCCGTCGAGCGCGGCCGCCTCCTCGACGTCCTCGGGCAGGTCCTGCAGCGCCGCGAGGAACATCAGGATGAAGGTGCCGGTCGTCGTCCAGATGGCGAGGAAGATCAGCACCATCATTGCGACCGACGGGCCGGACAGCCACTCCCACAGGGACCGGCCGAGGACGTCGGCCTGGGCCCAGCCGGGGTTGTCGATGCCGAACGCGCCGAACGCCAGGTGGAACAGACCGCGCGGGTCGGAGAACCACGCCGGCCCGTGGATCCCGAACAGCCCGAGGAAGGCGTTGACGGCCCCGGAGTTCCCGAAGAGGAACAAGAAGACCGTCGTGATGGCGATCGAGCTGGTCACCGACGGGAAGTAGAAGGCGGTCCGGAAGAACCCCTTGCCCTTGAGGAACTTGTTGTTGACGATCAGCGCCAGCCCGAGCGCGGTGATCGTCTGCAGCGGCACGACGAACAGCACGTAGTAGAACGTGTTGCCGATCGACTGCATGAAGGTCTGGCGCATCAGGCCGTCGCGCGTGAACAGGTCGGTGTAGTTGCGCAGCCCGACGAGCGGGGCGTTGGCACCCCCTTGGAAGGGGGAGCCGTTGCCGTTCCAGCTGGTGAAGCTCACGTAGAGCGCCATCAGGATGGGGAACACCAGGAACAGTCCGAGGATGACGATCATCGGCGCCGTGAAGAGCCAGCCGGCCAGGGTGTGGCCGGCGTTGACCCCACCCCCGGACGCGGCCCGAACCCTGCGGCGAGGTGCCGTCGTGGTCGAGGCCATGAGCGGTCAGCCCTTGAGGGCCGCTTCGCCGTTCTTCTGCAGCTGGTCGAGGATAGCCTTCGGGTCACCGTTGGCCAGGCCCTCGAGCTTGGTGTTGAAGTCGGACAGCACCGCGTCCATGCCGGGGGCGATGATCGGGCCGGTGCCGTAGTCGGCGCCCTTGACGAAGGCCTCGTCCGCCGGGTAGGTCGTGGCGTACTGCTTGATGCCCTCGGTCGTCGACGGCATCACGCCGAACGCCTTCGCGAAGCCCATCTCGGTGTCGGTCTGGGTGAGGTACTTGACCAGGTCGACCGCCTTGGCCTGGTTGGCCGACTTGCCGGCGATGCCCCAGCAGTTGGTGAACATCAAGGTGCCCTTGCCGGCGGGGCCGGCCGGGAGCTCTACGACCTTGGTCTTGAGGTCCGGCGCGTCCTTGGCGAGCGCGCCCTTGATCCAGTTGCCCTCGATGGTCATCGCGGCCTTGCCCTTGATGAGCGCCTCGCCGCCCCAGCCGGCGTCGACCTGCTTGGCGTACTTCAGCGTGCCGGCCTTGAGCATCTTCTGCGCCTCGGTGAGGCCCTCGACGTTCTTCGCGTCGCTCGCGGTCATCGACTTCTGGTCGTCCGACACGAGCCAGCCACCGGCCTGGCGCAGCCACACGCCGAGGCGGGCCCACTCGCCGTTGATGACCAGGCCGGTCTGGCTGCCGGTCGTGAGCTTCTTGGCGACGGACTCGAGGCCGGCCCAGTCCTTCGGGATGTCGGCGTCGGTCAGCCCGGCCTTGGTCCACGCGTCGGTGTTGATCACGAGCGCGAGGGTGGAGAAGTCCTTCGGCGCGCACTGCAGCTTGCCGTCGTAGGTGAACGTCTTGACCAGCGAGGGGACGTAGGAGGCGGAGTCGACCTGGTCGCCGTCGCTGTAGAGGTAGTTCTTCTGGGCGTAGGTGCCGACCTTGGCGGCGTCCAGGTAGAACACGTCGGCCGGCGTGCCGCCGCTGAACCCCTTGCCGAGCTCGACCGCGAGGTCGGCGGCGGCGGTGACCGTGACGGCGTTGCCGGTCTTCTTGGCCCACGCGTTGGCGGCGTCGGTGACGGCCTTGGTCTCGGCGTCGCCGGACGAGCCGATCAGCACCGACAGCTTGGCCGGTCCGCTTGCGGCCGCCTGGGTGCCGGTGGAGCCGGAGCCCGCGCCGTTGTCGAAGCCCCCACCGCCACAGGCGGCGAGGGGGAGGGTGGCCATGGTGCCCAAGGCGATGATGCCGATGGTCCGACGGGTGCGCTGCATTGCTGCTCCTGGTGGTTCGACGTGATTCGAGGTGGTGCGAGGTGGATCGGTGGGGTGATGGGTGCTGTCGCAACGCGCGTGGTGGGCGCGACCTGCCCTGCGGCTCAGGCGTGCTCGACGCCGCGTCGCGACGAGGCCCTCGGCACGAAGGTCGGTGTGAGGAGTGTGCCCTGCTCGGGCAGCGGTTGGCCGGCTAGCCGGTCGGAGATCTGGCTCAGCAGCTCGTCGGCGATCTGGTCGAGCGGCTGCTCGACCGAGCTGATGTCGTTCATCTCGGCGAGCGGGGACCCGTCGAAACCGGTGATGCCGAGGTCGATGCCGGGTCGTCGGCCGCTCTGCAGCAGGACCTGCTGCACGGCGAGGGCGATGACATCGGAGACGCACACGATCGCCCCGCCGGTGCCGACCGCCTCGATGAGCGGAGCGGCTGCCTCCTCGGCGGGGTGGAGCTCCTGGATCGTGCTGGCCTGCAACGACTCTCGGTAGATCCCGTGGCGCTCGCACGCCTCGCGCCAACCCCGTCGGCGGTCGTCGCCCGTGGCCGACCCCTCGGGCCACCCGAGGAAGCCGACGCGCGAGTATCCCTCGGCGACAAGGTGATCCACCGCGGCGCTGGTGCCCGCAGCGCCGTCGACGTCGGCCCAGCCGGTGAAGTCCGGTGCGTCCCAGACCCGCCCGAACGTCGCATAAGGGATGCCGGCCTTGTCGAGCCAGGCGGGTCGCGGGTCGTCGTGGTGGGTGTCGGCCAGCACGAAGGCGTCGACCAGGCGCGCTCGCACCATCGCCTCGTAGCCCGTGATCGAGGGACGGTCGCTGTCCGAGCCGAAGGTCACGATGTGGCAGTCGTGGCCGCGTGCGCCGATCGACAGCTCGACCGTGAAGGAGTAGATGATGTCGCCGCGCCGTCCGTGGCCGAGGGTGTTGAGCTCGAGTCCCACTGCGCCGGCACGCTGTTCGCGCAACGACTTGGCCGCGCTCGACGGGCGGTAGGCGAGGCGCTCGATCTCGGCCTCCACCCGCGCACGGGTGTCGGGGGCCACCCGATCGGGTCGGTTGACGACGTTGCTGACCGTCTGCCGGGACACCTGCGCGGCCCGGGCGACGTCGTTGATCGTCGCCCGGCGGTTGGCGCCCTTGGTCACCTTTGTCATCGTCGACACCTCGGGGGGAGGGGGGGTTGTTGCGATAATATGCACGCGAGCGTTTGAACGTTCACAGCCACGGCCTAGCCTGGCCCCCTGGAAGCACGATGTCAACAGGTGACCCCCCGCACCTGTGAAGGGAGTGTCGTGGTCGACACCATCCGCGCCGAGCGCGCAGCGTGGCCCGCCCCGGAGCCCGCAGCCAGGCCCCAGCAGCCGTGGTTGCACGAGCTGGTCGTCTGCGTCGACGGCAACGCCACGGCGCTCGGCACCAGGGACGGCTCCCTCGGTGCCATCGGGACAGGGCTGTTCGTCGACGACCGGCGCGTGCTGTCCCTCCTCGAGGTCCAGCTGGGCTCCGACCCCACCGCACCGGTCATCGACTCGGCGCGGGGCGACGTCGCCGAGTTCTGGGGCTCCGCAAGGCGGCACGGTGACGTCGGGGCCGACCCCACCGTCGAGATCCAGCAGCACCGCCAGGTCCGGCGGTCCGGCCTCACCGAGACCATCACGGTCGTCAACCGGTCCGGCGTGCAGGTGACGGACACGCTCTACGTGCGACTGGGGGGTGACGGCGCCCCGATCCACGACGTCAAGACCGGCCTCCCTGCTGGCCCGCTCCTCGCCGCGGAGGCCCGTGGTGACGACGAGATTGCGTGGCGCGACGACCGGCACGAGACGGTCGTCACGGTCTCGCCGAGTCCGCGCGGGATCGTCGCCGGTGTCGGAGGATCTGCCGACGAGCAGGCCTCTGCCGCAACGGTCTTCGCGTTCGACGTAGACCTCGCCCCTGGTGCTCGGGTGAGCGTCACCTTCGACGTCGACCCGGTGCGCACGCGCGCCTCGGCCTTCGACGCCGACCCGGGAGCCCACCTGGTCGACTGGGGCGCCGCCTCGGTCGTGGCCGACGACACCCGCCTGACCGAGACCCTGTCGTCGGCGCTGGCGGACCTGCAGCACCTGCTGATGACCGACCCCGAGGCGCCGGACGACGTCTTCGCTGGTGCCGGAACTCCTTGGTATCTCACGCTTTTCGGGCGTGACTCGCTGTGGGCCGCACGGCTCATGCTCCCGTTCAGCACCGAGCTCGCGGCGGGCACCCTGCGCACGCTGGCGCGGCGCCAAGGGGTCAAGGACGACCCGGTCACGGCCGAGGCGCCGGGCAAGATCCTGCACGAGGTGCGTCGCGACCTCTTCGATCAGTCCGAGTCGGGGCTGCACCTGCCCACCGTCTACTACGGCACCGTCGACGCAACCCCGCTGTGGATCTGCCTGCTGCACGACTCCTGGCGAAGTGGACTCTCCGACAACGAGGTTCGCGACCTCCTGCCGACCCTCCAACGCGCCGTCGTGTGGATGACGGCCGCCGCCGAGGACTCGGACGACGGTCTGCTGCGCTACGTCGACACGTCCGGCAGCGGGCTGGCCAACCAGGGGTGGAAGGACTCCGGCGACTCGATGCGGCGCATCGACGGTGAGGTCGCCCCGGCTCCGATCGCGCTCCTCGAGGCCCAGGCCTACACGGTGGAGGCCGCGCGAGGTGCGGCCGCGCTCTACCGCGAGTTCGGGCTGGAGGGCGCCGAGCAGCTGGAGTCCTTCGCCGACCGGCTGACCGAGCGGGTCCGCGACACGTACTGGGTCGACCGCGACGGCGTGGAGCGCCTCTACCCGGCGATGGCGGTCGACGGCGAGGGGCGCCTGGTCGACGGCATCGGCTCCAACATGGGGCACGCCCTCGGCACCGGTGTGCTCACCGCCGACGAGGCCACCCGGGTCACCGCGATGCTGACGTCGGAGACCATGTTCGGCCGCTTCGGCATCAGCACGCTCGCGCGACGCAACCCCGCCTTCAACCCGATCGGCTACCACAGCGGCTCCGTGTGGACGCACGACACCGCCATCTGCGCCCTCGGCATGAGCCGCGAGGGACACACCGAGGCGGCCGCTGCCGTCGCCCGCTCCCTGGTCGAGTCGGCGGCCGCCTTCGACTACCGCTGGCCCGAGCTCTACTCCGGCGAGCCCGTGCTGGGCCGGCCCGCGCCCTACCCGGCGTCCTGCCGCCCCCAGGCGTGGTCGGCGGCGTCGGCGTCGGCCATCGTGCAGGCCGTCCTCGGCCTGTCGGTCGACGTGCCGGCCCAGGTCGTGCGCGTCAACCCCGTCCACCCCACCCCCTTCGGCGCCATGCAGGTGCGCGGCCTGCGGTATGGCCCGACCACCTTCACCGTCACCGTCGACACCGCAGGCCAGGTGGCCGTCGACGGCCTCCCCGACGGCGTGACCGTCGAGATCGGGTAGGCCGTCTGCCTCACCCGTCGACCGGCCTGCCCGGCCGGCGTCGCCGTGGCCCCCGGCGGTCGTCGAGACGGCAGCTGGCGACCGAGACGGCGGTTGGCGACGCCTCGACCGCCGAGACGGCAGTTTGCGACCGAGATGGTTGGTATACGCGCCGTCTCGGTGCGCAAGTGCCGTGTCGGCGCGGTGGGCGTGGCTAACCGCCGTCTCGACCCCGCCACCTCCACCCAGTAGACCGTCCCGAGGCGTCTAAGCACCCCGGCCGGTCCACGCCCCCACGCCACGCCAGCCACGCCACGCCACCTCAGCCACGCCACCCCACCCAAGAGGGTCTGTCGGAGGGGCCCGGCACAATGACCCGTGTGACCGATCGACCCGCCGTCCCGCCTGGCTGGCCGGCCGCCGTGCGCCCGCCCGACACCCAGGGGTGGCAGTCCAGCGCGGCGAGCTGGCTGCTCGACCAGTGCCCGCCCGACTACCGCGCCTACCCAGGGTGGCGGCGGCACCCGGTGGCCCTGGCGTGGGTGGCGACGGTGCACGTGGACGCCCAGCTGGACGCCATGCGCACGGCCTACCGCCGCATCCGCGTCGAGCTGGGCGAGCACCTCACGCCCGAGGCGTTGCGGCAGACGATGGCCGACCTCGAGTCCGAGGGGGTGCGCCTCCTCGCGGTCTCGCGTGGCGCCCACCTGGTCTACGACGCCCTGCAGGGAAAGCGCTATGTGCCTCGGCTCTGACCTGGACGTAATAGTCTGGACCGTCGTCCTGCCCCCGACCCTAGGAGACGGTCCACACCGTGGGTGTCCTTGACTCGATCACGTCCCCCGAGGACGTGCGCGCCCTTCCCGCAGAGCAGGTGGGTGAGCTGGCGGACGACATCCGTGCCTTCCTCGTGGAGGAGGTCGCCAAGACCGGCGGCCACCTGGGCCCCAACCTCGGTGTCGTCGAGCTGACCATCGCGCTGCACCGGGTGTTCGAGTCTCCGCACGACACGATCGTCTTCGACACGGGGCACATCGGCTACGTGCACAAGCTCCTGACCGGGCGCACCGACTTCTCGGGGTTGCGCACCAAGGGCGGGCTCTCGGGCTACCCCAGCCGTGCCGAGTCCGAGCACGACGTCGTCGAGAACTCCCACGCCTCGACCTCGCTCTCCTGGGCCGAGGGCATCGCGGCGGGACGGGTCCTCGCGGGCCAGCCCGACCGGCACACCGTGGCCGTGATCGGGGACGGCGCGCTGACCGGTGGCATGGCCTGGGAGGCGCTCAACAACATCGCCGCGCGCCAGGACCTGCCCCTCGTGATGGTCGTCAACGACAACGAGCGGTCCTACGCGCCGACGACCGGTGGCCTCGCGCAGCACCTCTCGCAGCTGCGCACCACCCGCAGCTACGAGAAGGTCCTGTCCTGGGGCAAGCGCGCCCTCAGTGACGTCCCGGTCGTCGGCGCGCCGGTCTTCGAGACGCTGCACGGCGTCAAGAAGGGCATCAAGGACATCGTCGCCCCGCAGGGCCTGTTCGAGGACCTCGGGCTGAAGTATCTCGGCCCCGTCGACGGCCACGACGAGCACGCCGTGGAGGTGGCGCTGCGCCAGGCCAAGGGCTTCGGCGCGCCGTGCATCGTGCACGTGCTCACCAAGAAGGGCAAGGGCTACGGCCCGGCGCGCGAGCACGAGGACGACCGGTTCCACGCCGTCGGCGTCATCAATCCCGAGACGGGCCTGCCGCTCGAGACCAGTGGCCGGTCCTGGACCGACGACTTCTCCGACGAGCTCGTCGCCCTCGGTGGGGAGCGCGAAGACCTGGTAGCCATCACGGCGGCCATGCTGATCCCGGTGGGGCTCAAGGACTTTGCGGCCAAGTACCCCGAGCGCGTCTTCGACGTCGGCATCGCCGAGCAGCACGCTGTGACGATGGCCGCGGGGCTGGCGTTCGCCGGGCTGCACCCCGTGGTCGCGATCTACTCGACGTTCCTCAACCGCGCGTTCGACCAGCTGCTGATGGACTGCGCGCTGCACCGGGCGGGGGTCACCCTCGTGCTGGACCGCGCCGGCGTCACCGGCTCCGACGGCGCCAGCCACAACGGCATGTGGGACATGACCCTCGCCAACGTGGTGCCCGGCCTGCGCCTCGCGGCCCCGCGCGACGGGGAGCAGGTCGCGCTCGCGCTCCGCGACGCCGTAGACATCACCGACGCACCGACCGTGGTCCGGTTCGCCAAGGGCAACCCGCCGCAGCCCATCGCGGCCCTGGAGCAGCACGGCACGGTCGACGTGCTGCACGGGCCGGGGGAGACCGACGTCGACACGCTGATCGTCGCCATCGGCTCGCTCGTGCCGACAGCCCTCACCGTCGCGACTGCCCTGACCGAGCAGGGCCAGTCGGTGCGGGTCGTCGACCCGGTGTGGGCGCTGCCGGTCTCCGACGACCTGGTCGCCGAGGCCCGTCGGGCGCACCGGGTCGTGGTCCTCGAGGACAACCTCGTGTCCGGCGGCATCGGCTCGGCCGTCAGCCTGGCCCTGCAGCAGGCCGGGGTCGACGTGCCCGTGCGGCCGTTCGGCATCCCCAAGGACTTCCTCGACCACGCCAGCCGGGGCCAGGTGCTGGCCGAGATCGGCCTGTCGCCCGACGCCATCCTCGCTGCGCTGGCCGACTGACCGGCCCGATCGGCCGCCGGCAGCCCGGCACCGAACCCTTCAGATGAGCCCACGACCCCTCGTTGGCATCACTTGACCCTCTAAGTGATGCTAACGTGCCGCCATGACACTCGGTCGACGTGACAGCGACTGGCCCGGCCTGACCTACGAGGCCGTGGCGTGGGACGTGCACCCGGTCTCGGGCATGACTCGTCGTGATCGCGCCCGGGTCGGCACGCCCTACCAGGCGGCGGTGCCGCCGTCGATCGGGCAGCTGGAGGTCCGACCCTCCGGCCCGGTGGCGGCCGAGGCCGAGGAGGCGGCCGCCGCGGTGCGAGTGTTCGACGCCGAGGTGGGCCGTGACGTCGCTCCCTACGCCGCGGTCCTGCTGCGCACCGAGTCGGCGGCCAGCTCCCAGATCGAGCAGCTGTCGGCCTCGGCGCGCAAGATCGCCGAGGCCGAGGTCTACGGCCGCGGTAGCGCCCACGCCGAGCAGATCGTGGCCAACGTCCACGCCATGTCGGCGGCGCTGGGGCTCGCCGATCGCCTCGACGCCGAGGCGATCCTGGCGATGCACGATGTCCTGATGCGTGGCTCCGATCCTGACATCGCGGGCCGCTGGAGGGCTGACCAGGTGTGGGTCGGTGGCAGGGTGGCGCTCGGCGCGGGGTCGCCGCACGACGCAGACTTCGTGCCACCGGTGGCCGGTCGCGTGCCGGGGGCGATCGACGACCTGGTGCGCTTCGCCCGACGCGACGACATCGCCGTGCTGCCGCAGGTGGCCGTGGCGCACGCCCAGTTCGAGACGATCCACCCGTTCGCAGACGGCAACGGGCGCACCGGACGCGCCCTGCTGCAGGCCATGCTGCGCTCCAAGGAGCTGACGCGGCAGGTGTCGGTCCCGGTCAGCTCGGGGCTGCTCACGAGCACGCGCGGCTACTTCGACGCCCTCACGGCCTACCGCGCGGGCGACCTCGATCCGATCGTGTCGTGCGTCAGCCGGGCGGCGCTGATCGGGGTCGACAACGGTCGCCGACTGGTCCGCGACCTGCACGACGTCCGCGCCGGGTGGGACGACCGGCTCGCCGGCGTGCGCTCGGACTCGGCAGCCCGGCGGCTCGCCGACGAGCTGGTGCGCCAGCCGGTGATCTCGGCCCCCATGGCGCGCCGGCTGCTCGGGATCGACAACAACGAGCACCGCCACATCGACGTCCTCGTCTCACGAGGGATCCTGACGTCCCACCAGGACTACGTGTCCCGCAACCGCACCTGGCGCGCGCAGGACGTGCTCGACGTGCTCGATGCTTACGCCGCGCGCGCCGGGCGGCGCGGACGCTGACCGCTCAGATGTCGCGGAACGTCGTGATCGACGCGCCCAGCGCGTTGAGCCGGTCGGCGAGGTCCTCGTAGCCGCGGTTGATGACGTAGACGTTGCGCAGCACCGAGGTGCCCGGCGCAGCGAGCATCGCGAGCAGCACGACGACGCCGGGGCGCAGCGCCGGCGGGCACATCACCTCGGCGGCGCGCCACCGGGTCGGACCCTCGATCATCACGCGGTGCGGGTCGAGCAGCTGCACGCGGCCGCCGACCTTGGTCAGCTCGGTGAGGTAGATCGCGCGGTTCTCGTAGACCCAGTCGTGGATCATCGTCGTGCCCTCGGCCGTCGCGGCGATGAGCGCGAAGAAGGGCAGGTTGTCGATGTTGAGACCGGGGAAGGGCAGCGGGTGGATCTTGTCGGTCGGCGCCTTGAGCGGGCCTGGCCGGTAGGTCAGGTCGACCAGGCGGGTCTGGCCGTTGGCCGAGACGTACTCGTCGCTGAGGTCGTAGATCATTCCCATCTGCTCGAGCGTCGCCAGCTCGATCTCCATGAACTCGATCGGCACCCGGCGGATGGTGATCTCGGACTGGGTGACGACGGCGGCCGCGAGCAGCGACATGGCCTCGATCGGGTCCTCGGAGGGGGAGTACTCCACGTCGACATCGATCTCGGCCTTGCCGCGCACGGTCAGCGTGGTGGTGCCGATGCCGTCGACCTCGACGCCGAGCCGCTGCAGGAAGAAGCAGAGGTCCTGCACCATGTAGTTGGAGGAGGCGTTGCGGATGACCGTCTCGCCCTCCCAGCGCGCCGCGGCCATCAGGACGTTCTCGGTCACGGTGTCGCCGCGCTCGGTCAGGACGATGGCGCGGGTGGGCGTGTCCTCACCCACGGTCGCGTGGTAGAACCCCTGGGTCGCCTCGACGTGCAGGCCGAAGTGGCGCAGCGCCGACAGGTGCGGCTCGATGGTGCGCGAGCCGAGGTCGCAGCCCCCGGCATACGGCAGCTGGAAGTCGTCGAACTCGTGCAGCAGCGGCCCGAGGAACATGATGACCGTGCGGGTGCGGCGGGCGGCGGCCTCGTCCATGGCGGTCAGCTCGACCTTGTCGGGCATCACGATCTCGAGGTCGGACGAGTCGGGCAGCCAGCGGGTCTTGACGCCGATCGAGGCGAGGACCTCGAGGATGCGGTTGACCTCCTCGATGCGCGCGAGGTTGCGCAGGGTGGTCTTCCCGCGGTTCAGCAGGGCCGCGCACAGCAGCGCGACGGCGGCGTTCTTGGAGGTCTTGACGTCGATGGCACCGGAGAGCTTGCGGCCGCCCTCGACCCGCAGGTGCTGGGGGCCGGAGTGGCCGAGCGAGACGAACTCGCTGTCCAGCGCCTCGCCGATCCGGGCGAGCATGTCGAGGCTGAGGTTCTGCTTGCCCTGCTCGATCCGCGCCACCGCGCTCTGACTGGTGCCGAGCGCCTCGGCCAGCTCGGACTGGGTCTGCCCCTGGTGCCGGCGGGCGTCGCGGATGAGGGTTCCGATGCGCAGCAGGTATCCATCACTCATAGGACCAGGATAACTCACATATGAGATATATCGATGTGCCTGCGCCCGTGGCGGCGTGTCACTCAGTGGCCTGCCCGGCGCTGATCCGGGCGTGCTTCTCGCGGTCCTCGGTGGCCGCCCAGGTAGTCGGGCAGCCCCACGTCGGCCAGGCTGAGCCGGGCGCGACGGCCGGTCAGGAACTCCCGGACCTGCTCCCTGGTGCTCATCGCTGCGGTGCTCATCCCTCCACCGTAGACCGGCACCCCGCGCGGTGGGAGGGTCCGTCAGTACCCGCTGGCTCGGCCAGCACCTGCTGGCTCAGCGCGATGGACTGCGCTGAGCCAGCGGTGGGCTCGCTGCTGATCGGTCGGGTCAGCGCGGGACGCTGGCGACCCCCTCGGGCAGGAACCGCGAGCCGGTGACCTTCTCGGAGACGCCGGAGCGGTCGAGCAGCGGCGTCAGCCCGCCGTTCCAGAACTGGAAGCCGGCGCCGGTGATCATGGCCAGGTCGAGGTCCATCGGCGCCGCGACCACACCCTCGCGCAGCATCAGGGCGGCCTCCTCGGCGAGCCCGGAGAGGACCTTCTCGCGGACCTGCTCGGGGGTGAGCACCTCGGGGTTCTCCGGGGTCTCGAAGAGCGCCTCGACCTCCGGGTCGACCAGCTGACGGCCCCGCTCGTCGAAGGTGTAGAACCCGGGCTTGCCGGCCTCGACGACCTTGCGCAGGTTCTCGGAGACGTAGAACCGGTCGGGGAACGCCCGCGCCAGGGTCTCGTTGTTGTGCAGCGCGATCGCCGGGCCGACGAGCGCCATCAGCACGAACGGCGGCATGGGCGCCACGCCCGCGAAGCCCTGGTCGGCGACCGGCACGGGGGTGCCCGCGTCGACGATCCGCGCCATGTCGGACATGAAGCGACCGAGCAGTCGGTTGACGATGAAGCTGGGGGAGTCCTTGACCAGGACCCGCGTCTTGCCGAGCTTCTTGCCGACCGCGAATGCCGTTGCGAGAGTAGCGTCGTCGGTCTTGTCGCCCTTGATGATCTCGAGCAGCGGCATGACCGCGACCGGGTTGAAGAAGTGGAAACCGACGACCCGCTCGGGGTGCTCCAGGTCGGCCGCCATGTCGGTGATGGACAGCGACGACGTGTTGGTGGCGAGCACGCACTCGGGGCCGACGACGGCCTCGACCTCGGCGAACACCTTCTTCTTGACGTCGAGCTCCTCGAAGACGGCCTCGATGACGAACTCGGCGTCGGCCATCTGCTCCTTGCTCGTCGAGCCGGTCATCATCGCCTTGTAGCGGTTGGCCTTGTCCTGGCGCAGCCGGCCCTTGGCGACGAGCTTGTCGATCTCGGCGTGGACGTAGCCCACCCCCTTGTCGACCCGGCCCTGGTCGAGGTCGGTCATGACGACCGGGCACTCGAGGCGGCGCAGGAAGAGCAGCGCCAGCTGGCTCGCCATCAGGCCGGCGCCGACGATGCCGACCTTGGTGACCGGGCGGGCGAGGGCCTTGTCGGGCTCGCCGGCCGGCCGCTTGGCGCGGCGCTGCACGAGGTCGAACGCGTAGAGCCCCGCGCGCAGCTCGTCGCCCATCATCAGGTCGGCGAGCGCGTCGTCCTCGGCGGCGAAGCCCTCGTCGCGGGACACCGTGCGGGCCGCGCGCAGCAGCTCGATGGCGCGGTAGGGCGCGGGCGCGTAGCCGCCCGTGCGCATGTCGACGCCCTTCTTGGCCATGGCGAGGACGCCGTCCCAGGACTGCTCGTCACGGTCTACGGGAGTGCGCTCGACGGTGGTCTCACCGGCGAGGACGGACGCGGCCCAGCGGATCGACTCGACGAGGAAGTCGGCCCCGTCGAACATCGCGTCGTACATGCCGAGCTCGAACGCCTGCGGGCCCTTGAGCATGGTGTTCTGGGCGAGCGGGTTCTCGATGATGACCTTGACGGCCTTCTGCACGCCGACGAGGTTCGGCAGCAGCCAGCACCCGCCCCAGCCGGGCACCAGCCCGAGGAAGCACTCGGGCAGCGCGATGGCCGGCACCGACGACGAGATGGTGCGGTAGGTGCAGGCGAGCCCGATCTCCACGCCACCGCCCATCGCCGCGCCGTTGACGAACGCGAAGCTCGGCACCGGCAGGTCCGAGATCGACGAGAACACCTGGTGCCCAAGGTGACTGATGGCCTTGGCCTGCTCGTGCGAGCGCACGGCGCCGACGCCCTTGAGGTCGGCACCGACGGCGAAGATGAACGGCTTGCCGGTGATGCCGACCGCGGTGATCTCGCCCGCCTCGGCCCGCTGGCGCAGCCCGTCGACGACCTCGCCGAGCGCGGTGAGCGTCTGCGGCCCGAAGGTGTTGGGCTTGGTGTGGTCGAAGCCGTTGTCGAGGGTGATCAGGGCCATGGTGCCCTGTCCCTGCGGCAGCGCGACGTCCTGGACGAGCGTCTGGGTGACGACCTCGTCGGGGAACAGCGCCGTGAAGTCCTGCGCGGTGTCCGGGGTGGCGGTCACTTCGACTCCTCGTAGTCCTTGTGGTGGGGGTTCTCCCAGATCACGGCCGCGCCCATGCCGATGCCGATGCACATCGCGGTCATGCCGTAGCGCACGTCGGGCTGCTGCTCGAACTCGCGGGCCAGCTGGGTCATCAGTCGCACGCCGGAGGAGGCGAGCGGGTGGCCGATGGCGATGGCGCCGCCATAGGGGTTGACGCGGGGGTCGTCGTCGGGGATGCCGAAGTGCTCGAGGAAGGAGAGCACCTGCACGGCGAACGCCTCGTTGAGCTCGAAGATCCCGATGTCGTCGATCGTCAGGCCTGCCTGGGCGAGCGCCTTCTCGGCGGCAGGCACCGGGCCGTAGCCCATGACCTCGGGCTCGACGCCCACGAACGCGAAGTTGACCAGGCGCATCTTGACCGGCAGGCCGAGCTCGGTGGCCGCCTCCTGCGAGGCCAGCAGGCACGCGGTGGCGCCGTCGTTGAGACCGGCGCTGTTGCCGGCGGTGACCCGGCCGTGCGGGCGGAACGGCGTGCGCAAGGTGGCGAGGTCGTCCATCGTCACCCCGGGGCGCGGCGGCTCGTCGACGGTCGCGAGACCCCACCCCTTCTCGGCGTTGCGGGTCGCGACGGGCACCAGGTCGGGCTGGACGTCACCGCGCTCGTAGGCCTGCGCCAGCTTGCGCTGGGACGCGACGGCGAACCGGTCGCTGCGCTCCTTGGTGAGGGTCGGGTAGCGGTCGTGCAGGTTCTCTGCGGTGGACCCCATGACCAGGGCGGACGGGTCGACCAGCTTCTCGGCGATGATGCGCGGGTTGGGGTCGGTGCCCTCGCCCATGGGGTGGCGACCCATGTGCTCGACGCCACCGGCGATGGCGACGTCGATGGCGCCGAAGGCGATCGAGCCGGCCGCGGTCGTCACCGCCGTCAGCGCGCCGGCGCACATCCGGTCGATGGAGTAGCCGGGGGTGGTGTTGGGGATGCCGGACAGTAGCGACGCGAGCCGCCCGAGGGTCAGCCCCTGGTCACCGATCTGGGTCGTGGCGGCGACGGCCACCTCACCGATCCGCTCGGGCGGAAGGTCGGGGTTGCGGCGCAGCAGCTCTCGGATGCAGGCGATGACCAGGTCGTCGGCGCGGGTCTGGGCATACATGCCCTTGTCTCCGGCCTTGCCGAACGGTGTGCGGACACCGTCGACGAAGACGACCTCATGCAGGGTGCGAGGCACAGGATCTCCCTCGTTGGAGTGTTGTCGGTCCCCGTCATATTACTGGTCGGTAACAACCCTGTCAGCCATCGCTCGCGCGTCCCTGATCACATCGGCCGTCCGCGTCGACGTCATCGTCGTCGTCGAGGCGGTGCAGGGTGCTCGGGTGGGTGGTGGCGAGCAGCGGGGCGACCTGCTCGACCTGCCAGGGCCGGGCGCCGCCCGCGCGCAAGGCGTCGGCGAGGGTGTCGACGGTGAGCGGGGAAGGTGGCGACCACAGGGTGCGGCGCACCAGGTCGGGGGACAGGAGGTTCTCGACCGGCACCGCGAGGTCGGCGCCGCGGACGGCGAGCGCATCGCGGGCCGCGGTCAGCCAAGCGGCGGCGACCGGGTCCTTGTCGGCCCAGGCGCGCGGCGGGGGCGGCCCATCGGTGGGCAGCGTCTGAGGCGGCAGGTGGTCCTCGGGCAGCAGCATGGCGCGCTCGACGGCGGCCTCCCAGCGGCGCTCGTTGCGACGGTAGGCCCGGTTGCCGAACGCCGAGGGTGCTCCGGAGCGGCGTGAGCCAGCGCCTCCGGTAGACCCCGCGGCGCCACCCGACCCGGCCCCAGCCCCAGCCCCGGCAGCCCCAGCCTCACCAGCACCACCACGTCCCGCACCGGGCCGCCCACGCGTCGGGGCGGGGGCGACCTGCTGGGCCACCTCGACGATGACCGAGTCGGGCAGCACCCGCCCGGGGGAGGTGTCGCGCTGCTGGGCGAGGGCGTCGCGCTCGAGCCACAGCTCGCGGACCACGGCCAGGCCGCGGCGGCTGCGGATGCGGTGCAGGCCCGAGGTGCGCCGCCAGGGGTCGACCCGCGGCGGCGGCCCGGTGAAGGAGGTGAGCGCGGCGAACTCCTCCCGCGCCCACTCGAGCTTGCCCTGGCGGTCGAGGTCGGCCTCCAGCTCGTCGCGCAGCTCGACCAGGATCTCCACGTCGAGGGCGGCGTAGACCAGCCACGGCTCCGGCAGCGGTCGGGTGGACCAGTCGACCGCCGAGTGCTCCTTGGCCAAGGTCACCCCGAGGTAGTGCTCGACGGCGGCGGCGAGCCCGACGCGGGGGAGTCCGACGAGCCGGGCGGCCAGCTCGGTGTCGAACAGCTGGGAGGGGTGCAGCCCCAGCTCGCGCAGGCACGGCAGGTCCTGGGTGGCCGCGTGCAGGACCCACTCGACGTCGGCGGTCGCCGCCTGCAGCTCGCTGAGGTCGGGGCACGCGCTGGGGTCGATCAGCCAGGTGCCCGCGCCGGCGCGACGGAGCTGGACGAGGTAGGCCGTCTGGCCGTAGCGGTAGCCCGACGCGCGCTCGGCGTCGATGGCGAGCGGCCCGGTGCCGGCGGCGATCGACGCGACGGCCTCGCGCAGGCGGCGCTCGTCCTCGACGACGTCGCGCAGGGGCTCGCTCGGCCGCTCCAGCAGCGGGAGCTCGGGCGCGTCGGCGGTCTGGGGGTGCTCCGGATCAGCAGTGGTCACGGGTCCAAACTAGTCGGCTCAGCTGATCAGGCCGCGTCGCAGCGCCGTGTAGGTCATCGCTGCGCGGTCGCCCGTGCCCAGCTTGCGGGCGATCCGGGCGAGGTGGGACTTCACGGTGAGGGCCGACAACCCGAGGGAGGCGCCGACCTCCTTGTTGGTCTTGCCTTGCGACACCAGCTGCAGGACCTCGATCTCGCGCTGGGAGAACTGGTCGTTGCCCCCGCCGCGGTGGGTGCCCGGGGCACTCTGGCCGCCGAGGCGGATGTAGGCGCGCACGCCGGCCTTCAAGGCACCGCGCACGTAGATCGGGTCCTCGGAGTCCGCGAGGACGATGGTGCGGCGCCAGCCCATGGTGCGCAGCTGGTGGACGAGGGGGATGCCCGAGCCGTCGGGGAGGGTGAGGTCGGAGATCGCGAACTCGCCGGGCGGCACCTCGCGGGCGACGATGCGAGCCTTCTCGATCGTCGGGGCCTCGATGATGTTGCCCTCCGTGATCCGTCCGAGGGCGCGCCGGACCATGGCTCCGGTGTGCGGGCCGGGCGAGATCACCAAAGCACTCACCAGTTGCGGTCGGGACATGCGTGATTTGTTCGTCAACACGCGCCGTCACCCTTCAGATCGTCACCCGCAGACCCCCTGACCTGCGGCGAGGACTTGGTCCCCCCCACAGCACTCTAGGCCACGGCAACTGCCAGACGGGTGAGAAATCCGCGAATTGGTTACGGTGCGTGGTGATGGCGGGTTCAGGCGCGTCGTTTTGGCAGGATTGCGACGCCTTCCGGCACCGGTGACAGGCCCGACAGGGTGGCGAGCACCTCGAGCCAGGCCTCCAGATGGGTCTCGATCGCGTCGTTCGTCGGGGTCCACGAGGCGCGGATCTCCATCTCCACGGTGTCGGGCTCGCCCCGCAGCCCCCCGAACCGCTCGCTCACCACGCGCGTCACCGTGCCTGCGGCGGCCACGTAGTCCGCCCCCGCGACGTCCAGCGCGTCCTGCAGCCAGCTCCAGCCGACCCCGCCGAGCGCCGGGTCGGTCGACAGCTCCGGCTCCAGCTGCGCACGGGCGAAGCTCACCACCCGCCACGCGCCGCCCCAGGGCTCCGGGCACGCCGGGTCGTAGAGCAGCACGAACCGTCCCGCGCCCACCTCGTCGTCGCCGTCGTCCGCGCCACCGGCACCGCCTCCCGAGCCGCCCAGCTGGCGGTCGGCGTGCACCTCGGCGGCGAGGGCCACCGAGTGCGGCGCGAGCCGAGCGGGAGCCGGCACCTCCTCGAGCCGGATCTCCGGGCGCGGACGCACCTCCCGCAGGCGGGCAAGCACTGCGTCGAAGGTCGT
Organism: Arsenicicoccus piscis; assembly: GCF_022568835.1. GTDB lineage: Bacteria > Actinomycetota > Actinomycetes > Actinomycetales > Dermatophilaceae > Arsenicicoccus > Arsenicicoccus piscis. The sequence continues at coordinate 34,394 of NZ_JAKZHV010000009.1, forward strand.
TGCGCTCTCGGCGAGCAGTCGTCGGTCAGCCACCAGGCGAGACTAAGGTTTCCCGCAGGCCGGACCGCTGCGACCCGCCGGGCTGCCGCGGGCGTGTGCGAGGATCTACGACCGTGACCGTTCACCGCGAGACCCAGCCCAGCCTGCTCGTGCAGGCCGCCCGCCGCGAACCGACGTCGCGCCCGCCGGTGTGGTTCATGCGCCAAGCCGGCCGCTCGCTCCCGGAGTACCGCGAGATCCGCGCCGGCACCGGCATGCTCGAGGCCTGCCGCACGCCGGACCTGGTCACCGAGATCACCTTGCAGCCGGTGCGTCGCCACCACGTCGACGCCGCCATCTTCTTCAGCGACATCGTCGTCCCGCTCGCCGCCGTCGGGATCGACGTAGAGCTCGTGGCCGGGGTCGGTCCCGTCGTCGCCGAGCCGTTCCGCACCCGCGCGGACCTGAACCGGCTGCCGGAGCTGACCCCGGACGCCGTCCCCTACATCACCGAGGCCGTGCGCCAGCTGGTGGCCGCGCTCGGCGACACCCCGCTGATCGGCTTCGCCGGTGCGCCGTTCACGCTCGCGTCCTACCTCGTCGAGGGCGGCCCGTCGCGCCACCACGAGCACACGAAGGCGCTGATGTACGGCGACCCGCAGCTGTGGCACGACCTGTGTGCCCGGCTCGCGCAGATCTCCGGTGCGTTCCTGCAGGTCCAGGTGGAGGCAGGCGCGTCGGCCGTCCAGCTGTTCGACTCCTGGGTGGGGGCGCTGCCGCTGTCGACCTACCAGGCGCAGGTGCAGGAGCACTCGGCGGTCGCCCTCGCGATGGTGCGCGAGCAGGTGCCGACGATCCACTTCGGGGTCGGCACCGCGGAGCTGCTGCGCGCGATGGGCGATGCGGGGGCGGACGTCGTGGGGGTGGACTACCGGCTCAGCCTGACCGAGGCCACCCGGCGGCTCGGCCCGCGCTACGCCGTGCAGGGCAACCTCGACCCCGCCCTGCTGTTCGCGCCGTGGGAGGTCGTCGAGCGGGAGGTCCGCCGGATCGTCACGGAGGGGCGGACCGCGCCAGGGCACATCTTCAACCTCGGCCACGGCGTGCTCCCGAGCACCGACCCGGACGTCCTCACCCGCGTCGTGGAGCTGGTCCGGTCCCTGGACACGTAGACTGGCTGTGATCGTGTCGGTCTCCGGGCCGACGAGACCCCAGCACGAAGGCCACCATGTCGATCCTGATCATCGCCCTGAAGGTGCTGCTCGTCCTGAGCAGCCTCTTCCTGACCCTGCTGATCCTGCTGCACAAGGGCAAAGGCGGCGGCGTCTCCGACATGTTCGGTGGTGGCATGTCCGGCTCGGTCGGCAGCTCCTCGGTCGCCGAGCGCAACCTCGATCGCTTCACCATCGCCGTCGCGTCGGTCTGGTTCGCCGTCGTGGTGGCGCTGGGTCTGATCACCCGATTCACCAGCTGAGCCCAGCACCCGCTCAGCGCACACCAGGCACCTCGCGGGCCGAGCCCGCGAGCCACTAGCGGATCCAGCACGGGTCCGAAGGTAGGAGCACACATGGTCGGCGGGAACGCCATTCGCGGCAGCCGGGTCGGCGCCGGACCGATGGGGGAGACCGAGCGCGGGGACGCTGCACCGCGGCTCGTCGTGCAGTACTTCTGCAGCAACGGTCACTCGACCAGCCCGAGCTTCGCGCAGGAGCCGGGGCTCACCATCCCTAAGGTGTGGGACTGCCCGCGCTGCGGCCTGCCCGCCGGGCCGGACCCGGACAACCCGCCGCAGGCGCCGCGGGTCGAGCCCTACAAGACGCACCTGGCCTACGTGAAGGAGCGCCGCTCCGACGCCGACGGCGAGGCGCTTTTGCAGGAGGCGCTGGACGCCCTGCGCGAGCGCGGCATCATCAGCTGAGCAGCCGACCGATCAGCCGGCTGCTGCGCTGGTGATCAGTCGTCGTCGCCGCGCGGCAGCCCGACGGCCGCCGACTCGTCGATCAGCCACAACGTCGCCTCGGTGCCGTGTGCGCCGGCGGCTGGGGCCTCGCTGACCGAGGCGCCGCCGGTCGCGGCGGCCACGGCCGCGGCCTTGTCCTCGCCGGAGACGAGGAACCACACCTGCCGGGCCGCGTTGATCGCGGGGTAGGTCAACGTGATCCGCTGCGGCGGCGGCTTCGGCGAGTCGAGCTCGGCCGCGGTCATCACGTCGGTGAGCGCGAGGGTGTCCTTGCCGGGGAAGAGCGACGCGACGTGCGCGTCCGGCCCGACCCCCAGCATGAGCACGTCGAACGCCGGCACCGTAGACCCCTCGGCGGCCTCGTCGGCGAGGGCCCTCGCGTAGCGCTGGGCGGCCGCCTCGATGTCGTCGCCGTCGGGTCCGTCGCTCGCCGCCATCTGGTGGATGGTGGAGTCGTCCAGGCCGAGGCGCTTCAGCTGCGCGAGCCCCGCCTGGAACGCCTGGGTGGCGTTGCGGTCGGCGTCGTTCTCGGGCAGGAAGCGCTCGTCGCCCCACCACAGGTGCACCAGCTCCCAGGCGATCGCCTCGGCCGCCGGCGTCGCCACCAGCGCCTCGAGGATCGCCGACCCCATCGAGCCGCCGGTGAGCACGACGTGCGCCTCGCCGCGCTCCGCCTGGGCGTCGATGACCGTGGTGATCAGCCGGGCGGCCGAGGCCGCGGCGAGCGACTCCTTGCTCGGGTGGACGATGATCTGTCCGGTCATGGCGATCAGCCCTTCTTCGCGGTGGTCTTCTTCGCGGTGGTCTTCTTCGCGGTGGTGGCCTTGGACGTCGTGGCGGCGGCCTTCTTCGCGGTGGCCTTCGTGGCCGGAGCCTTCGTCGCCGTCGCCTGCTTCGTCGTCGCCTTCCTCGCGGTCGTCTTCTTCGCGGTCGACCTCGTGGCCGGCGCCGACGTGGACGCCACCGCCCCGGTGGCGGTGTGCTGCTCGGCGCCCGCACCAGCGGCCTCGCCCGCGGCCTGCGCCGTGTCGACGGCACGCCGGGCCTGGTCGCTGCCGCCGTCGCCGGTGACCTTGCGGGCGACGGCCTTCTGCGCGACGGCGCGGGTGGCGATCGAGTCCTCGGCGGGAGCCGACGCGGAGGGCACGACGTCGACGTCCTCGACGGTGACCATGTCGGCGCCGGTCAGGCGCGACTCACGGGCCACCTTGCGGGACAGGGCGCGGGCCTCCTCGACCGACGGGGCCTTGCCCTCGCGCACCAGGGTGCTGGCCGTGGCCGAGCGCCGGCTGCTGACCTTGGCCAGGCCCTTGGTGAGGGTGGACTCGTAGACGTCGTCGTTGTCGAGCCGGGACAGCTCGTCGGCGAGGCACTCGGCATCGCTGCGGCGGGCGAGCGGGACCCGGCGCACCGGCATCAGCGGGTGCGTCAAGGTGGCGAGCAGGCCGTCCGGCCGGACCAGGTCCAAGGTGCCGGAGGCGCGCTCGAGCCGGACGCTGATCAGGCCCGTGCCCGCAGGCGTGCGAGCCCGGGTGAACGGCACCTTGAGCGCCTGGGTGAGCCAGGCCGCCATCAGGTCGGTGGCCGAGGAGTCGACCCCGCCGACGACGACGCCGCCGGTGACCTTGTCGTACGGTGGCTGGTCGAGCGCGGACGCGAGCACCGCGCGCCACCGGGTGATCCGCGACCAGGCGAGGTCGGTGTCGCCGGGGCGGTAGTTCTTGGCCCGGCGCTGCAGCTCGCGGAACGGGTTCGCGGCGGCGGCCGAGTCGTTGATCCGGCGCTGGCACAGCGCGCCGATGGGGTCGGCCCCGAGGTCGGCCGGCGCCTCGCCCGGCCACCAGCCGACGATGGGGGAGTCGGCGAGCAGCAGCGGCAGCACCAGCGCAACACCGTGGTGGGTGAGCTCGCCGTACACGCGCAGCACGACCACCTCGGAGGCGCCCGCGTCACCGCCGACCCGGATCTGGGCGTCCAGTCGGGACGCGCCGCGGCCGTTGACCGGCACCACCACGATGATGCGGCAGGGGTGCATCCGGGAGGCGTCGTTGGCCGACGCGATGGCCTCCTCGGCGTCCTTGTCATTGACCACGATGACCAGGGTCAGCACCCGGCTGAGGGCCATCGCCCCGCTGTCGTTGCGCAGCTGGATCAGCCGCCTGCCGACGGTGGAGACGGAGGTCTTGGGCAGGTCTACGATCACGGCATCCTCCACTCGCGGCCGTCGCGGGCCATCATCTCGTCAGAGCACGTCGGACCCCACCCGCCGCTCGGGTACTGCTCGAGCTTTGCGTGCTGGCGCGACCAGAACTTCTCGACCGGGTCGAGGATCCGCCAGCTCAGCTCGACCTCCTCGTGCCGCGGGAACAGCGGTGAGTCGCCGAGCAGGACGTCGAGGATGAGCCGCTCGTAGGCCTCCGGCGACTTCTCGGTGAACGACGAGCCGTAGCCGAAGTCCATCGTCACGTCGCGCACCTCCATCTGGGTGCCGGGGACCTTGGAGCCGAACCGCAAGGTGATGCCCTCGTCGGGCTGGACCCGGATGACGATGGCGTTCTGGCCGAGCTCCTCGGTGGCCGTGTCCGTGAACGGCAGGTGCGGGGCCCGCTTGAACACCACGGCGATCTCGGTGACCCGCTTGGCGAGCCGCTTGCCGGTGCGCAGGTAGAACGGGACGCCGGCCCAGCGCCTGGTGTCGACCTCGATCTTGAGGGCGGCGAAGGTCTCGGTGGTCGACCCCTTCTTTATGCCCTCCTCGTCGAGGAAGCCGATGACCTTCTCGCTGCCCTGCCACCCGGGGGCGTACTGGCCGCGGGCCGTCGCCTTGGCGAGGTCCTTCGGCAGGCGCACCGAGGCGAGCACCTTCTCCTTCTCGGCCCGCAGGTGCTCGGCCTGGAACGAGATGGGCTCCTCCATCGCGGTGAGCGCGAGCAGCTGGAGCAGGTGGTTCTGGATGACGTCGCGCGCCGCGCCGATGCCGTCGTAGTAGCCTGCGCGACCGGCGACGCCGATGTCCTCGGCCATCGTGATCTGCACGTGGTCGATGTAGTTGGAGTTCCAGATCGGCTCGAACATCTGGTTGGCGAAGCGCAGCGCCAGCAGGTTCTGGACCGTCTCCTTGCCGAGGTAGTGGTCGATCCGGAAGACCGAGTCGGGCGGGAAGACGCCCTCGACGATGGCGTTCAGCTCGCGCGCGGACTTCAGGTCGTGGCCGAACGGCTTCTCGATGACCACGCGGCGCCAGCTGCCGTCGCGCGGGGTCGCGAGCCCGCTGCGCGCGAGCTGCTCGCACACCTGCCCGAAGAATCCCGGCGGGATGGAGAGGTAGAACGCGGTGTTGCCGCCGGTGCCCCGCTCGCGCTGGAGCTGGTCGACCGTCGCAGACAGCAGGTCGAAGGCCTCGTCGTCGTCGAACGTGCCTGGCACGAAACGGAATCCCTCGGCCAGGTTGTCCCACACCGACTCATGGAACGGCGTCCGGGCGTACTGGCTGACCGCGTCGTGCACGATCTTGCCGAAGTCCTGGTCGGCCCAGTCGCGGCGGGCGAACCCGACCAGCGAGAAGCCCGGCGGCAGCAGCCCGCGGTTCGCGAGGTCGTAGATCGCGGGCATGATCTTCTTGCGGGCGAGGTCTCCGGTGACCCCGAAGAGCACCATGCAGCACGGCCCGGCGATGACCGGGAGGCGCTTGTCCTCGGGGTCGCGCAGCGGGTTCGGGCGCGTGGCGCGCCCGGTGGAGCTGGCGGACGTGTTGGAGGTGGTGCTGGGCGTGGTAGGGCTCAACGACCTGGCTCCCCTTCTGTTCGAGGTCTACGTGATCTCACGGAGCGGCATCGGTGCCCACCGTAGTGGCTGGACCGGGCCGGTGGGGTGACCGACGTGGGCCACCCCACCAGCGCGCGTCGTCAGCTGTCCGAGGACTTCTTGCTGAGCTCACCCTGGACGGTGGCCAGCAGCTCCTCCCAGGACTTCTCGAACTTCTCGACGCCCTCGCGCTCGAGCAGCTCGACGACCTCGACGTAGGAGATCCCGAGGCGCTCGAGGGAGTCGAGCACCTGCTCGGCGTCGGCGTAGTGGCCGGTGACCTGGTCACCCGCGATCTGGCCGTGGTCGAGCACCGCGTCGAGGGTCTTCTCGGGCATGGTGTTGACCGTCTGGGCCGCCACCAGCTCTTCGACATACATCGTGTCGCTGTAGGCCGGGTCCTTGACACCGGTCGACGCCCACAGCGGTCGCTGCACGTGCGCACCGTCGTCGGCGAGGTTGGCCCAGCGCGGGGTGCCGAAGACCTCCTGCCACGCCCGGTAGGCGAGGCGGGCGTTGGCGATGCCGGCCTTGCCCTTGAGCGCGGTGGCCTCCTCGGTGTCGAGCGCGTCCAGCCGCTTGTCGATCTCGGTGTCCACGCGGGACACGAAGAAGGACGCGACCGAGTGGATCGTCGACAGGTCCTTGCCGGCCTCGCGGGCCTGCTCCAGGCCGGTGAGGAAGGCGTTCATCACCGCGCGGTAGCGGTCCAGGGCGAAGATCAGCGTGACGTTGACCGAGATGCCCTCGGCGAGCACCCGGGTGATGGCCGGCAGGCCCTCCTCGGTCGCCGGGATCTTGATCATCACGTTGGGCCGGTCGACCGCGGCGTAGAGCGCCTTGGCCACCTCGACGGTCCGGTCGGTGTCGTGCGCGAGCCGCGGGTCGACCTCGATCGACACCCGCCCGTCCACGCCACCGGTCCGGTCGTAGATCGGCCGCATGATGTCGCAGGCCTCCCGCACGTCGGTCGTGGTGAGGGCGAACACCGCGTCCTCCACGTCGGCGTTCTCGGCGATGAGCTCCTTCACCTGGTCGGTGTAGGTCTCACCCTTGGACATCGCCGAGGCGAAGATCGTGGGGTTGGTGGTGACACCGACGATGCCCTTGGTGTCGATCACCTCCTGCAGGTTGCCGGTGACGATGCGCTCGCGCGACAGGTCGTCCAGCCAGACGGAGACGCCGTTGTCGGCGAGGGCCTTGACGTTCTCGATACCCATGCTCACTTGCCCTTCTCTTCGAATCCCACGGTGCCGGCCTCGGGGCCGTCACCACCGGGGACTGCGTGCCCGACCCGGTCCAGGGACTCCTTGGCGGCGGCCACGACGGCCTCAGGGGTGAAACCGAACTCGGTGAACAGCTTCTTGCCGTCGGCCGACGCGCCGAAGTGGTCGATGGCGATGATCTTGCCGGCGTCGCCGACGATGTCGCGCCAGCCCATCTGGGAGCCGGCCTCGATGCTGACGCGCGCCTTGACCGAGGCGGGCAGGACCGACTCCTTGTAGGCGTCGTCCTGCTCGGCGAACCACTCGACGCACGGCATCGACACGACGCGCGTGGGGATGCCCTGGGCCTCGAGCACCTTGGCGCCCTGGACCGCGACCGAGACCTCCGAACCGGTGCCCACGATGATCACGCTCGGGGTGTCGGCGGAGCTCTCGACGAGGGTGTAGGCGCCCTTGGCGACGCCGTCGACCGAGCCGGTCTCGCTGCGGTCGAAGACCGGCAGCGCCTGGCGGGACAGGCACAGCCCGACCGGGCGGCCGTGCCGGGCGAGGATGGACTTCCACGCCGCGGCGGTCTCGTTGGCGTCGGCCGGGCGGACGATGTCGAGGTCGGGGATGGCGCGCAGCGAGGCGAGGTGCTCGATTGGCTGGTGGGTGGGGCCGTCCTCGCCGAGGCCGATGGAGTCGTGCGTCCACAGGTAGATCGCGTCGGCCTCCTGGATCGCCCCGAGTCGCACGGCGGGCCGCATGTAGTCGGAGAAGACCAGGAAGGTGCCGCCGTAGGGGCGGGTCAGCCCCTCGAGCGCGATGCCGTTGAGGGCCATGCCCATGGCGTTCTCACGGACGCCGAAGTGCAGCGTGCGGCCGTAGGGCCCGCCCTGCCACTCCGAGGTCTGCCGGTCCGTCGGGATGAAGGACGGCTGGCCGCCCATCGTCGTGTTGTTGGACTCGGCGAGGTCGGCGGAGCCACCCCACAGCTCGGGCATCACGTCGGCGAGCGCGGTGAGGATCTTGCCGCTGGCCGCGCGGGTGGCGACACCCTTGGGGTCGGCCTCCCACTCGGGGAACGCCGCGTCGAAGCCCTCCGGCAGCTGGTGGGCGCGGACCCGGAACAGCAGGCCCGCCTGCTCGGGGTTGGCCTCCTCCCAGGCGGCGAACTTCTCGTCCCAGGCGGCGCGCAGCTCCTCGCTGCGGGCCGCGCGGGTGCTGCGGACGTGCTCGATGACGTCGTCGTCGACCTGGAAGGTCTGCTCCGGGTCGAAGCCGATGGCCTCCTTGAGGCCCTTGATCTCGTCGTCACCAAGGGCCGCGCCGTGCGCCTTGCCGGTGCCCTGCTTCGTCGGGGACGGCCAGGCGATGACGGTGCGCACCATGATGAAGGTGGGCTTGTCGGTGACCTTCTTGCCCGCCTCGATCGCCTCGAGCAGCGCGTCGACGTCCTCGACGTAGTCGGGGGAGGTGGTGCCGTGCTCGCGGCGCCACTCGACGACGCGCACGTCCCAGCCGTAGGCCTCGTAGCGCTTGGCCACGTCCTCGGAGAAGGACACGTCGGTGTCGTCCTCGATCGAGATCTGGTTCTGGTCGTAGAGGAGGGTGACGTTGCCGAGGCGCTGGGTCCCGGCGAGCGAGCTGGCCTCGCTGGCGACGCCCTCCATCATGCAGCCGTCGCCGGCGACGATGTAGATGTGGTGGTCGAAGACGCTCTCGCCGTCACCGGCGTTCGGGTCGTAGAGCCCCCGCTGGCGGCGCTGGGCCAGCGCCATGCCGATGCCCGTCGCGACGCCCGATCCCAGCGGACCGGTGGTGAGGTCTACGCCGGGGGTGTGGTGGACCTCGGGGTGGCCGGGGGTGCGCGAGCCCCACGTGCGCAGGGCCTCGATGTCGTCCTTCTCCAGCAGCCCGTCGTAGTAGAGCTGGATGTACTGGGTGAGGCTCGAGTGGCCCGCCGACAGCACGAACCGGTCGCGACCCAGCCAGTGCGGGTCGGTGACGTCGTGCCGGATGACGTTCTGGTAGAGCAGGTAGGCCAGCGGCGCCAGGCTGATCGCGGTGCCCGGGTGGCCGTTGCCGGTCTTCTGCACGGCGTCGGCCGCGAGGACCCGGACGGTGTCGACCGCGCGGACGTCGAGGTCGCTCCAGCCGGCCTTCGTGGCGACCGGTGCGGAAACGGAACGACCAGAGCTGGTCGTCGGTGTGGTGGTCAAGGCTGCTCCTCGTCTGGCTGCGAGCTGGGGTCGGGAAGCGGTCGCAGACCGCGTCCGTCAGTGAGCCTAGTCACGATGTTGCCGAATTGACATCTTGCGCCCAGCAGCCGGTCCGACCCCGCCGCGTCTGCCTTCGCCGCCGGTCAGCCTTAGCGGTAGCATCACGACAGACGTGATGGCGGCCGCGACCGCTTGGACGCTAGCCCCGAAGGACATCGTGACCGCTCTCCAGCCGCACACCGACCGGACCACCGGGTCTGGGTCGTCGCGCTTCCCCTCCGTCGTGCGCAACTACATGGCGCTGACGAAGCCGCGGATCATCGAGCTGTTGCTGGTCACGACGTTCCCCGTCATGTTCCTCGCCCAGCGTGGGCTGCCCGACTTCTGGCTCGTCGTCAACACCCTGATCGGCGGCTCGCTCTCGGCCGGCGCGGCCAACACACTCAACTGCTACCTCGACCGCGACATCGACGCGCTGATGGCGCGCACCGAGAACCGTCCGCTCGTCACCGGTGAGATCAGCCCCCGCAACGCGATGCGCTTCGGCGTGGTGCTCACGGTCTTGTCGACGCTCTGGCTCGGGTTGTTCGTCAACTGGCTGTCCGCGTGGCTGTCGGTGGCGGCGATCGTGCTCTACGTCGTGTTCTACACGCTGGTGCTCAAGCGCCGGACCAGCCAGAACATCGTCTGGGGCGGCATCGCCGGCTGCATGCCCGTGCTGATCGGCTGGTCCGCCGTGACCGAGTCGCTGGCCTGGGCACCGGTCGTGCTCTTCCTCGTCATCTTCTTCTGGACCCCGCCCCACTACTGGCCGCTGTCCATGCGGTTCAAGGACCAGTACGCCGCAGCCGGTGTCCCGATGCTGCCCGTGGTCGCGCACGACGTCTCCGTCGCCCGCCAGGTCGTGATCTACACCTGGGCCACCGTCGCCTGCTCGCTCGTGCTGATCCCCGTCGCGGGGATGGGGTGGATCTACCTCGCCTCGGCCGTGCTCGCCGGCGCGCTCTTCCTGGTGGAGGCGCACCGCCTGCTCGCCCGCGCGCAGGACCCGGGCAACGCGACCATGGCCTCGCTCAAGCCGATGCGCCTGTTCCACTACTCGATCACCTACGTGACCCTGCTGTTCATGGCCGTGGCGATCGACCCGCTGTTCCACTTCCCGATCTACTGACCGGACCCTGCCGGGCGCGTCAGCGTCGTCGGGTGGCCAGCACCGCGTAGGTGAGCGCGGCCGTCAGCACGGCGGCCAGCAGCAGGTGCACGGTCACCAGCGCGATCGGCAGAGCCAGGAAGTACTGCGTGTAGCCCACGAGCCCCTGGACCACGCACAGCACCAGGACCCAGGTCCAGCCCTTCGCGTAGCTCATCGGCACCGGCACGATCTTGGCGATCGCCCACAGCCCGAGCACCAGCCCGACGAACAGCATCACCGAGTCGGCGTGCAGCCAGGACGTCGTGCGCGGGTCGAAGCCGAAGCGGACGTCGGCGGCCGAGTCGCCGGAGTGCGGGCCGGAGCCGGTGACGGCCGTGCCGAGCACGATCACGACGGCCCCGACCACCGCGGTGATCTTCGCGAGCACCCGCACGCCGGCGGGCACGGTGGCCTGCACCGGACCGTCGCCCTCGTCGAACCGCACGAGCAGCCAGGTCGAGTAGGCGACCAGCAGGATCGACAGCAGGAAGTGCGGCGACACCGTGCGCGGGTCCAGGTGGGTGAGCACGATGATCCCGCCGACGATGCCCTGGGCGAGCACGCCGATCAGCGGGACGAACGACGCCTTGACCAGACCGGGCCGGTCCTTGCAGTGGCGCAGCACCTCGACGATCAGCCACACGGCGACGGCGATCAGAACGAAGGTCATCGTGCGGTTCCCGAACTCGATGAACTTGTGGTAGCCCTGCTCCTGCTGCGCGGTGGGCACGAACGAGCCCGGCGTGCACTGCGGCCAGGTGGGGCAACCGAGGCCGGAGCCGGTGAGCCGCACCAGCCCGCCGGTCATGATGATGCCGATCTGGCAGACCAGGTTGGCGATCAGCGCGGCGCGCACCCGGCCGCGGTCGCGCAGAGGGCGCAGCGGCGGGTGCTTAGGCAGGGTCGGGGACGAGGCGGGGACGTCGGAGTGGGGGCGGGTCGAGGACACGGCCGAAGCCTAGCCGGGCGCGCTGGGTGCCCGGACCGCGCCCCCGACGTCAGCCGGGTCAGCCGGTGATCGCGGTGCGCAGCTGGGCGACCAGCCAGCGCACGTCGTCCTCGGTGACGGTGAGCGGGGGAGCGATGCGCACGGTCGATCCGTGCGTGTCCTTCATCAGCACGCCGAGCGGGACCAGCCGCTCGCACAGCTCGCGCCCGCTCATCAGGGCGGGGTCGACGTCGACGCCGGCCCACAGGCCGCGGCAGCGGTAGGCCAGGACCCCGTGACCGACCAAGGTGGCCAGCTCGGCGTCCAGCACCGCCCCGAGCCGGGCGGCGCGCTCCTGCCACACCCCGGTCGACAGCATCCGGACCACCTGGTGGCCGACGGCCGCGGCGAGCGGGTTGCCGCCGAAGGTCGACCCGTGCGATCCGGGGGTGATGACGTCCATGACGTCGCGGTCGGCCGCGATGGCCGACACCGGGACGATGCCGCCACCGAGCGCCTTGCCGAGGATGTAGACGTCCGGCACGACCCCCACGAGGTCGCACGCGAAGGTGCGGCCGGTGCGGCCGAGCCCGGACTGGATCTCGTCGGCCATCAGCAGCACCTGGCGCTCGTCGCACAGCGCCCGTAGACCGGGCAGGAAGTCCGCGGGCGGGACCACCACGCCGCCCTCGCCCTGGATCGGCTCGACGAGCACCGCGACGACCGTGCCGAGGGCGTCGATGGCGTCGCGGCAGGCGGCGAGGTCGCCGTAGGGCACGACCTGGAAGCCGGGGGTGTAGGGCCCGAAGCCGGAGCGGGCGTCCTCGTCGGTCGAGAAGGACACGATGGTGGTGGTGCGGCCGTGGAAGTTGCCGTCCATCACGAGGATGGTCGCGCGGTTCTCCGGCACGCCCTTGACCTGGTAACCCCACCGGCGGGCGACCTTGAGCGCCGTCTCGACGGCCTCGGCCCCGGTGTTCATCGGCAGCACCTTGTCCTTGCCGGTGAGCTGGGCGAGGGCCTCGCAGAACGGCCCCAGCTGGTCGTTGTAGAACGCCCGGCTCGTCAGCGTGATCCGCTCCAGCTGGGTGCGCGCGGCCTCGAGCAGCTCGGGGTTGCCGTGGCCGAAGTTGAGCGCCGAGTAGCCGGCCAGCGCGTCGAGGTAGCGGTGACCGTCGACGTCGGTGACCCAGGCGCCCTCACCGGTCGCCAGCACCACGGGCAGCGGGTGGTAGTTGCTCGCGCCGTACTCCTCGGCGAGCTCGATCTGGTCGGCGGTCGCCCGGCTGACGGGCAAGGTGGTGTGGTCGTGGCTCATCGCCGGCTCCTTCGGTCGCAGGGCACGCGCAGCGCACGTGGACTGCCTCCATCATCGACCAGCGTCGCGACGCGCACCATGCTCGATCTGGTGCTCGATCTGTCGATCTGTTGCGCACATCGAGCACCCGGCTCGACACGATGAGCAACGATCAGTCGGACCAGCGGAACAGCCGGCGCGCGAGCGCACCGAGCACGAGCGTCCAGCCGGCCAGCACGAGCAGGGCGCGAAGGTCTACGCCACCGTGCTCGAACGCGGCGCGGAAGCCGTCGCCGAGGGCGGCCGTGGGCAGGAAGGAGATGACCGTCGACCAGGGGCCGGGGAAGCTCGTGGCTGGCAGCACCACGCCGCCGAGGCCGAGCAGCAGCACCCACACCAGGTTGGCGAGCGCCAGGGTCGCCTCGGCCCGCATCGTCCCGGCGAAGAGCATGGCGAGGGCGACGAAGCAGGCGGTGCCGAGCAACCAGAACAGCACGAACGGCAGCACGCCGATCGCCGACGGGTGCCAGCCGAGCGCGAGACCGAGGGCCATCAGGACGACCAGCTGGATCGCCTCGACGACGAGCACGGCGAGCACCCGACCCGACAGCAGCCCGCTGCGCCCGAGCGGGGTGACCCCGAGCAGGCGCAGGACGCCGTAGCGCCGGTCGAAGCCGGTCGAGATGGCCTGCCCGGTGAACGCCGTGCTGAGCACCGCGAGCGCGAGGACGCCCGGCGTCACCACGTCGACCCGGCGGCCGGCGAGCTCGGGGAACGGGGCGAAGACCCCCGCGACCAGCGCGAGCGCGGGCAGCACCATCGAGACGATCAGCTGCTCACCGTTGCGCAGCAGCGTGCCGGTGTCGAACCTGGCCTGGGCGAGGACCCGTCGCGTGGGGGTGGCGGGCGCGCTCATCGGGTCTGCTCCTTCGTGGTGACGGCGAAGTAGACGTCCTCGAGCCGGCCGCCGCCGACCACCTCGGCCAGCGACCCCTCGGCCGCGACCCGGCCGTGGGCGATGACGACCACGTCGTCGGCCAGCCGCTCGGCCTCCTCGAACGAGTGGGTGGTCACGACCACGGCGGCACCGCGGTCGCGCCACTCGCGCACCAGCGACCAGACGTCGAGCCGCGCGTGCGGGTCCAGCCCGGCAGTGGGCTCGTCGAGGAACAGCACGTCGGGGTCGCCCACGAGGGCGGCGGCGAGCGCCACCCGCTGGCGCTGTCCGCCGGAGAGGCGGCGCACCGTCGTGCCGGCGAAGGCGTCGATCCCGAGCCGGTGGGCCAGCTCGGTGACGTCCAGGGGATCGGCGTAGAGCGCGGCGAGGTGGCGCAGCAGCCGGATCGGCTTGGCGCCGTTGGGCAGGCCGCCGTCCTGCAGCATGACGCCCACGCGGGCGCGGTGCTCCGGGGACGCGTCCCACGGGTCGACGCCGAGGACCTCGGCGACGCCGGCGTCCGGACGCTGCAGGCCCTCGAGGATCTCCATGGTCGTGGTCTTGCCGGCGCCGTTGGGGCCAAGGACCGCGGTCACCCGGCCGAGATGGGCCGACCAGGACATCGCGTCGACGGCACGGACGCTGCCGAAGCGCTTGGACAGCTCACGGACCCGGACGGCTTCACTCACGGTGTGGAAGTCTACGGGGCCAGGTCGCCGCCCCGACCGCCGGGTGGACCGACCCTCAGCGACCCCCAAGGTTTGCCCCACGGAATTACACAAGGGTACTGTTGCTTAAAGAAGACGAGCGCGTAGACCGAGCAGGCGAGGAGGCGAACGGCATGGCATCGACCAGCACGGTAACGACCAGCACGGCAGCCCCTTCGAGCGCAGCCGCCGGCGCCGCTCCGAGCACGGCCGACCAGCGCACCCGGGCCCGGGTGCAGGCCGAGGTGTCCGAGCGCGGCCCGATCACGGCGGCCGAGCTGGCCGGGCTGCTCGGGCTGACCGCGACGGCCGTCCGGCGCCACCTCGACGCCCTGTCCGACGCGGGACTGATCGAGGAGCGCGACGCGGCCCGCAAGGGTCGGGGCCGTCCCGCCCGCGCCTACGTGCTCACCCCCGCCGGTCACCGGGCCCTGTCGACCAGCTACGACGACGTCGCCACCTCCGCGCTGCACTTCCTGGCCGAGCAGGTCGGGCCGCAGGCCGTGCAGGCGTTCGCCCGCGAGCACGTCGCGGCGGTCGAGGACCGCTACCGCGAGCGGGTCCACGCCGCCGGTCCCGACGTGCGGGCCCGCGCCGAGGCGCTGGCGCAGGCACTGTCCGAGGACGGCTACGCTGCCTCGAGTCGTTCGCTGGACCTCCCGATCGCCGGCGTCGGCCTGCAGCTGTGCCAGGGGCACTGTCCGATGCAGCAGGTAGCGTCGGAGTTCCCCGAGTTCTGCGAGGCCGAGCGCGAGGTCTTCTCGCGACTGCTCGGCGTGCACGTGCAGCGACTCGCGACCCTCGCGGGCGGCGAGCACGTGTGCACCACCTTCGTCCCGACCACCAACCCCTCCACCGAAAGGCCTTCACGATGAGCACCATCGAGGAACTCAATCCTGGTCTGAAGGGCCTCGGCCGTTATGAGTACGGTTGGGCCGACAGCGATGTCGCCGGTTCGGCCGCCAAGCGCGGCCTGTCCGACGAGGTCGTCCTGGACATCTCCCGCCGCAAGGACGAGCCGCAGTGGATGACCGACCTGCGGCTGAAGTCGCTGCGTCTGTTCGACAAGAAGCCGATGCCCACCTGGGGCTCGGACCTGTCCGGCATCGACTTCCAGAACATCAAGTACTTCGTGAAGTCGACCGAGAAGCAGGCCACCACCTGGGACGAGCTGCCCGAGGACATCAAGGCGACCTACGACAAGCTCGGCATCCCCGAGGCCGAGAAGCAGCGGCTCATCGCCGGTGTCGCCGCGCAGTACGAGTCGGAGGTCGTCTACCACCAGATCCGCAAGGACCTGGAGGAGAAGGGCGTCATCTTCGTCGACACCGACACCGGTCTGCGTGAGTACCCGGAGCTGTTCAAGGAGTACTTCGCCACCGTCATCCCGGCCGGCGACAACAAGTTCGCCTCGCTGAACACCGCTGTGTGGTCGGGTGGTTCGTTCATCTACGTCCCGCCGGGCGTCCACGTCGACATCCCGCTGCAGGCCTACTTCCGGATCAACACCGAGAACATGGGCCAGTTCGAGCGGACGCTGATCATCGCCGACGAGGGCTCCTACGTGCACTACGTCGAGGGCTGCACCGCGCCGATCTACAAGTCCGACTCGCTGCACTCCGCGGTCGTCGAGATCGTCGTGAAGAAGAACGCCCGGGTGCGCTACACGACCATCCAGAACTGGTCCAACAACGTCTACAACCTCGTCACCAAGCGCGCGACCTGCGCCGAGGGCGCGACGATGGAGTGGATCGACGGCAACATCGGGTCCAAGGTGACCATGAAGTACCCCGCCGTCTTCCTGCTCGGCGAGCACGCCAAGGGCGAGACGCTGTCCATCGCCTTCGCGGGCGAGGGCCAGCACCAGGACGCCGGCTCCAAGATGGTCCACGCCGCCCCCTACACGTCCAGCTCGATCGTCTCCAAGTCGGTAGCCCGTGGTGGCGGTCGCACGTCCTACCGCGGCCTGGTCCAGATCAACGAGGGTGCGCACCACAGCAAGTCCAACGTGCGCTGCGACGCCCTGCTGGTCGACGACATCAGCCGCTCGGACACCTATCCCTACGTCGACGTCCGCGAGGACGACGTGCAGATGGGTCACGAGGCGACCGTGTCGCGGGTCAGCGACGACCAGCTGTTCTACCTGATGTCGCGCGGGATGACCGAGGAGGAGGCCATGGCGATGATCGTGCGTGGCTTCGTCGAGCCGATCGCCCGTGAGCTGCCCATGGAGTACGCCCTCGAGCTGAACCGCCTCATCGAGCTGCAGATGGAAGGAGCCGTCGGCTGATGGCCGTCGAACTCAAGAAGCCCCCGGTCGCCGGGGGCGTCACCCCGCTGGCCACCAAGAAGCCCGGCGCCGACCAGGCCCACACGGACTCCGGCGCGACCTTCGTGCCCGACCAGTCGCGCGCCGAGCGCACCCGCTCGTTCGACCTGGACGCGTTCCCGGTGCCGAACGGTCGCGAGGAGGACTGGCGGTTCACCCCGGTCAAGGAGCTCGCGGACCTGTTCCAGCCGGCTCCGACCGAGGGAGAGAAGTACCGCCAGGACGTCAACGCGCCGGCCGGCGTCAAGACGTCGAAGGTCCCCGCCGACGACGAGCGGCTCGGCCAGGTCGGCACCCCGGGCGACCGGGCTGCGGCCGTCGCGTGGAACGCCAAGGACCAGGCGACGATCGTCAAGATCCCGTCCGGCACCGAGCTGGGCGAGGCCGTCCGCGTCGTGCTCACCGCGAGCGACGAGGCGCGCATCAACCGGCACGTCCTGATCGAGGCCGGTCACCACAGCAAGGCCATCGTGGCGCTCACCCACGAGGGCTCGGCGCGCCTCACTGGCAACGTCGAGATCTCCGCCGGCGACGGCGCCGACCTCACCGTGGTGACCATCCAGGAGTGGGACGACGAGGCGGTCCAGCTGGACCAACACGACATCCTGGTCGGGCGTGACGCTCGGGTGCGCCACATCGCGATCACGTTGGGCGGCAAGGTCGTTCGGCTCAGCACCAACGTCCGCTACGCCGGCCCCGGCGGCAGCGTCGAGTGCCTCGGCGTCTACTTCACCGACGCCGGTCAGCACCAGGAGCACCGCCTGTTCGTCGACCACGAGCCGGTCCACTGCACCTCCAACGTCGAGTACCGCGGTGCCCTGCAGGGCGACGGCGCGCACTCGGTGTGGGTCGGCGACGTGCTGATCCGCGCGGCGGCGCACGCCACGGACACCTACGAGCTCAACCGCAACCTGGTCCTCACCGACGGCGCCCGCGCCGACTCGGTGCCCAACCTGGAGATCGAGACCGGCGAGATCGTCGGCGCCGGCCACGCCTCCGCGACCGGCCGGTTCGACGACGAGCAGCTGTTCTACCTGCAGGCGCGCGGCATCCCTGAGCACGAGGCCCGGCGTCTCGTGGTGCACGGCTTCTTCGCCGGCATCATCAACCGGATCGGGCTGCCCGGCACCCAGGCCCACCTGATGGCGCGCATCGAGAAGGAGCTCGCCGACTCGATCGACAGCGCCTTCGAGCCCGCGGCGGCGGCCACCCGATGAGCTTCGTCAAGGTCTGTCAGCTCGACGACCTCGAGATCGGCGGGGTCCGCGCCGCCGAGGTCGACGGGGTCACCGTGGCGCTCGCGCGCACCGGTGAGCGGGAGGTCTACGCGATCAACGACACGTGCTCGCACGCGAACGTGTCGCTGTCCGAGGGCGAGGTCATCGGCTGCCTCGTCGAGTGCTGGCTGCACGGTTCGGAGTTCGACGTCCGCACCGGTGAGCCCAAGCAGCTGCCCGCCACCGTCCCGGTCGAGACCTACGCGATCCAGCTCGACGGAGACGACGTGCTCATCGACGTCGAAGCCGAGTCCAGCTTCCTCAAGGAGAACTGAAACACCATGGCTACTCTCGAGATTCGCAACCTCCACGTGTCGGTGGAGACCGAGCAGGGCACCAAGGAGATCCTGCGCGGCGTCGACCTGACCGTCCGCTCCGGTGAGACGCACGCCATCATGGGCCCCAACGGCTCGGGCAAGTCGACGCTGGCCTACTCCATCGCCGGCCACCCCAAGTACACCGTCACCGAGGGCACCGTGACCCTCGACGGCGAGGACGTCCTCGCCATGAGCGTCGACGAGCGCGCCCGCGCCGGCGTCTTTCTCGCGATGCAGTACCCGGTCGAGGTCCCCGGCGTGACGGTCTCGAACTTCCTGCGCACCGCCAAGACCGCCATCGACGGTCAGGCGCCCAAGCTGCGCACCTGGGTCAAGGACGTCAAGAACGCCATGACCGAGCTGAAGATCGACCCGGCCTTCGCCGAGCGCAACGTCAACGAGGGCTTCTCCGGCGGTGAGAAGAAGCGCTTCGAGATCCTGCAGATGGAGCTGCTCAAGCCGTCCGTGGCGATCCTCGACGAGACCGACTCCGGCCTCGACGTCGACGCGCTGCGGATCGTCTCCGAGGGCGTCAACCGGGTCATCGCGAGCGGTGACGTGGGCTGCCTGCTCATCACGCACTACACGCGCATCCTGCGCTACATCAAGCCGCAGTTCGTCCACGTCTTCGTCAACGGTCGGGTCGTCGAGGAGGGCGGTCCCGAGCTGGCCGACGAGCTCGAGGAGAACGGCTACGACCGGTTCCTCGCCGCCGCCGGTGCGGCTGCCGAGACCGGCGCGGTCGAGCAGGTCGACCAGGTCACTGTCGAGCCGGCGAACGCCTGAGGCTCGGCCCGGAAGGAGTCCGATGACAGCGGCACAGCTGTTCTCCCCGGAGGAGTCGGCGCGCATCCGCGCCGACTTCCCCATCCTCACGCGCACGGTGCGCGGTGGGCGCCCGCTGGTTTACCTCGACACCGGGGCGACCTCGCAGAAGCCGACCGAGGTCATCGACGCCGAGCGGCGCTACTACGAGACCGTCAACGCTGGGGCCCACCGCGGTGCGCACCTGCTCGCCGAGGAGGCGACCGACGCCTACGAGGGGGCCCGCTCGACCGTGGCCCGGTTCATCGGCGCGCGGCCGGCGGACGTGGTGTTCACCAAGAACGCCACCGAGTCGCTCAACCTGGTCGCCTACGCGTTCACCAACGCGGCCGCACCCGGCGCGATGGCGGGTGTAGACCCCGCCGTCGCCGAGCGTTTCCGGCTGGGGCCGGGCGACGAGGTGTGCGTCACCGAGATGGAGCACCACGCCAACCTGGTGCCGTGGCAGGAGCTGTGCCGCCGCTCCGGCGCCACGCTGCGCTGGCTGCCAATCACCGACGACGGCCGCCTCGACCTCACCGACCTCGACACCCTGGTCAACGAGCGCACCAAGGTGCTCGCGTTCACGCACGTGTCGAACGTCCTCGGCACCGTGAACCCGGTGGCGACGCTGGTGGCGCGGGCCAAGGAGGTGGGCGCCCTCACGGTGCTCGACGCCTGCCAGTCCGCGCCGCACCTGCCGATCGACGTGACCGAGCTCGGCGTCGACTTCCTCGCGTTCAGCGGGCACAAGATGTACGGCCCCACCGGGGTCGGCGTCCTCTGGGGCCGCGGCGAGCTGCTCGACGCGATGCCGCCGTTCCTCACCGGCGGCTCGATGATCGAGCTGGTGCGGATGGAGGGCACGACCTACGCCCCGCCGCCGCAGCGCTTCGAGGCCGGCTCGATGAACGTCGCCCAGGTCGTCGGCCTCGCCGCCGCCATCGACTTCATCGAGGGCATCGGGCTGGACCGCATCCACGCCCACGAGCTGGCGCTCACCGAGCGGCTGCTCGACGGGCTGGCGCGTCGGCCCTGGGTGCGGGTCGTCGGTCCCACCGACGCGGTGGACCGCGGCTCGTCGGTCGCGTTCGTCGTCGACGACGTGCACGCCCACGACGTCGGTCAGCTGCTCGACGCCGAGGGGGTCGAGGTCCGCGTGGGTCACCACTGCGCCTGGCCGCTGCACCGGCGGTTCCGCATCGCCGCGACCACTCGGGCGACGTTCGGGGTCTACAACACCGCGGCGGAGGTCGACGCCCTGCTCGCCGCGCTCGACACCGTGCCCGCCGTCTTCGGCGTGGACGTCTCGCAGCAGGTGGGTGCCTGATGGACCTCTACCAGGAGCTCATCATCGAGCACTCGAAGCGGCCCCAGCACGCGGGGCTGCGCGACCCGTTCGACGCCGAGGTGCATCACGTCAACCCGACCTGCGGCGACGAGGTGACGCTGCGCGTCAAGGTGGGGGAGTCCGGCGAGCTCGAGGACGTGTCCTACGACTCGATCGGCTGCTCCATCTCGGTGGCCTCTACCTCGGTCCTCGCCGAGGAGTGCATCGGCCACCCGCTGGAGGAGGTCTTCGAGACCTACAACGCGATGCGCTCGATGCTCACCAGCAAGGGCGCCGACCCGGGCGACGAGGAGGTCATCGGCGACGGTGTCGCGTTCTCCGGCGTCTCGCAGTACCCCGCGCGGGTCAAGTGCGCCCTGCTCGGCTGGTCGGCGATGCTGGACGCGCTGGCCCAGGCCGGCGTCGACATCTCGGCCACCAGCCACCCCGCCTCGACCTCGTCCACCACCGCCTGAGCTGCCTTCTCTGACCCGCCTTCTCTGACCCGCCCGCCTATCTGATCCGCTATCGCCTGAACGGGAGGACGCCATGTCCGACACCACCACCACCCCGGTCAACGTCGCTGACGTCGAAGAGGCCATGCGCGACGTCGTCGACCCCGAGCTGGGCATCAACGTCGTCGACCTCGGCCTGGTCTACGGCATCACGCTGGACCAGCAGACCAACGCGGTCATCGACATGACCCTCACCTCGGCGGCCTGTCCGCTGACCGACGTCATCGAGGACCAGACCGCGCAGGCGCTCGAGGGCGTCGTCGACAGCCACCGGATCAACTGGGTCTGGATGCCGCCGTGGGGCCCCGACAAGATCACCGAGGACGGCCGCGAGCAGCTGCGCGCGCTCGGCTTCAACGTCTGATCCGTCGGCGACCCACCCGTGCACGCGCCGCGGATCTACTACCTGACCCACCCGCAGGTCGAGATCGACCCGGATGTTCCGGTGCCCTCCTGGGTGCTGTCCGACGAGGGTCGACGGCGCGCTGCGACGCTGGCGGGGCGGCGCTTCCTGGACCACGCGAGCTCGGTGTGGTCGAGCACCGAGCCGAAGGCCGTGCAGACCGCCAAGCTGCTGCTCGCCGGGTCGCCGCTGCCGCGCCTCGAGGTCGAGGCGCTCGGTGAGAACGACCGCAGCGCAACGGGATTCCTGCCGCCGCCAGAGTTCGAAGAGGTCGTCGACGAGTTCTTCAAAAGGCCGGGGAAGTCCGTCCGGGGCTGGGAGAAGGCCAAGCACGCCCAGCGCCGCGTGGTCGCCGCGATCACCGACATCCTGGCGGACCCTCGAGCCGGCACCGGTGACGTCGTGGTCGTCGGCCACGGCGGCGTGGGCACGCTGCTGATGACCGCGCTGCTCGACGTCACCATCGACCGGGCGCTGGACCAGCCGCAGCAGGGCTGCTACTTCGTCTTCGACCGCGAGACCCTGCGCGTGCGCAACACCTGGCGGCCGCTCGAGCGACTGCGCTGACCGGCTCTGGTCCTGCTCGTCGCGCCGGGCACGCGTCGGCCGCGCGCGTCGACTCGGCGCCGACTCGGCGCCGCCCGGCGTCACCAGAGGCTGGTGTCCAGGGGCTCGGCGTTGGGCTCGAGGGACGGCTGGTTGGGGGTCGCGAGGGTGATGACCGCCTCGGTGACGACCTCGTGCTGCTCGAGCGCGGACTCGATGGCGCGCAGCTGCTCGGCGACCGTGTGCTCCGGGAAGTCGCCGGCGAGGTCTACGGCAGCGACGAGGAAGACCTCCATGGGCCCGACGTACTCCAGGTGCAGGTAACCCACCCGGTCGACCTCGGGGCGGCCCAGCAGCGCCTCCAGCGCCCGGTTGTAGATCGCGGGGCTGGCCGGCTGCCCGGTGAGGAAGTCGCGGTTGCGGCCGATCAGGAAGACCGCCACGATGCCGAGCAGGATGCCGACGAGGATCGAGCCGATGGCGTCGAAGACGGCGTTGCCGGTGACCTGGTGCAGCACCATGCCCGCGGCTGCGATGATCAGGCCGACCAGGGCCGCCGAGTCCTCGACGAACACCGCCCGCAGGGTCGGGTTGGACGTGCGGTTGATGAACTGCAGCGGACGCAGGTGCAGTCGCGCCGCGTTGGCGCGCGTCTGGCGCAGGGCCTGCAGGAACGAGATGCCCTCCAGCACGAACGACACGGCGAGCACGATGTAGGCGATGGTGTAGCTCGACTCGGCCTCGGGCTCGAAGATCGACGTGACACCGTGCCAGATGGAGACGACGGCTCCGGCGGTGAACAGGCCGAACGCCGCGAACATCGACCACACGTAGGCCTCGCGGCCGTAGCCGAGCGGGCGGCCGGCGTCGGGGGACTGGTCGGACTTGCGCTCGGCGACGAGCAGGAAGACCTCGTTGCCGGAGTCGGCCCACGAGTGCGCCGCCTCGGCCACCATCGACGCCGACCCGGTGATGACTGCCGCGACCGTCTTGGCGATGGCGATGAGCACGTTGGCGGCGAACGCGATCACGACGGTGAGCAGGCTCTCGCCGCCCTTGGCGTCCTCGGAGCTCCGCGGTGGGGGATCTGCGGCATCGGTCATGTCCGTAATCTAGCCCCGTGGACCGACAGACCCCCGCGCTGATCGAGGTGCAGTCGTCGCGCCTGCCCCGGTGGGTCGGCTCGTTCCTCGACGAGCACGCGGCGGCCGGCGCCCCAACCTGGTCCACCACCGGCGAGCAGGACGTCGTGGTCACGGCCGCGGACGGCGCCGCCGCGCGGCTGCGCGCCCTCGACCCGGCCGGCGCCGAGCAGGTGCGCTCGCTGCGCACACTCGTGGGCTGGCCGACCACGCCCGACGTGGTCGCCGTGCTGCTCGTGCGCCGGGGCGGCTACGCGGTAGGGGTCGTCGAGGCTGGTCGACTCACCCGGCACTCGTGCGGGACGCGGTACGTCCAGTCGCGGACGGCTGCGGGCGGCTGGTCCCAGCAGCGCTACGCGCGGCGGCGCGACAACCAGGCCGCGGCGCTCGTCGACCGGGCCGTCGACCACCTCGTCAAGCAGCTGACCGGCCTCGGCCACCCGGGCGCGCTGGTCGTCGGCGGCGATCGTCAGCTGGTCGCCGATGCCCTCGGGGACCGCAGGCTGACGCACCTCTCGGCACTCCCGCGGCGGGAGGTCTACGACATCGGGGACCCGCGCCTGGAGGTGCTCAAGGAGACCGTAGACCGCGCCCTCGCCGTCCAGGTGCTGCTGGCCGGGAGCGCTACCGGCACGTCCGCAGACCCATCGATCACCCCATCGACCACCCCACCGCAGGAGGGCACCATGACCGCCAGCATCACTGCCATCGAGCAGCTCCGTCCCGCAGCCGAGGCCTTCACCGCCCTCGTCGACCCCCTCACGAGCAGCACCGACCCGAGGCTGGAGCGGGCGACCCCGTGCGAGGACTGGACGGTGCGCGAGCTCGTGACGCATCTCGTGCGCGAGCACCTCTGGGTGCCGGCGCTGCTCGCGGGGGAGACGATCGAGCAGGTCGGCGACCGCTTCGACGGTGACGTGCTGGGCGACGACCCCGCCGCGGCGTGGCACGCAGCCAGCGAGGCGTCGCTCTCGGCCTGGTCCGCGGTGGACCCCGACCGTGAGGTCGACCTGTCGTCGGGGCCGACGGCGGCCAGGGAGTACGCCGAGCAGATGCTCACCGACCTCGTCGTGCACGCCTGGGACCTCGCACGTGGCCTCGGCATCCGGCCCACGCTGCCGCCGGCCGCGGTCGACGCCACCCTCGCGATCGTCGGGCCGATGGTGAGCCCGCGCGGCATGCCGGGGATCTTCGAGCCGCCGGTGTCGACCGGTTCGTCCGACCGGGTCGACCAGCTCGTCGCCCTCACCGGCCGCGACCCGAAGTGGTCCTGACTGCTGGGTGGTGCGGGGCGCCGGGTCCTGATGGGTGCCGCGCCGTGAGGGGTGCCGGACGCTACCGCCGACCGTCGAGGTACGCCGGGAAGTCCGCCATCGAGGCGAGCGCCGTGGTCGCACCGGCAGCGCGCAGGGCAGCGGCGTCGAACGCACCCGTCGCGACGCCGACCCCCACCGCCCCTGCCCGCACCGCCGACTTCATGTCCTCGACGTGGTCGCCGACGTAGATCCCCGCGCCCTCCTGCTGCAGCGCGTGCGTCTTGCCCTCGGCGAACCGCTCGGCGTGCACCCGGTCGACGAGGTCGGCGAGGCCCGCCTCGGTGAGCGCGAGGTCTACGGCAGGGCCGTACTTCGCCGAGATCACGACCGACCGACCACCGTGTGCGTGCACCGCCTGGAGCGCCTCGCGTGCCCCGGGCATCGCCGCGTGCGGCGCCTCCGCCGCCCCCACGTCGTAGTGATGGCGGTAGCGTCGCACCAGCTCGTCCTGGTCCAGGTGCGGGCGCAGTCGCGTCGCCGTCACCGTCAGCGGTAGCCCGAGCAGCGGCTCCAGCTCGCTCGCCGCCACCGGGTCACCCAGGTCGGCGAACGCCGCGACGTACGACGTCAGCACCCGCTCCCGCGAGTCCACCAGCGTCAGGTCCAGGTCGAAGCCCACGATCAGCGTCATGCCCCCATCCTCGCCGACTCCTGCGCCGTCCCCCGACACGTCGGTGCGTGGCCGAGACGGCAGCTGGTGGCGCGTGCCCCCGTCGACACGGCACTTGGTGGCCGAGACGGCGGTTGGTGACGCACAGCCCGTCGAGACGGCACTTGGGCACTGAGATGGCTGGTGCAGCAGCCGTTTCGGTGGCCAACCACCATCTCGGCGGCCCTGGCGTGAACACCCGTCTCGGCTGCTTGGCCCCGCCTAAGCAGCCGACCAGAGCAGCCGGGCCGATGCGGCGCCTACTCGACCCTGTCCACCTTGAAGGTGTTGCACTTGTTCAGGTCGCCGTACTTGTAGCCCACGGCAAACCAGTTCTGCCGGGCAGCGGCCGAGCCGTGCGTCCAGGTCTCGGGGTTGACCTGACCCTGGGTCTTCTGCTGGATCCGGTCGTCACCGACGGCCGCGGCGGCCGAGAGGGCGGACTTGATGTCCTCCTGGGTGAGCGGCTGGATATAGGTCTTGCCGGACGCCGATTTGGTCGTCGCGGCGTTGCGGGCCCACATGCCGGCGAGGCAGTCGGCCATCAGCTCGATGCGGACCCCGCCGCTCTGGGCGCCCTGCGGGTCGCGCTGCGCCTGGTCGAGCAGCCCGAGCTGGTCCTCGATGTGGTGGCCGTACTCGTGCGCCACGACGTACTCCTGGGCGAGCGCACCCGAGTCGGCGCCGAAGCGCGTGGTCAGCTCGTTGAAGAAGGACGCGTCGATGTAGACCTTCTGGTCGGTCGGGCAGTAGAACGGACCGACCTGGTTCGAGGCCGTGCCGCACGCGGACTGGGTAGACCCCTGGTAGAGCACGGTCTTGGCCGGGGTGTACTGCCGGTTGGCCTGCTCGGGCAGCGCCGTCTTCCAGTAGGCATTGACCGAGTTCACGGTGCCGATGACCCGGCACTCGGCGTCGGAGTTGGCGTCGGCACCGGTCTTGCAGCGGCTGAACTGGTCCTCGCTCATGGTGCTGCCCTGGGACTGGGTCTGCGACTGGTCCACGGCCGAGGGGTCGACGCTCACGCCGGTGCACTGCTGCAGCACGAAGAACAGGATCAGGCCGAGCACGCCGAGCCCGCCGCCGCCGCCGATGACCATGCCACCGGGCATCCCGCCGCCGCGTCCTCCGCTCTCGACCTGCGAGGTGTCCAGCTCGACGTTGTCGTTGAAGCTCATGTGGTGCCTCCTGATCCACGCTGACGAGTGGCTTCGTCAGGGCTTGCGCGTCCGACCCGTAGACTAATCGGCTGGTGCGCCCTCTCAGGCCCAGATGCGGTCCACAGTTTCGAACCGTGACCTACCCGGCCTGGGCATCGGCCAACCGCGACCCAGACCCCCAGCCGCACCACACCCACAGCACCGCCAACCACGCCACCACCTCCACGAGCCGAAGGACACCCCACTTGTGATTGCCGCGACCGGGATCGAGCTGCGCGCCGGCGCCCGCGTCCTCATCGAGGACGCGACCTTCCGGGTCGCCAAGGGCGACCGGGTGGGTCTCGTGGGCCGCAACGGCGCGGGCAAGACGACCCTCACGAAGGTCTTGGCGGGGGAGGGCCAGCCGGCGTCGGGACAGGTCACGCGCAGCGGCACCGTGGGTTACCTGCCGCAGGACCCGCGGACCGGCGACCTGGACGTGCTCGCCCGGGACCGGATCCTCTCGGCCCGCGGCCTCGACGTCATCGTCACCAAGCTGCGCGAGACCGAGGGCGCGATGGCCAGCGCTGACGCCGAGACCCACGAGCGGGCGATGGAGCGCTACCCCAAGCTGCTGGCGCGCTTCGAGGCGGCGGGGGGTTATGCCGCGGAGGCCGAGGCCGCCACGATCGCCGCGGCCCTCGGCCTCGAGACGCGCACGCTGGGGCAGCCGCTGCGCACCCTCTCGGGTGGCCAGCGTCGCCGCGTCGAGCTCTCCCGAATCCTGTTCAGCGACGCCGAGACGCTGCTGCTCGACGAGCCGACGAACCACCTGGACGCCGACTCGATCGTGTGGCTGCGCGACTACCTCAAGGTCTACAAGGGTGGGCTGATCGTCATCAGCCACTCGGTCGACCTCCTCGACGAGGTCGTCAACCGGGTCTTCCACCTGGACGCCAACCGCGCCGTGATCGACCAGTACAACGTGGGCTGGAAGCTCTACCTCCAGCAGCGCGAGACCGACGAGAAGCGGCGCAAGCGCGAGCGCGCCAACGCCGAGAAGAAGGCGTCCTCGCTCATGCTGCAGGCCGCCAAGATGGGGGCGAAGGCCACCAAGGCGACCGCCGCGCACAACATGGAGCGCCGGGCCGAGCGGCTGCTCGCCGGCACCGAGGGCCAGCGCCAGCAGGACAAGGTCGCCAAGCTGCGCTTCCCCAAGCCGGCACCGTGCGGTCGCACCCCCCTCACGGCGAGCGGACTGTCCCGCTCCTACGGCTCGCTCGAGGTGTTCACCGACGTCGACCTCGCCATCGACCGCGGCTCCAAGGTGGTCGTCCTCGGGCTCAACGGCGCCGGCAAGACCACCCTGCTGCGCCTGCTGGCGGGCCTGGACGCCCCTGACACGGGGGAGGTGCACCCCGGGCACGGGCTCAAGCTCGGCTACTACGCGCAGGAGCACGAGAACCTCGACCTGGACCGCACGGTCCTCGCCAACATGAAGTCGGCGGCTCCCGACCTCGGCGAGACCGACGTGCGCAAGGTGCTCGGCTCGTTCCTGTTCAGCGGCGAGGACGTCGACAAGCCCACCAGCGTGCTGTCCGGCGGTGAGAAGACCCGCCTGTCGCTCGCCATGCTGGTCGTCTCCTCGGCCAACGTGCTGCTGCTCGACGAGCCCACCAACAACCTCGACCCGGCCTCGCGCGAGGAGATCCTCGCGGCCCTCGCGAGCTTCGAGGGTGCCGTCGTGCTCGTCTCCCACGACGAGGGCGCCGTAGAGGCCCTCGCTCCCGAGCGCGTGCTGCTGCTCCCGGACGGCGTCGAGGACTTCTTCGGCCGCGACTACCTCGACCTGATCGCCCTGGCCTGACCGACGTGGCCTGACCGACTTGGTGCAGGGCGGGCCTGGCGCCGATCCGCGGCGCAGGGGGTCTGTCCGAGGTGCGGGCTACAGTGACGACCGTGACCGCAGAAGCCCGCCCCCACCCCCACCTGCGCCTCGCCCACGAGGGCGCGGTCCTCACCGTGACCCTGGCCAACCCGGACGAGCGCAACGCCCAGACCCCGTCGCTGTGGCGGGCCCTCGCCGAGGTCGCCGCGGCCGTCGACCCGGGCGTCCGGGTGGTGGTGCTGCGCGCCGAGGGGCAGAGCTTCAGCGCCGGCCTGCACCGCGGCATGCTCTCGCCGGCCGGGATGGTCGGCGAGGACAACCTGCTGCTCACCGCCGCGGGCGACCCCAAGCACCTGGCCGGCCAGATCGCGGTCTACCAGCGGGCCTTCGTGACCTGGCGGGCGCTGCCCGCGGTCGTCGTCGCGGCCGTGCAGGGGCACGCCATCGGCGCCGGCTTCCAGCTGGCCCTGGCCGCCGACCTGCGGGTGCTCGCCGACGACGCGGTCCTCGCTATGCGTGAGACCTCGCTCGGGCTGGTGCCGGACCTCGGCGGCACCAAGCCGCTGGTCGAGGCGGTGGGTTACGCGCGGGCGCTCGAGATCTGCGCGACCGGGCGGGCCGTGGGCGCCGCCGAGGCCGCGGCCCTCGGGCTCGCCAACCTGGTGGTGCCGCGCGCCGACCTCGAGGCCGGCACCGACGACCTGGTGGCTGCCCTGCTGCAGGCGCCCGAGCAGGCGCTGCGCGAGCTCAAGGCCGTGCTGCGCACCGCCACCGCCTCCACCCCCGACCAGCAGTGCGAGAACGAGCGGCACGCCCAGGCTCGGCTGCTGACGGCGATGGTGGCCCGCCGGCCATGAGCTCGAGCAGCGGCTGGGCGATGATGCGCTCCCTCACCCAGGACTCCTCGGTGAAGGACCGCCGGCTCGCGCCCGGCACCGCGCGTCGGGTCCTCGGCTACGCCACTGCCTACCGCACCAAGATCGCGGTCTTCCTCGTCCTCGTGGTGCTCGACGCCGCGCTGGTGGTCGCGACCCCGCTGCTGCTCGGCACGATCGTCGACGAGGGCGTCACCCCTGGGAACCGGCAGCTGGTCGTCGAGCTGGCCCTGGTCGTGGCCGCGCTGGCGCTGCTCGACGCGGTCCTCGGCCTGGTCCAGCGGTGGTACTCCGCGCGCATCGGCGAGGGCCTGATCTACGACCTGCGGGTCGAGGTGTTCGACCACGTGCTCGCCCAACCCATCGGCTTCTTCACCCGCGCCCAGACCGGCGCCCTGGTCACCCGGCTCAACTCCGACGTGATCGGCGCCCAGCAGGCGTTCACCTCGACCCTGTCCGGCGTGGTGTCCAACTCGGTCTCGCTCGTCTTCATCCTGGTGGCGATGGCGTCCAAGTCCGTCGTGCTGACCCTCGCAGCCGTAGCCCTGGTGCCCCTGTTCCTCGTCCCCGCCCGGTTCATGGGGCGTCGGGTCGCGGGCCTCAGCCACGAGTCGATGGGGCTCAATGCCGACCTCGGCACCCGGATGACCGAGCGCTTCAACGTCGCCGGCGCGCTGCTGGTCAAGCTCTTCGGCCGACCCCGCACCGAGCACGACGAGTACGCCCAGCGTGCCGGCCGGGTCGCTGACATCGGGGTCAAGATCGCGCTCAACCGCGCCTTCTTCTTCATCGCGCTCACCACCGTCGCCGCCCTCGCGACCGCCCTGGTCTACGGCGTCGGCGGTCTCATGGTGATCGCCGGATCGCTCACCATCGGGTCGCTGCTGGCGCTCGCGGCGCTGCTGGCCCGGCTCTACGCCCCCCTCACCGCCCTGTCTAACGTGCGGGTCGACGTGATGACGGCGCTGGTGTCCTTCGAGCGCGTCTTCGAGGTGCTCGACCTCGAGCCGCTGGTCCGCGAGGCACCCGACCCGGTCGACCTGCCGGACCAGGCGGTCTCGGTCGACCTCGACGACGTCACCTTCCGCTACCCGTCCGCCGCCGAGGTGTCCCTCGCCTCCCTCGAGCAGGGCGCCGGCGACCGTCTGGGTGGGTCCGACGTGCTGCGCGGCGTCACCTTCCACGTAGGCCCCGGCAGCCTGGTCGCGCTCGTCGGCCCGAGCGGCGCCGGGAAGACGACGATCACCTCGCTGGTGGCCCGGCTCTACGACCCGACCTCCGGCACGGTGCGCCTCGGCGGGGTGGACCTGCGCGAGGCGTCCAACCGGTCGTTGCGCGAGGTCGTCGGCATGGTGACCCAGGAGGCACAACTCTTCCACGACACGATCCGGGCCAACCTCAGCTATGCCCGGCCCGAGGCCACCGACGCTGAGCTGTGGGAGGCGCTGCGCGCCGCCCAGGTGGCGACCCTCGTCGAGAGCCTGCCCGAGGGTCTCGACACCGTCGTCGGCGACCGGGGCCACCGCCTCTCCGGCGGCGAGAAGCAGCGCCTGGCCATCGCCCGGCTGCTGCTCAAGGGGCCGGGTCTGGTCATCCTCGACGAGGCGACCGCCCACCTGGACAGCGAGTCCGAGGTCGCCGTGCAGCGGGCCCTGGACTCCGCCCTTGCCGGGCGCACCGCCCTGGTCATCGCGCACCGCCTGTCGACCGTGCGCGGCGCCGACCTGATCCTCGTCGTCGACGAGGGCCGGATCGTCGAGCAGGGTCGGCACAGCGAGCTGCTGGCGGCCGGCGGGCTCTACGCCGAGCTCTACCGGACCCAGTTCAGCGAGCAGCCGACCCCGGCGGCAGGCTGAGCCCGGCGTCGCGCAGCTCCATGGTGGCGAGCGCGCGGACGATCTGCGGGTCACCACGACGCCAGGCGCCGGCGGGGTCGTCGCTGATCCGGGCCAGACGCTCGAGCGGCTGGGAGGCGAGCGCCCGCAGCGCGAACAGGTCCAGGTCCGCGTCGGCGTCGACGAACCGCTGGGCGACGGCCGCGCTGCGCGCGAACGCGAGCCGACGCCACACCCACCAGCCCACCACGAGCACGATCGGCACGGCGGCCACGAGGATGCCGAGGCCGGTGCCGAGGGTCTGGATGCGGGAGATCAGCTCGGCGCTCGACGTCTCGACGTTGGTGCCGGCCTGCGCGGCCCGGTCGAGCGGCACCCGCAGCGCCTCACCCACGAGCGGCAGGTCGCCGATCGAGCTGCTCGCACCCGCGAGGCTGGTGGCGAGGTTGCCGCCGGCGGTCTTCATCTGCCCGACCGGCGTGGCGAGCTGGACGACCAGGTCGTGGACGACCCGGCCGAGCCACACCCACAGGGCGACCCAACCGAGGACCAGCAGGTCCCCGGTGAGCTGCGCCGATCGTCGACCTGGGGCATCCGCGTAGAGCTTCATGCCCGCCATCCTCTCCCGCGCGCACCGGTCCCTGTTCGCCACACGCCAGGAGTGGTTGAATGCTATGCATGCGCGTCGGCATCCCCCGTGAGGTGAAGAACAACGAGTTCAGGGTGGCCATCACCCCGTCCGGCGTCGACGAGCTCGTCTCGCGGGGGCACGAGGTCGTGATCGAGAAGGACGCCGGCATCGGCTCCTCGATCCACGACGAGGACTACGTGGCGGCGGGCGCCACCATCCTGGACTCCGCGGACGACGTGTGGGGCGAGGCCGACATGGTGCTCAAGGTCAAGGAGCCCATCGCCGAGGAGTACCCCCGGATGCGCGAGGGCCAGACCCTGTTCACCTACCTGCACCTGGCCGCAGACCGGCCGCTCACCGACGAGCTGCTCGCCCGCAAGGTCACCGGCATCGCCTACGAGACCGTGCAGCTGCCCGACCGCACGCTGCCGCTGCTCGCCCCCATGTCGGAGATCGCCGGCCGGCTGGCCCCGCAGGTGGGAGCCGCCGCGCTGATGAAGGTCGCCGGGGGCCGCGGGGTCCTGCTCGGTGGCGTGACCGGTGTGTACCCCGCCAACGTCGTCATCCTCGGGTCCGGCGTCGCCGGCCTCAACGCCGCCCAGATCGCGACCGGCATGCACGCTCGGGTCACCGTGCTCGACATCGACATCGCGCGGCTGCGCCAGATCGACTCGATCTACCACGGCCACATCACGACCGTCGCGTCCAACCGCTACGAGATCGCCAAGGCCGTCAAGCAGGCCGACCTGGTGATCGGCACCGTGCTGGTGCCGGGAGCCAAGGCGCCGAAGCTGGTCACCAACGACCTCGTGGCCCAGATGCGGCGGGGCGCGGTGCTCGTCGACGTCGCGATCGACCAGGGCGGATGCTTCGAGGACTCGCACCCGACCACGCACGCGGACCCGACGTTCCCGGTCCACGACACCATCTTCTACTGCGTGGCGAACATGCCCGGAGCCGTGGCGCACACCTCGACCTACGCCCTCACCAACGCGACCCTGCGCTACACCGTGGCGCTCGCCGACCAGGGCTGGCGCGAGGCGATGGGTCACGACCACGCCCTCGCGCTCGGCCTCAACACGGTGGACGGCCAGATCACCTGTCCCGGGGTGGCCGACGCGTTCGACCTGCCGTGCACCGACGTCGACGAGGTGCTCGCCTGACCACCCCCGACCAGGCCATCCGCGGCTGGCTCGATCACCTCACCGTCGAGCGCGGCGCCAGCACCAACACGTTGGCGTCCTACGGCCGCGACATGCGTCGCTACCGCGCGTTCCTCGAGGCGGCGGGGATCGACGACGTCGCCGCCGTCCGCGAGCGTGACGTGTCCGCCTTCCTCGCCTCGCTGCGCGAGCCCAGCACCGACGCCGACGGCACGACCAGGCCTGGCCTGTCGGCGTCCTCGGCGGCGCGGACCCTGATCGCCGTCCGTGGGCTGCATCGCTTCCTCGCGCTGGAGGGCACCACGCCCGTCGACCCGGCGCGCGCCGTGCGTCCGCCGTCCGCGGCGCGGCGGCTCCCGAAGGCCATCCCGCTGGTCTCCGTAGAGCGTCTGCTCGCTGCCGCCAGCGTGGGCGACACCCCCGTCTCGCTGCGGGATCGCGCGATGCTGGAGCTGCTCTACGGCTGCGGCGCGCGGATCAGCGAGGTCGTCGGGCTCGACCTGGACGACGTCTCCGGCTCGGCCGCCTCGGCCGGGGTGGTGCGCCTGCTCGGCAAGGGCGACAAGGAGCGGATCGTGCCGCTCGGCCGCTACGCCCGCGAGGCCGTCGACGCCTACCTCGTGCGCGGCCGTCCGGCGCTCGCGGCGCAGGGCACCGGCACTCCGGCGCTGCTGCTCAACCAGCGCGGCCGGCGGCTCTCGCGCCAGTCCGCCTGGGCCGCCATGCAGGGTGCGGCCGAGCGGGCCGGGCTCAGCGAGCACGTGTCACCGCACACGCTGCGCCACTGCTTCGCCACCCACCTGCTCGACGGCGGCGCCGACGTGCGCGTGGTGCAGGAGCTGCTCGGCCACGCGTCCGTCACGACCACGCAGATCTACACGCTCGTGACCGTCCAGCAGCTGCGCGAGGTCTACGCCCAGGCCCACCCGCGAGCGCGCTGACTCTGGGCCCGGCCCGCGGTGCACGGCTCCAACAGCTGGTAGAGCGCCCGGCTGGCGGCGCGCAGTTGAGCGGGATGCGGCCCGGGACAGTGGAATTCACAGAGCCGTCGGCACTGGCGCGCAACGAGGTCAACGCGGCCTACGTCCTCGGCGACCGGGCCCGGGTGCTCGGCATCGTCACCGACGGAGATCTGTCGTCGGCCATCGGTGCCGGGGTCACCGACCTGCGCTCGATCGTGAGCCAGGACTTCCGCCGGGTGCGCCCCGACGACCTCGTGGGCAGCTTCATGGAGCACGCGGGGCGGCACGCCGTCCCGATCACCGTCGTGGGCAACGACGGTCGGCTCGTCGGCGTGGTCACCCGCGCCGAGATCCTGTCCTCCCTCTCCGACAACCAGCACGTGCACCAGGAACCGAGACCAGACACCCATGGCACGGAAGACACGGTGACGTCATGATCTCCATCCCCCTTCGGCGACTGGGGCGCCAGCGTCATCACCTACCTCACCGACCACGGCAGCGGCTTCTTCGACCTGGTGTCGGCGGTGCTCACCGCGATGCTGCGCTTCACCTACCTGCTGCTCGCCGGCCTCAGGCCGCTGCCGATGATCCTCGTGCTCGTCGTGGTCGCCGTCCTGGTGCTGCGCAAGGTGGTCCTGCCCGTCCTGCTCGGCCTGATGCTCGCTCTGGTCTGGTCGATGGGGCTGTGCTTCGACACCATGCAGACCACGGCGACCGTGGTCGTCGCGGCGGTCGTAGCCCTCCTGGTCGGGATCCCGCTCGGCATCTGGTCGGCGTTCTCGACCCCGGTCCGGGCCGTGCTGCAGCCGATCCTCGACTTCATGCAGACGCTGCCCGTCTTCGTCTATCTGCTGCCCACCGTGCTGTTCTTCGGCATCGGGCCGGTCCCGGGTGTCGTGGCGACGATCGTCTTTTCGATCCCGCCTGCGGTGCGCCTGACCTCGCTCGGCATCCGCCAGGTCGACGCCGAGACGGTCGAGGCCTCCGAGGCGTTCGGCGCCACCCGGATGGAGACCCTGCGCGAGCTCCAGCTGCCGCTCGCAATGCCGTCCATCATGGCCGGCGTCAACCAGGTGATCATGCTGGCCCTGTCCATCGTCGTCGTCGCGGGCCTCGTCGGCGGCGGCGGGCTGGGCGGGATCGTCGTCAGCGCGGTCCAGTCGCTGCAGATCCCGGCCGCCATCGAGAGCGGGGTCGCCGTCGTCGTCCTCGCGATCTACCTGGACCGGCTGTCGGCCGCCGCGGGGGGCAGGGGCGGGGCAGCCTGGTCCTGCCCCAGCGCCGCCGGGGCGGCAGCACGCCCACGGCCTCAACCGCGCCCACGGCGACCACCACGCCCACGGCGACCACCACGTCGGTCGCCGGCTGAGACACCACCGCACCCACCCCTGCGCCCGACCGCGCGCGGCTGCCCCGGAGACCCGGCCGCACGCGGTAGGGTCGAAGGGTCCGATCTGCGTGACGCAGAACGCCACGACCACCACGGGAGTGATGCACGGTGAGCTACGGCGAGACCACCGAGACCCACGGGCGTCCGGAGGCCTACGAAGCACCCCGCACCGACGTGCTGCCGGGCACCGACGGGGTGTTCGGCGGCAAGCTCGGCCCCACCGGTCGCCCGATGCCGACCTTCCCCGAGCCCGCGCCGCTCACCAGCCACGGGCCGGCGCGCATCATCGCGATGTGCAACCAGAAGGGTGGCGTCGGCAAGACGACCACCACGATCAACCTCGGTGCCGCCCTGGCCGAGCTCGGGCGCAAGGTGCTGATGGTCGACTTCGACCCGCAGGGAGCGCTCTCGGTCGGCTTCGGCGTGCGCACCAACGAGCTCGACACCACGATCTACAACCTGCTCGTAGAGCGTGACATCGACGTCCGCGACGTGATCTTGCCGACGCCCACCGACGGCGTCGACATCATCCCCGCCAACATCGACCTGTCCGCCGCCGAGGTGCAGCTCGTCGGCGAGGTCGCCCGCGAGCAGATCCTTGCGCGGGTGCTGCGCCCGGTGCTCGACGATTACGACGTGATCCTCATCGACTGCCAGCCCTCGCTCGGCCTGCTGACCGTCAACGCGCTCACCGCGGCGCACGGCGTGATCATCCCGCTGGAGTGCGAGTTCTTCGCGATGCGCGGCGTGGCCCTGCTCGTCGAGACCATCGAGAAGATCATCGACCGGCTGAACCCGCGTCTGCAGATCGACGGCATCCTCGCGACGATGTACGACGGGCGCACCCTGCACAGCCGCGAGGTCGTGCAGTCGGTCGTCAGCCACTTCGACGACAAGGTCTTCCACACGGTGATCAGCCGCACCGTGAAGTTCCCCGACGCCACCTTGGCCGCCGAGCCGATCACGTCCTACGCGTCGGCGCACGCAGGGGCCGAGGCCTACCGCCAGCTCGCCCGAGAGCTGATCGCGCGCGGCGGGGCCGCCTGACGTGATGACCGAGGTCACGCCGGGAGGCGCGCCACCGCTGGACCCGCAGGTGCCTGGGGGCGTCCTCACGCGCCGGGCCACCGTCACACCGTTCCAGGTGCACCTGGACGTCTTCGACGGGCCGTTCGACCTGCTGCTCGGGCTGATCAGCAAGCACAAGCTCGACATCACCGAGATCGCGCTGGCGACGGTGACCGACGAGTTCATCGCGCACATCAAGGCCGCCCGGGCCGCCGACACCGACTGGGACCTGTCGCAGGCCTCGGAGTTCCTGCTGGTCGCCGCCACCCTGCTCGACCTCAAGGCCGCGCGACTGCTGCCGTCGGTCGGTCCCGAGGACGAGGAGGACCTCGCCCTCATCGAGGCGCGCGACCTGCTCTTCGCCCGACTCTTGCAGTACCGCGCCTACAAGCAGATCGCCTCCGCCTTCGACCACCAGATGCACACGGCGGGCCGGATGACCGCGCGCTCGGCGGGGCTCGAGCCGGCCTTCGCGCAGCTGCTGCCCGAGCTCGTCCTCACCATCACCCCCGAGCAGCTCGCCATGATCGCGGCGCGCGCGCTCGCCCCGAAAGAGCCTGCGCACGTAGGCGTCTCGCACCTGCACGCCCCGGTCGTGTCCGTCCGCGAGCAGGCCGCCATCGTCGTAGACCGGCTGCGCACCAGCGGTCCGACCAGCTTCCGCTCGTTGGTCGCGGACGCCGACTCGACGCTGGTGATCGTGGCTCGCTTCCTCGCGCTGCTCGAGCTGTTCAAGGAGCAGGTCCTCGCGTTCGACCAGGAGGAGGCGCTCGGCGAGCTGTCGGTCCGGTGGACCGGCGACGACGTGACCGCGATCGACGTGGGTGAGGAGTTCGACGAGGGTGACGAGCCCAGCACGCCCAGCACCCCCACCCCCAGCACGTCAGGAGGCAGCGATGAGTGACACCGAGCCGCAGACGGTGGCCGAGGTGGCTGAGCCGGACCTGGCTGCCGCGGCCGAGCCGGACCTGGCTGCCGCGGCCGACACGACTGAGCCGGAGGCCGAGCTCGGCTTCGACGTCCACGGCCTGCCGGCGGGCCTGCGGGGCGCGCTCGAGGCGATCCTGATGGTCGTCGACGAGCCGGTCAGCGAGGTGTCCCTGGCGGCGGCCCTCGAGGTGACCGTCGACGAGGTCAGCACCACGATCGGCGAGCTGGCGGCCGACTACGACCGGGCCGAGCGCGGCTTCGTGCTGCGCCAGATCGCCGGTGGTTGGCGGGTCTACAGCCGCCCGGTCTACGCCCCCGCCGTTGAGAAGTTCCTGCTGGACGGCCAGCAGGCCAAGCTCACCCAGGCCTCGCTCGAGACCCTCGCGGTGATCGCCTACCGCCAGCCGGTGACCCGGGCGCGGGTCAGCGCGGTGCGCGGGGTCAGCGTCGACGGCGTGATGCGCACGCTGACGAGCCGCGGCCTGGTCGAGGAGACCGGCCACGACGACATCTCAGGGGCGATCCTCTACGGCACGACCCCCTACTTCCTGCAGCGGATGGGGCTCTCGAGCCTCGACGACCTCCCGCCGCTCGCCCCCTTCCTCCCCGAGGCGGACAGCCTCGACTCCATCGCAGAACAGGGACGCTCATGACTCCTCCGTACTCAGGCAACTCCTCCAACCGGTCCTCCGGCGCAGGCCGTGGTGGCAGCGGCGGTGGTCGCGGCGGGTCCGCGGGTCGCGGTGGCTCCGCGGGTCGCGGTGGCGCTGCTGGTCGTGGCGGCGCCGGCGGTCGCGGTGCCGATGCTGGCGGCGGTCGTAGCGCTGGCGGCAGCGGCGCTGGCCGTGGTGGTCAGGGTGGCCGTGGTGGCGCCGGCGGTCGTGGCGGCCAGGGCGGCTACGGCGGCGGCCAGGGCGGCGGCCGGCCTCAGCGTCCCGGCCGCCCCGGCGGCGTGGGTGGTGTCGGCGGTCCAGGGGCGCGTCGTCGTCCCGACCAGCAGCGGCCGGGCCGCCGCGCGCCGGAGCCGACCCCCCAGGTCGACGTGCACAACCCCGACGGCATCCGCCTGCAGAAGCTCCTTGCGCAGGCCGGCATCGGCAGCCGCCGCACCTGCGAGCAGCTGATCGCCGAGGGCCACGTGCAGGTCGACGGCCAGGTCGTCACCGACATGGGCATCCGCGTCGACCCCGAGACCCAGCCGGTGCACGTCGACGGCAACCGGGTCATCTTCGACGAGACCAAGCTCTACTTCGCGTTCTACAAGCCGCTCAACGTCGTGACCTCGATGCACGACGAGCTGGGCCGCGTCGACATCGGCGACTACCTCGGTGAGGGGCGCAAGCAGCGGCTCTTCCACGTCGGTCGCCTCGACCAGGACACCGAAGGCTTGCTGCTGCTCACCAACGACGGCGAGCTGGCGCACCGGCTGCAGCACCCGGCCTACGGCGTGCCCAAGACCTACGTCGCGCAGATCCCCGGGCCGGTGCCGCGCGACCTCGGCAAGCAGCTGCGCGAGGGCGTCGAGCTCGACGACGGTCCCGTCGCGGTCGACTCGTTCACCGTGCTCGACTCCTCGCCCGGCAAGGCGGTCGTCGAGCTGGTCATCCACGAGGGCCGCAAGCACGTCGTGCGTCGCCTGATGGAGGCCGTAGACCGTCCCGTCCTGGCCCTCGTGCGCACCCAGGTCGGGCCGGTGCGCGTCGGCAACCTCAAGGCGGGCAAGATGCGGCCGCTCACGCGCGACGAGGTCGGGGCGCTCTACCGCGCCGCCGGGCTGTAGCCCGTGGGTGTCCCCTCGGTGCAGCTCGGCCCGACTGCACGGATCGTCGGCACCGGGCTGATCGGCACGTCGCTCGGCCTGGCGCTGCGCCGTGCCGGCTGGGACGTGTCCCTCACCGATCCGTCGCCCACGGCCGCCGCCCTGGCGCGGGACCTCGGGGCGGGGGAGCTGGCGAGCGCCGACGACCACCCCGACCTCGTGGTGGTCGCGGCGCCCCCGGACGTCGTCGCCGACGTAGTGGTGCGCCAGCTCGCCGAGCACCCGGACGCGGTGGTGACCGACGTGGCTTCGGTCAAATCGGTTGTGCTGCAGGCGATCACGGAGGCAGGTGCCGATCTCGGGCGCTATGTGGGGTCGCACCCGATGGCCGGCCGCGAGCGGTCCGGCGCCGTGGCCGCGCGCGCCGACCTCTTCGAGGGCCGCGCGTATGTCGTTGTGCCGTCGAAGGATTCGACGCGCAGCGCCGTGGAGCTGGTGCGCCGGCTCGCCGTCGACATCGGCTGCCAGGTGACCACCATGTCCGCGCGCGAGCACGACGACGCGGTCGCCGCCGTGTCGCACGTGCCGCAGGTGATGGCGAGTCTGACTGCGGGACGGCTGCGTTCGCTGAGCGAGCACTCGGTTGCGTTGTCCGGCCAGGGGATTCGCGACGTCACCCGGATCGCCGCGAGCGACCCCCAGCTGTGGACCCAGATCCTCGCGGGCAACGCCGGCGCGGTGCGCTCGGTGCTGCGGGAGGTCTACGACGAGCTGGGGGAGACCCTCGCCGCGCTGGAGGCTCTCGGTGACGACGATCTGATCCGCAGCGAGGCCGCCCCGGGCGCGCGCAAGGTCCTCGCGTCCCTGATCGCCGACGGCAACGCCGGGCAGGCCAGGATCCCGGGCAAGCACGGGTCCGCGCCGACGCCGTACGCCACGGTCGTCGTGGTCGTGCCCGACGAGCCGGGTGCCCTCGGTCGGCTCTTCCAGCACATGGGGGAGGCGGGGATCAACCTTGAGGACCTGCACCTCGAGCACGCGCTCGGCCACCCCGTCGGACTCGCCGAGATCTCGGTGCTGCCCGCGGCCGCCGAGCCGCTGCGCGAGCAGCTCACCACCCGCGGCTGGCGCGTGCACTGACCCGGCGCGTGCACTGACTCAGCGCGTGCACTGACTTCACCGGCCTGCCGCAGGGCCGGTGCGGAGGCGAGACGCTAGGCTCGGCGTCCGTGAGCACCGAGTCCACACCTGAGCCCAGCACCGAGTCCAGCACCCCGCCGAGCCTCGAGCCGGTCCCCGTCGTGGTCGCGATCGACGGCCCGTCGGGCTCGGGCAAGTCCAGCGTCTCGAAGGCGGTCGCGACGCGGCTCGGCTACGGCTACGTGGACACCGGAGCGATGTATCGCGCCCTCGCGTGGTACTGCCTCGACCTCGGCCTCGGGCTCACCGACCAGGCCGCCGTCGCCCAGGCCGCCCGGGACCTGCCGCTCGAGCTGGGCACCGACCCGAGCGCCCCGACCGTCGTCGTCGGCGGCACGGACGTGAGCGCGGCAATCCGCACCACCGAGATCTCCAGCCGGGTGTCGGCGGTCGCGACCAACCTCGACGTCCGCGCCGAGCTGGTGCGCCGCCAGCGCGAGCTGATCGCCGCGGTCGCCGCGAGCCAGGGCGGCGTCGTCGCCGAGGGGCGCGACCTCACCACGGTCGTCGTGCCGGACGCCACCGTGCGGCTGCTGGTCACGGCCTCCGAGGAGGCCCGGCTCGCCCGGCGCTCCACCGAGCTGCACGGCACGGCCGACGCCGCCTCCGTCGCCGCCACGCGCGACCAGATCGTGCGCCGCGACAAGGACGACTCGGCCGTCTCGCAGTTCCTCACGGCGGCCCCGGGCGTGACCGTCGTCGACACGTCCGATCTGGACTTCGCCGGCTCGGTGCAGGCGGTGCTCGACGAGGTCAACGCCGTCCCGACGACCCGATGAACGGCACGCTGGCGCAGGCCGAGCGGGGCACGCACCACGGACGCCTCATCGGTCGCGTCCTCGCGCGGCTCTACCGCGTGCGCGTCGAGGGCGCCGACCGGGTGCCCGCGAGCGGGCCGGTCGTGCTGGTGTCGAACCACTCGTCCGCCGCGGACGGGCCGCTGCTGTTCACCGTCACGCCGCGTCCGGTGCACTTCCTCATCAAGGTCGAGATGTTCACCGGCCCGCTGCGGCCCTTCCTGCACCACCTCGCCCAGATCCCCGTAGACCGTTCGCGCGGCGACCGGGCCGCGCTCACCAGCGCGCTGGACGTCCTGCGCCAGGGCGGCGTCGTCGGGATCTTCCCCGAGGGGACGCGTGGGCAGGGCGACGTCGCCCAGGTGCAGCAGGGTGCTGCGTGGCTGGCCCTGCAGTCCGGTGCCGAGGTCGTGCCGGTCGCCCTGGTCGGCACCCTCCCGACCCGACGCAACCGGCTGGACCTGCCGCGGCCCGGCTCCCGGTTGCGGGCGGTCTACGGGGAGCCG
This sequence comes from Arsenicicoccus piscis, assembly GCF_022568835.1. Taxonomy (GTDB): domain Bacteria; phylum Actinomycetota; class Actinomycetes; order Actinomycetales; family Dermatophilaceae; genus Arsenicicoccus; species Arsenicicoccus piscis. Next base: position 75,399 of record NZ_JAKZHV010000009.1, read on the forward strand.
TTCCGGGTGTCGGTGACCGACGCCGAGGGGCGCACCGTGCCCGGGCGGGAGCGGCTGCGGCTGGCGTCCGCGCAGGTCCGCGACCACCTGGCCGCGCACGTCGTCCGAGCGCGCAGCGAGGTCTGAGACAATTGCCGGTGTGAACACCGACGAGCACGACCAGCACCACCAGCACGCCGACCAGCAGCATCACCAGCAGCACGACCAGCACGAGCACGCAGACGAGCAGCGCACTGACGAGCAGCACACCGACCACGACCAGCTCGAGGCCGGCGTCGAGACGGCGCTGCGCGCGGGCCTGGAGGACTTCGAGCTGTCCGAGGAGGACCGGCTCCTGCTCGAGCGCGACGCCGACGTCCTGGACGGCGGCGACGCCGAGGGTCCGCTGCCGGTCGTCGCCGTGGTGGGCCGGCCCAACGTCGGCAAGTCCACCCTGGTCAACCGCATCATCGGCCGCCGCGAGGCCGTGGTCGAGGACGTCCCGGGCGTGACCCGCGACCGCGTGGCCTACGACGCCGAGTGGGCGGGGCGACGCTTCACCCTCGTCGACACCGGGGGCTGGGAGGTCGACGCTACGGGCATCCACCTGCGCGTCGCTGAGCAGGCCGAGGTCGCGGTCGAGCTGGCCGACGCGGTGCTCTTCGTCGTCGACGGCACGGTCGGCGCGACCGACACCGACGAGGCCGTCGTCAAGCTGCTGCGCCGCTCCAAGAAGCCGGTCATCCTGGTGGCAAACAAGGTCGACGACCAGCGCGGCGAGGCCGACGCCGCTGCCCTGTGGGGTCTCGGGCTGGGGGAGCCGTGGCCGGTCTCGGCGCTGCACGGGCGTGGCTCCGGTGACCTGCTCGACGAGGTGCTCAGCGTGCTGCCTGAGTACTCCCAGGTCGGCGGTGCCTACCAGCGCGGGGGCCCCCGGCGCGTCGCCCTCGTCGGGCGGCCCAACGTCGGTAAGTCCTCGCTGCTCAACAAGCTGATCGGCTCCGAGCGGGTCGTCGTCGACGACGTCGCGGGCACCACGCGTGACCCGGTGGACGAGCTCGTCGAGCTGGGCGGCAAGCTGTGGCGCTTCGTCGACACGGCGGGCATCCGCCGCCGCGTGCACCAGACGCGAGGCGCGGACTTCTACGCCTCCCTGCGCACGCAGACCGCCCTGGAGAAGGCCGAGGTCGCCGTCGTGCTCGTCGACGCGTCCGCGCCGATCACCGAGCAGGACATCCGCGTCATCCAGCAGGTCGTGGACTCCGGTCGCGCCCTCGTCCTCGCCTACAACAAGTGGGACCTGATGGACGAGGACCGGCGCTACTACCTCGAGCGCGAGATCGACCAGGACATGGTCCAGCTCACCTGGGCCCCTCGGGTCAACGTCTCCGCGCGCACCGGTCGTGCCGTAGAGCGGCTGGTCCCGGCCCTGGAGACCGCGCTCGACTCCTGGGACCGGCGCATCCAGACCGGCCGGCTCAACGCCTTCCTCGGCGAGGTCGTGGCGGCTCACCCGCACCCCGTGCGCGGTGGCAAGCAGCCCCGCATCCTCTTCGCGACCCAGGCCTCGACCCGCCCGCCGCGCTTCGTCATCTTCGCGTCCGGCTTCATCGAGGCCGGCTACCGCCGCTTCCTCGAGCGCAAGCTGCGCGAGGAGTTCGGCTTCGACGGCACCCCGATCGAGATGTCGGTCCGGGTCCGCGAGAAGCGCAAGAAGCGCTGACCGCGGCCCGTCGCTCGGCCTCCGCAAGCGGGTGACCGTCGATTGGGAGCCCGGCCGCTTGGTGCGGTAAGGTTCCTTGTCGCCCGGGTTCGCCTGGGCGCCGGGCTGTAGCGCAGTTTGGTAGCGCACTTGACTGGGGGTCAAGGGGTCGCAGGTTCAAATCCTGTCAGCCCGACGTTTGCCCAGGTGGGAGTTGTTCTCCCGCCTGGGCACCATGCTTCCTGACGGCATTGTGACCGCAAGGGTGACCGCTAGATTGTGCCGTGGAGCAGGCCCAGCAGCTCGTGCGATGGCCCCGTGAATCAGAGGCGGGGCGGTCTCCATGCCTCGCACCCACGGCGATAATGTCGGGAGCCGAGGGGTCCGCAGCGCACGTCCGCGTGCGCGGGCCCAACCTTTGGACAAGGAGAGGGATGTCTAGGCTTTCAGACCTTCTACGCGCCGCGAAGCAGCTCGACCCGCAGCTCGGCGAGGACCTGGAGACCGAGATCCGTCCGTTGCAAGAGAGGCTGCCCTTCGGTCTGAACTTCGAGCGGCACGCGCCTGAAGCCGTGGAGCTCCCCGGCCACAGAATCCGTAAGACAAGCAAGGTGCGAGTGCTCCCACCCCGCGGGTCGGCCGAGCAAGGCGACCAGCGTCTGTGGACGGTCGACATGATCGACGGCGACACGGCAACGATCACCTCCCCGAACGGTGCGGGGGTCGAAACGGTTAGGGCGGCAATCGAGGACCTGGTGCTCGTGGCCGAGTTCCGTGACCGCATCTACCCGGGGCTGCGCCCGGACGCGACGGTTCAGCGCGGTGGCAACAAACCCTTCCACACAGTCATCAACGGGGAGAACTTCCACGTTCTAGAGCAGCTGACGTTCACACATGAGAGGTCCGTAGACGCGATCTACATCGATCCGCCCTACAACTCAGGAGCTCGCGACTGGAAGTACAACAACAACTACGTCGCCGACGATGACCTCTACCGGCACTCAAAATGGCTGGCCTTTATGGAGCGTCGTCTCAAGCTCGCCAAGCGGCTACTGAAGCCCGAGGACTCGGTCCTAATCGTAACGATCGATGAGAAGGAGTATCTGCGGCTGGGATTGTTGCTGGAGCAGACCTTTCCAGAGGCTGAGATTCAAGTGGTCAGTTCACTAATAAACCCCGCTGCATCCGCTCGTCCTGGATCCTTCGGTCGAGTGGACGAGTACATCTATTTCGTACGGATGGGCGCAGCCGCAGCAGGTCGTGTGCTGCTTTCTCGCGAGTGGGTTTCTGCCAAGGGGCGAACGCACACTGGTGCGCCACGCTGGGACATGCTTAGACGCTCTGGTGGCGGAGCGAGGCGGCAGGACTCACCTGGAGGTTTCTACCCTATATATGTAGAGCCGGCTGGCCCGAGGGTCGCCAAAGTCGGTGCACCCCTTCCTCCCGGTGTGTCGGTTCCCGACCCCATTGAGGGCACGGTTCCTGTGCTGCCGATTCGCAAAGATGGCACAGAAGGCCGGTGGATGTGGAGTAAGCAGGAGTTCGAGCGTCGTCTCGCCCAGGGCAGAGTGCGTATCAGCGGAAACGAACAGCGTGGATTCGTCGTCTCGATTCTCAAGGATGGTGAGTACGCGAAAATCGTGGACGGGGAATACACCCCCTCGGGCAGAGGGCCGGATGGTTCGCTGCGCTTCGAAAAGGAGAACTCCGATCTCGTGCGGGCGACTCCGGGAACACAATGGCGCATCAGCTCACATGACGCTACCCAGTACGGATCTCGACTGCTCAGAGACTCATTCTTGCCTGGGCGGGAGTTTCCCTTTCCCAAGTCGCTGTATGCCGTCGAGGACACCCTGAGGTTCTTTGTCCATGACAAGACCGACGCCGTGATCTTGGACTTCTTCTCGGGCTCGGGTACCACCGCGCACGCTGTTATGCGACTTAACAAGCAGGACGGCGGCCATCGCCAGTGCATCTCAGTGACCAACAACGAGGTGTCTGCCGACGAGCAGACCAGGCTCCTTAGACAGGGCCTGAGACCCGGCGATCCCGAGTGGGAGGAGTTGGGCATCTGTGACCACATCACCAAGCCGAGGATCCAGGCCGCCATCACAGGCCTTACCCCAGAGGGGAAGCCCATCACAGGCGACTACAAATTTGTAGACGAGTTCCCCATGGCCGACGGCCTCGAGGAGAACGCGGCGTTCTTCACGCTGACCTACGAATCCAAATGGCTTGTCGGCGTGGACCGGGCGTTCGCCGCGATCGCCCCGATGCTCTGGTTGCGTGCTGGTGCGACCGGCTCGCGCATCGACTCAATCGAAGGCGGTTGGGCCTTCGCCGAAAGCTACGGCATCCTGCGTGACCTCGACGACTCCGCGGCGTTTGTAGAAGCGATTCGTGGACGGGAGGGCATCCGTATGGCGTACATCGTCACTGACGACGAGGGCCGCTATCAGCAGGTGGCCGACGAGATCCATGGTATCGAAACTGTGCGGCTCTACGAGGACTACCTCCGCAACTGTGAGATGACGGGGGACTTCTGATGCGCTTCACCTTGAAGGACTACCAGGCCGATGCAGTCGGCGACACCCTGCGCGAGCTGACCTCGGCGAGGGACTTCTACCGCAGTGCCAGTAGGCGCGTTTCATCCGTCGCGTTAACCGCCACCACGGGCGCGGGAAAGACCGTGATGGCCGCAGCGGTGATCGAGGCACTCTTCTGGGGAAGTGATGAGTTCGGCATCGCCCCGGACCCGGGCGCGGTTGTGCTGTGGTTCAGTGACGACCCGGCTCTGAACCAGCAGACCAAGCACAGGCTGGAGCAGGCTTCCGACCGCCTGCGCAACAGGCTCGTTACCGTCGAACACCCGTTCCGATACCAGAAGCTGCAAGCGGGCAACGTCTACTTCCTGAACACCTCGAAGTTGTCAAAGAACAGCCTGCTCGTGCGAGGGCGCGGCGATTCAGACGTCCTCCCGGGGTTCGATTCCAGGGCCGACATGATGCCGTTCACGTTCTGGGACACGTTGAGGAACACGATCGAGGACAACAACCTCACTCTTTACATGGTCCTCGACGAGGCGCACAGGGGAATGGGCAAGCGGCCGTCGGAGGCACCGACCATCGTCAAGCGCCTCATCAACGGCCAGAGCGACGTCCCACCAGTTCCGATCGTGTGGGGCATCTCCGCGACGGTCCGGCGCTTCGAGTCGGCGATGAGGGAGGCCGAGGTGCAGTCGAACCGCGTGCATCTCGCCACCGTCGAAGTTGATCCCGTGCGCATCCAGGAGTCGGGCCTGCTGAAGGACGACATCGTTCTGGACTTCCCGGCGGAGACGGGTGACTTCAACACTGTCCTGTTGCGCCGAGGGGTTCGGAAGGTCAAGGCGTTGTCCAACGCCTGGGCGCAATATGCCTGCGATCAGGGGGAGGACACCCTCAAGCCCCTGATCGTCCTTCAGGTGCCGAACAAGCCGTCCCCGACAGAGGTGGCTGCGGCCATTGACGTGATCCGTGAAGAATGGCTGGAGCTGGAGGCGGACGCGTTTGCCCACGTCTTTGGTGAGCACACCGCTCAGACCTTCGGGCCGCACAGCGTGCCGTACATCTCTCCAGAACGCGTGCAAGACGCCTCGTACGTGCGGGTGCTCCTCGCCAAGGACGCGATTAGCACAGGTTGGGACTGCCCCAGGGCCGAGGTCATGGTGTCCTTCCGTCCCGCCAAGGATGAGACGCACATTACGCAGCTGCTCGGCAGGATGATCCGCACGCCGCTCGCCCGGCGCATTGAGGGTAACGACCTGTTGAACAGCGTCGAGTGCATCCTGCCGAAGTTCAACAAAGCCACAGCAAGCCTTGTGCTGGAACGGATCATGGGGAGCGAGGTGGCCATGGGCGGAGGGGCAGGGCCGCGGGTCCTGGTTGCTCCGCACCTGATGACCCCGAACCAAGCCGTACCCGACGAGGCCTGGGAACTCTTCCAAACGCTGCCTGCCGAGACGCTGCCACGCAAGCACGCGAACCCCATCAAGCGCCTGACTGCGCTCGCGCACGCGCTTGCCGCGGACCGCCTGCTCGCCGATGCCGGAAAGCTCGCGCACGAACGTCTCCACGGCGTCCTCAATGGGCTGTCGGCCCAGTACATGAAGGATCTTGCCAAGGCTGTCGACGACGTCTTGACGGTCGCGGGTGGGACCGTCCGGGGTCACGCTCGCCACGGTCTCAGGCAGGACGAGTCGTGGACCGAGGCCGCGGACGACAGGGCGATCCAGGACGCCTACCGAGCGGGTGCGCGCACTATCACACCGGACATCGCCCGCACCTACGTGGACCATCTCGCCGCGGGAGCAGAGGACGAGGACGCCTACCGCGACGCGAACGTGCGAGTCGCCGCACTCGCCCTCCTGCCCCAGACGCGTCCGGCCCTGGACGTAGAGGCCGATCGCACGGTGAAGGAGTGGCTCGACCGATTCAGAGTGGCGATCAAGGACCTCTCAGAATCGAGGCAGAGCCTCTACGCGGAGATCACAGCCATGAGCACGGAGCCGCAGCTGATCTCCATGGCGCTGCCGAGAAACCGCCAGGAGGAGACCAAGCGCGTCGTCGGGGACGCTGAGCAGCTCCTGGAACGGCGCCCGCTGCATCTGCTAGCGGATGAGGAAGGCATGTTCCCCGTGGGCAAGCTGAACCCCGACGAGATCGAGGTACTCGACTCCGAGATCGCCCGTGGCAACCTGCTGGCCTGGTACCGCAACCCGACCGGCGGCCGCGACTCGATGAGCCTGGCCTACCAAGACCGACACGGCGAATGGAGGACGCTCCGGCCCGACTTCCTGTTCTTCGTCGACAGCGAAAGCGGGGTCCGGGCCAACATCGTCGATCCACATGGTGCCTGGCTCCCTGACGCACTTTCCAAGCTCCGAGGGATGGCGCGCTTCGCAGAGGCGTACGGGGATCGGTTCCACCGCGTCGAGTCGATCTCCCGCATCGACAGCAAGCTCCGCGTCCTCGACCTGAAGCTTCCAGCCGTTCGTGCCACAGTCCTCGCTGCGATCGACGCCGACAGCGCCTACCGCGCGGCTTCAGTCGAGTTCTGAGACCCTCCCTTACCGCCCTAAAAGTCGCGAATGCGAAGGGTGAGATGCTGTGCGGCGCCGCAGAGCGTCGCCCGGGGGTCGGCGTGAGAGCGGTTGACGCGGCGTAAGCGCGTCATTTCATCAGAGCCTGACTGCCTGTCGCGTTCGCCGCTCTCCTCGACCCTGGGAGGAGATCCATGGACACAAACATCCTGGACAGCACGCCGCGAGTCTGGATCGGCTGCCTGCACTGCTACAACTCTGGACGCCTCGTTGGTGAGTGGTTCGACGCCGTCGATGCGGACGAGGTCACCCTGACTGACGTGCACCGGGGCGCGGGCGGTGCCCGCGGCGGTTGCGAGGAGCTGTGGTGCTTCGACCACGAGAACCTGCCCGTACGCGGCGAGATGAGCCCGCACGAGGCTGCTGAGTGGGGCGGCTCGCTGGCATTAGTCCCGGAGCACCAGCGTGAGGCGTTGTGCGCGTGGGTGAGGAGCGGTGGCTACGTGGCTGAGGGCACTGGTGACCTGCCGAGCATCCCGGACTTCGAGGACCGCTACTGCGGCGAGTGGGAGTCGTTCCGCGAGTACGCGGAGGAGCTGGCCGACGGTACGGGCCTGTTGTCGGGCGTTCCGGACGATGTCGCCCGGTACTTCGACTGGTCGGCGTGGACCCGTGACCTCGCGTTCGACTACACGGTCGAGGACGCGCCGGGAGGCGGCGTGTTCGTCTTCCGCAACCTGTGACTGAAAGGAAGATGCACCGATGACTGATGACCAGTGGGAGCTGCGCGTGTGCGTGCAGTGCGACATGCCCAGCATCGCCAAGCGGGTGCTCATCATGGTAGAAGACATGAGCGTTAGCCGGGTCTACTACTGCCCGGAGCACGGACCGCTGTCGATCGCGGTCGTGGTCGACATGCGCGCTATCCGAGCCCGACGGAGGGGGGACGTATGAGTGCAGAGTCCAACGCGAGCAGCCATGCCCTGGCGTTCAGCTGGTGGCGGGGCTGCTCTGAGCTTTCTGACGAGGAGGCGCGCCTGCACGACCCGCTGGCGCTTCACCGGGCGACGGTCGAGCTGATTCGCGACCAGCGCGACCTGCTCAGGTACTACGACAGCGACGAGGAGCTGGGGATCAGCTCTGACCCGTGACGGGGTCCTCGTCCCAGGGGCCGCCGGTGAGGAACTCCAGCGGATCGACCTCCAGCGTCCGGGCGATGTGGTCGATCGTCTGGAGCTGGAGGTTCATCTGACCGGTCTCGATGCGCCTGAGATAGCGGACGTCGAAGCCGAGAAGCTCGGCCGCCGCCTCTTGCGTCATGCCCTTGTGCTTCCGGTAGGCGCGCAGGTTGCGCCCCACGTACTCCTGGAGGGGGCGGGCGAGGACGGGGAGATCGACTCGCTCCGCATCGGGGCGTTCATCATCAAGCACTCTTTCAACAGTCAGCCTGATTCCTGCCCTTTACCAGGGTATTCTGATACCCGGTAGATCTGTGCCCGTTCGAGGGGAACACCAGACCAGAGACGAGAAAGAGAGCCTGTATGCCACGCCGCAAGACCCTGCCCACCGCCCTCACCACAGCAGCGGCCGTTACGGCGCTGATGCTGGCCGGCTGCTCGTCCTCGCCCACGGGAGAGAGCGCGAACGGTTCCGGCTCGAACGAGGGCAAGCCCTCGCAGGCGCAGGCGGCCACGGTCTACGACTTCCCGCTCAACGGCATGGAGCCCGTGGGCAAGGGTGAGCAGCTCACCGTGGTCCTTCCTGACGACCTCAAGCAGGCGGCAGGCAAGGAAGCCAGCAGCGTCGTGGTCGAGAGCTTCACCGTCTCGTCCCACACGTTGCAAACGTCCGAATACTGCGCCGTGGACATCAGCGTCGAGTTCGTCTCCGACGACGCGAAGAAAGGGCTCCTGAACTCCTACAACAAGGTGGGGAACCTGAGCGACGGCACCGACGGACAGAAGATTGCCCACGCCACGCTGTACCGGGGCGAGATCGCCACGCTCGACGAACTCGATGAGACGAACCCAGAGGAAGGGATCTACGCCGCCGACGACGGTTCGCAGATCGTTCAGGTCGCCGACTGCGCGTCCTCACCGCAGGACGACGACGCTGACATCACGCTCGGCTTCAGCTACCCCGGGACCCGCAACTCCCTGGGGGACTCGTACGAGGTCTACAAGGACTTCGTGAAGGCGAATCTCGCCGTCATGACCGACGGCAGCGTCTCGGTCGCCTCGACGGACACCGGTGATTGGATGCGCGACAGCTCCGGGAACTGGATCAAGGACTGATCCGGCGAGCTACAAGAGCAACAACCCCGCAGCCATCCGGCTGCGGGGTTGCTCTTTTCCTCCGAAGACTCAGGTCACCATCCGCGACAGACCCCTTGCGGCCTTGTTGCCGAGCCAGTAGACGACCCAGCACACGCCGAGAGCGCTACCGACCGTGGCGACGGCGATGATCAGCTTCAACCACCACGCCTCCGCCGCTACGAACGACGCCCAGGCCCAGCCGAAGATCTCGGGGATGCCGAACATCTGCCCGACGAGGCCCAGGAGCATGCTCACGACCATTGCAACAAACACATACGGCAACAACGCTACAGAGACCATCCCGATACCCGCCCAGGTCAATGCCCCCTTGAGACGAGCCGCGGTCTTGTCGGCCGTGTCCAGCCCCTTCGTGGCGTCCTGAAGCGACTCCTTCACCTCGGCAATCTTCTTGCTGCCAAGGTCGTCAAGCTGACGCTCCTGAGCCGCGAAGGCCTGCTTCATACGCTCCTCGCTGGCATTGATCTGGGGAATGAGCCGGGTCTCCAGCTTGGGTGCAAGCGACGCCGCGAGCTTGTCGTAGTCGACCCGCACCTGCACCTTCGACACCATCTCATTCAGCAAGCTAGAGCGAAGGTCCGTGATCTGCGCTGCGATCTTCTCCGTCAACTTGAAGGCGTCCACGTCGGACTTCTTCAAGGAGCTTCCGTCGGCGAGCTGCACGGTCTCGCTGCTCGCCAGACTCTCGCCGAGCGCCGTCACGGCTTCCTCCAAGCTCGTGAGACGCTTCTTCACCCCGCCGAGCTTCAGCGTCGCGTCGTGCGCGTTCGAGCTTGCCCCGGAGTTCATCGACGTCGAGAGCTCCTCCACCATCGACGTGAGGCTGTTCTGGGACTCGATCAGCTGAGCCAGTACGCGCCTGTCCTCCTGCCGCTCGTTGCGCAGCTGCTCGACCAATGCGGACATCTCCGAGAGCGACTGCTCCCTCTCCTGCTGCTCGATCCTGTCCTTGGCGCTCATGGCGCACCGTCCTTTCCTGGTTGTACTTGAAAATCTCCTGTGCACCGTCGTGGGTGAACTCTTCGGACAGCGACGAGGCCTTCCTGCGCCGCTTCCTCGGCTTCTCGCCGGTGGTGTCGAAGGCCTTGTAGGTCCAGCCGATCGACTCGTGCTGCTGGGTCGAGCCGTCGGCGCTGGCCTTGATCGTGTGGACCTTCTCGTCCAGTTCGATGCCCTTCTCCGCCAGCACCTGCCGGTAGCTGGGGAGGTCAACTGACCGACGGTCGGCGAGCGATTCCTCGATCTGGTCGCCGAGCTGGCGGTCGAACTCGGAGACGGCCTCGCCCTCGCGGCGGTGCTCCCAGTACGCCTTGTGGTCCACGCTTCGAGAGCCCCGTTCCACTACCTCCAGCCCCTGCTCGCGCATCACGCGATCGTTGACTGCCTGGTATTGCCAGTACATGTCCTGGCCACGCAACGCCAGGCCGGTCTCGTTGTCGTGATTGATCACCGTCACGTGAGAGTGCGGGTGACCACCCGCGCTGTCCAGGTGCACGATGACGAGCACGTCCGAGTTTGAGTGAAGCTCCTTAGCGACCTGGTAGGAGAGATCGCGGACCCGCCCCGGCGTCTGCGGGTCGAGCGGGTCCATCTCCTCCTTCTTGAAGCTGTGCACATACGACCGCGACTCGATCTTGCGACCATGCGCTTCCCGCAGCGCCTCCGCCCTGTCGACGAACTCCTCGGGGCTCGCGGCAGTTGAGTCCCCGATAGTGGTGTAGCGCGGTCGCTGTCCTCGTCCCGGTAGTGGACGTGGGTGCGGCCACCGCGTGATCCTTCGAGTCAACCTTCCACAGAATCCTCGAACGGAGTCATCACGATGACCGCACCACACATTGTCGACCCTGCCGGCCTGCTGAGTGAAGCCCTGTCCGAAGCATCGCCGGACCTGATGCGCAGCCTGCTGCAGACCATGATCAACGCGTTGCTGTCCGCGGACGCCGACGCGGTGGTCGGGGCCGAGTACGGCCAACCCAGCGCCTCGCGGACGGCGCAACGCAACGGCTACCGCCACCGCGACCTCGATACCCGCGTCGGGACCGTGGATGTCGCGATCCCGAAGCTGCGGCAAGGCACCTACTTCCCGGAGTGGCTCCTCGAGCGCCGCAAGCGGGCAGAGTCCGCGCTGATCACCGTCGTCGCCGACTGCTACCTCGCCGGAGTGTCCACCCGCCGCATGGACAAGCTCGTCAAGACGTTGGGGATCGACTCGCTGTCCAAGTCCCAAGTGTCACGGATGGCGAGTGATCTGGACCAGATCGTCGAGGACTTCCGCCACCGGCCCCTGGCCGACGCAGGGCCGTTCACGTTCGTGTCCGCGGACGCGCTGACGATGAAGGTCCGCGAAGGCGGACGCGTGGTCAACGCCGTCGCGCTGATCGCGGTCGGTGTCAACGCCGACGGGCACCGCGAAGTCCTCGGGCTCCGCATCGCGACCAGTGAAACCGGGCCGGCGTGGAACGAGTTCTTCGCCGACCTGACCGCCCGCGGCCTGACCGGCGTCCGCTTGGTGACCTCCGACGCCCACCAAGGCCTGGTCGAGGCCATCGCGGCGAACCTGCCCGGCGCGACCTGGCAACGCTGCCGCACCCACTATGCCGCGAACCTGATGTCGGTGACCCCGAAGAGTATGTGGCCGGCCGTGAAAGCGATGCTGCACAGCGTGTACGACCAGCCCGGCAAGGACGCCGTCCAGGCGCAGTTCGACCGGCTGCTGGACTACGTCGACGGGAAGCTGCCCGAGGTCCACGAGCACCTCGACGCCGCCCGCGCGGACATCCTCGCCTTCACCGCCTTCCCCAAAGACGTGTGGAACCAGATCTGGTCGAACAACCCCGCCGAACGCCTCAACCGCGAGATCCGCCGCCGCACCGACAGCGTGGGGATCTTCCCCAACAGGGCAGCGATCGTGCGCCTGATCGGAGCCGTCCTGGCCGAGCAAACCGATGAATGGGCCGAAGGACGCCGCTACCTCGGCCTCGACGTCCTCGCCCGCTGCCGCATCAACCTCATCACCGACACCGACACCGACACCGGCCCCGAGATCGGAGGCGACAACCTGCCCGCCCTCACAGCCTGACCCCCAACGAAGGAACACCCACCGCTACACCACTACCCGGGACTTGACCCTCGCGGCATCACATCGGATCGCTGCGACTCGGTTCGTGCCCTCGGCCCGGTGCCGCTTCCACTCGGCAGAACCCCTCACACCGTGCAGCTCGTAGTCAACCTTCGGCCGGGTCTTGGCGACCTTGCGGCCCAGCAGAGTACTCACGCCTCCTCCCCGATACCCAGATGAGCCTCCACGGCGCGCAGCGTCTCTCCGAGAGCGCGCAAGACCTCGATCGCCTCGCTGTCGGTCAACACCCCGATGCCCTCGATATGCGCCTTCCGCGTGACCTGGTTGAAGTTCACGCCGACGCGGTTGATCTCGACCCGGAGCCGCCGCATCTCAGCAGCATGCGCTGCCTCGATGCCTGACGGTGCTGCGACCGCGGCAGCGAGCGAGGTGGGTTCCCGGCCGCCCACGACCAGGTCGAGCACGGATGCCCGCGTCAAGGCCGACGGAGCGACCCCCATCGCGAGGGCGCGCTTCCTGACGCGAGCGAGTTCTCCTTCGTCGAACCGCACCGTCAGTCGCTTACCCTTGCTCGGCGGCCGCGTGTCGTCGATGGTCGTGCCCATGATCGCTGTCTCCTCTCGTTCCTCGTTCCGTCACCGATCCCGTGCACTCCGCTGAATCGACGACACAATCCCCGCCACCTCTCGAAGTGGTGTAGAAGGCGGGGTGCAAGCTAGGCACTTGTCAGACATCGCTGGCGCTCGTCTGCCAAGTACCGCTTGCGGGGGAGGGCTGCGCCCTCCCCTCGACCCCTCCTAACCACCGGCCTCACGCCCCGGCCGAGAACGCCGACTTCTCGGCAGCCACACCGCTCGGCGGCGTGGACTCGGACGAACGAGTCGCCCGCTTCGCGCGCTCCCGACGGCGCTGCGCCTCATCGGCCAGCTGCTCCCGTGCCTTGGCCTGGAGGCGCTCGAAGACCTCCGAGTGCTCCTCCTCCAGGAGGTCGACGACGATCTCGCGGACCTTCGCGTCCTCCTTCTCCTGCCGCTGCCGCAGCCGAGCGATACGAGCAGCGGCGTCCTCCTGCTCGACCTCGATCTCCGCCTCGATGTGCGACAGGCCGCCTGCGACCTTCGCCTCGATCCGCTGCGCCTTCGTCTGCTTCGCCATGCTGGTCTCCTCTCTCCACCCGGCGGTGCCGGTCTTCCGTCGGTAGGTCGCCTTCGCGGCAACTGACCGGGGTTACTCCTGGTCCAGGTCGAAGGTCTTCGTGATGACCTCCTTCTCCTCGTCCTCGATGCTCTGCTCGCGCTTCTTGCCCTCGGTCGCCCTGCTCGCGAGGAACTTCGTTGCGTTTCCGATCAGCGAGGGGAAGATGATCAGGGAGGCGAGGAAGGCCGCCGCTGCGCCTGCGATCCACACGTTGGTGAAGACCGTCAGCGCCCAGCTGATGCCCGAGCGGGCGAGCATGAACGCGAGCGTGTAGCCAGTCGCCAGGGCCGCAAGCCGCCAGATCGGTGACCGAGCCTGCCACTCGCGGAAATCCGCAGCCATCGTGCGCAGCAGACCCTTCGTGCCCTTAAACGCCGAGTCGTCCTGCTTCTCGGGGAGCCCGATGATGCCGTTCTTGAACAGCAGCGTGGTCAGCTGCACGAGGAACATCGTGAGCATGGTCGCGGCGATCTCCAGCCAGCCGTTCTTGGCCAGCGCGTACGCCACCATGCCGATCGCGCCACACAGCAGCAGCGTCGCGATGATCTGGTAGATGCGGTTGTTCTGCTCGATGTTGACGACGACCTGGCCGCTCTTGCTCTTGCCCTTCGCCATGATCAGGCTCCTTCCTTGTGCTCGGGCTCGTGCCCGACCTCGGTCTCCACTTCGATGACGATCGGCGCAATGCCCACCGGCTCGTCGTCGCGCTCCTGGTGCGATGGGTTGTCGACCTCGACGGGCACGGCCGGTGCCTCGGTCTCGACGACGATCGGAGCGATGCGCTGCTTCGACTGCTTCTGCTTGCGTGCCACGGCCGCCCAGCCGTTCGCGCGGACCAGCCATGCCGCCCACGCGACGCCGCCGACCACCTGGAACGCGACGTATCGCGCCGCGAGGAGGGCACCGCCCTCCAATCCCGTCGTCGACAAGACGAGCCACGCCACTGCGCCGAGCACGGCAGCGATGAGCAGGTACGGACCGGGCATCATGCGGCTCCACTTGCGGACCATCACCCACCAGGTGCCGTACGCAGCCCGGCTGATGATCAGCGCTGGTCCCGCGAGCACCGCGACGACCATGACGCAGATGAGGGCCAGCAACGCCCAGCCCGCCGTGTTCGCTGCGCCCTCCTCACGGAAGATCGCCCGGTAGAGGAGTGGTCTGGTCGTGACCTCGGCGAAACCGGCGTCACCGGCACCTGCCTCGTAGCGGTCGTTCCGCCGGGCGACGACGGCGAGCTTCTCGCCACGACGTCGAGCGCCCGGGCGATGCCCGGCACGGGCGAGCACCCAGGCCGCCCGCTCCCGCTCCCAGCGGTGCTCACTCATCGGTCTGGCTGTCCTCGGGGACGTAGCGCACGCCGTCGACGATGCACACGCTCTTGTCCGTGGCCTGGCCGGTCTGAGAGTCCATCTGACAGACGCGTCCGCCGTCGGAGCTGATGCCTGCCGTGTAGCCGAGGAAGAAGGTGCCGCCAAGCAGCACCAGGACGGTGATCAGACCAAGGACGTACTTACCCACGGGGTCCTCCTTCGATCGAAGCTCGTGCCTATCACGATAGCATGTGCTACAAAGCTACGGAAGGAGGAGACGGCCTTGGAAGTACGCTTGGGCATAACACTCGATCTTGTGCTATTGAGCTACCAGGAGGCCCGTGACATGACAGCGACGAGGCTCGCCATCTCCCTGACCGACGACCAGGCCCAGCGGCTGCGTGTCGCCGCTGCCGAGACGAACATCCCGCACGGCGTACTCGGCAGAGCACTGCTGGTCTACGGCCTGGGCAAACTCGGCAACGAGGAGCTGGAAGCCGTCATCGAGCGGGAGACCGCCAGCTTCCGCGAGAGCAGATCCAAGGGCGGCAAGACCGCGACAGCCAACCGGTGGCACAACAAGGACGAACCGCACCAGAAGGAGTAGCCGTGGCTCTGTTCAGCAGCACCGCGTACATCCCGCCGCCGACCCCGTTCGGCGGCTTCATCGACGGCAAGCCCGCCGAGACCGCGCCGCACCTGCTCGTCTCAGGGCCTTCCGGTGTCGGCAAGTCCAGGCGCGTCCTCGGTCCGGGCATCCTCATGTGGCAGGGACCGGTCGTCGCCGTCTCCTCGAAGCCCGACCTCATCGACCTCTGCCTGGAGCAGCGTCACGAGTGGGCCGGTGGTCGACACACGTACGTCCTGGACCTCTCGGGCGAGGTGCCCGACGATGTCCTGCCACCCGGCGTCGAGAAGGTCGTCGTCGACCCGACCGCGCTCATCCGCACCGACGACGACGCGATGGACCTCGCGAGCATCCTCATGCAGTCCGGTGCCGCCGGAGCCGGTGGCGGAAACAACAAGGGCGGCGGCAGCGGTGATCCGTTCTGGGAGAACGTCTCCCTCGCCCCGCTGGCGGCGCTGCTGCGAGCGACCGGCCAGCGCGGCATCAGCTGGACCCGGGCCGCCGTTGGCCGCCTGAGCCCCGACGACGAAGACGACACCGAGCAGCCGAGCTGGATCAACGCGATCGGCATTCTGGAGGAACTGTCACCAATGCTCGAATCCCAGCTGCGGAGCGCGGCGCTCCTCGATGCGAAGATGCGCGACTCGATCATGGTGACCATGAAGTCCGCCGTCGCCCCGTGGCTGCGCTCCACCGTCGCCGGTGACGGCACGTCGCGGGCCTTTACACCGGACATGCTGGCCCACCCGAAGGCAACGCTGTTCATGGTGGCCCCGGCGACCGGCGTCGCGGCCGGTGCCGCCGTCTCGGCGGTCGACTTCATCTCCAAGCGGTGGCGCGCCAACCAGACCGAGAAAACCAGGCTGCCCAGGCTGCTCATGGTCGTCGACGAGCTGTGCAACACGATGCCCTGGCCGAAGCTGCCGACCGTCGTCACCGAGTCCCGCGCGATGGGCATCCACCTGCTCTGCGCGGTGCAGGCCACGTCGCAGTTCGCCAAGCGTTACGGCAAGGAGGGCATGGACGAGCTGCGCGAGGTGTTCCCCGCAGTCCTGTGCCTCGTCGGCGCACCCGAGAAGGACATGCTCGAACGAGCAGCGTGGTGGTACGGGCAGAGCGAACGCCACAAGACCACGACCGACCACCTCGGGCGACAGTCCCAACAGTCCGAGAAGGCCGACACCCTGCACGCCACCGACCTGCTGCCGAAGTCGATGGACGAGGGCCGGCTCCTGCGCGGCAAGCGCCCCGGCGCGGCCGCGGGCACCTTCTCCGACGCTGGTTTGCTGGTGAATCTCGTCGACATCTCCCAACTCAGGTTCAAGGCTCGACCCAAGGCAGCCTGAGCCCAAAACGAAGACCCTCGGCGAAGGGGGCCGCTAGGTTCACGCTCGTGGGTAGCTCAGGCGTGCAACTTTGCCGCATCGACAAGCTGCTGACGGAACAGGGAGGCGTCGAAGACGCTGTCCTCATTCTGTATGCCGATTCCAGCGTCACATAGGAATGTCGTCAATTGATTCCCGTCCATCGACAGCATGCCGGACCGTTCGAGCAGTGCCTTCGCTCCGACGCTAAAACCGCCAGTTGTAAAGATCAGGATGAGGGACGCATCGAAGGGGCGCAAGCGGAGGCCTGGCCATTCTTGAAGCGCGCCGCCAGTACGAGCCAGTTCAGCGGTTCCAACCATCTCCCGGACCACTGCCGGTGCCAAGTTTGAAGTGGGGTAGTGCTTCGCCTGTCCGATCAGCCAGACTTTCGCACGGTCATCAAGTCCTCCGTATGGGAACGGAGAGTCAAGCCTTCCTCTTAGCTCTAGCCTGCCGTGGAAGTCGATCCCTCCATCGTTGCTCTGTCTCGTGGTTCGAGGGTCCTGGCAGCCAAGCAACCTCAGAACTGTGGCACACGCGAACTCGAAGTCACGATACGTAAGCCCTAGTAAGGCTGCTTTCGCCTCGTTGGCGAAAGCCCTCCGGGAGCGCGCCGTTCTGTCCTCGGCCGGAAGTCCCGGAT
Organism: Arsenicicoccus piscis; assembly: GCF_022568835.1. Classification (GTDB taxonomy): domain Bacteria; phylum Actinomycetota; class Actinomycetes; order Actinomycetales; family Dermatophilaceae; genus Arsenicicoccus; species Arsenicicoccus piscis. Next base: position 92,720 of record NZ_JAKZHV010000009.1, read on the forward strand.
CATCGAAGGATGCCCCCCGGACCCACTCTTTACCAGAGCCGAAGAGCTCGATGTTCCACGTGGTGCCGTTCTGAATCGCAGCATTCCGCATCGTGTCCAGTCTGTCCTGAACTTCGGGCACAAGCGCTTCGACAAGCTCTAGCGCATGGTTGATGCTGTCGCCATGACCGTCCGCCTGTGCCAACTCTGCCAAGCAACGGTGCAAATCTTGAGGAGGTGCACCGGGGGTCAGATGTTCGACGAGCAGTCGCGTGAGATCTTCCGCCCCGATAGCCATCAGTCGGAGACCGCGTCCTCATCCGTTCTTCTTGCAGCGCTCACTGCCCGAAGCACGGAGCTGGACTTTTCCTTCAGTGATGTCAAGATTTGCACACCGTCATCATCAAGGTTCTCCATCGTTTCCAGGCTCATGTCGCGGAGAGAGGCGAGGGCGGCTTTGGCGTTCGGCAACCACTTCGTCGCTTTCGCTTCTGACTTAACGATCGCTATCGCATCGGCCAAACTTTGGTCGTCATCCTGCATTGCGGACAGAGCATCCGGGTTCTCGATGATGAGTTTCAGGTCTCGGATGTCACCGTATCCAGTAATCTTCTTCGGCGTGTCCGCATTGCCGGTCAGCCAGAGATACAGTTGCTCTCGGTTGTTGGCTTCCGTCAGCTCGTATTTAGAGTTATCCCATCCCAGCCAATCGCGTAGCTTGGGTTGCCCCACCACTTCATGGAAGATTGCATACAAGTCGGGAGTGACAAGCTCGCCGTACTCCGGATCATTGGCCATCTGAGTCAGAGCCGAGAAGGCGCGATGCCTGCGATTTACTTCTTGGACAGTCAGCCCAAGCCTGGAGGCGACCTGCCGAGCGTCGATGCCGCTATCTTCCATGAGTTCATAAACCAGCAGAGCGCTTTGGTACCCGCCCCACTCTTTCGGACCACCAACGTGCCTGATACCCATAATCGCGAGAAGGTCGTCGTCGGATGCGTCCGAAGCAAGAAGAACAGGCACCGCATCGAACACATCAGACACCGAGGACTTCAATGCAGCGCCGCTTGTGTGCTCTTTCTTGAGCAACTTCAAGGCCGCCGTACGACGGTTTCCCTCTACTACTACGTAGTGGCTCGACCCGGTGGCACTGTCACCTGATTTGCCTGCTTCGGAACTCGATTCGATTTTCAGAGGACGAACGACGATGCGCTCCACTGGAACGAAGCCGTTCTCAGCAATAGAACGCTTCACTTCAGTGACGCCATCGCTCACGATCCGCTCAAGCGCGGCATCCTGGACAGACTTCTCGGCGAAACGAGATTCAGCGACCTCGATGGCTGTTCCTGGACCTCGGAACCGAAAGTTATTTGGGTCGAGAAGAATGTCGTCGAGAGCAACCGTGTCAGGCGAGTAGGTGACCATCTACTCATTCTACGCAGCAGAAGACCTCCGGGAGCCTCGGCTCCGGGGGTCTTCTCTTGCGTGGGATCAGCGCCTCAGGGACGCATCGCGCTCGCGCTCCTGCTGCTTACGGGCCTCGATCACCCGCTCGCGCTCGGACTGCCGCTGCTGCTTGCTGCGGGCGTCCTTCTCGGCCTGAACCTTCGCCTGCTGCTGGCCCTGGGCAGGACCGCGCTGCTGCTCGGCCGCCCGCTGGTGCTGCGACCGGGCACGCGCCTGCGCCTGCCTGCGCTGACGCTGCGCCTCGGCGTACTCGGCGCTGCCCCTCGCCTCGGGACCGTAGCGGCGCTCGACGGCCTTGTCGCCGCCCTTCGCCAGCTCCTGGCGCATGGACTTGACCAGCTCCTGGTCGGGCTTCTTCTGCTCGTTGCTCATGATCGTTCCTCTCTTCGTCGACTAGGGCGTGTCTCCCAAACGGTGGCGGTGGTGTGGTCCAGGCTGGGGTGCGTGTCGAGGATGTCGGTGCTCAGTGATGCGCAGTGGGCTCGGATCGAGTCGTTGATGCCGTCGTCGGACGGGCAGCGTGGTCGTCCGTTTCGTGATCACCGGCAGGTGGTCGAGGCGATCATCTATCGGTATCGGTGCGGGATCGCGTGGCGTGATCTGCCCGAGGGGTTCGGGCCGTGGCAGACGGTGTGGAAGCGGCATCGGCGGTTCAGCGCCGACGGGACGTGGGACCGGATCCACGCGCGGCTGCTGGCCGAGGCCGACGCCGAGGGTGGGATCGACTGGTCGGTGAGCGTGGACTCCACGATCAACCGGGCCCATCAGCACGCCACGAACCTTCCCCGCGCCACCACCGTCGACGTGGAGGTTGCCGCAAGCCCCGGCGGGAACACAGGGGGCTGAACCGAATGACAAGAATCGCGGCGGCCGTGGGACGAAACCGCTGAAACCGGTCGCACCGTTGCTGGCAGACGGGCTGCGCCTGGAGCCGTCGGATCATGCGATCGGCCGTTCTCGCGGTGGGTTGTCGACCAAGATCCATCAGCTGGTCGACGGGACCGGGTTGCCGCTGGTCGTGATCGTCGGTGCCGGTCAGTCCGGTGACAGCCCGGTCTTCGCCCATCTGCTGGCCGGGCTGTCAGTGCCGCGGGTCGGCCCGGGCCGTCCCCGCAGCCGACCCGTGGCGGTGCTGGGCGACAAGGCCTACTCCAGTCGCGCGAACCGGGCGATGCTGCGCCGTCGCGGGATCCGTGCGGTGATCGCCGAACCCTCCGACCAGGCCGGCCACCGCCGACGCCGCGGATCAGCCGGCGGCCGCCCACCAGCCTTCGACACCGACGCCTACAAAGGCCGCAACGTCGTCGAGCGCTCCTTCAACAACGTCAAGCAGTGGCGTGGCCTGGCCACCCGCTACGACAAGCTCGCCATCGTCTACCGAGGCGCAGCAGTCCTCCGCGCGATCGTCCTCTGGCTACGCCAATAGGGAGACACGCCCTAGCTGCCGACCCGGTCATACGACCGGATCGAGATCCCCTGGGCGATCAGGTTGTGGCTCATCTGCTCCTCGTGCTCGTCGCACACGAACGAGCTGAACCACTGGGTGATCAGCTCCCACGTGGCCCTGGAGCTGCACCACTCGCACTTATGCATCGGCATCACCCCCTCTCCGCGTATCGACCCGTGCCGCCCAGCGCCGCGTAGAGCGTCGACCGGCTCACACCCAGGTCGCGGGCGACGACCGACTTCGCGACCCCGCCCCGGATCCGCTCACGAGCGGAGGCGGTCTGCTCAGCCGACAACTTCGGGCCCCGCACATACACGCCCTTGCGCTTGGCGATCGCGATGCCCTCCGCCTGGCGCTCCCGGATGGTGGCCCGTTCCAGCTCGGCGACGGCTGCGAGGATCGTCAGCATGAACTCGCCTTGGGGCGTGTCCGTGTTCAGCGCCGGGTTGTCGACGAACTCGACGGCGACGCCCTTCGCGGCGAGGCCCCGGACGATCGAGAGCAGATCCGTCGTCGAGCGGGCAAGCCGGTCCGGCGACTTCACCCGCACCTTGTCGCCCTGACGCACGTACGCGAGCAACTCCTGGAGCTGCTCGCGGTCGGCGGTGTTCTTGCCCGAGACCTTCTCGGAGAACAACCGGTCGACCTCACCGACTGCTTCGAGCTGCCGGGCCTCGTTCTGATCGGCGGCGCTCACGCGCACGTAGCCGACCACCTGACCCGTGGTGTTCGATGACATCTAGACCCTCCTACGAATGTGTTCGATGAGTTGCAGATGGACCTCGTTCGACGACGAAGTCGGCACGCTCCGAGTTGTCCGACGGGGTAGACCCTGATCGACATCGAGCTTCTTCCGGCCTCGAACCCGACGTGCAGAGCCTGATATCGCTCATGCGACACCTCCCGGAGGGAGCATCAACGGCACGTCAGGGCTGCGCTCCGCAAGTCCACTCAGAAGCTCGGCGACCGCACTTTCGGCATCGTGCTCCGCCGACGTCTCGGCACCGTAGGTCAGCTCGCGCAAGCCGACGCCAACGTGGTACGAGTTGCTGTACATGCCGCTGGTGTGTGCGGCGATCGGGACGCTGCACGGGTGCCACTCGTAGGGCTCGATCTTCCCGATGTGCTGCACGAGGTAGCGGTTGATGTCGACCTGGCGGAAGACCTTCACCACAGACGCCAGGCGTCGCATGAACTGGTCGAGCGCCTCGTCCACGTTGCCCTTCTGGCGTGCGTAGTAGAAGAACTCGACCGGTTCAATCGTGGCTGTGATGACGATGAGGCGCGGAGCCACCTCACTCTTGTTCTTGTAGCGCGCCCGGGCAGGTGATGCGTTGTACGGATCGAGCAGCAGCAGCCAATCGTTCGCATCCATCGCCGAGGCTCGCGAGTCATCGAAAAACAGGATCTCTTCGCCGTTCGAGTCGTCGAGCGGGTTCCCTGTGGCGGCCCGGTAGACCTGCCACCGCTCTCCATGAGCGTTCGCCGCCTCGATGACGGTGGCAATGTAGTCATTCGCGAACCGGGTCTTGCCGCCGCCCGACTGGCCGTGGATGTACACCACCTGAGTACTGAAGTCACCTGCACGAAGTTTCGCTGCCGCCCGGTACGCGCGACGCTGACCGTAAGCCGATAAGGCATCGTCGATCTCACGCTGATGTCGCGAGTACACGGCGAACAACTCATCGGTGAGCATGATCTGCTCGCGGGTGACCTCACCTTGGAGCACCATCTCCCGGAGCGACTCGAACTCCAGCTTCGCCCGCTTCGCCTTCACGTGCGCGCGACCCTTCAACCACCCTGAGTGTCGTTCCCGATAGACGCGCATGTAGTCCAGGCCGCGTACCGAGGCGACCTGCTTCGGTGAATACTGGAACTTGTCGGCGTACTTCACATGGACCAGGTAGGCCAGGCCATTGTCGTGCTGTTGAGTGATCTTCCGACCACCGACCTCCACTGGAGCACCACCGCGTGACCTGTCGAGTTCGAGGTACTGCACCTCGACGCCCAAGATCGCGGCCAACTTCTCGATCGCCGCCGAGGTATCGCGACTCTTGAACTTCAGCAACAGGTGCAGATGGAGGAACTTCGGCAGCTCGACCGTCGACGCCGCCGCATCGTCCCAACACTGCTGCGTGTCATCACCGTGCAGGATTCCCTGCGCGTCTTCGACTATGCGACCATCTGCTTCCAACAACTTGACCAGATACTCGCTGATCTCATGGGCGGCCTCTCGCAGAGCGTCGATCCGCTGGGGATCGTCCTTCGGCCGACAATTCGCTGCGTGCGCCTGCTCCAGCAGACCGACGAACGCAGGATCAGTCGAGTGCTGCCAGCACTCCGGCTTGATCTGCTGCACCAGCATGACCAGGGTCGGGTTCGCTGCCTTACGCGCCACGGCAACCACCTCCGACGCGGAGAGCAACGGTGCGCATCGACGTGCCGATGTACCCCCGATGTACCCCCCGATGTACCTCGTCGTGTAAGTGGGAACGAGCAGTGAACCGCCAGAAGGACGTCGGCTGAAAAACGAGCGGAATCCCGACGATTCCTGGGTGGCGCGGCGAATCTACAAGCCCTTCGCCGCGCCCGTAAGGACGACTAAGATTCCCGCAACTCATGAGGGAGTCAGCGGGTACGTCCGGGACGGCAACCGGGAGGTTCCCGCGCTGGGAGGCGTCGCCCCCGCGGGTTGGGGCAGCGCTCAGGGAGCGGACGGTGATCATCGGTCACCACTCGCGGTGGCGATGCGATTGGCCATGCGAAACGCAGTCAGGTCCTCAACGAGGTAGGCGACGCGACGGCCGTGGAACTGGACGTACGCGGGGCCCTGCCCGAGACTGCGCCAATTGGCCAAGGTCTTGACCGAGACGCCGAGGAAGGTCGCGGCGTCGGCGGGCGCGAGAGCGTCCTCCGGCGTACGGGACTCATGGATGGGTGCGGACACGAGAACTCCTCGCGATCAGTTACTGATCGGGGGTTCCGGGGTCCCGCTTCCCGGCGGCCTTGCGGCTAGTGACGCTTCGCCTGCCGTCACTGTTGAGTCGAGTCTTCGTCCAGCGGATCTCTGGCGATGCCAAAAACTGACCTGGCCCCAGCTTCACCGCCTCATGGCCCCCACCGGCGCGACCCCCAGGTCTGACGCCGACGTGCCATCTATCCGTCGAACCAGCTTCCCGGATCGACTTCTCGGCCTCGATCCTATATACCAATGTGAACCCGTGCAAGCCCGAGCGTTCTCGCATGACCCTTGGGTTCAGGAGACCCCGACCCAACGAAGACCGCCCGCTACGAAAGGAACCACATGGCGAGAGCAGCAACGACGAAGCTGGAACCGGGCCAGCACAGCATCGACCGGGCGCATCCCTTTGAGTACCGGGATGGATGGGCCCTGAAGTGGAGCATCCGGCTGGAGAATGGAAGGCTCATCCGCAAGCTCACGCAGGCTCAGACGAAGGGCAAAGTGAGGGCCCGGGCAAAGGTCACCGCCGCTGAACTGCTGGCAGCCCCCGGTGGCGGGCGATGGAAGGGCACCAGCGACACGCTCGCCTACATGGACGCCGTCACCCTGCCGATGATCGAAGGGGAGCGACTTGCGGGCTCTACGACGCGGCGCTACAAGCTCGCCTACGAGCTGCTGCGGGGGTCGTGCAATGTCGAGAAGTGCAAGCACTCGCACTCACTCAAGGGTCTGTCCCTGCGAGACGCCATGCGCCCGCGGGCACTGACCGACTGCCTGGAAGAGATCGCGAAGCTGCACGGCGCGGTCAACGCGAAGCATGCCAAGACCGTGGCGAAGAAGTACCTTGCGACCCCGCTCAAGGTAGACGAGGTAATCGAGCACAATCCGCTGACCGACCTTGACGTCGATCTGAGCAAGGCAAAGAAGCCCAGGTATTCGAGGGGCGGGCGAGCGCTCACACTCCCCGAGTACCAGCGCGTGATCGCATGGCTTCTCGACGCTGATCCCGACGACGTGGAGAAGCCCAAGCGCGGGCGCTGGAGCCGGGAGACGCGGATCATCGAGCGCAAGGCGTGCCTCGACATCATCCTCGCGCAAGCGACCACCGGGCTCCGCACATCGGAGCTGTGCCTACGGCCCACGTCGGACTGTGGCCTGGACGACGACGGCACGTTCATCGTGTCGCTCAGCCCCGAGGTAACAAAGACGCGGGCAGGACGCGTGGTGCCCGTACTCGCACCCGAGATCAGCACCCGTCTGGCGGAGCGGCTCAACACCGGATCGCCATGGCTGTTCCCGTCGCCGTCGGACTCGTCAAAACTCTGGGACCCGCGTAACCGCGACAGAAAGCTCGCCCTTGTGTACAAGGAGATCGCCGAGCAGTGCGACGTCGAGATGTTCCAGGAAGAGCGCGGTCACTCTTGGCGGACGACGAACAACACGTTGCTGTACGACGTGCTTCCCGAAGCGACCAGGACGAGGCTTTTCGGACACACGGCGGCCGTCAACCGGCAGCACTACACAGCCGTGACCAGCACCGAGGCCGTCGTCTCGGCAGCGGCCGTACTCCGCCAGAAGTGACCGCAGACGTGACCGCAAGAACTGGGGTCTAGCGGTCACCTGCGGGATCTTGCGGGGACTTGTCACAACCGCGAGAGCCCGCACCAGCAGGCGTAGCAGGTACTTTCCCGCGCGATCCAAAGAGTTCATGCCAAGAGTCAAGGGGTCGCAGGTTCAAATCCTGTCAGCCCGACCGGCGGACGTCTCGGACGTCACACGACACCCGGATCTGCGACGTGCAGGTCCGGGTGTTGCTGTGTCTGAGGGTGTTTGACGCCGCCGCCGCCCGCCCTCTCCGCTGGGCTACTTGTTCGTAGCTGCCAGAACAGGTCGCCCAGTGCAGAGGGGCCTGACCCCGGTTCTTGGACACGCTGAATCCAGCACGTGGTGCTGGGGAAGCGAGATGATCCGAGAATCATGGCTAGGAAGAACTATTCCGAGGAGTTCCGTCGTCAGGCCGTCGACTTGTACGAGTCCACCCCGGGTGCCACGGTCCGCGGCATCGCCGAGGACCTCGGCATCGTGCGTGGCACGCTGCGGGGTTGGCTCGAGGTCTACGGGACCGGCAAGAAGACCGCTGCTGACGGGACGTTGACCTCCAGCCCACTGCAGTCCAGGCCGTCGAGGAAGAACTCCTCGGCGCCCGAAGGTGAGACGCCGGAGCAGAAGATCGACCGACTGGAGGCCGAGAACGCGGCGCTGCGGGCCGAGACCACCAAGCTCACCACCGAGCGGGAGATCCTGCAGCGGGCGGCCAAGTATTTCGCCGGGGAGACGCGCTGGTGAGTCGCTTCCAGTTCGTCGCCGACAACTCCGCCACCTTCGAGGTGAAGCGACTGTGCGAGCTCGTCGAGATCGAGCGCTCCTCCTACTACGCCTGGCTCAAGGCAGCCCCGGCACGCGAAGAGCGAGCTCGGGCCGATGCCGAGCTCGCGGAGCGGATCAGGGCCGTCCACGCCGAGGACAACACTTGCGGTGCGCCGCGGGTCACCGCCGAGCTCAACGACAACACCCCTGCCGGTGAGCGGGTCAACCACAAGCGCGTCGCGCGGGTGATGCGGGCCGAGGGCATCCGTGGCTATGTGAAGAGGCGGCGGGTGCGGACCACGATCCCCGAGCCGTCGGGGCAGAAGTACCCCGACCTGCTCCAGCGCGACTTCACCGCCGAGCGCCCCAACCGGCGCTACGTCGGCGACATCACCTACCTCCCGCTCGCGGACGGGACGAATCTGTACCTGGCGACCGTGATCGACTGCTACTCCCGACGGCTCGCCGGCTGGGCGATCGCCGACCACATGCGCACCGAACTCGTCGAGGAAGCGTTGAACGTCGCGGCCGCGACCCGAGACAGCCTCAAGGGCGCGATCTTCCACAGCGACCACGGGTCGGTCTACTGCTCCAAGGCCTACGCCCAGCTCTGCAAGAAGTTCGGCGTCACCCAGTCGATGGGCGCCGTCGGCTCGTCGGCCGACAACGCACTCGCGGAGTCGTTCAACGCCACGATGAAGCGCGAGGTCCTCCAAGACACCGCCTGCTGGCCCGACGAGCTGACCTGCCGCCGGCAGGTCTTCAGATGGCTCGTCCGCTACAACACCCGCCGCCGTCACAGCTGGTGCGGCTACCTCTCCCCGTCCACCTACGAGGCCCGCCGGGCCGCTACGCTGCCAACCGCCGCGTAATCACACCCCGTGTCCAAGATCCGGGGGTAAGGCCCAGATCCGGCGGGTTCCCGGCCGGCCCCCCACCTTGTTGCGGCTCAGGTGCGGCGGAGCTGCTGGGCGTAGACGTCGAGCACCTCGATGATGCCGGGGTGCTGCCAGATGCGATTGCGCTGCTTGCCGGTCCGCTCCTCGAGCACACCGGCGTCGGTGAGCTGGGCCAGGGCGCGCTGGGCGGCCATCTGATTGAGCCCCAGGGCGCTGGTCAGCAGGTTGGCGTTGACCACGGGGTGGCCGACCAGGTGTGGGACGACGCGCCACGCTGCTGCCTGGGGGCGCAGGCCGGTGAGCCTCTGGCGGGCCTCGACCACCTGGGCGGCCAGGTCGTCGACGAGGCGGGCGCCAGAGGAGGCGGCGAAGCGGGAGGCGTCGGCAAAACGCTCGACGATGGGTCGGGCGTCGCCGACGCGGTAGGCACTCAGGGCCTCGAAGTAGCCGTCGGTGTTCTTGAGCAGGCCGGCCGAGACGGGTGCGGTGGTCGAGAGCAGCACGCCCTTGGCGCGCAGCAGTGCGTGCACGATGGCGCGGCCGGTGCGCCCGTTGCCGTCGGCGAAGGGGTGGATGGTCTCGAACTGGGCGTGCGCGACGGCGACCTGCACGAGCACGGGCAGGTCGTCGCGGCGCATGAACCGCATCAGGTCGGCCATGGCGGTGGGCACGTGCTCGGGCTGCGGCGCGACGTAGGAGGCGCCGCGCGGGGTGATGTTGCTGGTGCCGACCCACACGAGCCCGTCGCGGTAGCGCCCCGCGTGCTGCTCCCAGCCGGGCTGGGCGCGCAGCAGCTCGGCCTGCATCGTCAGCACGGCGCGCTCGTCCAGCTGGTCGGCGAGCTCCAGCGCCGCCTCCATGGCGCGCACGTTGGCGACGACGGCCTGGGCGTTGCCAGACGTGGACTGGTCGATCTCGGCCAGGGCGAGCTGGCGGGCGCCGACGGTGAGGTTTTCGATCTGCGAGGAGGAGGTGGACTCGGTGCGCAGCAGGATCGACGACATCGGGCCGAGGGTGGGGGAGTCGGCCCCGAGCACGGAGCGGGCGTAGGCGTCGAAGCGCGACAGGTCGGCGATCGCTTCCTCGGCATCGGCGGCGAGGTCGGTTGGCAGGGAGGGGACGTACTCAGCGATGGCCGGCACGACGGCCGAGCGGTAGGCACCGGAGGCGGCGGCGATCTTGGCGCGCGAGGACATGCCGAGTGAAGTCCAGCAGAGTGGTGTACGACGGACCCGAGTGAGCGCGTGCCTCCGACGTAGGCGCGGCCACCGGGTGGATCCTTCGAGTGATCTGCGAAAACCGACTCGAAGAAGGAACCACAACGATGACCGCTGTACCCAGTATCGACCCTGCCCGCTTCCTCGACGAGCAGCTGTCCCAGGCGAGCCCTGATCTGATGCGGGAGCTGCTCACCACGTTCGTCAACGCACTGCTCTCCGCCCAGGCCGACGCGGTGTGCGGCGCCGGCTACAACGAGCGGAGCCCGGAGCGGGTCAACTCCCGCAACGGCTACCGCCACCGCGACCTCGACACCCGGGTCGGGACTCTCGACGTCGCAGTGCCCAAGCTCCGCCAGTCAAGCCTGTATCCGGAGTGGCTGCTCGAACGCAGGAAGCGTGCCGAACGAGCACTGACCAGTGTGGTGGCGACCTGCTACCTGCTCGGGGTCTCGACCCGGCGGATGGACAAGCTGGTGGCGACCCTCGGCATCACCGGGTTGTCGAAGTCCCAGGTCTCGGTGATGGCCAAGGAGCTCGACGAGCAGGTCGAGCAGTTCCGTACCCGTCGGCTCGAAGAGGCCGGGCCGTTCACGTTCGTCGCCGCCGACGCGCTCGTGCTCAAGGTCCGCGAAGGTGGGCGGGTGGTGCCGGTGCACGTGCTGGTAGCCACCGGCGTGAACGCTGGTGGGCACCGCGAGATCCTTGGCGTGCAGGTCACCACCAGCGAGGACGGCGCCGGCTGGCTCGCGTTCTTCCGCGACCTCACAGCCCGCGGCCTGGCCGGCGTCAAGCTCGTCACGTCCGACGCGCACGCCGGGCTCGTGAGCGCGATCGCCGCGACCATCCCGGGCGCTGCCTGGCAGCGCTGCCGCACCCACTACGCAGCGAACCTGATGTCCGCGACCCCAAAGTCGTCCTGGCCATGGGTCAAGGCGTTGCTGCACTCGATCTACGACCAGCCCGACGCCGACGCCGTCCACGCCCAGTTCGACCGTGTCGTCGACGCCCTGGCCGAGAAGCTTCCCGACGTCGCCGAACATCTCGAGGACGCTCGTGCCGACATCCTCGCGTTCACGCCGTTCCCAAAGGAGGTCTGGCGTCAGATCTGGTCGAACAACCCCAACGAACGGCTCAACCGCGAGATCCGCCGACGCACCGACGTGGTCGGGATCTTCCCCGACCGCGCATCCATCATCCGGCTCGTCGGCGCCGTCCTGGCCGAGCAGCACGACGAGTGGGCCGAAGGCCGCCGCTACCTCGGGCTCGACGTCCTCGCCCGCGCCCAAGCCATCGACACCGATCACGCCGAGGAGGTGAGCACCGACCTCGAACTTCAGGCCCTCACGGACTGACCGACACGCCCAACCGAGGGATCAACCTCGTACACCACCCCAGCGGACTTGACCGACATGCCGTCGCTCGCGGCGACCCAGGTGTGGTCCTCGTGCTCGAGGGCGGGGACCGGAAGTGTGACCACGTAACCATGTTAATAACACTTTCGCGGATAATGTTAGTAGTGCGCTCCGGAAGGTCACGCAATCCGTCGCAGGACAGCTCGCCCATCGCAGATCACGCGGGTCTCGACCCACGCCGCTGCTTGATGGTGTTCCCTGCGCCCGCGTCCGCGAAGAATTGATCGGTTCGACGTCGATCCAAGGCCCGGGCAGCGTCGGCTCGTCCGGGCCACGGCGAGCCGATGCCCAGGGCGCCCCCGTCGGCTCTACGCTGCGGCATGGAGTAGCGCTTCAGGCCAGACGTCCGTACCGCAGGGGGGCGTCGTCGGCTAGGCGCATCGAGGCGGGGGTGGCGTCGTGATTGAACGTAGGCTCGTAAGAGGCACGGTGGGGGCGTTGCTGCTGGGGGCGCTGCTCGCTCGGGTCGTCCTCGTCTACACCTCGCCGGGGCACGGCTACGACCAGCTCACGTTCTGGCGATGGGCGGGAGCACTGGCGCACCACAGCATCGGTGAGTTCTACTCGATCGTGCCGGACGCCGACCACCTGCCCGGGGATCTCTACGTCCACGCGGCTCTCGCTCGGGTGGCTGACGCTAGCCAAGGGCTCCAGGACCAGAAGCGATACGTGCTGCTGGTGAAGTGGTGCGCCCTGACGTTCGACGTGGTGCTGGCGGCGCTGACCTACCACCTGGTCCGTCGGGGGGGGCGACGGATGGCGACCACTCAGCAGTCTGGGCAGGCGTGCTCGTCCTCTCCGCGCCCGGTCTGATCTTGACGAGCACGCATTGGGGCCAGTGGGATTCGCTCTCGGCGGCGCTGCTCGTCGGCTCGTTGCTCTGCCTGACCCGTGAGCGTGGGTGGGCCTGGGCCGGGGGTGGTGCGCTGGCCGCCTGGGCGGTGCTGATCAAGCCGCAGCTGGCCATCTTCGTCGCCGGCTTCCTCGTGGGGCTGGCGATGCAGTGCCGCTGGGACAGTCGCCAGATTCGCTGTGCTGTCGCCGGTGTCGGTGGAGGCGTGGTCACCGCCCAGCTGATCCTGCTGCCGTTCGGCATGTCGGCGCTCTCGCCGGCACCGCACTCGCTCGTCGAGCGTCTTCGCATCGCGGCCGATCTCTACGCCGCGACCACCCTGGGCGCGCCCAACCTCTGGATGTTCTTCGCGCGACGAGTCTGGGTGTCGGACAGCACGGTCTACCTCGGTCTGCAGGCGCGGACGCTGGGCCACCTGGCCACGCTGGCCGCAATCGTGGTCTCGACCGTCGTGGCCCATCGATACCGGGAGCGACTCGGCGCCGAGCTGGCCCTGTGGTTGGGCTGCTTCTGGTTCTTCAGCTTCATCATGCTGCAGACCCGGGTGCACGAGCGCTACGGACTGCCGCTCGTAGCACTCCTCGCGGCTCTCGCGTTTCGCCGCCCCGTGGGTGAGCGGGCGCCCTGGCTATGGGTATTCGGCGCCTACACGCTCGGCTTCAGCTTGGCGATCGAGGCCTCGCTGGCGTTCGGGGTCCCCGGCTCCCTGCGCCTGCCCATCATCCTGACCGGGACCGTGCTGTGCGTGCTCGTGTGGTGCGGGCTGCTCGCGCTCCCGGTGTGGACGCGGTCGACTGCCACGGTCGACCCCGGTGCAGCGCTCGGGCCGCAGGAGCGTCAGCCCGCCGTCTCGGCCGGTCCGGTGTCCTGACCACGCTGCAGCCTCGAAAGGGTCGCCGGCGCCGACCACACACCCCTCACCCGTCGGCGCCCACCGACCGCTCGTCCGCCTCGTGCCCGGGGATCAGGTGGGCGGCGTCGTGCAGCCGCAGCGGCGTCAGGGTGCCCGGGCTCTCGGCGGACTCCACCTTCAGGGGCAGGCAGACGTGGTCGCCGCCGACGTCGAGCAGGGCGCTGCGCCGCCCGACCAGGCGGTGGGGGAGCGCAGCGAGCAGCGGGAGGCCGCCGGGCCCCTCGGTCACCTCGAGCCCGGCGAACTTGTCGACGTCCTCACCTGACGTGGTGCCGAAGCGCTCGGCGAGCGGCAGGTCGCCAGCGCCGAGGAAGTGCACGCCGAGGTGGGTGGCGCCGAGGGCGACGCGATAGGTGTGGTTGGCCTTGGAGAGCCACACGGCGTAGTGCTTAGGCTCGATGCTCGCCTGGCCGTGGAAGCCGACCAGGCAGCCGGCTCGCGCGCCCCCGGCGACGGTGGTCACGACGATCAGCGGTGGGTCGGCCGAGCTCATCAGCAGGTCGGAGGGGTCCTCGCTCATGACTCACTCCTGCCTCGAGGCCTCGTAGCGCAGGAACAGGGTGCCGCTGTCCTCGAGCACGTGGCACAGCCGGTAGTGGCTCAGCTCGCCGCCCGTGGGTGTCACCGCCACCGGGAGCGCGTCACCACCCATCAGGGGAGCGATCGTCAGGCACAGCTCGTCGAGGTGCCCTGTGCTGGCCAGCTGACCGAGCCAGGTGGGGCCGCCCTCGCAGAGGATCACGCGATGCCCGAGGGCGGCGAGGGCGCGGACCGCGAGCGCGGGGTCTACCCCGTCCTCGCCTGCGACGACGACGTCTGCGACCTCGCGAGCCGCACGCAGACGCTCGGGATCCGTTGCGGCACAAGTGATCACGAGGGTCCGGGCGTGCGCAGGAGCGTCGCCGAACGCGGCGCTGGACCAGTCGATGTCGAGCGACCGACTCACGATTGCGAGCGGCGGCGTGGGCGGCATCCCGAGGGCCACGCGCGCGGCCTGCGCGTCCTGGTCGAGCGACAGCGGACCGTAGCCCTCGCGCCGGATCGTCTCCGCCCCGACGAGGACGACGTCCGCGAGCTGACGCATCCGGCGGAAGAGCACCTGGTCCGGTGCGGTCGACAGGGCCCCGACGCGACCGTGGATCGCCGCCGTGCCGTCGATGCCGGCCACCATGTGGCCCAGCACCCAGGCCTCGGCCCGTGGGTGGGACCGGTCCACCCGCAGGTAGACCTCGAGCGGGTCGTCGAGCGTCGGGCCGGGTCTGAGCTCGTGCATCCCGGGCGTCGCTGCTGGGTCAGGACTCACGCCGGCGCTCCCTTCCTGGTGGTCGCCACCCATTGTGCTCGCGCGAGCTCGGCGCCGCCCTCACAGCCAGCCCCGATGGCGCGCGAGGTGGGCGGCCTCGGTCTTGTTGCGCGTGCCCGTCTTGCCGATCGCGCTCGACAGGTAGTTGCGCACCGTGCTGCGGGACAGGTAGAGCCGGTCGGCGATGTCCGCGATGGTGGCTCCGTCCTCGGCCGCGGCGAGCACCGCACGCTCTCGCTCGGTCAACGGGCACACGGCATCGCGTAGAGCCGTGCGCGCGAGTTCGGGGTCTACGACGGTCTCACCCGCGGCGACGCGTCGGACCGCGTCGGTGAGGTTCTCCACCGGGCCGTCCTTGGCCACGAAGCCGCGCGCGCCGGCGACCATCGCGCGTTGGACGTAGCCAGGCCGGGCGAAGGTGGTCACGACGATGACCCGGCAGCTGGGCAGCAGCCGGGACAGCTCGGCAGCGGCGTCGATGCCACTGCGGTGCGGCAGCTCGATGTCGACCAGGGCGATGTCGGGGCAGGTGCGCAACGCCTCCGCCACGACCTGGTCGCCGTCACCGACCTGGGCCACCACCTCGAGGTCGGGCTCGAGCTCCAGCAGCACGCAGAGGGCCTCGCGCATCATGACCTGGTCCTCGGCGATCAGGATGCGGATCATCGGGGCGGCTCCTTGGTCGGGACCCAGGCTGTCAGCGTGAAGCCCTCGCTGCCCGGCGTGACGGTGAGCCCACCGCCGACGGCCTCAAGTCGCTGGCGCAGGCCGACCAGGCCGCCATGTCCACCGGGTGGACGTGAGGCGCCACCGCGACCGCCGGTGCCGTCGTCGGCGACGGTCAGCCGACAGCGGTCGCCGCTCGTGGTCAGCTCGACGCGGCAGCGGCGAGCGACGGAGTGGCGGAGCAGGTTGGTGACGGCCTCCCGCAAGGCCCAGGCCAGCGGCTCGTCCGCCACCTGGGGTGGGTCGACGACGTCGGGCAGCACCACCTCGATGCCGGCGGAGCTCAGCGCCTCGTCGGCGGCGGCGAGCTCGTCGCGCAGTGTGGGAGCACTGGTGTTGTGGATGGTGTCGCGGACCTGGTTGAGCGCGGTGCGCCCGATCGACTCGATGTCCTGGGCGTGCCGCGTGGCCGCGTCGGGATCGGCACGCACGAGGCGGCGCACGGCCACCGCCTTCACGACCATCACCGAGAGCGTGTGGCCGAGGACGTCGTGCAGGTCACGGGCCACCCGGTCGCGCTCCTGCTCGACGGCGAGGTCGGCGAGCTGCAGCCGGGTCCGGCGCAGCGCCTCGGTCGTCGCGACCAGCCGGCCGATGACGGCGGCCGTGGTCCCGGCGAGCGCGACCACGAACGCCTGTGTCAGCACGGCCTCGGTGGCCGCACCGAGATGGGCCGTCGTCGCTCCGGCGAGCAGGGCGCACAGGGGGACGACGACGAGTGCGACACGCGGGCGGAGGGCTACGCCTGCCGTCATGGCCGCGAGCAGCCAGGCCGGAGCCCACGACGACCACTGGGTCGAGCCGAGTGTCACGACGGCGACGAGCACGGTGCACGCGAGCGCGGTGCGGGCTCGTGGGGAGGGCCAGCTGTCGAGGACGGACACCGCGCACGCGGCGGCCGCGAGCGCTACGAGCAGCACGCTGACCAACAGATCAGGGCCCTGGCCGCGGTCCAGCAGGGGCTGGGCGAGCAGGACCGGTGTCCAGACCAACACCGCGGCGCTGCGTTGGACCGACGCGCTGCCCATCCTCATGATGATCACGCTACGCCGCGTGCCATGCGGTACCCGGAGGCGATGATCACGGCGGCGACCACGCAGTGCAGCGAGATCAGCGCCCACATGGCACTCGTCGTCGTGGCGGACGTCGGACCGAGCAGCGAGGCCAGAGCGGCGACGACCGCGACGATCGTCCAGCTGCGCCGGGCCTGCCCGGTGACCCGCTGGAGCAGGGCCACGGCCACGAAGCCCGCGAGGGCGGCGACCAGGGCAGCGACCACGACGTCGACGACGCCGATGATGCGCGTCTGGTTGCCGGTGCCGACGGTCAGGTCGACACCGACCAGCGCCACGCAGAACGTCCAGGTGATGACGGCGCACACGACCGTGGCGAGCACCGCGACGAGGCAGGGGATCAGGCGGATGCCTCGGCGCCGGGCGGAGGGGGTGAGCTGGGTGGTGGTCATGGTGGTTCTCCTCGTCGATCGGTCGGTGCAACCGACGCTAGGAGGGCAGGCGCGGCCGGGTCAGGGGAGAATGTCTGTCGTCGACCGGGACCTTTGTCCCACCGCACCCAGCACCCGTGGCAACCAACGAGATCCGCGACACCTGGAGGACGACATGCACAAGAACGAGCCGACCGCGACGCGCAAGACGCCGGCGGAGAACTTCACCGGCGACGTCTACCTCACGCCGGTGTTCGGGGGCGACGACACCTCCGATCTGACCTGTGGGCTGGTGCGCTTCACTCCCGGGGCTCGCACGCACTGGCACACCCACGCCAACGGGCAGCTGCTGGTGTGCACCGACGGCGTGGGGCTGGTCGGCACCCGCGACGGCGACACCGTCGTCCTGCGCGCGGGGGAGAGCGTGTGGATCGCTCCGGACGAGGAGCACTTCCACGGCGGCACGGCCGAGACGATGATGTGCCACTACGCGATCCTGGACGGCTCAGGCCCCAAGGACGCCACCACCTGGCTCGACCCGGTGACCGACGAGGACTACACCGCCGCCCACGCCTCGGCGGGCGTGAGCCGGCCCTGACCGCCCCCCGTGTTGGCCTCGTCGGGCGGTTGCCGTCCGCGGTCGAGACGCTGGACGAGCAGGCGGCGCGCTGCTACCGCCAGCTCCAGGGCTACACCACCGACCTGGAGCGATACATCTACCTGGACCAGCTCCACAACCGCAACGAGGTGCTCTACTACAAGGTCCTCACCGACCACCTCACCGAGCTGCTGCCGGTCGTCTACGACCCCACGGTCGGCGAGGCGATCGAGAAGTGGTCGCGCGACTACCGCCGCTCGCGGGCGGTCTACCTGTCCATCGACCGGATCGAGGACGTCCGTACCAGCTTCGAGGAGCTCGGGCTCGGACCCGACGACGTAGACCTCCTGGTCGTCTCGGACGCGGAGGAGATCCTCGGCATCGGCGTCTGGGGCGTCAACGGCACCGACATCTCGGTCGGCAAGCTGGCGGTCTACTCCGCGGCCGCCGGTATCCACCCGGGCCGCACCATCGCGGTAAACCTCGACTGCGGCACGAACAACGAGCAGCTGCTCAACGACCCGGCCTACCTCGGCAACCGGCACGCCCGGGTGCGCGGCAAGCAGTACGACAAGCTGATCGCCGAGTACCTCAAGGTGGCGTCCGAGCTCTACCCGAAGGCTCTGCTGCACTTCGAGGACTTCGGCCCGTCCAACGCGCGCCGCATCCTGGTCGACAACGCGAAGAAGTACCGCATCTTCAACGACGACATGCAGGGCACGGGCGCCATCGTCATGGCCGCCGTGATCTCCGGCATGAAGGTCACCAAGCAGTCCTTCGCCGACCAGCGTCTGGTCGTCTTCGGTGCCGGCACCGCGGGCACCGGCATGGCCGACCAGATCCACGCCGCCATGGTGCGAAGCGGCCTGTCCGAGAAGGAAGCTCGTGCTCGCGTCTGGCTGATCGACAAGCAGGGCCTGGTCACCGACGACATGTCCGACCTCCCCGACTACCAGCAGGCCTACGCGCGGCCGGCCGCCGAGGTCAAGGACTGGGACCGCCACGACGGCGAGATCTCGCTGCTGACCGTGGTGCAGCAGGTCAAGCCGTCCATCCTGATCGGCACCTCGACCGACCACAACGCGTTCACCCAGGAGGTCATCGAAGCCGTGGCCGACGGGGTGGAGCGGCCGATCGTCCTGCCGCTGTCGAACCCGACCGAGAAGATCGAGGCGATGCCGCAGGACGTCATCACCTGGTCCAAGGGCAAGGCGCTCGTCGCCGTCGGCATCCCGGTGAAGCCGTTCGACTACGACGGCACGACGTTCACCATCGGGCAGGGCAACAACGCGCTGCTCTACCCCGGCCTCGGGCTCGGCACCATCGTGTCGGGTGCCAAGCACGTCACCGACGGCATGCTCCTCGCCGCCGCGGAAGCCGTTGCAGGACAGGTAGATCCGACCGCGCTCGGTGCCTCGCTGCTGCCCGACGTCGCGAACCTGCGGGCCTCATCGGCCACCGTGGCGGTCGCCGTGGCCAAGCAGGCGCAGGAGGACGGCGTCGCGACGGTGACGCCCGACAACCTGGTCCGGGCGGTGCAGGACGCGATGTGGCAGCCGGTCTACCCCGAGCTGCCGAAGCACTGAGCGGCTACCGGTCCACCCCGCTGGACGTGACGGCGCGAGTCGTCGCGCTCCTGCACGGCGACGGGCAGAGCAGCGCCGCGACGCACCGCGTGGTGTCCCGCCTCAACGGGCACTTCGGGACCGATCACCGGGCCGTTGAGGACCCCCGCACCCGGCCCGAGGCCATAGAGCACGCGGTGAGCGCGGCCGAGAGTCTGCCGCCGAGCGGGGTGTGGCTGTTCACGCTCGCCTGCGCCGTCGGCGCCATGTCGCTGGCCGTCATCTTCGGTGCCTTCCAGCCGTGGGCCCTGGCGCTCATCGCGGTCACGGCAGGGCTGCTGGCCGCGGTCTGCCCCGCCATGGTGCTGGTGCCCGGTCCGCACGTGCTCAACGGGTGCCTGGACCTCGCCGACCGCAGGGTGGACCTCGGCCTGGCGCGGCTGGTCTACGCCACGATGGTGATCCTCGGGATCAGCGCCGGGCTGCTGACCGGCCTCGGCCTCGGGCAGACCAGCCTGCCTGTCACCGCGGTGTCCGCAGCCGCACCCCAGTGGAGCGACGCGCTGGCCGCGGCGGTCGTCGCGGCCTGCTACGCGGTCTTCTTCTCGTTGCCGGTCCGCTCGATCGGCTGGACGGTGGTCATCGCGGCCGTCGCCCACACGGTGCGCTGGATGACCATCAGCCAGCTCCACTGGTCCGCAGCGCTGGGCACGTTCTACGCGCGCCTGGTCGTGGGGCTCGCGCTCATCCCGATCAGCGCGCGGGAGCATCGACCGTTCGCGGGCATCGGGTTCGCCGCGGTCGTGTCGATGGTCCCCGGGGTCTACCTGTTCCGTGGCGCGGCCGGAGTCCTGGCCCTGGCCGGTGGCGACAGCACGCTCGGCACCGTGTCGGGCACGTTGAGCGATCTCCCCACCGCCGTGCTGATCGTCCTCGCGATGGCCGTGGGGTTGCTGCTGCCGGGCCACATCTTCGACTGATCGGCCCTCGTCCGTCGTAGGCTCAGCCCGATGGAACACCCCGGCGACCAGACCCTGCTCCAGCGGATCGCATCCGCCTCGTCGCTGACCCCGAGCGAGCGCCGGGTGGCCCAGTTCTACGAGGACACGCTGCCGCGCAGCGCCCTGCTCAACCTCGCCGAGGTGTGCCGGGCCACCGGTGTCAGCAGCGCGACCGTCGCGCGGTTCGCCCGCCGGCTCGGCTACCCCGACTTCAGGGCGCTCAGCCTGTCGCTGGAGCGGGAGGTGCAGGAGCTGCTGGCGCTGCCCGGGGACCGGCTGCGGGCCCAGCCCGGCATCGACCCCGGGCCGGCGCTGCTGCGCGCACGGTTCGGGCAGGCGGAGGCCGACCTGCGCGAGACGCTCGACCGCCTCGACGACGAGGAGTTCGACGCCGTGGCCCGGCTCGTCGCCGACCCGACCCGGCCGCTCGTGCTCGCCGCCGTGGCCTCGGGGCTGCCCTTCCTGCGCTACATGGAGCTGCTCGCGAGCTATCTGCGAGGTGACGTCACCCTGCTGGACGGCACGGACCGCTGGGCGCACGGGCTGGCCGGGCTCACCGACCGGAGCGTGGTGCTGGCCACGGCGTTCGACCGCTCGCCGGTGGCGATCCAGCGGCTGCTGCGGCACGCGCGAGGGCGCGGGGCGACGACGATCCTGATCACGAACCGTCGGGGGAGCCCGCTGCTGGCCGACGCCGACCTGAGCCTGTTCGTCGCCAGTGGCTCGGACTCCGTGTTTCGTTCTCGCGCAGGGCTGCTGGTGCTGCTCGAGGCACTCCTGGACGTGATGGGCGAGCACGCGGGACGCGACGCTCCCCGGGCCGCGGCGATCGAGGCCTTCTTCGAGGCGTCCGGCGGCTACCTGCCCAGCTGATCACCCACCGAGGTGCTGCGGGAGGGCGGTAGGACCGTCGTCCCTGCGTCCACGTCCGGGTGGTGCAGATCGATCGCCGGCCGCTCGGACCGGATGCGGGGGAGCGACGTGAAGTTGTGCCGCGGCGGCGGGCACGAGGTCGCCCACTCCAGCGACGCGCCGAAGCCCCACGGGTCGTCGACGGTGACGTGCGGCGCATGCCGCTCGCTGATCCAGACGTTCCAGAGGAAGACCAGGGTCGAGGCACCGAGGAGGAAGGCGCCGACGCTGGAGACCTGGTTCAGCCAGACGAACCCGTCCTTGGGCAGGTAGTCCGCGTAGCGGCGAGGCATGCCCCAGACGCCGAGCAGGTGCTGGATGAGGAACGTCGTGTGAAACCCGATGAACAGCATCCAGAAGTGGATCTTGCCGAGCCGCTCGTCGAGCATCTTGCCGGTGAACTTCGGCCACCACAAGTAGAACCCGGCGAACATCGCGAACACTACGGTGCCGAAGACCGTGTAGTGGAAGTGGGCGACGACGAAGTAGGAGTCGGTGACGTGGAAGTCCAGGGCCGGGCTGGCCAAGATGATGCCGGTCAGCCCACCGAAGAGGAAGGTCGTGATGAACCCCAGCGCCCAGACCAAGGGTGTGTCGAGGGTCAGCTGGCCACCCCACATGGTGCCGATCCAGTTGAAGAACTTCACCCCGGTCGGCACCGAGATGAGCATCGACATGATGGCGAAGAAGGGCAGCAGCACCTGGCCGGTGGCGTACATGTGGTGGGCCCACACGGCTGAGGAGAGCGCGGCGATCGCGATCAGCGAGAAGATCATCGACTTGTAGCCGAACAGCGGCTTGCGGCTGAAGGCGGGGATGACCTCGCTGATGATGCCGAAGAACGGCAGCGCGATGATGTAGACCTCGGGGTGGCCGAAGAACCAGAACAGGTGCTGCCACAGGATGGGTCCGCCGTTGGCGGTGTCGACGACCTGCAGGCCCGGGGTCCAGAGCTCGGCGCGGATCATCATCGCGAGCACTCCACCGATGACGAAGAACACGAAAGACGTTGCGAGATATAGCAGTCCGATGACCTTGTGGTCGGTGCTCGCCGCCCAGCGCACCCAGTAGCCGGGGGAGCGACGTGGCGGACCAGGGGGAGCGGTTGACGTCGTCGAAGGTGCCTGCAGCCGGTCCGAAAGGATAGCCATGATGGTCCTCCCCGGTGCGCGTGACGGATGCCGACGCTGGGGTCCCAGTGCCGAGCGAGGCAAGGTCCAGACCTGACCCCAGTGGACCACCGACAGCAGACGGGCACAAGGGTCGGTGCATCGGGGTGCGGGTCGCCTGGGGCCGACCTAGACTCGGCACACGTCGTCCCCGCACCCGAGAGAACGGCATCGCCATGGCTGAGCTCGTCATCGACCGCGACTTCGCCGCCCCGTGCGAGCGACTCTTCCAGGCCTTCACCGACCCGACCGTGCTGGTCGAGTGGTACGGCCCCGTGGGCTTCTCCGTCCCCCGCACCACCTGCGAGATCGACCCCCGCGTCGGAGGCCGCCGACGCCTGGAGCTGGTCAACGACGACGACCCCGTGCAACGCCTGTCGGTCGACGCGACCTTCACCGAGCTGGACCCGCCGTGGCTGATCGCGTCGCAGGAGGAGCTGCCCGACGGCGGCACCTACGCGCTGCGGATCGAGATCGACTGCTGCGAGGGCAAGGAGCGCAGCCACGTCCGGCTCGTCCAGCTGCCGTGGCCGGGCGCCGACGTCGAGCAGATCCGCTCGGGCTGGGAGAGCTCGTTCACCAAGCTCGACGCGCTGCTCGACCTGTAGACCGGGCTCAGCGGCTCAGCGGCTCAGCGGCTCAGCGCCAGCACCGGCCCAGGGTCCACCGCCGTCGTCACGTCACCGCCGGCCGCGCGCACCTCGACGTGCAGCTGGCACCCGTCCGGTGCGCCCACCGATCCGGCCGTGGCGATCGGCTCGCCCACCGCGACCCGCTGCCCAGGACGCACGCGCACCGAGGCCGCGTGGGCCACCAGGACGTCCATCGCGTTGTCGGACGTCCGGATCCGAAACACGGTGGGGCCGTAGGAGCGCCCTGGTCGCGTCGGGGTGTCCGGAGCAAGGACCGTGCCGGCGATGCCGGCCAGGATGGTGGTGCCGCACGCCATCGCGATGTCGGTGCCGTGGTGGAATCCCTGCTTGCCCGGGCACCGCGGGTCGGAGCCGTAGAGCGGGGACGTGGTGCAGCCGAAGGGGTTGAGCACCGGCCAGGCCTCGGTGAACCACGGCGAGGTGTAGCGCGTGCGATCCGTCGTCGCGAACACGTCGTGCGGATCGACCGGCGGCTGCGCCGGCGCGCGTGCCGCCGTGCTGGTCGGGCTGCTGGTCGGGCTGGGTGAGCTGGGCGAGGCTGCGGCCTTCGTGGTCGTACTGAGCGACGGGCTGGTCGACGGGCTGGTCGACGGGGCGACGGTGGGGGCGACGGACTCCGTGGTCGAGGCGCCGCTGCAGGCGGGGAGGGCGCCGAGGGCTGCGCAGAGCAGCACCGCGCCTACCGAGCGCCGTGCACCAGGCGCCTGTGGGTCGCGCGGCACAGCGAGCTCAGCCGGAGACGCCCAGGTCGACGACGACCACGGTGATGTTGTCGCGGCCGCCCTTGTCGAGCGCCAGCTCGACGAGCGAGCGGGCGGCCTCTGCGGGCGTGCCGGTGCCGAGCCACTCGGCGATCTCGTCGTCGGTCAGCTCGCCGTTGAGCCCGTCGCTGCACAGCAGCAGCCGACCCGTGGCCGGCAACCGGGTGAGCGTCACGGTCGTGTCGGCCGCACCGGTGCCGGTGAGCGCGCGGGTGAGCTGGTACTGCCCCGGGTGGTGCTGGGCCTCGGCCGCAGTGATCATGCCGAGCGCGAGCATCTCCTCGGCGACGTTGTGGTCGCGGGTCACCTGCGTGAGGGCCTGGTGATCGCCGCGGTCGTGGCCGCCGCCGTCACCACCACGTGCGCCGAGGACGTAGGCGCGGCTGTCGCCGACGTGCCCGATCACCACCTCGTCATCCTCCTGCACGGCCAGGATCAGCGTGGTGCCCATGTCGGACGTGACCTCGTCGCCGTCGGCCGCGCGCTGCAGCAGGTCCAAGGCGTCGGAGAAGGCTGACTCCACCAGCTCGACCAGGGACTGCCCGGGGTGCGGGCCACGCTCTACGCGATTCACGGCCGCCTCGACCGCCAACCGGCTGGCCACCTCGCCGGCCTGGTGCCCGCCCATGCCGTCGGCCACCATCCAGTAGAAGTCGCCGACCGCGAAGCTGTCCTCGTTCTGGGCGGACACGCGCCCGATGTCGGTGTGCGCGGCATAGCGCGACCCGGTCGAAGTGGTCATGGGGGTGATCCTGCCAGGTCGACCGCCGATCCGCAGCAGCCCCAGCGCCTAGGCTGGTGCCATGTCGAGCACCATCACCGTGAGCGACCGGGTCTGGACCGTCCCCAACGCGCTGTCCGTGGTCCGGCTCCTCGGGGTGCCGCTCTTCTTGTGGCTGATCATCCGCGGGCACGACGGCTGGGCGCTGGCGGTCCTCGCCGGCTCTGCCGCGACGGACTATCTCGACGGCTGGATCGCCCGGCGCTTCGACCAGGTGACCCGGTTGGGGCAGCTGCTCGACCCGGTCGCGGACCGGCTCTACATCCTCTCCGCGCTCGCCGGGCTGCTCGTGCGCGGCATCGTGCCCTGGTGGCTGGTGGCGCTCATCGTGGGCCGTGACCTGTGGGGCGCCCTGGCGCTGCGGCGCTGGCGGTCCTACGGCCTGCGCACCCTGCCGGTCACGTTCGTCGGCAAGGCCGCGACGTTCAACCTGCTCTACGCCCTGCCGTTGCTGCTCCTCGGGCACGGCAGCGGGGCGGTGGCGGACGTGGTGCGGCCCATCGCGTGGGCCTTCACCTGGTGGGGCGTTGCCCTCTACTGGCTGGCCGCCGTGATGTACTTCGTCCAGGCCCAGCACCTGGTGGCAGCGGTCCGACACGAGGCTGCGGCCCCGCCGTCGACGCGCCGTCACCGGCTGGGCCCGACCGTCCAGCAGGCAGCGCACGAGCAAGCAGCGCACGAGCAGGGAGAGGTGTCACGGTGAGCACGGCTGCGCCCCGGCGTCCAGACGCCTCGATGACCCTGCTCACCGAGATGATGGAGCGGCCGCTCGACCCGGCCTACGCGGCCGAGGCCGAGCGACGGGTCGCCCGCGGTCTGTCACCGACGCCGCCCCCTCGACCGCTGCGCATCGCTGCGATCCTGCTCGTCCTCGCGCTGGTCATCACGATCGCCGCCCTCGCGCTGCGCCAGCCCCGAGCCGTGATCGCCGAGCAGAAGGCCGACCTGATCAGCCGCATCGAGGAGCGTCAGCAGGCCGGCGACGCCCAGCGGGCGCGGGCCGCCACGCTCAACCAGGAGATCGCCACGGCGCGCGGTCAGCTGCTCGCCGCCCAGGACCTCCAGACGCTCAACAGCGAGCTCGCGGCTGCCGAGCTCGGCACCGGCGCCATCGCGGTCAGCGGCCCCGGGGTGGTCATCACGCTCGACGACTCCGCACAGGCCGCAGGATCCGGCGCCGCGGGCGACCCTCGCGCGGCCGGTGACGTCGACCAGGGCCGGGTGCAGGCTCGCGACCTCGCGATCGTCGCCAACGGCCTGTGGCAGGCCGGTGCCGAGGCGGTCTCGATCAACGGTCACCGACTCACCTCGCTGTCGGCGATCCGGTTCGCAGGCGACGCGCTGATCGTGGACTTCCGTCCGCTCACCCGGCCCTACGTCGTCTCGGCGATCGGTGAGAAGGGCCAGCTGCACACGCGGTTCGTCGGCACCGACGCCGGCAGCTACGCCCAGGGTCTCGCCGACAACTATGGCGTCCGCTACTCCGTGGACGACCACGACCAGCTGACCCTGCCCGCCGATCCGTCCATGGACGTGCGCGTCGCCCGGGTGCCCGGTGCCGGCCCCAGCGCCGCAGCGACCAGCGGCGCAGCCCCCACTACCGCCACGAACACTCCCGCAGCGACCACCACCGCAACGACCACCAAGGAGGCGGTCTCCCCGTGATCCCAGCCCTCGGACTGATCGTGGGCATCGCCCTCGGCATCTTCCTGGACCCCTCGGTGCCGGTCTGGCTCCAGCCCTACCTCCCGATCGCGGTCATCGCGGCGCTCGACGCGGTCTTCGGTGGCATCCGGGCCGTGCTGGACGGCATCTTCAACGACAAGGTCTTCGTGATCTCGTTCCTGTCCAACGTGGTCGTGGCGGCCCTGATCGTCTTCCTCGGCGACCAGCTGGGCGTGGGCTCGCAGCTGTCGACCGGTGTCGTCGTGGTCCTCGGCATCCGGATCTTCTCCAACGTCGCCTCCATCCGCCGACACCTCTTCCACGCATGAGCAGCACGACGCCTCCGCCGCCGCCCACCGACCCCACCCGGCAGGAGTCGGGCTGGAGCCGGCTGCTGGAGGCAGCCAAGCCACGGGCCAACCGCAAGACGGCCGTCGCCACCGCGCTGGCCCTCGCCCTCGGGTTCGCCGTGGCGACGCAGGTGCAGGCCACCGGCAAGCAGGGCCTGGAGTCGTTGCGCACCACCGACCTCGTGCGCATCCTCGACGACCAGACCTCGCGCAACGAGCGCCTGGACCTCGAGACGCGCCGGCTGCAGGCCACCCGCGACGAGCTCGTCAACGGCAGCTCCAAGGACGAGGCCGCCGTCAAGGCCGCCACGGAGCGGCTGAACCAGCTGCGCATCCTCGCGGGCACGGTCAAGGCCACCGGGCCAGGCATCACCATGACCATCACCGGCCAGCCCGGTCAGGTCACCTACCCCACCCTGCTGGACCTGGTGCAGGAGCTGCGCGACGCGGGTGCCGAGGCGATCCAGATCGGCACGGCCCGGGTGGTCGCCCAGTCCTACATCGCCGAGCACGACGGTGCGCTCTACGTCGACAACACCAAGCTCACGCTGCCCTACACGATCAAGGCCGTGGGCGACGGAGACACCCTGCAGGCGGCGATGAACTTCCCCGGTGGGATCGTCGAGACGATCCGCCAGCAAGGTGCCGAGGCCACCGTCACCAAGGCGCCGTCCGTGCTGGTCGATGCGTTGCAGCAGCCACCGACCGATAGATACGCTCGGCCTGTCCCGAGTGCCAGCCCGTCCGCTCCCTGAGCGGCCACCCACTCGACCAGCTGGACCCGGCCGACCGGCCAGCGCCACGACCCATTCGTGCCAGTCACCGCCGCAGTACCTCGAAGGAGAGCCATGTCCGAGCTGACCTACCCGTCGTCCCTTCGCTACACCACCGACCACGAGTGGGTGAAGATCGACGGCGACCAGGCCACCGTGGGGATCACGGCGTTCGCCCAGGACGCCTTGGGCGACGTGGTCTACGTGAGCCTTCCGGCCGTCGGTGACGAGGTCACGGCGGGGGAGTCGTGCGGCGAGGTGGAGTCGACCAAGTCCGTCTCCGACCTCTACGCCCCGCTGACCGGCACGGTGACCGCCGCCAACGAGCAGCTGGACGGTCAGCCGGAGCTGGTCAACACCGACCCCTACGGCGACGGCTGGATGTTCACCGTCCAGATCTCGGACGAGGGCGAGCTCGACGCGCTTGTCGACGTCGACACCTACCAGGACAGCCTGACCTGACCAGTAGCATGATGCTTCGGCCGGCTGGCCGAGCGTAGGAGGGAGACTGCACGTGAGCAGCCAAGACAACGATCGTCCGGCACGGGTCGACGGTCCGTCGACAATGCACTTCCCCGGCGTCGGGGTCGAGCCCACCGATACCGGCCATGACATCGAGGGCACCCTGACCACCCAGGACCAGGCGACCGTCGACGCCCTGCGTCCTGGCACCGCCCTGCTCGTCGTGCTCCGTGGACCCAACACCGGCGCCCGCTTCCTCCTGGACGCCGACGAGGTGAGCGCCGGCCGCCACCCCGACAGCGACATCTTCCTCGACGACGTGACCGTGTCCCGACGGCACGCGGTCTTCGTCCGGAACGGCTCGCACTTCGAGGTCCGCGACGTGGGCTCCCTCAACGGGACCTACGTCAACCGCGAGCGCACCGACGTCGGCGCCCTGAACGCCGGCGACGAGGTGCAGATCGGCAAGTTCCGGCTGGTCTTCTACGCCGCTGCCGCGGGGGCGTGAGCGCTCGACCGCTGACCATCGGGGCGGTCCTGGCGCAGCTGCAGCCGGACTTTCCCGACATCAGCATCTCCAAGATCCGGTTCCTGGAGGCCAAGGGCCTCGTCACGCCCGCACGGACCGGGTCCGGCTATCGCACCTACACCGCTTCGGACGTGGACCGGCTGCGCTACGTCCTCACCGCCCAGCGCGACTGGTTCTGGCCGCTCAAGGTGATCGCCGACGCGCTGGACGCGATGGACCGCGGGCTGGAGGCGCCGACCCCGAGTGCTGGTGCGGGATCCCTTCCAGCGGCACCGCCGGCGCCCGTCGACCCGTCCCTGCCGAGCGCGGCCGACCTCTCGGTCGCCCCGACGACGCTGCGCCTCACCGGTCGTGAGCTGGCGACGGCAGCCGGCCTGGACGAGCCCACCGTCGCCGCCCTGGTGCAGTTCGGGCTGCTGCGAGCCGACGCCCAGGGTCACTTCGACGACGCTGCCCTGGCGGTGGCCCGGGCTGCCGGCGCTCTCGGGTCCTACGGCCTGGAGGCGCGCCACCTGCGCCCGTTCAAGATGGCGGCCGACCGAGAGCTCGGCCTGGTCCAGCAGGTGGCGCGACCGCACCGGGGCTCGGCCGCCGACCCCGAGGGGAGCGATCGCACGGGTGAGGTGCTCGCCGCCTGCCTCGCCCTGCACACCGCCCTGGTGCGTCAGGGGCTGACCGCGAGGTAGGTTGGACGGGTGAAGAGGCTCGAGGTCCACGGAGTTCGCGTCGAGATGCCGACCAACCAGCCGATCGTGTTGCTGAAGGAGAGCGACGGCACGCGGTACCTACCGATCTGGGTCGGGGCGGCCGAGGCGACGGCGATCGCGTACGCCCAGCAGGGCATCGTGCCCCCGCGCCCGCTCACCCACGACCTGCTGGTCAACGTGATCGAGGCCCTCGGCCACACGATCACCGAGATCCGCATCGACGCCATCGTCGACAACGTCTTCCACGCCGTCCTCGTCTTCGACCACACCATCGAGGTGAGCGCGCGCGCGTCGGACGCCATCGCGCTGGCGCTGCGGCTCGACCACGAGATCGTGGGCCGCCCCGAGGTCGTCGAGGAGGCCGGCGTCATCATCAGCGAGGGTGAGGACGCCGAGGACGAGGTCGAGAAGTTCCGCGAGTTCCTCGACCAGATCTCGCCCGAGGACTTCGAGGGCGAGGAGGGGCCGGACCGGCCCGCGTCGTCCTGAGCAGCCGCTCGGCGACACGCCCGCGGACGCATGGACCCGTTCGGTCGTTGACCGCGACCGAGGCGCGCCGTACCGTCAATAGCGTGTCGACAGCCTGGCTCGACGCTGGACGAGGAACTGGAGGCGATGTGAGCGGGACCCCTCGTGAGCCCTCCGCCTCCCAGGGCAAGCTCTTCGACGACGACCTTCCGGAGCTGTCCGAGGACATCGGCTACCGCGGTCCGACGGCCTGCCGGGCGGCCGGCATCACCTACCGCCAGCTGGACTACTGGGCCCGCACCGGCCTGGTCGAGCCCTCCGTGCGCACCGCTACCGGCTCCGGCACCCAGCGGCTCTACGGCTTCCGCGACATCCTCGTGCTCAAGGTCGTCAAGCGACTGCTCGACACCGGCGTCTCGCTGCAGCAGATCCGGGTCGCCGTGCAGTCGCTGCGCGACCGGGGCGTCGAGGACCTCGCCGGGATCACCTTGATGAGTGACGGCGCCTCGGTCTACGAGTGCACCTCCGCCGACGAGGTCATCGACCTGGTCCAGGGTGGCCAGGGCGTGTTCGGGATCGCCGTCGGGCGCGTGTGGCGCGAGGTCGAGGGGGAGCTGTCGGCGCTGCCGAGCGAGCGCACCGACGACCACGCCGAGTTCCCGGGCGACGAGCTGTTGGCGCGGCGTCGCGCCCGTTCGGCGGGGTAGTCGCGGGCCTCGGGTGCTAGCCTGACCCCGCCGACAACTCCCGTGGGAGAGTCCCCGCTCGACGGGGCGCCGAAGGGGCAACCTCCCCGGAACCTCTCAGGCACCAGGACCGCGGGGGCAGGTGCACTGGAGTCCACCAAGCACTGACCACGGATGACAGGCGGGGAACGCCACCCGAGCGGGTGCGCGTGCCGTCCTACGTGAGGAGCAGTCCCGTGCTCGACCCGTCCCCGTTGCCCGAGTTCGTCGGCCGCCACATCGGCCCGAGCGATGCCGACGTCGAGCACATGCTCTCGGTCGTCGGTCAGCCGTCCATCGAGTCCCTCCTGGCCAGCGCCGCGCCGGCCGCCATCCGCTCGGTCGAGCCGCTGGACATCGAGCCGGCCGCCAGCGAGCAGGCCGTGGTGGAGGAGCTGCGCGCCATCGCGGCCAAGAACCAGCTGCTCACGTCGATGATCGGCCAGGGCTACTACGGGACCGTCGTGCCCCCGGTGGTCAAGCGCAAGCTGCTCGAGAACCCCGCGTGGTACACCGCGTACACGCCGTACCAGCCGGAGATCTCCCAGGGCCGGCTGGAGGCGCTGCTCAACTACCAGACCATGGTCAACGACCTGACGGGTCTGGACATCGCCAACTCCTCGCTGCTCGACGAGTCGACCGCCGCGGCCGAGGCGATGACGCTGATGCGCCGCTCCAGCAAGGTCGCCAAGGACGCCGTGCTGCTCGTCGACGAGCAGGTCTTCACCCAGACCATCGCCGTCGTGTCGACCCGTGCCGTGCCCCTCGGGCTGGAGGTCGTCGTGGCCGACCTCACCCAGGTCCGCGACGCCGACTCCCTCGCGGCTGCGGCCGGGGGACGGGCGGTGTTCGGCGTGCTGGTGCAGTACCCAGGCGCCGACGGCCGGCTGGTCGACTGGTCGGCCCTCGCCGAGGCGGCGCACGAGGCCGGGGCGCTCGTCACCGCCGCCACCGACCTGCTCGCGCTCACCGTCGTCACGCCGCCGGGGGAGTGGGGCGCGGATCTCGCCGTCGGCTCCAGCCAGCGCTTCGGCGTGCCCATGGGTTTCGGCGGCCCGCACGCCGGCTTCATGTCCGTGCGGCGGGGGCTTGAGCGGTCCATGCCCGGTCGGCTCGTCGGGGTGAGCGTGGACGAGGACGGCCAGCAGGCCTACCGGTTGGCGCTGCAGACCCGCGAGCAGCACATCCGGCGAGAGAAGGCCACCTCCAACATCTGCACCGCGCAGGTGCTGCTCGCCGTGATGGCCTCGATGTACGCCGTCTGGCACGGTCCGAAGGGGCTCAAGTCGATCGCGGAGCGCACGCACGCCACCGCGGCCGTGGTCGCCGATCGGCTGCGCGCCGGTGGCGTCGAGCTGGTCGCCGACCGGTTCTTCGACACCGTCGCCGTCCGCGTCCCGGGCCGGGCCGCCGAGATCGTGGCCGCGGCGCGGGACGAGGGCGTCAACCTCTGGCAGGTGGGCGAGGACCAGGTCCAGCTCAGCTGCGACGAGGTGACGACCGCGCGCGAGCTGAACGCTGTGCTGCGCGCGTTCGGGCTGCCCGGTGACATCGAGTCCGTGCCGCGCGCGCTGCCCGAGCCGGCCGCCCTCGACGGCTTCGGCCGCACCAGCGACTACCTCACCCACCCGGTCTTCAACTCGGTGACCTCCGAGACCATGATGCTGCGCTACCTGCGCCGGCTCGCCGACCGCGACTACGCGCTGGACCGCGGCATGATCCCGCTCGGGTCCTGCACCATGAAGCTGAACGCCACGACCGAGATGGAGCCGATCACCTGGCCGGAGTTCGGGGCCCTGCACCCGTTCGCCCCGGTCGAGCAGACCGAGGGCATCCGCCAGATCGTGCGTGAGCTCTCGGACTGGCTGCTCGAGATCACCGGCTACGACGACATCTCGTTGCAGCCCAACGCGGGCGCCCAGGGCGAGCTGGCCGGTCTGATGGCGATCCGCGCCTACCACCGGGCCAACGGTCAGGGCGCGCGCACCATCTGCCTGATCCCGGCGAGCGCCCACGGCACCAACGCCGCGAGCGCCGTCATGGCGGGCATGAAGGTCGTCGTGGTCAAGACGGCCGCGGACGGCTCGGTGGACATGGAGGACCTGGCCGCCAAGGTCGAGCAGCACCGCGACACCATCGCGGCGATCATGGTGACCTACCCGTCGACGCACGGGGTCTACGAGGACACCATCACCAAGCTCTGCGGGCTCATCCACGACGCGGGTGGGCAGGTCTATGTCGACGGCGCCAACATGAACGCCCTGGTGGGGCTCGCGAAGCCGGGCCACTTCGGGGCCGACGTGTCGCACCTCAACCTGCACAAGACCTTCTGCATCCCGCACGGCGGCGGTGGCCCCGGGGTGGGCCCGGTCGCGGTTCGTAGCCATCTTGCGCCCTACCTGCCCAACCACCCGTTGGCGCCGGAGGCCGGCCCCGCGACGGGCGTCGGTCCGATCGCCGGCGCGCCCTACGGCTCCGCGAGCATCCTGCCGATCTCGTGGACCTACGTGCGTCTGATGGGTGGTGAGGGCCTGGCGCGGGCCACCTCGCTGGCCGTGCTGAACGCCAACTACATCGCGGCCCGCCTGCGAGAGGCCTACCCGGTTCTCTACGCCTCCGAGGACGGGCTGGTCGCCCACGAGTGCATCCTCGACATCCGGCCGTTGACGGCGGCGACGGGCGTCACCGTCGACGACATCGCCAAGCGGCTGATCGACTACGGCTTCCACGCCCCGACGATGTCCTTCCCTGTCGCCGGCACGTTGATGGTGGAGCCGACCGAGTCCGAGGACCTCGCTGAGCTGGACCGCTTCTGCGACGCCATGCTGGCCATCCGTGCCGAGGTCGAGCAGGTGGCCTCCGGGGAGGTCTCGATCACGGACTCGGTGCTGCGGCACGCACCGCACACCGCGGTCTCGCTGGCGCAGGAGTGGCCCTACGCCTACGACCGGCAGGTGGCGGCGTTCCCCGACGGCGTCGACCCGCGCGCGAAGTACTGGCCCGTGGTGCGGCGCATCGACGGCGCCTACGGCGACCGCAACCTGATCTGCTCCTGCCCGCCGCCGGAGTCCTTCGAGGACTGAGCCGCGGCATGACGACGGGCTCCGGCTGCGGTGCAGCCGGAGCCCGTCGCTGTCGTCAGCGCAGCGGTGTCGTCAGTTCAGCACCGAGTCCACGATGAGGGAGCCGGCGATGCCCAGCATGAAGACGTCCTTGGCCACGGCCGTCCCCTCCTGGGTGGGGCGGATGCCGTCGATCGTCATGCCGGGGGTCTTGCGGTACATGTTGAGCAGGCCCGCGCTGAACGCGCCGAGCGCGGCGCCGGCGAGCCAGCCCGGGACGAACGGCGTGAGCAGGGCAGCGCCGAGGGCGATCTCGCCCGTCGAGATGTAGGTGGCGAACTGCTTCGGCGGGATGTCGGCGAGCTGGGGCACGCCGGCGGCGCCCATGTCGCGCAGGCCCTGGGCCGCCTCCACGGGCAGGTTGCGCTTGCCGAGCCCGGAGTTGAGGATGAACAGCCCTGCGGCAAGACGGGCGGGGGCAGCAGCGAGGCTCATGAGTACTCCTTCGATAGCGGATCGAGACGCGCTGAGCACACGCCCCGTGTTCGGTGCGACCGCCGGCCGGTGCCGTCTCGATCGCACCACCATCTTGCCAAGGGACGATCGAACCTGGGTGGTTGGACCAGCTCGCGGCGTGGTCGGAGCCGATGTCAGGCCGGCACGGCGTCGGTCGCCGTCGCCGGGTCGGGCAGTCCGGAGCCGGCACCCACGCCGGTGACGCGCACGTCGCTGCCGGTCGGGGAGCGACGGACCAGGACCTGGGCCGGGATGCGGCTGCGCAGCTCGGAGACATGACTGACCAGGCCCACGGTGCGGCCGCCGTCGCGCAGCTCGTCGAGGACGCCCATGACGAGCTCGAGGGTGTCCTCGTCCAGGGAGCCGAACCCCTCGTCGACGAACAGGGTGTCCAGCCGCAGCCCGCCGCTCTCGGCGCGGACGGCGTCGCCGAGGCCGAGCGCCAGCGCGAGCGAGGCCATGAACGTCTCGCCCCCGGACAGGGACCGGGTGTCGCGCGAGATGCCGGTCCAGGCGTCGAGCACCTTCAGACCCAGCCCGCTGCGGCCGCCGTTGGCGGCTAGCTCCTCTGAGTGCTCGAGCGTGAAGCGCCCGTCGGTCATGGGCGCCAGCCGCTCGTTGGCGAGCCGGACGACCTCACGCAGCCGGAACGCGAGCACGAAGGAGGTCAGGCTCATCCGCCGGGTGTTGTCCCGGCCGCCGCCCGCGAAGGCCTCCGCGAGATCGCGCATCACGCGGACGTGCTCGGCCAGGGGCTCGACGTCGTCGAGTGCTGCCAGCACGTCCTGGCTGCGGGCGTCCAGTGCGGTGCGGATGGCCACCGCCTCGGCCTGCCGAGCCGTGGCACGCTGCAGGGCCGTCCGCGCCTGGGCTGCCATGCTCTCCAGACCCAGCTGGTCCGGCCTGGGCAGGTCGACGACCGCGGCCACGTCGTCCTGCGCGAGGATGGCGCGCTGCGCGGCCAGCTCGTCACCGTGGCGTCGCACCACGACACGCAGCTCGTCGATGGCGGCCGGCTCGCGTCGTGCGTCCACCACGGCCTGCTCGTCAGCGAATCCCTCTGCAGTATAAGCATTTTCGAGCTTGACCAGGGCATCGCTGAGCGCCTGGTCGGCCCGAGCCTGCTCGGCGAGCGCGTCGCTCAGCGTGGCCGCGGCCAGGGCCGTGGCGCGGTGTCGGCCGACGGCCGCGCGGACCTGGTC
Source organism: Arsenicicoccus piscis (assembly GCF_022568835.1). Classification (GTDB taxonomy): domain Bacteria; phylum Actinomycetota; class Actinomycetes; order Actinomycetales; family Dermatophilaceae; genus Arsenicicoccus; species Arsenicicoccus piscis. The sequence continues at coordinate 127,611 of NZ_JAKZHV010000009.1, forward strand.
GGCCAGGTCAGCGGCCGCGTGGGCCAGGACCGCGTCCGTGTCGGCCCGGTCACCCTGATCGTCCTGCTCGTCTCGGGCCGGCGCCACCGCTGCGTGCGGGTCGACGCACGGGCAGGTCTCGGCGTGCCGGGTGGCCAGACCGCGCACCTCGGCCGTCGCCTCGGTGAGCGCTCCGGTGGCCACGCGGGCCCGCACCGCGGTCTCGGTGAGCTGCTGCTGGGCCTGGGCTGCTGCCTGGGCGAGGCGCTCCTGCTCGTGCTCGGAGGCGGCGGTGCGCTCGGTGGCAGCGGGGAGCGAGTCGGCCGCCGCCTGCACCTGCTCGCGCTCGCTGATCGCCGCCGCCAGCGCCTCGGCCACCGGACCGGACCGGAACGCCTCGACCCGGACCACGTCGTCGATGACGGAGTCGTCGCTCACGGAGGTGGCGCTGCCATCGGGGCCGGCCTCGCCGCTGGAGCCTGCCTTGCCGCCGGAGGTGTCACCCTCGTCCGCCAACCCGGCGGGGACGTCGAGCAGATCGGCACAGGACTGGGCGAGGGCCTGCAGCTGGGCTCGCTGCTGACGCGCCGTGGCGGTGGCCGCGACGTGGCGACCGTGCGCAGTCGTGCGAGCCGCGCTGATCCGCTCGCAGTCGTCCTCACCGGCCGCGACGTCCTCGCGCGACACGGCGACGGTGGCGGCGATGGATGCCTTGGCCGGGTGCACCGTCGAGCCGCACACGGGACAGGGAGCGTCGTCGCCCAGGTCGGCCGCCAGCTCGGCGGCGAGGTCGGCGGAGCGCCGGGCGTGCAGCTCGGCGAGCTGGTGACGCGCCTGCGCGTGCTCGGTGTCCAGCCGGGCCAGCTGCGCACCGGCGCGCTGCGCCTCGCGCAGGCTCTGACCGAGGGCCACCAGACCACCGTCCAGCGCGGCGAGGTCCGCGACCCGGCGAGCGGCCGTCGGGGCCTGCGCTGCGAGCTGCGTCAAGGCGGTGACCTGCTCGCGCAGGTTGGTGACCCGCCGCTCGTGGTCGGCCTGGGCGTGGGTCGCCAGGGCAGCGGTCTCCTGTGCGGACCGGTGCTGGGCGTGGGCGGCCTGCTGAGCAGCCGTGGCCTGATCCAGCCGGCGAAGGTGCTCGGCCAGGGTGGCGATCACGTCGTCCTGACCCCGCACCTCGTCCAGCCAGGCGGCGACCACCGTCTCGTCGGGGTCCGCGGCGGGCTGGATCGGGAGCGCGGGGAGACCGGCGCGCGCCTGGGCCGTCGCACGGCGGCGCTGGGCCACGGTGGCCCTCGCGGTGACCGCGGCGTCGCGGTAGCCCCAGACCGACCGGGCTCGCTCGGCGTCCGCGATGGTCTGGTGCGCCAGGTCGACGGTCGGCGTCGCCTCCTCGAGCGCGGTCAACGACTGTTGGGCCTGCGCGGCCCGAGCCTGCAGCGCGGCGACCCGCCGGCCCTCGGCCGCCGCAGCGTCGGCGTCGTCGGCGGCGGTGCGTGCCGTGGCGAGGGTCGCCTCGGCCGAGGTGGTCGCGTGGTGGACGAGGGTGGACCAGGCGACGAGCTGGTCCGCGACGGTCTCTCGGTCGAGCTCGTGCGGCGGCTGGTCGCTCTCGTCGAGCAGCGGTGACACGGCGTCGTGCGCCCGGCGCAGCTGGTGGCTCAGCGTGCCCTGGACCTGGGCCAGTCGCTGCTCGCCGGCGCGACGCTGGTCGGCCAGCCACTCCTCGACCGCGCGGAAGCCTGCCGTGTCGAAGAGCCGCTCGAGGATCTGCTGGCGGTCCTTGTTGGGGGAGCGCAAGAAGGTGGAGAAGTCGCCCTGGGGGAGCAGGACGACCGTGGCGAACTGCTCGCGCCCCAGACCGAGCACCTCGCCGAGGAGGTCGCCCATCTCGTCCAGCCGGGTCGACCTGTTGACCCAGTCACCGGTGACCAGCTCGTCAAGCCGACCGTGCGCCTGGACCGAGGTGGTGCCGCCGCCCCGCTTCTTGGGGCGCTCGAACGAGGGCTGGCGCCAGACGCGCAGCCGGCGGGACCCGATGGTCAGCTCGAGCTCGACGCTGGGCACGGCGTCGACGCCGGCGTGGTCCGAGCGCAGCGATGCCCGGTGCTGCTCGGCCCGCGCCCCGGCCAGCCCGCCGTAGAGCGCGAACGTCACGGCGTCCAGCAGGCTGGTCTTGCCCGAGCCGGTGGCGCCGTGCACGAGGAACAGCCCGGCCTCGCCCAGCTCGTCGAAGTCCAGCTCGACGACGTCGGGGAACGGCCCGAAGGCCTCGATGCGGATGCGGTGCAGCCTCATGTCAGGCGACCTCGTGGTCGAAGAGGCTGGTCTGGACTGCCTGCAGGTCGGCCTGCGCCCGTGCCGGCGCTGGGGCGCTCACGGCGACGCTCGGCTCGTCGAGGTGCTCGGGCCTGGTCGCCTCGATCGCCTCGCGCAGGATCTCGCCCTCGGCAGGCGTCGGGCCGGCCCCGCCCCGCACGTGGGCGAGGAAGTCGCTGCACAGCTCGAGCCGGGTGCGGGTGCTGACCTGCAGCTCGGAGCGGGCGCGGGAGGCAGGCGCCCCGGCCGGCTCGAAGGTCAGCTGCAGCAGGTGCGGGAACCGGGCGAGCAGCCGGTCGAGGGCCCCCAGCGGTCGGGCTGGGTCGGTGAGCACCGCCTGCACGTAGGCCGACTCGGCGTGGGCGTGCTGGGGACCGCGGAGCAGCTCGTCGAGCGTCCCGCGCACGACGGCCAACGGTCGGTGCACGGGGGTCGGCACCGCCACGACGTGGTCGGCGCCGCGCCCGTCGGTCGACAGGTCGACCAGCCAGGAGGACTTGGTCTGGCCGGCCTCCGAGAAGCTCATCGCCAGCGGCGAGCCGCTGTAACGGACGTGCTCGCTCAGCAGCTGAGGCCGGTGCAGGTGCCCCAGCGCCGCGTAGTCGACGTGGTCGAACAGGTCGAGCGGCACCGCGCTGACCCCGCCGACCGCGATGTCGCGCTCGGAGTCGCTGGACACCGCGCCGCTCACGAAGGCGTGCGCCATGACCACCGTGCGGGTGGTCGGGTCCGCCACCTGCGCCACGCGGGCGAGCGCAGAGCCCAGCACGGCCTGATGGGTGCGCTGCTCGGCCTCCAGGGCCGCGGAGGCGACGGCCGGCTCGAGGTAGGGGAGGGCGAAGACGCGGGCGCCCGGGAGCTCTACGGGGCGGGTGATGCCCTCGATCGAGGTGCGCACGTGGACGCCGGCGGTCTCGAGCAGCCGCGACGCGAAGCCCAGGCGGATCGCCGAGTCGTGGTTGCCGCTCGAGAGCACGACCGTGGCGCCCGCGTCGTGGAGGCGGCACAGCGCCTCGGAGAGCAGGTCCACGGTCGGCGGTGCGGGCAGCGCGCGGTCGTAGACGTCACCGGACACGAGCACCGCGTCGACGCGCTCGGTGCGCACCGTCTCGACGAGGTGGTCGATGAAGGCGGCCTGCGCGTCCAGCAGGCCGACCTGGTGGAACGAGCGCCCCAGGTGCCAGTCGGACGTGTGCAAGAACCTCATGCTCGCCAGGCTAGGTGGCGGGTCTGACACACCCCCCTCTCCCACGCCGAGGGCCGTCCACCTGGTGGGAATCGCGTCCTGGTGGGAGTTTCTGGCCCCCTGAGCGGGGGTGGGCGTGGTGCCATGGCGCGCATGGGTGAACAGATCAGCTCCATCGTGACCCGACGCGAGCGTCAGCAGTACCGCGAGAAGGTCCAGCAGTGCCTGGACGTCTTCGCGCGGATGCTGTCGTCGAGTCACTTCGAGGACACCGACCCGATGGTGGGCCTCGAGATCGAGCTCAACCTCGTCGACCGCGAGCTGCGCCCCAGCATGACCAACGAGAGCGCGCTGTCGGTGACCACCGAGGCGTTCCAGTCCGAGCTGGGCCGGTTCAACATCGAGCTCAACGTCGACCCGCGTCCGCTGCACGGGGACCACCTGCGCCAGCTCGAGGACAACCTGCGCGCGGAGCTCGACGACGCCCACGCGGCCGTGCCGGACGCCGGGATCGTCTGCGTCGGCATCCTGCCCACCCTGACGGCCGAGGCGATGTCCGCCGAGGTCTTGTCGCCCGACCTGCGCTACAAGGCGCTGAACGACTCGATCCTCGACGCCCGCGGCGAGGACGTCCTCATCGACATCCAGGGCCGGTCGGGGGAGCGCTTCTCGCAGTACTTCGACACCATCGCACCCGAGGCCGCGTGCACCTCGATGCAGATGCACCTGCTGGTCTCGCCGACCGACTTCGCGTCCTACTGGAACGCGGCGCAGGCCATCTCGGGCGTGCAGGTCGCCCTGGGGGCCAACTCGCCGTTCCTGTTCGGCAACCGCCTCTGGGACGAGACCCGGGTGCCCCTGTTCTACCAGGCCACCGACACCCGGCCGCCGGAGCTGCGCAACCAGGGTGTGCGGCCGCGGGTGTTCTTCGGCGAGCGGTGGGTGACCTCGGTCTTCGACCTGTTCGAGGAGAACGTGCGCTACTTCCCGGCGCTGCTGCCCGAGATGTCCGAGGAGGACCCGGTCGCGGTCCTCGACGAGGGGGGCGTCCCGACCCTGCGCGAGCTGCGCCTGCACAACGGCACGATCTACCGGTGGAACCGGCCGATCTACGACAACTCGTCGGGCATGCCCCACCTGCGGATCGAGAACCGCGTGCTCCCGGCCGGCCCCACCATCGTCGACACGGTCGCCAACAGCGCCTTCTACTACGGGCTCGTCGGGGCGCTGGCCTCCGACGACCGACCGCTGTGGAGCCGGCTGTCGTTCGACGCGGCGCACGAGAACTTCACCGACGGGGCCAAGCGCGGGCTGCGGGCCCGGCAGTACTGGCCCGGTCGCGGCGAGGTGCCGGTCGACGAGCTGGTGCTGCGGCACCTGCTGCCGCTCGCGCACCGCGGCCTGGAGATGTGGGGCGTGGACGCCGACCTGCGCGACCGCTACCTCGACATCATCGAGGGACGCTGCACCAGCGAGACCAACGGGGCGACCTGGCAGTCCGACTGCGTCGGCGCCCTCGAGCGACGCGGCCTGTCCCGCAACGACGCGCTCGCGGGCATGCTCGAGCGCTACGTCGACGGCATGCACTCCAACGAGCCGGTGCACACCTGGGAGCTCCCGTCGGTGACCTCGTGAGGGTCAGTCGACCGGCAGCGCCTCCTCGAGAGGCAGCAGGTTCCAGTGCTGGATGGCGGGGTTGTGCCGCTCGTAGGCGAGCACGCAGATGGCGCCGGGGTCGAGGATGAGCTGGGCCCCGAAGCGGGGCTCGGTGCGCAGCCACACCGAGGCGAGCACGCGCAGCAGGTGACCGTGCGCCACCAGGGCGACGTCACCGACGTCGAGGGCGGGGCGCACCCGGTCGATGACGCTGCGGGCGCGCGCCGACACCTGCTCGATCGTCTCCCCGGGCGACTCCCCGGGGACCACGCCGTCGTCCCAGACGTTCCACTCGTAGCCCAGGCGCTCGCGGATCTCGCTGGTTGTCAGTCCCTCGTAGCCGCCGTAGTCCCACTCGACCAGTGCGGGCTCGATCTCGACGTCGGTGAGCCCGGCCAGCTCGGCCGTGCGCCGGGCGCGCTGCAGCGGCGAGGAGAGCACCAGGGAGAAGTCGAACAGCCGCATCATCGGCGCGATGTCCTGGGCGAGCTCCTCGCCGCGCTCGGTCAGCGGGATGTCGGTGAGGCCCGTGTGCTTCATGGCCGTCGACCACTCGGTCTGGCCGTGGCGCATCAGGACGAGCCGGTGCTTGGGCGTGGGGCGCCCCGCAGGGGCCGGGGTGGAGGTCGTCACCCTCGAAGGCTAACCGGCAGTGCGATGCCGAGCGATGCCGAGGGCGGCGCGGCGCTGTCGAGCGCGCCACTGATAGCGTGGGACACGTGCCAGAGGTGGAGCCGAGGTGGCCACGCGGGCGCCTCGCGAGCGGGCAAAGGAGCCAGCCATGACCAGGAACAACTCCGACGGTGAGACCCCCGGGACCTGCCAGGTGGTGGTGGGGTTCGACGGTTCCGACCATTCCTACCGAGCGCTGGACTGGGCGGCCGACTGGGCCCTGGAGCGGGGCAGCAGCCTCGAGGTGATCATGGCTCAGGAGGTGCTGGCCACCGCGCCGCACGAGCTGGGCTGGGGCGGCGACATCGACGACCTGATCGGCAAGGCCACCGAAGACATCCTGGATCACGCGAAGGCCCGCTGCGCCGAGCGCTTCCCCTCCTTGCCGGTGACGACCCGCGCCCAGTGGGGCAACCCCGCCGCGGCGCTGCTCGAGGCCTCCGAGCAGGCCGAGATCGTGGTGCTCGGGACCCGGGGGCAGGGAGGCTGGCGCGGGCTGCTGCTCGGCTCGGTCTCGCTGGCGGTGGCGGCGCACGCCCAGTGCCCGGTGATCGTGGTGCCACGGCCGCGCACCGAGGAGGAGACCGCCGAGGCGGCCGAGGGCACCGACGGTGCCGCGAACCAGCTGATCGTCGACGCCGTCCTCGGGACGGACGGGCGTCGTGGCGTGGTGGTGGGGGTGGACGACTCCGCGGACGCGGCACGAGCCGTCGAGTTCGCGTACCACGAGGCGGCGGCCCGCGGGGTCCCGCTCACCCTCCTGCACGCCTGGACTCTCGACTTCCACGGCGGGGTGGTCCCCACCGAGGAGGGCAGCGAGGCCTTCACCCGTATGCGCGCCAAGCAGGACGCGCTGCTGGAGCGGGCGCTGGGGGAGCTGGGCGCTCAGGGGTCTCCGGCGGCTCAGGGGGCGCAGGGCAGCGGTCGGCAGGGGCAGGCCGAGGTCGAGGTCAGGCGGTCCATCGTGCGCGGCACGCCAGGTCGGGTGCTCGCGGCAGCCTCCCAGGCCGCCGAGCTGGTCGTGGTGGGCAGCCGCGGCCGGGGTGGCTTCCGCGGGATGCTGCTGGGCTCGACCAGCCGTGAGGTGATGGCCCGGTCGGCCTGCCCGGTCGGCATCGTCCGCCGCGGCAGCGACCACAAGGCCTAGCCGCCGGCCAAGCCAGCCGGTGCCGGCTGGAGCGAGCAGGCGCACGCTGGCTCACGCAGGGGGTCTACGGGATCGCTGACCCCTGCGTCGTCCACAGGCGCAGGACCGAGGCCACGCGCCCCGGCGTCGGTCGGCTACAACGGTGGGACCACGCCACCGATCCGAGGAGCGAGATGACCTCCGCGACCCACGCCTCGCGCCGCCGCGCCGTGCTGCCGCCCTTCGACCAGCCCTTCGCCGACGAGTGCCTCGCCTGCTTCGTCTACCGCGTGCTCGCGGTCCACGGGTGCGACGGGGGACTGCGCTGGACGATGCGCTGGCGGGACGCCCGGGCTCCCCGGGCCACGGCGCTCGCGTCACGGCTGGCGAGCGCGTCGGCGACGTGCGACTGCCGGGTGGTGTTCACGGCCTACCGGGTGGTGGCCCGGCTCCGCGAGCTGCACGGCGGGTCACCGGCGACGCTGCCGCCGTGCCAGCGGGTGCGGCAGGGGTCGGCCCACCCGTGCAGCCACTGGGAGCGCACCCGCGGAGGCACGGACTGACGCGCCCCACGGGCTGCGACACGAGGTGCCACAGCCCGCGGGGCGGTCGGGACGAGCTACGTGCTACTTGCGGCTGGTCACCGCGTTGAGGGCGTCCACGATGCCGTGGCCGTACCAGCCGTTGACCTCCGTCGTGCCCTCGCACTTGGCGGTGTAGGCGTCCGGACGGTCCGGGTAGTCGTAGACCGGCGCCGGGCACGGGGTGGGCACGGCGGTCTTCTCGAGGATCTTCTGCGTCTGCTTCGGCGCGAGGTCCAGTCCTCCGGTCTTCGGGGCCGGGTGGCCCCAGCGCGACACGATCAGGGCCGCGACACCGGTGGCGTGCGGGGCGGCCATCGAGGTGCCCTGGAGGTACTGGTAGTAGGCGCACTCGCCGCCGGTGCAGTCGCGGATGACGGCAGCCGTCTTCGGAGCGCCCGTGGCTGGGTCGATGAGCCCGTCGGCGAGCAGGACGTTCTTCGGGACGGTCGAGAGGATGAGGTTCTGGTACTGACCGTACTGCGGCGTGCCGTAGAAGTCGCGGAAGTACCCGCCGGGCGCGGCGACCGTGACCTGCTCGGTGCCGTAGCTCGAGTAGTCGGCCTTGAGCTTGCTCGGGCCGACCGACGAGATCGACATGACGTTGGTGCCCTCCGTGGGCAGGCTGACGCACGAGTTGTCGATGGTGCGGTCGTAGGCCGCGTCCTCGGGGTAGTCAGGCGAGCTGCCGTCGAAGGTCGGGTTGTTGAGGTCGGTGTTCTGGTTGCCGGCCGCGGCGATGAGCGCGATGCCGCGGCTGGAGGCGTACTTCAGCGCACGGTTGGTGGCGGCGATGATGGTCTGCTGCTGGGCCTGCGCCTCCGGCGAGTCGGCCGGATTGTTGGCGCAGTTGTAGAGCCACGGGTCGATGTAGTAGCTCATGTTGACCACGTCGATGCCGGTGTCGGCGGCGTAGGTGAGCGCGTCGACGGTGGGCTTGAGGAAGAAGAAGCCCGAGTCCTGGCCGACGCGCAGGTTCACGATCTCGGCGTTCGGGGCGACGCCGGCCATGCCGCGCCCGTTGACCGCCGCCGCGATGGTGCCCGCGACATGGGTGCCGTGGCCGCCCTCGTCCACGGTGGCCGGGTCGTTGCACGACTTGTCGGGCTCGTCCTCGCACGGGCCGTCGATGTCCGGCATGTCGACCGTGAAGTTGCGGCTCAGCTCTCGGTTGACGTTGGCTCGCAGGTCGGGGTGGTCGGCGTCCACGCCGGTGTCCATGACACCGACCCGGGCACCGCGCCCCGTCGCGATCTGGTGTGCGGCCTCGGTGCGGATCATCCGCATGTCCCACTGGTAGCCCGCGAGCGGCTCGCCGGACGTGGGCACGGCGGGCTTGGGCACACCCTTGGTGTTGCCGACGGCGCGGTCGGTGAGGGCCTTCTCGACGTCCTTGTTCTTGGCGCGCGCGGCCGCAGCATCGGGTGAGCGCCCGATGACCCGGTCACGGGCGACGCCCTGGATGGCGCCCGAGCCCATGGCGTCGGCGCTGAACGCGCCGGCCTTCGTCGAGACGTCGTAGAGCCCGATGGCGACGTTGGCGCTGCTCACCGTGCCGCCGGCACGAGCGATGGCGGCGCGGGCCGCGGAGTCGGACACGCCATCCTTCGCAAGCACGAGCAGCTGTCGCTCCGGGGTGGTGGTGTCGGCACTGGCGGTCGGAAGGGTGCTGGCCAGCCCGCCGCACAGGGCGACGAGGGCTGCTCCGGAGACCGTGATGGCGGTCCTGCGCATGAGCTTCTCCTTGGTGTGGGACGACGATGTCCCAACGGGGGATGGGTGGCGTCAGGATAAGCGCATTCTCAGGTGTTGTCTGCAGGGGGTGGGGTGCCAGTCGCCCCTCGTTGCGCTGTCGGGTCGCCGCCCTATCGGCCCGGGCGTGGCTAGGCTGGCCACCGTGACGGAGCGAGCCCGGGCATGACCCGAACGGCAGAGATCTGCGCCCACCGCGGTGAGTCGTGGGGGCACCTGGAGAACACGCTGGCGGCCTTCCAGGCGGCCATCGACGGCGGTGCCACCTGTGTGGAGCTGGACGTGCGGGTGACCGCCGACGGCGTCCCGGTCGTCGTGCACGACCAGACCCTCGCCCGGATCTGGGGCGTCCCGCGGCGGGTCGACGAGCTCGGCTGGGAGCAGGTCGCAGCCCTGCGCAGCGCAGGTGAGCGGATCCCGTCGTTGGCGGAGGCGCTGGACCTGTTCGTCGACGGCCGCTCGGACGTGCTGATCGACGTGACGACCGCCGCCATCGCCGACCTCGCGTTCACCGTCGTCCGTGAGCACCCGGCGCGCGCTCACACCCGGTGGTGCGGGGCGACCGAGGCGATGCGTGCGGTGCGGGCGCTCGACCCGGACGCCACGGTCTACCTCGCGGCGGAGGGGGTCGGCGACGCCGAGCTGGAGCAGCAGGTGGCCGAGCTGCGCCCGACCTACCTCAACAGCCCCGGCGACGAGCTGGTGCCCGCCGACGTGGCGCGCTGCCACGCGCTCGGCCTCAAGCTGTCGGTGTGGACCATCGACGACGCCGGCGCGATGCAGCTGCTCATCGCGCTCGGCGCCGACTCGATCACCACCAACCGGATGGGCCTGCTGCGTCGGGTCAACGAGCTGGCCGCCGCGGACCACCCCGCCGATCCCGTAGACCCCTCGCTGACCAGAGCGCGCGACGTCGCACTCGCGCTGGCCGGCTTCGCGGTCCGTCGAGCGGCTGCCGGCCCGGGTCGGATCGACGCGAAGCCGGCCGCCCGTGCTGGTGACGACGAGGTGGTGACCGACGTCGACGTGGACATCGAGACGCGGGTGCGCGAGGTGATCGGTGCGGCGTTCCCCGAGCACGCCGTCGTGGGGGAGGAGGCGGGTGGCGAGCCCGCGGAGTGGACCTGGTTCTGCGACCCCGTCGATGGGACGACGAACTTCGCTGCGGGACTGGGGATCTCGGCGTTTTCGTTGTGCCTCGTGCACAACGGCGCCCCTGTGGTCGGCGTCGTCGCGAACCTCCTGACGGGCGAGATCGTCGACGCCGTCGCCGGTGGGGGAGTGCGGGTGGCGGGTCTCCCGTGGACCCGGCTCGACGCGCGCCTGGATGGTGGTGTGGTCCTCACCGAGCTGGCCGGGCTGCGTCGGTGGCCCGGCCAGGCGGAGCTGGAGGACGCGGCCGCCGAGGCCGGGGCCTGCGTCCGGGTCCTCGGGTCCGGGACGTGGTCGACGACCCAGGCCGCGCTCGGCCGCGCTGCGGTGTGCGTCATCGACGCCTTCCACAGCCTCGACCACGGCGCGGCGGCGCTCGTGGCCGCCGAGCTGGGGTGCTGGCACGGGGCGCTCGACACCGGCGCCAGCGTCCCGGCGGACGGTCCGCCGCCCGGCGGGGTGTCGACCGGCGGGACGCCGACCGACGGCACCAGGCGGCTGCCCGAGAGGCGACCGTTCGCCGTCGGGTCGTCCGAGCACGTCGCGCACCTCACCCGCCGACTGCGCAACCCCAAGGAATCCCGTTGAGCCGCCACGAGATCGACATCGCCTCGCTGCCACCCGGTGGTGCCTACCGACTGCTGACCGCCTCGGTCGTGCCGCGCCCGATCGCGTGGGTCAGCTCGCGCTCCGCGACGGGCGTCGACAACCTCGCGCCGCACTCGTTCTTCACCGTCGTGAGCGCCGACCCGCCGATGGTGTCGTTCACCTCCGTCGGTCGCAAGAACACGCTCGACAACGTCGAGGCCACCAGGGAGTTCGTCGTCAACGTCGCGTCTGAGCCGATGTTCGAGGTCATCAACGCCACCAGCACCGACTACCCACCCGACGTCAGCGAGTTCGACGCCGAGGGGGTCGAGCGTGAGGCCTCCGTGACGGTGGCACCGCCGCGCGTCGCTGACTCGCCCGTGGCGCTGGAATGCGTTCTGCACCAAGTGATCCCGATGGGGGACTGCCACCTGGTCATCGGTGAGGTCAAGCACGTGGCGGTTTCCGAGTCGGTCGCCCGGGTGCTGGAGGGCGGCCGCATCCACCCCGAGATCGAGGCGCTGGCACCGCTGTCGCGGCTCGGGCGCGACCAGTGGGGGCTGCTCGGCGAGATCCGCCGGATCCGGCGAGTTCCCTTCAGCGAGAAGCGCACAGCACGATGAACCCACGGTCCTGAACGACGATCCTGGCCCTGCCGAACGCCCTCCGAGCCGCCTCCAGGTAGGGCAGGTGCGTGTTGTAGACGCACCACAGCTCGCCCCCGTCGCGCAGGACCCGATGGCTCTGCTGGATGAGCTGGAGCGTGGCTGTCGAGTCTTTGGCCGCGCCGACGTGGAACGGCGGGTTGGTGACCACCAGGCCGGCCGACCGGTCCGGCAGCGAGTCGATCCCATCGGCGAGCAGCACCGTCACGCGGCCGTCAAGTCCGTTGCGCCGCAATGTCTCTGCCGTGGACGCGACCGCCGCACGGGACACGTCCACAGCGGTCACGGTCCGTCCCTGACGGGCCAGGACGGCGGCGAGCACGCCGTTGCCGCTGCCGACGTCCACCGCGTCGCCGGCCCGCCAGTCCGAGGCGGTCGAGAGCAGCAACCGGGTCCCGGCGTCCAGCCGCGCGCCGGCGAAGGTCGATCCGTGCGCCACCAGCTCGAGACCTGTGCTCGGCTCGACGAGAGCCTGCGGTCCACGGCGGGGCAGCGGGGGGTCTACGGGATGGGAGGCGTGCAGCGCGCGACACTTGCCGACCCCACGGCTGGCGTGCACCTGGGTGAAGTGACGTGCCAGCACGTCGTTCTGGCGCGGCGTCATGTGCTTGTTGCGGCCGGCGCACACCACACGCACCCCCGGGTTGCACCAGGCGGCGACCCGCTCGACGTAGTCCGCGAGGCCGCCGAGCGACGGTGGCAGCACCAGCAGCACCAGGTCCACGCCCGCCAGCGTCTCGGGGGTGAGCTCGATGCTCGGGCCCACGTCGCACCGGTCCCGGTAGACCGTGGCGTGCGGCCAGCGCTCGGCGCACCGCTCCAGCAGGGCGGGGGAGCCGTCGATGACGAGGACCGAGCGGGCGTCGTCCGGCGCCTCGGCGAGCAGCAGCCGCTCGACCGGACCGAGCTCGGGCGACGTCTCCATGGCGGTCAACGTAGCAGCCGACGCAGGACCGGCGGTCGAGACAACCCGGCCGTGGGCTGGCAGCATGGGGCCATGGCAACCGAGGGGATGGGCCGATGACGGACTCGGACCGGATCGTCGAGTCGATCGAGATCGAGCGCGCGCCGGAGGCGGTCTGGGAGCTCGTGTCGCAACCGGGCTGGTTCGTCAACGACGACGCGCTGCGCGAGCACACCGTCCGGTGGCACGACGACCGCTCGGTCACGGTGACCGACCCGGTGCACGGATCGTTCACCTTCCTGCTGGTGCGCAGCGACGAGCCGCGGGTGATCGAGTGGCGCGGCTGGTCCGGTGGGGACCTCGGTGCGGAGCCGTCCTCCACGGTGACCTTCTCAATCGACCCGGTGCCCGGGGGCAGTCGGCTGCAGGTCGTCGAGTCCGGCCTGGACGCGCTGGCGCTCAGCGCGGACGCTCTGCGGGCGCACGTCGAGGAGAACACCCGGGCCTGGCAGCTCGAGCTGCGCCTCGCCAAGGAGCACGTCGAGACGGCCAACCCCGCCGGGCCGCGCCCGTGCGTGTGGCGCCCCGCGGCGGTCCTGTGGGACATGGACGGCACGATCACCGACAGCGAGCCGCTGTGGAGCCTCGCGCGGGTGTCGTTGGCCGCCGAGCACGGCGTCGACTGGGTCGAGCCGGAGCCGTCCGCCTTCGCCGGCAAGCCGATGCCGCACACTGCAGAGACGTTGCGAGACAGGGGAGTAGAGCTCCCGCTCGACGAGATCCCCGACCGTCTCGTCGCCATGGTGTCGTCGGTCCTCGACGACGACGACCCGGACTGGCGCCCTGGCGCGCGCGAGCTGCTGGCCGAGGTGATCGAGGCCGGCATCCCCGTCGCGCTGGTCACCCAGGCGTTCACGGGCGTGGCCATGCGGGTGGCGAGACGCGCTCATGGCCAAGGTTTCTCGGTCGTCGTCGCAGGTGACGACGTGACCCACGCCAAGCCGCACCCGCAGCCCTACCTGCTGGCCTGCCAGCGTCTCGGAGTCGACCCCTCGCAGTGTCTGGCCATCGAGGACTCCGAGACGGGCACCAGCTCGGCCGTCGCCGCGGGCATCACCACCATCGTCGTCCCGCACGGAGCGCCGATCGCCCCGGGACCCGGCCGCGTCATCATCGACACGCTCGCCGGTGTGCACCTGGCGGACCTGCCCCGCCTCGTCGGGCGCGACTGAGCCTGGCCGGCGGGACCGGCGGGACCGGGCAAGACCAGACCAAGACCAGAGCAGGACCAGAGAGGGTAGCCACCATGACGACCGGGCCAACCATCCGCGAAGCCTTGCGGTCCGAGCTCACTCGAGCCATGAAGTCCCGTGACAGCGTGCGGGTCTCGGCGTGCCGCTCGGCGATGTCGTTGCTGGACAACGCTTCTGCGGTGCCGCTCGACGAGTCCCGGCACCGCGCAGGGGCGGTCGAGCAGTCGGCGGTGGGTGTCGGCGCGGCCGACGGGGCACGCCGCGAGCTCACCGAGGACCAGCTGCGCCGGTTGGTGGCCGACGAGATCGTGACGCTGCGCGCCGAGGCCGACACCTTGCGGGCGCTGGACGGTGCGGCCGGCAGCGCCCGCGCCGACGAGGTCTACGCGCAGGCCGAGGTGCTGGCCGAGGTCCTCGCACAGACCAACGACGTCACCCGATGACGACGCTCGCCTCGGCGGTGTTCATCAAGAACGTGAACGACTCCTGCAGGTAGAGCTCGACGCTCTCGGCGTCGTGCGACAGGTAGCCGATCGACAGGTCCTGACCGAGCCGCAGCTCGTAGTCGCCACCCCGCTCGGACACCAGCAGCGCGCCGTCCAGCGCGGCCGCCCAGACGATCCGTCCGTCGTGCATGATCCGCCGCACGTGCTCGTAGACCGGGTACCCGTGGTCGGCGGTCTCGGCGACGGCGGTCCAGACGTCGGCCGACAGCAGCAGGGCATACGGCCCGTCGACTCCCGCGAGGCGCAGCTCGCTGAGCGCCTTGGCGACGGCGTCGGGGTAGTCCTTGACCTCCGGCGGCAGGGACACGTGTGCGTTGGATCTGCCGGGCACGATGCCCGTGATGGTGGTGCCGGCCACGCCGCGGAAGACCGTCCGGTCCTCGGCGGTGGCGATCTGGGTGGCGGCCTGCTTCACCGCCGACCAGTCCGAGTCGGTCGAGCCGCGGTCGACGTCGTCGACGGCGGCTCGGCTCACCCGGAAGGACGCCCGAAGCTCGATGACCGGGCGGACCTGACGCTGGGAGGCGCTGACCCCGTCGGTGGGGGACTCGATGGACTCCAGGTGTCCGGTGCCCACCGCCGACAAGGTGCTGCCGGCGGCCTCGGGCACGTCGACGACCCGTCGGGCGGCGGCGCGCTCGGAGAAGGTCCGCCGCGCCTCGTCCTCGATCTGGTCCCAGGCTGCGTCGGCGATGGGGGCCAGCTGGCGGTGCAGGTTGTTCATGACTGATCGACCTTTCCGTTGGTGGGGGAGCTGAGCCGTCCGATGCCGAGCGAGCCGTCGGGATGACCATCCGCCGAACCCGAGCCCGACGTGGAACTCGTTGTCGCAGAACGGTCTACGGGACCTTGGGGGACTGGATCGTCCAGGAAGTCCTCGTTGGGCACGAAGAAGAGCGCGCCGGTCACGGCGGTGGAGAAGTCGAGGATCCGGTCGTGGTTACCCGGCGGCACACCGATGAACATGTTGCGCAGCATCTGCTCGGTGACGGCGGGTCCTTGGCGTAGCCGATGAAGTAGGTCCCGAAGTCGTCGTCACCGATGCTGCCGAACGGCAGGTTGTCCCGCACGATCTGCAGCTGGTTGCCGTCGGCGTCGTGGATGGTGTTGAGCGCGACGTGGGAGTTGGAGGGCTTGACGTCGTCGGGCATCTCGATGTTCTCGAGCTTGCTGCGTCCGATGGCCTTCTCCTGGTCCTCGACGGAGAGCGCGCCCCAGGCACCGAGGTCATGCTGGTAGCGCTGGACGATGACATAGCTGCCGCCCGCGTAGGCCGGGTCCTCGTCGCCGATCGTCACCGTGTCGACCGCCCGCCGACCCTCCGGGTTCTCGCTGCCGTCGACGAACCCGAGCAGGTCGCGGTCGTCGAAGAACATGAAGCCGTGCACCTCGTCGACGACCTTCACGTGCCCCTCGAGGCTCAGCACGATCTGCCGGGCCAGCTCGAAGCACATGTCGACGTGCTCGGCCCGCAGGTGGAGCAGCAGGTCCCCCGGCGTGGACACGGCCGTTTGCGTCGCGCCCACGATCGGCTCCAGCGGGTGTAGACCCTTGGGCCGGGGCAGGTCGTACATCCGGTCCCACAGCCGCGCCCCGATCCCGACGACACAGATCAGGTTGTCGGCGGGGAGGCGGAACGACACCGAGCGGGCGAGGCTGGAGACGCCCTGAAGAGCCTCGCGCACCGCGTCCTCACTGCCCGGGTTCACCGTCCTCGACGGGGGAGACCTGACCTTCGGGTCGGCGCCCGCGCCGCCAGATCCGGCCAAGGAGATCCGTTTGTTCCTGGTCAAGCTCTACATCGGGGTGGGCCGCTACCGAAGCGGCGAGCGCGTCGCGGCGAACGCGCACGTCCGGACGTATGCGGCGACGAGTCTGGCGTGGACCTTGCGCCTGCGGCTCGGCGCGACTCCGTCCTCGAACCCCTACGATCCGCTGCGTCGCCTCGAGGTGAGCCTGCCTGGCGTGGGGAACCGGCTTGCTGACCTGCTGGACGCCGACCTCGAGGCGTGCGCGCGGGGGATGCTCGGCCTGGCCCGCACCGCGCTCGAACCGGACTGGCCAGACTTTCCCACCGACGCCGCCAACCTCCTCGAGACCCGTTTGGGCTGGTCGCGATGCAAAGACCGGACGGCGTTCATGCCGAGATCTGCCTCATCATGATTGATGATGAGGCTTTTGTCTGATCAATGGCTCGCGCCGTTTCACGGAGTGCCAGTCGGGCCCTCGGTCCGAGTTGGTGGGTTTTTGTTTCCGCGTAGAACGGGGGGCTGGATCACATAAGTAGGCCCTATGCCGGGTGTTGAGGATCCAGGCCACACGCCCGTGCGGGTAGATCCCTTGAGCGCCACTTTGATCCGGCAACAGCTTCCGTGCGCTGCGACTCTCACGGAGTTTGGATGGGGGAGCGTGGGAGATGCCAGTGGGTGCGAATTGGCAGCGGTTCGCGTCACTGGCCCCCGGCGGTCAACGTGGAGGTCGGTGATGAATGGCGTCGCCGTCGACGCCGCACAGGCTGGCCCGAACGGCGCTGCCCCAGGACAGCCGCGGCCAAGGCGAGGACGAAGCCGACGGTCTGTTGGAGGGTCAGCGTCTCGCCGAGAAGGAGCCACCCCAAGAGGGCGGCGGTGACGGGGCTGAGGGGGCCAAGCAGGGATGTGGAGGCGGCGGGCAGGCTGCGGGCAGCGTGGAACCACAGGGCGTAGGCGAGGGCGCCTCCAACGATGCTGAGCCACGCGTAGCCGAGCACGGCTCGTGCGCTGAGGACTAGCTGACCGTCATCGAAGAGAGGGATGAGTGGAAGGATCATCAACCCTCCCATCAGGAGTTGCCAGGCGGTGGACCCCAGGCCGGTCAGGCCCGAGGTCGGCCCCCAGGCGCGGGTCAGGGTCACTCCCAGCGCCATTGACGCCGTCCCGGCAGTTGCGGCGAGGATGCCGACGGGGTCGACCGCCTGGGTGCCGGGGGCAAGTGTCATCGCGACCCCGAGGACCGCGACCAGGGCCCAGAGCAGCTGTCGGACCGGTGTCCTCTCGCGGAAGAACGACCACGCGGCAACGGCCACGATGAACGGCTGGGCCGCCCCCACCACCGCAGCCAAGCCACCAGGCAGGCGGTAGGCCGCTACGAAGAGGAGCGGGAAGAAGGCACCGATGTTGAGCAGCGACAGCACCATTATCCGATCCCATTGGCGCGGCCATTCCGGGGCGACCAGCAGGAGGATGAGGCCAGCGGGGACAGCCCGTAGCGCGGCTGCCGTCATCGGCCGGTCCGGGGGCAGCAGCTCGGTGGTGACTGCGTACGTCGTTCCCCACGTCACCGGTGCCACTGCGCCCAAGAGAGTCAGCGTGGTCTTGGATGTTGCTTCCATGGAAGAGAGATTACTTCCTTGGAAGGGATTATGCTAGGGGCATGAACGACGCGGACCGGGTGGACCAGATTCAGCGCGAGTGGCAGCGTGAGCGACCCGATGTGGACGTGACCCCGCAGGGCGTGATCGGCCGGCTGCACCGACTCGCTCGGGCGCTGACGGTAGAGCTGGAACAGGTATACGCGGCCCACGGCCTAGCCGAGATCGACTTCGACATCCTCTGCACGCTGCGCCGAGCCGGCGCTCCGTATGCCCGGCGCCCGGCCGACCTGGCACGCTCGACCATGGTGACGACGGGTGGGATCAGCAAGCGACTGGATCGACTCCAGGCCGACGGCCTGGTCGAGCGCACCAAGCCCAACGGGGGAGACGGGCGAGCGACCGAAGTGCGCCTAACCGCCGAAGGCAGGCGCCGCATCGACGCTGCGTTCACCGACCACATGCTCAACGAGCGACGCCTTCTCGACCAGCTCCCAGCAACGGACCAGCAGGCACTAGAGCGCGGCCTTCGCGCCTGGCTCAGTCACCACGACGCGACCTGAGGCCCGGGCACTACAGCGCGTCAGAGCAAATAGGTGGACACCCGGCAAGTCGGGGGCTGACCCGTGAAGGGTGGTGTCGAGCAGGAGGGGGCCAGGGCAGCGGTCCTTTCGTTACTGGACAGGCTGCGTATCAAGTTCGGGCGTATTGAGGGCAGACAACGTCCGATTCGCGGCATGAGCGCGCGGGCTGCGTACACCCGCAGGGCCGCAGTAGCGGTCATAGGCCGGGAGGACGAACTCCGCGAAGGAAGCCAGCTTGCACGCGCCCACCGGCCGCATCGAGGACAGCCCGGCCAGCCTTCAGAAGGTCATCCGTATCGTGGCTGCCCGCTGCCCAGGCCACCAGGCCGAACTCATCCGGCCCGACCAATAGCTCTCGAAATAACCACTTGCCGGTTCCGAGCCACCGTCTGCGAATCAACAAGGCGAGTTCGGCCGCTTCCCGCCAAACCGTTGCCTTGAGCGTGAAGCGTTCACCGGGATCGGCGACGTCCACCAAGTCGTCTAGCACGGCGGACAAGCTGTACGCCCGAACGCCAAGTTCCGCGGGGTCCGGATCCGCCGGGCCGTGATCGAGCACCCGACGAGAACCGTCGATCAGGTCACGAGCGGCTCGTCCACCGGTGAGTGCAATCCCTTCGCCGATCAACTTGTCGAGCACAGGTCGACGTCCTTCGCGTCCCTTGATGAGCCAGCTCTGTAGCGCATCGCGGCCGTAGACGAAGACCTCGACCAACTGGCCTTCGTAATCCGTGGTCTCGACGAACGAATCTGCTTTCCACTGCTCTGGAAGGACGACCAAGATGTCGAGATCGGAACTCTCCGTAGCGCGGCCAGTCGCGGCACTGCCGCCGAGGAACGAGGCCTCGGCGATCGGAAAGCGTTCCTCGACGAAGCGTTGGGCTCGAGCCCGAAAGTCCACCATGCAGCCATTCTCGGACATCCGCCCATCGGCAGCGGCGCTTCGACGTCAGCGCGATCTGATTGCGCGGCCTGCGTAACGGGCCCACAGTTCGGCGGCTTCTAGGGCGCGCAGCACCACATCAGGTATCGACGATCGCGCCGCTGCTTATGCCGGAGTCGGCGACCGCCATCCGGCGAATGCCTCGGCTGCACTGGCCGACGCTTGGGTCGATGGCGCAGCCTGCGCCGCCGTCGGGCCTACCAGCACCATAGCGCTCACCCCCAAACATGCGACTGCTTCGATTTCCTTCTCGTCTCTGTTTCCCCTGGCGTGACCAGCCGCCCCTGGGACGGGAACGCGCCCATCATGCACCGCAGCGAATGACCGCAGCCGCGGATCGAACCACGCGCAGCTCAGAGGCGTCCGGATGCAGGGATGGACATGCCGCCCGCCCTCGTCGCCGCCCGGCCGCTGGACGGCGTCCACGACATCGTCGGGGTGTTGAACGCGCTGGGACATCGGCACAGACTTAGCACCTCGCGGGCACTGGTCCAGAGCGACGTCCCGCTGTCGGTGCCGCAGCTGCGGGTGCGCGTGTCCCGACCGGCGACCGTGCTCGACCATCTCGGGACACTAAGGTCCGCCGGCTTCGTGGAAATGCTCGGCCAGGGCCGGGCAGCCAAGTGGCGCGTCGTGCCGGGCAGCCTCGACAAGGCGGCTACGCTGACCGCAACCGACCCGCACTGACGGTGGGCTGACCCACCGGATTCCGTTGGCTCTCAGCGCTGCACGGCATCGAGGTCGGCCTTCGTCAGGAGCGACACTGTCGCGAGCTCGATCTCGCCGAGCGTGTTCTTCCGGGGCTCGGACCGGTCAATCGCGCAGACGACGGTGTGCACCGTCGCTCCGAGCTCGCGCAACGCCACGGCTGCGTTCCGCACCGCGCCACCGGTGGTGACGATGTCCTCGATTAGCGTGACGGTCTTGCCGATGAAGTCGCCCCCTTCGGCCAGCCTGCACGTGCCGTAGGTCTTGGCCTCCTTGCGGACGAAAACCGTGGGGAGGTCGGTGAGCGAGCTGACCACGGTCGCGATCGGGACACCACCCAGCTCAAGGCCGCCCAACACCTCGGTGTCGGCCGGCAACAACGGAACCATGGCTTCGGCTACGCGGCGCAGGAGGGCCGGGTCACCCTCGAAGCGGTACTTGTCGAAGTACTCGTCCGTGATCGTGCCGCTTCGTAGCGTGAAGGTGCCGCGGATCCGGCAGGCAGCGTCGACGTCGGCAGCGAGGTCTTCCAGCTCGTGGGTCATGGGTGGATCGTCCCATCCTTGCAGAGGTGTCACTGCGGTCGAGCGGGTCTGCCGCGATGTTCGATGTGCGTCGACCCTAGGGCGTGTTGCTAAACCGCCCTCTGGCTGGCTGTTCGGCGAGTCTTGAACGCGTGTCGCGTAATGTGATCTCTGATGAGGCCTGGGCTGTGATCGGCCCGTTGTTCCCGAAGGTGAAGTCGACGGGTCGGCCTCCGGTGGATCGTCGCACGGTGGTGGAGGCGACGGCGTGGCGGTTCCGGACGGGTGCGCCGTGGCGGGACGTCCCGGAGCGGTTCGGGAACTGGAACACGATCTACAAGAACTTCAATCGGTGGGCCGAGCAGGGCGTCTGGGCGCGACTGCTGGAGCAGGTGCAGTCCCTCGCACAGCGGTCTGGGGACTTGGACTGGGTCACGTCCATCGACTCCACGATCGTGCGCGTGCATCAGCACGGGGCGACCCTTCCGCGCGCCACAGGGGGCTCAGTCGAACTACAAGAAGTTCGGGCAGGAGCCGACTGATCACGCGATCGGCCGCTCCCGCGGCGGGTTGACGACGAAGAACCACTTGGTCTGCGACGGGAAGGGTCGTGCTCTCGCGTTCATCCTGACGCCCGGGCAGGCGGCCGACACCGGCATGCTGGCCGCGACGCTGACCGAGATCCGTGTCCCGGGCGCGCGCGGCCGGCCGCGGTCTCGACCGGACCGGGTGCTCGCTGACAAGGGCTACCCGTCGAAGGCGAACCGTGCCTGGCTGCGCCGACAAGGGATCGCATCGACGATCCCCGAACGTGACGACCAGATCGCGCACCGCCGGAAGAAGTCCGGCCGCCCGATCGACTTCGGCGACCAGCAGCGCGAGCGCTATAAGGGACGCAACGTCGTCGAGCGGTGCTTCAACAAGCTCAAGCAATGGCGCGGGATCGCCACCCGATCAGACAAGCTCGCCCGGAACTACCACGCCGGTCTCTGCCTCGCCGCAACCCTCCACTGGCTCAGCAGCAGCGATCACTGAGCATCGACGTCGACTGCTTCGCCCTCGCTCACACGCTTCAATCGCGCCAAGTGGTAACGCCACCCCTCATCGTGTTCCGCAGGCAACGAGTTCGGGGTCCGAGCGCGGGAGAATCCTGACTCGGTGAGCGTGACCAAGGTCGTCTGTCCGTGCGTGGCGAGCTCGATCACGACCTCGAGAGGGTGATCCCAGCCCTGCGCGGTCCAACTGAATCCGAGAACGTGCGGCTCGTCGCATCGCGTGACGCTCCCCGTCGCGCTTACGTGCCGGCCTTCCTCGATCCAGGTTTCGACGAGCGGAGAGCCGACAGCGGCATCGAAACGCATCTCAGGCCACCATGCGCCTCGCGCAGTCGTCAGGAATCGCCAGACAACCTCGACGGAGGCATCAACGTCCGCCACCACCGTCACGGAATCACGAAGCACACAACCAAGCTATCGCTCCGGCAGGAGCCTTTAGCAACACGCCCTAGGCGGGCCGGGGCGGCCGTGAAACTCGGGCAATAACCTCGTCCGAGAACTCCACCCGAAGCGGCAATTCGGCCAGGGCGCCAGCCTGTATGGGAACTCCCATAGCCTGCGCCTGGCGTGCTAGCGAAGACCAATGTCCTCGCTCCATGTCCTGCTCGGTCAAGTCACCTGTGGCACCGTCTGGGCCAACGACCATCCTCGCCACCGACTCCAAGTCAGCGAGGCTGGCCGTTGGCCACTTCTCGGTCGACCCCCAACCTCGATCGGTGATGAGAGGTATCCGGCTGCCGCTCTCGAACTCCAGCAGCAGTTCACATGAGACGTCCACCTGTGAGCTGCCCGGATCGCCGAGATTCACTGCTGTCACCAGGTTCATCATCGCTGGCCCCTCACTCCTCTTGTTCGTGGGACGTGCGTCCCGGACCGCTTCGCGACCACCCTGGCTCGGAGATCTTGGCTACGACCGACGATGATGCCTAAGGCTAAGGCGCGCGGCCTCGTCGACGGCGCGCGCCGACGTCGGGTCCACCTCCCCCGCCATTCCGAGGTCGAGCAACTCCTCGACGGCCGCCTCCGCGCGCGACCGGACCACGAGCCCCGGCTCCCATGGGCAGCGGAAGGACAAATCCGGATCCGTGGCGCGGCAGGGCTTCACCGCTGCACGCGAGTTCGGCGGGAGCCGCCCGCTACCATGGGGCCATGCGCCCGCCGCTCAGCGCCGACGACGTCCGGATCGTCCCCGCCACCGCCGACCGCGCCGAGGACGCCTGCGCCGCCGTCAGCCCCGGCTGCTGGTGCATCATTCCGCGGTTCCCTCCGCGGCTGCAGCCCGACGGCCGCGAGGCCAAGTTCCGCGAACTGCTCGCGGGCGACGTCCCGCCCGGGCTCATCGCCTACATCGACGGCGAAGTCGCCGGGTGGCTCGGCCTCGGGCCGTTGGACTTGCTCCCCACCGTCCGCGACTCCAAGCGCCTCACCCAAGTCGACGACGCCCCCGCCTGGACCATCGTCTGCTTCCGCATCCAACGCAAGCACCAGGGCCGCGGGCTCGCGCGGCTGCTGCTGCGCGCCGCCGTCGACTACGTCCGCGCAACCGGCGCGCCGATCATCCAGGCCTACCCCGCCGACACCTCCGATGGCCGCATGAACTCCACCGCCGCGTACGTGGGGACAACGAGCCTGTTCGAGTCCGAAGGGTTCGAGCGCATCACCGAGACCGTCTCGACGGCGGGGGGCCACGCGCGCTGGTTGATGCGGCTGGCGTTGGGGTGACCCGGGAGCAGCCCCGCAGCTCTTCGAGGAAGTACAGCAGTTGACCGGACACAGTGCGCCGGCCCGCCGCAAGTCCGAGCTTACTCACCAGGCCGCCCACTAGTCACGGTGGGTTCGCGCGCCCACGTTGCGTGGAGCGACCTAATGGGTGGCCAACCGTGGGGACGTGCATGGGGCCTGGCCTAACTGACGGATACCCCAGCCTCCAACCGGTCCGCCACGGCCTCCCACGCCTCAACGAACGGCCCGTACGCCGTCTTAACCTCGATCCACCGATGGGCTGACTGGGGAAGTCGCGTCCGGCGGTGGTAGTCGATGTGATGGCGTGGGCGCGTGAGGTCCGCCGGTCTGCCCGGCTTTTCCACTGGGATTCCTGCTCGTAGGGACTGGGTCTGGTGGTCAGATCGGTGTGGTCGCCCGGCGCGGAAGGAGGGCGTCGTAGAGCGCGGGCCAGGCCGTCTGCCATGGCCAGCTCTGGGGCAGGTGTAGGCGTAGGCGCCGGGCGGAGCAGGCGATCCGTGCCGGGATGTTGATGAGCTTGCGGCGGATCGTGGCGGTGGTCGCTCGCGCCAGCGTGCTGTTCTTGGTCAGGGTGGCGGCGGCGCGGGTGAGGTTGAAGGCCATCACCGCGCAGGTGAGCCAGAGGGCGTTGGCGTTGAACACTCCGGAGGGCATGTGCGCCAGCGCGGAGGCCTTCAGGTCGGCGTGGACGTTCTCGATGATCGCGTGGGCCCGGTGGACCTTGTCGGCGACCACGGTGTCGCGCTCGGCGTGCGGGGTGGTGGTGAAGAAGGCGTGGAAGCGCCAGGTGTCGAACAGCGTGGCCTGCCCATGGTCCTTCTTCGGGTTCAGGTCTGGGATGCGTCGCACCACCAGCCGGCCCGGGACCTGGCCGGTCTTCTTGGAGGTGAAGGCAGTGAAGTCGATCTCGGCGACCTCGGCCCGCGAGGTCCACTGACCGGCTTCCTCGTCGTAGATCGCGTCGGTGTACTTGATCGCCCTCCAGGCATCATCGGTGATGGCGGCGATGGCGCGTTTGACGGCCGGGTCCATGCGCACGGTGATCGAGACATGGGCGCCGGTCTTCAACGCGGCGGCGACCAGGGCGTGGGAGTAGAACGCCGAGTCCGCGCGCACCAGCACCGCCCGCCGGGCCAAGTGAGTGCGCCGCAGGAAGGCCAGGGCGTCAGTGGCCAGGCGGATCGCTCCGCGCGGGGAGCCTGCCGAGCCCTTGCGCAGCCGCTGGGCGGCGATCACCGGGGCGGTCTGCTCGGTGCTGACGGTGGCCAGCAGCGCGTTCAGCCCCCGCACTCCGGAGTAGCCGAAGGATGCTCCCTGCTTCTGGTAGCCGTGGACCTCCACGATGGTGTCGTCGATGTCCACCATCACCGTCCCGCCCTCGTCCTCCCGCCCTAGGCCGTGTTGATCAAGAGTCTGAGACCGGATACGGCCAGGAATCCCATCCGTCAAGACCCGATCAGTCGGCGGGTTCCCACTGGGCGCGATCGAGCGCCAGCGCAGCGCGAGCGGCAGCGTCGGCTTCGCTCTTCGGAGCGCCCGCTTCCTGGTGCGCCCGCGACCACTCTTCAGACCCGCGTCTAGCGAACTCGGCACCTTCTTCTGACCCCATGATGCGGCTGACGGCATCGAGGTCAGCACGCGGATCGTCGAGATGAAGCGCGAGCCCCAGGAGCCCCGCGTCCCACCCGCCACCGCCGGCAGCAGGACCGTACTCGCGCCAGTGGTCGTTGCTCTCTCCAAAGTGACGCACGGTGAGCGCGGCTGCCCCGGTGCCATGTCCTTCGATCGACGCGGTGACGCGAGAGACCTCGCCCTCGTACTCCCACGTTATCGTCAACGCGCGCGGCGCCTCGCACGTCTCGATCGTGCCGACCGTGCCACTGTCCAAAAGGCGATACCGACCACCCCGGCGCAGGTCTCCGGTCAGGGGCTCGAACCAGCGCGCCAGGCGGTCGGGATTCGTGCACGCGTCCCACAGGTCGTCAGGGGTCGTCGGGAAGGTCTGGGTCAGGGTGATCACGTTCCGCTCGTCGTCGAACTCGACGTGACGAAGAACCTCGTTGATCTGACTGGCGATGTTCACTGCTGGCTTCCTTTCGACTCATAGCGACGGTCACGCTGACCGCGCGCGATCTCGGTGCCCAGCGCCGAGAGCGAACCGCCCCACAGCTGCCGCAGCCGGTCCGCCCACTCGCCGATGGCCTCGACACCGTCGCGGTCCAGGCTGTAGATGCGACGCGATCCCTCGACGCGCGAACGTACGAGCCCGGCCTCGCGCAGCACGCGAAGATGTCGAGACGCTGCGGGCTGACTCACTCCGAACTCTTCACGAACTACGGCGCTCAGCTCGCCGGCCGTACGATCACCCTCGGCAAGCTGCTCCACCATCCGCAGACGAGTGGCGTCCCCCAGGGCACCGAAATGATTCACAGATCCGTTATATAACGAAAAACGGAATCAATCAACCATGCTTGTGATTCGAGGGGAGTATCCGAGAAACGGTGTAAGTGGCTCCATCGCCCGCAAGGGCAGGAGGAGTCATGATGACCGAGACAACCACCACCAGCAGCAGTGCGGAGGCCGTGGAGTCGGCCAGACTGGAGACTGTGACCCCAAACCCACCACCACCGCAGGATGAGCCGGCCGAGCTGGACAAGGCTCAGCGTGAAGCCGTCGCGCAGATGGTGCGCCAGGCCAAGGACGCCGGTATCGCCCTGACCGGCCCCGACGGCCTCCTCAAGACCCTCACGGCGCAGATCGTCGAAGCAGCCCTCGACGAAGAACTCAACGAGCACCTGGGCTATGACAAGCATGATCCCGTCGGTCGCGGGTCGGGCAACTCCCGCAACGGCACCCGCTCGAAGACGGTGATCACCGACAACGTCGGTGCCGTCAACATCCGGGTGCCGCGGGATCGCAATGGCACGTTCGAGCCACAGTTGGTCACCAAGCGCCAACGCCGGTTGTCGGACATGGACGCCATGGTGCTGTCGCTGTTCGCGAAGGGCCTGACGACTGGGGAGATCGCTGCCCACTTCGCGGAGGTCTACGGGACCTCGGTGTCGAAGGACACGATCAGCCGGATCACCGACCGCGTCGTCGACGAGATGAACACGTGGATGGCCCGCCCGTTGGAGCCGATCTACGCGGCGGTCTTCATCGACGCGATCGTGGTCAAGGTCAGGGATGGGCAGGTCCGTAACCAGCCCTACTACGCCGCGATCGGTGTCGACCTCGACGGGCACAAGGACATTCTGGGGATCTGGCCCGGGCAGGGCGATGGGGAGTCGGCGAAGTTCTGGTTTGCCTGCCTGACCGAGTTGAAGAACCGAGGCGTCAAGGACGTGTTCTTCATGGTCTGCGACGGGTTGAAGGGCCTGCCCGACAGCATCGGGTCCGTGTTCCCCGCCGCGAAGGTCCAGACCTGCATCATCCACCTGCTGCGCAACAGCTTCAGCTATGCCTCGAAGCGGCACTGGCCCGAGATCGCCGCCAACCTCAGGCCCGTTTACGAAGCATCCACCCCGGCCGATGCGGAGCGGGCGTTCGAACAGTTCGCCGAGAAGTGGGGCAAGGCCTACCCCGCGATGATCAGGCTCTGGCGCAACGCCTGGACCGAGTTCATCCCGTTCCTGGACTACGACGTCGAGATCCGCAAAGTCCTCTGTTCCACGAACGCGATCGAGAGTCTCAATGCCAGGTTCCGCAGGGCGGTGAGGGCCCGCGGTCACTTCCCGAACGAGCAGGCCGCGTTGAAGACGCTCTACCTGACCGTGAGATCGTTGGACCCCAAGGGCACCGGCCAGACCCGCTGGGGGATGCGCTGGAAGCCAGCGTTGAACGCGTTCGCCGTCACCTTCGCTGACCGCATGCCCGCGGCCAGCACCCACCAGTAACGAAAATGCCACTTACACCGATAATCGGATAGTCCCGATTCGAGGACGGCTGCAAGCAGGACGGGGCGCCGCTCCTGCTGTGTCGGCTGGCAATCACCGGCGCATCGGGTAGGTCGCGCTGTGTAGGGTGGTGTCGATCTGACAGTTGATCACGGCACCGTCAGCATCGCGGACACCGGTCCGTGCTCAGGCCGGAGGAGGCAGGTCCGTCTTGATCCAGATCAGCGTCGCGGCGAGGCTGACGGCGGCCCGATAGTTGCGGGCGAGCTTGTCGGAGCGCATCGCGATTCCGCGCCACTGCTTGAGTCGGTTGAAGCAACGCTCCACGACGTTGCGGCCCTTGTATCGCCCCTGCTGCTGATCGCCGAAGTCGATCGGTCGGCCCGGCTTCTTGCGGCGGTGCGCGATCTGATCGTTACGTTCCGGGATCGTTGCCGCGATCCTCCGGTCGCGCAGCCAGGCCCGGTTCGCCTTCGATGGATACCCCTTGTCCGCCAGGATGCGGTCGGGACGGGTGCGAGGCCGGCCCTTCCCGGCGCGCGGAACGCGGACATTCTCGAGCACGGCGGTCATCATCGCGGTGTCGTTGATGTTCCCGCTGGTGATCATCATGCCTAGTGGCCGGCCACGGCCGTCGCAGACCAGGTGCAGCTTGGTCGTCAGCCCTCCCCGGGAGCGGCCGATCCCGTGATCAGGCGGCTCGAACCGCGGATTCTTGTGATTCCGCAGAGCCCCCTGTGTCCCGCTTCAGGGTCGCGCCGTGCTGATGAACACGCGCGATGGTCGAGTCGATCGAGACGACCCAGTCGATCTTCCCAGCAGCGTCCGCCTGAGTTGAGTCCCCGATAGTGGTGTAGCGCGGTCGCCGTGATCGTCGCCGGCGTGTACGCCGGACGTAGACGCGGCCACCGCGTGATCCTTCGAGTTCACCTCCTACAGCTCACTCGAACGGAGTCATCACGATGACCGCACCACACATTGTCGACCCTGCACGCCTGCTCGGCGAAGCTCTCGCCGAAGCGTCGCCGGATCTGATGCGCCAGTTGTTGCAGACGATGATCAATGCCCTGCTGTCCGCGGATGCCGATGCTGTCGTGGGCGCTGAGTACGGCCGCCCCAGCCCGGGCCGGACCGCGCAGCGCAACGGCTACCGCCACCGCGACCTGGACACCCGCGTCGGGACCCTCGAGGTGGCGATCCCCAAGCTGCGCAAGGGCACCTACTTCCCCGAGTGGCTCCTCGAGCGCCGCAAGCGTGCCGAGACCGCTCTCATCACCGTCGTGGCCGACTGCTACCTCGCCGGCGTGTCCACGCGGCGGATGGACAAGCTGGTCAAGACCCTCGGCATCGACTCACTGTCCAAGTCGCAGGTCTCAAGGATGGCCGCTGAGCTCGACGAGCACGTCGAGCAGTTCCGCCACCGGCCGTTGGACGCAGCTGGGCCGTTCACGTTCGTCGCCGCGGACGCGTTGACCATGAAGCTCCGCGAAGGCGGGCGGGTGATCAACGCCGTCGTGCTGCTGGCCACCGGCGTGAACGGCGACGGGCACCGCGAGGTCCTCGGTATGCGAGTGGCCACCGCTGAGACCGGCCCAGTCTGGAACGAGTTCTTCGCCGACCTGGTTGCCCGCGGCCTGACCGGGGTCCGTCTGGTCACCAGCGATGCGCACGCCGGCCTGGTCGAGGCGATCGCAGCCAACCTACCCGGAGCCTCGTGGCAGCGCTGCCGCACCCACTACGCCGCCAACCTCATGTCGGTGACCCCGAAGTCGATGTGGCCCGCGGTCAAGGCGATGCTGCACAGCGTGTACGACCAGCCCGACCGACCCGCGGTCCACGCCCAGTTCGACCGACTCCTGGACTACGTCGCCGACAAGCTGCCCGAGGTCCACGACCACCTCGACGGCGCCCGCGCCGACATCTTGGCCTTCACCGGCTTCCCCAAAGACGTGTGGACCCAGATCTGGTCCAACAACCCCGCTGAACGCCTCAACCGCGAGATCCGGCGCCGCACCGACGCCGTCGGGATCTTCCCGACCCGCCCAGCGATCGTGCGGCTCGTCGGAGCCGTCCTGGCCGAGCAGACCGACGAATGGGCCGAAGGCCGCCGCTACCTCGGACTTGAGGCACTCGCCCGCTGCCGCGTCAACATCGTTCCCACCACCCAACCCGAGATCGGAGCCGATGACCTACCAGCCTTGACCGCCTGACCAATCCAGAGGGAGAACGCAGCGCTACACCACTACCCGGGACTTGACCTGTCGCGGTGGCCGCGCAACGCCTGATTCTTCCGCCGCCACGTACGGTTTGACGCCGTTACGACGACGCTCGGTGCTGCGTTTCCGCTGGTCAGAGCTGGGTTCATTCCGGCCAGCGGGGCAGTGGGTCAGCCGCCCGCGATTGATTCCTCCGATGCAATACGCAGACTACGTAGTGACATAATGTAGATTATCGGCGAAACGAGTCGTGCTGGAGACCCCACCCAGGGCGCGCTCGGCGGACCCTCTGACCAGGTGCGCAGGAAATCTCACGTTGCCGCGTTCCGGGAAGGCTGCAACGTGAGATGTCCTGCGCTGACGGCCGCCGGACGGCGTACCCAGCCTCCCAGCGCCCAGCCTCCCGGGCACGCTGTGTCAAGATTGGACAAACATTTGACACCCGGCCTGGCGGGACGCAGGGTGAGGCATGCCCACCGTGACCCGCACCGTCGCCACGACCACCGACGCGACCCGTGTGATGACCTACCTCGCCGACTTCGAGAACGCCACCGAGTGGGACTCGGGGACGGTCTCCTGCGTGCGGATCTCCGGCGACGGCGGCCCCGGCACGCAGTACCGCAACGAGTCCTCCTTCGCCGGCCGCACCGTAGAGCTCATCTACACCGTCGAGGAGCGCACCGACCTGCGCTTCGTGATCGTCGGGCGCAATGCCACCACCACCTCCCGCGACACCATCGTGGTGCGACCTCACGGCGGCGGCGCGCTGGTGATCTACACGGCGGACTTCACGCTGGCGGGGCCCGCGCGCCTGCTCGGCCCGATCATGTCGCTGCTGCTCCAGCGGCTCGCCTCCACGACGGCCGCCACCTTGAAGGCCGCGCTCGACGCGCTGCCCTGAGCGGACCCTGCCGACAGGACCCTGCTGAGAGAACCCTGAGGGTCACGAGGGCATCACCCGTCTGGCTGAACAAAAAAGTTCGCGTTACACCCAAGAAATGTGTGCCAGGGCATACTTTCCCCACTGGATCGTTCAATCCCGGGCTGATCCTTCCGTCCTCCGTGAGGATCCCCCATGAGTGAAGCCAGCCACGCATCGTCGCTGGACGCTGAGCAAGTCGGCTACAAGCAGTCCCTCGGGCGTCGCCACGTCCAGATGATCGCGATCGGCGGCGCCATCGGCACCGGCCTGTTCCTCGGCTCCGCATCGCGCCTGCACAGCACGGGCCCGGCCCTGCTGTTCAGCTACGCCTTCGTCGGCGTCATCGCCTACCTGCTGATGCGAGCCCTCGGGGAGCTCGTGCTGCACCGCGCCACGTCGGGAGCCTTCGTCTCCTACATGCGCGAGTTCTACGGCGAGTTCGCGGCCTACGTCACGGGCTGGATGTACTGGCTGAACTGGGCGCTGACCGGCATCGCCGAGCTGTCCGCCGTCGGCCTCTACGTGCAGTACTGGTGGCCCACCATGCCGACCTGGGCGACGGTGCTGATCGCGCTCGCCGCGGTCCTCGTCATCAACCTGCTCTCGGCCCGCGCGTTCGGCGAGTTCGAGTTCTGGGCCTCGATCGCGAAGGTGTCGGCGATCGTGATCTTCCTCGCCGTCGGCCTCGTGGTCGTCCTCGGCCGGATGGACGTCGGCGGACACCAGGCCGGCTTCCAGAACCTCTGGAGCAACCCGGGCGGCTTCTGGCCCTCGAGCGGCGACTTCAACTGGTACGGCCCGATCCTCGTGATGTCGGGTGTTGTGTTCGCCTACGCCGCCATCGAGATGGTCGGCGTCGCCGCCGGTGAGATGCAGGACGCCGAGACCGAGGTCCCGAAGGCCGTCAACGCCGTCATCATGCGCATCGCGGTGTTCTACTGCGGCTCGATTCTGCTGCTGGTCTCGATGCTGCCGACCAGCGAGTACAAGTCCGGCATCAGCCCCTTCGTCACCGTCTTCGGCCGGATGGGCCTGGACTGGATGGGCAACCTGATCCAGGTGGTCCTGATCATCGCCGCCATGTCCAGCCTCAACTCCGGGCTCTACTCGACCGGTCGCGTGCTGCGCAGCCTCGGTATGGCCAAGCAGGCGCCGCAGTTCACCCTCAAGATGAGCAGCTCTGGCGTCCCCTGGGCGGGCATCGTCATGACCTCGATCGTCTACCTGTTCGGTGCCGTGCTCAACGCCTTCGCCCCGGACGCGTTCGAGATCGCCCTCGAGGCGGCCGCCATCGGCGTGCTCTTCACGTGGGGCACGATCTTCCTCTGCCAGATCCGGTTGCGACAGCTGGTCGACCGCGGCGTCATCCCGAAGAGCCCGTTCCAGATGCCCGGGTCGCCTTACACGAGCTACGTCGGCCTGGCCTTCCTCGTGTTCGTCGTCTTCGGCATGGCCGTCTCCGGCTGGCAGTCCTCCCCCTACTTCTGGCACAAGACCAACTTCATCGTCGTCGTCATCGGCATCCCGCTGATCGCGGTCGCCCTGCTCGTCGGCTGGAAGGTCGTGCGGCCGCTCGTCGTCGCCAACACGGGCGACCGACTCAAGGCCGTGTGGTCCGACAACGGCCCGACCTACGGTGGTGCCACGGTCGGCGCCGGCCCCGACTCCACCCGCGACAGCAGCTCGGTCTGAGCAAGGACGGAACCTCATGAACCACAACACATCTTGTAGTCCCCTTGCCCGCCGCGCGCTGGTCACCCTGGTGGCGTCGGGGCTCGCGGCCGCGTCGCTCGCCGCCTGCTCCGGCTCCGGCGGCGGTGACGGGTCGACCAGCCCCAGCGCTGCCGCTCCCGCCACGAGCGGTGCGACCCTCGCCATCGGTGTCGCCACCGACGAGCCGGGCATCAGCGTGAAGGAGGGGTCGAGCTACAGCGGCTTCGACATCGACACCGCGAAGTACGTCGCAGGCAAGCTCGGCGTGGGCGAGTCCAACATCGTGTGGAAGCCCGTCGCCAAGGCCGACCGGGAGTCCGCGCTGGCCTCCGGCGAGGTCGACCTGGTCGTGCAGAGCTACTCGATCACCGACGCGCGCAAGCAGAAGGTCGACTTCGCGGGCCCGTACTTCGAGGCGAAGCAGGACCTGCTGATCCGCCGCAACGACGAGACCATCTCCAGCCCGGAGACGCTCGACGGCAAGACCCTCTGCTCGGTCAAGGGGACGACGTCGGCGGCCTTCGTCAAGCAGCGTTACGCCGGCAAGATCACGCTGCGCGAGGTGCCCTCGCTCTCGGAGTGCGTGCGCAGCCTCGCCGCCGGTGACGTCGACGCCGTGACCGACGACGACCTCATCCTCGCCGGCTTCGCCGCCACCCCCGAGTACAAGGGCGTCCTGCGGGTGCTCGGCAAGGGGTTCAGCGACGAGACCTACGGGATCGGCGTCAAGAAGGGTGACTCCGCCATGGTCGGCAAGGTGAACTCCGCTCTCAAGGAGTACATCTCGTCCGGCGCCTGGAAGAAGTCGCTCAACGAGACCGTCGCCCCGTCCGGCTACTCGGTCCCGGCCGCGCCGACCGTCGGCTGAGCGTGGAGCAGCAGCGCAGCCCGCTGGGCTCGGTCCTCGCCGAGCACCCGCCGTTCGACGCCCTCGGCGACGACGAGCGGTCCACGCTCGTCGCGGCGGCCGACGTCCACGGCTACCCAGCGGGCGCGCTGGTGCTCGACGCGTTCAAGGACGCGTCGGCTGCGGTCTACGTGGTGCTGTCCGGGCAGGTCGGGCTGTGGCACGACCCGGCGCGTCTCAACGAGGAGCCGGACGAGATCGTCTCCCCCGGAGGCTTCTTCGGCTTCTCGGCGCTGCTGAGCGAGCGCTCGGTGGGGCCGCGGGCGACCGCACTCGTCGAGAGCGAGGTCGCCCGGCTGCCCGGATCGATCGCGGCGAGCGCCTTCGAGACGCGTGAGGGCGCGCGGTTCCTAGCCGAGCACGTCGCCTCGGCGTTGGTGGGCACCCCGCCGTTCCCGAGCTACGGGATCGTCGACGAGCTGCTGAGGACGCGGCCGCTGATCGTGCCCGCGACGATGCCGGCGGACGAGGTGGCCCGGCTCGTCTCCGAGCGGGGCGTGCCGTGCGCGATCGTCGAGCTGCCAGACCACTCGCTCGGTGCCGTCACCGATCGTTCTCTGATGCAACGGATCCTGCTGGACGGGCTGCCGGTCACCGCGCCTGCCGGAGACGTCCTGGCCCCGCCCCCGCCACGCGGTGAGCTGGGCGAGTCCGCGGCGGACGTGCTGATCCGGATGCTCGAGTCGGACGCCGACGTCGCGCTGATCACCGACCCGCGAGGTGCGCCGCAGGGGGTGGTCAGCCTGCGCGACTTCAGCCTCTCCCCCGCCACGGCCGACGTGGCGCTGCACCAGCAGCTGCGGCACGCGACCACGCTGGACGAGCTGGCCCTGCGAGCGCGGGAGGCGCCCGGCCTGCTCGACCGCCTCTTGCAGCGCGGGCTCGCCAGCGGCAAGGTCATCGCGGTCTACTCCAACCTGGTGGACACCACCATCCGCCGGGCGCTCGAGCTGGCGTTCGTCGGTCGCCCCGACCTGCCGATGGAGGCGTTCACGTGATCGCGTTGGGCAGCAACGGTCGTCGTGAGGCGGTGCTGTCCTCCGACGTGGACTCCGCTGTCGCCTTCGTGGACGGGACCACCGACGAGCAGATGGCCGCGTACCGAGCGGTCTTCGCCACCGTCGACGTGACCCTCGCCAACGCCGGGCTGACCAGCGACAAGCACGGGGTGAGTGCCCGCAGCGCCGCCATGTCGCGCACCCACACCCAGTGGCGCGAGGCGGCCCACCACTGGCTGCTCGACCCCGCCGAGGACAAGGGCGCGATCATGACCTCGCTGCTGGTCGACGGCCGTCCGATCTACGGCGACCCGGGCCTGGCCGCGATCAGCACCATCTTCCGAGACCTGCGCGAGCACCCGCTGACGATGCGGCTGCTGCTGATCGACGCGCTGGCGCGGCGCGCCACGCTGCGCTCGGCCCGCGAGGCTCCCTGGCGGCGCTCGGCCCACTTCGACATCAAGGGTCATGCGCTGCTCCCCCTGGTCAACCTCGCCCGGTGGTCCGGTCTCACCGCCCGCTCCACCGCGTTGTCGACCGTAGACCGTCTCCACGACGCCGCGGGCACGCCGCTGCTGCCGGACGACACGGCACGCACGCTCGCGGAGGTGTTCGAGGTGTTGCAGCGGTTGCGCCTGCGCTACCAGCTGCTGCAGCTGCAGGAGGGGCGTCGGCCCTCGGACGAGGTGACCTTCGACCTGATGTCCCCCATCGACCGCAGCATCGTCGTCCAGGCCGTGCGCGAGATCTCGACCGCTCAGCGGCGGATGGCCAACGTCGCGCAGTTCGTGGATGCCTCGGAGTGGACGTTGCCGGAGCCGCACTGATGCGCCACGCGGTGATCGGGGACGTGGGTGGGCACGCCCACGACCTCTGGGCGGAGGTCGAGCGACTGGGCGGTGACCCGCGCTCGGGTCGGCTCCCTGACGACCTCGTCGTGGTGCAGGTGGGTGACCTGGTCCACCGCGGCCCGCACTCCGAGGAGGTCGTCGCTGTCGTCGACCGGTTCCTGCAGCGCTCCCCCGACCGGTGGCTGCAGCTCGTGGGCAACCACGAGGCGCAGTACCTGCGTGAGCCGGCGTTCGAGTGGCGCCAGTGGGTGAACGCCCGCGCCAGGGCGACCTTGCGGGGGTGGTGGGCCGACGGCCTGATGCGGGTCGCCGCGGCGCTGCCCGGGTCCCCGGCTGCATCGGCCCCGTCCGGGCCCGGCGGAACGGCAAGCACCTCTGGCGTTCTGGTGACGCACGCCGGGCTGACGCAGACCTTCTGGCGGGACGACCTCGGGTCGCCGTCGACGGCGGCGCAGGCCGCTGACGCGCTGAATGCGTTGGGCCGCAACGATGCTGATGTCATCTTCCGACCCGGTGTGATGCTCGGTGGACGGCATGACCACGCCGCCGGTCCGCTCTGGGCCTCTGCCGGTCAGGAGCTGTTGCCGGGCTGGCTGGGCGTCTCGATGCCGTTCGACCAGGCGCACGGCCACTCGTCGGCCTACGACTGGCAGCGGGGGGTCTACCGGACGGTGCCGGAGGTGGTCGGACGCACCACCCTCGACCACGACGGGGGCCACGAGACCACCCACCTCGACGGCGGGCGCATCGTCGGCGTCGACCCCGGCCACGGCGCACAGGCCCACCACACCTGGCGCGCCTGGGAGCACCGGCCGCTCAGCGCCGGCGCGTGAGCCTGCGCACATCCCGGCGTCGGTCGCCGCGAGCCCGGTGCGTGCCGCGCAGCCGGTGTCCCCGTGGCATCCGACTGTCCCCACGACGCGGCTTCAGGAATGGTTCAGCGGACCGGGCCGATGGTGGGTCGATGCACCGCCGCCAACCCCGAGGACCACGATGAGCAGCTCCCTGCCGGCCACCCCAGACCAGGTCCCGCCCGAGCCGGCCTCGTCCGGAGCGGACAGGTCGCGCCCGCTCACGTCCCGGCCGGGGCCGGTCGCGCTCGGCGGCGCTGCGCTGCTGGCCGCAGGGACGGCGCTGGGGACCGTGGTCACCGAGGAGGGTGCCCGGGCGACCGGCGAGCTGCATCTGGACCAGCTGATCGCCGCCGACCGCGAGGCGCCCCTGATCGCTCTGGCCCGGGCGATCGACGTCGGGCTTGGCCCCGTGGGCGCCCCGATCCTGCTGCTGGTGCTGTGCCTCGCCGTGGCGGTCAAGAACCGTTGGGCCGCAGTGGTGCTCGGCGGTGTGACGCTCACCGGCTGGTTCTCGGTGGCGCTCGGCAAGATCGTCTTCGCCCGGCACCGGCCGCCCATCGACGAGGTCCACGCCCTGGTGCACGAGACGGGGGTCGACAGCTACCCGTCGGGGCACACCGCGTTCGCGGCGGCCCTCGTCGCGGGGGTGGTCCTCGCGCTGCGCGTCTCCGGGCGGTCTACCCGCTGGGCGTGGTGGCTCGGCGTCCCCTTCGTCGTGGTGGTCGCCGCCTCCCGCCTCTATCTCGGGGCGCACTACCTGAGCGACGTCGTGGGCTCGAACCTCTACGTCGCCGGCAGCGTCCTGCTCCTCAGCGCACTCCTGTCGAGCCTGATCACGCGATGGGGCTCCCGGCGCGAGACGATGGGTCGGTGACACCGGCCTCCTTGCGTACCCGGTGGCGGGTCCGATCGCTGCGCTTTCGCATCGTCGCCGTCACGGCTGCCGCCGCGACCCTCGCGATCGTGCTGGCCCTCGGGGCCTACCTACTGACCCTGCGCACCATCCTCGACAACACGGCCACGACGGCCGCCACCGATCAGGCCGGCCGGGTCGCCGCCCAGCTCGCCGATCGTCCTGGGGACCCCTCGAGCGTCCTGCAGGCCGTGTCCGCGCAGGGCTCGATCCTGCAGCTGCTCGACGGTGCCGGTCGGGTGATCTCCTACAGCGACAGCGCGGGCGCCACGCAGCCCCTGGCCGGCCTGCGTCCCGCTGCCGGCCAGGTCCAGAGCGCGCAGGTCGACGGGGTCCCCACCGACGAGCACGAGCCCTATGTGGTGGTGGCGCGCGGTCTCAGGCCCTCCGAGGGGCCGCCGGGAGGCACCCTGCTCGTAGCCACGCCGGTGCAGAACGAGACGGTGCTCATCGAGGGGGCGAGCATCGCGCTCGGCCTGCTGGCCCTGCTCCTGTTCGGCGGGCTCCTCTGGCTGATCAACCGGGTGCTGTCGAGCGCGCTCGGCCGGGTCGAGCGAATCCGGTCGTCGGTGGCCGAGATCGGGGCGACCCGGTCCGACTTGCGCGTCCCCGTGCCCTCCGGTGACGACGAGATCACCCACCTCGCCGAGACGATGAACGCGATGCTCGACCGCCTGCACGAGGCGGACGCGGCCCAGCGCGCGTTCGTCAGCGACGCGTCGCACGAGCTGCGTAGCCCGCTGACGGCCATCCGGATGATCGCCGACACCTCGGCCGGGGGCATCGACGCCGACGGCACCCGCGTCGTGCGGGCCGAGGCACTGCGCCTGCAGCACCTCGTGGACGACCTGCTCACCCTCGCCAAGATCGACGACACGGCCGCGGTGCGCCCGCACGTCGAGGTCGACCTGGACGACCTGCTCATCGACGAGGCCCGTCGGCTGCGCGCCACCGGCACGCTGCGCGTGGAGGCCCAGATCGAGGCCGCGCGTCTCGAGGGCGACCCGGTCCAGCTGGCCAGGGTGGTGCGCAACCTCGTCGACAACGCCTCGCGGCACGCCCGGACCGCGGTGCGGCTCGGCTGCGCCGCCACGGCGGACGGCTCGGTGACCGTCACGGTGGACAACGACGGCGAGCCCGTGCCGCTCGACCGGCGCGAGGCCATCTTCGACCGGTTCACCCGGCTGCAGGACTCACGCGACCGAGACACCGGCGGCAGCGGGTTGGGCCTCGCCATCGTCCGGGCGCTGGTCGAGAGCTACGGCGGCACCGTGGTCACCACCGAGACGCCTGAGGGCCGGTGCCGGTTCGAGGTGCGGATCCCGGGCTGAGGGGCTCGGCTAACGGTCTACGGCGTGGAGGCGGTAGCCCCGACCACGGACCGTCTCGAGCGACTCGACCCCGAACGGCACGTCGATCTTCTTGCGCAGGTGCCCGACGTAGACCTCGACGATGTTCTCGCCGCCGTCGTAGGAGGCGTCCCAGACGTTGTCGAGGATCTCGGCCTTGGACACGACGTCACCGGTGTGGCGCATCAGGAACTGCAGGACGGCGAACTCGCGAGCGGTCAGCGCGATCGGCTCGCCCCCGTGCGTGACCAGGTGCTTGGCGGGGTCGAGCACCAGGCTGCCTGCCTCGAGCGCGGACGGCCGCTCCGGCGCACCGCGACGCATCAGCGCTCGCAGGCGGGCGACGAGCACGATGAAGCTGAACGGCTTCGAGAGGTAGTCGTCCGCGCCGAGGTCGAACGCGTCGGTCTGGTCGTACTCGCCGTCCTTGGCCGTCAGCATCAGGACGGGCGTCCAGATCTGCAGCTCGCGCAGGTTGCGCAGCACGTCGTAGCCGTTGCGCCCGGGCAGCATGATGTCGAGAACGATCACGTCGTAAGGGTTTTCGGTCGCCAGCCACTGACCGCTCACGCCGTCGTGGGCGACGTCGACGACGAACCCCTCGTTGACGAGCGCCTTCTTCAGCGGCAGCGCGATGTTGACGTGGTCCTCGACGACCAAGACCCGCATGACGGTCCTCCTCGTGGCTCTGTGCGCTGGTTGCGACGCTCGCTCGTGGCTCGATCGCTCGTGGCTCGATCGCTCGTGTCGAGCGCGAGGTTAGCGATCGGCGGCTGAACGATTTCTGAACGGACCGTGGTTCGCGAGCTCCTCGAGCGCAGCGCCGTCGAGCCGCTGGCTGGTCCAGGCGGCCAACGGGTCGGCGCCGATCGAGCGGTAGAAGCCGATGGCGGGGGCGTTCCAGTCCAGGACCGTCCACTCCAGCCGGGTGTAGCCGCGCTCGACGCAGCGGCGCGCGAGCGTGGCGAGCAGCGCCTTGCCGAGGCCCGACCCGCGATGGGCGGGCTCGACGAACAGGTCCTCGAGCCAGATCCCGTGCCGACCGGTCCAGGTGGAGAAGGTCAGGAACCACACCGCCATCCCGACCACGCGGCCGTCCGTCTCCGCGACGTCCGCGTAGACCGCCGGCTCGCCGTCCGTGGGAAACAGGGCCTCCCGAAGGTCCTGCTCGCTCGCCTGCGCGGCCTCCGGCTCCTTCTCGTAGACCGCGAGCTCGCGCACGAGCCGGACCAGGTCGGGGACGTCGTCGGGGGTTGCGGGGCGGATCATGATGCCGAACCTAGCGGACGACCACGTCGGCCACCGCTGTCCTGCCGTAGACCCAGAGCATCAGCTCGATCGGGGCACCGCGGACCACGGTGCGCACCGGCCCGCGGGTGACCTGGGCGCTGCGACCGTCCGGGACCTCGAGCACCAGGCCCGGCGTGCGGCGGCGGTGCAGCATCCAGGCGGCCACCCGCAGCCGCCGCCAGAGCGCGTCCTCGAGCGGGGCGTCCGGTGCCGGACGCTCCACCCGGTTGGGTCGGGCTACGTCCTCGGTGTGCACGACGTACTCCCCCAGCGCGTGCCGGTGACCCTCGAACCGGTCGCCGGCCATGCAGGCGATGCCTCCCCCGCCGTGCCGCAGCTGCGCGACGAGCTCGGGATAGGACCACCGGGCCCGGACCCGCGCGGCGCGCCGGGCGCCGAAGTCGGCCAGCCGGTCTACGTCCATCGCGGGCCACGCGAGCGGATCGTGCTTGAGCGTCCACAGGTGCACGGCCAGGTCGTGCGCGTCCCACCCCTCGCAGAGCGTCGGGGCGTCCGGGGACACCTGGTCGAGGACGTCGCAGAAGGCAGCCAACTGGCGATCCCGCAGCTCCTTGCTCACCGGCGCGCGCCGTCAGCGGATGCGGAGGACGCCGACCTGGCCGGTGGCGCCGGCGCCCCAGCAGGTGCCGCCCGGGACGCACTTGACCGCGTGGAAGCCCTGGTCGCTGAGCCGCTGCCAGGTCCGCCCGCCGTCGCGGGTGAGACTGGTGCCGGAGGACCCGCGGTAGGTGCCGGTGGCGATGGCGACCCGGTGGCCACCACCGACGAACGCGACGTCCTCGCCGACGTGGGTGAGGTCGATGCCACCCGTCCAGGTGCGTCCGCCGTCGCGGGTGTAGGCCGCCGCATCGGTGTTGTCGGTCGGGTCGGCGAAGTCCCCGCCCACGACGATGCCGTGGCGTGGGTCCGCGAATGCCAGGGCGAAGCCACCGGCCGCGTCACCTGCGGGGATGGCGCTCGCGGCCGTCGTCCAGGTGCGCCCTCGGTCGTCGGAGCGCAGCACCCGGGACTGGGCGCCGCCGGTGATGATGAACGCCGAGCGACCCGCGGTGACCAGGCAGTCACCGCTTGCGGCGAAGGCGCCCTCGCCGGTCGTGTCCGGCATCCCGACCGAGGGCAGCACGGACCAGGAGCGGCCACCGTTGCTCGTCGACAGGATGCGGAACTTGCCGTCGACGGGATCGCTCACGGCGAGCCCGTGGCGTCCCCCGGGATAGAACGCCATGCAGTCGTAGAACGCGTTGGCGTCGGTGTTGCGGAACGACTCGGTCCAGGTCCGGCCGTCGTCCGTGGACCGGTAGATCCGTGACGCCTCCCCCGGCCCGATGGTGAGGACGTTGACGGCTCCCCCTG
The DNA here is from genome assembly GCF_022568835.1 of Arsenicicoccus piscis. Lineage (GTDB taxonomy): Bacteria > Actinomycetota > Actinomycetes > Actinomycetales > Dermatophilaceae > Arsenicicoccus > Arsenicicoccus piscis. The sequence goes on from NZ_JAKZHV010000009.1 coordinate 168,136, forward strand.
CGACCTCGACGTCCCGGAACGACAGGCCGGTCGTCCCTGGCGGCGTGCGGTCCACCCACGAGCGACCCCCGTCGGTCGTGTGGAAGATGCGCGCCGCCCCGTCCGTCAGGCTCTCGCCGGTGACCCAGACTTCCGTGCGGCTGACCGCCGCCAGGCCGCGGAAGTTCTGGTCGGCGTCGAGCACCGTGACCCGCCAGCTGCCGTGGCGGCGCTGGCCGGTGTCGGTGGCTGGGGCGTGGTGGGTGGCTGGTGCCGTGGTGGCTGCTGGGGTGGCCTGGGCGGCTGGGGTTGCTGGGGTGGCGGTGGCCACGGCGGGAGCGGCGCCGAGCACGAGGAGGGACGACACGAGGGCGGTTCCGATTCGTCGCATTCCCGAACGATCCTCCAGCCGCCAGACCTTGTCCAGACCCTGCCGGCGTCGTTGGCCTTGGACGTCGGGCCGCGTCGTGGCGCGTCGGAGCTCGTCGAGGTGGCAGTTGGCGACCGAGATGGCGGTTGGTCACACGACTGGCGTCGAGATGGCGGTTGGCCACTGAGATGGCTGGTGTACCAGCCGTTTCGGTGGCCAACTGCCGTGTCGACGGGGTGGGGGTGGCTAAGTGCCGTTTCGGTGGCGAAGTGCAGTGTCGACGGGGACGCGGTGGGACGGGAGGAGCCGGTGGGGCTACAGCGGGACGACGGCACGGACGGTGGTGAGCAGTCTGCCGTCGGCGACGAAGGCTTCGACGGCGTCCAGCTCGTCCGAGAGGTAGACATCGGGGCCGGGTCCGGTGACCACGTCGCCGAGTGCGGCGAGGACGGCGGTGCCGGCCGGGCCGGGCTGCAGCGGAGCGCGCAGGGCGAGGGCGCGGGTGGCGGCCAGGAGCTCTACGGCGAGGACGCGACGCAGACCGTCGACGCCCTGGCGCAGCTTGCGGGCCGCGTGCCAGCCCATCGAGACGTGGTCCTCCTGCATCGCCGAGCTGGGGATGGAGTCGACGGACGCGGGGACGGCGAGTCGCTTGAGCTCGGAGACGATCGCGGCCTGGGTGTACTGCGCGATCATCAGGCCGGAGTCGGTCCCGGGGTCGTCGGCGAGGAACGGCGGCAGGCCCTGGGACCGGGCGACGTCGAGCATCCGGTCGGTGCGCCGCTCGGCCATCGACGCCACGTCCGCCACCGGGATGGCGAGGAAGTCCAGCACGTGGGCGACGGGGGCGCCGTGGAAGTTGCCGTTGGAGGCGATGGTCAGGTCGTCGAGCACGACCGGGTTGTCGATCGCTGCGGCCAGCTCGCGGTCGGCGACCAGGGTGGCGTGGCTGATGGTGTCGCGCAGCGACCCGGTGACCTGCGGAGCGCAGCGCAGCGAGTACGCATCCTGCACCCGCGTGCAGTCCGTGCGGTGGGACGCCGTCATCGGCGAATCAGCCATGACCGCAGTCATGTTCGCTGCGCAGCGACCCTGGCCGGGGTGCGGGCGCAGCGGCTCGTGCAGGGCTGCGCGGAAGGCCTGGTCGGTGCCGAGGAGGGCTTCGGTGGACAGCGCCGCGGTGACGTCCGCAACGTCGGCGAGCTCGCGCAGGTCAGCCAGCGCGAGCACCAGCTGGCCGAGCATGCCGTCGGTGCCGTTGATGAGCGCCAGGCCTTCCTTCTCGGCCAGCACCACGGGCTCGATGCCGGCCGCGGCGAGCAGCTCGCCGACCGGAAGCTCGACACCGTCGGGACCGGTCGCCCTCCCCTCGCCCATCAGCACGAGGGCGCAGTGCGCCAGCGGCGAGAGGTCGCCGGAGCAGCCCAGCGAGCCGAACTCGCGCACCACCGGAGTGATCCCGGCGTTGAGGATCGCGAGGTAGGTGTCGAGCGTGCTGGGTCGGATGCCGGTGTGGCCCGAAGCCAGGGTCTTGGCGCGCAGGAACATCAGCGCCCGCACCGTCTCGCGCTCGACAGCCGGACCCATGCCGGCGGCGTGCGATCGCACCAGGGATTGCTGCAGCTTCGCGCGCTTGAACGCGGGGATGTGGGTGGTCGCGAGGGCACCGAACCCCGTCGAGATCCCGTAGACCGGGGTGTCGGACGCGGCCATGGCGTCGATCGCACCACGCACCCGCTCGAGCTCGGCGCGGGCCTCTGAGGCGAGCTCCACGCGGGCGTCGTGCCGGGCCACGGCGACGACGTCGGCGGGCGTGATGCCGCTGCTGGCGAGGGTGACGGTCGACCGAGTCGTGTTGGACATCAATGCTTCTCCTTGTGGTGCACCAGTCGACCGCGGCGGATCGTGGCCCACGACAGCGGCATGCCGGGGCGGTAGGCGAGGTGGATGGCGGCGGGCGCGTCGAGGACGTGCAGGTCTGCGCGTGCCCCGACGGCGATGGAACCGACTGGCAGAGCGGCGGATTCGCCTGACTCGACGTCGCGTCGCAACGCCTTGGCCCCGCCGAGCGTGCCGGCGGTGATCGCTTCGTCGAGGGACAGCCGCTGCTGCAGCACGGCGGTGGCGACGCAGAACGCCATCGAGCTCGTGAAGCTCGTGCCGGGGTTGCAGTTGGAGGCCAGCGCGATCGTGGCGCCGGCGTCGACCAGCCGACGTGCCGGGGCCAGCGGCGCCCGCGTCGACAGGTCGCACGCCGGCAGCAGCGTGGCAACGGTGTCGGAGGACGCGAGGGCGTCGACGTCGTTGTCCGAGAGGTGGTTGCAGTGGTCGACGCTGGCCGCGCCGAGCTCGACGGCGAGGGCGACGCCGCCGCTCTCGCCGAGCTGGTTGCCGTGCACCCGCAGCCCGAGTCCTGCTGCGGCACAGGCTTGCAGGACGCGTCGAGACTGCTCGACGGTGAACGCGCCGGACTCGCAGAACACGTCGGCCCACTGCACGTAGGGGCGCACCGCCTCGAGCATCGGCCCGCACACGAGGTCGACGTAGTCGTCCGCCGACGAGGCCTCGGCCGGCACCAGGTGGGCACCGAGGAAGGTGACGGTGTCCAGCACCCCCGTCTCGACCAGACCGGCGGCCAGCCGCGCCGCCGCGACCTCGCCGTCGACGTCGAGGCCGTAGCCCGTCTTGGTCTCCAATGTCGTGGTGCCGCCCGCCTCCGCCTCGCGCACCCGCTCGACGACCAGGCGGGTCAGCGTGCACTCGGACGTGGCGCGGGTGGCTTCGACCGTGACGCCGATGCCCCCAGCCGCATAGGGACGGCCGGCCATGCGCGCGTCGAATTCGCTGGACCGGTCGCCGGCGAAGACCAGGTGGGTGTGCGAGTCGACCCAGCCCGGCAACACGGCGCGGCCGCCGACGTCGAGACGGTCGTCGGCGTCGGGTGCGTCGGCGCGCGCACCCACCCACGCGACCTGCTCGCCGTCCAGCACGACCGCCGCGTCGGTGAGGATGCCGTCGGGGCCGCGCGAGGGGTCTACGGTCCAGAGCTCGGAGATCCCGGTGACCAGCAGCGAGCTCATCGCTCGCTCTCCCCGGTTCCGTGAGAGTCGTTGTCCCGCATGGGGATCCGCACCCCGCGCTCCTCGGCCACCTCGACGGCCCGGTCGTAGCCCGCGTCGGCGTGCCGGATGATGCCCATGCCCGGGTCGTTGGTGAGCAGCCGCTCGAGCTTCTGGGCCGCGAGCTCGGTGCCGTCGGCGACGCCCACCTGGCCAGCGTGGATCGACCGGCCGATGCCGACGCCGCCGCCGTGGTGGATCGACACCCAGGTGGCGCCCGACGACGCCGCGGTGAGGGCGTTGAGCAGCGGCCAGTCGGCGATCGCGTCGGACCCGTCGATCATGCCCTCGGTCTCGCGGTAGGGCGAGGCGACCGATCCGGAGTCGAGGTGGTCCCGACCGATGACGATCGGCGCCTTGACCTGGCCGGTGCGCACGAGCTCGTTGAAGAGCAGGCCGGCGCGGTGCCGCTCGCCGTAGCCGAGCCAGCAGATGCGGGCCGGCAGACCCTCGAACTCCACGAACTCCGCTGCGGCGTCGAGCCATCGGTGCAGGTGCTCGTTGTCGGGGAACAGCTCCTTGAGCGCACGGTCGGTCACCGCGATGTCCTCCGGGTCACCGGAGAGGGCGACCCAGCGGAACGGGCCGAGACCCTCGCAGAACAGCGGTCGGATGTAGGCCGGGACGAACCCCGGGAAGGCGAACGCGCGCGCGTAGCCCGCCTGACGCGCCTCGTCGCGGATCGAGTTGCCGTAGTCGAAGACCTCGGCGCCCTCGTCCTGCAACTCCACCATCGCCTGCACCTGGGCGGCCATCGACTCGCGCGCCTTCTTGGTGAATCCCTCCGGGTCAGAGGCGGACTCGCGGGCCCAGTCCTCGAGGGCGATCTCGGCCGGCAGGTAGCTCAGCGGGTCGTGCGCCGACGTCTGGTCGGTGACGACGTCGATGGTGACCTCGCCCGCGCGGTGACGACGGAGCAGCTCGGGGAAGACGTCGGCGGCGTTGCCGACCAGGCCGACGGAGAGCGCCTCGCCGGCCTGCTTCGCGCGAATCGCCTTGGCCAGCGCGGCATCCAGGTCTGTCTCGACCTCGTGCAGGTAGCGCTTGGCCTGCCGCCGACGCAGCCGGCTCTCGTCCACGTCGACGACGATCACGACGCCGCCGTTCATGGTGACGGCGAGCGGTTGCGCTCCGCCCATGCCGCCGCACCCGCCGGTGAGGGTGAGGGTGCCGGCCAGCGTCGGCGTGGGGATCCGCCCCTCGTCGTGCAGCTTGCGGGCCACGGCGGCGAACGTCTCGAACGTGCCCTGCAGGATGCCCTGGGTCGCGATGTAGATCCAGGAGCCGGCGGTCATCTGGCCGTACATCGTCAGCCCCTCGGCCTCGAGGGCGCGGAACTGCGGCCAGGTGGCCCAGTCACCCACGAGGTTGGAGTTGGCGAGCAGCACGCGCGGGGCCCACTCGTGGGTGCGGAGGACGCCGACCGGCTTGCCGGACTGCACCAGCAGCGTCTCGTCGTCGGCCAGGTCGCTCAGCACGCGGACGATCGCGTCGAACGCCTCCCAGGACCGGGCGGCTCGCCCCGTGCCGCCGTAGACCACGAGGTCGTCGGGACGCTCGGCCACCTCGGGGTCGAGGTTGTTCATGAGCATGCGCAGCGGCGCCTCGGTCTGCCAGCTGCGGGCCGTGAGGGTCGTGCCGCGCGGTGCGCGGACCGGGCGTGCTCCGGGCAGGGCCATGGGTCGCTCCTCTGGTCGGCGGGTGGGCCCGCGTCGGTGCGGCCCTCCCCCAGCCTCGCGGACGGTCTACGGCAGGGGTGGGAGCCGGTGCGAGATTCCGTCTGGGATCACAGACTCCAGCACGCGGGCCCGCTCACAGCCCGCGCAGCCTCCGGGCCAGCTGGTCCGCGACGGCGCGGGCCTCGTCCGCGAGCGCCGCCCGTCGGTCCTCGTCCACCGCCTCGGTCGGGAAGGTCAGGGCCACCGCGGCGGCGGGCAGGCCGAGGTGATCGAGCGTCGGCACCGCGACGGAGGACAGTCCCTGCGTGATGTCCCCGTCCTCGACGGCGTGACCGCGGCTACGGGTGGCCTGCAGCTCGGCCCGCAGCCGCCGCGCACTCCAGGCGGGGCCGTCGCCGCGCGCGACGAACGCGGCACGGTCGGGGTAGAGCGCCCGCACCTGGGCGGCGTCCAGCACCGAGAGCATGGCCCGCCCGGACGCCGTGAGGTGGGCCGGCAGCCGCACCCCCACGTCCGAGACCAGCGAGGGGCGCCGGGAGGCGCGCTCCTCCACGACGTAGACCACGTCCCGCCCGTGCAGGACCGCGAGGTGCGCGCTCTCCCCCACCCGGTCTACCAGGCCCCGCAGCAACGGGTGCCCGAGCCGCGCCAGCGGCGCCTGCCGCACGTAGGCCGACGACAGCTCGAAGGCGCGCAGCCCGAGCCCGTAGAGCCGCTCCTCCGGCAGGTGCACCACGAAGCCCTCGTCCTGCATCACCCGCAGGAGGTGATAGGTGGTGGACCGGGGCAGGTCGAGCGCGGCGGCGATCTGGGCGGCCGACACCGGTCCCCGCCGCGTGGCGAGGTGACGCAGCACCTGCAAGGTCTGCTGCGCGGCCGGCACCTGGCTCCCCATGGCGGCCGAGCCTAGCGAGGTGGGCTCGTAGGATGGCGAGGTCTGCCCAAGGAGGAGCGAGATGACGGACGCACCGCGTGTTGTGGCCACCCCGGCGGGGGTCTGGTCCGGCCGGGACGACGGGCCCGGCGCCGAGCACCGCCGGTGGCACCACCTGGTGTCCGACGACGACGCGCCGGGCGGTGTCGCGCTCGTCGGCTTCGCGAGCGACGAGGGGGTCCGGCGCAACCACGGCCGCCCCGGTGCGGCGCAGGGCCCGGACGCACTGCGGGGCGCGCTGGCCTCGATGGCGGTCCATCCTGGGGCGCCGCGCGTCGTGGACGCGGGCACGGTCGTCGTGGCGGGTGAGGACCTGGAGGCGGCTCAGGACGCGCTCGGTGAGCAGGTGGGCCGGCTTCTCGACGCCCATGACCTCGTGGTCGTGCTGGGCGGCGGGCATGAGAGCGCCTGGGGCAGCTATCTGGGGCGGACCGCTGCGCAGCGGCTGCGCGGCCGGCGCGTGGGCGTGCTGAACCTGGACGCGCACTTCGACCTGCGCCGGGCCGGGCGGCCGACGTCGGGCACGCCGTTTCGGCAGATGGCGGACGCCGATGCCGCGGCCGGCCGCCCGTTCGCCTACACGGTGCTCGGCATCGCCGAGCCGTCGAACACCGAGGTGCTCTTCGTCGACGCGCGCGAGCTGGGCGTGCGCTGGCTGACCGACGAGCAGTGCACGCCGCGCCGGCTGGCCGCCGTCCTGAGCGAGGTGGATGCGCTGCTGGCCCGGGTCGACGTCGTGCACCTGTCGATCGACCTGGACGTGCTGCCCGCCGCGGTGGCACCCGGTGTCAGCGCGCCGGCGGGCCTCGGCGTGCCCCTAGAGACGGTGCACGAGGTGTGCCGGCACGTCGCGGCCAGCGGCCAGCTGGTGCTCGTCGACGTGGTCGAGCTGCTGCCGCGCTTCGACGTCGACGGCCGCACCGCGCGCACGGCCGCTCGACTCATCGACACCATCGTGCGCGCAGCAGCAGCGGCTCCATCCACCCAAGACCTGACCCACCAGGAGGACTCGTGAACGACCAGCAGGACGGCGTCTGGACCAGCGAGCAGGTCATCACCTGTCAGGACGACACCGTCGGGCTGCGCGCGGTGATCGCCGTGGACGACACGACCCTCGGTCCCGGTTTCGGCGGCGTGCGGTTCAAGGCCTACCCGTCCACGGCGGCGGCCGTCGAGGAGGCGCAGCGCCTCGCCGCGGCCATGACCTTGAAGCACGCCCTGGCCGAGCTCCCTTACGGCGGAGCGAAGTCCGTCATCATCGACGACGGGCTGCACCGCGACGGGTCGGATCGTCAGGCCCTCGTGGCTCGGTTCGGGTCGTTCGTCGCTCGCCTCGGTGGGCTCTACATCCCGGGCGTGGACATGGGCACGACGCTCGCCGACATGACGCTGATAGCGCAGCAGGGTGCCAAGGTCTACTGCGCCGACCAGACCGACCCGACGTAAGGCGAGCCACGGCGGCACGACCAGTATCTCTGGACCCGGCACTGACCGGGCGGGACGGGTTGCACACCCGTGCGTGCGGGTACTTCCCGAACGAGCAGGCCGCGCTGACGGGCCCAATCAGCTCAGACGTCACCGGTTTCTGGAGCCGGCCTCTCAGCGTGGGAGGTGTGAGTACTCCTCCTCACAACTGGGGCACTTCTCGCGCCCTTCGTGGTCCTGGAAGGGCACGAAGAACACGCCGCACAGTGCACGCGAGGCCTTCCCCTCCACCACTCCGGCGGGGATGTGGGTCTTCTCGGCGTAGTGCGCATGCACGCCAGGCGCTGACGGGACCATCTGGCCAGCCTCATTGGCAGCCTTCAACTCGCAGCACCGGTCTGTCCAGTGGCCCGGCTCTCCCATGTTCGAATAGCAGTGTGCCGCGTCCGTGTCCCACCCCTGCTCAGGGGGGTCGATCGCGCCGAGCACACGTGTGACCAGCGGCCACGCCAACGGTCAAGTCCCGGGTAGTGGTGTAGCGGTGGGTGTTCCTTCGTTGGGGGTCAGGCTGTGAGGGCGGGCAGGTTGTCGCCTCCGATCTCGGGGCCGGTGTCGGTGTCGGTGTCGGTGATGAGGTTGATGCGGCAGCGGGCGAGGACGTCGAGGCCGAGGTAGCGGCGTCCTTCGGCCCATTCATCGGTTTGCTCGGCCAGGACGGCTCCGATCAGGCGCACGATCGCTGCCCTGTTGGGGAAGATCCCCACGCTGTCGGTGCGGCGGCGGATCTCGCGGTTGAGGCGTTCGGCGGGGTTGTTCGACCAGATCTGGTTCCACACGTCTTTGGGGAAGGCGGTGAAGGCGAGGATGTCCGCGCGGGCGGCGTCGAGGTGCTCGTGGACCTCGGGCAGCTTCCCGTCGACGTAGTCCAGCAGCCGGTCGAACTGCGCCTGGACGGCGTCCTTGCCGGGCTGGTCGTACACGCTGTGCAGCATCGCTTTCACGGCCGGCCACATACTCTTCGGGGTCACCGACATCAGGTTCGCGGCATAGTGGGTGCGGCAGCGTTGCCAGGTCGCGCCGGGCAGGTTCGCCGCGATGGCCTCGACCAGGCCTTGGTGGGCGTCGGAGGTCACCAAGCGGACGCCGGTCAGGCCGCGGGCGGTCAGGTCGGCGAAGAACTCGTTCCACGCCGGCCCGGTTTCACTGGTCGCGATGCGGAGCCCGAGGACTTCGCGGTGCCCGTCGGCGTTGACACCGACCGCGATCAGCGCGACGGCGTTGACCACGCGTCCGCCTTCGCGGACCTTCATCGTCAGCGCGTCCGCGGACACGAACGTGAACGGCCCTGCGTCGGCCAGGGGCCGGTGGCGGAAGTCCTCGACGATCTGGTCCAGATCACTCGCCATCCGTGACACTTGGGACTTGGACAGCGAGTCGATCCCCAACGTCTTGACGAGCTTGTCCATGCGGCGGGTGGACACTCCGGCGAGGTAGCAGTCGGCGACGACGGTGATCAGCGCGGACTCTGCCCGCTTGCGGCGCTCGAGGAGCCACTCCGGGAAGTAGGTGCCTTGCCGCAGCTTCGGGATCGCGACATCCACGGTCCCGACGCGGGTATCGAGGTCGCGGTGGCGGTAGCCGTTGCGTTGCGCCGTCCGCGAGGCGCTGGGTTGGCCGTACTCGGCCCCGACCACCGCGTCGGCGTCCGCGGACAGCAACGCGTTGATCATGGTCTGCAGCAGGCTGCGCATCAGGTCCGGCGATGCTTCGGACAGGGCTTCACTCAGCAGGCCGGCAGGGTCGACAATGTGTGGTGCGGTCATCGTGATGACTCCGTTCGAGGATTCTGTGGAAGGTTGACTCGAAGGATCACGCGGTGGCCGCACCCACGTCCACTACCGGGACGAGGACAGCGACCGCGCTACACCACTATCGGGGACTCAACTACGCCAACTTCGAGGTGATCCATCGATCCGCGAATGTAAACGTCACCTCGACGTCGTCGGTCGGAGTCCCCTCACGGACAGGCACGACCTCGATCACGACTCGTGCCAGGACAACATCATCCTTCTCGTCCAGCCGATCCGGCAGCGGGTGTATCACCTCGAACGAGGTGTGCCCGCCTGCGTGCACCTCTTCCAGGGCAGTTACGACACGCCTCTGTACATCCAGATTCCAGAGCGTCAGGGCGCGACTCGCCATTTCCCGCTAGCCCAGAGATTTCATCTGTGATGTGACCGTTGAACGCGAGAAGTGCCCTTGACCTGCAAGGATGTCGCTTGCGACAGCTGATATCCACGAGGTTCGAAGGGCACTTCTCAGGTGAGTAAGCGTAGCGGTCTGTACCCGCGTGTCCGAGTCGACACCGCCGCTGTCCCGGCGGTCGCTCACGCCGGTGGAGCGTTGCTCACCAAGACGGCGCGGGTCTCGGGGATCGACCGGTGCCTCAGTGATGCATTGGCGCCGTGGTGTAAGCCGCTGGCCAGGCACGATCCGGCGAAGGTGCTGCTGGATGTGGCGATCTCGTTGGCATTGGGTGGGGACGCCTGCCGGGATGCCGCCCTGTTACGGGCCGAACCGGGAGTGTACGGGCCGGTGGCCTCGGACGCCA